>NZ_JBITLM010000005.1:0-605826 GCF_044465295.1 Nonomuraea sp. NPDC049714 | reverse complement strand
GCCATGACCACCTCCTCATTAGGGAAGTAGCCAGCCTGCCGGGTCCACCGCCCAGAGATCAATTACCCGACCGACGTTGAGTGACAGGCCACTAGCTGCCGCAGTGCTCGAAGGGGCTGTCGTAGGCCGAGGCGCCGGCCTTGCCGCCCCACTTGACGCACGTGCCGGGGGCCGTGGCCTTGACCGGTCCGGCGTAGTAGGAGAAGTCGCCCGAGTCGGTCTTCCTCGCGCTGCCCTGGACCTCCAGGTAGGCGGAGGTGGCGGTGGCCTGGCCGAGTGAGGTCAGCTTCATCGTGGCCACGCAGTTCTGGCCGTTGGCGGTGTTGTAGAGCAGGTGGACCGTGCCCGCCGTGCCGAGGGCGGCCGAGTCGATCACCTTGAAGCCGCTGCCGCAGACCTCCTCGGGGGTGTGCGGGTTACCGCCGCCGCCGTTGGTCACGTAGTTCATGTACGTGGTCCAGTTCCAGTGCGGGCCGGGATCGGTGTGGTCGGTGCCGGGCACCTGGACGTGGCCGACGATGTGCGTGCGGTTCTTCGGGATGCCGTACCTGTCGGCGATGTTCCGGGTCAGCGCCGCCGAGGCCCGGTACATCTGGTCGGTGAACCACGAGGCGTTGTTCACGTAGCCCTCGTGCTCGATGCCGACCGAGCGCCTGTTGTAGTCGCCGGCGTGGAAGGCGCGGTCCTTCTCCCGCACCATCTGCGTGATCTGCCCGTCGGACGAGCGCACCACGTAGTGCGAGGCCACCCTGGCCGCCGGGTTCTGGAACCACGAGATCGTGCCCGCGTACGTACCCTGCGCGACGTGGATGACGATCCGGTCGATCGCGTCACCCGCCGGGCGGTTGGACACCGCGTACCCGGCGGCGTTCGCCGCGACCCAGCGGGCGCCCGGATAGTCCGTGGCCGCCGCCAGCCTGCGCGGAGCCTCGGCGTACTCGCCCAGGTCGGGATCGACGGCCTGCGGCTTGACCCGTACGCCCCGGGCGTCGACCCCGCCGGCCAGGGTCTCGTAGACGGCGTCGGCGTAGATCTTGGCCGTGTCGTCGGCGGCGGCGTGGCTGTAGGCGGCCACCGTGGGGTACCAGGCGCCGGCGTCCTTGCGCTCGGCGGCGCTCAGCCCGAGGGCGTCGGCCTGGGCGCGCAGCACGGCCGCGCCGCCGAGCACGTTGGCGGCGTCGTCGGACTTCAGCTCGGCCACCGGCTTGGCGGTGAGCTTGGCGGCCTCCTCCAGGGTGTGCGTGGCGGGGTTGCTGACCAGGTGCATGACGCCGTAGCCGCCGCTGGCGCTGGGCTCGCCGGCGTGGCCGTCGAGCCGGGACTCGGCGTAGGCGACCGCCACGAGCAGGTCGCGTGGCACGTCGTAGGTGGCGGCGGCCTTGTCGAAGGCGTCGGACAGGGGAGTCTCCGCCGCCTGGGCGGCCTGCTGACCGGACATGACGAGCAGTCCGGCGACGATCAGGATCTTGGCTTTCACGATCCGCTGTGCTCCTCAGGACGGTTGGCGGGGTTCGCTAGCTGCCGCAGTGCTCGAAGGGGCTGTCGTAGGCGGCGGCGCCGACCTTGCCGCCCCACTTGACGCACGTGCCTGGCGCGGCGGCGGTGACGGGCCCGGCGTAGTAGGAGTAGTCGCCGGCGTCGGTCTGCCTGGTGCCGCCCTGGACCTCCAGGTAGGCGGAGGTGGCGGTGGCCTGGCCGAGCGAGGTCTGCTTCATCGTGACCACGCAGTTCCTGCCGTTGGCGGTGTTGTAGAGCAGGTAGACCGTGCCGGCCGAGCCGAGGGCGGCCGAGTCGATCACGCTGTAGCCGGAGCCGCAGACCTCCGCGGGCGTGTACGGGTTGCTCGCGCCGCCGCAGTTGCGCGAGGTCAGCGTCTGGTTCGGATAGCCGAAGGTGGTGCCGTTGAAGACGGCCTGGCGGATGTTGCCCGGGTAGCCGGAGCCCTGCCGGACCTCGTAGTGCAGGTGGGCGCTGATGTTGTTGCCGGGCCTGCTGGTCCGGCCCACGGTGCCGATCTGCTGGCCCTGCGAGACGCTCTGGCCCACGCTGACGGAGCGGGCGTCCAGGTGGGCGTAGTACGTGGTCCAGCCACTGCCGTGGTCGATCTTGACCAGGTTGCCGAAACCGTTGGTCGAGCCCTGGTGCGCGGAGATGGACACGGTGCCGGCCGCGGCCGCCACGACGGTGTCGCCGAGGTCGGCGTTGGCCGAACCGCCCCGGTTGAAGTCGATCTCGTACGACCGGTGCGCGCTGCTCTGGTCGGAGTTGCCCGTCCAGCTCTGGCCGCAGGGGAAGGGCAGTTGGAAGTTCGTGGCGAGAATCCGCGCCTGCTCCGATCCGGCCTCACGGTCTGCGGAGGCCGCCGACACCGTTCCGAGGCTGACGAACAGGGCGATGCCCGCGACCATTGCGCCGCTGAACCTCATGGGGGTGATCCTTTCGGGAGGGATCTCTGGCACCAGAGTCGGGATAAGCCGCACAGAAAACGTCCAGAACCGGTACAAAAAGCTGTCAGGCCTCCAAAAGGAGCTGGTGCGTCATGACGGTCACCTTTCGTGTGCTCGGAGCGCTGGAAGTCCGGTCGGCGGGGCGAGCCGTCCGTGTCTCCGGCAGGAAGCCCAAGCTGCTGCTCGCCACACTGCTGCTCGACGCCGGTCGGGTGGTCAGCGCCGACCAGCTGGTGGAGGTGCTCTGGCCACGGCACCCGCCACGCTCCGCGCAGGCCAACCTGCGCACCTACGTCAGCTCGCTCCGGTCCGACCTGGCCGGAGCCGATCCCGGCGCCGCGAACCTGCTGCGGGGCGACGGCTCGGGCTACGCCATCGACGTGCCGGAGGGCGATCTCGACCTGCTGACCTTCGAGGACCTGGCGGGCCGGGCCCGCTACGAGGACGCGCTCGCGCTCTGGCGGGGCGCGCCCCTGGCCGACCTGCCCGGCCACCCCCTGTGGGACCGCCGCCTCGAACCCCTGCAGGAGATGCGCTTACACGCCGCCGAGCGGCTCATCGGCCGACGCGTCGAACGCGGGGACCACGCCGGCGCGGTCAGCGAACTGCGAGCCCTGCTGACCGAGCACCCGTACCGGGAGGACCTGTGGGGCCGGCTGCTGCTCGCCCTGCACGCCGGCGGCAGGAAGGCCGAGGCGCTGCGGGCGTACGCGGCCGTCCGCGCCCGGCTGGTGGACGAGCTCGGCGTCGAGCCCGGTGCGGACCTGCGCCGCGCCTATGAGACGATCCTCGCCGACGAGCCCCCGCCCCCGGTGCCCCACCAGCTCCCACCGGACGTGCCCGACTTCACCGGCCGGAGCGAGGAGCTGGCCGCGCTGGCCCGGCCGTTCACGATCGCGGTGATCTCCGGGGCGCCGGGCGCCGGCAAGTCCACCCTCGCCGTCCACGCCGCGCACGCCCTGCGCGGCCGCTTCCCCGCCGGGCAGCTCTACCTCGACCTCGACGGCAAGGAGCCGGCCGAGCTGCTGGCCGAGGCGCTCCGCGCGCTCGGCGCCGACAGCCCGCCCGCCACGGTGCATGAACGAACGGCCCTGCTCCGCTCGCTGCTCGCCGAGCGGCCGATGCTGATGCTGCTCGACGAGGCGCTGGACGCGGCCCAGGTACGGCCACTGCTGCCGGGCAACGACTGCGCCGTGATCGTCACCAGCAGGCGCCGGATCACCGAGCTGCCCGGCGCCCTGCAGATCGACCTGGGCGAGCTGCCGGCCGAGGAGGCGCTGCTGCTCCTCGGCCGGATCGCGGGCGCCGGCCGGGTGGCCCGCGAGCGCGAGGAGGCCCTGGCCATCGTGTCCGCCTGCGGAGGGCTGCCGCTGGCGCTCAGGAGCGCGGGCGCACGGCTGGCGGGACGGCCCGGCTGGTCGCTGGCGGTGCTCAGGCAGCGGCTCACCGACGACCGGCTCGGCGAGCTGAAGGAGGTGCGGGCCAGCCTCGACCGCAGCTACCGCTACCTGCCGGACGACGCGGCCAGCACCCTGGGCACCCTGGGCCTGCTCGGCGCGTCCGCCCAGCCGGGCTGGGTGGTCGGCCCCGCGCTCGACCGGCAGCGCGCCGACGACATCACCGACCTGCTGGTGGACGTGAACCTGCTGGAGCTGGCCGGCACCGACCCGGTGGGCCAGCCGCGCTATCGGGTGCCCGACCTGATCCGCCGCCACGCGCTCGGCCGCGAGCCCGACCGGGCCGGCCTGGCCAGGGTGCTGGCCGCCTGGACCGCGACCACCGAACACGCCATGGAACGCCTGCCGACCACGGTCTTCAGCCTCACCACGGCGGTCGTGCCCCGCTGGCGGCTGCCCGAGCCCACGCTGGAGCGGCTGACCTCGGACCCGCTGTCCTGGTTCGACGCCGAGCACGACGCCCTCGCCGCGGCGGTCGACGTGGCGGCACAGGCGGGGCTGGCCGCCTCGGCATGGGGACTGGCCGCCGCCATGGTCCCGTACCTCGATCTGCACTGCCACCTGGACACCTGGCAGCGCACGCACGGCGTCGCGCTGGCCGCCGCGCGCGCGGCGGGCGACACCTATGGCGAGGCCGCCATGCTCAGGGGCCTGGCACAGGTCGCCCTCTACCAGGACCGGTACGAAGAGGCCACCGACGGCTTCACCCGCTCCCGACGGCTGTTCCGCGAGCTGGGCGACACGCGGGCGGAGGCCACCTCGGTCTGCGGGCTGGGCGCGGTCAGCCAGTTCCGTGGCGGCCAGGCTCGCTCGCTCGGCCACTTCAGGCAGGCCCTGGCCATGTTCCTGGCGGCCGGGGACCAGCACGGCGAGGCCTTCGCCCGGCAGGCGATCGGCCGCGCCTGCCTGAAGTCCGGCGACCTCGCCCAGGCGTCGGAGTCACTCGGCCAGGCCATGCGGCTGGCCCAGGAGCTCGGCGACGCGCACCGCGAGGGCTGCGTCTGCCTCCAGATGGGCAACCTGCACCAGGCCATGTCCTTCCACCGGCACGCGCTGGAGATCTTCGAGTCGCTCGGCGACCGGCACTGCGGGGCGTACGCGCTGCAGAGCCTGGCGGGGCTGCAGGTGGCGCGCGGCGAGCTGGCGCCGGCCTCCGCCGGGCTGGAACGCTCGCTGCTGGTCTTCCAGGAGCTGGGGGACCGCAGCGGCGAGGCCTCCACCACCCAGCTGCTGGGCGAGCTGCACCGCTCGGCCGGCCGTACCGGATTGGCCCTCGACTACCTCAAGCACGCCAGCGAGCTGCGCCGCGCACTGCCCGTGTGAGCACGCCCGTGTGACCTATCCCCGGGACACTGGCCTATCCCCTGGACACGAAGCGGCGCAGCAGGCGCCGGAACCGGGACTCCTGGGCGGCCCCCTGGAGGGCGGCCAGGGACTCCGCGGCGCTCGGGCGCTTGGCCGGGGAGTGGTCGAGCATCCGGCGCACCACCTCGGGCACGTCGGGACCGTGGACGTCGGGGCTGGTCGGCAGCTCGCCGGTGAGCAGCTGGTAGGCGATCACGCCGGCGGCGTAGACGTCGGAGGCGGCGGTCATCCGGTCGGGCCGCTCCTGGCACTCGGGCGCGACGTAGTGGGCGTCGAGCACGTTGTGCAGCTCGTGGGCCACGGTGTAGTCGCGCGGGCCGGGCTTGGCGTAGTCGAAGCCGGTGAGGACGGCGTGCCCGTCGTCGGTCACCAGCACGCTGGCCGGGGTGAGCGCGCGGTGGATGACGCCGTGGGCGTGCGCGTGGGCCAGGCCGCCGAGCATGTCCTGGATCACGCTCAGCCGCACCCCCTTGCCCAGGCGCAGGTGCAGCGCCTGCCCGTGCACGTCGTCGAGCACCAGCACGAACCGGCTCTCGTCGTCGATGGCGAAGAAGTCACGCGAGCGCACCACGCACGGGTGGGGCGGGATCCTGGCGAGCGTCTGGTAGGCGTTGGCGATCCGCTGCCGCTCCGCGGCCCGCCCGGCCTGGTCGGCCAGCGGGTCGGCTTGGTAGACCCGCAGCAGCACGGTCTCGCTGCCGGGCAGGGTGACGTTGAAGGCGCGGTATTCGGTGGTCTTGGCGTCGCCGCCGAGTCGCTCCTGGACCTCCCAGTTGCCGAACCTGGGGGGCGCGGTGCTGCGCCGCACGGTCTGGTTGAGCGCGTCGAGAATGGCCGTCATGTACGGTCTGGCGTCGGGACTGCATCCCCGCCTGACCCGGGAGACGTCGCTCAGCGTGGTGATCAGCCGTGGCAGGTCGGTGGCGTTGGCGGCGTCGCGCCCCGCCGGGTCGACGAGCTCGGCGTCGGGTGAGGTGAGCACCACCAGGCTGTCGACGTAGACCCGTTCGAGCTGGGTGGCCTTGGAGACGAGCAGGCCCTTGAGCGCCTTGGCGGTGCCGCGCAGCTTGGTCGCCGGAGAGCCGAAGGCCTCCCTGCGGGAGGGGAACCAGCGCGATCCCGACACCTCGATGCGGCCACGGGTGCCCTTGACGTCGACCAGCACGAGCGAGTGGCCGGTCAGCACGAGCAGGTCGACCTCGAAGACGTCCTCGCCGCGCGGAACCTCGACGTTGTGCAGCAGCAGCCATTCGGCCGGCGCCTGATCCCGCAAGTGGGAGATCACCCGCCGCTCGGCGTCGTTGACCGGATGTCCTCCGCCGACGATCTCTGCCATGGGCTCTATCCTCGCACGGGAATGAGTTGACAACATACTGTCTAAATGACAACATACTGTCATGAGTGAAACGAAGAAGACGGTCCTGGTCGGCGTTTACGACACCATGGCCGATTGGGAGGTCGGCCACGCGACCGCCCATCTCCGCAGCGGCCGCTTCCACCGCGAGCCGGGCGGCTACGCGATCGTCACCGTGGGGCTCACCGCAGGGCCGATCACTGGGCCGATCGTCAGCATGGGGGGCCTGCGCGTCACCCCCGACCGCACGCTGGACCGGCTTTCGCCGCAGGACGGCGCGATGCTCATCCTGCCCGGCGCCGACCTGTGGGACGCCGGCGACGACCTGGCGCCGTTCGCCCGCAAGGCCCGCGAGTTCCTCGACGCGGGAGTCCCCGTCGCGGCCATCTGCGGAGCGGTCGCCGGTCTGGCCCGCGAAGGCCTGCTCGACGAGCGCGACCACACCAGCGCCGTCGTCCACTACCTGATGGCCCAGCAGGGCTACGCGGGGGCGGGGCACTACCTCGACCAGGACGCGGTCACCGGTGGCGACCTGATCACCGCCGGGCCCACCGAGCCGGTGGCCTTCGCCCGCGAGGTCTTCCGCAGGCTCGGCGTCTACACGCCCGAGGTCCTCGACGCGTGGTACCGGCTGTTCGCCAGGAGCGACGCCTCCGCCTACGACGTGCTGATGTCGGCATGAGCGAGCCGCTGGCCTCGGGCGACCTGCTCTCCGGCACCGCGCTGGCCGTCTTCCGGCTCAACGGCCGGTTCCTGGAGATCTCCGAGCGGCTGTCCCGGACGGTCGGGCTGACGGCGGCCTGGTGGCAGGTGCTCGGCGCGGTCCTGCGCGAGCCGCTGCCCGTCGCGGGCATCGCCAGGACCATGGGCATGACCCGCCAGGGTGTGCAGCGGATCGCCGACCTGCTGGTGGAGAAGGGCCTGGCCGAATATCTGCCCAACCCCGCGCACCGCCGGGCCAAGCTGCTCAGGCCCACCCCCGAGGGCCGCGCGGCGATCAGCGAGATCGACCCCGCCCACCAGGAGCTCGCCGACAGGCTCGCCGCCGAGCTGGGCCTGGAGGGCTTCCAGGAGTCGCTGGAGGCCCTGCACCGCCTCTCAGCGGCCCTGGACCGGCTCGACTGACTTGCCTCTCAGCGGCCCTGGACCGGCTCGACCGACCGCCTCTCAGCGGCTCTGAACCGGATCGACCGACCACAGGCGGGCGCGGGGCTTGAAGACCGACAGGGCCGTCGAGGTCAGGAGCATGGCGAGCTGGCAGCCCAGCACGGCGACCTGCCCCCACTGCCGCGTGGTCGCGGCCCGGATCCCGCCCTCGGTGGCCGCGGCCATGCCCTCGGGGTCGAACAGGAACATCCCCAGGCAGATCGTCGCCACCAGCAGCGCCAGCTTGGCCGCCACCCAGACGTGCCGCAGCAGCCCCCAGTGGCTGGTCAGGCCGAGCAGGACACCGGTGACCAGCGAGACCAGGCTGAGCGGGATCCCGCCGGCGAACACCAGCGCGGGCATCAGCAGATAAGCCGCGTGCGCGAGACCGGGATCGTCGGTGAGCGTCGCCGCGGTATTCAGCACGACCAGTCCCCACACCTCACCCAGCAAAGCCACCGAGGCGACAATGTGGATCGCCACCACGGTCTTGCGAACGCGCGGCCGCATGGCGCTCATCATTACCTCCGTGTTCGCCGATCTCCTGGCCATCGTGGCCGGCCGGAGCCGTACGCACGTCGGTCTACGGGCGGTTCTCCGGCTACACCCCCAGGCGTAGTACGCCCGCGCGTTTCCCAAAGAGCCGGTTGATCATTGCCTAACCGGAGGTTCTGGAACGGCTACGTCATTCTCGCGGCAGGCCAAATGAATGCCTTTTCGACAGCGGCCGGGACGGCGTATGGGCGTACCCGTTCAGCGGCTCCTGAAATCCGTAGACCAAGAAAACGAGGTGGCTCCTTGACCTCGGCCTGAGAAGAATCAGTTGCGGTACTGGGCCGCTGCCGGGACAGTAATTGGCGGCACCTCACAGCCCTGCAGAAACGACTATGGCGCTGGAATACCGCGCCGATCAATGGAGGATACAGAACATGATCCGTCGCATTCTCGCCGGTGCAGCCATCGTGGGGGTCGCGCTCGGCTTCTCTGCCAGTGCCGCCTCGGCCACTGTCGGCCCGGGCACTCTCAACGACGGCTATGCAGTGCTCAGCCAGTTCAGCATCATCGACGACGTCACGGTGCTCAACGACGTCGCCAACGACTCGATCAAGTACATCAACGTCGGCACCATCGGAAACCTGCAGAACATCGACCTGGACCTGCTGACCAACCAGAAGGACACCTTCGACCACCACCACTAGGCCCTTCCGCGGCGAAAGCACGCGAGAAGTCGCGCCCAGCTCACCGGTCGACACCGGTGAACCGCCGGCCAGGTCCGTCTCACGTTTGACCGCGTGAGGTGATTTCCGGAAAAGCGACCGTGGATACTCGAGGCCACGGGCCGCTCGGTGCGCACCGTCCGGCCGGCCGGCGGGCGGCCCGGGTGACCTGACTCAAGAGCAGGTGACCCGGGCCCGTCCCTATTCCGTGCCGCCGGGCCTGACCACTCCCAGGAAGGTCGGCCTGTCCAGCGGCTCCACCCGCACCGACGCCCCGGTGAAGGGGGCGTTGACCATCCGCTCGGCGTCCACGACCAGTCCGACGTGCTCGGGGCCACGCCGGCCGGGGTCACTGTCGTAGAAGACCAGATCTCCCGGTCGCAGTCGCTCCCTCGGCACGCGGGTGCCCTGGCGCCACTGCTGCCATGTGGTGCGGCCGATCAGGACGCCGGCGCTCGCCCAGGCGTACTGCGTCAAACCGGAGCAGTCGAATCCCCGGGTCCCGGCGCCACGGCCGACTCCACGACTCGGCCCGTGCACCCCGCCACCGCCCCACGAGTAGGGGACCCCGACCATTTCCATCGCCGCCCGCAGCGCCATACCGCCGGCGGCATAACGCATCCGCCCGGTCGCATTCGAATAGTTCGATCCGCATCGCGCCTCGTCCTGATATGCGCAGCGGGCCATCACGGCGGTCGGACCGATTATTTCCGGGAACGTGAACCAGCCGCCTGTCATGGCCATCAGGATAAGCGTTCTTGCTATCCGCATGGCTATTCACCGCTTCTGTTACTCGTTTCGCGCCCACCCCTTGCCGGCCAGGCGCCCATAGAGACGTTCACTCTGCATTTTCCTCCCCGCCAATGGCGATAAAACACCCTTTGGTGAGGCTGGATCCGCATGTGGCCATAACATGAAAAATAACAGGCACAAGCGGCCCGACATATGCCGAAAAATCCGGGCATGGGGGGTGGGCTGGAAATCCTCGGGAACGGGAATTCGTTTTTTACTTATGTTTGGGCCCAATGGCTTGTGGGTCCTGCCCGGGATGCTGGATTGTTGTCGGCGGCATCTCGATTCCCAGTGAGCACGATGAAGCGCATCCTCGCGCGGATTCCATCCGAAGGAGTAGTACACAAATGATGCGTCGTATCCTCGCCGGTGCCGCCATGGCCGGGATTATGCTCGGCCTCTCCGCCACCGCGGCCTCGGCCGAAGTCGGCCCCGGCACGGTCAACAAGGGCTACGAGGTCCTGAGCCAGTGGTCGGTCATCGACGACGTGACCCTGGCCAATGACGTCCTGAACGACTCCGTGAAGTACGTCAACATCCTCAGCGCGCTGAACCTGCAGAACGTCGACGCAGACCTGCTGAGCAACCAGTTCAAGACGCGCGACCACCACCACTAGGAGCGGGCGCCGCTCCCCGGGTGGCACGACCCCACGGCATCTCGCCGGCCACGCCCCCTTCCTGGCGAACACCCTGGACGCAGGGTGCCAGCGCGTGGCCGAGCGTTGGGGTCCACCACCACCGGGAGAGCGCACCGATCATCCCCGACGGCCCCGGCACCTCGCGTGCCGGGGCCGTCCGGCGTCCCGGCGTAGGAAAGCCGTCCCAGTCCATAAAAGCTTCGCAATTCGGTCATTACTTCCTGAAAAGCACATTCCTAGATGACTTCCAGGTAATCTGGTTCTCGGTCACTGCCGATGCGGTCACCTTCGACAGCGCCTCCGGACTGGGGGCATTCGCTCGTGACACAGCGGCTACAGCCCCCGGGACTCGACGTGATGGGGGGTGAGCGCCAGATGACGGACATGGAGCGGCTGCTCTACGAGGACGAGCAGCTCCGCGTCATCCTGCGCGCCACCCGTCCCGTTCCCGCCGTGACGCTCGCCGGCGAGATCGACATCACCAACAGCCACGCCCTGGCGCACACGCTGGAGCTGTCCCGGCAGGGCAGCACCCACATCGACGTCGACACCGGCGCGCTGACCTTCATCGACCTGTCCGGCATCCGCGTGCTCGTGATGCCCACCCTGCCCCCCGCGCAGCGCTGGATCCGGCTGCACAACGTCACGCCGTTCCAGAGAAGGCTGCTGGAGCTGGTGGGCTGGTTCCACGACGCCCACCAGCAGGCGCTCAGCTAGCGGGACGACCGGCCGGCTGGACGAGCGGCTGGACGACCGGCTGGACGACCAGCGCGGCCGAGGTGCCCAGCCCGGTCGGTCCGGTCAGCCGTCCCCGGGGCGGCCGATGGTGCCGGCGCAGCGACTCCTCGTCGTACCGGAAGCAGTCGCGGTGCCAGACGAGGATGCCCGACATCCAGTTCTCCAGCTCCCGCACGTAGCCGGCGAGCGCCTGCCTGGCCTCCTCGCCGAGGCCGAGATCGTCGTACAGGACGGGCAGCTCGTTCGCGGCCACGTGCTGGAACTGCCGCATCCGTGACCCCATGAGATCGACGATGATCTTGAGCCCGGTCAGATGGTCGCAGCCGAAGAAGGACTGCACCACCAGCACACCGTTGTGCACCTCGCCCTCGTACTCGATCTCCTTCTGGTACGAGTAGACGTCGTTGAGCAGGGCGGCGTAGTCCTGGGCCGAGTTCTCCAGCGAGCGCATCGGGCCGCTGTCGTAGACCTCCTGCGGGATCGTGCCGGCGCGGGCCAGCCGGCACAGGGCCATGGTGAGATCCGAGCCGAAGGTCAGCCGGCGCATCTCGACATAGTCGACCGGGTCGGGGATGCGGTTCTCCGCCTGGTTGGCCAGCTCCCACAGCCAGCTCACGGCCATCTTCTCGATCGCCTCGCGGAACGTACGCCGGGCCCGTGGCTCCATCGGCCCGGCCGAGCGGCGCCACAGGTCGGCGAGCGAGCATTCGAGCGGGCTGGCCGGCACGGGGAAGGTGGCGGCGTCGAGCGGCATGAACGCCGACAGCCGGTCCACGGTGGCGCGGGCGGCGGCGAGGTTGCGGGTGCGGCCGAACACCACGGGGAAGAAGTCGTCGCCGTAGGTGCCCCAGGCGAGCCAGGCCGAGGAGATGTCGAGCTCCTCCGGCGAGGCGTCGGGGTGGATGCCCGCCGCGCAGAGCGGCAGGTCGTAGTCGATGAGCTTCGCCTCGTCCCAGACGGCCGAGCCGGTGACGCCCGGCTGGGCTTCGAGGATGCCCATCCGGTGTGCCCAGTCGACCACGTTGCGGCGGGCGGCGTCGAGGTGCGGGGACAGCTTCGGCTCGAAGGGCATGTACAGCTCCGGCACCTGGGTGGGGCCGACATGCTGGTGGGGGACGTACGCGTAGGCGCGGATCCGCTTCGCGCCGAGCAGGTCGACGATCGACTTCGTGCCCAGGGCGGGGGTGGAGCGCGCCTGCTTGTTCATGTAGCGGCTGGAGCGCATGTGCCACTCGTGGCCGCCCGACTGCCAGTCCTGCAGACCCTTGACGTAGGCCAGCACGCCCACGCAGCTGAGCGGGTCCAGGGCGTGCTCGGCGAACAGCGGGCCGAGCTCGGTGAGCGTGGTGTGCTCGAACTGCTGGAGTCGCGAGGTGAGCAGGTCGTTGACGGCGTCGGCGGCCTCCTGGGTGGTGCAGCCGAGGAACGTCTCCAGCACCAGCACGCCATTGCTCAGCTCGCCCTCCTCGCCGGTCTCGCGCTGGTAGGAGAACAGGTCGTTGCGCAGGTGCACCCCGTCGGAGAAGGCGTCACGCAGCACCCGCATCGGCCGCGACCCGGCGATCACGGCCGGCACCTCGGCGCCCACGGCGTGCTCGACCAGGCCCGCCGACCAGGGCGCGCCGCCCACCTTGCGCCGCATCTCGATGTACTCGACCGGGTTCGGCACCCGGCCCGCGTTGATGTTGGACAGCTCCCACAGCGACTCGTTCAGCAGGTTGCGGGTGCTCTCCGCGAAGCGCGCCCGCCAGTCGGCGGACGTGCCGGGCACCGTGCGCGCCCACAGGTCGGCCAGCCCGGCCTCGACCGGGTTGACCGGCTCGGGCGTCTCCGCGCCCGGCTCCATCGGCATGAACGCGGGCAACCGGTCCAGATAGGCCTTACCGCCCTCACGGTCACCCGGCCGCTTGAACACCTCAAGGAAGTGGTCGTCGAAGAAGAACACCCACACGTACCAGTCCGTGATCAGGCTGAGCTCGGGTCCGTCGCAGTCAGGATGGGTGTACGCGCACAGCAGCGCGTAGTCGTGGGCGTCGAGATCCTTCTCCTCCCAGATGCCGGAGCCCTCCAGCATGCCCATCGCCCGGGCCCACTGCTTGGCATGCGAGCGAGCCTGCTCGACGTGGGGGTTGAGCCGCGCCGGGTACGGCAGGTAGAAGTCAGGCAGTTCGAAGGGCTGCGCCATCGTCACTCCACTCGTGTGGTCAGGGTCATCAGCCGTAGACCTCGACGTCCCCGAGCACCCCGAGCGCGTCGGGGACGAGAACGGCGGCGGAGTAGTAGGCGCTGACGAGGTAGGTGGTGACCGCCCGCTCGTCGATGCCCATCACCCGCACGCTGAGGCCGGGCCGGTACTCGTCGGGGACGCCGGTCTGGTGCAGGCCGACGACCCCTTGATCCTCTTCGCCGGTCCGGAACGCGAGGATCGAGCTGGTGCCCGCCCCGCTCACCGGGATCTTGTCGCAGGGCAGGATGGGCACGCCCCGCCACGCGGTCAGCCTGCTCCCGTCCAGCTCGACGCTGTCCAGATAGACGCCGGAGGCGCTGCACTGCCTGCCGAACGCCGCGATGGCCAGCGGGTGGGCCACCAGGTAGCGGGTCTTCCTCCGGCGGCAGAGCAGATCGTCCAGGTCGGCCGGGGTGGGCGGCCCGGAGCGCGTGGTCAGCCGCTGCGCCGGGTCGGCGCTGTGCAGCAGCCCGAAGTCGCGGTTGTTGACCAGCTCGCGCTCCTGCGCCTCGCGGACGGCCTCGACGGTCAGCCTGATCTGCTCCTCCGCCTGGTCCATCGGGTCGCTGAACAGGTCGGCGACCCTGGTGTGCACCCGCAGCACCGCCTGGGACGCGCTCAGCTCGTACTCGCGCGGCCCAGGGTCGTAGTCGACGAACGTGCCCGGCAGCACGGGCTCACCCCGGTGGCCGGACGCCAGCGCGATCGTCGCCTCGCCGTGCTTGGTGCTGGGCTCGGCGAGCCGGGCCCGGTGCAGCTCGACCTGCTCGCGCAGCGACGGCGCCCGCTGGGCGAGGTCGCGCAGCGCCTGCCAGGGCAGGGCCAGCACCGTGCAGGTGGTGCCGGCCTCCAGGGTGAACGCCCATCGCGGCGGCGGCTGCGGCAGCTCCGCCCCGACATGGTCGCCCGCCGACAGCCTGGCCCGCACCAGGCTGTCGCCGTACGTGCCCGCCTGCACCTTGGCGGCCATGCCGTACGCGAGGAGGACGAGCTCGCCGGCCGGCTCGCCCTCCCGCACGATCGCCTCGCCGCGCGCGTACTCACGCTGCTCGAACAGCCCGGCCAGGGTCTCCAGCACGGTACGGTCGCCGTACCCGTGGAGCAGCGGCAGTTCGGTCAGGCTCGGCGGCACCACCCGCAGCCGCGCGCCCGTGTGCGTGAAACACACGCGCCCGCCGCCGGCGGCGTAGGTGAGCCGGCGGTTCACCCGGTAGGCGCCGGCCGCGAGCTCCACCCACGGCAGCGCGCGCAGCAGCCAGCGCGGGGAGATCTCCCGCATCTGCGGAGCCGTCTTGGTCGTCGTGGCGAGCTTGCGCGCCGCGGCCGGATCGAGGCTCAGCCGCGAACCCCGCTCGTCCAACTCCGTCACCGAAACACCACCAATCCCTGGGAGCGAAATGTTCCGTCAGTCCTCGCGCCCGATCTCCACGTCCTCCAGTACGGCCAGCGCGTCGGGGACGAGCACGGAGACCGAGTAGTAGGCGCTGACCAGGTAGGAGATGACGGCCTTCTCGTTGATGTTCATGAACCGGACCGACAGGCCGGGCTGGTACTCGTCGGGGATGCCGGTCTGGTGCAGGCCGACCACGCCCTGACTCTCCTGCCCGGTGCGCATGAGCAGGACGGAGCTCATCCGCCGCCCGGAAATGGGGATCTTGTTGCACGGGAAGATCGGCACGCCGCGCCAGGCGGGCACCCGGTGGCCGCTCGCCTCGGCTGCCTGGGGATACAGGCCGCGCTTGCTGCACTCCCTGCCGAAGGCCGCGATGGTCTGCGGGTGCGCCAGGAAGAAGGCCGGGTCCTTCCATACCTTGGCCAGCAGGTCGTCCATGTCGTCAGGGGTGGGCGGGCCGGTGCGGGTGCGGACGCGCTGGCTGAAGTCGGCGTTGTGCAGGAGGCCGAAGTCCCGGTTATTGATCATCTCGTCCTCCTGCCGTTCGCGCAGTGCTTCGACGGTCAGGCGGAGCTGCTGGTCGAGCTGGTTCATCGGCTGGTTGTACAGGTCGGTGACCCTGCTGTGGACCCGCAGCACGGTCTGCGCCACGCTCAGCTCGTACTCGCGCGGGCTCAGCTCGTAGTCGACGAACGTGCCGGGCAGCGTGGGCTCGCCGCTGTGGCCCGACGCCATGTCGATGGCGGCCTCGCCGTAGTCGTTGTGCGCCCGCTCACCGCTGGCCTGCCACGCCTCCAGGTGCTCGCGCAGGCTCGGCGAGCGGTCCAGCAGCGCCTGGAAGTCCTCGCGGGAGAGAGTCAGCACGGTGGTGGCGGTCTTGGCCCGCGCGGAGAAGCCCCACTGGCCGCCGCCGACGAGCAGTTGCTCGCCGAGATGGTCGCCGTCGGCCAGCATGCCGAGGCTCTGCTGGTCACCGTAGGCGCCGGTGGTCATCTTGGCGACCCGGCCGTGCGCGATCAGCACGAGCTGCTCGATCGGGTCGTTCTCGCGGACGATCTCCTCGCCGGCCTCGACCTCGTGCTGGGCGAAGCGGTAGGCGAGCGACTCCAGGGCCTCGATGTCGCCGAAGCCGCGCAGCATCGGCAGTTCGCAGAGCTCGGCGGGCACGACGCGCACGTCCGCACCGGTGGTGCTGAAGGTGATGCGGCCGTCGCCCAAGGTGTAGGTCAGGCGCCGGTTGACCCGGAAGACCCCACCGGAGGTCTGCACCCACGGCAGCAGCTTCAGCAGCCAGCGGGAGGTGATCTCCTGCATCTGCGGGGCGGTCTTGGTCGTCGTGGCCAGATTTCGCGCGGCGTCGGTGCTCAGGCTGAGCTGCTGGCCGTTGCCCTGAGCGGTCGATTCGGTCGATTCGGTCATCGTGCACCACCGATCATGAAGGGTTGACTACGAACAGTGATAGAGAGTGGCTCTGGGTAATCGATGTTGGGCAGGCTGAAGCGCCGCTCCTGGCTCATCCATGCGGGTCAGCTGTCGCGGTGGGCCAGCTGCGCGGTCAGCGCGGTCAGCGCCGCTCGGGAATCGGGCGCGATCGGGGCGGCGTCGAGGGCCTTGACCGCCTCGCTCGCCCGCTCCTCGATCATGGACTCCACCCGGTCGATCGCGCCGGTGCCGACCAGGATCCGGCGCAACTCGGCGGCGTGGTCCTCGGTCAGCTCGGGATTGCCGTGCCAGGTGCGCAGGTAGGCCAGCTGCGCGGGCGTGGCCCGCTCCACCGCCTGCGCGAACAGGACGGTCTGCTTGCCCTCGCGCAGGTCGTCCAGCGCGGACTTGCCGGTCTCTCCCGAGGAGCCGAAGGTGCCGAGCACGTCGTCGCGGAGCTGGAAGGCCTCGCCCAGCGGCAGCCCGAACTCCGAGTAGGAGCGCAGCAGCTCGGGGGACGCCCCGGCCAGCGCGCCGCCGATCTGCAACGGGCGCTCCACGGTGTACTTGGCCGTCTTGTAGCGGATCGTCGTCAGCGCCTGGTCCACGCTGGCCCCGGCGCGCAACTGGGAGAGGATGTCCAGATACTGGCCGCTGATGACCTCGGCGCGCATGGCGTCGAACAGGTGGTGCGCCGCGCGCAGGCGGGTCGGCTCGATCCCGCACGAGGACAGCAGCGCGTCGGACCAGGCCAGGCTGAGTGTGCCCAGCAGAATGCCGCCGGCCTGCCCGAACGCGTCGGCGCCCGGCCCGGCGTGCAGGTGGGCGAGGCTGCGGTGCACGGTGGACCGGCCACGGCGCAGCTCGCTGCCGTCCATGATGTCGTCGTGGATCAGCAGGCCCGCGTGACAGAGCTCAAGTGCCGCGGCGGCGCTGATGATCTCCTCGCAGTCCTCGCCGCCGGCTCCCCGCCAGCCCCAATAGCACAACTGCGGCCGGATGCGTTTGCCGCCCGTGAGGATGAAGTCGACGAGCAGCTGGTAGGCGGCCACCACGTCCCGGTCGGCCACCGGAGCCCGCCAGCCGTCGAGAAAGTCGGCCAGGCGGTCGTCCACGCGCGGTCCCAGGAGGTTGGGGGTAAAGCTCACCGTCATGAGCCGGCTCCTTCTGTCGAGCGTCATCACCAGTAGTTACTCATTCAATACGGAGGGTGTAAAGCCGATTTGGAGATCAGAGTTTTTCTCGCACCTGCCGAGACCCGCCCATGACCGTTCACGGTGCGACCGGTTCGTTTGATGGCAGGTGTGTGGGTATGCGAAGCCTGTCCCCTCAGTAGGGAGAAAGCCATGAAGGCCGTCACCTGGCACGGCAAGCGCGACGTCCGGGTCGAAGAGGTCCCCGACCCGCAGATCAAGGAGCCGAACGACGCGGTCATCAAGGTGACCAGCAGCGGCATCTGCGGCTCCGACCTCCACCTGTACGAGGTCCTCGGGCCGTTCATGACCGAGGGCGACATCCTCGGCCACGAGCCCATGGGCGTCGTCGAGGAGGTCGGCGCGGAGATCACCAACCTGAAGCCCGGCGACCGGGTCGTGATCCCGTTCAACATCTCCTGCGGCCACTGCCACATGTGCGGGATGGAGCTCTACGCCCAGTGCGAGACTACCCAGGTGCGCGAGCACGACATGGGGGCCGCGCTGTTCGGCTACACCAAGCTGTACGGCCAGGTGCCGGGCGGCCAGGCCGAGTACCTGCGCGTCCCGCAGGCCCAGTTCGGCCCGATCAAGGTCCCCGAAGGCCCGCCCGACGAGCGGTTCGTCTACCTGTCGGACGTGCTGCCCACGTCCTGGCAGGCCGTCCGGTACGCCCACCTGCCCGAAGGCGGCAGCGTCGCGGTCTTCGGGCTCGGCGCCATCGGCCAGATGTGCGCGCGCATCGCCGGCTACCTCGGCCACCGCGTCATCGGCGTCGACGGCGTGCCGGAACGGCTGGAGATGGCCCGCCGCCACGGCGTCGAGGTCGTCGACGCGAGCGACGTCCACGACGTGCCCGAGGCGATCCGGCAGCTCACCGCCGGGCGCGGCACAGACTCCGTCATCGACGCCGTCGGCATGGAGGCGCACGGCTCGCGCGGCGCCAAGCTCGCCCAGACCCTCACCGGCCTGCTGCCCGACGCCCTCGCCGCGCCGCTCATGACCCACGCGGGCGTCGATCGCCTCGCGGCGCTCAACCAGGCCATCGAGT
Source organism: Nonomuraea sp. NPDC049714 (assembly GCF_044465295.1). Taxonomy (NCBI): domain Bacteria; kingdom Bacillati; phylum Actinomycetota; class Actinomycetes; order Streptosporangiales; family Streptosporangiaceae; genus Nonomuraea; species Nonomuraea sp. NPDC049714. The sequence continues at coordinate 587,386 of NZ_JBITLM010000005.1, read as the reverse complement.
CCGTACGGCGCGGCGGCGTGATCTCCGTCATCGGCGTCTACGGCGGCATGACCGACCCGATGCCGATGCTGCGCCTGTTCGACAAGGGCATCACGCTGCGGATGGGCCAGGCGCACGTCCGGCGCTGGGTCGGCGCCCTGATGCCGTTGGTCACCGACGACTCCGACCCGCTCGGCGTGATGGATCTGGCGACCCACCGGCTGCCGCTGGAGGAGGCGCCGCACGCGTACGAGATGTTCCAAAAGAAGGCGAATGGTGCCGTCAAAGTGCTGCTGAGACCATGAACTTCGCAGCTCAGGCGGTTTCGCGGGCCTCAGCCGGGGCAGCCCCTGCCGCATGAGAGTCGTGGTGGTGGGAGCGACGGGGAACGTCGGGACGAGCGTGGTGCGGGCGCTGGAGGCCGACGAGAGCGTGACGTCCATCGCCGGCGTCGCCCGGCGGCTGCCCGGCCTGAAGTCCGGCCGGACCGTGTGGCACCGGGCCGACGTGGTCACCGGTGACCTGCCGCAGATCTTCGACGGCGCCGACGTGGTCGTGCACCTGGCCTGGCTGTTCCAGCCGACCAGGAACGCCACGGTCACCTGGCGGGCCAACGTGCTGGGCAGCATGCGGGTCTTCCAGGCGGTGGCCGATTCGGGCGTGCCCGCCCTGGTGTACGCCTCCTCCGTCGGCGCGTACTCGCCCCGGCCCAAGGACGAGCCGGTGGACGAGAGCTGGCCCACCCATGGCTACCCCGGCGCCGCCTACGGGCGGGAGAAGGCCTACGTCGAGCGGGTGCTCGACGTGTTCGAGAACGACAATCCCGGTATCCGGGTGGTCCGGATGCGGCCGGGCTTCATCTTCAAGCGGGAGGCGGCCACCGAGCAGCGCAGGCTGTTCGCCGGGCCGCTGCTGCCGCGCAGGCTGGTCAAGGCGGGTACCATCCCGTTCGTGCCGGACATCCCCGGGCTCAGGCTGCAGGTCCTGCACGCCGACGACGCCGCCGAGGCCTACCGGCTGGCCGTGGTGAAGCCCGTCAGCGGGGCCTTCAACCTGGCCGCCGACCCGGTGCTCGACCCGCCGGCGCTCGCCGAGCTGCTCGGCGCGCGGACCGTGCCGGTCTCGCCGGGGCTGGCGCGTGCCGCCGTGGCCGCGGGCTGGCACCTCCGGCTGGTGCCCGCCGCGCCCGGCCTGCTGGAGCTGGCCCTGCAGATCCCGCTGATGAAGATGGACCGGGCCCGTGAGGTGCTCGGCTGGACGCCCGCGTACTCGTCCGTCGACGCCGTCCGGGCGATGCTGGAGGGCATGCACGACGGCGCCGGGATGGACACCGCGCCGCTCGCCCCCGACTCCGCACGGGGCCGCCTGAGTGAGCTCGCCACCGGCGCGGGCGCCCGCTCCACTTCCGAGGGATGACATTGCCGGACTTTTTTCCGATATTTGTGGCTATTTCTGGCAGATGGTGTAAGGGCTTGCCCGCGGGGCAGGACTAGAACCACGTGAGGTCCAGAAGCGCGGCCTACGTGTCACATCGCGACACGGAGGTCACCCATGGATCCATCGAAGCCGCGTCGGCCGGTCCCCTCCCGCCGAGCGAACCCCGCTGACCCTCCGTTCGAAGGCGCCGGAGACCGCCCTTCGACTTCCGTCCGTCGGCGTGACCAGACAGGTGATCAAGCGATCGCGAGGAGCCTGCCATGAGTACGTTACTGACCGAGCCCTTCACCATCCAGGAGATCACCCCCCTGCGCCATGACGTCGCGCGGCACGCCTCGGCCTCGGGGCTGGCGGGTGCGCGGCTTGAGGACTTCGTGCTGGCCGTCCACGAGGGCATCGTCAACGCCGTCGAGCACGGCGGCGGGCACGGCCACCTCAAGATGTGGAGCGCCGACGGCCTGCTCCAGGTCGAGATCGTCGACCACGGGCCCGGCATCCCGCCCGACTACCTCAACGGCCACGGGCAGCCATCGGACACGGCGTTCACGGGCAGGGGGATCTATCTGATCCGCCGGTTCTGTGACGGCGTCGACCTGCGCACCGGGCCCGCCGGCACCACCGTCCGGATCACCATGCGCCTGCCGCGGCACGCGCCCCGGCACGCCTCGCCGATGAAGCGCGTCCGGGTCGCGGCGAACGGGAACCACCGGCACGCGGGGCACTTCACCGCCTGACGGGGGAGCCGACGGCCGGGCGGGTAGGCTCGCTCATGATGGCTGGAGCGTGGCCGGGCTTTGGAGGATGGGTGCCATGAATGGTGGAGCCGGCACAACGTTCTCCCCCTTGACGGAGATCGTCGAGCCCGTGCGGCGGATCGGGCGGCGCGAGTTCGACTTCCGGCGCCAGGTGGCGATCATGGCGATCGTCAACCGTACGCCCAACTCCTTCCACGACCAAGGCCGCACCTTCGAGCTTGAGCGGGCCGTCGAGGCGGCGGGGCGGGCCGTGGACGCCGGGGCCGACTGGGTGGACATCGGCGGGTTCGCCTTCAGCGCGGCGCAGGCCGAGATCGGCGTCGAGGAGGAGATCGACCGGGTGGCGCCCGTCATCTCCGAGGTGCGCCGGATCACCGACGCGGTGATCAGCGTGGACACGCACCGGGCCGCCGTGGCGGAGGCCGCGCTGGCGGCCGGCGCCGACGTGATCAACGACACCAACGGGCTGCGGGAGCCCGGCCTCGCGGAGGTCGCGGCGCGGACCGGCGCCACGGTCGTGGTGACGCACAGCCTCGGCGGGCCCGGCAGGCGGGTGATGCGGCCCGACTACGCCGACATCGTGCCCGACGTGACGGCCTATCTGCGCGAGCGGGTCCGGGTCGCCCTGGAGGCGGGGATCGCGCCCGACCGGATCATCATCGATCCCGGACACGACCTCAACAAGAACACCTACCACTCGCTGGAGCTGATGAGGCGGCTGGAGGAGATCACCGCGATCGGCTATCCGACGCTGGTGGCGCTGTCCAACAAGGACTTCATCGGCGAGACCCTGGACCGCCCGCAGGGGGAGCGGACCGAGGGGACGATCGCGGCCAACGTCATGGCGATCCTGCGCGGGGCGCGGATCGTCCGCGTGCACGACGTGCCCGCCACGGTGGCGGCCGTGCGGATGACCGAGGCGATGCTCGGGTGGCGGGCGCCGGTGGCGCCCAAGCACAACCTGGCCTGAAGGGGGAGGCGCGCGTGACCGAGCGCAAACCACTGGGAATGCCGTTCGAGACCTGGGTGGACCGGCAGATTCGCGAAGCCGAGGAGCGGGGCGAGTTCGACGACCTGCCCGGCAAGGGCAAGCCGATCCCCGACCTGGACAAGGTCGGGGACGACCTGTGGTGGGTGAAGCAGAAGCTGCGCGCCGAGGGGCTGTCCATGCCGCTGCCGCCGACGCTGGCGTTGCGCAAGGAGGCCGAGGAGTCCCTTGAGGCCGCCGCCAAGGCCAGGTCCGAGGGCGAGGTACGGCTGATCGTCAACGAGATCAACGACAAGATCCGTGCGGCCATCAGGACCGGACTGTCGGGCCCGCCGCTGAACCTGATGCCCTACGACGTGGAGCGGATCGTCTCCGAGTGGCGGGCGGGGCGTTGAGGCAGAGTTGTCGAGACAGAGTTGTCGAGACAGAGTTGTCGAGACAGGGCTGTTGAGACAGGGCTGTTGAGACAGGGCTCGGGCCGGGTGCAGGTCCGGCGGCCCGAGCCCTGTGATCTAGATCAGGAGAGCGGCGGGTAGGCGTTGCTCACGAGCTCCCTGAACTGGGCGGAGAACCACCGGCCGGAGATCGGCGCGTTGGGCAGTGCCCCGGACATGTTGTTGCCGTTGAGGTCGTTGCCGGTGTAGGTGGGGTCGCACATCCGGTCGAACCTCTTGCCCTCGTCGTTGTCGATCTCTTCGCTGGAGCCGTCCGACTCGCCCGGCGGCTTGATCCAGACGTAGGCGTCGAAGCCGCTCGCGGGGCTGGCCTGCGGCCTGGCGCCGATGCCCGCGCCGCTCTGGTTGCACCAGTTGCCGGCGTGGATGCGGCGGTCGACGCGCGAGTCGTCCACGAACGTGTTCACGTTGGTCGAGGTGCTCGGGCCGCTCGGGCGGTCGGCGCCGCCCCAGCCGTTGCGCGAGGTGTCGATGAGCATGCCCAGCCCCTGCTGGAAGCCCTTGGCGATCAGGGCGTTGCGCAACGCGGTGGCGAAGGTCTGCTCGTCGATGTAAAAGTTCCAGTCCACCCAGTCGGACTGGCGCACCGAGGTGCCGTTGACGTTGGTGTTGACGGTGAAGTGGGGCTCGACTGCGGCCGAGTAGTTGGCGGTGTTGACGATGAAGCCGTCCACGCTGGCCACGCCCGCCGTGGTGCCGGCGACGGTGGAGTGGAACAGGTCGACCGAGGGCTGGAAGTTCGAGTCCCAGCCCAGCCAGGCGTGGTGGGCGGCGTCGACGTAGGTGTAGACGTTGGTGATCGCGTGCAGCTTGTCGAGCGCGTAGCGGACGCCGTCGACGTAGCCGCCGGGGCCGTTCGCCTCACGGCAGTCCGCGAAGCTGTCGATGTTGGTGACCAGGTTCGGCAGGGAGTCGGGCTCGACGATGGTGACGATGCGCAGGTTGGCGTACTGCGGGTCGTCGAGGAGGCCGGCGATCGGGTCGATGTACTCCGTCTTGTAGCGGTTGAAGCCGTTCTCGGCGATGCGCAGCTCGCCGTTGGAGGCCAGGGCGGAGCAGTCCCGGTTCGGCAGGTTGTAGATGACGACCTGGATGGTCAGCGGTGAGGCGCCGTTGGCGGCGTCCTGCCGTACGGCCTCGTCCAGGTGCTCGCGCAGGCTCATCGCGCTCGCGGAGCCGGCGATGGCGGCGATGCGGTCCATCCACACGGCGGTGGAGGTGTTGGCGATGGCGGCGCCGCCCGGCTCGGCGGCGGCCCTGGCCGACCAGTTCGGGTTGACGTAGCCGGTGGCTCCCGCGTACGGGTTCGCGACGTGCACGGGGGTGGTGCCGTCGTCGTCGGCCTCGGTGGCGGTGACCGTACGGGACGTCAGACCGGTGGCCGCGACGGTGAAGGCACGGGTGCCGGCGGTGGTGTCGGAGTCCTGGGCGGCGGCCAGGGTGACGGTCTGGGGGGTGTTCCAGTTGGCGGTGGTGAAGGTGAGCGAGGCGCCGGAGCTGACGGTCAGGTCGGCGTCGCCGCTGCCCGCGCTCGACGTGACGGTCACGTTCGAGGAAGGCTGCGTGGCCAGGCGCACGGTGTAGGTGGCGCCGGCGCCTTCGGGCACGGTCACCGACGTCGGGGTGACGACCAGCGACTGCTCCTGGACGGCGTCGTCGTCGACCTCGGTGCCGTTGACGGTGGCGGAGGTGACGCCGGTCCCGCCGACGGTGAAGGCGGCGGTGCCCGAGGTGGTGTCGGAGTCCTGGGCGGCGGCCAGGGTGACGGTCTGCGGGGTGTTCCAGTTGGCGGTGGTGAAGGTGAGCGAGGCACCGGAGCTGACGGTCAGGTCGGCGTCGCCGCTGGTGCGCGAGGTGCTGACGGTCACGTCGGCGGCCGGGGCCGACGACAGCCGGGCGGTGAAGGTGGCGGTGCCGCCCTCGTTGACGGCGACGGAGCTGGCGGAGGTGACGACCGACGGGGTCTCGCCGCCGGGGCCGCCGCAGGTGGTGCCGTTCACGCTGTAGGAGGCGGGGTTCGGGTTGGTGCCGGACCAGGTGCCGTTGAAGCCGACAGTGACGCTGGCGCCGGTGGCGAGCGCGCCGTTGTAGGGCATGCTCGCGCCGGTCACGCGGGTGCCCGACTGGCTCCAGTTCGCGCCCCAGCCGCTCGGCGTGTACCGCTGCGTGGTGGTGGGGAAGTCGAAGGCCAGCGTCCAGGCGGTGAGCGGGTCGCCGAGGTTCTTCAGGGTGAGGTTCGCGGTGAAGCCGCCCTGTCCTGGACTCGATGTCCACGTGTTGGGGGTGTACACGACGTCACAGGCGACCGCGGCGTGGGCCGCGGTGGTCTGCCCGGCGATGAGGCCGGCCGCCGCGACGCAGGTCGCGGTGGCCGTCACGGCCCATCTCCGGAGGGCGCGTGGGATTTTCACGAGTCATCATCTCCAGCAGGTACAGAGGCTGACTTGGGAGCGCTCCCATAGTGAGCTGGACTCGGAAAGGTGTACAGCGAACGCCGGGAGCCGCTCCCCGCACCGGCCCGCACGCTCGCCGAATGCTCCCGAACCCGGTTGAAACTTTCATGCCGCGCTGCCGGGTGCTGCCAGGTGGGAGGAAGCGCGACGGTTCCGCGGCGGCCGATTCTTTGACATCCGGAGCCGGGCCCAACACACAATCGCCATGGGAGCGCTCCCACCCCCTACTCCCATGGAGAGACCGTGACCCACAGACCCCGATCCATGTTCGCCCGAGCGGTCAGGCGGCTCGCCGGGGCCGCGACCCTGGTCCTCGTCGCGAGCACCACGACCGTGCTGGCCCAGGCCCCCGCCGGCGCGGCCGTCGCCTGCGAGGTGACCTACGCCTCCAACGACTGGACCAGCGGCTCGAACCAGGGCGGCTTCACCGCCAACCTCGCCGTCAAGAACCTCGGCGACCCGCTCAACGGCTGGACGCTGACCTTCGACTTCCCCACCACCACACAGAGGTACACGCCCAGCGGCTGGGGCGCGAACTGGAGCCAGTCGGGCACCCGGGTCACGGCCGGGAACATGCCCTGGAACGGCGCGCTCGCCACCGGGGCCAGCACCTCGATCGGCTTCAACGGCACCTGGTCGGGCAGCAACCCCCCGCCCACCTCGTTCGCCATCAACGGCACCACCTGCGGCGGCACGGACGTCAACGAGCCTCCGACGGTCTCGCTGACCTCACCGTCCGCCGGCCAGACCTTCACCGCCCCGGCCACCGTGCCGATCGCCGCGACCGCCGCCGACCAGGACGGCACGGTCGCCAAGGTCGACTTCTACCAGGGCTCGACACTGCTCGGCACCGACACCACCTCGCCGTACGCCTACAGCTGGCAGAACGTGGCGGCCGGGAACTACTCGATCACCGCCAGGGCGACCGACGACGCGGGTGAGACCACCACGTCGTCCCCGGTCGGGATCACGGTCTCCACCGACAGCACCCCCGTGCTCGTGGTGAGCCCGCTGAGCCTGGCCGTGCCCGAGACGGGTGACGCCTCCTTCGGCATCAGGCTGTCCAGGGCGCCCACCGCGAACGTGACCGTCAGCACCGCGCGGGCCAGCGGCGACGCCGACCTGACCGTCAGCTCCGGCGCGACGCGCACCTTCACCCCGGCGAACTGGAACACCGCCCAGAACGTGACGATCGCCGCCGCCGACGACGCCGACGACACCAGCGGCTCGGCCGTCTTCAGGGTGACCGCGACCGGCTACAGCCCGGTCGACGTCGCCGTGACCGAGGCCGACAACGACACGCCGGGCGGCGGCGACAACGAGTACATCGAGCGGTTCACCGAGCTCTACAACGAATTGCACGACCCCGCCAACGGCTACTTCTCGCCCGAGGGCGTGCCGTACCACTCGGTGGAGACGTTCATGGTCGAGGCGCCCGACCACGGGCACGAGACCACGTCCGAGGCCTACAGCTACTACCTGTGGCTGGAGGCCGTCTACGGGCAGGTCACCGGTGACTGGTCGAAGTTCAACGCCGCCTGGGACTCGATGGAGACCTACATCATCCCGGCCACGGCCGACCAGCCGACCAACTCCTTCTACGACCCGGCCAAGCCGGCCACGTACGCGGCCGAGCACCTGGAGATCTCCAACTACCCGACGGCGATCGACAGCAGCGTCAGCGTGGGCTCCGACCCGATCGCGGGCGAACTGCAGAGCGCCTACGGCACCGAGGACATCTACGGCATGCACTGGCTGCTGGACGTCGACAACACCTACGGCTTCGGCCGTTGCGGCGACGGCACCACCAGGCCCGCCTACATCAACACCTACCAGCGCGGTCCGGAGGAGTCGGTCTTCGAGACGCTCCCGCAGCCGTCCTGCGACACCTTCGAGCACGGCGGCACGAACGGCTTCCTCGACCTGTTCATCGAGGACAGCGCGTACGCCAAGCAGTGGAAGTACACCAACGCCCCCGACGCCGACGCCCGCGCGGTGCAGGTGGCGTACTGGGCGCAGACCTGGGCCGAGGCGCAGGGCAAGGAGTCGGACATCTCCGCGACCGTGGCCAAGGCTGCGAAGATGGGCGACTACCTGCGCTACTCGATGTACGACAAGTACTTCAAGCAGCCCGGCTGCACCAGCCCGTCGTGCCCGGCGGGCACCGGCAAGAACTCCTCCAACTACCTGCTGTCCTGGTACTACGCGTGGGGCGGCGCGACCGACGCCAACGCCGGTTGGGCCTGGCGGATCGGCTCCAGCCACAACCACGCCGGCTACCAGAACCCGTTCGCGGCCTGGGCGCTGGCGAACGTCCCCGAGCTGCGGCCGTTGAGCAGCACCGGCGCCCAGGACTGGAGCACCAGCCTGACCCGGCAGCTGCAGTTCTACACCTGGCTGCAGTCGGCGGAAGGCGCCATCGCGGGCGGCGCGACCAACAGCTGGGAGGGCCACTACGCCACCCCGCCGAGCGGGCTGCCCAAGTTCCACGGCATGGCCTACGACTGGCAGCCGGTCTACCACGATCCGCCGTCCAACCAGTGGTTCGGCTTCCAGGCGTGGACGATGGAGCGGGTGGCCGAGCTTTACAACGTCACCGGCAACGCCGACGCCAAGGCGCTGCTCGACAAGTGGGTGGCGTGGGCCATGGACAACACCACGATCAACGCCGACGGCAGCTACCAGATCCCGTCCACGCTGCGCTGGACCGGCCAGCCGGCCGGGAACTTCAACGCCACCAGCGGCATGCCGCCGGCCAACCCCGGCCTGCACGTCGAGGTCCTGGACCACACCCAGGACGTGGGCGTGGCCGGTTCGTACGCCAAGGTGCTGATGTACTACGCGGCCCGCGCGCAGGACGCCGAGGCGCAGGCCATGGCCAAGGCGCTGCTGGACGGCGTCTGGGACAACCGTGACGACAAGGGCGTCTCGGTGGAGGAGACCAAGGCCGACTACCGGCGCGTCGATGACCCCGTCTACGTGCCGCCGGGCTGGACCGGGACCATGCCGAACGGCGACCCGATCAACCAGGACTCCACGTTCCTGTCGATCAGGTCCTTCTACGAGGACGACCCCGACTGGCCGAAGGTCGAGGCGTTCCTCGACGGCAGCGGGCCGGCGCCGGTCTTCAACTACCACCGCTTCTGGGCTCAGGTCGACGTGGCGGTCGCCCTGGCCGAGTACGGGCGGCTCTTCCCCTGATCGGCCGCACCCGATAGCCCCCGCCCCGCCGACCCCCCACGGCGGGGCGGGTCCTCCCCGCGAAAGGCAGCACATGAGATCCCGACTCGCCGCGATGGCGGCGCTCCTGCTCCTACCGCTCGTCCCCTTACCGGTCGCCCTCGCCGCCCCCGCGCACGCCGCGCACACCACCCCCGCGCACACCGTCCTCGCGCACACCGCCCCCGCGTACGCCGCCACCGGCCTGCATGTCAGCGGCGACGACATCGTCGAGGCCGGCGGTCAGCCCTTCGTCATCCGCGGCACCAGCCACGCCCACACCTGGTATCCGGGGGAGACGCAGTCGTTCGCGGGCATCAAGTCGCTCGGCGCCAACGCCGTGCGGGTGGTGCTCAGCGGTGGCCGCTGGACCGCCAACGACACCGCCGACGTGGCCGAGGTCGTCTCCTTGTGCAAGCAGAACAGGCTGATCTGCGTCCTGGAGAACCACGACACCACCGGATACGGCGAGCAGGACGGCGCCTACACCCTGGACCAGGCCGCCGACTACTGGATCAGCGTCAAGACCGCGCTGGCCGGCCAGGAAGACCACGTCATCGTCAACATCGGCAACGAGCCCATCGGCAACAACGCCGTCACCCCCGGCTGGGCCGCCGCCACCACGGCCGCGATCAGGAAGCTGCGCGACAACGGCTTCGACCACGCGCTCATGGTGGACGCGCCCAACTGGGGCCAGGACTGGTCCTTCACCATGCGCGACAGCGCCAGGTCCGTCTTCGACGGCGACCCCGACCGCAACACGATCTTCTCCGTCCACATGTACGGGGTCTTCGACACGGCGGCGGAGGTCATCTCCTACATGGACGCGTTCAGGACCGCCGGGCTGCCGCTGGTCGTGGGCGAGTTCGGGCACGACCACTCCGACGGGAACCCCGACGAGGGCACGATCATGGCGCAGGCCGTGAGCCGGGGGATCGGCTACCTCGGCTGGTCCTGGAGCGGCAACAGCGGCGGCGTGGAGTATCTGGACCAGGTCACCGACTTCGACGCGGCCCGGCTCACCTCGTGGGGCGAGCGGCTCTTCAACGGCGCCGACGGCATCGCCGCGACCGCCCGCGAGGCGGCCGTCTACGGCGGTGGCGGCGACCCCGACGACATCACCCCGCCCACCACCCCCGGCGCCCCGGCGGCCTCCGGTGTCACCGCGACGGGAGCCACCCTCAGCTGGGCCGCCTCGACCGACGACGTGGGCGTCACCGGCTACGAGGTCTATCGCTCTCCCGGCACCCTGCTCGGCCGGTCGGCGACCACCTCGATGACCCTGACCGGCCTGACCCCCGCCACCGCCCACGAGGTCCACGTCCGGGCCGCCGACGCCGCCGGCAACCGGTCGGACCCGTCGCCGAGTGTCTCCTTCACCACGCTCCCCGGCGGCGGTGACGGCGGGGACTGCTCGGTGACGGCCACCGTGCAGTCCCAGTGGAGCACCGGGTACGTCGCCCAGCCGGTGATCGTGACCAACACCGGTTCGGCGGCCACGACCGGCTGGACGGTGACCTTCACCCTGCCCGCCGGGCACACGATCACGGGCTCCTGGAACGCCGAGGTGACGGTCGACGGGCAGACGGTCACGGCCTCGAACCTGTCCTACAACGGCGGACTCGGGCCGGACGAGAGCACGTCCTTCGGCTTCCAGGCCGGCCGGCCGAGCGGCCAGACGAGCGTGCCGTCCGGCTACACCTGCGCCACCTGACCAGCCAGCCCCCTGACCAGCCCCTCACCAGTCCCCTGGCCAGTCCCCTGACCAGCCCTGCCGCCGTCCCCCCGCAGCCCTGCCGACCGCACTCCCGCGGAGTCACCGAGGAGGTGAGGCCCCTGACCCCACTCAGGTAAGCACCCCTGCGACACCATCCCGCCCGGATGGCAAGAACGCGGCCGGCCGAGTCCTCCCCCTCGTCGCCGGCCGCGTTCCCATGCCCGGATCAGCGCGCCTGCGAGAACCTCGCGCGCGCCGCGTCGATCGCCTCGTCGTCGGCGAACGCGCCGAACGCCTCCTCGTGGTAGCGCTCGGGGATCGCCTGCCTGACCCGCTCCGGGTAGCCGATGCCCGGCTCGGGCACCCGGATCTGCGCGTGCTCGCCGAGGCGTACGGCGAGCGGGCCGGAGACGCGTACGGACATCGCCCAGTCCTCGCCCGCGCCGGTGATCGCGCACAGGTGCCGGGCGTACACCCAGTGCACCTCGGCCACCGTGGCCGCGTCCGCGGGCTCGACCCCGAAGGGGTCCACCGCGCACACGACCCGGCCCGCGTCCTCGCCGAACTCGTGGCCGTGGTCGTGGTGCTCGGCCGGCGAGGACTGCTCCAAGATCGCTGTCACCCGGGCGGCGAGCGATTCGCGCAGCTCGGCGGGCAGCCCCTGCTGCCGCAGGCCCACGAAGAGCGCCGCCCCGGCGACGGAGGCCGCGACCACGACGGTGACCGCCACGAGGCGTCCCCGCCGGGCCGTCGGCCTCCTCAGTTCGTCAAGCATGCCGGTGACCTACGAACTGGTACAGGTCAGAGCCGGCACCGGGCTGGGCGCGGCGCCCGTGGCGTTGAAGCCGAACGTGGTGGAGGCGTTCGGCGCCAGTTGCCCGTTGTGCGTCACGTTCTTGGCCACCACCGAGGGTGGTTGCCCGGTCAGCTCGGCGTTCCAGGGTGCGCCCGCGAAGCCCTGGCCGCCGGTGTAGTTCCAGCTGACGGTCCAGCCGTTGAGCGTGCCCGTCCCGGTGTTGCGCACGGTCACCTCGCCCTGGAAGTGGCCGGGCCAGTTGTTGTCGATCGCGCGGAAGGTGGCGGAGCAGTCGCCCGTCGGGGTCGGGGTCTCGGTCGGGTCGGGGTCGGGGTCGGGGGTGCTGCCGTCCGGGCCCATGCCGGTGACCTCGCCGTTGCCGCCGTCGAAGACCACGTCGGAGCAGCTGTAGAAGTTCTCGTTGCTGTCGGAGCGGATCCAGTGGATGTAGATCATGTGCCGGCCGCTCTTGCCGGACGGGAGCTGGACGTTCCAGTGGTAGTAGTTGAGCCCGCCGACGCCGCCGCTCTGGGGCGGGTTGGCGGCGCTGCCGAAGGACTCCAGGTCGGACCACTTGAGCGGCGCGTTGGGGTTCCAGCCGTTCTTGGTGATGTAGTAGACGAACGAGCCGGGGTGGGCGGCCCAGTTGCTGTGCCGGATCTGGATGTTGGCGCCCGAGGTCAGGTGGGTCAGCGGCCAGTCGGAGCGGACGGCGTTGTAGGCGGTGAAGTCGTACGGGCCGCCGGTGCCGCCGCTGCAGAGCTGGCCGTCGGGGATGAAGCCGCTGGTCCGGCCCGCGCCGTCGGAGCGCAGCACGGCGAACCAGTTGTACAGCGGGGTGGCGCCGCTCTGGGCGACGGCCGCCGCGCAGGCGGGGTTGTAGGGGTCGATCTGACCGTTGTCCCGCAGGCCGTCCTGCCAGCAGAGGAAGGTGCGGCTACCGGGGAACATCGTGACGCCGTGAGCTTGTGCCGACGGGACCACCAGGGCCGTGACGATCATGGCTAACGCCGCGGCGGCTGCCAGTACCGCCGTTCGGATGACTCTCATGAGGAAGATTCCTTTGCTCGCCTGACTGTGCTCGCATGACTGTGGAACCCCCCACGACCCCGCCCGCCCGGCAGCACTCGCGTGGCCGCATTACAGCACGCCACGACTGTCTCGACAACGTCGCGTGAAACTTTCACGCCGCCACGATGGGAGCGCTCCCATTCGCACGTCGAGAGCCGAGGGATCAGGGCTGGCGGCGGGCCACGGTGATCTCGTTGAGACGGATCTCCAGCTCGACGCGGCAGTCCGGGTGGAGCCTGCCCTCGCGTTCCCGGTCGGCCAGCTTGCGGCGCAGGCCGGCCAGCCCGGACTCCTCCTTGCCCGGCGTCACCAGGGAGCCGCGCAGCACCTGCTTGATGTCGAGGGCGACGTCGCCTTCCGTGGCCCCGCAGACGCCGGAGTCCTCCAGCGTCGCGTGGAAGCCGTCGACGGCCTGCCGGATGGTGTGGACCTCGACCTGCGCGTGCTCGGTGATGCGGTGGGAGGCGGTGGCCGAGGCCGAGGAGGTGGGCGCCGTCACCACGGGACCGGGATCGCCCGGCGGATACTCGAACCAGGCCAGGAAGGACAGGGCGAGCGCGCCCACCCCCGCCCCGGCCATCGCCAGGCCGCGCCGTACCCGCTTGCCCAGCCTGAGCGCGGCGGTCAGCGCGTCCGCGACCTCGGCCGCCGAGGGCCGGCGCTCGGGCTCGTGGGCGAGGCAGCGCTGGCAGAGCGCGGCCACCGAGTGCGGCACCCCGGCCGGGCGCGGCGGAGGAGAGGTGCGGCGGGCCGCCTCAAGCTGCTCCCAGGTGGTCTCCGGGTACGGCGTCCGGCCGGTGATCATGGTGAACAGCAGCACGCCGAGCGCGTAGACGTCGACGGCCGGGTGGGTGGCCGCGCCGTCGAGCCGCTCCGGGGCGACGTAGGGAGGGGTGCCGCAGTCGTCGTCGGGGGCGCCCGCCCAGGCCGCGATCCCGAAGTCGAGCAGCTTCGGCCCGTCCGGGGTGAGCAGCACGTTCTCGGCGGTGACGTCCCGGTGGACCAGGCCGCGGGTGTGCCCGGCGGCCAGGACCCGGGCCATCCGCACGCCGATGCTCGCGGCCTCGGGCCACGGCATCGGGCCCACGGCGATGCGCTCGGCCAGCGGCGTCCCGTTGAGCAGGGGCATCACGACGAAGGCCGCGACGGCGCCGTTGCGGGTCACGGCCTCGCCGTAGTCGTAGATCTCGATGGCGTCCGGGTGGATGAACCGGGCGGCGGCCCGTGCCTCGGTGCGCGCGCGGGCACGGTCGCCGAGCCCCGTCTGCAGCGACGAGGTCACCACCTTCACCGCCACCGTGCGCTGCAACGACTGGTCGAACGCCCGCCAGATCACCGACATGCCGCCGGTGGCCAGCGGCTCCAGCAGCAGATATCTGCGGGCCAGGAGGTCCCCGGGTTCATGCCGAGTCACGGACGATCAGTTCCGTCGGGAGGATGGGGTCGATGCCGGTCGTACCGGACAGGAGCAGCCGGGTGGCGATCGTGGCGACCTCCTCGACGGGCTGCCGAACCGTGGTCAGTGCTGGATTGGTGTGCCTGGCGACGGGGGCGTCGTCGAAGCCGATCACCGCGACGTCGGTGGGCACCCTGCGCCCGGCCCGCCGCAGGGCCTGGATCGCGCCCGCCGCCATCAGGTCGGAGGCGGCGAAGATCGCGTCGAGTCCGGGCGCGTGGCGCAGCAGCCACTGCGTGGCATGGGTGCCGGAGGCGGCGGTGAAGTCCCCGTACGCGACGGGCACGTCGGCCATGCCGGCCTCCTGCAGCGTACGGACCAGACCGTCGAGCCGGTCGCGGGCGGCGGGCAGCGAGGGCGGGCCGCCGATGGCGGCGACGGCCCGGCGGCCGGTCAGCATCAGGTGCTCGGCCGCCTGCCGGCCGCCGTCGTAGTTGTCCACGTCGGTGAAGGGGAGCTTGAGGTCGTGCGGGGGCCGGCCGATGTTGCGCACGGAGATGCCGGAGGTGCACAGCTTGATGGCCAGGGGATGCCGCTCCCTGGCGCCGACCAGCAGCACCGCGCCGGACAGCGCGGGAAGGACGGAGGAGGTCGGGCTGACGGTCGTCACCATGAGGTGGGTGCCCTGCTCGGCGACGACGGCGCCGGTGGCAGACAGCAGTCGGGCGTAGTACGGTTCGGAGAATAATCGCGGCAACTGGTCGCAGACGACCACGGTGACTCCGGTCGCCGTGCCGCTGGAGACAGAGCCTCTGGGTGCCCGTTGACGCACATAGCCCATCCGCGAGACCGCCTCGTAGACCTGGCGCCGGGTCGACGTGCTGACCCGCACCGAGCCGGTGAGAACTCGGGAGGCGGTCGCCGGAGAAACCCCGGCGGCCGCGGCGACCTGTGCAAGTGTGGGCTGCTCGGACATGCGTCAGCACCTCGCGCCAAAGATCCCTGGGAGCGCTCCCACGTTATCAATGTTTCCGCGTCGTTAACAGGCCCACTGCACGCGTAGTTAGCCCCCAGTAAGAGGATCCCCGGCCACGAGCCGGCCGGGGATCCTGCGCGCGCCTACCGGCCGCCCGGCGGGTCGGCGAGCGTGAAGTCGTCGTCTCCCACGTCGGGCAGGTCGTCGGGCTCCACCCGGTCGTCGCGCCGCGGCTGCACGGGCGCGCAGCTCTGACCGCAGCCGCCGAAGCGGGCCGAGTCGATCGGCGGGAACGGCGTCGCCGGGACCCCCTTCAGGGCCGCGATCATGGTGTCCTTGAAGACGGGGCCCGGCACGCTGGAGCCGAAGACCGACCCGTAGTAGCGGCCGCCGATGGTGACGTTGTTCAGCTTGTACTTCTGCGAGCCGCGCGGGTCGCCGATGCTGACCGCACCCGCCAGATCGGGGGTGAACCCGGCGAACCAGGCGGTGGCCTGAGCGTCGGAGGTGCCGGTCTTGCCCGCCACGGGACGGCCGATGCCGCCGACGCCGCGCATCGTGCCCTTGGTGAAGACACCGGTCAGCACGTTGGCGGCGGCGTCGGCCACCTCCTTGTCCATCACCTGCTTGCACTTCGGGTCGTACTTCTTGACCTTGCCGTAGCGGTCGGTGATCTGGGTGACGACCATGGGCTCGCAGTACTTGCCACGGGCCGCGATGGCCGCGTAGGCGTTGGCGACGGTCACCGGGTCCATCTCGTTCGTGCCCAGCGTGAACGTGGAGAACTCCAGCAGCGGCAGGCCGTCCGCGCGCTTGATGCCCAGCGACTTGGCGGTCTTGATGGTGTCGCAGAGGCCGACCTTCTCCTCCAGCTTCATGAAGAAGGTGTTGACCGAGCCCCAGGTGCCCGTCTGCAGCGTCTTGAAGCCACCCGACCCCTCGTCGTTGGTGACGGTGTGGGACGGGTCGCCGATGCTGTCGCCCTTGCAGTTCTTGAACGTCGAGTAGAACGGGGCGCGGTAACCGGCCCCCACCGAGAAGCCGTCGTTGACCTTCATGCCCTCCTTGAGGGCGGTCAGCAGGGTGAACGTCTTGAACGTCGAACCCGGCTGGAAGCCGACGCCGCCGCCGTGCGCCGAGTCGGCCACGACGTTGTAGGACATCTCGTTCTTACGCTTGTTGGTGCCGTACTTGCGGCTGGCGGCCATCGCCTTGATCTGCCCGGTGCCGGGCTCCACCAGGGCCTCGGAGGCCACGGGGTAGTCGGAGGCGAAGACGTGCTTCTTGATCGCGGCCTCGGCGGCCCGCTGCATCTTGGGGTCGAGCGTGGTCTTGATCTTCAAACCGCCGCGGTTGAGGAGCTGGGCCCGCTGCTTCTTCGTCTTGGCGAAGACCGGGTTGCTGAGCACCTCCGCGCGCACGTACATGCAGTAGTACGGATAGCGGCTCGCCTCGCATCCACCGGGCAGGGCGGTGCCCTTGTAGCCCAGCTTCTCCTTCTTGGCGTCCTCGGCCTCTTGCGGCGTGATCTTCTTGAGCTCGGCCATCCGGTTGAGCACCACGTTGCGCCGCTCCAGCAGCCGCTTGCGCTGGTCCTTGCCGAGGTTGGGGTCGGTCCTGTTGGGGTCCTGCACCGCTCCGGCCAGGGTGGCGGCCTGCGCCAGGCTGAGTTCGGAGGCCTTCACGCCGAAGAACCGCTTGGCCGCGGCCTCCACGCCGTTGGCCCCCGCACCGAAGTAGGCGATGTTGAGGTACTTCTCAAGGATCTCGTCCTTGGTGTACTTCTTCTCGATCGCCATCGCGTAGCGCAGCTCGTTGAGCTTGCGGGCGTAGCTGGTCTCCAGGGCCTTGGCCTTCTCCTCCTCGGTGTCCGCGGCGTTGTACAGCACCTGCTTGACGTACTGCTGGGTGATGCTGGAGCCGCCCTGGGCGACGCCGCCCGCCGACAGGTTCTTGGCCAGGGCGCGGATGGTGCCTTCGATGTCGATGGCGCCGTGCTGGTAGAAGCGGAAGTCCTCGATCGAGATGATGGCCGTCTTCATCACCTCGGCCACGTCGGCCAGCTTGATGACCTCGCGGTACTCCTCGTAGAACTGGGCGATCTGGTTGCCCTTGGCGTCCATGATCTCGGTCTTCTCCGCCAGCGGGGGCTCTACCAGGTCCTCGGGCTTGAGGTTGAGATCTTCTGACGCGGTGATGAACATCGCGCCGGCGCCGCCGATGGCCGGCAGCGCGATGGCTGCTGTCAGCACGCCCGCAGCGGTGGCCGCTCCCGCCAGCCGAAGGATGCTCGAGCCACGGCTCATGTGATAGAACCTCCCTTTCGCCGTTGGAACCGTTTCAAACCCTATAGGCACGGCGATTCAGGTGACTCCTTAAAGGGGCGAATGCCGCAGTGGCGGACGTCACCCGGCGAACCAGGTTCAAGATGCGCCCCCTGAACCCTGCGCGGGGGGCGCTGAAGGCCCGCGGTACCGGTCAGGCGCGCTGATGTCGACCTTGGTGCCATGATGGACAGCGGGTTCGGGGGAAGCCGATGAATCTGGATTTTTCATGATTTTTGGGCGGGCGGCCGAACAGGCGCGCATCGACGGGCTCATGGCGGCGGCCACGGCCGGGCGCGGCGGGGCGCTGCTGCTCCGGGGCGAGGCGGGGATCGGCAAGACGAGGCTGCTCGACCACGCCGCCGAGGCCGCCGAGGCCGCCGACGGCATGCGGGTGCTGCGCGGCGTGGGCATCGAGTCGGAGGCCGAGCTGCCCTTCGCCGCCCTGCACCTGTTGCTCCACCCGTACACCGACCGCGTCGAGGCGCTGGCCGGGCCGCAGGCGGCGGCGCTGCGGACGGCGTTCGGGCTGGAGGAGACGCCGGTACGCGATCGCTTCCTGATCGGCGCGGCCACTTTGTCGATGCTCTCCGAGCTCAGCGGCGACGGGCCGCTGGTCTGCCTGCTCGACGACGCCCAGTGGTTCGACCAGGCGTCCTCCGACGCGCTGCTGTTCGCCGCCAGGAGGCTGCACGCCGAGCCGCTGGTGATGATCTTCGCCGTCCGCGACGGTGGCGCCTATCCCGCCCCCGGCATCGACGAGCTGCACCTGACCGCCCTGGACGGGCGGAGCACCGCCGGGCTGCTCGCCGAGCACGCCGGCGACCTGCCCGCTCTGGTACGCGAGCGGATCGCGGCCGAGTCGGGCGGCAACCCGCTCGCGGTGATCGAGCTGGCCACGACGCTCGCCGCGCTCCAGGGCAACGGCCGGCCCGCGCCTCCGCTGCCCATCGGCCCGCTGCCCGCGGCCGGACGCGTACAGGACGCCTTCCAAGCCCAGATCGGCGGACTGCCCGCCGCCACCCAGCTCCTGCTGCTGCTCGCCGCGGCGGACGGCGCCGCCGGGCTGCCCGTCGTCCTCCGCGCGGGCGCGCTGCTCGGCGCCTCGGCCGCCGACCTGGAGCCCGCCGAGCGCGCCAGGCTCGTCACCCTCTCCGGCGAGCACGTGACCTTCCGGCACCCCCTGATCAGAGCCGCCGCCTACCAGGCCGCCCCCCACACCCGCCGAACCGAGGCCCACCGTGCCCTGGCCACCGTACTCACCCCGACGCCGCCGGACGCCGATCGGCGGGCGTGGCATCTGTCCGCGGCCGCGACGGGCCCGGACGAGGGGGTCGCGGCGGAGCTGGAGCTGGCTGCCCGCCGGGCCGAGCATCGGGGTGGGTCGATGGCCGTCACCGTCGCGCTCGAACGCGCCGCCCAGCTGAGCGTCGATCCCGCCGCCAAGGCGCGGCGGCTGATAGGGGCGGCGCGGGCGGCCTACGACGCGGGGCTCGCGGACCGGGCCACCGAGCTCGCGGCCGGCGCCGCAGACCTGGGAGGAGTCCTCTCGGTGACCGCCGAGGCCATGTGGATCAAGGCGCAGGTTGCCTACGAACGCACCTCGCCGGTCGCGGCCGCCGCCCTCGCCCTGGCGGGCGCCGAGCTCATCGCCGCCGACGAGCCGGACCAGGCCGTGCCGATCCTCACCGAAGCGGTCTGGTGCGCGCGGGACGCCGGAGCCCACGACCTGGTGCGGAGGTGCGCCGGAGTGCTGGCGAAGCTGGAGCCCGCCCCGGCCGTGCGCCCGGTCGTCCAGGGTCTCATCGGGTACGGCCACCTGTGCGACGGCGCGACGGCGGCGGCGATCGGGCCCATGCGGGAGCTGGTGGCGGCCGCGCGGCACGGTGCCGTCGACGGCTTCGTGGAGCGGCTCATCGCCGGGTTCATGGGCATGCTGGTGGCCGACGACGAGGCCGCCACAGAGGTGCTGGAGGCCCTCGTCGCCGACCTCCGCGAGCAGGGCGCGGCGGGCTGGCTGCCGTACGGCCTGGAGCCGCTGGCCATCGCGCTGCTGCTGCGGGGCCGGTTCGGGAGTGCCGAGGCGGCTGTGGAGGAGGGGGGCGGCCTGGCCCGCGACATCGGCCAGCCGACCCAGGTCCTGGCGCTCGACTCGATCGCGGCCTGGCTGGCGGCGGTGCGCGGGGACGAGTCGCGCTGCCGGTCCGTCGCGGAGGGCGTACTGGAGCATGCCGATCTGCACCCCACCAACGCCGCGCTGGCGGCGTGGGGGCTCGGTCTGCTGGACCTCGCCGCGGGCCGGCCGGAGGAGGCGGCGTCCCGCCTCGACGGCGTGTGCGGCGGCCCGGCCGGACATGACGTCCTCATCAAGGCCGTGCCGGACCACGTCGAGGCGGCGGTGCGGGCCGGGCTGACCGGTGACGCCGTACGCCACCTGGCCGCGCTCGACCGCTGGGCACGGCACACCGACCGGCCGGGCGCGGCGGCGCTGTCCCACCGCTGCCACGCCCTCCTCGCCGACGACCGAACCGCCGAGCACCACTACCGGACCGCACTCCACCTGCACGACCAGCCGCCCGAGGGGCGATACGACGGTCCACCCCCCGGCCTGTCAGTGGGTGCGTACGGCGCGGTCTCGGGGGGCTTGCACCCAAGACCCCCGGAGGATGCGTACGGCGCGGTCTCTGCGGGGGTGTGCGGGGAAGGGGACGGGGGGTCGTACGACCGGGCGCGTACGGCGCTGGTCTACGGGGAGTGGCTTCGGCGTAATCGTCGCCGTTCGGACGCCAGGCGGTGGCTGGCCGAGGCGCTGGACGGGTTCGAGCGGCTCGGGGCGCCGGTGTGGGCGGCGCGGGCCAGGACCGAGCTCGCGGCGGTGGGGGACCGCCGGGCGGAGCCGTCGCCCGCGGTGCATCCGCTCGCGCGGCTGACCGCCCAGGAGCTGCAGGTGGTACGGCTGGCCGCCGGCGGCCTGAGCAACCGGGAGATCGCGGTCCGGCTCTTCCTGAGCCCGCGTACGGTGGGGCACCACCTCTACAAGGCCTATCCCAAGCTGGGTGTGACCAAGCGGACAGAGCTCACCAGACTGCTCGGCTAGGCAGGCGGGCCGAGCTCACCACGCCGCACGGCCTGGCAGGCGGGCCGAGCTCGCCAGGCCGGAGGCTAAGTAGGCCTACTTAGCCTCCGGCCTGCGCGGGAAGCCGTGGAACACCAGTAGCCCGACCGATGCGCCCGTACCGGCCCGAACCGTAGCGTCGTGGACATGCGCAAAGTCATCGCCTCCACCTACGTGACTCTGGACGGGTACATCGACAATCCCCACCTGTGGTCGCTGGAGTACGGCAGCGAGGAGACCGCCGGCTACGCCAAGGACCTGCTCTTCGGCGCCGACGCCCTGCTGCTGGGCCGCGTCACCTATGAAGGGTTCGCACAGGCGTGGCCGTCGATGACCGACGGGGCGGGGTTCGCCGACCGGATGAACGGCATGCCTAAGTACGTCGTCTCCGCCACTCTGGCGAGCGCGAGCTGGAACAACTCGACCATCATCCGGGAGAACATCGCCGACGCGGTGGCCGAGCTCAAGCGGCAGCCCGGCGGCGACATCCTCACCTACGGCTGCGGCCGGCTCACCGACACCCTGCGCGCACACGGACTGCTCGACGAGTACCGCCTCTGGTTCCATCCTGTCCTCCGCGGTGAGGGACAGCGCCTGTTCGGCGAGGGCACCAGGGCCACCTTGGAACTGCTCGACACGACGACGTTCGCCACCGGTGTCGTCGTCCACACCTACCGGCCGGCGTGAAAGAGGTCATCATGTCCACAAAAATCATGATTAATCTGCCTGTGAAGGATCTTGCCGCCAGCAAGAAGTTCTTCACCGAGCTGGGGTTCGCCTTCAACGACGCGTTCGCCGACGAGAACATGGAGGCCGTCGTCATCACCGACGACATCCTCGTCATGCTGCTGGTCGAGCCGTATTTCATCACCTTCACCCACAAGCAGGTCACCGACACCTCCACCGCCAGCGAGGCCATCCTCGCGCTGGCCGTCGAAAGCCGCGAGCGGGTCGACGAGCTCGCGGACAGGGCGCTCGCCGCCGGCGGCGTGGCCGTGGGCGAGCCCCGCGACCTGGGCTTCCTCTACCTGCGCAGCTTCACCGACCTCGACGGTCACCAGTGGGAAGTCAGCCACATCGACATGACCGCCGCCATGGAGGCGTCGTGAGCGGCAACCCGGACGTCGACGCGTTCATCGCGACCAGGCTCCTGCCGGAGCAGCAGGAGATCGCGGGGGTGCTGCGCGAGCTGGTGGCCGAGCAGGCGCCGGAGCTCCAGGAGGTCATCAGCAGCGGCTCGCCCGCGTGGAAGGGCCGTACGGTCGTGGCGATCATCAGCCACAGCAAGACCCACCTCACCTTCGCCTTCTCCCGTGGCGCCGACTTCGAGGACCCGCACGGGCTGCTGGAGGGCGTCGGCAAGAAGACCAGGCACGTCAAGATCAAAAAGGTCGCGGCCATCGACCGTGACGCCCTGCGCGACTACGTCGCCCAGGCCGTGCGGCTGGACGGATGACGCGGGTTTTCGGGAACCCTGGGAACTTGATGATCGTTTCAGGTACGGTCGCGAGCCGTACCTGAACGGAGAGTAATCAGTGGTATTCAAGAGAATGCTGGGCGCCTTCGGCGTCGGAGCCCCCTCGGTGGACACCGTCCTCACCACGCCGCGCGTGCGGCCGGGTGGCACGCTGGCGGGGCAGGTGCGGCTGAAGGGCGGCGAGTTCGACGCCGACATCGAGCATGTGACGCTGGGGCTGGTCGCCCGCGCCGAGGTGGAGCACGCGGAGGGCGAGCAGAGTGGAGTGGCCGAGCTCTACCGCACGCGGGTCTCGGGCCCGTTCAAGCTCGACAAGGGCGAGGACAAGGTCATCCCGTTCGAGACCGCCGTGTCGTGGGAGACGCCGATCAGCGAGGTTCAGGGTCAGCCGCTGACCGGGATGGCGCTGGGTGTCCGCACCGAGCTGGCCATCGCCAAGGCCGTCGACAAGGGCGACCTGGACCCGATCTCGGTCGAGCCGCTGCCCTCGCAGGAGCGGGTGCTGGAGGCGTTCCTGGCGCTCGGCTTCACCTTCAAGTCGGCCGACCTGGAGGCGGGCCAGATCTACGGCGTCCACCAGGATCTGGCCTTCTACCAGGAGATCGAGTTCTACGGCCCGCCCGGACGGATCAAGGAGGCGGAGCTGACCTTCGTCACCGACGCCGACGGGATGGACATCGTCATCGAGGCGGACAAGCGGTCCGGCTACGGATCGAGTGACGCGATCGGCCGGTTCCGGGTCCGGCACGAGGAGGCGCTGCGGAGGGACTGGGTCGCCGAGCTCGGCGACTGGCTGCGCAACCTGGAGCAGCTCGGGCACCACAGCGGTCATCACGGCGGCCACCACCATCACGAGGAGCACCACCACCACGGCGGCGGCATGGGCGGCATGGTCGCGGCCGGAGCGCTGGGCGTGGCCGGCGGGCTGGTCGCCGCCGAGATCGTCGAGGAGGTGTTCGAAGGCGACGACGAGGGCGGGGACGGCGACTGGTAGCCGCCGTCCGTTTCGTCAGGAGTTGACCCGTTCGCCGTGCAGCAGCTCGGCGAACAGGTCCTCCCACATGGGCATCACGACGTCCGGCCCGTAGGCGCGGGCGGCCGCGGCGGCCGCGGCGCCCATCTCCAGCCGCCGCCCTCGGTCGGAGACGACCTCCTTGAGCGCGGCGGCGAGCGCGTCGGGGTCCCGCGGCGGCACCAGGATCCCGTCGACGCCGTCGGTCAGCACGTCACGAGGCCCGGTGGGGCAGTCGAAGGCCACGATGGGCAGCGCGTGCGTCATCGCCTCGATCATCACCATCGGCAGCCCCTCGAACCGGGAGCTGAGCACGTAGACGGAGGAGGCGGCCAGCTCCTCGTCGAGGCGGTCGGTGCGGCCCATCAGCGCGATGTGGTCCCGCATGCCCAGCTCGTCGATCTTCGCGGACAACTGAGCCTGCCTGGGGCCGGTGCCGAAGATGCGCAGCCGCCACTGCGGATGCTCCGCCACCACCTGGGCGAAGGCCGGGATGAGCATGTCGAACCCCTTCTGGGGCACGAGCCGCCCGGCGGCGACCACGACCGGGTTGTCCTGCCTGGAGTGGGCCTGGTCGACCTTGTGCACCGCGTTGGGAATCGGCACGATCTTGGACTTGGGCAGCAGCTCCTGGTATTCGAGCTGGTTCGTCCTGGTCAGCACGGCCACCGCGTCGAACCGGCCGTAGTAGCGGCCGATCTCCCGGCGGATGGTCTCCGGGTAGGCGTTCAGGTTCATGTGCTCCTGCGCGACCCGGATCACGCCCTTGCCGGCGCGGCGGGCGGCGATCAGGTTGAGCGCGGGCCGGGTGGTGACCAGGATGCCGTCGTTCAGCCCGGCGACGTAGTCCATGACCGCCTTCTCCACCCGTTCGGTGAAGTATTCGGCGGCGAACTCGCCCCGCGGCACCATCTTGCCCCGCACCCGCCGCCAGGCCTTGCGCGGCAGCGAGTCGGGCTGCCTGCCCTCGCGCTGGTCGACCAGCGCGCTGAGGCGGACCTTCGGGTGGAGGGCGAACTGCGGCTTGCCGCGCCGCCGTACCACGCTGACGATCTCCACGTCGTGCCCGGCCCTGGCCATCGCGTTGGCCTGGTTGATCACCGTGCGGATGGTGCCGCCCATGCCGTAGGCGTGCAGCATCAGGTAGCGGATCTTCACGGCAGATACCCCCAGCTCCGGCTGATGGGCTTCAGCGACTCGGGGATCGACTCCGGGTCGGGAAGCTCACGGCCGGGCTGTACGGTGCCAGAGCGGATCTTGTCCCGCCAGTCGCCGAGTCCCTTCTGGATGACCGTCTGCTCGCCGTACGAGAGCATCTGGGACTCCCAGTCCAGGCCGAGGAACTCGCAGATCTCGCGGGTCACCTTCTCCGGCTCGGCGCTGAGGTCTTCGTACCGCACGGTCAGGCCGGGCAGCGCCGACTTGGCGCGCTGCACGGCCTTCATGTAGCGCAGCGCGTCGAGCGCGGCCTCTTCCGGGGTGCGTTTGTCGGGGCTCGCCTCGTGCCAGGACGTCGCGATGGAGGCCGGGTGGCGCAGCAGGAAGATGAAGCGCGCGTCGGGCCAGCAGGTGGAGATGCGCTCGTAGGCGAACGCGTTCGCGGGCGTCTTGTCCACGATGAACTGCTTGCCGCTGCGGTGCAGCTCCCGGTGCAGCACCCGGTCCCAGAGGAGATGCTCAAGGTCGGCCTGGTTGTGACCGAGTGCCTCCATTGCCTTCTGTGCCAGGCTCGTGCCGAAGTCCACCCTCAGCCGCCGCACGTGAAGCTCGTGCGGGGCGTGCAATGCCGAATGGGCGTTGAGTATCGCGCGTAGCAGGGTGGAGCCGGACCGCACCGGCGAGATGATGAAGACGGGTGCGGTCAGCAACCGGTCGGCCTGCGGGTCCGCGGGCGGCCGCACCTCGACTTCGCTCGGCTTGGTCAGGGTCGGCGCGGGCGCCTTTACTATCCCCTGGTTCCCTACACGGTTAATCTGGATTCCGGTGAACCTGACAAGCGCTTTATTGATCTTACGCTGCCAGCTCATGCCGAGCGAGACTACCCAGCCTTCCTGGTAGTTGCCTGGCAATCTGGTGGCAGTACGGTCATGTATCCGATCCGGCTTGGAGCAGGCACGGGAGGCGTCAGGGAATGTGGCTTTCAGGCCGGATATCCTCCGTGGTGCGTCACGAACTACCTGAGGAGCGGATCAGCGGTGGCTGAGAGAAGCAACGACCCGGTCGTCGTGATCGGCCTCGGCCGGTTCGGCAGCTCGCTGGCCCTGGAGCTCACCCGGCGCGGCACCGAGGTGCTGGCCATCGACAACCGGCCCAAGATCGTGCAGGGCCTCGCGGGGAACATCACGCACCTCGCCACCGCCGACGCCACCGACCTCGACGCGCTGCAGCAGCTCGGCGTGGCCGACTTCTACCGGGCCGTGGTGGCGATCGGCGACCTCGAAGCCAGCATCCTGACCGCGTCGCTGCTGGTGGAGCTGGAGATCGACGACATCTGGGCCAAGGCGGTCAGCCAGCAGCACCGGCGCATCCTGAGCCGGGTCGGCGTCCACCACGTGGTGCTGCCCGAGCACGACATGGGCGAGCGCGTCGCCCACCTGGTGAGCGGCCGGCTGCTGGACTACATGGAGGTCGACGAGAACTTCGCGCTCATCAAGACCCGGCCGCCGAAGGAGTACGTCGGCCTCCCGCTGGGGGAGTCGGGTCTGCGGCGCAAGTACGGCGTCACGGTGGTGGCGGTGAAGAAGGAGGACGAGGCGTTCACGTACGCCACGGCCGACACCGAGTTGTCCTACGGCGACATCATCATCGTCTCGGGCCGTACCGACCAGGTGGAGCGCTTCGCCGACCTCGGCTGAGCCGTCGCCATCCGACGGTCGCGTGGCGTTCGCGGCGTCGTAACCCGCTCGATCTAGGGTTTCCCCCCGGCAGCGCACCCCCGCGACGGGAGAACCCCATGGCAGACCGCCATCCCACGTCAGTGCCGTACCGGGCGGGCACGGAGGGCTATCACACCTTCCGCATCCCGGCCGTCGTGGTGACGCAGGCGGGCACGGTGCTGGCCTTCGCCGAAGGACGGCACGGCTCGGCCGGCGACTCCGGCCACATCGACCTGGTGCTGAAGCGCTCGACCGACGGCGGCGCCACCTGGGGCGAGCTGCGGGTGGTCGCCGAGGAGCGACGCCAGGGCACTGCGGGCAACCCCGCGCCGGTCGTGACCGCCGACGGCAGGATCGTCCTGGTCTCGGTCCAGCAGGGCCCCTCGGCCACCGAGAAGAAGATCAGGCTCGGCGAGGTGGCCGAGGCCGACGGCCGCAGGGTGTACGTCCAGCACAGCGACGACGACGGGGTCACCTGGTCGGCGCCGCGCGAGATCACCGAGTCCGTGAAGCGGCCGACGTGGCGCTGGTACGCCACCACCCCGGGACACGCCCTGCAGCTGCGCCACGGCCCCCACGCGGGCCGGATCGTGGTCCCCGCCAACCACTCTCTGCCGCCGGCCAAGGGCGACGACGACGGCACCGAGGGCATGTACAACGGCGGCCACGCGCTGCTCAGCGACGACGGCGGCGAGACCTGGCGCATCGGCTACGTCGACGACAACCCCGACGGGTACGTCAACGTCAACGAGACCACGGCCGCCGAGCTGCCCGACGGCCGCCTCTACCTCAACACCCGCACCGACTCCACCGCCCCCGGCACCCGGGCCGACGCCTACTCCTCCGACGGCGGGCAGACCCTGGAGCTGCCCTTCCGCCCCCAGGCCGGACTGGTCTGCCCGGTGGTCGAAGGCAGCCTCCTGCACTGGGAGCCCGCCGGGCCGCTGCTGTTCTCGGCCCCCGCCGCGCCGGACGCCCGCGCCCTGCTGACGATCCGGGCCAGCGACGACGAGGGCGTCACCTGGCGTCCGGCGCACACGGTCTCCGGCCTGCCCGCCGCCTACTCCGACCTGACCGCGCTGGACGCCGGGACGGTCGGGCTGTTGTACGAGACCGGCGACTTCGGGCCGTACGCCATGATCGCCTTCCGCCGGATCGCGGCGGCGGAGCTCGCCTGATCAGTCGTTGTGGTCGGGGTCGTACTTCGTGGGCTCGGCCGGCAGGGTGTAGCGCTGCTCGATGAGCTCCGCCACCCGGCGCAGGCTGTCGTCCGGCTCGTCCCGCTCCACCGCCGCCACCTCCTCGGCCAGCTCGTCGTCCCCGAGCTTGTCGCGGATCCAGGAGGAGTAGTCGCCCTGCCTGAGGTGGTGCGTCCAGGTGTCGTCGTCCACCCCCTCGGCGAGCTCCACGAAGGTGTGCAGGTTGCGCGCACGCAGGCTCAGCCGCTCCTCGGGGCCGGTGAAGTAGAAGCTCTTGTCCTTCGACATGGTGCCGGCCGCGTACTTGCGGCGGTGTCTGGTGCGCTGCTGGCGGGCGGGCGTGATCCGCACCCGCCGGGCGGCGTCCGAGCCGGTCCGCCAGAGGACGATCCCGTCGCCGCCGCCCTCGATGCCCGGAGCCGTACGGCCCAGCGCGCCGGCGAAGGCCGAGAGTGTGGCGTCCGGCTCCGGCCCGACCGCGATCACGTTGTCCACCAGGGTGAGCGCGGCGGGGCTCAGCGCCTCCGGATGCACGGTGATCATCAGCGTCGAGCCGACCTCGCCCACGTCCTTGATCGGCACCTCCTGCAGCTCGGCCGGCATCAGGTGGTGCGCCTCGTCCACCACGACCCAGTGCGGATGCCCCAGCCGGGCGCGCAGTGAGGTCAGCCGGGGCAGCAACTCGGTGAAGAACGCCGGTCGGTCCCGCAGCGGCAGCCCGATCATGTTCACCACCGCGCTGCGGTCCGGCGACTCCAGCAGCCGCAGCACCTCCTCCACGCTGGGCGGCCGGTCCGGCTCGCCGAGCACGGCCACGTCGGGGAACTCGGCGTAGTCGCCCTCCGGATCGATCACCACGCACTGGTAGTCGTCCTCGATGAGCCGCTCGATCAGCGCCGTGGTGACCGTGGACTTGCCGCTGCCCGACGGCCCCGCCACCACCAGTCCGGTCCCGTACGGCGGGAGCCGCACCTCCTCGTCCCCGCTTCCGTCCCGGTGACCGACGAGCACGTGGTGGCGCGGCACCTCCACCTCGTCGAGCTCACCTGACAGCAGCAGCGCGGCGAGCCGGCCGACCCCCTCGCCCGCGTCGTGGTCCAGCGGCAGGTCGCACTGCCGGAGCAGGGCCGGCACCGCGTTGGCGACGGCGGCCCCGCACTCGGCGGCGGCGAGGAAGGCGTGGTCGTTCTCCGCGTCGCCGACCGCCACCACGTTGTGGCGTGACATCTGCAGCCGGACGAGCGCGGCGGCCAGCCCGGAGGCCTTGTTCACGCCCGGCGGCAGCACCATCACGGCGCCCTTGTTGCGGATCACCTGAAGCTCCAGCCCCAGCTCCCGGATCGCCTCGTACACCTGGACGTCGTACGGCTCGCGGGTGGCCACGACGACGGCGCCGACGCCGAGCGGGGTCACTCCCTGAGCCCGCAGCCGCTCGACGAACTCGGCCGGCGGGGCGTCGGCGAGCGGGTCCCTGGTGCGCTGCCCGGGGTCGTAGAGCAGCCCGCCGTTCTCGGCCACGACCAGGTCGAACAGGTCGGCGTGCGGGAAGACCGTCAGCAGGTCGTCGAGCTCCCGCCCGGTGACGAGCAGCAGCTTCCTGCCCGAGCGGGAGACGCGTTCGAGGGTCTTGACGGTGTGCTCGTCGACCTTGCCCAGGGTGGCCAGAGTATCGTCGTAGTCACAGGCGAGCACGTGATAGCGCATGGTCGGCACTTACCCGAGGAGGGTGTCGGAAACGTCCCGGTCACGTTGCCGCAGCCCCAGCCAGAGGGCGACGAGCACGTACGGCGCGGCCAGCACGGCGAAGGCGACGCCGTGCCCGGTCATCGACGAGACGGTGCCGTACCCGGCGAAGACGAGCAGCGTGACCACGTTGGTGCCGAGGCCGGCCACCGAGGTCACCGTGGCGCGGCTCGGGCCGGTGATGCTGTCCTGCAGCCGGGCGTCGGCCACCACGCCGGACATCTGGAACAGCCCGAACGCCACCGCGATCGGCACGATCCCGGCCGGATGCCCGCTCAGCGCGCCGCCGGCCATGGCGAGCGCCGCCACCGCCAGAGCCACGGCCAGCCCGCGCTCCGACAGCCTCCGCGCGGCCCCCGCCAGCAGCCCGCCGCCGGTGGCGCCGATCCACACGATGAGGACCAGCACCGGAATCCCGGTGGCGGCCACTCCCGCCTCCGTGCCGAGGAACGGGACGTACTCCTCCAGAGCGCCCCAGATCGCCATCACGGTGGCGACCAGGAGCACGGCCCGCAGCACCCGCCGATCCCCGCGCGCCTCGGCCAGCCCCGCCTTCATGCTCGCCCAGTAGCCGAGATCCTCCTCGTCCTCGCCACTCGCCGTGGCGCGGTGCTCGCGGAAGGCCAGGCCCGTGGCCGAGCAGAGCAGACAGGCCAGGACACTGGCCGCGCCGACCGCGAGATAGCCGCCGACGGCGAAGACCGGGATGGCCAGGGCGATGGCCAGCGCGTCCGCGAGCAGCCCGACCGACGAGGCCCGGCCCATCACCTGCGCGTACCGCCCGGCCTGGCCGTGCCGCTGGAGCTCCTCGTACACGAGAGCCTCCATGGCGCCCGAGCTGAGCGCGTCACGCGCGCCCCACAGCACGAAGCCGACCGCGAAGGCCCAGTAGGACGGGAAGATCACCCACAGCGCGAAGCCGGTCGCGGCGAGCAGCGGGCCCAGGCAGAGCAGCAGCCGCCTGGAGACGGCGTCCGCCCACGCGCCGGAGGGCACCTCCAGCACCATGCCGGCGACCGACCAGATGACGAACAGCGAGGTGATCTCGGCGACGGACAGCCCGGTGTCGGTGAACAGCAGCGCGTACACCGGGTAGAGCAGGACGAACTCGTCAAGGAACGTGTAGACGTACAGCGTGCCGACCAGCCGGTCCGCGGGCGCGCTGAAGGCACGGGTGAGCGAGAACATGGGTGAGGCCTTCCAGGGGGACGATCAGGGACTCCGAGTGCCTGTCGCCTCGGTGGCCCGCGCGCCCCGCGTCGGCCTCTGGTCGTGCATCAATGTCGCCAGGTCATGCCTGCGATACTAACCGCGCCACGGCTCCGGCGCCTGTGCTTAAATCGGCAGGCGCAACTCGGCGAAGACCCCTCGGTGGTCGGTGCGCGGCACGTCCAGCACCTCGACCGCCCGCACCCTGGCCCGCGCGTCGGCCAGGACGTGGTCGATGGTGATGAACGGCGGCAGCACCCGCGTGTTCGGCCAGGTCGGGGTCAGGCCCCGGCCGACCTCATGGGCGGCGTCGCGATAGCCCTTGTCCAGCAGGTCGCGCATCGCCTCGTGGTCCAGGCTGGCGTTGAAGTCGCCGGCCAGCACCCGGATCGGGCCGGTCGACGGTGGCGGCAGCGCGGCCAGTGAAGCGTTCCACTCGCCGACCATCCTGCCCAGCGGTGGGTTGGGGTGGACGGCGACCACCTCCACCTTGGCCCCGGACGGCAGCGACAGCGCCGCCGCGGGCATGTTGTGCCCGATGGGTGTGAAGAGGCCGGGCAGCGCCGTGAGCGGGTGCCTGCCGTACAGGCCGCTGCCGGCGGCGTCGTGCTCGGCCTGCAACACCCGGTGCGGCATCAGCTCGGCCAGCCCGGCCGCGTCCAGCGCCGCGACCTGCCGGTGGGTGAGCTCCAGCGCGCTGAACACGTCCGGCTGGAGCCGCCGCACCAGGTCGACCACCGTCCGCGCGTCCGCCCGCCCGAACAGGTTGATCGTCAGCA
This sequence comes from Nonomuraea sp. NPDC049714, assembly GCF_044465295.1. Taxonomy (NCBI): domain Bacteria; kingdom Bacillati; phylum Actinomycetota; class Actinomycetes; order Streptosporangiales; family Streptosporangiaceae; genus Nonomuraea; species Nonomuraea sp. NPDC049714. Next base: position 556,410 of record NZ_JBITLM010000005.1, on the reverse strand, counting down.
CCTTGAACGGCGTGCCGCCCGCGGCCGGCGCGCTCGCCGCGAACGCCCTGGGCAGCACGGTGGCCGCCAGCGTGACGCAGGCCACCAGGGCGACGATCGCGGCCCGGCGGTTGCGCCGGACCAGCGCGACGGCGGCGATCAACGCCAGCACCGCGCCGTACGGGGTGAGCGTCATCAACTGGGTGAGGAACGATCCACCTTCGGCCCCGGCGACCCGGACGACCGCCCAGACCGCCAGGAAGGCGACGACCAGCCAGGACAGCCAGCGCCTGCGGCGCCGTGGTGCGGGTTTCGCGCCGTCCTCCTCCTGACCAACCTCGACCGTGATGCTCACTCGTGCCGCCGTTCGGTTCGATCCTGACCTTGCTCATCGGATGCTCATCGGATGCTCATCGGATGCTCCTTGGAGCCTAAGCGGCAGCCCAGGCTTACGACGCCACCGGAGTCCCCACAGCTCCCGTCACCGGCCTGTAAGGATTCCGCCCGGCGCACCTGCCTAGGCTGGCCACGTGATCAAACCTGGCATCGCCGCGCTGGCCGTGTCGTTGGCCGTGTCGTTGTCCGTGGCCGCTTGCGGCACCGCCACGCCGAGCGCCGAGCCTGACAGCGCAGCACCCCTCAGCACATCCACCCCCGCCCCCGCCCGCACCCCCACTTCGGCCGCCGCCCAGCCATCGGCGAGTTCACCGGCCGCTTCCCCCACGCCCGAAGCGTTGAAGTTCAGCGCGAAGACCCTGGACGGGCGTGCCTTCGACGGAGGCACGCTGGCGGGCCGGCCGGTCGTCTTCTGGTTCTGGGCGCCGTGGTGCTCGAAGTGCCGTTCGGACGCCCCCGCCGTCAAGGCGGCCGTCGGCGAGCATCCGGACGTGCGGTTCGTCGGTGTCGCCGGGCTCGACACGGAGGCCGCGATGAAGGAGTTCGTGCGGAGCACGGGCACCGGCGGTCTCGTCCACCTGTCGGACGAAAAGGGTGCGGTCTGGACGAAGCTGGGCGTCACCCAGCAATCGGTGTTCGTCTTCATGAAGGCGGACGGCGCCACGGAGAAGGTCACCGGCCCTCTCGGTGCCGACGGCCTCGCAACGCGGATCGCGAAGATCCAGGCGGGTTGATCGTGGGCGCGGACCTGCCGATCGTGCTGGCCCTCACCGCGGGGACGGTGGCGGCGTTCAACCCCTGCGGGTTCGCCATGTTGCCCGCCTACCTCGCCATGCTGGTCGCCGGCCCGCCTGAAGACCGGCCCGCCGGCCCGCCTCAAAACCCGCCTGACGGCCCGCCTGAAGACCGGTCTGACGGCCCGTCTGACGGACTGCCCGCGGCCGTGTGGTGGCGGGGGCCGGTGGGCCGGGCCGTGCTGCTGTCGGCCTCGATGACGGCCGGCTTCGTCACCGTGTTCGGCCTGTTCGGGCTGGTCGTCACCCCGCTCGCGGTGTCGATCGGGAGCTACCTGCCGTGGGTCACGATCGTGATCGGCCTCGCCCTGACCGGGCTGGGCGGCTGGCTGCTGGCCAACCGGACGCTGTTGGTGCGGGTGCCCAAGCTCGCCACCGGCCGCCCGGCGATGTCGGTCCCCGCCCTGTACGGGTACGGGCTGACGTACGCGGTGGCCTCGCTGTCGTGCACGATCGGCCCGTTCCTGGCCGTGGTCTCGGCCTCCCTGTCAGGCTCGGGGCTGCTCGGCGGGCTGGCGGTCTTCGTCGCGTACGCGCTCGGCATGGGCCTGGTGGTGACGGTGCTGTCGCTCGCCGTGGCGCTGGCGCGCCAGACGGCCGTGGCCAGACTGCGGCGGGTGCTGCCGTACGTCTCCCGGCTCAGCGGGGCGCTGCTCGTGGCCGCCGGTCTGTACGTCGCCTACTACGGCTGGTACGAGCTGCGGGTCTTCGGCGGCGGTGACACCGATGATCCATTGGTGTCGGCGGTGACCACGGCGCAGGGCGTCGTCTCCGGCTGGCTGGAGGCGCTCGGTCCCGGCGGGATCACGCTCGTGCTCGCCGTGCTGCTGGCCGTACTGCTGTTGACCGGGCGGCGCGCCCGAGCGGGCCGCGCGCGCGATTGACACCGCGAAAGGACCCCAGCGGGTGGGTAGGGGTGCTCGGGTGAGAGTGGTGGCGCTGTCGGACACGCATGCTCCCCGGTACTGGAAGTCCTGCCCGCCTCGGGTGGCCGAGCGGCTCAGGGGCGCCGACGTCATCCTGCACGCCGGTGACGTGTGCGTGGCGTCCGTGCTCGGCGAGCTGGCCGAGTACGCGCCGGTCCACGTGGTCAAGGGCAACAACGACGGGCCGGACGTGGTGGCGCCTGAGACCTTGGAGCTGACCCTGGACGGCCTGCGGGTGGCGATGATCCACGACAGCGGGCAGGCCAAGGGCAGGCCGGCCCGGATGCGCCGTCGCTTTCCGGAGGCGGATCTGGTGGTGTTCGGGCATTCGCACATCCCGCTGGACGAGTCCGGCGACGGGCTGCGCATCTTCAATCCGGGCTCGCCGACCGACCGCCGCCGTCAGCCGCACGGCACCGTGGGCGTGCTGACCATCGAGCGCGGGGTGCTCGTCGAGGCCAGGATCGTCCCGGTGACCTGAGGGATTCGGTGCCGACCGCACGGGTATGTCACGTACGGTAACCATTCATACACTGCGTGGCAGGCGGAAATGGACCATGTACGGCAGATCGCACAGGCCGTGCTGTATGAGCGCCATCTGCCGTGGCCGCCCGACCGGCACCCATGGGCGCCCGGCGGCCTCCACCCCCCGGCCGGCGGCGACGCGCACACCGGCGATCCGTGGCAGATGCAGACCCAGTGCCTGGTCGAGGCGGGTCCGGCCGACACCGTCGACGTGCACGTACGCTTCCTGCACGTCATCACCCGCGAGGTGGCCCGCGTACGCGGCGGCGAGCTGGAGCCCGTGGCGGAGCTGACCGTCGACGGCACCCGTCACCTCGCGGGCCAGGAGGCGAGGGAGCGTGAGGAGGCGGTGTCGGGGCTGGAGCTCGGCCGCCTGGCCCGCGCGCCGAGGGTGATGGAGATCGACGTCCCGGCGGACCAGGAGGCCATGTGGCTGATCGACGCCGGCGGCCCGGCCGGGGCGGTGCTGCGCGGCTGGGAGGAGCTGCGCGGCCGGGTCGAGGTCCGTGCCGAGCCACTGCGTGCCAGGCTCTTCCGCCTCACCGTCCGGGTGGCGAACACCACCGCGTGCCGGGGAGCGGCGCGGGCGGAGGTGTGGAAGCACACGTTCGTCTCGGCGCACAGCGTGGTCCACACCCGTGGCGGGCGGTTCGTCTCGCTCCTCGACCCGCCCGAGAAGCTGCGCCCGCTGGCGGAGGGCTGCCGCAACGTCGGCACCTGGCCGGTGCTGGTCGGGCGGGAGGGCGAGCGGCACACCATGCTCTCGGCGCCGATCGTCCTGCACGATCACCTGGACGTCTCACCCCCACAGCCCGTCTGATCGTCACCTGGGCGCCCGCTCCGCCGCGATGATCAGCACCACCCCCAGGGCCGCCAGCGCCAGGTTCGCGAAGAGCTCGTAGCCGGTCAGGAAGGCCACCCTCGGGATGATCACCCGGTTGAAGAAGTTCAGCACGATCCCCATGAAGGGCTGCACGAACACGTGGTCGATGGCCCCGCTGAAGCCCTGGAGGGCCAGGATCAGACCCGCGAACTGGATGGCTTTGCGCATGACCGAAACGCTAGGCGGCCGGGGCCCGGATCCGGATCGGACCTGCGTAGGCGGTCGGGTGACGAAAGTATGCGTCAGGACTCGTGACAAAAGGCATACGTCAGGACCCGTGACAAAAGGTATACGTCAGGACTCGTGACAGAAGGTATGCGTCAGGCCTCGATCTCTTCGCGCCGGTGCGACGTGTGCGGGTAGTGCAGGTCGAAGGCGGGCCGTTCGGACCGGATCGACGGCATGTAGGAGAAGTTGTGCCGGGGCGGCGGGCAGGACGTGGCCCATTCGAGTGAGTTGCCGAATCCCCACGGGTCGTCCACCGTCACCTTGGGCGCCTTCCTGGCCGTCTTCCAGACGTTGTAGAGGAAGGGCAGCGTCGACGCGCCGAGCAGGAACGCTCCCGCCGAGGAGATCTGGTTGAGCGTGGTGAAGCCGTCGACGGCGCTGTAGTCGGCGTAGCGGCGGGGGAAGCCCAGCATGCCGAGCCAGTGCTGGATCAGGAACGTGGTGTGGAAGCCGATGAACAGCATCCAGAAGTGCCACTTGCCGAGCCGGTCGTCGAGCATCTTGCCGGTCATCTTCGGCCACCAGAAGTAGAAGCCGGCGAACATCGCGAACACCACCGTGCCGAAGACCACGTAGTGGAAGTGCGCCACCACGAAGTAGGAGTCGGTGACGTGGAAGTCCAGCGGCGGCGAGCCCAGGATCACCCCCGTCAGCCCGCCCAGCAGGAACGTGACGAGAAACCCGATCGCGAACAGCATCGGCGACTCGAAGCTGAGATGCCCGCGCCACATCGTGCCGACCCAGTTGAAGAACTTCACCCCGGTCGGCACCGCGATGAGGAAGGTCATGAACGAGAAGAACGGCAGCAGCACCTGCCCGGTCGGGAACATGTGGTGCGCCCACACCGTCATGGACAGCCCGGCGATCGCGATCGTGGCCCCCACCAGGCCGACATAACCGAAGATCGGCTTACGGCTGAAGACCGGCAGCACCTCGGTGACGATCCCGAAGAACGGCAGCGCGATGATGTAGACCTCGGGATGGCCGAAGAACCAGAACAGGTGCTGCCACAGGATCGGCCCGCTGCCGTTGGCGTCGAAGACGTGGGTGCCGAACTTGCGGTCCGACTCCAGCGCCAGCAGCGCGGCGGCCAGCACCGGGAAGGCCATCAGCACGAGCATGCTGGTCAGCAGCACGTTCCAGGTGAAGATCGGCATCCGGAACATGGTCATCCCGGGCGCCCGCATGCACACGATCGTGGTGAAGAAGTTGACCGAGCCCAGGATCGTGCCCAGCCCGGACATCACCAGCCCCACGATCCACAGATCGCCGCCCACCTGTGGGCTGTAGGTGGAGCCGGACAGCGGCGTGTAGGCGAACCAGCCGAAGTCGGCGGCGCCGCCACTGGCGAAGAACCCGCTCACCGCGATCCACCCGCCGAACAGGAACAGCCAGTAGCTGACCATGTTGAGCCGGGGGAAGGCCACGTCGGGCGAGCCGATCTGCAACGGCATGATCACGTTGGCGAACCCGGCGAACAACGGCGTCGCGAAGAGCAGCAGCATGACCGCGCCGTGCATGGTGAACAGCTGGTTGTACTGCTGCGTGTTGACCAGCTGCATCCCCGGGTGCAGCAACTCCGCCCGGATGATCATCGCCATGATCCCGGCCACCAGGAAAAACCCGAACGAGGTGATCAGATAGAGGTAACCGATGACCTTGTGGTCGGTGGACGTCAGCCAGTTGACGATCACGGTCCCGGTCCGGCGGTCGCGGGCCGGAGCCGGCGGCGAGGTCACCGGCCCGCTGTCTGACGGCTTGTGGATCGTCACGTGTCGTCCCTCTCGTACGCATACCGTACGCGCATGACTACCCAGAGGCATCTCTGCGTACGCCCATGAGACGTGCGCCGATCAGCCCGCTTCCGCGCCTAGCCGCCCGAAATCTGGGCACATGAGGGTCTTCCCTTCGACCCCTTGGAGGACCGGTGAGTACTGCGCAGAGCGCACGAGCCACGGCGCGGCGGGCGGCCGACAGCCCCATGCTCGACCGGCTGGCCCGCGTGGGCCTGGCCTGCCGTGGCGTGCTGTACGCGCTGATCGGCGTGCTGGCGATCCAGATCGCCCTCAGCGGCGGCGCGGGGGAGCAGGCGGACAAGGGCGGCGCGATCACCACCGTGGCGGAGCTGCCGTTCGGGGCCGTGCTGCTGTGGGTGATGGTCGTGGGCTTCGCCGCGCTGGCGTTGTGGCAGGCCTCCGAGGCGTTGTTCGGCCACCAGGAGGTCTTCGACCGGGTCGAGGCGGTCATCAGGACCGCCGTGTACGTGCTGATCTTCGTCACCCTGCTGACCGTGCTGCTGGCCGGCCGGGCCGCCTCCGAGGACGAGAAGTCCCAGGACGTCACCGGCAAGCTGCTCGACCTGCCCGCCGGGCAGTGGATCGTGGGCGCCATCGGCCTGGGCATCATCGTGCTGGGCGTCCACTGGCTGCGCCAGGGCGTCACCAAGAAGTTCCGCGAGGAGCTCAACCTCGGGCAGATGTCCGCGCGGGCCCGCTCGGTGATGGAGAAGCTCGGCCTGGCCGGCTACGTGGCCCGTGGCGCCATCGCGGGCCTCGCCGGGATCTTCGTCGTCCAGGCGGCGATCACGCACGACAAGGACAAGGCCGGCGGCATCGACGCGACACTGCGCGCGTTCGCCGAGACCCCGGCGGGCCCGTGGCTGCTGGTGGCGGTGGCGGTGGGGCTGATGCTGTTCGCCGGATACTGCTTCGGCGAGTCCCGCTGGCGCCGCACCTAGAGTGTCAGGAACCAGAGCGTCAGGAACCAGAGCGTCAGGAACTAGGACGTCAGGAACTAGGACGTCAGGAACTAGGACGTCAGGAACTAGGACGTCAGGAACTCCGAGACGTTCTCCTTGGTCGCCACCTTCACCGGCACGGCCACCGTCTTCTCCAGGGTCGCGCCGCCGGCCGCCTTCACCGCGGCGTCCACGGCCTGCTGGCCGAGCAGCCTGGGCTGCTGGGCGATGGAGGCGGCCAGGGTGCCGTTCTGGATCGCGGTCAGGCCGTCCGGGGTGCCGTCGAAGCCGACGACCTTGACCTGCCGGCCCGCCCGGTCGCCGAGCGCCTTGATCGCGCCGAGCGCCATCTCGTCGTTCTCGGCGAAGACGCCGGTGACGTCCGGGTACGACTGCAGCAGGTTCGTCATCACGTCCAGGCCCTTGGTCCGGTCGAAGTCGGCCGGCTGCCTGGCCACGACCTTGATGTCCGGGAAGGCCTTGACACCCTGCTCGAAGCCCTGGCCACGGTCGCGGGACGCCGAGGTGCCCGGGGTGCCCTGTAGGACGATGGCCTGGCCCTTCTCGCCCATCTGCGCGGCCAGCTCCTCGGCGGCCAGCTTGCCGCCCGCGACGTTGTCGGAGGCCACGGTCTGGGCCACCTCGGCGCCGGTGACGCCACGGTCGGCGGCGATCACCGGGATGTCGGCCCGTTCGGCCAGCGTGACCGCGGGCGCCGCCGCGTTGGAGTCGACCGGGTTGATGATGATCGCCTGCATGCCCTGGCTGGTGAAGTTCTGCACCTGGTTCACCTGCTGGGAGGGGTCGTTCTGGGCGTCGGTGACGGTGAGCGCCGCGCCGAGCTTGGTGGCCTGGGCCTGTGCGCCGTCGCGGAGCTGGACGAAGAACGGGTTGTTCAGCGTCGACACCGACATCCCGATCTTCACGCCGCCCTGCTGCCCGCCGCCGGACGAGCCGCCGTCCGTGCCGCACCCGGCCAGCCCCAGCATCAGCGCCACCCCGGCCATGACGATCGCGGGAGTCCGCATGATGATCATCCTCCTTCTAGTACGTTCCCCTGCGGCGCAGGGTGTCGACGAGGACCGCCAGCGCGATCACCGCGCCGATCACGACCTGCTGCCAGAAAGCCGATACGGAGAGCAGGTTGAGCCCGTTGCGCAGCACGGCCAGGATGAGCGCGCCGACGAACGTGCCGAGCGCCCTGCCCTTGCCGCCCGACAGGCTCGCGCCGCCGATCACCACGGCCGCGATGGCGTCGAGCTCGTAGCCGGCGGCGGCCTGCGGCTGCGCGGAGGCCAGGCGGCTGGCCAGCACGATGCCGGCGACCGCGGCGAAGGCGCCCGACAGCCCGTACGTGATGAGCTGCTGCCGGTCGACCTTGATGCCGGACAGGCGGGCCGCCTCCTCGTTGCCGCCGATCGCGTACATGGCGCGACCCGCGTACGTGCGGTTGAGTATCACCGCCGCGATCAGGCCCATCACCACCATCACGATCACCGGGATCGGCAGGTAGCGGCCGAGGTTGCCGCCCAGGGCGGACACGGCGTCCGGCATCGCGATCGGGCTGCCCTGCGAGATGACCAGCGCCAGGCCGCGCGCGATGCCGAGCATGGCCAGTGTGGCGATGAACGGCGGCAGCTTGCCGTACGCGATGAGCGCCGCGTTGACCAGCCCGGCCACGACGCCGACCGTCAGCGACACCACCACGGCCACCGGCCAGGCCACCCCCGCGTCCGTGGCCGTCCAGGCCAGCGTGATCGCCGAGAGCGCCGCCACGGAGCCGACCGACAGGTCGATGCCGCCGGTGACGATGACGAACGTCGAGCCGAAGGCGAGGATCGCGGTGACGGCCGCCTGCACCCCCACGTTGAGCAGGTTGGTCACGCTGAGGAACGTCGACGACAGCAGCGACAGCGCCACCACCAGCACGACGAGCGCGGCCACCGCGCCGTTCTCGGCCAGCCAGACGGCCGCCGGCGAGCGGCGGGCGAGCACGTTACCGGACACGACTGCCCTCCACATCCGTGACCGCCAGCGCCATCACGTCGTCCTGTGTGGCATCGGCCGAGGGCAGCTCGCCGACGAGCCGCCCCCGCGCCATGACCAGAATCCGATCGCTCATCCCGAGGATCTCCGGCAGATCGCTGGAGATCATGAGCACGGCGTGCCCGGAGTCGGTGAGGGCGTTGATGAGCTGGTAGATCTCGACCTTCGCCCCCACGTCGATGCCGCGGGTCGGTTCGTCGAGAATGAGCACGCCCGCGTCGGCCACCAGCCACTTGCCGATGACCACCTTCTGCTGGTTGCCGCCGGACAGCGTGCGGACCTCCTGGTCCAGCCCCGTCATCCGGATGGCGAGCTGGTCGGCCACCTTCGCCGCCGCCGTGCGCTGCCCCTTGCGGTCCACGAAGCCGGCGCGGGTCGCGTCGCGCATGGTGACCAGCCCCAGGTTCTCGCCGATGTCGGCGGTCAGCACCAGGCCCTGCCCCTTGCGGTCCTCCGGCACCAGCCCGAGCCCCGCCTCCATGGCGGCGTGCACGTCGGCCGGCGGCAGCCGCCGCCCGCGTACGGTGACCTCGCCCGAGTCGTAGCGGTCGGCTCCGAAGACCGCCCTGGCCACCTCGGTGCGGCCCGCGCCCACCAGCCCGGCGATGCCCACCACCTCGCCCGCCCGCACCTCGAAGGAGACGTCGTCGAAGGCGCCTCTGCGGCTCAGGCCGGTGACCTTGAGCAGCGGCGCGCCCAGCTCGGCCGGGCGGCGCGGGAACTGCTGGTCGATCGGGCGGCCCACCATGAGCCGGACCAGCTCGTCCTGGGGGGTGTCGGCCCGCACCTCGGCCACCGAACGGCCGTCGCGCAGCACCGTCACCCGATCGCCGATCGCGGCGATCTCCTCCAGGTGGTGGGTGATGAACGCGACCGCCACGTTCTCGTCCCGGAGCTGCCGGACGATCGCGAAGAGCTTGTCGACCTCGCTGGTGGTGAGCACCGCCGTCGGCTCGTCCATGATCAGCACGCGGGCGTTCAGCGCCAGCGCCTTGGCGATCTCCACCATCTGCCTCCGGGCGATGCCCAGCCTGGCGACCGGGGTGCGCGGATCGACGTCCACCTCCACCCGCGCCAGGAGCTCGCCCGCCTGCCGGATCATGGCGGCCTTGTCGATCAGGCCGAACCTGCGCGGCGGCCGGCCCAGCGACAGGTTCTCCGCCACGCTCAGCTCGGGCACCAGGTTGAACTCCTGGTAGATGGTGGAGATGCCGAGCCGCTGGGCGTCGCCGGCCGTGCGGATGTGCACCGGGTGCCCGTCCATCAGCACCCGGCCTTCGTCGGGACGGTAGGCGCCGGACAGCATCTTGATCAGCGTGCTCTTGCCCGCGCCGTTCTCACCCAGCAGTACGTGTACCTCGCCGGGTCGCAGGCTCAGATCCACCCCGTCCAGGGCCTGCACGCCGGGGAAGCCCTTACGCAGGCCCTCGGCCCGGAGTATCGGCTCGCTCACCCCCGTGGTCCTTTCCGGCCGCACGACCGGCGAATCACCGAAGGCGCAGGTAGAACGGCCGGAGGTCACCTGCCCGCGTACGCATGGCCCGCACCTCCGCCCCCGGATCCGTCACCGCCGCAAGGGCTCTGCGGGGGTGGTGTCGTGAGCGCGGAAGGCGGTGCGGGCGAGGGCGGCCAGGCCCAGCGCGATGACGGCGCTCACCACCCCGATCACGTTCAGCCCGGTGGTGAAAGCCGCGTGCGCCGACTCCAGCAGCACGGCCCCGGGGCCTTCGGGCAGTTCCGTGGCGGTGGCCAAGGCGGCGGGCAGGGTGTCACGGGCAGCGGCGGCGGCCTCGCCGGGCACCCCGTCCGGCACGATGACGAGCGCCCGGTAGACGGCCGTGCCGACGCTGCCCAGCAGCGCGACCCCCAGCGCGATGCCGAGCTCGCCGCTGGTCTCCGACAGGGCCGACGCCGCGCCGGCCTTCTCCGGCGGCGCCGAGCCCATGACCAGGTCGGTGCCCAGCACCATCATGGGCGCGACGCCGAAGAAGGCGATCGCCATGCCCGCGACCGCCGTGACCGGCGAGCCGTCCACCAGGGCGAGCAGCAGATAGCCGACGGCCGCGAGCGCCAGCCCGGCTCCGATGAGGCGTCCCATCGGCATCCGGCCGGCCAGCTTCGGCGCGAGCAGCGAGCCGGCGATCGTCAGCAGCGTGGCCGGCAGCAGCCAGACCCCGGCCTCCAGCGCGGACAGCCCGGCGACGAGCTGCAGGTACTGGGCGACCATCATGAACCCGCCACCGGTGGTGACCAACGCCAGCAGCATGATCACCAGTGCCGCGGTGAACCCACGCTCGCCGAACAGCCGCAGGTCCACGAGCGGCACGGCCAGCGTGCGCTGCCGTCGCACGAACCAGGCGCCGAACAGCGCTCCGGCCCCCAGGGCGGCCAGCGCCAAGGGGGCCGGGCCGTCCTTGGCCAGCTCCTTGAGCCCGTAGACGACGGGCAGCAGCGCGGCCAGCGACAGGGCCACGCTGACCACGTCGATGCCGCCCGGCTGGGGATCGCGCTGCTCGGGAAGCAGCAGCGGGCCGGCGACGAGCAGCAGCGCCATCACCGGCACCCCGATCAGGAACGCCGACCCCCACCAGAAGCGCTCCAGCAGCACGCCGCCGACCAGCGGGCCGATCGCGCTGCCGCCCATGAAGGAGGTCATCCACACGCCCACGGCCATCGCCCGCTGCCGTGGATCCTTGAACATGGTGCCGAGCAGCGCCAGGGTCGAGGGCATCAGCGTCGCCCCCGCCACGCCGAGCAGCGCCCTGGAGACGATCAACATGGCCGGGCCGGTGGAGTACGCCGCCAGCGCCGAAGCCAGACCGAAGGCGGCGGCGCCGATCATCAGCAGGCGGCGACGGCCGATCCGGTCGCCCACCCAGCCCATGGTCACCAGGAAGCCCGCGATCATGAAGCCGTACACGTCGAGGATCCACAGCAGCTCGGTGCCGCTGGGAGCCAGGTCCGCGCTCAGGTGCGGGACCGCCAGATGCAGCACGCTCAGGTCGAGGGCGAGGAGCACGGTGGGCAGCGCCAGGACGGCCAGGCCGGCCCACTCACGCCGTCCGGCGCGTGAAGAGTTCACAGTCATGGGGCGAGCCTGACCCGGCCGGCTCTCGGTTTCCGGTCGGTCGTCTGTCGGTAACGTGGCGGTATGCGATTCGGGGTGCTCGGCCCGTTGCGGGTGTGGACGGCCGAGGGGGAGGACGTCGCCATCGGTGAGGCGAAGGTCCGCGTCCTGCTGGCCGATCTGCTCGCGCACGCCGGGCATCCCGTCCCCGTTCACCGGCTGGTCCGGGACCTGTGGGGGGAGGAGCTGCCGGCGAACCCCTCGGCTGCGCTGCACACCAAGGTCTCGCGGCTGCGTGGGTCGCTCGGGGCAGCCGGGCTCGCCGGGCCGGTGGTCAAGCAGCCGGGCGGCTATCAGCTGCGGGCCGAGGCCGAGGCGGTGGACGCCGGCCGGTTCGAGGCGCTGGCCGGGCGCGCCCGGCGAAGCGAGGACCCGAGCGTACGCGCCCGGCTGTTCGGTGAGGCCCTCGCGCTGTGGCGCGGTCCCGCGTTCGACGGCTTCGCGGAGGAGCCGTTCGCCAGGAGCGCCGCCGCACGTCTGGAGGAGGAGCGGCTGCTCGTGCTGGAGGAGCGGGCGCTGGCCCGGCTGGCGCTCGGCGAGCACGCCGAGGTGGCCGCCGAGCTGGCCGGCCTGGTCACCCGCCATCCCCTCCGCGAGCGCCTGCACGGCGTGCGCATGCGGGCCCTCTACGCCGCCGGGCGGCAGAGCGAGGCGCTCGCCGGCTATCAGGAACTGCGCGATCGGCTGGTCGCCGAGCTCGGCGTCGATCCCTCCCCGGAGCTGTCCGAGCTCTACGCGGCCATCCTGCGGCAGGACCGCGGACTCACGCCCACCGCGCGGCGCGACAACCTCCCGGCCCAGGTCACCGACCTCATCGGCCGGGATGACGACGTCAAGGACGTGCGCTCCTCGGTGGCGGGCAGGCGGCTGGTGACGCTCACCGGCCCCGGCGGCGTCGGCAAGACCCGGCTCGCGGTCGAGGCCACCACCGGGATGGTCGGCGACTTCGCCGACGGCGTCCGGCTGGTGGAGCTGGCCTCCCTCGACCCGCGCGGCGGCACGGCCGTGCTGGCCGCGCAGGTCATGAGGGTGCTGGACATCCGCGACGACGCCCCCGGCCCACTGACCCACGCCGAACCGCTGGACCCACCGGACCGGCTCGCCGCCGCGCTGGCGGCCAAGCGGCTGCTGCTCGTGCTGGACAACTGCGAACACCTGATCGCCGACGTCGCCGAGCTCGCCGCTCACCTGCTGCGGTCGGCTCCCGGCCTGAGCCTGCTGACCACCAGCCGCGAACGGCTCGGCCTCCCCGGCGAGGTGGTGCTCCCAGTCGCCCCGCTGGCGCTCCCGTCCGCCGTGCGGTTGTTCGTGACGCGAGCCGCCGCCGCGACGCCCGGTTTCGTGCCGGCGCCGGAGGACGAGGCCGTCGTGACGGAGATCTGCCGCCGGCTCGACGGGCTGCCGCTGGCGCTGGAGCTGGCCGCCACCCGGGTGGGCGTGCTCGGGCTGCGGGAGCTCGCGGCCCGGCTGGACGACCGGTTCCGGCTGCTCGGCAACGGGCAGCGCGGCGTGCCGTCACGGCAGCGGACCCTCAGGGCGGTGATCGACTGGAGCTGGGAGCTGCTGGAGGAGCAGGAGCGGGTGGTGCTGAGACGCCTGGCCGTGCACGCCGGCGGCTGCACGCTCCAGGCCGCGGAGGAGATCTGCGGCGGCGACGGGATCGACGTGCTGGACGCGCTGGGCCGCCTGGTGGACCGGTCGCTGGTGACGGTCACCGACGGCCCCCGCTACCGGCTGCTGGAGTCGGTGGCCGAATACAGCCGGGAGCGGTTACGCGAGGCGGGGGAGGAGGATCTCGTACGCGACCGTCACGTCCGCCACTTCGGGCGCCTGGCCGACCGCGCCGAGCTGCGCGGCCACGACCAGTGCGACTGGCTGAGCCGCCTGGACGCCGAGGCCGGCAACCTGCACCGGGCTGTCCGCCACGCCCCCAGGAGCCGGGCGCTGTCCCTGGTCAACGCGCTGACCTGGTACTGGGTGCTGCGCGGCCGGCTCGACGAGGCCCGCTCGGCGCTGGAGGCCGTGTGCGGCCGTGTCGACGCGCCGTGGCCGCCGCCGGCGGACGAGCCCGAAGAGGTGCGCGGCCCGCTGGCCGAGGCCCGCGTGTGGCAGGTCGGCGTCGAGCTCCTCCGAGGCCACGGCCACGACCGCCGCACCCGCATCGAACGGGCCCTCGCCGCCTACCGCGACCTGGCGGACCCGCTCGCGCTGGCGCGGGCCCGCTGGTTCCTCGGGTACGCCGGGTACGGCACGGCCGACCTGGCATTGGGCGAGGAACTGTTGGCGCGGGCGCTGGACGGGTTCCGGGCGCTGGACGACCGCTGGGGCGAGGCGGCGGTGCTGTGCGCGCTGGCCAACACCGCGCTGGCGCGGGGCGAGCTGGCCTTCGCGCGGGAGCGGGCCGAGCGGAGCGCCGCCCTCTTCACCGACCTGGGCGACCACTGGGGGCTGTCCCAGACCAGCTACCCGCTGGGCGTCCTCGCCGAGATCCGCGGCGACTACCCGGAGGCGGCCCGGCTGCTGCGCGCCGGCCTGCGGATGGCCGAGGAGCTCGGCCTGTGGAGCGAGGTCGCCGACCGGATGTCCGCGCTCGGCAGGATCGCGCTGCTGGTCGGCGACTTCGACGGCGGTCGAGACCTGCACGAGCGCGCCGTACGGCTCGCCGCCGAGCAGGCGTTCACCCCGGGCGAGCGGTACGCCCAGATCGGGCTCGCCCTCGGCGCCCGCAGGCAGGGCCTGCTGGACGAGGCCGAACGGCACCTGCGTGAGGTGCTCGCCTGGTTCCGCGAGTACGACCACTACGGCGCGACTGCCTTGCTCGTGGCCGAGCTCGGTTTCGTGGCCGAGTTGCGCGGGGAGGCGGCCGAGGCCAGGCGGCTGCACGCGGAGGGGTTCGAGGAGGCCCGGGTGTTCGGCGATCCGCGTGGCCTCGCGCTGGCGCTGGAGGGACTGGCCGGGGCCGAGGCGCTCGCGGGCGACGCGCGTAAGGCCGCGGTCCTGCTGGGCGCGGCCGACCGGGCGCGACGCTCGACCGGCGCGCCGCTCCCGCAGGGCGAGCGCGGCGACGTCGACCGGATCGAGACGGCGGCCCGGCGCGACCTGGGGGAGGAGGCGTTCACCGAGGCCTCCGCCCAGGGCGCGCGCCTGTCCCCGGAGGAGGCGTACGCGTTCGCCCGCTGACCACGGCCGGGACGGCCGGACGTGTCGAACCCCGCCCGGCTCGTCTCCTCTGGCGGGGAGACGAGCCGGACGGGTCTCAGGGGCTGGGGATCAGAGGCGCGAGATGCGTACGGCGTCCGCGATGACGTAGCCGGTGCCGGAGGTCCATCTGCTCACGCCGACCACGTTCTGGGTGCCGGCATCGAGGGGGAACGTGCCGATGGTGCGCCAGGCTCCGCCACTTGAGCGCTGGTCCACGTACACCGTCTGGTTGCCGCCGGAGGCGGCGACGATGTACGGCGCGGAGCTGTTGTAGCCGGGATCGCTCGGATACCAGACCTCCACCCGGTAGTTGCCGGCGCTGGGGATGGCCGCCTGGAACCAGGCCGGGTCGCTGGCGGCGACCGGGTCGGCGAAGCGGTAGTCGGCGCCGTGGCGGTCGCCGGAGTAGGCCGAGGTGCCCCAGTTGGCGCTGGCGGTGAACCCGGCGGCGGCGTTGTCGACGGTGGTGGTCCAGGTCGGGGTGCCGCCGTCGTCGCCGGTCACGTAGCTCATGTATTTGGACCAGTTCCAGTGTGAGCCCGGGTCGGTGTGGGTCGCGCCGGGGACCTGGTTGTGGCCGATGATGCCGGTGCGGGTCTTGGGGATGCCGTACCTGTCGCACAGGTGGCGGGCCAGCGCGGCGGAGGAGCGGTACATCGACTCGGTGAACCACGAGGCGTCGGCCACGAAGCCCTCGTGCTCGATGCCGATGGACCGGTTGTTGTAGGTGGAGTTCCCGGCGTGCCAGGCGACGTCCTTGTCCCGCACCATCTGGGTGACGGCGCCGTTGGAGGACTTGACCACGTAATGGGCCGAGACGTTGGCGCTGGGATTCTGGAACCAGGAGATGGTGCCCGCGTAGGAGCCTTGGGTGACGTGGATGACGATCCGGTCGATGTTGTAGCTGGTCTCGCGGCTGGAGACGCGGTAGTTGCCGGAGTTGGCGGCGACCCAGGCGGCCGGCGGGTAGTCGGCGCTGGCCACGGCGGCCCGCGCGTTGAGGTCGCGGGCCTTGGCCAGGTCGCCCCGGTCGGCGGTGACCTCCTGCGGCTCGACCGTCACGCCCCTGGCTTCGAGGCCGAGGCCGAGGCCTTCGTAGACGGCGTCGGCGTACAGGCGGGCCAGCTCGGGGGAGGTGGCGTTGCCGTACTCGGCGACGGCCTGGTACCAGCGGCCGAGGTCCTTCCTGGCCGCCTCGTCGAGGCCGAGCGCGTCGGCGTGCGAGCGGAGGACGGCGGCCGCGCCGATGATGTTGGCGGCGTCGTCGGCGCGCAGCTTCTCGACCGGCAGCTCGGTGAGTTCGGCGGCCTTCTCCAGGGACTTGTTGGTGGGGTTGCTGACCAGGTGCATCAGGCCGTACCCGCCGCTGGCGCTGGGCTCACCGCCGTGGCCGTCGAGGTGGGTCTCGGCGTAGCCGAGGGCGACGAGCAGGTCGCGGGGGACGTCGTGGGCGGCGGCGGCGCGGTCGAAGGACTCCGCCAGCGGGTTCTGCGTGCCGGCCAGGGCGGGCTGGCCCACGAGGACCATGAGGGAGGCGATGACGAGGGCGACTAATCGCATGAGAGGGGATGCCATGGGTGCTCCTCACCGAGGGGTGTCGGACGCACAGTAAGGGACTTCCATGACAGATGTCGATAATTGACATTACTCGGGCATGAAAGGAAACTTTCCGCCCGCGCGGTAGTTCGTGGACTTATGCGAACCGTGTGAAGACTATTGCGCTTTGTGGCAAGTGCGCTGAAACTTCTCTTCGTGACCACGCTTCCGCGTCTCGTCCTCGTGGCCCTCACCGCCGTGCTCGCCCTCGCCGTCACCCCCGCTGTCACCCCGGCTGTCACCCTGGCCGCCGCCCCCGCGCCGGCCGCCGCGTGCGCCACCGACCCCGCCACGCCCAAGCGGCAGATGCGGGCCATGTGGATCTCCAGCGTCGCGAACATCGACTGGCCGAGCCGGACCGGCCTGAGCGTCTCCGCGCAGCAGGCGGAGTTCCGTGCCTGGCTGGACCTGGCCGTGCAGCGGCGCATGAACGCCGTGGTCGTGCAGGTCAGGCCGACCGCCGACACGTTCTGGCCGTCGTCGCTCGAACCGTGGTCACAATGGCTCACCGGCAGCCAGGGCGGCGACCCGGGCTACGACCCGCTCGCCTTCATGGTCAGCGAGGCGCACGCGCGCAACCTGGAGCTGCACGCCTGGTTCAACCCGTACCGGGTCGCCAACCACGACGACCCCAGCAGACTGCAGGCCACCCACCCGGCCCGCCGCAACCCGGGCTGGCGCTTCGCCTACGACGGCAAGCTCTACTACAACCCCGGCCTGCCCGTGGTCCGCGACTTCATCCAAGACGTGATCATGGATGCGGTCAGCCGCTACGACCTCGACGGCGTGCACCTCGACGACTACTTCTACCCCTATCCGGCCGGCGGCCAGGCCATCCCCGACGCCGCCGCCTACGCCGAGCACGGTGACGGCTTCGCCAACGTGCACGACTGGCGCCGCGAGAACGTCAACCTCCTCGTACGCGAACTCGACCGGCGCATCCACGCCGCCAAGCCCTGGGTCTCCTTCGGCGTCAGCCCGTTCGGCATCTGGCGCAACGCCGGCACCGACCCGCTCGGCTCGCGCACCTCGGGCCTGCAGTCCTACGACGCCATCTACGCCGACACCCGGCTGTGGGTGAAGCAGGGCTGGGTGGACTACATCGCGCCGCAGATCTACTGGCACATCGGGTTCGCCACGGCCGACTACGAGGTGCTCACCGCATGGTGGGCGGGCGTGGTCAGGGGCACCGGCGTCCAGCTCCTCATCGGCCAGGCCGCCTACCGGGCGGGAGCGACCGGCCAGGACGCCGCCTGGCAGGACCGGGCCGAGCTCAGCGACCACCTGCACGTCAACAGGCGGCACCCCGAAGTGGCCGGCGACATCTTCTTCAGCGCCAAGGACGTCCGGGCCAACCAGATCAACGCCTTCTCGACCCTGGCCGCCGCCCACTACACCAAGCCCGCCCTGCTGCCCGCCCGTGGCACGTCCGCCGCGCCCGCCGCCCCCGCGATCACCTCGGCCACCCGCGGCTCCGGGGGCGTCGCCCTTGCCTGGCAGGGCGGCGGCACCTCCTACGCCGTCCACCGGGTGAACGGCACCCCGGCCACCGCCGACCCGTGCGCCTTCGCCGACGCCCGCAACCTGCTCACCACCACCAGGCGGACCACCTTCACCGACACCACCGCGACGGCCGGCACCGCCTACACCTACTACGTGACCGCGCTCAACCGCACCCACCAGGAGAGCGCGCCGAGCGCCGGCAGGGCCGTGACGGGATCGGGCGGCGGGTTCAGCGTCGTCATCGACAACGCCGACCCCGGTTTCACCGCGAGCTCCGGCTGGGGCACCTCGGCCTTCTCCGGTCAGCCGCACGGCGCCGACTACCGCTTCGCCGACCCGGTCGCCGCCAGCGACCCCGCGTGGTACCGGGCGAGCATCCCCAGCGCGGGCAGCTATCGCGTGGAGGTCTGGCATCCGGCCGACGCGGGCTACAACAGCGCCACGCCGTACATCATCACCGACAACCGGACGGTGTACGTGGACCAGCGCACGGGCGGCGGCCAATGGCGCTCGCTCGGCGACTTCACCCTCGCCGCCGGCACCTACAACGTGGTCGGCGTGAGCCGCTGGACCTCCACCAGCGGGTACGTGATCGCCGACGCGATCCGCATCACCCGGCTCTGACCCGGGGATCGACGTGGACCTTCGGCGCGTGCCCCCACGTGGCCGGGCGGTCGCCGCCGAGCACCCGCGCGACCTCGTCCAGCGTCACGGTGGCCGCGACCAGGGGACGCGGATCGACCGCGCCCGAGGCGTACAGCTCGATGGTGCCGTCCAGGCCGCCCGAGGCGCTCAGGACGCCGGTGGCGGTGACGTCCTTGAGCACGAGCGCGCGGGTGTCCAGCAGGCTGGGCGCGGCGGCGATGCCGATGTAGACCACGTTGCCGCCGGGCTCCACCAGCTCGGCGGCCAGCGCCGGCAGGGCGGTCGCGCCCGAGGCGTCGATGATCGCGTCGTAGCGCAGGCCGGGCAGGGTCTCACGGGTCCAGGCGGGGCCGAGCCCGAGGGTGCGGGCGAAGGCGAGCGAGGGATCGTCGCGGCCCATCAGGTGCACCTCGGCGCCCTGGGCGACCGCCAGCATGGCGGCGAGCAGCCCGATCGTACCGGGGCCGAGCACGAGCAGCCGCCGCCCCGGTGACAGGCGGGCGGCGCGGACGGCGCGCAGCGCGTTGCCGCCCGGCTCGACCAGGGCGCCGAGCGCGGGGTCGAGCGTTTCCGGCAGCTTGTACAGGGCCGTGACCGGGACGGGGAGTCGTTCGGCCAGGGCGCCGGGCCAGCCGCCGCGGATGCCGATCTCGTGCCGGTCGGCGCACAGGTGGTGGCGACCGCCGGCGCAGCGGTCGCAGTGGCCGCACCCGAGCATGGTGTCGCCGGTGACGCGCAGCCCCAGCCAGCCGGGATCGACGCCCTCGCCGACCGCCGAGACCACGCCGCACCACTCGTGGCCGATGCGGATGGGATAGCCGGCCTGGCCGGTGTGCAGATAGCTCATGGCGCCGGAGAAGAACTCGGCGTCGGTGCCGCACACCCCGGCCCGCTCGACGTCCACCACCACCTGGCCGGGACGTGCCTCAGGCGGCGGGACGTCGCGCACCCCGCCCTGACCGGGGCCGGTGATGACGAAGGCGCGCATGCTCATCGCTCGAACCGGATGCTGGTCAGGACGTTCGCGCTCGCGCGGTCCAGCACATGGGCGCCGGAGGCGGGGGCGGCGTCACCGGCCTTGGCCCGGCCCAGCAGCCGCTGACAGCGGCGGCGGTGGCGGGCGAACGTCCGCTCCGGCACCACCCTGCCCCTGGCGTGCTGCCCGGCGAGCGCCGCCTCGGGGGCCACGTCCAGCAGCAGCAGATGGAAACCCGCTCCGGAACGCCGGGCCATCCTGGCGAAGACGCGCAGCACGATCGGGCCACAGCCCCGGTTGTGCGCGATCACCGACCGGCCGCCGCGCACCGCCGACCGGATGCGCCACAGGTGTGTGGCGAACACCACGCCGGTACGCACCGGTTTGGGGGCCCAGCCGAGCCGGTCGGCCCAGTAGAGGCGGGACTGCATCGAGTCGATCACCGTCGCCTCGCCCGCCGTGACCGGCGCGGTCTCGGTGCCGTCCAGGGAGTACAGGCGTCTCAGGAGCGTGGTCTTGCCCGCCCCGGGCAGGCCGGTCAGGATGACCAGCGACCCCGCCGGATAACGCAACGACTCAGCTGCGTTGCAGGCAGCGGGCAACGAGACGGTCACGGCCTACTCACTTCCTCGAGTATAGGCGGGCACGCGTACATGATCATGCTGTGTGTCGATTGACAGGATAGTGTTTGCAAGTTGAGTTGAGCTCAACCAATATGGACTCCATGGAACCGCTGTCCCGCCGTGCGGCCGCTACCCACAGGCGCCTGCTGGAAGCCGCCGCCGAAGAGCTCATCGAGACCGGTGACGTCGAGGTGGCGGCCGTCGCCCGGCGCGCGGGGATGAGCGTGGGGCTGCCCTATCGCTACTTCGGCACCCGCAGCGGCCTGATGAGCGCCCTGCTCGCCGACTTCTACGACCGGCTGGTGGCCGACACCGTCCTGGCCGACCATCAGGGCGACACCTGGCTCGAACGCTGGCGCGCCCAGGTGCGCACCTGGGTCGACCGGGTCTACGACGACCCACTGTCCCCCGTGGTGCTCGGCCGCATGGTCGGCGACGCCGAGGTCGCCGCCATGGAGGCACGCTGCATCAGGCAGGTCGTCGCCACCGGCGTCAAACACATCGCCGCAGGCCAGGCCGAAGGCGCCGTGGCCGCCGACCGCGACCCCGAGATGCTGTCGGCGGGAGTCGTCGGCGGCATGCGCGCCATCTTCACCGTCGTCCTGGACAAGACCCCCCGGCCGGACCGCGACCTGGTCGTCGCCGAGGTCTGGAAGTTCAGCGTCGCAGCGCTGGGAGCCGAGCAGCGCCTGGAGGAGCACCTACCATGACGCGAAGTCCCATGTCGCTCCTGCACAGCGACGGTTACGTGGTGCTCCCGGCGCTCCTGCCGGAGGCGCGCCGCAGACGCATCCGGCAGGAGCTCACCCCGCTGCTCGGCCCCGCCGGGCGCGACCCCTTCCAGTCCCGGCACACCCGCCAGGTCTTCGGTGTCCTGCACAACACCCGCGCCGTCGACGAGCTCATCGACCAACCGGACGTGCTCGCCCTGCTGGACCGCTTGCTGCTGCCCAACTTCCTGCTGTCACAGCTCGAAGTGGTCGAGGTACGCCCAGGCGCCGCCGCCCGGCACCCCCGCCCCGACGACGAGCACTATCCCGTGTCCCGCCCTCGCCCGGCCCTGTCGGTGGCGGCCCTGTGGACGATCGACGCGGGCAGCGCCCTCACCGTGTGGCCGGGCAGCCACCGCTGGCCCGACAGACGCCTTCCCACCGGCGACGGCCTCACCCTGACCCCGCCCGCCGGCTCCTGCACGGTCCTGCTCGGCACCCTCTGGCACGCCCGCCCCCCGACCCCGACCTGGGCGAACCCGAGCTTGACCGTCAAGGCCCACTACTGCGAGCCGTGGCTGCGCACCCGCGAGGCGTTCACCCTCTCGCCGGGGCGCGACGTCGCCCGGCAACTGAGCCGGCGGGTGCGCCGCATGCTGGGCTACAGCATCCACCCCCCGGACACGGGCCTGGTGGACGGCATGCACCCCCAACGCCTGTTCTCCTGACCCTGAGATGTCGACCGTCCACACCCGCCCAGCACCGAGCGCACTACAAGGTGTGGTGCCGGCCTGAGGCCACGGCCTCGGCCAGGGTGACCGCGCCCTCCTCCTACCAGGGCAGCTGCCCGGTCGACCGGGTGTTCAACGGCACCATCGCCGCCAACAGCACCAGCACGACCGTGAAGTACGGCTGGGCCGGCCCCGGCTACCGTGGCTCCGTCGAGTCGCTGTACTTCGCCCGCTACTCCGGCGCCAAGCACGTGAGCCACACGGTGACCGCGTCCGACAGCGGCAGCGTCAAGCGCTGGATCGAGATCCTCGACCCGAACCACCGGTCCTCGAACGTCGCCCACACCACGGTGAAGTGCGCGGACGCCGCCGTGACGGCCTCGATCTCCAGCCTGAGCACCGCCCCCAACTACGAGACCTGCGCGCGGCAGTCCAGCCCCGCCGTCAACGTCTCGGCAGGCATCACCGTGACCGGCGCCACCACGCTGACCTACCACTGGGTCATCAACGGCGCCACCACCTCCATCCCCACCACCGTCGTCCTCGACAGGCGGGCGTCCGCCCGGTGACCCTCGGCCTCACGCCGACGGGCCCGCCGACCATCGCGGGTGACATCCAGCTCGTGATCACCGGCCCGAACGCCGACACCGAGACGAAGCCCTTCACCTACACCTGCCCCACCGCCTGACCGACCCGTTCAACCAGGCGCGGCGCCCCCCACGGGCGCCGCGCCTTGGCGCTGGTCGAGATATCGGAGTCCTCGCCGCAGAGCGCCCATCACCTGTACGGCTCCCAGCGGACGGTTGTGTCGCCGGTTTTGAAGCTGTGCATGCGGTGGCGCCACTGGGACCGTATGGACGGGTTGCTGCGCAGGATCGGCAGCACGCTGGTCACGAGCTTGAGCTCGCGGAGCCGCCGCAGCACCGGGAAGCCCTCCCACCCGATCACGTCGAAGCCGTACGACTCCGCGAGCGCGAGATGCTCGTTCACCGGGTAGTTCATCCGCAGGCTGCCGACCGCCGCCGGGGTCAGGTCCCATTCGCGGGGGCCGATCGTGGTGCTGTCGAAGTCGCACAGCACGGGCCCGTCCGGGCCGGCGATGACGTTGCCGAGGAAGGCGTCGCCGTGGATGACCCCCGGCGGGAGCACGTAGCGGAGCGCGTCGAGGCGTTCTTCGAGGTCGTCGCACTCGTCCAGCAGGAAGGCGTGGTCGTCGGGGGAGAGGTCCTCCGGCTCGGCGAGCCGCCGGCGGATCTGGCTCATCGGCCGCCACGGCGGCAGCGTGTGCCCCGGATCGGGCAGCGCGTGCAGGCGCTGGAGCAGGGTGGCCAGGTCGGCGCCGCCGGGACGCGGGCCCACCTCGGGGACGTACGTCCACAGGGTGGCCAGCTGGTCGTCCACCCGCAGCGGTTGCTCGACGCCGGGGAGGAGCCGTACCGCTGGAAAGTCGTGCTGCGCCAGCCAGCGGGCGACCCGCACGACCGCCGACGTGCGGACGCGGGCGGCCGTGGAGCCGGCGATGCGCACGACGACGGGCGCGTGGCGGAGGCGGAAGACGGCGTTGTTGGTGAACTTGATCAGCTCGGCGCCGGAGGAGGGCAGGCCCGCCTGGTCACAGAAGGCCGTGAGCAGGGTGTCGAGCCGGTCGCGGGTGAGGCCGCAGGTGTGGTCGGCGGTCGCCGTCATGCCGCACGCACCGCCGCGATGCGCTGGGCCAGCTCGTGCGCGTCGGCGTCGTGCGCCCGCGCGCGGGCGGCGGCCTGGAGGGGGGCTAGCCGGTCGACGATCCGTTTCGAGCGGATCTGGGTCGCCAGGGCGACGACCTGGTGGCCGTTGGCGATCGCGCTGTTCAGCTCGCCGGCCCGCAGTTGTACGGTCGCCAGCGCGGTCAGCTCGAACACCCTGCTCCTCGTCATGCTCGGACTGCGGCGTCCGAGTGCGTCGGTGAGGAACTCCGAGGCGACGTCGAGATGGTCGTCGGTGAGGTCGGCGTAGACCATGCCGCTCAGCGCGTCGAGGTCGGCCGGGCCGAAGAAGCTCACCCAGGCCGGGAACGGCTGCCCGCAGGAGCGGGCGAACTCGTCCCGCGCCCGGTGGATCGACTTGAGGGCGAGCTCGGCATCGCCCAGCAGGGCGTACGCCCAGGCCTCGTTGGCGCACAACATCGCCACCGTCCGTTCACAGTTGGCATCCTGTGCGCAGATCTGCCCCAGCTGGAAGAAGCGCAACGCGTCCTGCACCCGATCACAGTGCAGGTGTACGCGGCCCATCCGGTAGAGGACGTTGGCCGCGAGGGAGAAGTTGCGGGCGTGTTTGGCCTGTTCGAGCGCGAGGGCCAGGTGCTGTCTCGCCGGGCCGTACAGACCGACGTCGAAGGACGTCCAGCCCGCCAGGTTGTGCTGATCGGCCAGCGCCTGGTGCAGCCGGAGGCCGACCTGCTGCGCGCAGGTCGCGTGCAGCAGCCGCTGTGACCACGTGAGCTGCGCCACCACCGCGTCTCGGCAGACGCCGCCGCCGTGCTGGTAGTCGAGCGCGCGGAGCGTGCGCGTCACCGTCTCGACCTGCTCGATGTCCGCCAGCCCGATCCGCTGCGGCGCGGGTGTCTCCACCGGGGCCAGGGGATGCGTCCAGTTCTCGGCGTGCTCCCCGGCCGCGCCGACGGTCACCTGCGCGGCATGGGCGAGGAGACGCCGCACCTGCTCGTCCTCGTCCAGGTCGGGCTCCTTCGCAGGCTTGGCCGGCTCCGGCTCCGGCTCCGGCGAGGACGTGTCGTAGGCCAGTCCCATGTAGCCGCGCGGGATGCCGAGCCCGTCGGCGATGCGGCCCAGCACGTCGTAGGCCATCACCTGGCGGCCTTTGAGGATCTCGGAGATCTCCGACTGGGACTGTGCCGTGAGGGTGGCGATGTGCCGCTGAGAGATGCCGATGCGCTGCAGCAGCCGGTAAACAGTGGCCATGTCGCGGACGTACAAGGCCTGACGCATCTGGGAGTCGTCCCAGATGGTGGGGTCGATGTCGTGCGCGTTGGCGTGGCTGACGTTCATGCCGACCTTTCCACGGCCGAGTTCGTTGGCTCACGGTAACCGGCGTCCCACCGCGCTCGAGGTCGTTTCCGCGGGCCCATCGCCCAAGGCGATCGGCTCGGCCGATCACCCGCCTGACAAGCGCAGAGTATAGGTTCGGCGACTCTCCGTGTACGGCTTTCGTCGGGCACGATGGCGATCAGGCTGTCGCCTGTCTCAGCCGGAGAGGAAGACGATGTGCCTACCCCACGCTCCGCCCTATCCGACAGGTCCGATGAAAGCTCTCGGATGATCACCTGGTGCCTGCCCCCTGACAGCGCCACCAGCCGTGCGCGAGAACTGCTCCGCGACCACCTGTCCCGGCAGCACCTCGCCTGCGATGTGCTCGTCGAGCTGGAGTTGGTCGTCGCCGAGCTGGCCACCAACGCGGCCAGCTACGCTCCCGGCCCCTACGAGCTGCGGATCGTGCACGACCACGGCTCACCGGGCAGGGTCGAGGTGGTGGACGCCGGCGCCGGCGCCGGGCTGATCGAAAGCCTGCTGCGCCGCCCCCTCGCCGTCCCGGACGACGTCGACGAGCTGGCCCTCGGGGGGCGGGGGCTGCGGATCGTCGCCGAGTTCACCCACGGGCGCTGTGGTGCCGGGTGGACTCGCCTGTGCGCCACCGGCCAGCCGGGCACCGTCGTCTGGTTCGAGCTCCCTTGCCTGCGGTAAGCCGCCGGAACGGCGGAAGTCCGCCGTGGTGAAGTCAGTTCGGTATGCGTGATCGATCCGGCCTGCTCCGGTGCTTCTGGACCAGGGGCATGAAGAGATCGTTGACGATCGAATGAACGCGTGCGGGCTCCAGGGGCTTCAGGCTCATGAGCAGATCGTGGCGCATCAGGTCGAACGGCATGGCGAGCACTGCGGAGGGGATGTGCTCAAGATCGATCTCGCCGCGGTCGTGGGCGCGCCGGTAAACGATCTCGGCGCGTGACAGTGGCGCGCCACCCAGAATCCTTTCGCGTGCCTGCGCGAGAGTCAGCCCGGCATCGGTCAGCAGCCCCGAGAAGACGCTGGCCGCGGCTATGGCGAAGAAGGTAGCGCGGGCTTCGCCCATGCCGGTCAGCAGGGCGAGCAGGTCGCCGGGCAGCGTGCCGGTGTCGGGGACCGCGACCGGGTGGACCTTGGGGTAGTGCTCGATGGCGGCGAGCACGAGCTGGTCCTTGTTGGGCCAGCGGCGGTAGAGCACCGCGATCCCGGTGTGTGCTCGTCTGGCGACGGACTCCATCGTCAGCTTGGCGTAGCCGGTCTCGACGAGCTCGTCCCATGCGGCTTCGAGCAGCGCGGCTTGGAGTTCTTCGCCGTGTCGGCGGCGGGCGTGCTTCGGGACGGGTTCTGCCACCCCTCCACGCTAGAGAGGCTTTCCTTTCTTAGCAAGTGCGCCTACCTTATTAAGAGAGTAATTCCTCTCTTACAGTGAACGGGAGCGTGCATGATGTTCGACGCCGTCATCGTCGGTGGAGGGCCCGTCGGGCTCTTTCTGGCCTGCGAGCTCAAGCTCGCGGGGGTCGACCCGGTGGTGGTCGAGCGACTACCCGAACCGAGTCAGGCGGACAAGGCCCACGGCATCGTCGGCCAGGCGGTGCGCCTGCTCGACGATCGCGGCCTGTTCGAGCGGTTCGGCGGATCGGGGGTCCCGAAGCCGTTGCCCACGTTCTTCTTCGGGACGCTGCCGCTGCCGCTGCACGTCCTCGGCGACGACAACCCGATGTACATGATCCAGATCAACCAGCGCGACATCGAACGCATTCTGGCCGAGCGGGCCGCCGAGCTGGGCGTGGACGTTCGTCGCGGATACGAGGTCCGGAAGTTCGCGCAGTCGGAGGACCACGTCGATCTCGTCGTCACGAGCCTCGACGGCGCGCAGGAGAACCTCAGCACCCGATTCCTCGTAGGTTGCGACGGCGGCCACAGCGAGATCCGGAAGCAGGCGGGCATCGCGTTCCCGGGAATCGTCGACGAACAGGTGGTGGCGCGAGCGGCACTCATCGGATCGACCGGGCAGATCGCGCCGGCGCCGGGCGGTCGCATCGCGATCGGCGGGTTCGGGGAGATCTCCGGCAACTTCCACCGGACGGAACGCGGGGTCATCATGATCGCTTTCCTCGCTCCCGAGCACCCCTTCATCACGACGCTCGAATGGGAGGACCACCCCGTCGGCAGCCACCCCGGTCCGGGCGCACCGATGACGCTCAAGGAGATGGAGGCGAGCGTCGAACGGGTCCTCGGTGTGCAGGTGGCCCTGTCCTCGCCGCCGGAGGGCTCGCCGACCCTCCTGCGCCGGATCTGCGGGCGGAACACGCGACTGGCGGACCGGTACCGCGACCGGCGGGTCTTCCTCGCCGGTGACGCGGCCCACGTCCATGCCGCCTCGGGCGGCCCGGGCCTCAACCTGGGGCTGCAGGACGCCGCGAACCTGGCATGGAAGCTGTCAGCGGACCTGCACGGCTGGGCCCCCGACGGACTTCTCGACAGCTACGAGTCCGAACGCCGCGCGCTCGGCGAACGCGTGTTCATGCAGACGCAGTCGCAGACGGCCCTCATGGCGCCGGGCAGCGCCGTGACCGCCCTCCGCGAGCTGTTCACCGAGTTGATGACGAAGCGCGAGAGCGTCCAGCTGATCGCCGACCTGATGGCGGGCGCGGATGTCCGGTACGACATGGGCGAGTGCGAGCCCGCCGACCTCACCGGGTGGTTCGCGCCGAGCCTCGACCTGACGACCGAGGACGGTCGCGCGCTCCGCCTCGCCGAACTCCGCCGCGACGCTCGCCCGCTGCTCCTGGACCTCTCCGCCGACGCCGCGCTCGCCGAGGCCGCGTCGGCCTGGTCCGATCGCGTCGCCCGCGTGGCCGCCCGTGCGGCGGCGCCGTCACTGCTCATCCGGCCCGATGGGTACGTCGCGTGGTCGGGAACCGATCCGGACGGGCTCCGGGGAGCGCTCGGACGGTGGTTCGGCACGGCGAAGACGGGATTCTGATGCCTTGGACGCGCATGTGCACGACCCGAAGTCTCCGCCGACAGCGCCGCGATCCGGTCGGCGATCGGGCGGGCCGGGGCGGGCGTAGACGGTCAACGGGTGGATGGCGAAGGGCGCCCCTGACCCGGGGGTGGGGCGGTGCTGCCCCGGGGAAGCAGGCGGGCCGCCTCGTCCTCCACCCCCTCCACCTCCTCGCCGGCGATCAACGACAGCAGCGCCCGTGCCGCGTGCGCGCCGTACGCCGGGATGTCGCGGGTGAGGGCGCTCAGCGCGGGCCGTACGACCTGGGACAGCGGCGAGTCGTCCCAGGCCACGATCGACAGGTCGCCGGGCACGTCGAGGCGCATCTCGTGGGCGGCGGACATGCCGGCGACGGCCATGATGTCGTTGTCGTACACGATCGCCGTGGGGCGGGTGGGGGAGCTGACGAGGCGGCGGGTGGCGTGGGCGCCCTCTTCGCCGGTGTAGTCGGTGTGCATGATCGGGTGCTGGTCGAGGCCGAGGTCCTGGCAGGCGGTGGTGAACGCCTGGTCGCGCAGCACGGTGTGGACGAGGTCGGGCAGCCCCGCGACCCGGGCGATCCTGCGGTGGCCGAGGGCGGCCAGGTATTCGACGGTCTCGCGGACGGGGACGGACTCGTCGGACCAGACGGGGGTGAGTGAGCCGGCCTCGGAGGGGTGGCCGATGACGACGGCGGGCAGGCCGAGCTCGTTGAGCGCGCTGACGCGGGGGTCGGCGAAGCGCAGGTCGACGAGGATGGCGCCGTCGACGCGGCCCTCGCCCCACCAGCGGCGGTAGATCTCCATCTCCTGCTCGGGGTGGGCCACGACCTGGAGCATGAGCGCGTAGGAACGGGCCGACAGCTCGGTCTCGATGCCGCTGATGAGCTCCATGAAGAAGGGCTCGACGCCGAGTATTCGGGCGGGCCTGCACAGGGTGAGCCCGACGGTGCGGGCCTGGGCGCCGTTGAGGGCACGGGCGGCGCTGTTGGGCCGCCAGCCGATCTCTTCGGCGATGGCCTTGATGGCGGCGCGTTTGGCGGGGGAGACTCCGGGGCGGTCGTTGAGCGCGTAGGAGACGGCCACCTTGGAGACTCCCGCTTGTCGGGCGATGTCGGCGATCGTCGGTCGCTTCACCGAGCCCCCTTTTTTTCTGAACCGGTTAGCTGCGTGTCGAGACGACCTTACCCCTGGTCCGAGCGTCGCACATCAGGTGGGCCGCACCAAGGGGCGTTGTCTCAAACAGATCACGGCTCTTGACGCGGTTGTCACCGCGAATTTACGTTCGCGATACTTATCCGGTTCAGCGGGTATCTGCGCGGCGATGCATGAGAGCGCTCCCAAACGGCTCAATGCCGCCGATCAGGCCGCTGACCAGGTACGACGGCGGCGTAATGTCCCGGGCCGCCGACTTCGGGGTTGGACACATGGTCGACCTCCGCTTCGGTGGGGGAAGGAGAAACGCAATGCAGACCCGGGCACGGATCCTGATACCGCTCCTCGCGGCAGGCATGGCCGCCACCGCCTGTTCGGGAGGCGGCGCGACGCCGGCTCCCCAAGCCTCCCAGGCCGGCAGCGCCGCACCCGCTCCCCAGGGCAACACCGGCGAGCTCCCGCGTAACGAGACGCTGTACACCACGGGCACCCAGTGGGGGCCGCCCGCCAACTTCAACCCGATCCGCGAGTGGGACTCCGCCACCGGCACCAAGGGCCTGGTGTACGAGACGCTCTTCCACTTCGACCCCAACGCGGCCAAGCTCACGCCGTGGCTCGCCGAGAGCGGCAGTTGGACGGACGACACGACGTACGAGGCCAAGATCCGCACGGGCGTCACCTGGGCGGACGGCAAACCGCTGACCGCCAAGGACGTCGCCTTCTCCTACAACCTGGGCAAGATGGAGACGGTCCCGTACCACAACATCTGGGACTGGCTGAAGTCGGTCGAGGCGGTCGACGACCAGACGGTCCGCTTCTCGTTCTCGCAGGCGAACTACCAGGAATGGGACTACAACCTCTACAGCCGGGTCATCGTGCCCGAGCACATCTGGAGCAGCCGTTCCGAGGAGGACGTGCTGAACGGGGTCAACGAGAACCCGGTCGGCACCGGCGCGTACAAGTACCAGAGCCATGACCAGGACCGCGTGGTCTGGGTCAAGCGCGACGACTGGTGGGGCAAGACGGCGCTCACCATGGAACCCAAGCCCAAGTACATCGTGGACGTCGCCACGCCCAGCAACGAGGTGGCCATGGGCCTTCTGCTGCAGAAGGGCATGGACATGAGCAACAACTTCCTGCCCGGCGTGGCCAACCTGGTCAAGGGCAACTTCGGCATCACCACGTTCTACAACGAGCCGCCGTACATGCTGTCGGCCAACACCGCCTGGCTGGTGCCCAACACCACCAAGAAGCCGATGAACGACCCGGCCTTCCGCAAGGCGCTGGCCACCTCCGTGGACGTCAAGAAGATCGTCGAAGGCGTCTACGGCAACCTGGTCAAGGCCTCCAGCCCGACGGGCCTGCTGCCGCAGTGGGACCAGTTCGTCGACCAGAGCGTGGTGAGCGCCGGCGGCTTCGCCTTCGACACCGCCAAGGCCAAGAAGGCGCTGGCCGACGCCGGTTACAAGGACACCAACGGCGACGGGCTGGTGGAGAACAAGGACGGCTCGAAGATCAGCCTGAAGATCGAGGTGCCGGCCGGCTGGACGGACTGGATGGAGGCGGCCCGGGTCATCTCCAGCAGTGCCAAGGCGGCCGGCATCGACGTCAACCCGGAGTTCCCCGACTTCAACGCGCTCGTCGAGAACCGCAGCAAGGGCGACTTCGACCTGATCGTCAACAACGAGCGCCAGCTGTCCAGCAGCCCGTGGACCTACTACGACTACCTCTTCCAGCTGCCGATCCGCAAGACGCAGAACACCGTCAACTTCGGCCGTTACGAGAACAAGGAGGCCTGGGAGCTGGTCCAGAAGCTCGACCAGGTCAAGACCGACGACATCGAGGGCATGAAGGCGGTCATCTCCGACCTGCAGAAGATCCACCTGGACGAGATGCCGGTCATCCCGCTCTGGTACAACGGCCTGTGGGCCCAGTCCAGCAACAGCGTGTGGAAGAACTGGCCCTCCTCGGCGCCGGGAGCGCCCAAGTCGGCGCCCGTCATGTGGCGCAACTGGCTCGAACTGGGCGGATTCGAGACGCTCACCCAGCTCCAGCCCGTGGCCGGCTGACCGGATGATCGTGTCCCCTCCGCCTGTCCCCCCGGGCGGAGGGGGCCCCTTTGGGGAGACCTCACGTGCGCCAATACTTCGGCAGGAAACTGCTCATCTACGGTCTGACCTTCGTGGTCGCCGTCACGGTCAACTGGATGATCCCGCGCTTCATGCCCGGCGACCCGGTGGCCAGCATGCTGGCCAGGGCCCGCGTGACGCAGCCCGCGGCGGTCGAGGCGATGCGGACCTACTACACCAACCTGTTCGGCTTCGACCAGCCTGTCTGGCAGCAGTACCTGAACTTCTGGGGCGCGATGTTCCAGGGGGACTTCGGCATCAGCATCTGGGTGTTCCCGACCCCGGTGGCCGACGTCATCCTGGCGGCGGTGCCGTACACGCTGGCGTTGATGATCCCGTCGGTCCTGCTCAGCTACTGGGTCGGCAACCGGTTCGGCGCCTTCGCGGCGCGGCGCAAGCTGCTCGACAACACGGTCCTGCCGGTCGGCTACATCCTGACGGCGACGCCGTACATGTGGCTGGCGGTGCTCCTGGCCTGGGGGCTGGGCGTGGTGGCCGGGTGGTTCCCGGTGGCCGGCGGCTACAGCTTCTCCCTGCAGCCGAGCTGGACCTGGGCCTTCGTCCTCGACCTGCTGCACCACTGGGTCCTGCCGTTCCTGTCGCTGTTCCTGGTGGCGCTCGGCGGGTGGGCGATCGGCATGCGCAACATGATCATCTATGAGCTGGAGTCGGACTACTCCAACTATCTGTCCGCGCTCGGCGCGCCGTCGCGGCTGATCCGCCGGTACGCCTACCGCAACGCGATCCTGCCCCAGATCACCGGCCTGGCACTGCAGCTCGGCGTGCTGGTGGCCGGGGCGCTGGTCACCGAGATCGTCTTCTCCTATCCAGGGCTCGGCAGCCTGATACTCAAGGCCATCCAGAACCAGGACTTCTTCCTGCTGCAGGGCACCTTCATGTTCATCGTGATCGGGGTGCTGGTGGCGAACTTCATCATCGACATCGTCTACGTGCTGATCGATCCCCGTACGCGTACCGGAATGGCGGGTGCTCAGGCATGACCACGACGACCACCCTGCCCACGCAGGAGCGCGTGGTGCGGCGGGAGGCGCTGTACTTCGCGGTGCGCAACACCAAGCTGATGATCGGCTTCGGGATCGTCCTGTTCCTGCTGCTCGTGGGCGTGTTCGGGCCGATCTTCATGAGCATCGAGGACCCCAACGAGTACGTCGCGGCGGCGATGCTGCCGCCCTCGTCGGAGCACTGGTTCGGCACCACCACGTTCGGCCAGGACGTCTTCACCCAGTTCGTGTACGGCCTGCGCACCACGTTCCTGGCCGGGGCGCTGGGCGGCGGCATCGCGGCCGTCATCGCGATGGTGATCGGCTTCGTCGCCGGTTACCGGGGCGGCTGGATGGACGAGATCCTCAACATGCTCACCAACGTCGTGCTGGTCATCCCGACGCTGGCCGTGCTGCTCATCATCAACGCCTACCTGGGCATCCGCAGTGTCGGCGTGCAGGCGCTGTTCATCGGGCTGACCTCCTGGCCGTGGGCGGCGCGGTCGATCAGGGCGCAGACGTTCTCGCTGCGCAGCCGGGAGTTCGTGGACCTGGCCAGGCTCAGCGGCATGAACACCCGCAAGATCATCATGCGGGAGATCGCGCCGAACATGAGCTCCTACCTGTTCATGACCTTCATCCTGCTGTTCGGCGGTTCGATCCTGATCGCCTCCTCGCTGGACTTCATCGGTCTCGGGCCCACCGAAGGCGTCTCGCTCGGCCTGATGCTGCAGAACTCCACCCAGTGGAGCGCGCTCCAACTCGGCCTGTGGTGGTGGTTCGTCCCGCCGGGGGCCGGCATCACCGCCGTCGTGGGCGCCCTGTACGTCGCCAACGTCGGCCTTGACGAGGTCTTCAACCCGAAGCTGAGGGAAACATGAGTCTGCGGGTCAATGATCTGAGGGTGCACTACCGCACTCTCAAGGGTGAGGTGAAGGCGCTGGACGGGGTCTCCTTCACCATGAAGGACGGGGAGATCCTCGGCCTCGCGGGCGAGTCGGGCTGCGGCAAGACCACCCTGGGCAAGAGCCTCATCCGGATGGACGGCCGGATGCGGCACGCCGGCGGGACGGTCGAGCTGGACGGCCGCGACCTGCCCGTCGGCGACGACCGGGCGATGAACGCGTTCCGCTTCCACGAGGTCTCGCTCATCCCGCAGTACTCGATGAGCGCGATGAACCCGACCCGCAGGATCGGCAAGATGATCGCCGAGCTGCTCAGGTCGCGCGGCGTCACGCTCGACACCGAGGAGCTGCACCACCGCCTCGACCTGGTCGGCCTGGAACGCGAGGTGCTGAGCCGCTACCCCATCGAGCTGTCCGGCGGCATGAAGCAGCGCATGGTCATGGTCATCTCCACGCTGCTCGACCCGTCGCTGCTCATCGCCGACGAGGTCACCTCGGCGCTGGACGTGTCCACGCAGAAGGCGGTCGTCAAGGCGATGCTCGGCTTCCGCGACAACGGCTTCGTCAAGAGCATGATCTTCATCACCCACGACCTGGCGCTCACCTCCAACCTCGCCGACACAATCATGATCATGTACGCGGGCAAGCTGGCCGAGAAGGCGCCCGCGGACAAGGTCGTCAAGGCGCCGCGGCATCCGTACACCCAGCTTCTGATCAACTCGCTGCCGGAGATCGGCGTCCGGTACGACCAGCGCAAGCTGGCCGGCATCCCCGGCAGCCCGCCGTCCCTGCTGAACCCGCCGACGGGCTGCCGCTTCCGGGCCCGATGCCCGCTCGCGGGCGAGGAGTGCGCGGAGGAGCCGCCCGTGGCCGAGATCGAGCCCGACCACTTCGTCGCATGCTGGAAGGCCTGATGCTGAAAGTCGACAACGTCACGAAGGTCTACAAGGTCGGGACCTTCGGCGGCCGGACCATGACAGCCGTGGACACGGTGAGCTTCGACGTGCGGCCCGGCGAGGTCGTCTCCCTCATCGGAGAGAGCGGCAGCGGGAAGAGCACGATCGGCAAGATGATCCTCGGCCTGACCCCGGTCACCAGCGGCTCGATCACCGTGGACGGCGTGCCGATCCAGCCGGGCAAGGACTACTACCGGTCGGTTCAGGGCGTCTTCCAGGACCCGTTCAGCTGCTACAACCCGGTCTTCAAGGCCGACCGCGTGTTCGCGCTGATCAAGGAGAGCTACTACCCGTCGGTGCCGGACGCCGAGTGGACCGAGCGGGTCCGCTCGGCCATCCAGGACGTCCGGCTCAACCCGGACGAGGTGCTCGGCAAATTCCCGCACCAGCTCAGCGGCGGCCAGCTGCAGCGGCTGCTCATCGCCAGGGCGCTGCTGCTGGACCTCAAGCTGCTGATCGCCGACGAGATCACCAGCATGCTCGACGCCTCCACCCGCATCGACGTGCTCAACCTGCTGGCCGAGCTCAAGGCGCGCGGCCTCGGCGTGCTGTACGTCACCCACGACCTGTCGCTCGGCCACTACCTGGCCGAGCGCACCGTCGTGCTGCGGCGCGGCACGATCGTCGAGATGGGCCTCACCTCGAAGGTCTTCGACGACCCCCTGCACCCCTACACCAGGCAGCTGCTGTCGGCCGTCCCCCGCCTGCACGCCCCGTGGGACGACATCGAGCCGCCGGCCACCTGCCTGTACCACGAGCGCGGGGCCACCGGCGGGCTGCTGGAGGCCGATCCGGGACACTTTGTGGCCTGTGCCCAGCTCAGCGACTGCTAAGGAGATCTCCTTGAGCTCGTACCGCCCGTTGCACGACGGCTGGATCGTGTCGGCCGTCTCGCAGGACATCGAGGCACCGGCCACCGTGCCCGGTTGCGTGCACACCGACCTGCTGGCGGCAGGCCTCATCGACGACCCCTACCTGGACGACAACGAGAACCGGCTGTCCTGGATCGGCCGTACCGGCTGGTCCTACAGCACCTCCTTCACCTGGTCCGGCGACGAGCACGAGCGCACCGACCTGGTGTGCGAGGGGCTGGACACGGTGGCCACGGTCACCCTGAACGGCGTGCGGGTGGCACGCACCGCCAACCAGCACCGCTCCTACCGGTTCCCGGTCCGGCACCTGCTGCGCGAGGGCGCCAACACGCTCACCGTGACCTTCGACTCCGCCGTCGGCCACGCCGAGGAGCAGCGCGCGGTGCTGGGCGAGCGGCCCGGCGCGTACGCGGCGCCGTACCCGTTCATCCGCAAGATGGCCTGCAACTTCGGCTGGGACTGGGGGCCCGCCCTGGTCACCGCCGGGATCTGGCGGCCCATCGGCCTGGAGAGCTGGAGCGGCGC
Source organism: Nonomuraea sp. NPDC049714 (assembly GCF_044465295.1). NCBI lineage: Bacteria > Bacillati > Actinomycetota > Actinomycetes > Streptosporangiales > Streptosporangiaceae > Nonomuraea > Nonomuraea sp. NPDC049714. Next base: position 521,200 of record NZ_JBITLM010000005.1, on the reverse strand, counting down.
CCGGCTGGCCGAGGTGCGCCCGCTGGTCCGGGTCGGCGACGGCGTGGGCACCGTCGACGTGCACGTCAAGGTGGAGCGCGCCACCGAGGAGCCGCTCACGCTGCGCGCCGAGGTGGCGGGCGTCACCGCCGAGGTGCGGCTCGCCACCGGGCAGCGCGAGGCGGTCGTGTCCCTGTCCGTCCCCGGCCCGCGGCTGTGGTGGCCTCGCGGGTACGGCGAGCAGCACCGCTACGAGCTGGCCGTGCGCCTCGGCGACTCCGCGTGGACCAGGAAGATCGGCTTCCGCTCGGTGGCGGCCGAGCGCGAGGCGTTCAAGCTCGTCGTCAACGGCGTGCCGGTGTTCGTCCGCGGCGTCAACTGGATCCCCGACGACTGCTTCCCCACCAGGATCACCCGCGAGCGGCTGGCCGAGCGGTTCGCCCAGGCCACCGGCGCCGGCGTCAACCTGCTGCGGGTCTGGGGCGGCGGCCTGTACGAGAGCGAGGACTTCTACGACCTGGCCGGCGAGCTCGGCCTGATGGTCTGGCAGGACTTCCCGTTCGCGTGCGCGAGCTACCCGGAGGAGGAGCCGATCCGCTCCGAGGTGGTGGCAGAGGCCCGCGAGAACGTGGTCCGGCTCGCCCCCCACCCGAGCCTGATGCTGTGGTGCGGCAACAACGAGAACCTCGAAGGCCACGCCGACTGGCGGTGGCAGGAGCGGCTCGGCGGCCGGAGCTGGGGCGGCGGCTTCTACCACGACCTGCTGCCGTCGATCGTGGCCGAGCTCGACCCGACGCGCCCGTACATCCCCGGCAGCCCGTTCTCGGCCACGCCGGGGCAGCCGCCGCAGGATCCGGCCAGTGGCACGATCCACATCTGGGACGTGTGGAACCGCGAGGACTACAGCCGCTACGCCGCCTACACGCCCCGCTTCGTCGCCGAGTTCGGCTTCCAGGGGCCGCCCGCCTACGCCACGATGCGCCGCGCCATCAGCGGCGAGCTGGCCGCCGACGCGCCGCTGGTGCTGCACCACCAGAAGGCCGACGACGGCAACGCCAAGCTGCTGCGCGGCCTCGGAGAGCACCTGCCGCAGCCGGGCACGTTCGACGACTGGCACTACCTGACCCAGCTCAACCAGGCCAGGGCGATGGCCTTCGGCGTGGCGCGGTTCCGCGCGCTCGCGCCCTACTGCATGGGGACCATCGTCTGGCAGCTCAACGACTGCTGGCCGGTCACCTCGTGGGCCGCCGTCGACGGCGACGGCCGACGCAAACCGCTCTGGTACGCGCTCCGGCGCGCCTACGCCGACCGGCTGCTGACCGTACAGGACGGTGAGGTGGCCGTGGTCAACGACGGCGACGAGCCGTGGGCCGGCGAGCTGGTCCTCACCCGGCAGAGCCTCCTTGGCCAGCCGCTGGCCAAGGAGGCCGTCCCGGTCGAGGCGGGGCCGCGCTCGGTGGCCCGGGTGGCGCTGCCCGCCGCCGTCGGCGACCCCGACGACCCGGCCGCCGAGCTGCTGACCGTCCGGCTCGGGGACGCGCGCGTGGTCTCTTTCTTCGCCGAGGACACCGCCGTCGCCTACGCCCCCGCCGACTACGACGCCCGCGTCGAGCCGGTGGAGGACGGCTACCGCGTCACCGTGACGGCCCGCACGCTCGTGCGCGAGCTGGCGCTCTTCCCGGACCGGCTGGACCCGGCGGCCTCGGTGGACGCCATGCTGGTGACCTTGCTGCCGGGCGAGGAGGAGACCTTCCACGTCACCACCGACCGGCCCCTCGACCCGCAGGCGCTGACCTCTTATCCGGTGCTGCGCTGCGTCAACGAGGCACGCGAACACCCATCGTGACCGATCACCACTTCGCGGACGATCTCTCTTGCGGGCACCCGCGGCACCCCACCGTAGCGGCCACGCAAGTACCCCCGTTTGAGACGCACGTCTGTGGTTTGACCAGTGTCGCCATGCAGGCCTCACGGTTTCTCCTGAACCGCTCCGGCTCCGCCTCCACGAGCGTGGATGCGACAAAGACTTTCGGGTCGTGATTCTTCTCCAAGCAGACGGCTCGCCGATCGGATCGGCGAGCCGTAAGGAGGCTCTTCACAGATGAGGGTGTAGCTGCGGGCCTGGCTTGCGGGTCCTGGGCCACCCCTCTTGCTGCCGCTGGGAGTTTCCGCCCCAGGAGCGCAGCCTTGCACGATTGGGCCCGCTGCTGAGACCTCTTGTCGGGCCGTGCTGATGCCAGGCTGATCGAGGTGGGTCAACACATCGAGACTTCCTCCTTCGGTGTCCGCCTCGGGATGACCCGCGAACGCCTTGGTGCCGACAGCCTCGATTGCGTAGGCATCAGCTCCTTAGGTGGCGGCGGGACTCAGTCGTTGGTGGACGCCCCTGATCCAGTCGCGGCGTACCGGGCGGCGATGGTGCGGACGGCCTCGTCGACTACCTGAGCGACGCGTTCGGCGCTCACCTCCCAGCCCGGCACCAGGAGTGTCGGCCAGAAGACGTAGTTGGAGATCATGCCCAGGAACTGGGTGGCTGCGAGGTCCACGTCCTCGACTCGCACCGTTCCCGCCTCGTGCTCAGCCAGGAGGTAGCTGCGTACGGACTCGAAGTAGGGCATCTTCCCCTGCGAGAACTGCGCATGGGCCAGCTCAGGGAACCGCGGCAGCTCAGCGATGACGATCCTGAACAGGTCGGTCATCTGGGCACGGCCTAGCAGCTCGGCGTAACGGCGACCGATGATGCTGAGCCCGTCGACGACGTTGCCTGCTGACGGAGGATTCTCCTCGTCAGCGGTCGACCAGGACTCGGTCACGATGGCGTCGAACAGGGCGGCTTTGCTCGGAAACTGCTTGAACAAGGTGGCCCGCGAAACGCCCGAGCACTCTGCGATCCGCGCCAGTGACGTCCGGTCGTAGCCCAACTCGAGAAACAGTGCGGTCGCGGCCGTCACGATCTGCGCGCGCTTCTCCTGGGCGACGCGCTGGTGATATGTCGTCACGACCCTGCTCATGGGCCGAGCATACGAGGTGAGTGGCTTGACTCGCAACTGCTCCCGACCTAGTGTCAGGGAATGGTGAGTCGCCCGGCTCACCACTGGCCGGCGTTCATCACTGGTGATCCCGGTCATTCACCCACGTACCGAAGGAACATCTGATGCCCCGCTTCGACAACCAGACCGTGCTCGTGACCGGTGGGACCGGCGGCCAGGGCTCGAGCCACGTGCGCGCCTTTCACGCGGAGGGAGCGAACGTGGTGATCGGCGACATCGACGCGGAACGCGGCGCCGCTCTCGCCGACGAACTCGGGACCCGCGCTCGCTTCACCCACCTCGACGTCACCGACGAGAGCTCGTGGTCCGCCGCTGTGCTAGCCGCCGAGAGCGCCTTCGGCGCCCTGAACGTGCTCGTCAACAACGCGGGCGTGCAGAATCCACCTGCAACGATCGAAAACACGGAGCAGGCCACGTGGTCGCGCATCCTCGACATCAACCTCACAGGGACCTTCCTCGGCATCAAGATCGCAGCCCCCGCTCTGCGCCGCGCAGCAGGGGGAGCCATCGTCAACGTCGCCTCGACCATGGGCCTGGGCGGCACGGCTCACTACGCGCCGTACGTCGCCAGCAAGTGGGCCGTGCGAGGCCTCACCCAAACGGCAGCACTCGAGCTCGGCCGCGACCACATCCGGGTGAACACCATCCACCCCGGCGTGATATCGACCTCCTTCATCCACGAACCAGCAGCCGGCGCAGTCGCGGCAATCGCCGACTTCTACTCACCCGAGCCGTTCGCCATCCCCCGGCTCGGGGAGCCGACCGACGTCAGCCGTCTTCTCCTGTTCCTCACGTCATCGGACGCGTCGTTCATCACGGGGTCGGAGTACGTCATCGACGGTGGGCTCCTCCTCGGCCCCGCCCTTCAGGCCGAGACCGCATGAGCACCCCAGACACGACCGGGTCGAACGACTCCGCATGGGGCGCGTCTCTGTCCCACCTGCCCCACCACATCCGACGAGCCATCGAGATCACCCCCGCCGCGGGCACCAGAGAACGGATCATCGACATCACGACGCTGGGGCGCCGCACCGGCCGAGCACGCCGCATCGAGATCTTCTTCTACCGAGCCGCGGGCGCCACCTACCTGTGTAGCGGCGCCGGCGGTGCCGCGACCGACTGGCATGCGAACCTTCTCGCCAATCCCAACTTCACCTTCCACCTCAAGAACGGGATCCGTGCAGATCTACCTGCACGGGCCACGCCTGTCACCGACCCAGCTGAACGTCAGGCCGTGTTGGCGGAGATCGTGGCGGATCTCAATCAGCCCCACGACCCCGGCACCATCCGGCCGACTCGGCTCGAAGACTGGGCTGACAGTCGGCTGATGCGCATCAGCTTCCGCCATCGGCCGTGATCGCGGATCCCTCGACAGATGGCCTACTCCCAGAGATCGGGGTGTAGTCGCGGCTCTTCGCCAGATGAGGGTGTAGCTGGCGCGGCGGTCCCAGATGGATGTCGAGGTTCCAGAGGGAAAGGCTCCTACCCGCTCATCTGAAAGAACCGCCACGTGCCCGACGCCACCGTCGGTGAGCGCATGGATGCGTTCGCCCACCCCGATCTGACAGCCTTCTGCCACCTCGACGAGCTTGGGCTCGTCGTCACCGGCCAGCGCCTCGAGCCCGAGCACGCGGTCCTCGCGTGCCGGGTCGTCGAGACCGGCGGGTTCATACCACGACTACACCCTCAACCGTGAAGAGCCCATAAGGGGCCGCGGTGAACGGGGTAGTCAAGACAGGTCGAACTCGCCGCCTTTGACTCCGGAAACGAATGCTCTCCACTCACTCGGATCGAAGACCAACGCCGGCCCGTGAGGGTCCTTGCTGTCGCGTACGGCCACGATGCCGGGAAGGTTGTCAGCCACTTCGACGCAGTCGTTCCCGCTTCCGCTCAGGCTGCTTTTACGCCACGCGGCGTTCGATAAGTCAGTCATGAGTCAGCTGCTCCTTGATATCGCTGATGAGCTTCCGGGACTCCTCTGGAGACAGGGCGACATCCCATATACGCCCAAATGCGATTTTATAGCGATCTACCTGATCCGAGCTCTCCACATATACGTCACCGGCCGTGCCTTCGACATAGGCAACATCTGGGTCCACCGCTTCGGCGAAGGACAGGACCGTGAACGCCCCTTCGAGCCCTGCGTGCGCGCCGACGCTGTAGGGAAGGACGCGGATGGTTATGTTGGGCCGACGAGCGGCGACCAGGATGGCTTCCAGCTGATCTCGCATCATCTCGCGACCGGCGATGGGACGACGTAGAACACTCTCGTCGATCACGGCATGCAACTCTGGGGCATCTGGACGGCTGAGCAGTGTCCGTCGTGCCATGCGTGCCATCACACGACGTTGGATGTCCTCAGGATCATGCGGTTCCGGTCTTCCCGCGCTGATCACCGCGCGTGCATAGTCCTCGGTCTGCAAGAGCCCCGGAACGAGTTGCACCTGCCACTGGCAAATTCGCGATGCTTCGTCCTCCAACCCGACGTAGGAGCCGGTGAACACGTCGGCGTAGGCCGTCCACCAACCCCGCTTGCGAACCTCCTTCGCCAACTGGACCAGCATGGCGCGAACGTCCGATCTGGCCCCGTACAGATCGCAGACTGCGGCGACATCCGAAAGACTTGCTCTGGTGCGGCCGGTTTCGATTCGGCTGATCTTGCTGCGGTGCCATCCAAGTTGAGCGGCGGCAGTCTCGGGAGTCAGTCCCTTCTCTTCACGCATGCTGCGCAACTCACGTGCGAGACGACGCAGTCTCACGGTTGGGCTGTGACTCGATTGCATGGAGTAACTATGGCAGTCCATTGAGTGATGTAGATGGCTGTTACACAAAGTCATACTCCATGTGCACAGTGCATTGACAGGTCACTCAACGTAGCTTCATTCTTGCGTAGCGGAGCGGATCTGGGGATTGGACCCTTGCGGGACGTACAAGTGGCTGTCCCTTATCGCCCGAAGTCTGCTATTTCGGCACCGAAAGGCGGTTCCAGCGATGCGACGTACGCGGAAGCAGGACGACGTGACGGGAACGGGTGCGGCGTCGCCGAGCACGGAGCAGGTGCAGTTCTTCCATCTGGCTCGGCTGGCCTGGGGGTTGAAGGTGCGAGGGCTGGCCGTTTCGGTCCAGTTGCCGCGACGGGCGGAGCCGTGTCTCTCGGTGCGGCGGGAGTCCGGGCCGCTGCTCGTCCGGGCCGCGCTGCAGGGGCAGCAATGGGTTTTCACTTGGGGGCGCGGGCGTAGCCGGTGCGTGGACGTGCGAGACGAAAGCGTGTACGAGCGGGTGTGGGAGGTGGCGCGGTGAGTGAGCGGGCTCTGGTTGAGATGACGATCCCGGGGAACGCGGCGTGGGTCTGCCTGGTTCGCCGCTGGGTGGCCGACGCCTTGACGGTGGCGGGGCATCGCGATGTGGACGGTGTACGGCTCGTCGCGAGCGAGTTGGCGGGGAACGCCGTGCTGCATACCGAGTCGGGGCGGCCTGGCGGGTTGGTGAGGGTGAAGGTTTACGAGGTCACCGACGCGCTGGCCAGGGTTGAGGTGATCGACCAGGGCGCGGTGACGGTTCCTCGTTCTCGCCGGTCCGGTGCCGAGGAGTGCGGTGGTCGTGGCCTGTGGCTGGTCGAGCAGACCGCGATCAGCTGGGGGACCCGGTCCGTGCCGCAGCGGTGGAACCTGACCTGGGCCGAGGTTTCCACGCTGGGAGTGCTCCCGGCGCCTGAGTTCGAGGACGCGCAAGAGGCTCTCACGTGACTTCTGACTTTCACGGTCCGCATGCCGCTGATGGTGGGTCCGACGCTGAGCCGATCGATTGGCGTGATCCGTTGCCTCGCTTCGGCCGGGTCCGGGTCCTACGGCACACCGGGGAGGGCCGGGCGCGGGTTTACGAGCTCTGCGCTGGGGGCGGGTGCGCCTGGATACGCCGGACCGACCGTTCACCGACTGCCGTGATTGTCAAGGAGAGCTGTCCTACCTCGTACAGGGAGGCCGGGGACTTGTGGGAGAGGCTGCTCTCCGGCGAGGCCGGATAGCTCTATCGAAGGGTGAAGCGATTCCGCAGTGCCGGAATGCGACCCGCGCCGGCTATGGGGCCGCTCGCGTCGCCAAGAACTTATGGGGCGCCAGGTTTCGGCCGCGCCTATTCGGTGTCCTTGGGGTGTCGAGGCGATGCGTATATCACCCAGACAGTACGAGTGGCGTCATCGATGGCGTACCGCACACGCCCGCCGCTGGTCACCTCGAACTCCCACTGCTCCAAGTCCTTGCCGTTGTGGCGATGGGTCGCGAGATCACCGCGCAGGCGATGCTGACGGTCATGACTTGCACGTGATCGGGGGTCGGTTCGCAGTACCTCGAAGCATCGGCGCGTGTTGGCCAAGGCGTGGCGGCACAGTTCTTCCCAGCCTTTGACTGCGTCGCCGGTGCCGAACCGGAGATCCCACTCGTCATCCGGTGGCGGCACCGTAATGCGATCGCCCCGTTTCGGACTCATGTGAAAACCTGCACCGGGCCGAAGTCGCCGCTGGTGGGCTTGCGGGCCTCGGCGTGATGTGCAGGGTCGGCCTTGATTCTGGCGGTGGCTCGCCAGCCCGCGACGACCTCTCGGGTTGTGGCATCGACGTCGAGCTCGGCCGCGTCGGAGAGCGCTTCGACCAGTTCCAGAGTGAAGGCCCGTAGTTCGTCCGAGGACAGGTGGCGAACCCAGGGAAAGACCTCCGGCATGGCGATGACCAGCGCCCGCGCGGTGGGGTCATGTTTGATCAGGGCGAGGAACAGCCGGGACGCGGTGGTCAGGGTCTGTTCGCGCTCCTCTTCACGGTCCGCCGCTGTCAGGTAGAAGTCGGGAGCATCGCGATGTGTGACGCGAACGCGTCCGAGGCGTGCCGCGCGTTCGGCGACCGATCGGGGATTTCTCGACAGCTCTGAGAAGGTCACGGCGTCGGCATGGCAGGTGCTCACGCGCTGAGTCTATATCAGAACACGTTCTGAATGCCTCTATCCAGGGCCGGCGGATCGTCAGCGTCTGGGCGGCGAGGCGAAAGGCTGCTTGGGCCGGTCGGGCGGCACGATCAGCTGTAGATCACCGACAGGAAGCGCACCAGGACCGCCTCTCTGAGCTCCGCTGGAAGGGCGTCCAGGACGGTGTTGACCACGGCCATCGCGGGTTGTCCCGCGCCGGGCCGCAGGTCCACCCCCACCGAGGCGGCGAGCTCGGCGAAGGTGGCGTCGTCCAGGGCGTCCAGGTCCAGGCCGGTGATCAGCTCCACCAGGCCGTCCGGCAGCTCGGCCGGGCCGCGCCGCCGGGCGGCCTCCGTGGACTCGGCGATCACCGTCAGCATCGCCTCCACCCCGGCGAGCGTCACCCCGGTCACGGTGATGCGCAGGTTGGCGGGGATGCCCGCGTACGAGAGCTGCGGCTGCAGGAACCAGCCGCGCGCCCGTGCCGCGTCACCCTGGTCATCTCGGGCCCGACGTGGAGAGCGGCAGCATACTGGCCTCCACCACCGGATCGTCGCCGCTCATTCCCCAGGAGCCAGGGGCATGTTGCCGGGACACTTCGCGCGCAGCCACACCGAGCAGAACACCGCGATCGCCGGCTACGTACGCCGGCACAACGCCCGAGCCGAGCCGAAGGCCGACTTCGCGACCGACTCACCGATCCGGACCGGACCGGACCGATCACCCGGCCGAGGCTGCGTGACAGACCAAGAGCTGACGGCGCAGCCACGCCACTCGGGCGGCGATGGCGTCCTGCGAAATCACGGCACGAGGGGCCACGACGTCGAACCCGTGGAACCCACCGGGCCAGACGTGCAGCTCGAGGCGGCCGCCCGCCTGCCATATGCGGCTTGCGTAGGCGACGTCCTCGTCCCGGAACGTTTCGGCCGACCCGACGTCGATGAACGTGGACGGCAGGCCAGAGAGGTCTGCCGCACGGGAAGGCGCAGCGTACGGGGACACATCCGGTCCTCCGCGCACGCCGTCACCGAGGAGCGCGTTCCATCCGGTCTCGTTCGAGGAGCTGTCCCAGATACCGACGCCGCGCATCTGCTGAGCGGAGGGCGAGTCGTTGCGGTCATCGAGCATCGGCGACAGGAGCAGCTGGGCCAGAATTGCCGGGCCGTTGCGGTCGCGTGCCATCAAGGTGACACCTGCCGCGAGGCCGCCGCCGGCGCTCGCACCGCCGATGACGATGCGTTCAGGGTCGATGTTGAGCTCGTGGGCGTGATCCGACACCCACACCAGGCCCGCGTAGCAATCCTCGACGGGCCCCGGGTGGGGTGTCTCGGGTGCGAGCCGGTACTCGACCGAGACCACGGCCATGCCCATCGGCTCGGCCAGGTTCAACATCTCGACGAGGCCGAACCGGTTGTCGCCGACGATCATGCCGCCGCCGTGGATGTGGTAAAGCGCCGGGGTCGGCGTCGCCGCGTGCTTCGGGAGACAGATCAGCAGCGAGATATCCGGTTCCCCGTCCGGCCCTGGCACCGCCCACTCCTCCACGCTGTAGGTGCCACCGCGCGAGAGGACCTCGTCGGTCGGGGTCTCCACCCCGGGGACGGGCTTACGCATCTCAGCGACGTTGTCCAAACGGTACGCGTCGGGGGAGCGCAGGCTGGTCAGGATCTCAATGACGGGAGCGAGCTCCGGGTCGAAGGGCGGGGGCGGTCCGACCGGTTGGGCGGATGACCCGTCCTTGATCTGCGCAGTCATGTGTTCTCCTTGCGGTAGTCAACTGGGTGTCTGCCTGCCTCAGCTCACGGGTCATCGATAAATGTCACGTGGCCGATGCGGCCCGCCATCTGGTGGGTCAACCTGAGCGCTCGCACACGCAAACCGGTGACGCGCGGCGCGATCTTCGACGACCAGGCCAGCGCCGGAAGCGCGACAAAGGGGTCGTCGACGCGCTTCTCGGTGTTTGCCGAGCAGCGTCTGAGAGTTTCTCCTTGTGAAGGAGGGGGCTCTGCCGTCGGATCGAGCTGTTCGCGAGTGGCTACTCGGAGCTGGTGCCTGGCTCAGACGGTCGGGACGGTGCCGCCGTCGATGACGTACTCGGCGCCTACGATTGCCGAGGCGCGGTCTGAGACCAGGAACCCGACCAGGTCCGCGATTTCCTCGGTGTTCGCGAATCGTCCCAGGGGCACTCCTCCGAGGGAGTCGTAGATGGTCTGCTTGGCTGCTTCACGTGTGAGCCCGTTGCCCTCGGCGATCCGGTCCACGAATCTTTCGTAGGCTTCGGTCTCGATTCCGCCGGGGCTGATTGCGTTGACCCGTACGCCGCGTGGCGCGAGCTCATTGGCAAGTCCCTTGCTGTATGTGCGCAGCGCGGCCTTCGCTGCTGCGTAAGCCAGGGACGCGTCGTATTGGGGCAGCTCACGCTGGATCGAGGTGAAGTGCAGCACCACGCCCGACCCAGACTCGATCATTGCCGGGAGAAGAGCTCGATCCAGCCGCACCGCTCCAAGGAGGTTGAGGTTCAGCTCGGTGAGCCACTGGTCATCGGTGATGACCGCGAATCCACCAGACGGCGTCGACGCCCCTCCGACGACGTGCACCAGGATGTCGAGTGTGCCGCCGGCCTCTGCGATGCGAGCGGCCACGGCGTTGGTGCCTTCTATCGTCAAGATGTCCGCTTCGATGAATCGGTCAGGGTGCTCGTACCCGTCGGGCATCGTTCGCGCCGTCACGTACACGTCGGCACCCATCTCTCGCAGTCTCTCTACGACGGCCTTGCCCGAGCCCTTCGAACCGCCCGTGACCAGTGCCCGGCGACCGTCGAGACGATCGCGATCTGAACTAGACATTTCTCTCCTTTGACGATCGAGGTGGCGCGGGTTCGGTCAGGCTGGGTGGTTGGCAATGACGAGTTCGGCGACGAGGTCATCCCGCAGCGTGAACCGGTAGTCGAGCTCGGCGACGCCACCCGGGAAGGTGCCCTCGAGCCGCACGGTTACCACCCAGTGGGCGTCATCGACGCGGCGAGCGCCGATCTGCTCGGTCGTGTACTCGAACTCGGACCCGGCGTCCCGCAGGAACGCGTGGACCTCCTCTCGGCCGCGGAAGGTCTCGCCCTGGTCGACGACCACCGCATCCTCGGCGAGGAACGACGAGGCGGTGTCGGCGTCGCGGACGACGTGGGCGGCGAAGAACTCGCGCACGGTGGTCGGGAGCAGATCGGACGGGAGATCGGTGTGCTGTGTCATGAGCCCACCATGTGACCTCACGGCGCGGGAGGGTCAAGCCGTGGACTCTCCCCCAGGGGGAGCGTTCAGAATGAGGGGGTGCTGACCATCGGAGAGTTCTCGCGGCTGACCCACTTGAGCGTGCGGACCCTGCGTCGGTATCACGAGGCGGCCTTGCTGGAACCCGCCGTGGTGGACGAGACCACCGGTTACCGCTACTACGGCCTCGACCAAATCCCGACCGCGCAGGTCATCCACCGGCTCCGCGAGCTCGACGTCCCCCTGAGCGATGTGCAGCGGATCCTGCGGACCCCCGACCCCGGTGTCCGGGCGGCCCTGGTCGCGGACCACCTGCAACGCCTCGAGGACGTGCTCGACCGCACCCGGGCCGCGGTCGTGTCGCTGCGCCGCCTGCTCCGGCCCGACCCCGCGCCGATCGACGTCGAGCTGCGTGCGGAGCCCGCCCGGACGGTCGCGGCGGTGGAGGCCGTAGTCGGGCATCGCGACGTCGCGACCTGGTACGCAGGCGCGATGGCCGAATTGGAGGCTGCCGTCGGCGCCGCCGTGACCGGACCGCCGGGCGGCAGCTACGACAACGCCCTTTTCGAGCAGGAGCGCGGTCACGCGGTCGTCTACCTGCCGACCGCTGCGCCACCTCGCACCGGACGCGTGCACCCCGCGATTCTGCCGGCCGCGGAACTGGCCGTCACCACCCACGTCGGCGAGCACGACGGCATCGAGGTCACGTACGGCGAACTCGGGACCTGGGTGGTGGAGAACGCGATGTCGGTGGCCGGGCCGGTGCGGGAGGTCTACGTTGTCGGCCCTCGTGACACGAGCGATCCCGCTGCGTGGCGCACCGAGATCGGCTGGCCGGTCTTTCGTGTCACCTGAGGCGGTCAGTGCGGTGCGGAGTCTTGGAACGACGGGGCGTACGCCTTAGATCGCGGGCTGGCCGCCGAGGTGAGCGTAGAGCACATTCGCGTCAGCCGGGATGTCGCTGTCGCGGACGAGGTCGACCAGTCAGGCCATCGTTCTGCCTGAACCAGCTAGTGGCTCGACACGCAAGGTCGGCCCGTCAATTGATCTCGCTGGCTGAGCCGACCAGCCCGCAGCCTGCCCCAAACCGGCAGGTCAGGCACAACAGACACACCGCCAATTCTGAAACCAGGTCAGAACACGTTCTGAAACGCCTATATTCAGGGCCAGCGGATCGTCAGCGTCTGGGCGGCGAGGCGGGCTGGCCCTGTTCCCCGACCGCCTGGACCCCGGCGGCCTCGGTGGACGCCATGCTGGTCACCCTGCTGCCGGGCGAGGAGGCGACCTTCCACGTGACCACCGCCCAGCCTCTCGACCGGAGGCGCTGACCACCTATCCGATGCTGCGCTGCGTCAACGAGTCGCGCGGCTGAGCGCCCGGCCCCTGCTGGTGCCCGCGAGCACCAGCAGGGCCGCCACGAGGTAGTAACCCTGGTTCCCGATCCAGTGCAGGCCGAGGGGCGACAGGACGTCGCAGGGCTCCATCCGGTACTCGGCGACGCAGAACCCGGCCGCCGCGATCAGTGTCAGTCCCCACGCCACTCGCTAGCACCGCCTCCCGTACCGGCGCGGACACGACGACCAGCACCGTGTCAGCGTCGATCCCCCCGCCACCGCCTGGGCGGACACCTGGTACGTCTCCAGGTTGCCTGACCTCGACGCCCAGGTAGTCGCGTTTATGACGCGTGTCCGCGTCGCTGGTAGTGGTGTCGGCGGGCGGTGCGCTGGTGTCTTCGTCGCCGGCGTGAGCGGCGCAGCCGACCACAGGACGCCTCCTTCAGCTTCCGTTCGCGGCCGAGCGCGGTGGCTGCCGTGCCTGGTTCCGGAACTGGGCGGGCGATGAGCCGACCACGCGGCGGAACGCGGTGCTGAACGCGCTCTCGGACAGGTAGCCCGTGGCCCGTGCGAGCTCGGAGATCGACAGAGTGTCGCGGGCGAGGGCGTCTCGCGCGAGGCTCATGCGCCATTGGATCAGGTACTCCAACGGCGGGACCCCGACGTGGCTCTTGAAGGCCTGGGCGAACGCGGAACGCGACATGTGGCTGATCTCGGCGAGCTCCTTGAGGCTCCAGGAGCGGGCCATGTCCGCGTGCACGGCACGCAGGGCGGCACCGATGCCGTCCTCGTTCAGGGCGCCCAGCCAGCCGGTGGGCCGGTCTGTCTGACCGGCGTGAGCACGCAGCATGTGCACGAGCAGGATCTGTGCGAGGTGGTTCTGCACCAGCGGGCTGCCGGCGGCGGCGACCCCGATCCCGACCTCGGTGGCCAGGAGATCGATCAGCTGCGCGAGCCGCCTGCCATGAGGATCGGCCACGCGGACGATCACGAGCGGCGGCAGAAGATCGGTCAGGAGGGCCGCGTTCCTGTCGTCGAACGCGATGTGCCCGACGCAGAGGTAGAGGTCCTCCTCGGCCTCCGGGCCGATCCGCACGAACCCGTCTTCGGCACCCGCCCACACCGGCTCCGCAGGGCGCGGGCTTGCATCGAGCGTGCTGGCCAGCACGTAAGGCGGCGGGTTGCCCAGCATGAAGGTGTCACCCTCCTGCAGGAGCACCGGCTCGTGGCCTTCGAGGATCAACCAGCACGTGCCGCGCACGAGGCCCCCGACCCGCACGTGCAAGAACGTGTCGAAGCGCAAAGCCCACTCTCCCGTGGCCCGGAGATTGGGCCCGACCACCGTGCGGGGCCGGAGCAGGCCGATCGCGTCAGCCACTGGATCCCGAAATCCGAGCACCGACGACACCTCCTGGACGATACGTAAAGAAAGCCGGACTCTGCATCATGGATAGTATCCCCGATGTCCCGCAGTATCGATGTCGAACGGATCGGCATCGAGAGAGTGATGGAGACACCCACATGGGACAGCTGGAAGGCAAGACGTCGGTGGTGACCGGGGGCAGCACCGGTATCGGTCTGGCCACCGCCGTACGGCTGGCGGACGAGGGTGCGTACGTGTTCGTCACCGGTCGACGCGAGTCCGAACTGGAGGCCGCCGCCAAGACCATCGGAGCAGACCGGGCCACCGCGGTCGTCGGCGACATCTCGAAGCCGGAGGACCTGGACCGGCTCTACGAGGCGGTCCGGGCGCGAGGCAAGGGTTTGGACGTGCTCGTGGCGAACGCGGCGGTCGGTGCGTTCGTGACGCTGGAACAGACCACCGAGGAGCACTTCGACCAGACCTTCGCGGTCAACGTCCGAGGCACGCTGTTCACCGTGCAGAAGGCGTTGCCGCTGCTCAACGACGAAGCCTCGATCGTCCTGGTCGGTTCGACGGCCGGCGACCGTGGAGTAGAGGCGTTCGGCGCGTACGCGGCGTCGAAGGCGGCCGTCCGGTCCTTCGCGCGGACGTGGTCCAACGAGCTCAAGGACCGTGGCATCCGGGTCAACGTGGTCTCGCCGGCATGGATCGAGACTCCCGGGGGCACCGCCGCTTTCGGCGACGAGGAGACCGCCCGGGCCGTCAAGGAGAATGTCGCCGCGACCGTGGCCAAGGGCCGCATGGGTCGGCCTGAGGAGGCCGCGGCAGTCGTAGCCTTCCTGGCCTCGGAACAGAGCAGCTATGTCGTCGGCTCGAACATCTACGTCGACGGTGGCACGAACCAGATCTGAGCAGGCACCACACGGTGGGTGGCATCTGAAGCGTTCCAGGTTCTATGCCGCACGACCATCGAGGCGGCTGGCACCAGCAGGGCCCCGCGAGCGGGTAGCAGCGGCTGGCCGAGCAGCGAGGAGAGGGTGTGGTAACGGGAGCACGACCGCAAACGGTACTACCCGTAGATCACCGACAGGAACCGCACCAGGATTGCCTCCCTGAGCTCCGCCGGAAGCGCGTCCAGCACGGCGTTGACCACGGCCATCCTGGGCTGCCCCGCCCCCGGCCGCAGGTCCACCCCCACAGAGGCGGCCAGCTCGGCGAAGGTCGCGTCGTCCAGCGCGTCGAGGTCCAGCCCGGTGATCAGCTCCACCAGCCCGTCGGGCACGGCCGGGGGACCCAGCCGCCGGGCCGCCTCAGCCGACTCGGCGATCACCTTCAGCATCGCGTCCACCCCTGCCAGCGTCACCCCCGTGACCGTGATGTGCAGGTTGGCGGGGATGCCCGCGTACGAGAGCTGCGGCTGCAGGAACCAGCCGCGCGCCCGAGCCTCGTCGGCCAGCACGAACACGTCCACCCCGTCCCCGGCGAAGGCGATCAGGGTGGACTCCGGCTCGCCCAGCACCCGCAGACCGTCGATCGCGGCGATGCCCTTCCGCAGCCTGGTCGCCGCCTCCAGCGTGGCCTGGCCCAGCTCCACGTAACCCTGCCTGCCGAGGGACTGCAGGGTGGCCCAGGCGCCGCCCAGCGAACCCGCCGACCTGGAGCTCTGCACGGTGGCATTGATGATCGTGTAACCGGGCCAGGCCGCCGAGGCGAAGTAGGCCCTGCGCCGCGTCCCCGGATCGGCGAACAGCACCACCGAGGCCCCCTTCGGCGCGTACCCGAACTTGTGCAGGTCGCAGGAGAGCGAGGTGACACCCGGCACCGACAGGTCGAACGGCGGCACCTTCGCGCCCGCCTCCCGCAGCCACGGCAGCAGCCAGCCGCCCACGCACGCGTCCACGTGGCAGCGCACGCCCGCCGCGGCGGCCACCGCGGCGACCTCCTCGACCGGGTCGATCGCACCCTGCGGATAGGACGGCGCGGACACGACGACCAGCACCGTGCCATCGTCGATCGCCGCCGCCACGGCCCGCGCGGACACCTGGTACGTCGCCAGGTCCACCGGCACCTGCCTGACCTCGACGCCCAGGTAGTGGGCCGCCTTGTGGAAGGCGGGGTGGGCGGTGACGGGCAGCACCAGGTTGGGCCGGTCGCGGGCCGCCTCGTCGCGGGCGGCCTTCACCGCCAGCATGATCGACTCGGTGCCGCCGCTGGTGAAGATGCCGTGGCCGCCGCCGAGCAGGTCCGCGACCGCGCCGACGACCTGCTTCTCCATCTCCACCACGCTCGGGAAGGCGGTCGGGTCGAGGCTGTTGACCTCCAGCATCTCGAAGTAGGCGCGGGCCGCCGCCTCGTGCACCTCGGGCCGCCCGGTGTCGTACACGTAGGAGGTCACCTGCCCGCCCCGCACGGGCAGGTCGTGCTCCTTGAGCCTGGCCAGCTCGGTCAGCAGGTCGTCGGCCGTTCTCCCGGTTTCGGGCAGGTTCACGTGTTCTCCTTCGGCCGCCCGCGTGCTCCCGAGAACGTAATCTGCCGGAAGTCGCGCGGTCAATCGGCTGTTAGCGTTGACGCATGACCACGAGGTCGGATGAGAGCAGCCCGCGCAGCAGGCCCGCGGTGCTCGGCGACGTCGCCGCGCTCGCCGGGGTCTCGGCGATGACGGTCTCCCGGGTGCTCAACGCACCCGACAGGGTGCGCGCGGAGACGCGCGCCCGCGTCCTCGCCGCCGTCCGCGAGCTGGACTACTGGCCCAACTCGGCCGCCCGCCAGCTCGTCACGGGCCGCTCCGGCGTGCTCGGCGTGGTCAGCATCGACACCACCTTGTACGGTCCCGCCTCCACCCTCTACTGCATCGAGCAGGCGGCCAGGCTCAGCGGCTACAGCGTGAGCATCGCCAGCCTGGGCATCCTCAGCCGCCGGTCCATCCAGGAGGCCGTGCACCGGCTGCGCGCCCAGTCGGTCGACGGGGTGGTCATCCTCGCGCCGCACGAGTCGGCGGCCGACGGGCTGCGCCACCTGCCGCCCGATCTGCCCGTGGTCGCGGTGGACGCGGGGGAGGACATCCCGGTTCCGGTGGTGACCGTCGACCAGCGGGCCGGAGCCGCCCGCGCGACCAAACACCTGCTCAGCCTCGGCCACGAGACGGTCTGGCATCTGGGCGGGCCGGTCGACTGGCTGGACGCCAACTACCGGATCGACGGCTGGCGCGCAGTCCTGGAGGCGGAGGGCCGGCCGGTGCCCGAGCCGCTGCGCGGCGACTGGAGCCCGCGCTCCGGCTACGAGCTGGGCCGGCGGTTGGCAGTCGACCCGTCGGTGACGGCGGTGTTCGTGGGCAACGACCAGATGGCGCTCGGCATGCTGCGGGCGCTGCGCGAGGCCGGCCGGCGGGTGCCGGAGGACGTGAGCGTCGTCGGCTTCGACGACGTGCCGGAGGCGGCCTACTTCTGGCCGCCGCTGACCACGGTGCGGCAGGAGTTCGGCGAGGTCGGCAGGCACGCCTTCCACCTGCTGCTGGAGCGGATGGCCGGCACGGCGCAGGACACCACCCGGCGGCTGGTGGAGCCGGAGCTCGTGGTACGGGAGAGCACCGGCCCCTGCGTCGGCCGTTAGGCGAGCCGGATCACGTTCCAGGACACCGGGGGCAGGCGTACCCGCATCGGGTCGTGCTCGATGTCGTCGTTGGCGCGGGGGGCGATCCGGTCGGGGTCGTCGGCGGTGTTGCGGGCGTGCACGTCCGGGTCGGTGAGCGTGGTGGCCGACACGATGCGCGCGCCGCCGAGGGCGCGGGCGTCGATCTGCAGGGAGAGCGGCGTGTCCGTCGAACGGTTCACCGCGAAGATCGTCACGCCCTCGTCTGACCGGGTGGCGACGGCGTCCAGCAGCGGCACCTCACCGAACTCGGCCGTGTCGTACAGCGGCGAGACCGGCTCGACGCGCAGCACGTCGCCGGCCGCGTACCGGGAGGCCTGGGCGAACGGGTGGAAGATGGTCTGCCGCCAGGCCCGGCCGCCCGGCTCGGTCATGATCGGGGCGATGACGTTGACGAGCTGGGCGAGCGAGGCGGACGTCACCCGGTCGCTGTTGCGCAGCAGGCTGATCAGCAGGCCGCCGAAGGCCACCGCGTCGGCCAGGTGATAGTGGTCCTCCAGCAGCGGCGGGGCGATCGGCCAGTCGGTTCCCGGCTCGGCGGCCTGGAAGCGCGACTGATACCAGATGTTCCACTCGTCGAAGGAGATGTCGATCCGCTTGCGCGACTTCAGCTTGGCGCCGACATGGTCGGCGGTGGCGACGACCGAGCGGATGAAGTAGTCCATGTTGGTGGAGCAGGCCAGGAAGCTGCCGAGGTCGCCGTCCTTCTCCTCGTAGTAGGCGTGGCAGGAGATGTAGTCGACGACGTCGTACGTCTCCTCCAGCACGGTCGCCTCCCAGGCGCCGAAGGTCGGCATCCCGGAGCCGGAGCTGCCGCAGGCGACGAGCTCCAGGCCGGGGTCGACCATGCGCATGGCGCGGGCCGTCTCGGCGGCGAGCCGGCCGTACTCGCGGGCGGTCTTGTGCCCGGTCTGCCAGGGGCCGTCCATCTCGTTGCCCAGGCACCACATCCGGATGTCGTGCGGCTCCTTGGCGCCATGGGCCGCGCGCAGGTCCGACAGCGCGGTGCCGGACGGGTGGTTGCAGTATTCGAGCAGGTCGAGGGCCTCGGGGATGCCCCGGGTGCCGAGGTTGACGGCCATCATCGGCTCCACCCCGGCCTTGCGGCACCAGCGCATGAACTCGTCGACGCCGACCTCGTTCGTCTCGGTGCTGTGCCAGGCCAGGTCGAGCCGGCGGGGGCGGTTCTCCTTGGGCCCGATGCCGTCCTCCCAGCGGTAGCCGGAGACGAAGTTGCCGCCCGGGTAGCGGATGGTGGAGACGCCCAGCTCGCGGGTGAGGTCGAGGACGTCGCGCCGGAAGCCGTCGTCGTCGGCGGCGGGGTGGCCGGGCTCGTAGATGCCCGTGTAGACGCATCGGCCCAGGTGCTCGACGAAGCCGCCGAAGGTGCGGCGGCGGACCGGGGCGACCCGGAACGCGGGGTCGATCGTGAGATGTGCCTGGTGCACGGTGGCGGCTCCTTGGTGCGCATGCGGGTGACCCGATTGTTAGCGCTATCAGGAGTGTGGGTCAAGGGGGGCGGCAAGCGCTTGCCGACGGACCCTTGACAGCACGCTTGTTACCGCTAACCCTCGGTTAACCCCAGCGGTCAGCGCAGCGTGATCGCGCCCCGGACGCCCCCTCTGCCGGGCGTTGCCGGAGACCGGCGCCACCCCGTCAGCCAGGCTGCCCGACTCCCTCGAATGTTAGCGAGAACATGGCCGAACGTTAGCTCGGTGAAGGAAGAGGCCACTGTGCAGGCATCCCCCACCATTGCCCGCCGGCACCTGCTCGGCGGTGGCCTCGCCCTCCTCGCCGCCCCCACCGTCGGCAGCGCTCCGCTCGCCGAGGCCAAGGTCCACCGGAGCTGGACGCAGCACGGGCTGCTGCTCGTGGCTCCCTTCTTGCTGGTGTACGTGGCCTTCCTGGTCTGGCCGACGCTGCCCGGCCTGCGGATGAGCTTCTCCAGCGTGAACATCGCGGGCAGCAACGACCATCTCGTCGGGTTCGCCAACTACGCCGAGGCGTTCGGCGACCCCCGCATGTGGCGCACTTCCTCTGGCCCTTCCTGGTCTCCACCGACCCGAACACGATGACCCTGCCGGTGGGCCTGGCCAACGTCGTCCAGGGCACCTTCGGCCTGCGGTACGCCCAGATCATGGCCTTGGTGATGCTCGCCGGCCTGCCGCTGCTCGTGGTGTTCGTCCAGATCATCCGCGGCGTCGCCCACACCGGCCTCGCCGGGCGGTAAGACCAGGGGTGTGGGTGGCCCGTCCTGCCGGAGGACCATGGAAACGTCCTTGGGAAGGATGCCCCCGGCCGTCTCGCGGGTCACAGTTGAGTGATGAACCCACTCACCCGGACGGCCGCCGCCCTGGCCGTGGCCGTCCTGCTCGCCGCATGTGGAGTCACGCCGCCGAAGCCCGCTGCCACCGGGAACACCGGGAACACCGGCCACACAGGGCACACAGGACAGCAGGCCGCCCCGGTGACCTCGCCGCTGCGCGACGGGGAGCGTTTCATGTCGCTGACGATGGCGGAGCCGTACACGCCGTCGGCGCCGGGGGGCGGGACCGATGACTACCGGTGCTTCGTCATCGACCCGGGGCTGACCGAGCAGGCGTTCCTGACGGGGGCCCAGTTCCAGCCGCAGAACGCCGAGATCGTGCACCATGCGATCTTCTTCAGGCTGAGTCCGGAGCAGGCGGCCGAGGCGAACCGGCGGGACCAGAGCACTCCCGGCCAGGGGTGGACCTGCTTCGGTGACGCCGGGATCGAGGAGGCCGCGTGGGTGGCGCACTGGGCGCCCGGCACCAATGAGGTCCTGCTCGATTCGGCCTACGGCTACCCCATGCCGCCGGGGAGCAAGCTGGTCATGCAGGTGCACTACAACACGCTCAACGTGGAGGGGAAGTCCGGCTCCGACCGGTCGGGGATCCGCCTGCGGGTCACCGGCAAGAAGGTCAAGGAGCTGAACACCGCGCTGTTCCCGGCCCCGGTGGAGCTGCCCTGCACCAAGGAGGAGTCCGGCCCGCTGTGCGACCGGGAGACCGCCGTCAAGGATGTCGGCCGCCGGTTCGGTCAGGGCTCCGAGGCCCAGGTGGGCGGGCTCGCGGAGGCGTGCGGCAAGCCGAAGCCCGGGCCGACGCAGCACTGCGACTTCCCCATCGAGGGCCCCGTGAAGGTGCACGCCCTGGCCGGTCACATGCACCTGCTCGGCCGATCCATCAAGGTGGAGCTCAACCCCGGCACCGACAAGGCGCGGACGCTGCTCGACGTGCCGAAGTACAACTTCGACGACCAGGCGCTGCGCCCGCTGCCCGAGCCGGTGACCGCCGACAAGGGCGACGTGGTCCGGGTGACCTGCACCCACGACGCCAAGCTGCGCTCGATGCTGCCGGAGCTGAGCAAGCTTGAGCCCCGCTACGTGGTGTGGGGCGAGGGCACCAGCGACGAGATGTGCCTGGGGATCGTCATCGTCTCCCAGACCTAGCGGCCGCGGTGCTGATTCCCGACGCCGAGGGCTGAGTCGCCTGGCGGTCCGTAATCACATTGTCACCCCGGAGGTTCAACCGGGTCCTCTCCTCGTGCGTACAGGTTTGGACGGTGCTCGCCAGACGGGCCCTTCCGCCCCGTTGAGGAGAGGGACGACATGACCACACTGCGATCGGCTCCGCAGAACCGCATGCACTTCGCGTGGCCGCTGGACGGCGACGCCCAGGCGGTAGGTCATGCCAGGACGACCATCCGCACCGTGCTCACCCAGCTGGAGATGGACACCGAGCTCATCGCCGACGCCGTGCTGATGGTCAGTGAGCTGGTGACCAACGCCCTCCTGTACGGGGACGCGCCGTACGAGCTGGCCCTGAGCGCGGGCCTCAGGGAGATCGTGTGCGTGGTGGTGGACAGCGGTCAGCCGTTGCCCACCCCACGCATCCCCGACGACGACTCCGAACGCGGCCGGGGCCTGCACATCGTGGCGGCGTTGTCCGACGGTTTCTACGGCTACCACCCGCAGCGTTACCTCACCTGCCCCGAGCGGATGGGCAAAGCCACCTGGTTCGCCCTCCCGCGCACCTTCAGCACGGTCTGACGGAACCCGGCCCCGGCAGGGCCGCCCAGCCTGGCAGGAATCGGTACACGCCGATAAGGTCCGATCCTGTGGGCCGATTGAGGACCGATTCAGGGCCGGCCGAGGATCTGCTCATCGAGCTGAACCGCGACGCCGGGGTGTCACTGCACCGGCAGATCGAGACGTCCATCCGCGCGAGCATCCAGGCGGGCCGGCTGCGGGCGGGCGCGTCGCTGCCACCCACCCGCACCCTGGCGGCCGGCCTCGGGGTTTCCCGCGGGGTGGTCGTGGAGGCCTACCAGCAGCTCGTGGCCGAGGGCTACCTCGCCAGCCGATCGGGCGGTTACACCCAGGTCGCGGCGTCGATGCCGCCGGCCACCGCCGGCGCGGGCGCCGCAACTTCGACGGCGTGCCCGGCCGCGCGCAGTGCCGGCTCCAGCGCCGGCTCCAGCGCCGGTCTCAGTGCCGGTCTCAGTGCCGGCTTCAGGGTCGACTTCGGGTACGGGCGCACCGACGTGTCGCAGTTCCCCCGGGCCGCCTGGCTGCGCTCGGTTCGTACCGTGCTCACCACCACGCCCAACGACCGGTTCGCCTACCTCGACGGGCGTGGCGTGCCGGAGCTGCACAGTGCCCTGTGCGACTACCTCAACCGGGTGCGCGCCACCTCGTCCGTCCCGGGCAACGTGGTGATCTGCAACGGCTATGGGCAGGGCATCTCCCTGCTGATCCAGGTGCTCGTCCGGCGGGGCGCCACGCGGATCGCCCTGGAAGACCCGTCGTCCAACGACGACGCCCGGGTGCTGGCCGGCGCCGCCGGTCTGGACGTGGTCGGCATCCCGGTAGGGCCGGACGGCGTTCAGGTCGATGCGCTCCACCGGGCCGACGCCGATGCGGTCGTGCTCACGCCGTCGCACCAGTGGCCCACCGGGGGAGTGCTGCCGGCTGCGGCGAGGGCGGAGGTGATCCGCTGGGCGAAGAGCCGCGACGCGATCGTGGTCGAGGACGATTACGACGCGGAGTACCGATACGACCGGTCGCCGGTGGGCGCCATGCAGGGCCTGGCGCCCGATCATGTCGTCTACTGCGGTACGGCCAGCAAGACGCTCGCGCCGGGGCTGCGGCTCGGCTGGCTGGTAGTGCCTCCCCACCTGGTCGCCGACGTCGCCGCGGCGAAGGTGCTCGCCGACCGCGGTTCGCCGGTCATCGACCAGTTGACGTTCGCCGACTTCCTCGCGCGCGGCGAGTTCGACCGGCACCTTCGCCGGATGCGTCCGGTGTACCGCCGCCGCCGCGACGCGTTGCTCGACGCCCTGCGCACTCACCTGCCCGACCTGGAACCGGCCGGCGTCGCCGCCGGGCAGCATGTGGTCGCCTGGCTCCCGCCCGACCTGGATGAGGCGGCGGTGGTGACGGCCGCCGCCCGGCATGGGCTCGGCATCCACGGCGTCGGC
The DNA here is from genome assembly GCF_044465295.1 of Nonomuraea sp. NPDC049714. Taxonomy (NCBI): domain Bacteria; kingdom Bacillati; phylum Actinomycetota; class Actinomycetes; order Streptosporangiales; family Streptosporangiaceae; genus Nonomuraea; species Nonomuraea sp. NPDC049714. The sequence goes on along the minus strand of NZ_JBITLM010000005.1, from coordinate 498,109 downwards.
CCGTACCGGATCGCCGGCACCGGGCCGGGTGGCCTCATCTTCGGCTACGCCATCCTCGGCGAGAGCGCCATCGCCGAGGGGGTCGCACTGCTGGCGGCGGCCATCCGGGAGGTACGGGGACCCTGATCCCGCGCCGGAGCTCCACCGGCGCATCAGTGTGCCGGGCGGATGTTCTGGTTCAGGTGGAACACGTTGGCCGGGTCGTACGCGGTCTTCACCGCGGTCAGCCGGGCCAGCTTCGCGGCCGAGTACGCCCGCCGTACGCCGCGCTGCCCATCGGCCAGCTCGTCGGCCGTCAACGAGTTGACGTACACCCCACTCGCGTACGGCTCGAGCGACGCACCGGCGGCGCGGGCGGCACCCATCCTGGCGTCGTCCTCGGCCGGGTCGGTCCAGCGAGAGCCGGCGCCGAACTCGAACATCGTGCCCCGGTGGCTGAACGCCGCGTCTGCCTCCGGGACCTCGGCGATCGCGCCGCCGTGCGCCTGCAGGCCGACGCTCGGCAGGTACGGGCTCGCGCTCAGGTCGGCGCCGCCGCGCAGCAGGAACGCCTCGATCGCCGCGGTGGGGAATCGCCGCAGGTAGTGCCCCTTGGAATAGCGACGGTAGGTGTGGCCGCCGGTGGAGTCGTCGCGTTGCTGAAGTTCGAGGTACGACGGTGTGGTGACGCGCGTTGCGACCGGACGCCCGAGTGCCCGCATCGCGGGGAGCAGCCGGCGGCCCTCGGCCGGGTCGCCGACCCACACGTACCCCAGTGTGGCGATCGGGCCGTCGGGACCGCTGCCGACACTGGCGGTGAACGTCGCCTGCCGGGGCGCGACGGCGTTCAGGTCGCGCCAGCCCTCGATGACCGGCACGGCGTCCTCGGCGCGGAAGTCGAACTCGGCGACCAGCGTCCGCGTGCCGGTGCGATGCAACCGGAACTCGAACTCGGTGACGATGCCGAAGTTGCCGCCACCGCCGCGCAGGCCCCAGAACAGGTCGGGGTTCTCGGTGCGGCTCGCGGTCACCACGTCCCCCTCGGCGGTGACCATGGTGTAGGAGACGACGTTGTCGCAGGCCAGGCCGTGCTGGCGGGCCAGCCAGCCCATGCCGCCGCCGAGCGTGAGCCCGCCGACGCCGGTGTGCGAGACGTTGCCGGCGGTGGTGGCCAGGCCGTACGCCTGGGACGCCCGGTCCAGTGCGCCGAGCAGCGCGCCGCCCTGCACCCGCGCCCGGCGACGGGCCTGGTCGATCCGCACGCCGCCCATGGGCGTCAGGTCGATCATGAAACCACCGTCAGGCACGGCGAAGCCGGCGACGTTGTGGCCGCCGCAGCGCACGCCGATCTCCAGGTCCAGTTCCCGGGCCAGCCGCACGGCGGCGACCACGTCGGCGACGCCCGACGCGCGGACGATCATGCGTGGACGCCGGTCGACCATGGCGTTCCAGACAGTACGGGCGGTGTCGTAGCCAACGTCGCCAGGCGTGAGGAGCCGGCCGTCGAAGCGGGTCGCTGTCGTTGTCATGCCACTGAGCCTGACAGGAATTGGTACTCGCGATAAGGGCCGATATTGCCGACTGTTTGAGTACCAATTCCAGGTCGGCCGAGGATCCGCTCATCGAGACCAGGTCCGCTGGTGGCAAGAGACCGGACAGCCGTGCCGGCCGTTCAGCTACGACGAGCCGATCGCGCGGGACAAGGTCAAGTGGCGCGATCGCTCCGCGCCCTTGCGATGGAGTGTGAGTCAGGGCCACGACGTCGGGGGTGGGCCGAATGCGCGACGACCGGCCCTCACTGTCAGAGCGGCCATGGCGGCGTTGGTGCCACCACCGATCAGAGCGCCGATACCGAACGGTGCCACTCGACCGAGAACGATGATTCCCTGCTTGGTCCCGTACTTCGTGACGAAGTTCTTCCCCAAGATCCTGTTGATCTGACGCAACGTCTCGACAGGCACCTTGGCGACAACCTGACGTCCCCAGTGTTGCCCCGTACGCTCGGCGGCCCTGGTGATGGTGGCGGAGCCGGTCCCGCCGAGCATGATTCCCATCACGATCGTGCGGCGGCGCTCGATCTCGTCGATCGGGACTCCGTGGACTTCGGCGATCGAGAGCGCGAAGAGGGCGCTCAGCTCAAGAGATGAGAGAGCCTCGCCTGCCGACAGTGCCAGTGCGACTCCGGTGCCGACGCCGGGCGCGGCTGCGGTTCCTCCAACTGCAGCACCCGTCCCGGTCAGGGCGCTGACGTACATCCGCTCCAGATGGCGTATCACCTGTGCTGGTGTCGCCTCTGGGTTCCGCTGGCGGGCACGGGCGATGTTCTTGCGCACCAGGGCGCTCTGGACGTTGATTGCCTTGTCCAGGAGGTCGAGGACTCGCTGTCCACGTATGGCTGATGCCGGAACCGGTTCGTCGAAGGCATCTGTTGCCATGCCTTGGTCTCCTGGTCTTCGGGGGGCATGAACTTGTACGCCACTGAGCGTGAAGCCATAACTACAGCTGGTCAAGTCAAGACGCAACTTCGTGCGCGTTCGTTGGGCACCCGCCGGTGATCGGCCTGGAGATCGGCCTGGAGATCGGCCCGGCCGACGCCGGAGTCGGCCGGGGATCGTCAGCGTTCCAGGGTGATGCCCTCGCGGCGGAGGTCCTCGACGATGCCGTCGACCAGGCGGGTGCTGACCGTGTGGGTCAGGCGGCCGTGCTCGCGGAGTTCGCGGACGGCGGGGACCGGGTCGGGGTCGGCGAACAGGCGCTCGTCGGCGTGGTCGACCGGCCTGCCGGTGGGGTCGATGGTCCACCAGGAGGCCTCAAGGGCGATGCCGTTGGGATCGCTGAAGTAGATCGACCTCAGGAAGCCGTGGTCGATGACGTCGGTGACCTCGCAGCCGTGCTCCTTGAGCCGGTCGCGGAGCCGTACCAGGGCGTCCTCGTCCGGCAGGTGCAGCGACAGGTGGTCGAACTGCGCGGCCTTGGCGTACGGCACGCCCGCGGGTTTGGCGAAGCTGTCGAGCTCATGGTCGGTGTATTCGAAGAAGGCGACGGTGTTGCCGGTCCCCACCTCGAAGAAGTAGTGCCTGAAGGCGGGGACGGCGAGCGTGGTGACCAGGCGGGCGTCGAGCACACCGTGCCAGAACCGGACGGTGGCATCCATGTCCGGAGTGACCAGGGCAAGGTGGTGCACGCCCCGCCAGTGCACCGTTTCTGGGGTTGCAGCCATGCTGCAACAGTAAGCGTTTCAACTATTCCTTCGCAGCCACAAGTTCCGATCGTCAGAGGCCCGCCGAGCCGGTGAGGTCCAGGGGCGTGCTGACGGTGGCCTCCCGGAGGCGGTCGATCTCCAGGCGGTCGCCCCAGCGGATGATCGCCTCGTCGTCGGCGAAGGCCATCGCGCGCATCATGTTGCCGCCGTCGGTCGCCTCGACCGTGCGGCGCAGCCGCTGCCGCAGCGAGTCGGACAGGCGGGTGGTGCCCGCCTCGATGGTGTCGCCGTAGCTCGGGGCGTAACCGACCCCCGCGAAGCCGGTACGGCGCAGCAGCCTCGGCAGCGTCTCCGAGGAGTAGAACATCAGGTGGTTCTTGGTGAAGCCGCTCCACTCCGACCCGTACGCCTTGAGCAGGAGTGAGCGCGCGTTCACGGTCAGGATGAGCAGCACCCCGCCGGGCGCCAGCAGCTCGCGGAACATCTTGAAGTCGTCCAGCGGCCTGGGCAGGTGCGCCAGCACCGACCAGAGCGTGATGACGTCGAAGCCGCCCGCCGCGATCTCCGGCACGTCCTGGGGCGCGCCGTGGTAAGCCCGCGCCTTGGTCAGCCGCTCGTTCGCCTGGGCGACCGAGTCGGGTGACAGGTCCACCCCGTAGGCGTCGAAGCCGCGCTGCTCGGCCAGCTCCAGGAACAGCCCGGCGCCGCAGCCGAAGTCGAGCAGCCGCCGCCCCTCCCCGTGGTCGAGAATGGGGGAGAACGCCTGCATGGTGAGGTTGTAGCGGCGCTGCCGGTTCGCGGCGTACTTGCCGGTCAGAAACTTGCTGTAGCCGGAGGCGTACAGGTCGCCGAGCCGCTCGGGCCGCACGTTCGGGTTGCGGTAGAGGAAACCGCAGGACGGGCAGCGGACGACGCGGTAGTGCCACTTGCCGCCGCCGGTCGGCTCGAACAGCGGCTGCTGGCTCGCCTCGCCGCACATCATGCAGCTCAGGAACTCCTCGATCTCCCCGAGCGGCAGGTCTGCTCGGTAGTCCTCCAGCGACATGATGGGGGCGCGTCGCAACCGCCATCGCCACTGGGCCTCGCGGACCATCCGCTCCCCCGGACGGACGTAGACCCGTTGCCCCCAGGGCACACGGTTGTAGCGGGTGCCGTACGCGAGCCGGCCGAGCAGTCGTCGAGCAGAGACCATTGCAACCCCCAAGCAGCCGAATGCCGAAAGGTATTGCCCTGTGCGTCCCTGACTATTCCATCGCGATCGCCTGCATACCATCGCGAACGGGTAAGGGTAGGGCAGGCCGCCAGGCCCGCCCTACCGGAATCACGACGGCCGGCCGTCGGCCCCGCACTTGATGATCGGCCGGATGCAGTCACGCACCCGGCGCTCCAGCTCCGCCACCGGCCAGGCGTTGAAGAAGTCGCCGTGCATGGTGAAGCCGCCTCCGGACGCCAAGCGGAAGCCCGCCGGGTTGCCGCTCACCGGATAGCGCAGCACCTGGCGCAGCTTGGGCACCGGGACCGGGTGGCTGGACGGGCACTGCTGGTCGACCGGGTAGGCCATGTGGCTCTTGTGGTCGGCCGAGTCGAGGTCACGGCCGTTCCAGCACTGCGGGAAGTCGAGGTACGACTCCAGCATGGTGCCGGACGGGCAGGTGACGAAGTCCTTGGACGCGCCGACGTGCCCGGCGTGCAGGCACGACCAGCGGGCGATGGTGGTCGAGTCCGGCCCGGTGGCCCTGGCGTTGCCCGCCACGATCCGCAGCCCGAGCGGGAACGGCTGGATCCGGGCGGTGATGTCAGGTCGCACGCCCTCACCCAGGTAGTAGAACGTGGTGATGGTCGGCTCGACCGGGACGCCGTTGTTGTAGAGGGTCGGCACCCAGTAGGAGGACTTGTCCACGGCCGGGTTGCAGTTGGTGGGGCCGTTGAGCAGGTCGTTCACGTTCGTGTGGGCGTTGGTGACACGGCTGCCGAAGAAGCTGTGCATGTGGGAGGCGCCCGGCATGCCGGGGAAGACGATCGGGTCGTCGGGCAGCCGGTGACTGTAGGGGCAGTCGGCGAGGAACTCCGCCACCCGCACCGGCTCGGCCGAGGCGGGCTGTTGCGTGAGGGGCGCGCCGCCGAGCAGGGCGGCGAGCATGGTCAGGATGAGGATCGGTCGTAAGGCGGACATGCGGACTCCGTCTCGGGGAGCGTGGGGGGAGCGCTCCCTGAACAGGAGATTGGCCTTGTCAGGAAGCGTTGTCAAGAGCCGCTTCAGCTTGGGATGTAACGTGTGGCGGCACTGGCGCTCGCTTTAGAGAGCGCTCTCCCCTTTACCTGGCCGCCCGGGCGATGACCTCCTCCGTGGTGAGCGGCGCCTTCGGATGGTGGCTCAGGCACATCGGCACCCGGACCTTGTCGAAGGAGCGGCCCTCCAGCGCCACGTAGAACTCACCGGCGCTCAGCTTGGCGATGTCCGGAGTGTCGCCGTCCTTGGCCCGAGCCAGCTCCTTGGCCGTGTTGACGTGCGCGGAGGCGTTCAACAGGCCGAAGAACTGCGTGGCGGCGTTGCCGGGGATCTGGTTGTGCAAGCCTTTCGGCGCCTGGGTCGCGAAGACCAGGCCCAGGCCGTATTTCCTGGCCTGTGACGCCAGCGCCAGCGTGCTGCGGGTGGCGGGCGTGATCCGGCCGTTCGACGGGGCGAAAGTCTGCGCCTCGTCCATCACGAACAGGCCGCCCAACGGCCGGTCAGCCGCCGGATGCCGCCTGATCCAGGCGAACAGCTCCATCTGGAGCTGTCCCACGAAGCTCTGCCGCTGCTCCTCGCCCGGCAGCCCCGCCAGGCTGATCACCGACACCCTGGCCCGCCGCCCCTCCGACGGGGTCAGCAGCAGGCCCGGATCCACCGGCTCACCACCGCCGCCGAACATCGGGTCGTTGTCCATCGCGGCGGTCAACGACTGGGCGAGCTCAGCCGCGATCTTCGGCGCGCTCGCCAGCTCGCTCACCCCGTCCGGCAGGTCGGCCAGCAGCTCGATCAGGCCCCTGAGATTCCTGCCGCCCCGCCGGCCGTAGCGCGCCAGCGCCCTCCTGAGCACCGCCTGCCCACGCTGCGCCTTGTCGGTCCTGGCCTCCAGCTTGACCCGCGGCGCGATCGCCGCCACCGCCACCTCCACGGCCTCGGTGAACTCGTCCGGGTCGGCCGCCACGCTCGCGAAGTCGGGCAGCGGCTGGAAACTCAGCGGGCGGCCGGCCCCTCGCCTCGGGGTCCAGATCACCACCTCGGTGCCCGCCAGGTAGTCGGCCGCCTTCCGCTCGTCACCGTCCTGCCACCCGTGCGGCGGCTGCGGCCACGGGTCGCCCAGGCGGGCCAGGTCGTTGTTCGGGTCGAGCACGATGGCGGAGACGCCCTGCAGCGCGCACTCCTCGACCAGCCGCCGGATCAGCACGGTCTTGCCGGAGCCGGTGCCGGCGAAGATCGCCGTGTGCTTCCTGAGCGCCTCCAACGGCACGCTCACCTGCGCGCCGGTGGCCATCCGCCTGCCGACAGGGACGCTGGGTCCCTCGTCGCGCTGCCCACCCGCCGTTCCCCGACCCGCCGTTCCCTGACCCGCCGTAGGGAAGGGCGACGGTGGTCCGCTGGTCGCGGGCAAGGCGACTGTACGGTCCTGCGCCCGGCCTGGATCGTCTGCACGGTCCTGCGGTTTCGCCGGGGCCGCGGCCGGCGTCGGCGTGGTGGGAACGCTCCAGATCTTCGTCAGGGCCTCTCTGAGGAAGCTGACGTCGCCCGCCGGATCGCGTACGGACAGCCAGGTGTCGAGGTGGGGCGGGTTCTCGGCGAGGAGTTCGTCGAGCGCGGCCAGGACGCGCAGGTCGTCGCCGTTGAAGGTCAGTTTCCGCCCGCCCGCGCGCTCGAACGCCGCGACGACCTCCTGGGTGCGCTCTCCGTTCGACCAGTCCCGGTTGCGTAGCAGGAAGAGCCGCCTCTTGGGCACCTCGGCGTCCAGCCCAGCCGCCACAGACGCCTTGCGGATACGGTTCAGCGCCGCGATGGCGTTGTTCGCGGTGACCGACCGGAACGCCCAGTGCTCCTCGTCCTCGGTGGACTCGTCCAGAATCCGGCGCAACCGAGCGTGCAGGGGCGGTTTGGCGCTCGGCGGCGGGTCCACGGTGAAGGCCAGGCCGTTCTCGCCCTGCCCGGCGATCCACGCCGACAGGCCCGCAGCCAGCAGTGCGGGCATCAGGACGTCCTCGGACGCGCCGTCGATCGTCGGCGGCTGCCGCCCGTCCCGCAACGCGGCGAACCGGGCGTCCAGCTCGATCACCGCCTGCGCCACCGACTCGGTGAGCGCTTCCGACGCCGTCGGTTGGGCGGACGGCACCCTTACGGCGGTGCCGTCGAAGGTCGCGAGCTCCCTGACCTCGTCGTCCCGCACGCAGGACCTGATGTGCGCCTCGATCGCGATGAGCAGCTGCCGAGGGGTCATGCCGGGGACCCGCTCGAAGGCCTCAGGCCGGATCGGCCAGGTCGGATACGGCGGCTCGACGCCCGCTGCCCGATACTGCGCCTCGAACCGCCTGGCGACGAGCTCGCGAGCGGTGTCGGCGTCGGGGATGGTCATGAGCTGGACCGCTTCCCTGAACCGGTCGCGGACCGTGTCGACGGCCTCCTGCTGGATCAGCGCCCAGCTGTTCGGCAGGCAGGACAGGACCGTCAACGTCCTGCGTGAGGCCTCCCGCAGTGCCATCAGGCCACCCGCGATGCGCTCCAGCAGCAGCTTCCCGCCCGCGTCGAGGACCACGCCGGATACGGGCGAGGCCGGGGACAGGGCGGAATCGGTCGCGGCCGACGACTGGGCGATGAGCGGATCTATCTGGTCGATCGCGACCACGGTCGGCCCGGTGAGCGCCAGCAGCCGCGAGATGTCCCTGACGATCTCCTGCGGCGTCTTGTCGACGGGCCGGATGCCCCACCGGGCCCGCTCCCCGGGCTCCCCTTCGGGCATCGAGTACAGGAACGCCTCGCCGATGTCCTGCATCCCCATGTCGGCCGAGGCGAACAGCACCAGCGCCCGCGCGGTGTCCTGGCACCACCTGCCGACCTGCTCGTCGAGGCGGCGCAGCGCGCCGATGAAGGAGTCGAGCTCCTCCCGGGTGACGTCCTTCCTGCCCGTCACCGCCCGCCGGGTCATCCGCGACACGTCGACGGACGACGCCAGGCGGGACAGGAACACCCTGAGCTGCGACTCCCCGTCCTCGCCCACCCGCGAGAAGCTGTCCAGGATCGACACCACGGTGCTCTCCCAGAAGCCCTTCGCGTCCAGCAGGCCGACCAGCACGAAGTAGCCGCCCTCCCGCTGGGTCATCTCGCGCAGCCAGCCCAGGAGGTGCGTCTTGCCGGTGCCGCGCTGGCCCTGCACGACCACGCCGACAGGGCTGCCGTCCGCTTGGGCGCGTGCCTCGGCCAGGCCGTCGAGCAGGATCTTCGACGAGCCGCCGTGCAGGCCCTCCACATGGAAGGGGGAGGGGCGCCACACGTCGTCGGCGCCCTCGGTGTAGTTGAAGCTCAGGGCGGTGAGCGCCTTGGCGTCTGTCATGCCCCACCGATCCACAGCAGGTGCTTCTCCTGCCCCCCGATGATCACTCCGGCTTCGCGGTCGCCAGGGGTGAGGGTCTTCTGGTTGGACTCGGGGACGAGGTTCACGTCAGGCAGACGTTCCATCCTGATCAACGTCTCGTCCACCTGCCCTCTCGGCACGTCGCCCAGCAGCGGCCGCAGCCTGGCCAGCCCCACCCAGGAGCCCGGCCGGGGCGCCAGCTCGGCGTAGGCGGCCCGGACACGCGCCTCCAGATCCTCCGGCTGAGCTATCCCGCTCGGGGCGAAATCGGTCGGTGTGTCGCTGGATTCCGCGTCTCCGGTGCCCCCGGACCGGGCATCTTCGGGTGCGTCGTCGTACGGCTGGAAGACGTCGGCGAGTCGCTGGTCGGAGTGCCGCAGGTAGAGGGGCAGCCAGCCGAGCAGCGCGCGGGCGATGCTGCCCGCCGAGCCGGGCAGCGTCGGCACCGAGCCCTCGCTCAGGTCCTCGGCCAGGCGAGCCCAGCCCCGGTCGGTCAGTACGTGAACGTACGTGCGGCCCTGTTTCCAGCTGTCCACCAGTTTCAGCTCGTTCAGCTTGAGCCGACTTTTCTTCTCAATCGTCAGGCTGAAGCGCTTCTTGAGCTCGGTGTTGGAGATCTCTCCCGCTTCCACGGCCAAGACGACCAGCGCCGTGAATTCGGGTAGCGACAGCTTCTGCTCTGACATGTCTCATCCTTCTTGAGTGACACGGCGCCGGTCCTGGAGGAACAGCTCGATCTGGCGGACCACGCCCTGGGTATCGGTCAGCACCTGGGAATCGGTGAAGCGCAGCACGGAGTAACCGGCGAGCTGGAGGCGCACGTCCCGGCTGCGGTCCTCGGCGAACTTGAGCTCGCCCCGGTGGTCGGGGCCGTCCACTTCGACGACGCACCGTTCCGCCTGCCAGAGCAGATCCACCCGGACAGGGCTGCTGAGCGGATGCAGGCGCAGCGTCTGGTTCCAGCCGCGCCCCGCCGCCCAGCCGCACGAGATCAGCGCGGCCTCCAGTGCCCGCTCGCTGGGACTGGCCGGATGCGGCCGCCCGGCGACCGCCGGATAGCTGATGCCCGCCCGGGGAACCTCGCCGCCGCCTTCCGTCCGGGGCGCTACGGCACGATTCCCTGGAAAAGCTTCGGTGGCGGCCGGGAAACCTCTGGGCGGGCACGCTCCAGCGGTGGGCATCGAGGGAGTGCGGGTGGCGAGATCTTCTGGGAGGGCTCGCCGCAAGGGGAACGGCACTCTCGCCACCCGGTCCACCGCCGACAGCTCGGTCCCGACCAGCCAGACGCCGAAGCCGCCGCGATGGGCGAGCCATTCGCAGCCTGCGGCCAGCACCTCCTGCGCCGCGTCCGTGAGCCCCTCGGGGACCCGGACCAGGAGGGACGTGTGTGACCGGCCGAAGCCGGCGGCCAGCACCCTGGCGAGCCCCGCCGCCCTGATCTCCGGCGGGAAGACGCTCGGCCGCCCGGTCAGCGCCCGCTCCGCGAGCCCGGCGAGGAAGGGGCCGAAGTCCGCGCCGCCCGCCGCCTTGCGCCGGGCGAGTGTCCGTACGGCCGGCACGCTGACGCCGCCCGGCCCGGAGATGCCCTCGGCGCCGGGCAGCCACGCGGGGAACAGGGCTGCGGCGGCCGCCTCCAGCTCGTTCAGGACGGCGTCGACCAGGGATGTGGTGGAACGTTCCTCGGTGGCGGTGTAGGTGACGATCGCGGGCGCGTCCTCGGGGAGCGGGTCTATGGCCAGGGCGACGGCTTCGGCGTCGGCGCCGTCCAGCCGCACGACCCTGCCGACGGGTAACTCCGTCCAGGAACGCACCGCTCGCCGCTCCTCGTACGCCGACTGTGACAACCCTGCGACGCTATACGCCGCCCGCAGCGCTGTCACCCGATATGACGTTGCCGGACGGTCGGTAAAGTCGCGGGTCATGCAACGTCTTATCGGGCTTTTGGTTGGGGCCGTATTCGGCATGCTCTTCGTGGCGATCAACGCGAACGAGCCCTTGCCCTCGTGGGCGGGGACCTCGCTGCGGGTGGCGGCGGTCCTGGCACTCATGCTCGTCATTTACGTGTACATGGTGGCAGGCAAGATGATCAAGACGGGTGCCGTGCCGCAGGGCGGGCAGGCGGGCGGGCCGATGTTCGGCAAGGCCTACCTGGTGATCGTCGGTGTCGAGGTGGTCCTGCTGTTCGGCGGGCTGCCGGTGCTCGGCGCGCTGGGGGTGCCGGAGCAGGTGAACGTGGCCTGGATCGCGTTCGTCGTCGGCGCGCACTTCGTCGCGCTGGCGCCGGTGTGGAAGGCGCCGAGCATGCTGGTGCCGGGGGTCGCCCCGACGGTGCTGGGCATCGCCGGGTTCGTCATGGCGGGCACGTCCGCGCTGGAGTGGGTGCCATTCGTGAGCGGGGTGCTGTCAGGGATCACGCTGCTCGGAGGGAGCGCCGTACTGTCCTGGATGCAGCTCGCCGAGCTGCGCAAGGCGGCGGCTTGATCAGTGGTCTGATCGGTGGCCTGATCGGGGGTCAGGCGCCGTCCCGGTCGGAGTCGGCGGCGAAGACGATCACGCCGAGGTAGCCGTCGTCGTCCTTGGTGACCTTGAGCAGCATGTCGTCGCGGTAGATGCCATCGTCGTCGTTGCGGGTGTCGCGGTCAGGGCGGTCGGTGTATGGGGCCTGAGCGAGCACCTCGGTGTTGAGCGCCTCGTCGAACATCACCTGCGTGGTGAGCACGCGAGCGTCGGTGAAGTGCACCATCGCGTGGATGTGGATGGTCCGGCCCTGGTACCAGCCCGGCCAGATGGTGGTGAACTCCACGATGCCGTCGGCGTTGGTCACCTGGGCACCGCGCAGGTAACGCTCGTCGTCCAGGGGTTCCAGGTCGGCCGAGTCGTCCGGCGGGGCGCCCGCCGAGCCGCCACCCGAAGCCCGGGACTCGGCCCCCGAGTAGGAACCGGCCGCGTCACAGTGCCAGATCTCCACCACGGCGTCGCGCAGCGGCTCGCAGGTCTCGCTGTCCTGCACCTTGATCGCGACGCGGAGCCGTACCCCCTGCCTGTCCTCACGGATGTCGCTCCGGATCCGGTCCGCGTCGAAGTAGAAGGGGCCGGCCGTGGTCGCGGGGCTGAGCGTACAGGTGCCGGCCTGGTCGAACAGGGAGGTGAGGTCCTTGGCCGTGGTGGCGCGCGGCGTCACCGCGGCCCCGGTCGAGGAGATGGCCGGGGCGGCGTCGGGGGCGCAGGCGGCGAGCAGGCCGCCGAGGCCCAGGGAGCTGATGCCGGCGATCAGCTTGCGCCTGCTGACCCGCTGTCCTTCGTGATCGTGCGGCATGACGTCTCGCTTCGTTAGGAGGAGCCTCATGCTAGGAAATACACCCTTAAAATCCGGCGAAAGATGATGACCCGGTGGTCGCGAGCAGCGGCACGGCGTACCCGTCGCGTCGAAGATCAGGAACGGCCCGTTGTTGTCGGTCGCATCCGGTACATTTCCGGATCATTGATCAGCCGTACGTGCAGGTGCCGCCGTGCCGGTGGCATTCCCCGAGCTGTCTTGTGCTGGAGGTCGAGGATCGTGAACGCGGACCCAACCGCGTGGGAGCAGAGCAGCGTGACGCAGGTCGTGCCGCCCCTCCAGCCGCGCAAGCTCGCGAAGGTCCCCTTCGTCGAGCTGGCTGACGGGCGCCTGCAGGGAGTGGTGTCGAGCGGCTCGGACATCGAGCGTGTGTACGTCTCCTCGATCGCCGCCGGGACCCACGCCTACAACTGCAGCACCAACAACAACCGGCAGTGCGGCGGCCTGATCGGCGCCCACTGCAAGCACCTGCGGTCGCTGATCGACGAGGCGGTCGTGCAGTACGGCACCGAGCGGGTCGCCCGCTACCTGCGGGTCGCCGACCCCGACAGCGTCACCGAGGCGGGGGAGCTGCGGCATCGCATCGGGGCGGGGCAGCACGAGCCGGCCCCGGCGGCCGTCGTGTTCAGCCGCTTCCTGCGCCACCTGGCCTACCTGGAGCTGCCCGCCACCACGGCGCCGCTGCCCGAGCTGCACTGGTTCCCGGCCTCCGGGGCGGTGCGCTGATGCTCGCGGTGCAGCTGGCCGCGCTAGCCGAGGACCCGCCTGGTGTGGCGGAGGCCCTGGAGCTGGTGACGGCCTTCGACGAGACGCTCGCCAACGGCCTCGGCCGGCTGGACGAGCGGGGCGCGCAGGCGGTCACCGGCCTGGCCGGAGCCGTGGCGGCCACGCCGCTCGGCGACCGGGCCCGCGAGGCGGCCGACAAGATCATCGCCGGTTCGGTGGCGGGTGAGCACCTGACGGCGTTGGCGGGAGCGCGAGCCGCCCTCCTCGGCGCCACCCACGATGCCCTCCTGACCCACCTGGACGACTCCCTGGGCCGTACCAGACCCCCATGGCAGCCCCCGCCCGCCGCCCCCTCCGTGCCGCAAGCGCCTTCGGCTTCCGCTGCGCAAGCCTCCGGGGCGGCTCCGGCGATGGGTAATCTGCTCGCCGGTTGTCGGTCGTGGCTGCACGAGCTGGCCATCACCGGCTGGCGGGGTGTCGGGCACGACCTGGCCGCCGCCGCTGATCAGGCGGTCGAGGCGGTGCTGGCCGAGCCCGGTGCGCGGCGGCTCGCCGTGCTGATCGACGGCCTGGCAGGCGAGCTGAGGGCGTCGTCCCCGGTCGCGGCCATGGAGAAGCTCCCGGTGCGCCGGTGGGCGGACCTGTGGACGCGTGCCGTGCTGCTGGCCGAGCCGGACTGGCTCGGCGCCCCGGACCCTGCGGCGCTCGTCTCGGGCCGGCTGCTGATCCTCGGCGTGGACGTACACGAGCACGCGACCGTCATCCAGGCGCAGGTGCACGCGGTGCTGGAGCCCGTCGGCGGCGAGCCCAGGGTGGTGCGGGCCGCCGTCTCCGCCTGCAAGGTGGACACGATCGTGGGCCCGGCGATGTGGTCGCTGCTGGGGGACTTCCCCGTGCTGACGGGCGCGCTGGCCGGGCGGCGATCGGTGGAGATCACCGACATGCCCCTGCTGGGCAGCGGCGACCTGGTGTGGCAGGAGGATCGGGCCGCCCTGCAGGGGCCGGCCGACCCGTTCGCCACCGCCCGGGTCATGCTCGCGGGCGCACTGGCTCCGGCCGCGCCGCCCCTCGATCGGCATCCGGCGCGCATCGCCGAGCCCGTGTTCGTGGAGGGCTACACCACGGCCAAGACCGGCGAGAGCATCTCGCTGGACGGCCACGAGCTGGCGGTGGCCGTCGATCGGCTGCCCTCCTCGGGCCCGCTCACGCCGAAGCTCATGGCCGTCTCCACCGCGTGCGTCGGGCTGCTGCGCTGGGATGCCGGCCGGTGGCTGCTGCAGCCGCTGGCGATCCAGGGCACGGTGAAGAAACAGCCGGTCGAGGAGCACACCGGCGACTGGGCGCAGGGGCCCACCGATCCCAAGGTGGTCAAGTCACTGGCCAGGGCGGGCGACGCGGTGTCGGTCCTGCGCGAACGAGCCGGACGGTTGCTGCGCCGATGACCACATCAGAACCGACGACGCCGCCACGATCGGTCACCACGGCTGAGGCGAATCGGCGTCAAGTGCTGCTCTGGCGGCTGCTGGCCCGGGTGTTCGAGGCCGACGAGCAGCCGTCCCTGGAGGCGGCCAGCGTCGCCGTGGTCGAGGACCTCGGCCTGCCCACCGCGCTGCTCGACCCGTCGGTGTCGGTCGACAACCTGGTGCAGCGCTTCCCCGAGCTGGCCGCCGAGTTCGACGGCCTGATGACCGCCGACGAGAGCGGCCTGCCAAGGGACCGGGCCCGCACGGCGGCGCTCGCCGCCAAGCTTTTGCTGAACCTGTTCGCGACCGGCCAGGGCAACGTCACCGCCACCGACCTGGCCAGGTGGCAGCAGGACGCCGGCTGGTTCGAGCGGGCGCTCGGCCACCAGCCGGGCGAGCTGCGCACCCATCCGAGCCGCGGCGGTCATGGGCCCGGCCGTGGCGACGGCCATGGCGAGCTGGCCGGGGTGCTGGGCGACCTGGAGGGCGGCCTGGTCCGCCGGATGCGGCTGCGCGAGGTGCTCGCCGACCCGGCGCTGGCCAGGCAGCTCACCCCCAGCATGTCCCTCATCGAGCAGCTCCTGCGCGACAAGCACAACCTGTCCGGAGTCGCGCTGGCCAACGCCAAGGCGCTGATCCGCAGGTTCGTCGACGAGGTGGCCGAGGTGCTGCGCACGCAGGTGCAGCAGACCAGCGCGGGCACCATCGACCGGTCGGTGCCGCCGAAGCGGGTGTTCCGCAACCTGGACATCGAGCGGACGATCTGGAAGAACCTCCCCAACTGGAGCCCAGAGGACCAGCTCCTGTACGTGGACCGCCTGTACTACCGGCACACCGCCAAGCGCACCACCCCGGCCAGGATGATCGTGGTCGTGGACCAGTCGGGCTCGATGGTCGACGCGATGGTCAACTGCACCATCCTGGCGTCGATCTTCGCCGGGCTGCCCAAGGTGGACGTTCATCTGATCGCCTATGACACGCGGGCGCTCGACCTGACCCCATGGGTGCACGACCCGTTCGAGGTGCTGCTGCGTACCCAACTCGGCGGCGGCACGAACGGCGTGGTCGCGATGGCGCAGGCCCGCCCGAAGATTCTCGACCCGCGTAACACCGCGATGGTGTGGATCTCCGACTTCTACGACAACCGGGACCTGCAGCGTGAGTTCGAGGCAGTGCACCGGTCAGGCGTGAAGTTCATCCCCGTCGGGTCGGTCAACAGCTCAGGCAGCCAGAGCGTGGACCCTTGGTTCCGCCAGAAGCTCAAGGACCTGGGCACGCCCGTGATCTCGGGCCACATCCGCAAACTCGTGTTCGAGCTCAAGAGCTTCCTCAACTAGGAGACCCCGGAAAATGACCGACGAGATGCTGCGTGCCCCCGCCGAGGTCAAGTACGCAGAAGAGCTCGACTGGCTGGAGTCGATCGACGACGGCCCCAAGCCGTTCTCCTGGCGGCTCAGCCCGCGCATGGTCCGGCTGTTCGTGCTCGGCTCCGAGCGCGCCGACGGCCTGGACCGGGAGATCCCGCAGAAGTGGTTCGGCGACCGCAGCTTCGTCGAGCGGAGCATCGTCACCCTCGCCTCCGACCGCGGCCTGCTGCTGATCGGCGACCCGGGCACCGGCAAGAGCTGGCTCGCCGAGCTGCTGTCGGCCGCCATCTCCCGCAACTCGACCCTGGTCGTCCAGGGCACCGCTGGCACCACCGAGGACCACATCAAGTACTCGTGGAACGTCTCCATGGTGATCGCCAAGGGGCAGTCGCGCGAGTCGATGATCCCCTCGCCGATCATGACGGCGATGGAGGGCGGGGTGATCGGCCGTTTCGAGGAGCTCACCCGGTCGACCAGCGACGTGCAGGACGCACTGATCTCCATCCTCTCGGAGAAGTACGTCTCCATCCCCGAGCTCGACGACGACAACATCGTCTTCGCCCAGCCGGGCTTCTCCATCATCGCGACGGCCAACAGCCGTGACCGTGGCGTGAACGACCTGTCGTCGGCGCTCAAGCGGCGCTTCAACTTCGTCCGCATCCCGGTCGTGACGAACAAGCGCAGCGAGGCGGAGATCGTCCGCTTCCGTACCGTGGAGCTGCTGCGCCGCCACCGCATCGAGCTGGAGCTGCCGCCGACGCTGCTGGACATCCTGTTGCAGAGCTTCGCCGACCTGCGCGCCGCGGCCGCCGCGGCGCAGAGCGACGACGAGAAGCTGGAGTCGGCGCTGTCCACGGCCGAGCAGATCGGCGTGCTGGAGGACGCGATCCTGCACAGCAACTTCTTCGGCGACCGCACGCTGCGCGCCGCGACGCTCGCCGGCTCGCTGGTGGGCTCGCTGGCCCGTCGCCAGCCGGAGGACCTGGCCATCCTCAACAAGTACTGGCACGGCGTGATCGAGCCCCGCAGCAAGAAGGACGGCGGCGATTGGGTCGACTTCCTCGAAGGCGGCCGCCAGGCGATCGCCACACTGTCATGACCCAGAGCCCGTTCGCCGCCCTGCGCGAGCAGTTGCACGACGCCGCGGCGGCCTTCGCCGGCGTGCCCGGCGCGCTGTCCGGCATCCTGTCGGGCATGGTCGACGACGTCGACCGGGCGCTGGGCGAGCAGCTGGAGATCTTCCCGGTGTGCCACCACTCGCCGGGCTCGGCGCTGGCCATGGCGCGGCGGCTGCGTGACAAGCAGCCCGAGGTCATCTACCTGGAGCTGTGCGAGGACCTGCAGCCGATTCTGGACGAACTGCGCAACTGCCGCCTGCCGGTGGCGCTGCAGGCGTTCGCGACCGAACTGGACGGCTTCCCGGCCGGTTGGGGGCCGCTCAACGTCATCGCGCCGATCACCGAGGCGTCCGCTGAGTATCAGGCCATCGCGTACGCGCTCGACACGCCGGGCGTCGAGCTGGTGCTGGTGGACCGCTCGGCCGACCACGTCTTCCAGTGGCTGCCGCAGGAGCGGCCCGGCCAGTCCTCCAACGGTGACGCGGTGGGCGTGGAGATCGGCGACCTGCGTCCCCGCTTCGCCGAGCTCGAAGAGCACCTGCTGCACCACGGCAAGGTCCGGCACTGGTCGGAGTGGTGGGACCAGTATGTCGAGCAGCCGCTGGCGGCCGCCGACTACGACACCTACCGCCAGGTCATGGTGCTGATCGGCAGCCTGTTCAGGCGCCTCGGGCCGGACGACGCCGGGCGGCTGGCCCGCGACGAGGACCGCGAGCGCTACATGTGGACGCGGATGCGCGAGCACCTCGCCACCTCGGGCGCCGACCCCGAGCGATGCCTGTACGTGTGCGGCGCCTTCCACGCGGCCAGCCGGGTCGAGCAGTTCGGGCTGGCGGCGGAGCGGAAGGAGTTCGACATCACCCCCCGCACCGCCACCACCTGGCTGTACGGCCTCGTTCCGTCCAGCCACTCGGCCATCGAGGAGCAGTTCGGGCTGGCCGGCGGCTCGGTGTCCATCGCCGCCGCGACCTTCGACAAGGCCGTGTCGCGCGGCGGCGTCAAGCCGTTCCAGCTCAAGGGGCAGCAGTCCAAGCGCCCGGCGCGCAAGACGCCCACCCGGACGCCCGCCCAGCGGGAACCGCTCGCCGACCGGCTGTCCGGCTTCCTGTCCAGGCCGCCCGCCCTGGACGAGCTGGACGAGGCGGAGCTGCTCGGCTGGTGCGTGGACATCGTCCGGCTGGCCCGCCGCAACGGCTATCTGGCCAGCACCGCCGACGCCATCGCCGTGTTCGAGACCTCCATCCTGCTCGCCGGCATGCGCAACAGGGCGCGTCCCACCCCGTACGACTTCCAGGACGCCGCGGTCACCTGCATCGAGAAGGACACGGTGCCGGGCCGCCGCGACGTGCGCCGCCTGTGTGAGATCCTCCTCGGCGGCGACCGGATCGGCGAGGTCGGCTATCAGGCGCTGCCGCCGCTGGCCCAGGACGTCTACGACCGGCTCGCGCCGCTCGGCTTCGACCTGAAGAAGCGCGCCGTGCACCGCGCGCTGCTCGACCTCAACGCCGATCCGGGCCTGGCGCCCTGCTCGGACCTGCTGTGGCTCCTGGTCCGGCTGCTTCCCGACGGAGCCGTACGGCCCATCATGGGCAGTCGCCGGCTGGGTGAGCGGTCGATCCAGGAGAGCTGGGACGTCGCGCTCGGCCACCACCAGCGCGCGCTCATCGAGCTCGGCTACGAGGGCGTCACCGTCGAGCAGGTGCTGGAGCAGCGGCTGCGCCGCAGCGTGTGGGAGCCGAAGGCGACCGCCGCCGTCGCGCTCGAAGCGGTCGAGGACTCCATCCTGTTCCTGGGCAGCCGCCGCTTCACCGAGGAGCTCGGCGCGCGGGCCGTGGAGCTGCTGGCCGCCGAGCGGACCGTGGACGACGCCCCCGACGTGCTGCGCAGGATCCGGAGGCTGCTGGCCCACTACCGCGCCACCGAGCCCGCCCTGCCGGCCTGGTGCGAGCGCTTCGTCACCACCGGTTACGCGCACTACTGCACCTTGCTGCCGACCGCCTTCGTGGCCGAGGACATCGGGGTGCGGCAGGTGGCCGCCATGCTGGGGTTCCTGTCGTCCATGGAGAGCCTCGCGCTGTCCCTCGGTTGTGACCGCGCCCAGCTCGAGATCGCCGTGCGGCAGTCACATCCGGAGACTCCGGGCAAGGTCGCGCTGCTGTGGGGCGCCCAGTTCCAGCTCGGCGTGCTGTCGCTGGCCGAGCTGCGCGAACGCTGTGACGAGCTGCTCGCCAACCCGCTCGTGGTCCCCGCGTTCCCGCAGTACATCAGCGGGTTCGTCCAGGCGCTCGAACCCGCGCCCGCGCTCACGCCGTTCGTGGTCGAGGTCGTCTCCAACGCGTTCGCCCGGCTGCCTGACGAGGTGCTGCTGCCGTGGCTGCCGTTGCTGATCACCACCCTGCGCCAGGAGGCGCCCGAGCTGGTGCCCGTGCTCATCCGCGAGGCCGGCCGTACGTTCCCGGCCACTCTGGCGGCCGTGGACGCCTGGGTGCCGCCGTGGACGGCGGCGCGGACGGCTCAGCCCGCGCCGCGTGGCGAAGCCCGGCCCGCCGCCTCAGGTGGGCCGGTGGCCGAGCTGCTGGCCGCGCATCCGGCGGCGATCGACGCGGTGGCGGGGCTGCTCGGCTGCGACGGTGACTGGCAGCCGCTCGGCCAGGCCGTCCCCGCCGCTCCGGGGGAGGTGGGCGCGCTGCTCGCGCGGCATCCCGGCACCGTGGAGGCGGTCGCGGAGTTGCTGCGCGCGTAGCGGGACGGGATCCGGGAGGAGGAGGCCCCACGGTCCGTAGCGCTCAGGCGGTTTCCGCCCTGGGCCGAGGTGCCGTGGGGCCGGTGCGGAACCGCAGGATGCCCTCGATTCCTTCGAGGAACGTCTCGCAGACCGCCGCCGGGTCGGTCAGGCAGCCCGCCGCCATCGCGCCGTCGCGCAGCATGACGAAATGCCGGCCCGCGGGCTCGGGCGGTGTCTCTCCGGTCTGCGCGAGCAGGTCGGTGATGGTGCGCAGGAACCACTGGCGGTGGGCGAGGACGGCTTTGTGCACGGGATGCTCGGGGTCTGGATACTCCGCCACGGCGTTGAGGAAGGCGCATCCGCGAAACCCGGGTGACCCGATGTCGTCGGCGATCGACCTGGCGATGGCTCGGAGGATGTCGGCCGCCGGTCGGCCGCTGCGGACGGCCTCGCCGGCCCGTTCGCGCAGGGCCTGGTCGGCTGCCTGCAGATAGGCGACGACGAGCTCGTCCTTGCTGGCGAAGTGCCGGTACAACGTCGCGCGGGTCACCTTCGCCTCCGCGACGATCCGATCGATCCCCACGGAGTGGAGCCCTTCCGTGTAGAAGAGCCGGGTGGCGGTCCCGAGCAGCCGTGATCGCGCTTCGGACACCTGACCTCGAGTGTTCTGCACCATTGCCGGGAGTATAGCAGATAGAACGTTCCGTCTTGCATAAGTGAGCCGGTGCTTCCGTGCGGGTTCGCCGGAAAAGATGCGGTGTCAGCGGTAATCCTGGGGTTCCTCGGAGGACTACTGCTTGTGAACGATCCCGAAGAACGATTCACCGAGCTCTACGACCGGCACTATCGCGCCGTGCTCGGCTACGCGTTGCTGCGGGCCGAGAGCGTCGTGGCCGAGGACGTGTGCAGCGAGACGTTCCTGATCGCGTGGCGGCGCATCGCCGAGCTGCCCG
Organism: Nonomuraea sp. NPDC049714; assembly: GCF_044465295.1. Classification (NCBI taxonomy): domain Bacteria; kingdom Bacillati; phylum Actinomycetota; class Actinomycetes; order Streptosporangiales; family Streptosporangiaceae; genus Nonomuraea; species Nonomuraea sp. NPDC049714. The sequence continues at coordinate 477,639 of NZ_JBITLM010000005.1, read as the reverse complement.
ACCCGGCGCTGCCGTGGCTGCTCGGCGTCGCCCGCAACCTGCTGGCCAAGCAGCGCGACTCGCGGTTCCGGCTGCGGGCCCTGCTCGACCGGGTCGCCGCTCTCACCACCGAGCGGGACCGGGTGAGCTGGGACGTCGCCGAACACGTCGTGGACAGGGAACTCGCGCTCGCCGTGCTGGCCGCGCTGCCAGAGCAGGACGTGGAGGCGATGGCCCTGGCCACCTGGCACGGCCTGCCGCCCGAGCAGGCCGCCGCCGTCATGGGCTGTTCCACCCGTACGTACAGCGTCCGGCTGCACCGCGCACGCAAGCGCCTGGGCAAGGCGCTGCTCGCGCAGTCGAGATCGGCCACGCCACCCCTCCGGACCGCCGCCCGGCAGCGGTTCGTCGAGGAGGCCTGATGCCGAGCGCCGGCCGATCCCCCGAGGAGGAAGACATGAACGACCGCATGTTCGCCCAGCTCAAGCCCGAAGGGCTGGACGAGCTGACCGAGGAGACGTACAGGCGCCGCCGCGCGGCCGACCTGGCCGCTACCTTCGCCACCCCGCCCGCCACCACCCCGCCCGCCACCACCCTGCCCACCGGGCCCACCACCCCGCCCGCTTTCGTTCCGTCCGCATCGCGGGCCCCGTGGGCTGCGGCCGCGCGGCGCAGGCGGCCTCTGATCCTGGTGGGCGCGCTGGCCGCCGGGGTGGCCGCGGCCGTGGTCGTCGTGCCGGGGCCGGGGGACCCCGGTACGCCCCCGCAGGCGATCACCTCGACCGTCTCGCCCACCGCCTCCAGCACCCGCCCGTCGGAGAGCCGCACCCTGGACGCCCACACCGTGCTGCTCGCGGCGGCCGAGAGCGCCACCCGGACCCCGGCCGGCTCCGGCCGCTACTGGTACGTACGCGATCGGACCTTCCAGCGCGTGCACAACGTCGAAAGCGAGTACCACGCCAGCGTCCAGGCCCTGGTCGACGAGCTCGAACGGCGCCGGAAGGCGCTCAAGGACAAGCCGGACGAGCTCCGAGCCGCCGAGCGGGAGTTCGAGCGGCGGTTGGTGAAGCTCAAGACCGCGACACTCCCGTACGCCGCCTTCGTCGCGGACTCGACGGAGTCGTGGCGCCCGCGCCTGCCGGGCATGAAGAACCGCACCCAGCGAGGCCGCGACCAGGAGGTCTCCTTCGGCTCGCCCGCCGACGAGGCGAAGTGGCGGCAGGCGGGCAGCCCTGACCTGCGTCCTCGTCCGTCCAGCAACGAGGACGACACCGAGCGGATCCTGTCGATCGCCAACCCCTCCCTGAACATGCGCAACGTGGACGAACTGCCCACCGGCAGCAAGGCGTTGGAACGCAAGCTGCGCCAGCTCTACCAGGCGCAACAGGGCGAAAAGGGAACCTTCCCCGTCTATCTGTGGCAGACGAGCGTGGACCTGCTGGGCGCGCCGATCACGCCGGGAACACGGGAGGCGCTGTTCAGGGTGCTGGCCGGTCAGGAGGGCATCACCTCGCAGGGCGAGGTCGCCGACGCGAAGGGGCGCACCGGGGCCGCCCTGATGACGGAGGAGACCACCGCAGACGGTGAGCGGTACGAGTACCGGCTGATCATCGATCCGGACTCCGCCGGACTGCTGCAGTACGAGGTCGCGGAGGTGGGAGACCCGGCGCCGCTGCTGCGTGTGGCCCTGGAGGAGACCGCCTGGGTCGATCGGCTCGGCGAGCGCCCCTGACCTCGGCAGGTAGGGCTGCCCCTACCTGAGGACGGTAGTGAGCGGGAGAGATCCGGAGCTCTTCCGCTCGTAGCGTTGCCACCATGACGACCTTCGCGCACCGCATCGCCGCCGACTCCCGTTATCTGCTGTTGTCCTTCCCCCTGGCGATCATCTCCTTCTGCCTGATCGTGACCGGTGTCGCGGCCGGGGTGGGCAGCATGGTCACGTTCATCGGCCTGCCCATCCTGGCGGCGACCGCCCTCGTGGCCCGCAACCTCGCCGACCTCGAGCGAGCCGCGCTGCCCGGGGTGCTCGACACCCCCGTGGAACGGCCCGACTACACCGAGGCCCCGGCGTCGGCAGGCTGGTTCCGGCGCGTGATGAACCCGCTGAGCAGCGGACAGGCCGTCATGGACCTGCTGCACGCCATCATCGCCTTCCCGGTCGCGGTGGCGGGTTTCGTCGTCACCGTGACCTGGTGGGCCGGGGCCATCGCCGGGCTGGCGTCCCCGCTCTACGTGTGGTTCCTCGCCGACCATGTCACCTTCCGGGGGCTGCCCAGCCTGCTCGGCCTCGGTGACGGCCCGGTGCTGGCCGTGGTCTTCAACACCGCCGTCGGCCTGCTGTTCGCGGTGACCGCGCTGCCGGTGCTGCGCGGCGTCGCGCTGACCAAGGCCGCCGTCGCCCAGGCGCTGCTCACCCGGCCCAGCTACCCGCCGCGGCGCACGATGAGCACGTACACCCCCGCGTCCGACCTGTTCTGACCTCATATCGTGGAGGGTCCGGAACACTCTCGAAAGGGTCGAACGTGCGCAGCTCATTCTTCGGCAACATGGACGCTCAGCAGCTCCCCGCCGGCTTCGCCCTGCAGAACGGCAAGATGCTCCGGGTACAACTCCCCGACGAGGTGCTGGCCAAGCAGGGCTCGATGGTCGCCTTCCAAGGCCAGATGGACTTCGACTACGAAGGCTCCGGCGGCATCAGCAAGCTGTTGAAGAAGGCCATGACGGGCGAGGGCGCGTCGCTGATGCGGGTGCGCGGCCAGGGGCAGCTCTATCTCGCCGACAACGCCGACGACATCCACCTGTTCTACCTGGAGAACGAGGGCCTCACCGTCAACGGGCGCAACCTGTTGGCCTTCCAGCCGCAGCTGACCTGGGACATCCAGCGGGTGCAGGGCGCGGGGATGGCGGCGGGCGGGCTGTTCAACACCACGCTCAACGGCACCGGCTGGGTGGCCGTCACCACCCACGGCACGCCCGTGCTGCTCGACGCCGCCGCGATGCCGACCTACGCCGACGGCCAGTCGGCCGTCTGCTGGAGCACCGGCCTGCACGTCGGCGTCAACCGGACCATGAAGGCCGGCGCGCTCATCGGCCGCGGCAGCGGCGAGGCCATGCAGCTCGCGTTCAAGGGACAGGGGTTCGTCCTGGTGCAGGCGAGCGAGGGCGTGCCGGTCGTCCAGGCTTCCTGACCGAACGCGGACCGTCCGAAGTCACCTGCAAGCCAACCGCCAGGTGGCGGTCGGCATCCTTGCGTGATGAGCGACTTCCAGGTGGTGACGCCCGCGGGTAGTGGGAGCCCCGGCCCCGGACCGGTCGGCAGGATCGTCGTCGTCCTGCTCTGGCTGGCGGTGTGCCTGGCGCCGGTGGCGCTGTCGGTGCCGGACTTCGAGCTCGCGCTGGGCAGAACCGGCACACCCGGGACCCTCACCGTCGTCTCCTGCGAGGCGCTGGGCGAGGGCAGGTACGACTGCCGGGGCCGCTTCGTCCCCGACTCGGGCGCGCCTCCCGTCATGGTCGCGGCCTCCCCGGACTCGCGGGCGGGCGACGTGACCCACGCCCGCCTCACCCCCGCCGGCGACCGCGCCCTGCCCGACGGGGCGAGGGGCGTGCTGGTGGCCGCGACACTGCCCGCGGTGGGGCTGGGTGGGCTGGGCTTCCTGCCGTACGTGATCATGCACTGGCTGGGAGTACGGCGAGGCCACAGGGCGGCGCTGACCGCCGGGACCGCGATCACCACACTGGGAGCCGCCGGAGCGATCGCCGGCATGGTGGCCGCGTACTCGTCCTGAAGAACTCCGCCAGCCGGCGGGCGAGGGCGGCGGGCTCCAGGTGGGGCACGGTCCTGTGGCGGCCGTCGGGCAGCAGGGCTGCCAGCTTCTCGCCGTCGGTCGAGCCGTCGGTCCAGTCGTCGGTCCAGTCGTCGGGCGAGCCGCCGGGGCCGGTGCCGATCGGGTGTTCGTCGAGGATCAGCGTCGGCACGGAGACGCAGGACCACCGGGTGGCCGCGAAGCCCGTACAGGGGGCGCCCGAGCGGGCCGGGGTGGTCAGGTGTGTCAGGAGCCTGTCCGGGGTGTCCGGGCGCGGGCGCAGCGTCGGCCCGTGGAGCGCCAGCCTGGTGATGCCGGGTAGGAGGCGGGCCGCTTCGAGGGCCAGGACGGCGCCGGAGCCGAGCCCGGCCATGGACACCGAGCCGCCCGCCGCGTCGATGACCGCGTCCAGGTCCTCCACCTCGCGGGCCACCGCGTACGGCGCGGTGTCGCCGCTGTCACCGAACCCTCTGCGGTCGGGGCGGTAGACGGTGAAGCCCGTCGAAAGCAGCAGAGCGAGCCGCTCGGCCGCCCCGCCGACCAGCACGATCGCCGGACCCGCGCCGTACCGGCGGAACGCGATCGCGGTCCCGTCGCACGATCTGACCATGCCCATGGCGGGCCGTCACCGGGGCGCGATGTTGTGGTTGAGCCGGAACACGTTGCCGGGGTCGTACGCCTTCTTCACGGCGGTCAGCCGCGCGTGGTCGGCGGCCGTGTAGGCGGCGTGCACCCTGGTGCTGTCCAGCAGGAAGTTGAGGAACGTCCCGCCGGTGCCGTGCCGGCCGAGGGTCTCGGCCAGTTCGGGCGTGCGCTGGTCGACGATGACGGAGAAGGGGGCGTCGCGGTGCCCCACGGGGCCGGCGTCCGGACCGGGGGCGGCCATCGCACCGGCCCAGTGCCGGATCTCCACGGTCGCGTGCGTGCCCGTCTCCACCAGCGTGCCGATCACCTCGTCGGGCAGCGCGTCGAAGAAGTTCAGGTAGCGGGCGGGGGTGCCGCCCATCGCCGCGTCGGCGTACCCGATCGTCCGCATCCCGTCCACCAGCGCCGGTCCGGCGGTCTCCCACAGCGGCCGCAGCACCTGCCTGCCGAGTTCCGCCGGTCCCGCGTACATCGCCTTGATGCCGAGCACCCGACGGCCGTCGGGCATGGCGGTCAGCATCACGGCGGTGCTCACCTCGTCGGGCGCGGTCGCGGCCCAGTCCCGGTAGCGGGTCAGCGTCTCGCCCGCCACCTCGTACGGGAAGTAGGCGATACCGGCGTAGACCTGTGCCACCGGGTACAGCTTGAACTCCAGGGACGTGACGACGCCGAAGTTGCCGCCGCCGCCCCGCAGCGCCCAGAACAGGTCGCCGTGGCCGTCCGCGTCGGCCGTCACGACCTGGCCGCCGGCGGTGACCACCTCGGCGCCCAGCACGCTGTCGGCGGCGAACCCGTACCGGCGCGACAGCCACCCCACCCCGCCGCCCAGCGTGTAGCCGGTGACGCCGACCTGAGGCGACGAGCCCGACAGAGGTGCCAGGCCGTAGGGCGCGGCGGCGGCCAGCACCTGCCCCCACCGGACGCCCGGCCCCACCCGGGCGGTTCGTCTGACCGGGTCGATCTCGACCCGGTCCATCAGCGACGTCCTGAGCAGGATGCCGCCGTCGGACGGCACGTGCGTGCCGTGGCCGGTCGCCTGCACGGCGAGCGGCAGGTCGTGCTCGGCGGCGGCGACCACGGCGGCCCGCACGTCGTCGCGGCCGGCCGCCTCGGCCACCATGACGGGCCGCGCGTTGACCGCCGGGTTGAGCGACTTACGTCCCTCTTCGTACCCTTCGTCACCCGGCACGTGCACGGCTCCACGGAACCCGTCGATCCTGCGCGCCCGGTCCACCAGCTGCTGGCTCATCGTCTTGACCCCTTCGTTTCGGCTGAGATCAGGTTCCTTCGGGAGGGGTGTCGCGGACATCCGTGTTCACCACGGATCCACCACGGAAAAACACGTACGTCCTCGGGTGGGCGATGATGTGGCATGTGACGATGTCAGGTGCGGGTGGGGTGTCGCGGCGCGAGGCGGAGGTGCTCACAGCACTCGGCGCGCGGCTGACGAACGCGCAGATCGCGAGCAGGCTGCACATCTCGATCCGCACGGTCGAGAGCCACGTCTCCTCGCTGCTGCGCAAGTACGGCGTCGCCGACCGGCGCGAGCTGGCGGCCCTCGCCGAGGAGGTCGCCGCGTCGTCCGGGGAGGTGGCGGGCCTGCCCACGGCGCGCACCACGTTCGTGGGCCGGGACGCGGAGCTCGCGGCGGTCATGGCCGCGTTCGAGTCCGCCCGCCTGGTGACGTTGGTGGGGCCGGGCGGCGTGGGGAAGACCCGCTTGGCGGTGGCGGCGGCGGGCTCCTTTCCGTACGGCGGGGCGTTCGTGGACCTGGTGCCGGTGCGTGATCCGTTCGTCGCCGAGGCGGTGGCGGCGGCGCTCGGGGTGTCCGAACGGCCGCAGCAGCCGCTGGAGGACGCCATCGCCGACCGGCTCGGCCGGGACCGGGCGCTGCTGGTCCTGGACAACTGCGAGCACCTGCTCGACGCGGTGGCCGCCTTCGTGGACCGCCTGCTGTCGCGCTGCCCCGGCACCCGCGCCCTGGTGACCAGCCGGGAGCGGCTGGGCGTGCCGGGCGAGCGGTTGGTGTCCGTGGAGCCGCTGCCGCTGTCCTCCGACGCGGTGCGGCTCTTCCTGGACCGCGCGACCGCCGCCGACCCCGGCTTCGCCGTTGACGCGGGGGAGGCGGCGGAGATCTGCGCCCGGCTCGACGGGCTCCCTCTGGCGATCGAGCTCGCCGCCGCCCGCAGCGCCGCGCTCGGGCCCGGCGGCCTCCTGGCGGCGCTGGACGACAACCTGCGGTTGCTGGCCGGCGGACGGGGAGTCGACCAGCGGCACCGCTCGCTGCGCGCCGTGCTCGGCTGGAGCCACGACCTGCTGGAAGACGACGAGCGTACGCTGTTCCGCCGCCTGGCGGTCTTCACCGGCGGCTTCGACCTGGACGCGGTCACCGCCGTGGTCTCCGGCGGTCGTGCCGAGGTCGCCGACGTCCTGGGCCGGCTGGCGGGCAAGAGCCTGGTCGCGCGTGACGCCGGCCGGTGGCGCCTGCTGGAGACGGTCCGCGGGTTCGCCGCCGAACGGCTCGACGACAGCGGCGAACGCCCCGCCCTCCAGGATCGTCACCTGCGTTGGGCCGCCACGACGGCCGAAGCCCTGGTCCGCCTCGCGTCCTCGAAGAGCCTGGACGGTGGCCGGCATGACGCCTTCGACACCGTGGCCGACGACCTGCGCGCGGCGCTGGCGGCTGCACAGGCATCCGTGAGCGCGGACGTACCCCCGAATCTGACGGACGGCCCGCAGACGCCCCCACCGGACGGCCGGCAGACGCAGCCGGCGCCCGACGGCCCGCGGGCGTTGGCGCATCGGCTGGCTCGGGCGTTGGCCCGGCTCACCTATGGGCGGAGGTTCCTGAGCGAGGCGCTGGCGCACTATCGGCAGGCCGCCAGGCTGGCGACGGGAGCGGGGGAGGCGGCTCGGGACCTGGCTGACGCCGCCGAGTGCGCGCTCGCGTTCGCCGATGCCGGGCAGGCGGTCGAGCTGCAGCTGGCCGCCGCCGAGCGGGCGGCGGCGGCCGGTGACGGGAACGCGCGGGCGGTCGCGCTCGCCCGCGCCGCCGTGATCGCCAGGCGGCACCCGGGCTTCGGCGCCGGCATCGAGGTGCCGCAGGAGCGCCTGGACACGCTGGCCGAGGAGGCGGCAGCCGCCGGCGATCCGGACGATCCGTTCGTGGCCGCTCATGTGGCGGCGGCCGTCGCCTGGAGCGGTACGGACGCCGCCACCGGCGAGCGGGCCCTGGCGGCGGCCCGTGGGACCGGCGACCCTGTGCTCGTCAGCTCCGCCCTGGACGCGGTGGTCTCGGCGGCGGCCCGCCGTGGGCACCCCCGGGAGGCGTTCCGGCTGGCCAGGGAGCGCCTCGCCCTGCTGGACGCGATGGACCGCGACGACCCGCGCTCGGGCATCGAGATCGTCGACTCCCTGCACGTCGCCACGGTGTACGCCATCGCCGCCGGCGACCTGCGGCAGGCCCTGGACCTCGCGGGCATGGCGATGCGCGACGACGTCACCGGCAGTCACCCCGCGCTCGCCAGGAGCAGGCTCGTCACGCCGCTGGTGCTCGCCGGCGACTTCGAGGAGGCGCTGGCCAGGGCGGCCGAGATGTGGGACGGCCAGGCGCGCATGGACGGCCCGCCGGGCAGGTGGATGACGCACGCGCTGTGCTCGGTGGCGCTCGCGCACGGTCTGCTCGGCGAGGAGGAGGCGTACAGGTCCTGGCGTACGCGGGCACTGACGGTCGGGCAGGTCACCGCGTCGTCGGGGCACGCGGCGCTGGTCGCGTTCGTGGACGCCCGCGTCGCCGTGCACACCGGCCGGTCCGCCGGTGACGTGGCCGGGCTGGTGGAGCGGGCCGCGGCCGGGTTCGTGCCCGGTTTGTTCGACAGGTACGCCACCGCCGTCTGCGCCGAGCTGGCCGTCGTCGCCGGGCTCCCCGACGCCGGTCAGCGGCTGGCCGCGGCGGCCGAGGCCGGCCGGGAGAACGACTGGGCCGCCGCCTGCCTGTCCCGAGCCACGGGCAGGCTGTACGGCGACGCCGCCGCCCTGGAGGCAGCCATCGACGGCTGGGAACGCATCGGCGCCCGGTTCGAGCGCGCCTGCACCCTGCTCCTGCTGCCCGCCCGCGCCGACGAGGGCCGGGCCGAGCTCGGCGCATATTTAACCGAACGGTCTCAATAAAGCTAGCGTTCTGGCATGGCGAGAACCAAGGAGTTCGATCCTGATGTCGCGCTCCAGCTGGCTCTGGAGCTGTTCTGGGAGCGCGGTTACGAGGCGACCTCGATGGCGGACCTGGTGGCGCGGCTGGGCGTCGCCAGGGCCAGCATCTACGCCACGTTCGGCGGCAAGCACGAGCTCTACCTGAAGGCGCTGGAGCGCTACCTGGAGACGACGGACCCCGGTGTCGTGGCCACCCTGGCCCAGCCGGGCCCGGTGCTGCCGGCGCTGCGCGCGCTGGTGCGGTCCTACGCCGAGCAGTCCGCCGGCGACGACAGGCGTGGCTGCATGGTGGTCAACACCGCGGTGGAGCTGGCGCCGCACGACCCGGCGGCGGCCCGGTTCGTCGAGTCGAGCTGGAGCCATCTGGAGGCGGCGTTCACCTCCGCCCTGGTGCGCGCCCGCGCGCAGGGCGAGCTGGCCGGCTCCAAGGATCCGCGGGCGATCGCCCGGCTGCTGCTGGTGCTGCTGCAGGGCATGCGCGTGCTCGGCCGGACCGCGGGCGGCGGCCCCCGCCTGCGCGACGCCGCCGCGCAGGCGCTCACCCTGCTCGACTGACCCCGCCTGCAAGGCGGGGGTTCTCTCATGCCCTTATTCAAGACCGACCGTTCTCGATATGCAAGGATGCTCACCCATGCGGTTCACCGACAAGGTCGTCCTTCGTCGCCGGCCACGACCTGGTCATCGACGGCGGAGCCACCGCCTGACCGACGCCGTCAGCGGGAGAACAGGTGTGAGGCCGCGTCCAGAGCCAGCCAAATCCCGACGATGGCCAGCGTCCAGCTGACCATCGACGCCGAGTTCTTGACCATCCAGGCCCGCAACCGCTCCAGCCTCGGCTCCAGCCACCCACGGGCCACGCCGCGCAGAGCGAGCAGCACCAGTGGAGGCAGCACCATCACCAGCACGTACGCCCCGAGCAGCGGCACCCACTGAGCGGGCGCCAGGTCCGAGCTCGTCATCATGCCGATCGCCGCCAGGTACGGCACCATGGTGGCGACCTCCAGCAGCCCGGCGGTCAGCCCCAGCAGCACCATCACCCCGGGCCCGCCCACCCGGGGCTCGAAGCGCCGCTCGGGCTTGCCGAGCTTCTCGCGCCGCTTCGGGTCGAACCGGTAACTCAACGCGAACAGCCCGACCCCTAATCCGAGCTGCACCCAGTACGCCGCCCGGCTGTGGAGCGCTTCCCCGAAGTTATCCACAAGTGTGGACAAACCCAGCATGAGCCCGACGCCCACGAGAAAGTAGAACCCTGCCACGGTCGCCAGATAGATCAGCACCCGCGACGTCTGCCCCCGTCCAGAGGCCAGCAGGAGATAGACGGGAATGCCCAGGGTTCCGAAACTCGTGCTGTCGACGAGGGCCAGAGCGGCGAACGCGATCAGCAGGCCGGCGGTCATGAGCCGATCCTGCCGCCAGGATGCGCCCCGCACATCCTGCCGAGGGCCGAAGCCACGTACATCTTTGTGCTGACATCCCCGCAGAAGAACTGAGGGAAGCTCGCCGGGGCGTCGTCAGGGGGAGGCTTTCGCAGCCGCCTTGATGATCGCCGCGACGTACTTCCTGCGGTCGTCGCCAGGGCTGATTTGGTGGTGAACGATGAGCGCCGCCAGGCCGTGAGCGAAGGCCCACGCCGCGGTGAGGGCTTCCTCCGAGAAGTCAGGCATCTGGCGTACGAGGGCTTCGAGCGCTGCGCGGCCGGCGCGTGCGGGCTCCGCGTCCCCGCGCGTGCAGGGGTGGCTGAACATCAGGCGGAACAGGTGGGGCTCTGACTCGGCGAAGGCCAGGAAGCTCTCGATCAGCTCGGCGAGTGCGCCGTCCGTGGTCGGTATCGATCCGAAGCGATCGGTGAGTTCGCGATATCCCATCGCGGCCAGCGCGGCCAGCAGTTCGTTCTTGTCGGCGAAGTGGCGGTACGGAGCTGCCGACGACACACCGGCGTCACGGGCGACGGAGCGCAGCGAGAGGTTGGCCTCGCCCGAACGTTCCAGAAGGTCGCGGGCGCTCCGCAGCAGGGCGTTCCGAAGATCTCCGTGATGATACGGTGATGTTGGCACTGATAACATCCCGATGGCTCGGCAATGTGAGCATTGTCCACATTCTAGCGGGAGGCCTGTATGCGGGCGTACGAGGTGACACGATTCGGTGGCCCAGAAGTGCTCGAACTGAGTGAGAGGGCCGATCCGCTCGCCGAGGCCGGCGACGTGATCGTGGATGTTCGTGCGGCAGGGCTGAACCCGATCGACATCCTGCAGCGGTCGGGCACCTTCCGGTTCGCCAATCCTCCGCGATTTCCCTTCGTACCGGGAAATGAGTTCGCCGGGGTCGTCACCGCAGTGGGATCGAGGGTGGAGTCTGTCGCCATCGGCGACGCCGTCATCGGGCGCACCGACAAGGCTCGCCTGGGCGCACTCGCGGAGCGGGTCGCCATCGACGCGAGTCTCGTGGCACCCATGCCTCGCTCGGTCGACTTCACCTCGGCCGCGGCCATTCCGCTGGCCGGCACGACCGCTCTTCAAGGAGTTCGGGACGCTTTGTCGGTGCGGCCCGGTGACCGCCTGCTCATCACGGGGGGATCCGGCGTCGTGGGTATGTTCGCCATTCAACTGGCCGCACGCGTGGGTGCGCGAATCGTCACCACCGCATCCGCCGTCAGCGCATCGCTGCTGCGCCGGCTGGGCGCCGACGAGGTGGTCGATTACAGATCGCGTCCGGTGGACGAGAGCCTGGGCCGGTTCGACAAGGTGTTCGATCTTGTCGGCGGCGCGCAAACCGACGCTCTCATGACGTTGGTGTCGGCCGGTGGGCGTCTGGTCTCGGTGGCCTCGACGCCGACTCCTGGCTCGATCCGACACGACTATGTGATGAGTCCCCTGCGCGCCGCAACCCTCGAAACAGCTCTGTGGGTCGCCACGTCCGGGAAACGACGCCGTGCGCGGAAAGGAGGATTCACCTATCGCTTCCTTTCGATGCGACCCAGCAGTGAGGATCTGAAAGAGCTCGGTGCTCTCATCGACTCCGGTGACATGGAGATCATGCTCGACAGCACCTATGACTTCGAGCACGCGGCGGATGCGTTCGCCCGAGTCGAAACCCGCCGCGCGAAAGGCAAAGTCGTCGTCGCCGTGCCATGAGATCCAAAGCCCTCGGCCTGTCGCTGATCGCCATCCTGGGCCTTGCCGCGCTCGGCGTCCCCAGAGTGATCGCGCACGATCTGAGACTGGTCGGCCCAGCGGTCAACGCCCTGCTGGTCTTCCTGCCGATCGCCGTCTGGCTGGCGGTCGTGCTGTGGAAGCGCGTCCCGAACCCGTTCCTGACCCTGCTGGCCATCGGCGCCGCCTACGGAGTCCTGCTCGGCCTCACCCATCAGGTGCTGTGGTCGGCGTCCTTCGGTGACAACCAGCCCAGCCTCGGTGGCAACCTGGCCGGCGCCCTCTCACCGGCGACGGAGGCCGTACTCCTCCGCACCTTCGCCTTCGGCAGCAGCCTGCTGACCGGCGTCGGGGTCGGCGTGGCGACGGGAGCGGTCGGCTGGCTCCTGTCCCGCCTGATCCCCGCCGCACGACGCTGAGACTGGGTTATCCAGTTGGAGAGGTCACGTTGTCCGACGGCTCCTTCGACTCGTCCGCCCACACGTCCCGGCCGCTGCTCCACAGCTCGGCGGCGTGGTACGCGAACCGGTCGAACAGGCCGTCAGCCTGGTGCCGGCGTAGGTGGAGCATCGGCGAGTCATGTCCGACGAGCTTGGCCAGGTGCGGGGTCACCAGCATCTCCGAGTCGAACCGGAAGACGCTCATGGCGATGTGCTCGTCGCCGTACCGTGCCTCCACTCCCGGGACGTCGCGTAGGTGCTCGATCTCCGACAGGGTGATCCTGATGCGCGTGGAAACCGTCAAGGGGACGTTCTCCACGGTCTCGCGACGGCGGGTGACGTCACTGTCCGGGTCGCCCAGGAGGAACCGGATCTTGCAACCTTGCTGGGCCTTCCGCTTGAGGACCTTGGCCAGGTTGGGGTGCTCCAGCCACAGGAAGTAATTCGTGTAACCGGCGAATACGATCTCGCTGCCCGCCGCGCTGATGAGATTACGCCAAATGGATTTAGGGCAAGCGGAACGATACGGATAAACCGTCAGAACTTCTCGGTCTGGGCCTGTTTTCACCGTATTGCGAATAGCGTCTGGCCATAACACGGCTGTCTCAACTCCTAGTGCCTCTGCGGCGGACCACCGATGCCGCAGGTGCGGAACGCGAGCCTCGTCCTGCAACCAGCGTTCTACCGTTTTGATGTCCACTCCACACCGATCCGCCAGGTCTCGGCTGGTGACGTGCGCGTCAAGCATGGCGCGGCGTAGAGCGACGTTGGTCACGGTACACCTCGGAGCTGAGGACGTCAGGGACGTTTCGCAGCGTAACGCTGTAACGTCCTGGACGTCTCGATAACGCAGTGGGGTTGTCACGTAAAAGTAAGCACGCTGATCACATGTCAACACCGGCGATTCTCGAAGACCTCCAAGCGGCCTTTCCTGGATGGTGCATCTGGCGTAGCTCGGCGGGGCGTATGTGGGCGACCAGGAATGGGCGGCGCCTCACCTCGCTGGAGATATATCACGGCCTCTGTCAAACACTCGACGCCGACGAGTCGCGCAACTCGCGCAGCAGTTGAAGGACCAGGAAGAGGCGGAGAAGGCGCTATGAGAACCTCGCAGGCCGGGCCGGACGAGAACGCCAGTGGCTATCGGCTGGGGTTGTCCAGCTTGGAACGGGAGGCGGTGCAGCATGCCGTGGCTGCAGACGGGGGGATCAGCCTGTGCGGGGAGCGGGTGTCTCCGCTGCCCGCACAGGCTGGTCCCTGCCGTTCGTGCCGACGGCCACGCGAGCCTGCCGGGCCTGTGTCCGCTTGGCGAATGAGCCGTACGGAGTCGTACGGCAGGAACAGCCGTGAGCGCGGCCGCCGTGTGCAGCCGCGCTCGAAAGGGTCAGCGGGTGGTCGCGCGTCCCCTGGTGAGAAGGATGCCGGCGACCCCGAACAGGAGGTGCACGATGTTGTGCAGGATCGAGACCTGGAAGACGCCGAGCAGGAGCGCGTCCGAGTGGTGACCGGCGACCTGCAGGTCGTCGACGTTCGTGGTGGCACCGGGGACGAAGCCCAGGATGCCGACCAGGAGGAACACCTCTCCGTGACCCTTGCGTCAGTCGTGCTTGCCCATCGCTTTACGGATCACGTCGCGGGCCCGGTCCATCATCGCCATCGGCGTGCCCACGAGCAGGTTCTTGGTCGCCGACGTGGTGCCCGGGTGCGGGTGGGTGGGGGCCATGGCCTCGGCGGCCTTGACCCCGGCGGCCAGGGCCCGGCGCTCGGCGTCGCTGGTGTGGGCGCGGAGCTGGGCGAACTCGTAGCGCTCCTCGGCGCGGGCGTGCGCCTCGACGGCGCCGCGGAGCACGAGCAGGTTCTGCATGAAGTCCGGGGCGTCCGGGCCGGCCTCGTCCATCCGCTGCAGGAGCCGCTTGGCCTGGTCCTCCTCGGTGAGGCGGTCGTTGACGATCCCTTCGCCACCGTCGAGCTTGGCGCGGGCGTACGGGTGGACGATCTCCTCCTCCGCGGTCTCGTGCACGGCCAGCAGCCGCACCAGGCGGGTGAACGCCTCGCCGCGCCGGTTCGCGGGCGCCTGCTCGACCTCGTCGAACAGGTCCCTGATCATCCCGTGCTGCGCCTGGAGCAGCTCGATGACGTCGGTCTCTGCCAGCACCGTCTTCTGGTCGGTCATGTCGATCCCCTCTCGAATACGGCGGGTGTCTACCCCTGGGGCGGCAGGTCACGCACGGCCTTACCAAGTTCGGGAGGTGCGGCGGCGAGGCGCGGAGATTGTCCCCCATGTCCTCGGGTAGGCCCGCTTGCGGATGTCGCCGCCGAGGTCGTCCGTTGCTCCGGAGGGGGTGCTGCGGGCGGGAGAAGGGCGGCTGAACCCCAGACGAGCAGCTCAAGGAGAGCATGGACATGACCTTCAATCCACTGCAGGAGCGGGGCATCCCGCTGGACAAGCAGCTACGCAACTGGCACGAGCTGAACGTCATGCCGATCGATCCGGACCACGCCGACCCGTACACCCGCTGCCGCGTCATCACGATGAACGGCATCGAGGTCGAGGCCGTCATGTTCAGCCACCACATGGCGCGGCACTGCCCCGACATGGAGGTCAAGCAGCAGCTGGCCCGGGTCCGCTACATCGAGGCGCAGCAGCAGAAGGCGGTCAACTGGCTGCTGCCGGGCGTGGCCTCGGTGCTGGAGACGACCATCGCCTACGAGCAGGTCGCAGTGGACCTGACGGCGTGGGTCGCCCGGATGGAGCCCGACCCGTATCTCATGCAGGCCTACCAGTTCGGTGTGCTGGAGGACTTCGACCACCTCTACAGGTACGCCAACCTGTACGAGATGATCGAGCACCGCAAGGCGGAGAAGATCGTCGACAACCTGACCGAGATCATGCCCGGCCGTCCGACCTACCTGCACCACCGCAATCCGGTCGACAACGTACGCGAGCCGTACGACAAGAGCGCCGCGGCGCCGATCTCCAAGCTGCACGCGCTGACCATCATGTCGGCCGAGCAGCAGACCATGAACTTCTACATGAACGTCGGCCCGACCTACATGGAGCCGATCGCCCGCCAGCTCTACCAGGAGATCGGGCTGATCGAGGAGGAGCACGTCACTCACTACGAGTCGCTCGTCGACCCGGGCGAGAGCTGGTGGGAGATGCTGCTCAACCACGAGTACAACGAGTGCTACCTCTACCACTCCTTCATGGAGACCGAGTCCGACCCCAAGGTGAAGGCCATCTGGGAGCTGCACCTCAACATGGAGCTGGAGCACCTGCGGCTGGCGGCGGAGCTGTTCAAGAAGCACGACGGCCGCGACCCGCAGCAGGTGGTGGCGCCCGAGCTGCCCGCGCCGGTCACGTTCGAGCCGAACAAGGGCTACATCCGCGAGCTGCTCAGCACCCAGATCGACGTCACCACGCTGGGCACCGGCTACGTACAGGACGCCCACGAGCGCTTCGAGAAGTTGCAGAACGACATCATGGGCGGCGAGAAGCCCCCGTCGGAGCGGGTCATGCAGGAGAACCGCGACAAGTCCGGCGAGGAGTACCGCCTGGAGACAGAGGGCCCGCACCCCGTCGGCAGCCTGCGACTTGACCGCCACTGACCGCGTGACGGCGCGGCCGCGACCCGGCCGCGTCGTGCCCGCCCGGACGGAGCGCGCCGCCGAGGGGCCGGCCCGGCTCGTGGCGCGCCTGCGGCACGGCCGCGCGCTGCATCCTCGCGGCCTGATGGTGGCGGCCACGCTCCGGGTCTCGGGAGGCGCGGCACTCGGCGTGCCGGTGCTGGACACGCCGGGCGAGCACGAGGTGCTCGCCCGGCTGTCCAAGGGCGGCTCGCTGCCGGGCCGCCTCCCGGACGTGCTCGGGCTGGCCGTCCGCCTGCCGGGCCCGCTCGACCTGCTGCTGTCCACCTGCGGCCGGGTGCCATGGCTGCTCCGGCCCAGGACCGGCTTCACCGCCGGGCCGTACTCCACGCTCGTTCCCTATTCCAGCGGTACGGGCTCCGTCTGGTTCGTGGCCTGGCCCGAGGGCATGTCGGTGCCCGCGAACCCCCGGCTGCTGGCGGTCGCGCTCGACCGGGGGCCGCTGCTGTTCCACCTGCACGCCGTACACAAGGACAGGCCTGCGGTGCGGGTGGCGACGCTGCGGGTCCGCGCGCCGCTGCCGGGGACGGACGTGGCCTTCGATCCGGTGCTGAACGACCACCCGTCGCTGCGTCAGCCCGAGTGGCTGCGGCGGCTGCGGCGTGGCGCGTACCTGGGCTCGCGCCAGGCCCGAGCCGCCGAGGTGGACACCGGGGCAGGTCAGTAACCCCGGTTCAGCTTCACGCCCCGGCCGGTCTTGCGCCGGTCGCCGACCTGGTCGACCAGGTTGCCGCTGGAGGCGACGGACATCGACTCGCCTTCGCTGTCGGCGCCCTTGTCGAACAGCATGCCGATCTCGCGCTTGGTGCCGTGGCCCAGGATGGTGTTGCCGGACACCGCCGCGTGCCCGATCCCGTAGTTGACGGCGTCCAGGGCCAGGTAGACGAAGTCGACGTCGGCGGGCAGCGGCCCGTCGTCGCCGCCGAGGCGGGGCTTGCGCTCGGGCGGCGCCGCCCCCTCCTTACGCGCCTTGGTGATCGCGGCGAGCTGGTTCGGCGGCGGCAGGAACTTGTGGATCCGGTTGGCCGTGATCGTGGTGGCCGCCTCGCCCTGCAGGTCGCAGCGGATGCCGTAGTACGTCTGACCCGCCGTGCCCTCGGCGCCGAAGTCCTCGATGTAGTTGTTGTGGATGGAGGTGCCGAAGCAGCGGTGGGCGTCGATGGCGTGCTTCGGCGTCGCGTACAGGTGCAGGTCGCTCATCGTCCAGCCGGCCGCGTTGTCCGTCTGGATGGCGTGGGTGCCGCTGAAGCCGATCCACGAGCGCTGCAGGGTCCAGTCGGTGACGGAGTTGCCCGGGTCGATCACCCGGATCCCGGCCTTGACGGCGCCGGCGATGTAGACGTCGCTGATGATGCTGTTGACCATCGTGTTCCGCAGCGGGGTGCCGTTCCGGGACGGGTTGCTGATGCGGATGCCGTCGCCCGGAGCGCCGTAGACGTCGATGTCGTGGACCCTGGTGTTCCAGGACCGCAGCAGCAGGCCGGCGGTGCCGGTGTTGTGGTCGCGGTTGCCGTCGATGGTCAGCCGCTCGATGCGTACGGTGTCGCCGCTGAACTCGGTGTTCTCCAGCCATCCCGCCGAGGCGAGCACGGCGGGCAGGTTGGCGCCGTCGGCCTGCTTGAGCACGGTGCCGGCCTTGGCGTCGCCCCGGTAGGTACGGCGGTCGAGCAGGCTGATCGTCTGGTTGATGAGGCAGGTCCCCTTGATGACGATCTCGTCCCCCTCCTGGGAGGAGTCGATCGCGGTCTGCAGGGTCCTGGCGTCATCGAGGGTGTTGGCGCAGGTGGCGTCCACCCGGGTGGCCGAGGCCGGTGCCATGGGCAGGAGAATCCCCACCCCTGTGGCCGCCACCGCCAGGGTGGCGGCGCCCGCGATGAGTCGTAACTTCGTCGGCATGGCTGTCCCCTTCGCGAAGTGGAGGGGCGATTCCCCCGTCCCTCCCGTGGAGGATCATCCTTACCAGAAATGGTCAAATTTGCTGGTTAATCGGGTTAATCGGCCTGGCAGAGAATGATCGCGACGCCGAGGGCCTCGGCCGACGGCACGAAGGGGTCGCCGGAGGCGCTCCGGCCGAGCGGGACGCCGTTGCCGCGCAGCATCCGCTCGGCGGCGGGCAGGTCGCGGACGGTCACCGTGTAGGCGGCGAATCCGGGGATGCCCGGGGGACGCTCGCCCGGCAGGAGGTCGGCGAGCGCCGAGGCGGGCGCCAACGTGATCCCGGCCCCGTCGAACGTGCGGGCGGGACCGTCCTGCCGCGCGGACCGCCCGAGATAGGCGGCGTAGCGTTTCTCGGTCTCGGCCAGGTCCGCGTCGGCCACGCACAGCAGGCACCCGGCCAGCCCGACCGCGCCGTTGGGGTGATCGGTGTGCCGCTGCCCGTCCAGCGCCTCGGGCTGCGGGTTCTCCGCGAGGCCGACTCTGCCCTCGGGGACGCGGCCCTCAGTGCCGAACTCCAGGTAGCGGACGGGCTCCATGCGGGTCCCGTCGGCCGTCTCGATGGGGCGCCGCACCGCGTGGACCCCGCCATGCCGCACCCCGCCGGCGTCGAGGCGCACGACGGCGGCGTCGAGGTCGGGTGCGTCGAACATGAGAATGTGCACGCCCTGGAAGCGCCGGAGGCTCGCGGTGAGCGTGGCGGCGGTGGCGCGGACGGCCTCGACGATCGTGGGCAGCCTGTCATCGGGCACGTTCAGCGGGATCGGCCGGGCGTCGTCGGGCATCCGGCTCCCGCCCGCGACGGTGACCAGCTCGATGAAGTCGCGCGGGAAGTACGCGTGCGTGTTGGCCAGGCCGAACGGCTCCGGAGCGGCCCCGGGGGAGGGCGGCATGACGGGATAGGCGGGAGCCGGGAGCAGGAAGCCGAGGCGGCGGTAGCGCTCGATCGCCTCGCTCATGTCGTGCACGAGATGGCCGATGTGATGCAGCATGATCACCTTTCGGGTGCGGCGTAGGCGGCGTCCCGGAAGTCGCGGCCGAGCTGGTCGAAGACGCTGATGGCCCGGCTCGCGGCAGCGGTGTACGAGGTCGCGGACGGCGTGGCGGCGGGGCCGAAGACCCGCCGCAGGGTGTCGGCCAGATGGTCGGCCTTGGCCTCCAGATCAAGGTCAAGATGCGGGGGCAGGAGGGGCTCGATGCCGAAGAAGCCGAAGACGATCGTCGGCAGCGGATAGTCGAGGTCCTCGGGGCGCAGATCACAGCAGGAAGGCGGATCTATGCCTCGGGTTTGCGGGCGACGCCGGCCATGACCCAGGCGCGCTGGGCCTCGGCGTCGGAGACGTGCTCGTCGTTGCGCCACTGACGGACGTAGACGAAGCCCGGCTCCACGAGCTCCAGGCCGTCGAAGAAGCGCAGCGCCTGGTCGCGGGTGCGCGGGGCGCCGGAGGGGCGGCCGAGCGCCTTGCGGAAGATGTCGGTGATCGCGTCGCGGATGTCCGGCCGGGAGTCGAAGACGGCGTGGGTGAGGCCGAGATAGCTGCCCGGTGCGAGCAACTCGCGCAGCCGCGCCACCTTCTCCTGCGGCCCGTTGTCGTCGGGGATGTACTGCAGGGTGCCGCCGAAGACCAGCACGGCCACGGGGCGCTCGAAGTCGATCAGCCGCCGCTTCACCAGGTCGGCGACCAGCTCGTCCGGGTGGAGGATGTCACCCTCGACCACCCAGGTCCGCTCGTCGGTGGCCAGCAGGGCGCGGGAGTGGTTGAGCGCCACCGGGTCGTCGGCGACGTAGACGACCTGCGACTTCGGCCCGACCGCCTGTGCGATCTCGTGCACGTTGCGCTCGGTCGGCAGCCCCACGCCGATGTTCACGAACTGCCTGATGCCCTGCTCGGCGAGGTGCCGCACCGCCCGCTCGCGGAAGGCCTGGACGTATTCGCCCATGGCCTTGGCCTCGGGCGCGAGAGCGAGGACCTGCTCCGCCACCTCCCGGTCGGCGGCGAAGTTGTCCTTGCCGCCCAGGAAGTAGTCGTTCATGCGGGCGACGCTCGGAGTGTTGGCCGACACGCGCGAGGGCGGTCGCTGAGACGCCTCACTCATCCGTCACCTCCTGATAGCAGCACGTGAAACGTTAGCAACTACGGCAGCCGACACGGGTGCTTACCGTCCGATAAATCCAGCCAATTCGGATAACTGATCTCCGCAGGTCACCGCCGGATGATGACGCCGTCCGCGATGAGCCGGTCCACGGCCTCGGCGATGGCCTCCAGCGAGGTGTGGCGCGGCCGGTGGCCCAGCAGCCGCTCGGCCTTGGCCATGCCGCAGTGCGGGCTGTGCGCGATGTGGTCGTAGGTGACCTCGGCCTCGTCCGCCGGCACGGTGGTCCGCCACTGCTCCCACGGCAGGAACGCCAGCCGCGCCTCCCGCCCGAACCAGCCCGCCACCGCCTCGGCGTACCCGCGCAGCGTCAGGGCCGTGGTGGCGACCGAGTGGAAGCTCTCGCCCACGGCCGTGGACCGGCCGGCGAGCGCGTCCATGAAGATCCGTGCCACGTCGTCGGCGTGCACGTGCTGGACGGTCTCCATGCCGAGGTTCGGCAGGACCAGCTCCTCGCCGTCGGCCAGGGTCTGGAACGCGGCCGGGTTGACGTTGCCCGCCGGGGTCACCGGCACCCAGCCGGGGCCGGTGATGTGACCCGGATGAATGATCGTGGCGGGAAAGCCGTCGCGATGCGCCCGCTCCAGCAGGTAGGCCTCGATGGCCGCCTTCTTCACGCCGTAGTCGCCGAACGGCCGCCTCGGCCGGTCCTCCGTCGTCGGGACCTGCCCGCTCGGGCCGTGCACCCACACCGTGCCGCAGTGCAGGAAGTGGCGGACCCGGCCGGTCAGGGCGGTGACGAGCTCGCGTGCGCTGGACTCCTCGAAGCAGATCAGGTCGATGACCACGTCGGCCTCCAGCGCGGCGATCCGCCTGCCGAACGTGCCGCCGGCCTCCTCCGCCTCCCGATCCGCGAGCACGGTGGTGACCTGCCGCCAGGCCCCGTGCGGCCTGTAGGGCTCCCGCTTGCCGCGACTCACCGCGACCACGTCATGCCCCGCCTCCACCAGCCGGGGAACCAGATAGGTGCCGATATGACCGCTGGCGCCGATCACCACTACTCGCATGCGCACAGCTTGTCCGCCTCCACCGGCCGTCGGCAACCCCCGCGGTTTGCCGGTGCCGGGCTCGGGCAGCCGCGGGACATGGGCGACAACAACAGCCAGCACGCGAACGCCGCCGCACCGCGCGGTGCACGTACCAGAGCCAGGGGCCTGATCGGCACCGCGGCCGCCGGTGTCGCGCTCGGCGCGGGCGCGGCGATCGCCACCCGCGCGCTGGGCAAGCGCGCGCGCCGCCCGCGGCCGTCCGGGTGGTACGCCGTCACCGTCGCCGCCGACCCCGGCGCGCTGACCGGCCCGGAACGCCCCGACCTGCTCGCCTGGCTCGCCGAACACCACGAGATCCGCATCACCCCCGCCCCCGCCGGGCGAGGTAGTCAGATCGCGGTACGCACCGACGACGGCGAGATCAGAGAGCGGGTACGGGCACTCAAGCAACTGCTGGAGACCGGCGAGGTGCTGCGGGTGGAAGGCCAGCCGGAAGGCCACCGCACGCCGCTCGGCCGGCTCGGCATCCCGGTGATGAGGCAGCTGACGAGAAGGGGGATGCGATGAGGGCGCTGTGCTGGTCGGGCGTCAACGAGGTGAGCGTGCAGGACGTGCCCGACCCCGAGCTGCTGAACCACCAGGACGCGCTGGTCAAGGTCACCGCCAGCTCGGTGTGCGGCTCCGACCTGCACCTGCTCGACGGGTACGTGCCGACGATGATGGCCGGTGACGTGATCGGCCACGAGTTCGTCGGCGAGATCGTCGAGATCGGGCCGGACGTGCGGGAGCGGCGGGTCGGCGAGCGGGTGACGGTCTGCTCCGTCATCGGCTGCGGCCGCTGCTACTACTGCGCCAACCAGCTCTTCTCCCTGTGCGACAACAGCAACCCCGACCCCGGCTTCCTGGAGAAGATGAACGGCCACGCCACCGCGGGCATCTTCGGCTACTCGCACGCCATGGGCGGCTTCGCCGGCAGCCACGCCGAGTACGTCCGCGTGCCCTTCGCCGACGTCAACGCCTTCCCCGTCCCCGACGACGTGCCCGACGCCTCCGCGGTGTTCGCCTCCGACGCGGTGCCCACCGGCTGGATGGGCGCGGACCTGGCAGAGGTACGGCCCGGCGACGTGGTGGCGGTGTGGGGCTGCGGCGGCGTCGGTCAGATGGCGGCCGTGGCCGCCGTCCAGATGGGCGCCGAGCAGGTCATCGCCATCGACCGCTTCCCCGAACGGCTCGCCATGGCCGAGCGCCTCGGCGCGACCACGCTCGACTACGAGCGGACCGACGTGCTGGACGCGCTCAAGGAGCTGACCGGCGGGCGCGGGCCCGACAAGTGCATCGAGGCCGTCGGCATGGAGAGCCACGGCACCGGCGCCCAGTACGCCTACGACCGGGCCAAGCAGGCGTTGCGCCTGCAGACCGACCGCGGCCTGCCGCTGCGCCAGGCCGTCCAGGCCTGCCGTAAGGGCGGCATCGTCTCGGTCCTGGGCGTCTATCTCGGGCTGGTCGACAAGTTCCCGATGGGCGCGCTCATGAACAAGGGCCTGACGATGCGCGGCGCCCAGCAGCACGGTCACCGGTACATCCCGATGCTCCTGGAACGGATGGCGCGCGGCCGGCTCGACGCCTCGGCCCTGCTGACCCACCCGATGAGCCTGGAGGACGGGCCCAAGGGCTACGAGCTGTTCAAACACAAGCAGGACGGGTGCGTACGGGCCGTGTTCCAGCCTGCGGTTTGACCGCAGGACCTCCGGTTAGGGGTTCTGTCTCTGCGGTAACCATGGGGGACATGATGAGCACCCGACGAGAGCAGGAGACCGAGGCCGCCGCCAAGACGCCGGTGGAAGAGGAGCGCCAGGCCGGGCCCGAGACGGTCGACACCGCCCTGGATTACGAGTTCAAGCGGCTGAAGGAGCTCAACCCGGACGACTTCGAGTAACCGATCACCAGCGGGGGGCCGGCACGGCTCAACTGTTTCACGGAACCCAGGTGACATCGGGGGTTCCGGGGGCATCCTGCCAGTGCGGCATGCGTGCTTCCGGAAGAAGGAGAGTCCATGGCGGCGTCGAGCGAGGAGCAACCCCCCGGGACGTCGTCGACCGTTCAGGTGGTGTTGTCGCCCTCGAACGTGTGGCGGGTGGGGTTCGCGGTCGCGGCCATGGTCGCGCTGGTGTTCTTCCTGCACTTCGTGCTGACCGACGCGGGATCGTTCCTCTTCGTGGTGGTGATGGCCTGGTTCCTGTCGCTGGCGATGGAGCCGCCGGTGGCGCGTCTGGCCAGGCACATGCGGCGGGGCATGGCCACGGCGCTGGTGATGGTCGCCATGGGCATCGCGGCCGCGATCTTCCTCGTCCTGTTCGGGCAGCTCTTCCTGCAGCAGGTGGCCCTGCTGGTGGCGTCGCTGCCCGAGGTGCTGAGCGCCGTCACGCAGTGGGTCAACAACCAGTTCGGCACAAAGTACGAAATTTCCGACATTCTGGAATCGATCAAGCTGACCCCGCAGGACGCCGCCGGCTATGCGCAGGACGTTCTGGGAGGGCTGCTCGGCCTGGTCGGGACCGTCGCCGGAGTCGTGTTCAACGCCTTCGCCCTCGTCCTGCTGACCTTCTACCTCTCGGCCGACGGCCCCCGTGCCCGCCGTTGGATCGCGGGGCTCCTGACGGGCCGCTTCCAGCAGGTCTTCGTCAGCATCTGGGAGCTGTCCACGGTGAAGACCGGCGGCTACGTCGCGGCCCGGCTCGTCCTGGCGGCCATCAACGGCGGCACGTCGGCGCTGGTGTTCCTGCTGCTCGGCATGCCGTCCTGGCTGGCGCTGGGCGTGTGGACCGGCGTGGTCGCCCAGTTCGTGCCGACGATCGGCACCTACATCGCGATCGCGCTGCCGGTGGTGGTCGGCCTGGCCTCGCCCACGCCCTGGATCGGGGTGGCGGCGCTGGTCTGGGCGGTCGTCTACCAGCAAGTGGAGAACCTGACCCTGGAGCCGCGCATCAGCGCCCGCTCCGTCAACATCCACCCGGGGGTCTCCTTCGCCGCGGCCATCATGGGCGCGCTGCTCTTCGGCGCGGTCGGCGCGTTGCTGGCCATCCCCGTGGTGGCGATGCTGCTCTCGGTCCTCGACACCTTCGGCACCCGCCACGCGATCCAGCCCTCCCCGACACCGCCCACCGAGGAACGTCCCGTCGACGAACCGAAGGATGAAGAGGCCAGGGAAATCCCCGGAACAGAGCCCGGCAGGACCCGGGCGGAAACCCAGGAAAGCGGCTGAAGGCGACCACCTCCCTCATCCGGAAATATCGGATTCGGAGCGCTTAAATGCCAGCAAAGGGATCTCTGGTGTGAGAACATGACCCGGGCCCGATCATGCCGACTGGCGGTCATGCTGCCGGTCATGACGGTCCTCTTGACCGCCCTCCGAAAGGACGAACACGTGCGCAAGCCTGCCAAGGCTCTCGCCCTCGCCGCGATGCTGAGTGCCGGCACGGTCCTCGTGCATCCCGCCCCCGCCCTCGCGGCCGCCTACTCTCCTGAGGCGGCCTGTGCCAAGGAGTCCGGGCGCGGCGGCTGGACCCACGTGCGCGACAACAAGCGGACGATGAAGAGCGGCAACTCCGTCTTCGGTCACGTCTATCTGATGTGGAACAGGTCGCTGCAGAAGAACTGCGTCGCCGCCATCAAGACCGCCTTCGCCGGCACACCCACCTACACCCAGGCGATCCTGCACATCAAGGGCGGTGGCGCCTACAGGGACCCGGGCAAGCTGACCGCCAAGAAGTACAAGCACTACGCCGCCGCCATCGGCTACGGCAAGGGCCAGTGTGTCGACTTCGAGGGCTACACCACCGACACCCGCGTCGACTACGCCCTGGCCCACGCCAGGCGCGGCAAGTTCGCCAACTGCGGCTGACGCCCGTCGGCCCCGGCATCCCTGCCGTGGGTCCAAGCGATCCCCGCGACACCCTGAGATTCAGGGAGTCGCGGGGATCGTGGTTTCTCGGTCGGGGTGAACACCGCGACGGCGTCCATACCGCGGCCCGCGCCAACCTGCGGTTACCGCGTTGCGGTGGCCAGCGCCGTGCGGATGGCGTCCTCGTCGACCGGCCGGCCCTTCTCGTTCGAGGACGGCCCGTATGGGGTCCCCCACACCGGCGTGCCCGTCGCCTGCCGCCAGCCATCGGCCAGCGGTCCCGCGTCCACGACGCTGAACCCGATGGATTCGATGAATGCGGTCACCGCCGCCTTCGCGGGCGTGGCACGGCGGGCAAGTGGGGGAACGCCTTGACCGGCACCGTGACCACGACGATGTCACCGGCCGCCGCGGCCTCCCCGGCCTCGATGGCGAGCCGCGCGATGGTGCTGCCGATGTATCCGCTTCCGATGAATCCCACAGTCGTCATATTTTCGGCGTCCCTCCATAAAAGCCGAACCCTTGTCATTTACCGGACTCGTTCCGATGCGGGTCCCTGCCGTCAGCCGGCGGAGAAGTAGTGGCCGTTGTCCAAATCGGCGAGCAGGCCGGGCTGAGCGGGCTCCCAGCCGAGGGTCCGGCGGGTGATGAGGTTGGACGCCGGGTAGCTCTGCGTGACTATGTTAGCGAGAAACCCAAAATATCCCGGCACCATCAGTACGTCCGCGGGAACGCTCACGACGGGCAGGCCCAGACGGCTGCCGATGGCCTCGGCGATCTCGCGGAGCGGGATGGCCCCGTCCCCGACCGCGTGCCAATATTTGCCGGCCGGCCCCTTCTCCAGCGCCAAGCGGAACAAGGAGGCGACATCGCGGACGTGCGCGGCGTTCCACAGGTTCGCGCCGTCTCCGGGGTAGCCGGCGAAGCCCTTCTCCTTCGCGAGCGCGATCAGCTGCACGAGGAAGCCGGCACGATCGGTCGTGCTGTGCGCGATGTTGGCGATCCGCACGACCGAAGACCGCACGCCCCGCTCGGCGAGGCCGACTACGGCGGTTTCCACGACGTTACGAGCCCGCAGGGTGCCCTTGTACTCATCGCCGCCGGGAAGGGCCGGGTCCTCCTCGGTGGCCGGCCGGCCCAGGTTCCCGGGCGAGCCGATGCTCCCCGCCGCGACCAGCGGCTTTCCGGTTCCCGCGAGTGCCTCGCCGTACGCGAGCATGATCGGGAGCTCCGCGGCGGCCACGGCGTCGAGCCCGCCGGACGGAAGCAGGTCTTGCCTGTGTGCGACGTGGATGACGCCGTCGGAATCCGCGGCCGCCTCCTTGAGCCCGTCGAGATCCTGGAGGTCGCCGCGACGCACCTTCGCGCCGAGCGCGGACAGCGCCGCCGCGGCCGTGTCCGACCGGGCCAGGCCGGTGACCTCGTGCCCGGCGGCGATGAGCTCCGGGATGATGTACGAACCGGTATGGCCGGTCCCGCCAGTGACGAAGACGCGCACGCTACTGCTCCTTGTGAATGATGTGGCGCGAGAAGTGGTGGTGCGGGCGCGCTCAGGCAGATGTGTTGACGTCGAGGGTGAAGTTGAAGCTTCCCGCGCCATGGCGGCCCAGGCCGATCATCACCAGGCCCGTTCCCTCCAGCCAGCGCGCCATTCCCAGGGGGCCGGTGTCCATCGGCCGCATCCCGAGGCTCTTGATGAATGCCGACACCGTCGCCTTGGCCTCGGCGTCGTCGCCGGCGATGAGCACGTCCAGCGGGTTTCCCCGCGCCAGCATGTGACCGAAGACGGTGTTGAACGCCTTCACGACGTGCGCGCCGGCGGGGGCGGCCTTGGCGATCTCCTGCGCGCCGGAACTGCCGTCGGGGGTGACAAGGCCCAGGGAATCGGGGGAGACGGGGTTGGTGAGGTCGATGATGACCTTGCCGTGCAATGCGTCCCCGTACTCGCTGACCACCGCCGCCGCGCTG
The DNA here is from genome assembly GCF_044465295.1 of Nonomuraea sp. NPDC049714. NCBI lineage: Bacteria > Bacillati > Actinomycetota > Actinomycetes > Streptosporangiales > Streptosporangiaceae > Nonomuraea > Nonomuraea sp. NPDC049714. The sequence continues at coordinate 450,816 of NZ_JBITLM010000005.1, read as the reverse complement.
GCGTACGGCACGGCGAGGACAACGATGTCCCCGGCCGGGGCGGCGCCGGCCGTCCCGACAGTGGCGCCGCCGAGCGCGGCGGCCACTTCCTTGGCCTTGGCCGGGTCGCGGCCGATGATCTCGACGGCGTTGCCGCCGGCGAGCGCCCGGCCGGCCAGAGCGCCGGCCATGTTCCCCAGGCCGACGATGCTCACGCTGCTCATGGGTGTGCCTGCTTTCTGGAGCTGGAATAGGACGCCATGCCCACCCCGTCGTCGTCAACGGTTGTCGTCGAAGCCGTCGAATGACGCGATGGGCCTGGCTCAATTCACGAAGTGGTCATTCTGTTTCTGGGCCCGGCTGTCAATTCCCGCTGTCGAATTCATAGGTCGAATTCGCTTTAGCCCAATTAGGTCCCTCTTAGGCTGCCATTGACCTGAATGGGTGTCCAAGACCTCTTTCAGCCGTGGTGATACCCTTGAGGCATTACCGGGCCGGGAGGTTCCATGGATCTGGACCTGCGCAAACTGCGCTACTTCCGCGCCGTCGCCGACAGGCTGCACTTCGGCCGCGCCGCTGAAGAGCTGCATATCGCGCAGCCGGTGCTCAGCAGGCAGATCCGCGCGCTGGAACAGGATCTCGGCGCCTCGCTGTTCACCAGGGATCGCCACGTCGTGGCGCTGACCGACGCCGGCCGACAACTGCTGGCCGACGCCGGTCCGCTGCTCGCCTCCGCGGACGCGGTCCGCCGCCGGGTGACCGTGGCCGCCCGCGGCAGCCGGCGGCTGGCGGTCGGCTTCCGGACCGGCATCCCGGTCATCCCGGCGGCCCGGGCGTTCGAGGCCCGACATCCGGACGTGGTCGTGGACGTGCAGCGGATCGAGTGGGACGACCAGGCCCCGATGCTGCTCGACGGCCGCATCGACGTCGGCTTTGTGCGGCTGCCCATCGACGAGACAGGCCTGCGCGTGACCCCGCTGTACACCGAGCCGCTGATGGTGGTGCTGCCCGCAGGTCACCGGCTGGCCGGCATGGAGGAGGTCACCGAGGCCGACCTGGCCGGTGAGCCGGTGGTCTGGCATGCCGACCCGAGCACCCACCCCACCAGGCGCCCGCACCCCGACTCCGGGCTCCGGGTGCGCGGCGTGGAGGAGAAGCTCGAGCACGTCGCGGCCGGCCGGGGCATCTCGTTCGTGGGGCGTTCGGAGACAGTGTTCTACTCACGTCCGGACATCAGCTACGTACCCATCCCGGAACTCGCGCCCGACCAGGTGAGCCTCGCGATGGCGGCATCGCGCACCTCGCCGCTGGCCGACGACTTCTTCACCGCGGCGCAAGCGACGGCCGAGATCACGGCAGCATGCGGGAACTATGACGTGAGTGCGGCTGTTCCGAAGGGACGCTGAGATAGCCGGTCACCTGCGAGTTCCGCTTCTCGGTCTGTGGTCACCCTGCCTGTACGCTGCGACGTATCGCCAGGACAGGGGCAGATGGGGCGCGGTGGATGCTGAAGCTGGATCGGTTGGTGAACGTTCTCGGCGGCTATGGCGCCCGGCTGCTCAGTGCCCCCGTGTCACGGCAGGTGGAGCTCCGCAGCGTGGTCGTACACGATCCGGCCGATCCGCGGCCCGCCAGCGGGGACGTGTTCCTGCCCGTGGGGGTGGAGTCGGCGGACGAGGCGGTGCGGCTGGCGCGGGCGGCGCGGGCCGTGGTGGTGCTGGTGCGCGAGGGCGCGCCGATCGGGGAGAGCGTTCGCGACGGCGGGATCGCCGTGCTGCTGGTGGATCCCGAGGTGTCCTGGAGCCAGCTGTTCGGTGTGGTGTACGGCCTGGTGCTGGAGGGGCGTGAGACCGAGGCGGGGCGGGGGCCGACCGACCTGTTCTCCTTCGCCGACACGCTCGCCGGGGAGCTCGCCTCTCCGGTGACCATCGAGGACCAGATGTCGCGGGTGCTCGCCTACTCCGGTTCGCAGCAGGCGGCCGACCCGGTGCGGCTGGAGACGATCCTGGGCCGCCGGGTGCCGGACGGCATGCGCCGGCTGCTGGAGAGCAAGGGGGTCTTCGCGCATCTGGCGACCTCCGAGGAGCCGCTGTTCGTGGAGCCCGCACCGGAGCACGGGCTGCGCGGCCGGATGGTGGTGGCGGTGCGTGCCGGGCGGGAGCTGCTCGGGTCGATCTGGGTGGAGTGCGAGCGCCCGCTGACCGGTACGGCCAGGACCGTGCTCAGCGACGGGGCCAGGGCGGTGGCGCTGCACCTGCTGCGCTCGCGGGTCAGCGCCGACCTGGAGCGGCAGGTGGAGTCCGACCTGGTCATCCAGCTCATGGAGGGCACCGCCGACGCCCCCGCGCTGGTTAGCAGGCTCGGGCTGCCGGGAGGCCAGTTCCGGGTGATCGCGCTGCAGGCGCACATCGGTGAAGAACGGCACGCGGCGATTCTGCTCGCCTTCGAGCGCGCCACCACGGGCTTCGGCTGGTCACGGCCGGGGCGCAGCGCGCTGTTCGGCAACACTCTCTACACGGTGCTGCCCTGCGGCAACGACGTCACGCCGGCCCGCGACTGGCTGGCCGCGATCGTGAACGTGCTGCCTCGGCGGGTGACCGTGTTCGCCGGGGTGGGCGGGCCCGCGGCGCCCGCGCAGCTCGCGGCGGGCAGGCAGGAGGCGGACGAGAGCCTCGCCCTGCGCGCGGCCCGGCCGGGCGGCGGCGCCCAGCCGGTCGTGTACGACGAGTCGTGGGACGAGATCCTCCTGCAGCGGTTGCGGGCGGCAGCCTCGGCGGGCCGCACCCCGGCGCGTGGCCCGGTCGCCGACCTGACCAGGCATGACGCCGAGCACGGCACCCGCTACATCGAGACGTTGCGCGCCTGGCTGGAGGCGCAGGGCGAGCTGGGCGACGCGGCCGCCCGCCTGGGCGTGCACCCGAACACGGTTCGCTACCGGCTGCGCAAGATGGCCGCGATCACCACCCTGCGGCTCGATGCCCCGGAGAAGCGGCTGGCGATGATCATCGCACTCGCGGTCGATCAAGGCTTGTCGTAGCGGGACAAAGGTTCATCTCCCGGTTGTCCGCCGCCTACAGCTGCTTTCGGCCCCGTACGGGTGATGCTCGTCATATACCCGGAAAAGAGCGGAGAAGTGGCGATGGCTATCGACGGTGGACCACGTACGGCAGTGGTGATCGGTGCCGGTGTGGTGGGCCTGTCCACCGCCTGGTTCCTGCAGGAGCGCGGGGTGGACGTGACCGTGGTGGACCGTGACGGCGTGGCCGCCGGCGCGTCCTGGGGCAACGCGGGCTGGCTCTCGCCCGGCCTCGCCATCCCGCTCAACGAGCCCGGTGTCCTGCGCTACGGCCTGCGCTCCCTGCTCGACCGGGACGCCCCGCTGCACGTCCCGGCCACTCCCGACGTGGGCCTGTGGTCGTTCCTGGCCCGGTTCGCGCTGCACTGCAACTGGAAGGACTGGGGCCGCGCCGTACAGGCGAACCTGCCCTTCAACGAGGAGGCCTTGGAGGCGTTCGACGTGCTCGCCGCCAACGGCGTCGAGGCACCCACGAACGAGGCCCCGATCATGGCGGCGTTCGGGAGCGTACGGCAGGCCGTGTCGCTCCTGCACGAGCTGCGGCGGATCAACGACTCCGGGCTGGAGATCCGGTACGCCGCCCTTGAGGGGGACGAGCTGCGCGAGCAGGCGCCCCAGCTCTCGGCACGGGCGACGGCGGGCATCCGGCTGGACGGGCAGCGCTACGTCGACCCCGGCGCGTTCACCAAGTCGCTGGCCAGTGCCGTCACCGCTCGCGGCGCCACGATCCGCGCAGGTTTCCGGGTGAGCGGCGTACGCTCCGAGAAGGGCGGGCAGACGGTCGTCTCCGACACCGGGGAGTCGCTCAGGGCCGACGCCGTCGTCCTGGCCACTGGCGCCTGGCTGAACCAGCTCGGCAAGGCGTGGGGCGTCCGGACCCCGGTGCGCGCCGGGCGCGGCTACTCCTTCACCGTGCCGACGGACGAGCCTGTGGCCGGTCCGATCTACCTGCCGGCCGTCCGGGTGGCGTGCACGCCGTACCAGGGCAAGCTGCGGGTGGCCGGCACGATGGAGTTCCGCGACGCCGACGCCCCGCTCTACCAGCGGCGGGTCGAGGCGATCATCGCGTCCGCGCGGCCGCTGCTGTCCGGCGTCTCCTGGGAGGAGCGCACCGACACCTGGGTCGGCCCCCGTCCCGTCACGCCCGACGGCAGGCCGCTGGTCGGCGCCACGGCAGTGCCCGGCATCTACGTCGCCGGCGGCCACGGCATGTGGGGGTTCACCCACGGCCCGGCCACCGGCCGGATGCTCGCCGAGCGGATCACGACCGGCAAGCTGTCGGCGGCGCTGCGGGAGTTCGACCCCACCCGCTGACCTGCTGAAAAAGCTGCTGAAAAAGCTGCTGGAACGCGTGCCGCCGCCACCTCACTGAGGTGGCGGCGACACTGAAGCACCGGTCAGACGCCGACGGCGTGGTTGACCAGGTCGTAGCCGGACGGGCAGGACAGGTGGTTACGCCTGCCGTTGAACTGCTCGGTCAGCTCCGCGGTGATGTCACCGTTCTCGCAGCGGATCCAGTGCTGGTACTCACGGGTGTAGCGGCAGCTGGCGATCGAGGTTGCGTTGCTGGTGTACAGCTTGCACTCCACCGGCGGCACCGCGGCCGCCGAGGCGGTCCCGGCCGAGAAGATGAGCCCGCCTGCGATCAGGCCGGGGGTGGCGAGCATGACAAGGGTGCGCTTGAGCATGTTTGACCTCCGTGTGAGGCGACGCCGGTCGCCCGGTGCCGCGAGTCGTAACGTTGCGTAGCCATGCTCGCGTCGGAGGTCACCCGGCCGCTGGAACGGCATGGCGCACCTGGCTTAAATTCTGGTCACGACCGGGTATGGCGAATCACCAGTTGGCGGGCAGTCCCGGCGTGGTCGGGGGCAGGGCGTGGCCCGGCGGGTGGATGACGTAGGCGACGCCGCCGCTGCTGGAGCCGCGCAGCCAGACGTTCTCGAACGCGGCCCTCGGATAGACGTGCCGCACGGCGGCGTTGCTGGGCGAGGCGGGGTCGTTGGCGATCACGTCACCGGTCGCCGTGAACCCGACGACCACCATGATGTGACCGTCGGTGCCGTAGCCCGCGCCCGGCAGCTCGCCCTTCTTGAACGACTGCGAGGTGATCACCGGGATGCCGGCGCCGATCAGGCGCTCCAGCTCGGTCAGTGTGCGCAGCCTGGTGATGAACCCGTCCACGCCGTACCGCCCGGCGTAGGCGGTGTTGAACGGCCAGTTGCCGGCGCCCTCGTAGGCGTGGTCGTAGGTGTGGCGGGCGGCGTGGTCCACTTCCGGATCGGGGTCGGACGGGTTCACCCAGGAGGTGTCCGCCGCGCTCGGCCACCGGTCCCAGTAGCCGAGCACCATGGTGGTCGAGGTGGGGCTGCACCACGCCTGGCCGCCGCCGTCCCACTCCGGGTAGTGGCCCTGGTGCACGTTCTGGGAGCGGCGCGGGACGTTCAGCTCGGTCCCCCAGGCGCCGCCCGCCGGGCTGACCGGGACCTTCTTACGCTGCGGGACATGGGAGGCCATCGCGCCGAGGGTGCGCACGCGCGGTGTCACGGTGGAGCCGGGCGTCCGGTAGAGGGTGACCCGCAGCTGATAGGCGCTGATCCGCCTGCCCTTCGCCGCGACGAGCGTGTCGACGGCCACGTCCGCGTCGGCGTCGCGCTGGCTCGGCACCGAGGTGCGCTGGATGTCGCCGTCACCGTAGGCCCAGCGGCCGAGCACGTACCACTTGGTCAGTCCCGAGTCGTTGCGGGCGCGCGCCTCGACCTGCATCCAGCTCCCGGCCGGGAGGTCGGCGGTCCAGGAGGCGATCAGCTCGGTGGCGGGGAAGCCGACCGCCCGCTCGGGGCCGGTCCACCGGGCGTACTCCCAGCTCTTGGTGCCGAGCGCGTCGGTGTAGGAGGTGGTGCCGGTGGCGGCGGCGAAGGACAGGCCGTCGTCGGTGGCCGTCCCGTCGGAGGCGCCGTCGGCGAACACGGCCCGCTGATAGCGGACGTCCGCCGCGCCGGGTGGGGGCTTCGTCCCCACCTTCGCCTGGCCTGAGGCGGGCGTGGTAAGAGCCGTCGCCAGCAGGACGGTGGAGAGGAAGCCGGTCAACACGGTCAGCCTGCGCATGGACCCACCTTCTCCGACGGCGCTCGGTCCCGGCAGACAGTAGGCAACAGGGGCATGGAATGCATCGGCAAATCTACGTAGGGGGCACGTCCCGCCGGGCGGCGTCCTGGAGGGCCTGGACCAGCGCGACGGTGGCGGGCGGGTCGGGTGGATCGCCGGAGGTGACGGTGGAGAGCCGGCGGGTGAAACCGGTGCGTTCGGTGGCGTGGACGTCGGGCCGGCGGTGGGCCTGGAGCGCGAGTCCGGGCAGGGTGGCGACGCCCGCGCCGGCGGCGACGTGGGCTTGCACGACGACCCACCTCAAGTACCGGGTCGTGCCGGGCGCTTCGTCCTGATCGGCTAGCCCTTGTACTTCTTGGCCTGACCGGGCGGGACCTGCTTCTTTCTCCCCTGGCCCGGCGGGACCCAGGAACTGTCCGACCTGGTGGCGGTGGCCTCGTCCCGTGGCTGCTCGCGCCGGTGCGCCGGGGCCTTCGTCCGCGACATGCGCTGGACACGGACACTGCCGGTTCGCTCCTCGTGCACGGTCTTCTCGGCGGCGGTGGGGGTGGGGGACGGTGTGCTGGCGACGGTGGGATGCGCGGCCGTCTGGACCGGTGACTGGACGTGCCAGGTGGTGCTGGTGACCACGCAGGTGACCAGAGCCGCCATGATGACCGCCTCCCGCCGGTGCGCCGCGAGCCGCCGGCACGCCGCGCTCCATCGGGAGGGCCGTGCAGGGAGGTCACGCGTCCTGCCCTGCGGCATGGGGGCGACGTCCGGCTTCGGCTCGTACCGCGACGCCACGAACTCCAGCTGCTCCTGAACGCGCGCGGCACCCGTTCGGTCCTCGGGGTCCTTCTCCAGCATGCCGCTGATGACCGGGGCCAGCTCCCCGGCCCTGTCGAACGGCGCGGGCGCGGAGGTCACCACCGCGCTCAGGGTGGCGTGCTCGCTGTTCTGGGCGAACGGCGTGCGGCCCTCGACGGCCGCGTACAGCGTCGCGCCGAGCGACCACAGGTCCGAGCTCGACGTGGCGGGAGCGCCGCGGGCGCGCTCCGGGGCGATGTACGCGGCCGTCCCCATGACGACGCTCGCCTCCGGGTGCTCCTCGTCCAGAGTGGTGGCGAGCCCGAAATCGGTCAGGATCGCGTTCCCCTCACCGGTGAGCAGGATGTTGGCCGGCTTCACGTCGCGGTGCAGGACCCCCGCGGCGTGCGCGGCGCGCAGCGCGGCCAGCACCTCCAGCCCGATCCGGGTGACGGTGGGGACCGGCAGCGTCCCCCGGTTCGCGATCATGGTGGCGAGGCTGCTGGAGGGGACGTACTGCATGATGATCCACGGCCGCTCGTCCGCCACCACCACGTCGTACACGGCCGCGATGTTCGGATGCGTCAGGCGGGCGGCGATGCGGGCCTCCCGCATGGTGCGCGCGATCTGCTCCTCGCGCTGCGGGCCGGAGACGGTGACCTCCTTGACCGCCACCTCACGGTCCAGCAGCTCGTCACGGGCGCGCCAGACGGTGCCCATGCCGCCGGAGCCCAGCTTGGTCCCCAAACGGTAGCGTCCGCCCAGCAACCATCCCTCGTACCGCGCAATGGCCATGAGCCAGAACTATCGGATCAAGGTAACCTCGCACAACGCATCCGCCCAACACGGCACCGATTCCACCCGTCCGGCGTGGCAGGATCGGCGTATCACCACAGGCGGAAAGGCATTTTGAGATGGCCCCGAATATCGCGACCGCTGACCGCGTCGAACTGCCCGAACTGCTCGAGTTCCTGCGCCCGAGGCACCACGGCCTGCTGTCCACCACCCGCGCCGACGGCCGGCCCCAGCTCTCGCCCGTCACCTGCGGCGTCGACGGCGACGGCCGGATCGTGGTCTCCACCTACCCCGACCGCGCCAAGGCCCGCAACGCGCGCCGCGACCAGCGGGTGTCGATCTGCGTCGTGTCGGACACCTGGGACGGTCCGTACGTCCAGGTCGACGGGCGTGCCGAGGTTCTGGACATGCCCGAGGCGCTGGACGGGCTGGTCGAGTACTTCCGGTGCATCTCCGGCGAGCACCCGGACTGGGACGAATACCGCGAGGCCATGCGCCGCCAGGACAAGTCACTGATCCGCCTGCACATCGAACGCTGGGGCCCCATCGCCACGGGCGGCTTCCCCGCCCGCCTGGCCACCGACTGACCCACGGCCCTGACCAGCTGCTAGATCAGATCCAGCAGGTGGTCGCGCAGCACGACGGCCTGGTTGTGCTCGGTGTCCCTGGCGGAGTAGAGGAGCGTCACCGGGCCCTTCGCGGCGGCCTCCAGCAGGGGCTCGACCGCTTCGGGACGCTCGGCGAGCTCAGCCCGGTAGCGTTCGGCGAACTCGGCGAAGCGCTCGGGGCGGTGGCCGAACCACTGGCGGAGCTCCGTCGAGGGGGCGGCGTCGCGCGCCCACCCGTCGAGCCGCAGGTCGCTCTTGCGTATGCCTCGGGGCCACACGCGGTCCACGAGGAACACCGCGCCGGACGGCGTCTCGTGGTCGTAGACGCGCTGGATGCGGATCGGTCCCATCCTCACCCCCTACCCAGGGCCGGGATTTGCCTTTGACGTGCGGGTCAAGGGTTACCGTCGCGGAAACCGTACGGAAGGATCGTCATGACCCGCATCTCTCGTGAAGTCCGGCTCGTCAGCAAGCCCGTAGGGCTGCCGAAGCCGGAGCACTTCGTCGTCACCGAGACGCCGCTGCCGGTGCCGAAGGACGGCGAGGTCCTGGTCAGGAACCACTACTTCCAGGTCTTCCCCGCCATGCTACGCACCATGATCGGCGGCGGCACGGAGATACATCCGACGCTGCTGCCGGGCGACACGCTGCTGGGGCCGGCGGTCGGGGAGGTCGTCTCGGCTCCCGCCGGAAGTCCGCTGCGGACGGGTGAGCTGGTCTCGCACTGGCTGGGCTGGCGTGAGTACGCCGCTGTGCCCGCCGAAGCCTGCGCCCCGCTGGGTGACACGCTGTCCGACCCGGTCGCGCACCTGTCGCAGGGGTGGACGGCGTACGGCGCGCTCACCCGGGCCGCCAGGATGCGGTCCGGCGACACGGTGTTCGTGACCGGTGGCGCGACCGCGGTCGGCGTGATGGCCGGGCAGATCGCCCGCCTGCTGGGCGCGGGGCGGGTGATCGGCACCACCGGGTCACCGGAGAAGGCGGCCAGGATGGTCGCCGAGCTCGGCTACGACGCGGCGCTGCTCCGTGGCGCGGAGCCGATCGCCGACCAGTTGGCCAAGGCCGCGCCGGAAGGCATCGACGTGCTGCTGGACACCGTCGGCGGCGACCACCTGGAGGCGGCGGTCGCGGCGGCCCGGCCCGAAGCCAGGCTCGTCCTGGTGGGAGCGCTGGCCGCGCAGCTGTCCCCGGAGGACATCGGCACGACGGTGCCGCCGGTCACTTTCGACGCGAGCCTGCTCATCATCAGGCGGATCCAGATGCTCGGCTTCGTCGCCCAGGACCATCCGGACGCGCTGCCGGAGTGGATCGAGCGCTTCGACGGCTGGCTGCGCTCGGGGGCCATCACCTTCCCGCACGTCCGCGTGGCAGGCATAGAGCGGGCCATCCAGACGTTGCAGGAGACGATCGACGGGCGGCATCTCGGGACCGTCATCGTGGATGCGTACGGGAGAGCGGATGCGGATCGGTGACGCGGCGGCAGCGGCGGGCACGACGCCTCGGGCACTGCGGTTCTACGAGCAGCGGGGGCTGCTGCCGTCGGCCTCGCGGACCGCGACCGGGCAGCGGCGCTACGGTCCCCGCGACGTGGCCAGGGTTCGGTTGATCCGCCGGCTGCTGTCGATGGGGTTGACCGTCGAAGACGTGCGCGGATGTCTGGAAGATCCGCTGGTTCTGTTCGACGGCGACACGCTGCCGTCGTGGGAGGCGCCGGAGTGCGCGTTCACGCAGACGTCGGTGATCATCGAGCGCCGGCTGGAGGTGCTCAACGCGGAGATCTCCCGCCTGGCCGGGCTACGTGACCAGCTCAGGGAGGCCGCCGGTTACGGCGCCGCCGCCCGGTGAGGTTTTCCGCGGGTGGACTCGGATAGGGGACGGGCTCATCCGAGACAGCGATGGGGGCGAACATGGGCGCCGACGACAAGGTTTCGAACAAGGCCGAAGAGCTGAAGGGCAAGGCCAAGGAGGGTGTGGGCCGGGCGACCGACGACGAGCGGCTTGAGGCCGAGGGCCACGCCGACCAGGGCAAGAGCAAGCTCAAGCAGGCCGGCGAGAAGGCCAAGGACGCGACGAAGAACGTGAAGGACGCTTTCAAGCACTGACGCGGCCAGGGCACGGGGACCTCCGGCAGGATGCCGGTGCGCCCGTGCCACCGCCGTGGATCGTCAGGAGCGGACGAGCCTGGCGATCGCCTCGGACGCCTCCTTGACCTTGGCCTCCGCCTCCGGGCCACCCTTGACGGTGGCCTCGGCCACGCAGTGGGCCAGGTGCTCCTCCAACAGGGAGATCGCGAAAGACTGCAGGGCGCTGGTGGTCGCGGACACCTGGGTGAGGATGTCGATGCAGTACTTGTCCTCCTCGACCATCCGCTCCAGGCCGCGCACCTGGCCTTCGATGCGGCGCAGCCGCCGCTGGTGGTTCTGCTTGTTCTCGGTGTAGCCGACCATACGGCCTACTATACCCCCGTACCGTATCCCGTGTCAGGTCCGGGTAGCGGATGTCAACGCGAGCACCTGGCTGTTTACCCGCCCATTACGGGAATTCAGCAACCCCCTTTCGTAACTGGCGATATGGGTCAAGCCTTCTTTGGCTTACGTGTTTGGTGTGGTTTATGGGTATATAGCGGTTAGCGTCCTAATCGACGCTCCAACACAGGGGGTAAGCAATGAACCTCATTCCTACTGGCTTCAGGTCCGGCTGCGGGTGCGGCTGTCGTCGTCGTCGCTGTGGATGCGGCTGGCGCCGCCGCAGGTGCTGCTGGTGGTAAGAGAACACGCTGAGAGCCGGCGGCCCCACCGCCGGCTCTCGTTCTCCAGCACCGGCCGGGGAGACCGTCCGGCCCTCGCGCCGACGGTCTCCCTGCGCCGCACGTTCCGCGAGTTCTGGCCCGACACCCACGGCCTGCGCTGGCTGCTCGTGGCCGGTGTGCTCTTCGCGATCCTGGCCGCCCTGTGCGAGGTCGCGGCGATCGGGCTGTTCGGCCGCATCACCGACGAGGTGCTCACCACTCGCGACCTGGAGGCGTTCTGGGGGCCGGCGTTCTCCTGGCTGGCGCTGGCGATCGTGGCCGGGATGGCATCGCTCGCCGGGACGTACTCCACGGCCGTGGGCGCCGAGCGCTTCCTGCTGCGGCTGCGTGACCGGGTGTTCTCGCACGTCCAGCGGCTGTCCCCGGACTTCTCGGAGAACCGGCGGCTGGGCGACCTGATGGCCCGGCTCACCGACGACATCGAGGCCATCGAGGAGATGATGGGCTCCGGTCTGGTGAAGCTGTTCACCACGGTCGCCAGCGTGATCTTCTTCGCCGGCGCGGCCTTCTACGTCCGCTGGGACCTCGCGCTGGTCACGATGGCGCTGGTGCCCATCTTCCTGGTGGTCTCGAAGGTCTTCGCGTCCAGGTTCAGGACGGCGGCCGCGCGCGAGCGGCGCAGCAACGGGGACATGAACAGCGTCCTGGAGGAGGGCCTGGCCAACCAGTCGCTCGTGCAGGCGTACAACCGCCAGCAGAGCGAGTCGCAGCGCCTGCACCGCACGGGGCAGGGCTGGTTGCGCGCCAACCTGACCCAGGCCTGGCTCTCAGGCCTGTACGGTCCCGCGGTCCAGGTGCTCGAGACCATCTGCCTCATCGTCGTGCTCGGCTTCGGCGCCTGGGAGATAGCCGCCGGCCGGCTCACCCTCGGCGGCCTGCTCGCCTTCGCCGCCTACCTGGCGATGCTCTATCCGGCCGTCCAGAGCCTGGGGGAGATCGCGCTCACCGTGTCGGAGGCGGCGGCGGGCTCCGACCGCGTCATGGAGATCCTCGGCACCCAGCCCGCCGTCACCGACAGCGCCACCGCCGTGCCGCTCGCCACCAGGGCTCGCGGCCGGGTCGAGTTCGAGCACGTCAGCTTCCGCTATCCCAGCCGCAGGCGGCTCGCGCTGCAGGACCTGTCGTTCGTCGCCGAGCCGGGAGAGCTGCTGGTGTGCACCGGGCCGAGCGGGGCGGGCAAGTCCACCCTGGCCAAGCTGCTGCTGAGGTTCTACGACCCGAGCGCCGGCCGCATCCTGCTGGACGGGACCGACATCCGCGACGTGACCCGCGACTCGCTCCGCGCGAACATCACCATCCTGCACCAGGAGACGCTGCTGTTCTCCGGGTCGGTGCGCGACAACATCGCCTACGGACGCCCGGCCGCCACGCTGGACGAGGTGATCCGCGCGGCGGAGCTGGCCGGGGTGCACGACTTCGTCAAGACGCTGCCGTTCGGGTACGACACGCGGGTGGGGCAGCGCGGCAGGCTTCTGTCCGGAGGTCAGCGGCAGCGCGTCGCGATCGCCAGGGCGATCCTGCGCGACGCCCCCGTGCTCGTGCTCGACGAGCCGATGACCGGCCTGGACCAGGTCTCGGCCGCGCGGATCATGGAGCCGCTGCGCCTGCTGATGGCGGGGCGGACGACGATCCTCATCACCCACGACCTGCGCCAGGTGCCGCGCGACGCGCGCGTGATCGAGCTGGAGCCGGTCGCTCGTCCTGGCCGGCTCCGCCTCAAGCACCAGGGGCGTCACGGGGTGAAGCGGCCGACGATCCCTTCGACGAGCCTGTTGACGCCGAGGGTGGCGAACAGCGACTGAGACCGGGTCGAGGTCGTGACCGCGGAGGTCTCGTACTGCGAGGTCGTGACGGCAGAGGCGTCGTACGGTGACGTCGCGACGAGCGTGGTGCCGTACGGCGAGGTCGTGACGACGCCGGTGCCGGTCACGCAGACCGCCATGGTGGTGCCGAGGACGCCCTGGAGCAGGTTGTCGACGCCGACGGCGCGGGACAGGGCCGGGACCGGCGCGGAATCCGGCCGGTACACGGCCAGGAAGGGAGTGTCGTCGACGTCGGCGAACAGCCCCTGGGCGAACGCCTCGACGTCGTCCTCCTCCGGCAGCGACACGGCCGGGGTCCAGTCCTCGGCCAGGATGCCGTTCTCGTCCACGGCGCCGAACATGCCCTGCATCAGATCCTCGGCGGAGATGACGTCGAGCACCGACTCGGTCGCCGGTGGCGCCTGGTAGACGAGGGTGCCGCCCACGCACGGCAGCGCGGCGGCGGTGTCGTCGGCGGAAACGGGGCCGGCCATCAGGGCCAGCCCGGCGACCGTCGCGGTCAGTGTGGTGAAGACGTGTTTGTACATGGGTGCCCCCTGCGGGTGGTGATTCGGATCATCCGCTGTGATCATTACCCGCCGAAGTGGATCATCTACTTAATGGTTGGATCAGGCAGTCTTTACCGATCTGAACTGGTGTACCGCCAGTGACAATTGATATCCGCCTGAACATGCCCGAACGCGTACTCTTGCTGGAATGCACAGACGGGTGATCGATGACCGATTCGAGCTGGTGGAGCGGCTCGGCGGCGGCGGCATGGGCCTGGTGTGGCGGGCCTGGGACACGGCACTGCACAGGGAAGTCGCGCTGAAGGAGGTCCGCCCCCCGGACCCCGCGATGGCGGAGCAGGACCCCGCCACCGTTCGCGAGTTGCGGGAGCGTGTCCTGCGGGAGGCTCGGGCGCTGGCCCGCCTCAACCATCCGCATGTGGTGACCATCCACCACATCGTCGACGAAAGCCCCGACGCCTACCCGTGGCTGGTCATGGAGCTCGTCAGCGGCGGGTCGCTGCAGGACCGGCTGGCCCACGGCCCGATGGCGCCGGGAGAGGTGGCCCGCCTCGGCCGCGAGGTCCTTTCCGCCTTGCGGGCGGCTCACGCCGTCGGCATCCAGCACCGCGACGTCAAGCCCGCCAACGTGCTGCTCCGCCAGGACGGCCAGTCGGTGCTCACCGACTTCGGCATCGCCGCCATCCGCGAGTTCACCAACCTGACCGCGACCGGCGCGTTCATCGGCTCACCCGAGTACATGGCGCCTGAGCGCATCAACGGCTACGAGGGCGACCCGGCCTCCGACCTCTGGTCGCTCGGCATGCTCCTGTACGTGGCCGTGGAGGGCCGTCATCCGCTGCGCCGGGCCACCACGATGGCGACGCTGGCCGCCGTGCTCAACCAGGACGTGCCGCCGCCCGAGCGGGCCGGACCCCTGGGGCCCGTGCTGATGGCGCTGCTCAGGCGGCACCCGCCCGCGCGCCCCGACCCCGACAGCCTGGACCGCATGCTCGCCTCGGCGGCAGCGGGGGGCCCGCCGTTACCCGGGCCCCCTCCGCCAGGATGGGGCCCGCCGCAGCCGATCCCGCACGCCCACACCATGCCGTCACGCCGTCCACGCCGGGGCGCGGGCGGCCTGATCGCCGGGGTGTCGGCCGCCGCGGTCGCCGCCGTCGTGACGGCCGGCGCGCTGGTGTGGGGGATGATGCAGCCGACGGGCGGCGATCCCGAGGACAGGCTGACCGGCCTGGAGTCGTCCGCCGACGCGGAGTCCCGCTCGCAGTCTCCGTCGGACTCGGAGAGGACCGGGCCGGCCGACGACCCCGAGAATATCGACGACCCCGAGAACGACCGTGAGCCCACCGACGACGCGCCCGTCAACCTGCTGACCCCCGCGGGGACCCGAGCCATGATCAAGGCGCTCAAGCCGGTGATCGGCGGCACCAAGGTCGTCCGGATGGTGGTCTACCCGACCTATGCCAGCGTCGACGCCCCGGTCAAGGGGAAGAAGGGCGTCTACGACCACTTCGTCTATCGGGAGGGCGTGGCCTCGCGCCAGGGGCCCGGTGGCGCCATCAACGCGACCATGTCGGTGGTGGACCTCGGCACGTTCGACTGGAACGTCCTGCCCGGCCTGATCCGCAGGGCGGACAAGGAGCTGGGCATCTCCAAGCCCACCACGCGCTATCTCATCGTGAACTCCGGGTTCACGTTCGGTAGCACGAAGGAAGTGCTGATGGTGTACGTCGGCGACGAGTACCACCGCACCGGCTATCTGGCGGCCGACCGTGACGGCCGGGTGGTGAAGAAGATGAAGGCCTCGTGACGACCGGCGACGTCACCAAGGACGGCTACGAGCTGGAGTTCGAGGACACCTTCGAGGGCGACCGCCTCGACGCGACCCGCTGGGTCGCTCACTATCTGCCGCAGTGGACCACCTCCGCATCCTCGGCCGCCCGCCACCGGGTCGGCGACGGGCTGCTGCGCCTGCTGATCGAGGAGGATCAGCCGCCGTGGTCGCCGGAGCTCGAAGGCGGGCTCCGGGTGTCGTCCTTGCAGACCGGCGTCTTCGCCGGACCCGTCGGCAGCACCATCGGGCAGCACGGGCGTGACTCCGGCGCGGTCGTCCGCGAGGCCCAGCGGAACGTCCGGCTCTACACCCCGCACTACGGCCTGATCGAGATGCGCGCCAAGGCGACCGACGACCCGCGCAGCATGGTCGCGCTCTGGATGATCGGCTACGAGGACCGGCCCGAGCGCTCGGCCGAGATCTGCGTCTGTGAGATCTTCGGCCGCGACGTCGGGCCGGACACCACCCGCGTCGGCATGGGCGTCCACCCCTTCGGCGACCCGGCGATCACCGACGACTTCACCGCGGAGCCGCTGCCCATCGACGCCCGCGACTTCCACGTGTACGCGGCGGAGTGGAAGCCCGGCCAGGTGTCCTTCTTCGTGGACGGCCGGCGCATCAGGACCGTGCCGCAGGCGCCGGACTATCCGATGCAGCTCATGCTCAACATCTATGAGTTCCCGGGGGATCCTGTGGTGGGGGAGCGCCCATATCCCAAGGAATTCATCGTTGACTATGTACGGGGATATCGCGCGCTTTGACACAAACGAATAGCACGTTACGCGCCTTTTACCGTAACCAAATACGGGCTATTCCTTACGAGTGCCGCCAGTCAAGTCTTTTTTGATCGATGTCCAGGTCGTGATTTATCGCGATATAGGCATTAGTGTCCCTTTTGGAAGAACCGAAAGGGGGAGACGAGATGCTCACCAGTGGATACCCGACCTACCACCGAGGTGGCTGTCGACGTCGTCGTAGGTGCGGTTGTCGTCGCGGTTGGGGCGGCGGCTGGGGCGGCGGCTGGGGCTGGCGCAAGTCGTCCTGGTGGTGGTAGCAGCTGAAGAGGCGAGACTGGGAGCCGGCGGATCACCGCCGGCTCTCCTGTGTCCGGGCTCACCAGCTCCACATGCCCACCCGTACCGGCACCCCAGGGGAGGCGTGCAGGATGGGATCGTCGTCGGGCGCGGGCAGGCCGCCGGCCTGGAGCAGGCTCTGGTCGAGGCGGATCAGCGCGGCGCGGTGCAACGGCCAGGGCTCGTGCTCGATCTCGGCCGAGGCCAGCCGGTTCGCCATCTTCGTGAACAGCCTGAACCTCGCCGTCAGGAACCACGCGAGCTCGTCGCCGTCCCAGGACGCCGTGTCCCGCTCCACGTCCACGTCGCAGCGCGCGCCGCTGGGGCCCGGCCAGGTGCGACGGCACCGGTACTGCGTGAGCGCCCCGGCGATCCGTACGGACATGTCCGACCAGAAGTAGGGCAGGCCGTAACCGGCGCGACCGCCGAGCGCGGCGGGCAGCCGTCCGGCGTCCAGCGACAGGAACCAGATCCCGCTGCGCCCGCGATCGTCGCGCACGTAGGTCCGCAGGTTGGTCTCGGGGAAGCGGGACAGCCACGGCAGCGCGGGCAGGCCCGCCGCCCGGACGTCCTCCATGACAAAGGGCGTCATCCCGATCCAGGCCGTCCCGTCGAAGGTCTCCACCGTGAGGGAGTCCGGCAGCATCGGCTGGATGAGCGCGGCGGGATAGCGCCAGTGCAGGAAGGTGATGTCGGACCAGCGGTGGTGCATCACCGGCCGGGCGACCCTCGGCGTGGGCGGGGGGCCGCCGTCGTGCTCACTCGTGTCGTCCATACCCCGTCACTCCCTGAACTCCAGGCCCTCGAACGCGCCTGACTCGCGCCACCGGTCGAGGTAGGCGAAGTAGGCCACCGCGCCCTGCGGGTAACCGACCCGGAACCCGGTCGCCTGGCCGGATTCGTGGCCCTCGTTGTTGTAGTAGCCGGGAGTGCAGCCCGGCGCCCCCAGGATCCTGCCCGTCCCCGACCCGAGCAGCTCGACCCATGCGTTCTCGGCCTGCTCGGAGACCTCGACCTCGCGGTGGCCGTGAGCCAGGGCGTGCCCGATGACGGCGGCGATCGTCCGCCCCGACTCCGTGAGGTCGTGCGGGATGTTGGCGACGAGGTTCGCGCCCTGACCCAGCTGCACCAGGAAGGCGTTCGGAAACCCGTGCGTGTGGATGCCGTGCAGGGTGCGCATCCCCTCGGCCCAGCGCTCGGAGAGCCTGACGCCGTCGCGCCCGGTCAGGTCGAAGCCGGCCCGCCGCGTCCATGCGGTGCCGACCTCGAAGCCAGAGGCGTAGATGACGCAGTCGACGGCGTACTCCCTGCCTCCGGCGACCACCCCGGTCTCGGTCAGGCGCTGCACGCCCTTGCCGTCGGTGTCGACGAGATGCGTGCCGGGCAGGTTGAAGGCCTGCAGATACTCGTCGTGGAAGCACGGCCGCTTGCACAGCTGGCGATACCACGCCTTGAGCCGCTGGGCGGTCTCCGGATCGGCGACGACGGCGTCGACCCGGGCCCGGATCTCCGACATCTTCTCGAAGTCCGCGTCCTCGAAGGCCACCAGCATCCGCTCCAGGCTCCGCTCCTCGGCGGGCAGCGCCATGATCCTCGAACGCACCCGACTGGCGATGTCGGTCCAGCCGTCCATCACCAGGTCCTCGTCGGGCATCGCGCCGCTCTGGTTGGCGGTGAAGTTCGCCAGCCAACGCCGCTGCCAGCCGGGCTCTGCGATCTCCGCGAACCACCCCGGATCGGTCGGCCGGTTGTCCCGGACGTCCACGGACGACGGCGTGCGCTGGAAGACGTACAACTCCTCGCACGCCCGCGCCAGGTGCGGCACGCACTGCACGGCCGTCGCGCCGGTGCCGATGATGGCCACCCGCTTGCCGGCCAGCCTGTCCATGGGCGCGCCGGAGGGGTCGCCGCCGGTGTAGCCGTAGTCCCATCGGCTGGTGTGGAAGGAGTGCCCGCCGAACGATTCGATGCCCGGGATGCCGGGCAGTTTCGGTACGTGCAGCGGACCGATGCCCATGGCGACGAACTGGGCGGTGAAGTCGTCGCCCCGGTCCGTGCGGACGATCCAATGGGAGCGGCTCTCGTCCCAGCGCAGGTCCTGGACCTCGGTGTGGAACAGCGCGTGGTCGTACAGCCCGTACTGCTTGCCGATGCGCCGGCAGTGCTCCAGGATCTCGGGGCCGTGCGCGTACTTCTCCGTCGGCATGTGCCCGGTCTCTTCGAGCAGCGGCATGTACACGTACGACGCGGTGTCGCACTGCGCGCCCGGATACCGGTTCCAGTACCACGTGCCGCCGAAGTCGCCGCCCTTGTCGATGATGCGCACGTCGTCGACCCCGGCCTCCTTCAGCCGCGCGCCGGTCACGAGCCCGGCGAAGCCGCCGCCGACGAACGCGACGGTGACGTGGTCGGTCCTGGGCTCGCGCTCGGTCCTGGGGGTGTACGGGTCGTCGAGATAGTGCGCCAGCTCCCCGGTCAGCCGGAGATACTGGTCGTTGCCGTCAGGGCGGAGCCGCTTGTCGCGCTCTTCCAGGTATTTGCGGCGCAGTGCTTCTTTGTCGACGTCTGGACGGTCAGTGACGGACATGCCTGCTCCCGATCCGGGGACCATCGGCCTGATACCAGCATGGCATTCGGCGACCGCCTCGGTAAGGGCGACCGGCCGGAGCCGACGCTCAGGGCAGGCCCCGCCGTCGGCGACAATCAGCACGTTGTGACAACATGTCCTGACTCATGCCGTTAAGGTGCGTGGGGTTGATCCCCGATCTTCTCAGGAGTCGCCCCGGTCATGCCGAACGCAGCACCTCTACGCGAAGGCGACCCCACGGCCGTAGGGGTCTACCGGATCGTCGGCCGGCTGGGAGCGGGCCGTCACGGAGTCGTGTACCTGGGCCAGGCCCCCGACGACCGGCTCGTGGCCGTCAAGGTGCTGCGCGAGGGCGTGTCCGGCGACCTGACCAGGGCACTCGCCGCCGCTCGCCGGGTCGAGCCGTTCTGCGTCGCACAGGTGCTGGACGCGTCGACGGGCGGGCGGGCGTACATCGTCAGTGAGTACGTCGACGGCCCCTCGCTGGCGCAGGCGGGCCGCCACACCGGCGCGGACCTGCAACGACTGGCGGTGAGTACGGCCACCGCGCTGGCCGCCATCCACCAGGCGGGCCTGACGCACCGGAGCTTCAAACCCGCCGACGTCCTGCTCGGCAGAGACGGCCCGCGAGTCGCCGACTTCGCCCACCCCCGTGACACCCGGACCCCGGCCACCGACTTCGACACGGCCACCCACACCGGCACCGGCACCGGCACGGGCACGGGCACTGGCACCGGAACGGGATTCGACCGTGTCGCCGACCCCTCAGTCCCGGGCAGCGTCGTCGGCCCGCCGGCCTATCTGGCCCCCGAGCAGCTCGCGGGCTCCGCAGTCGGGCCCGCCGCCGACGTCTTCGCGTGGGGCTGCGTCGTCGCCTCGGCGGCCACGGGCACGCCGCCGTTCGGCGACGACTCCGTGCCTGCCGTCACAGGCCGCGTCATGTACGCCGAGCCGTGGCTGGGCGACCTGCCGGAGCCGCTGCGCTCGGTCGTGCACGACTGCCTGGCCAAGGACCCCACCGTCCGCCCGGCCATGCGGGACGTGCTGGCGCGGCTCACCGCCGGTCCGCGACCGGTCCGCCGCCGGCCGGCGCGGGCCCTGCTGATCGCCGGGTCCGCCGCGGTCATCGCCCTGTCCGCGTCCGCCGCGATCATCTGGAACGCGTCCTCGACCGGCGGGAGGGGAACCCCGCAGCTCGCCGCGCACGTCGGCGAATCGCCGACCGTCCCGCAGGAGACGGCTGGGGACGACACAGCCGGGGACGACACAGCCGGGGACGAGACGACCGAGGACGAGACGACCGGGGAGGGGGCGCCGAAGACGCCCGCGACCAGGCGCGCGACCACCCAGCCGAGAGCGAAGACCAACCGCCCGACCACGCGGCCACGCCGCACCGCCACGCCCGGCCCCACGAAGACCCGGCCGACGACCGGGCCACGCGCCACCCCCACGCCGTCGCGCGCCCGTCCGAACAAGAAGGCGGCGACCGCCTCGTTCTCCCTGGCCTACGTACGCGTCCAGGGCTCATCCAAGATCGACTCTGATGGCGTGACGTGCTACACGGGATCGATGAACTTCGGCGTCGGGATCGACGCGACGAAGCCTGCCGCGCCGTACTCCTATCAGTGGCTCCACGACGGAAAGGTCATCGAGCGCGGCTCGTCCCGGCTGCCGTCGGGCAGCCGCAGCGACTACGTGCCCTCCAGGAGGATGCTGCGACCGCAGGACGGCACGCACCGGGTCACCTTCCGGATCACCGCGCCGGTCGTCAGGTCCGAGTCCGTCACGTTCGCCATGTGCCAGACGCGGCCGTGACCGTCAGCGGTGCTCCCGGACAAGCGGTGCTCCCGGGCAACAGGATGCTCACAACGGCGCTCGCTCCTTGCGGAACACGCGCCGGACACCCGCTGCCACCCAGATCGTGGCCAGCGCCGCGTAGACGCTCAGCAGCGCGGGGCCCACGGAGCCCAGGGCCACCGAGGCGACGATGGCCAGCCCCAGCAGGCCCGTCCAGCCGTACAGGACGGCCCGCGCGCGGGCCGAGCCGGTGTGCGCGGCCTCCTGTACGGGCGTGACCAGGGCCATGACCGCCACGCCACCGGTGCCGAGCGCGTCCTGTCCGAGCGTGATCCCGAGGGTGAGCAGCGCCGCGCCGAGGGCAGGCAGGCAGCAGCACAGCAGGGCCACCCGCGACTCGGCCCCCTCGAACAGCAGGCGGGTGGCCTTGGCGCGGGCCAGTCGCAGCGTGGTCCACGACTCGGCGATCCACGCCGCCCAGTGCAGCAGCGCGATCAGGACGAAGACGATGATGACCGGCGGCACGGCGGGCAGCAGGAACACCAGCCACCAGCCACCCCGGAACCTGCTCTGGAACCGCGACAGCCACCGGTAGAGCGGGTTGCGCCGCTTGAGCGCCGCCACGAGCAGCTCCCTGGCCTGGTCGAAGCCGGGGTCGAGGCGGAGCACCTCACGGAAGGCGTCGGCCGCCTCGCGCGGATCGCCGAAGGCCAGGGCCGCCCGGCCGTACACCAGGTGCGCGGTGGCGCTGTCCGGGTCCAGTCGTACGGCCTGCGCGGCGGCGGCCTTGGCCGGCTCGGCCTCGCCCAGCGCGACGAGTGCCAGCGCCAGCAGGCTCGCCGGCTCGGCGGCCTCCGGATCGATGGCCAGGCCGCGACGTGCCGCGTCGGCCATCTCACGCCAGTGGCCGGTCAGCATGTGGGTGCGGGCCAGCAGCGTCCAGGTGGGCACGTGCTCGGGTGAGATCGCCAGCGCCGCCTGGACGGCGGCCATCGCCAGGTCGGGCCGGCGTTCGCGGTAGTGCACGTGCCCGGCCACGTAGTGCGGGAACCAGTGGTCGGGCGCCAGCCGCACCGCCTCGGACGCCTCGGTGACGGCGTCGGCCGGATCGCCCTGCTCCAGGAGGGCGAGGGCGAGGAAGGAGTGCGCGGCGCTGTGCTGCGGGTTCTGCGCGAGCAGGCCGCGCAGCTCGCGCTCGGCGTCGGCCGGGCGGCGCAGCTCCAGCAGCGTGCGCGCCCGCTCGATCGCGTCGGAGACCGCTACCACTTGCCCTTGCCGCCCTTGATCCAGGGCATCAGCTCGTCCCAGGCGCCGGAGTCGTTGGCGTGCATCACGTAGTTGCGCGCGGTCGCGAACCACTCGCGTACGGAGGTGGGCCGTGCGGCCTGGGCGGCGGCCAGCAGGTCGGGCGTCTCCAGCGGGATGGCGCGGCCCGCGCTGATGGACTGGTGCAGCTTGGCCTCCACCGCCCGGTCCACCACGCCCTTGAGGTCCGCGCCGACGAAGTGCTCGGTGATCCGCGCAACCGCGTCGAAGTCCATCTCGGCCAGCGGCTTGTCACGGCACAGGATGCGCAGGATGGCCGCCCTCGCGGAGGCGTCCGGCGGCGGTACGAACACCAGCTGGTCGAACCGGCCGGGACGGCGGAACGCGACGTCGATGTACCAGGGCGCGTTCGTGGCCGCCAGCACCAGGACGCCCTCGTTGGCGTTCTGGTCCACCCCGTCGAGCTCGGCCAGGAACTGGTTGACGAGCTGCCGGTTGTGCGCCTGGCGCATGTCGGAGCGGCGGGCGGCGAGGGCGTCGACCTCGTCGAAGAACAGCACGCACGGCCGGTTGCGGCGGGCCAGGTCGAACGTGGCCCGCAGGTTGCGCTCGCTGGAGCCGATGTACATGTCGAGGATGTCGGCCAGCCCGACGTTCACGAACGACGCGCCGAGCTCGCCCGCGGCGGCCCTGGCCAGGTGCGTCTTGCCGCCTCCCGGAGGCCCGTACAGCAACACTCCGCCACCGGCGCGCTTGCCGAACGCGGCGAACAGCTCGGGCTGCTGGACCGGCAGCAGGAGCTTGACCCGCAGCGCCTCCTTGACCGCCTCCATGCCGGCCACGTCGGCGAACGTCGTGCCGGAGCGCTCCACCTCAGCACTCGCCCCGTCGGCCTGCGCCGGATACCCCCCGCCCGTCCCGTACGGCGCGGCAGGCTGCGCGGGCGGGCCGGCCGGTGGGGCCGGGGGCGTGGGGTTCGTGTACGGCGAAGCAGCCGGCGCCGGTGTCGGATGGGGAGCCGGTGGGGTGGCCAGCCTGGCGGCCAGGGCGGCGTCGGCGACGGACGGATCGCGGGAGACCGCCTCGTGATAGCGGTAGGCCGCGGCGGCGAGGTCGCCCTCGGCGAGCAGCGCCCGCGCCGCGATGACGCCCATCGGGGGCGGATAGCCGGGGGTGACCAGGAACGGTTCGAGCGCCGCCAGCGCGGCCCCGTGCGCGCTCTGCCGGACGAACGCCTCCGCCAGCCCCGTCGTGATGCTCACGTCCTTGGGGGCGAGCACCAGCGCGGCCCGGAACTCGGCCTCGGCCTCGGCCAGGTAGCCCTTGGCCAGGAGCTGGTTGGCCAGGAGCTGCCGGAGGGGCAGGTTGTCCGGGGACAGCCGGGCGGCATCGCGGAGCGGCTGGAGGCCGGCGTCGTCGAGCACGTGTCCGGTCCCTTCTGTTGCAGGATTCGGTCGGTCTCAAACCAGGCAAGGCTACCGAAACCACACGCCTTCGGGGCCGCTCCCGCTCCTGCGGAAAGGAGGTCAGGGTATTGGCGCCGAAGCGGTAGATGAAAGTGCAACGGTCATGCTGGCATGGTCGTGGCATTCCAGCCGGGCGGCGTGGCAGGATTACCGAAGGTTAGACCGTCAATTTTGCCGATATAGGAGCGCATATGCCGAATGCTCGGAGTATGGGCGATCTGACCGAAAATACCGGTAAGGATCCCCACCAGTCCGGGCCGACGGCACTGCGTATCCTCGTCGGCGCCCAACTGCGCCGCATGCGCGAGTCACAGGGCATCACCCGCGAAGCCGCGGGATACGCCATCCGGAGCTCACACTCCAAGATCAGCCGCATCGAGCTCGGCCGCAGCACCTTCAAGGCCCGCGACGTGGCCGACCTGCTCACCCTCTACGGGGTGGTCGAGGAGGCCGAGCGCTCGGCCCTGCTCATCCTGGCCGAGCGGGCCAACGCCGTGGGCTGGTGGCACGAGTACCGGGACGCGGTGCCCGACTGGTTCGACGCCTATCTGGGGCTGGAGCAGGACGCGGCGTTGATCCGCGCCTACGCGGTCCAGTTCGTGCCCGGCCTGCTGCAGACCGAGGACTACGCCCGCGCGGTCCTCGGCCGGATCCACGAGGACTCGCCGGACGACGTCGAGCCCCGGGTCGCCCTGCGGATGCGCCGCCAGCGGATTCTCACGCCCCCCACCTCGCACAGGCTGTGGCTGGTGATGGACGAGTCGGTGCTGCACCGTAAGGTCGGCGACACCGCCGTCATGCGCGCCCAGCTCGCCCACCTCGCCGAGCTGGCCGAACAGCCGCACATCACCATCCAGCTGCTCCCGCTCGACTACGGCGGCAACGTCGGAGGCGTCGGCTCCATCACCATCCTCCGCTTCGCCGAGGCGGAGGTGAATGACGTGGTCTACCTGGAGCAGATCGCGAGCGCCCAGTACCTCACGAAGCAGTCCGACGTCGATCCGTACCAGCAGCTGATGAACGAGCTGGGCCTGCACGCCCGCCCCGCGACCGACACCCCCGCGATCCTGCGCGAGCTCATGGCCTCGCTCTAGGTCCTACGGCTTGCGTGCCACGCAGCACAGCGCGTCGACCTCGGCCGGCGAGGCGAACGGGTCGGGGTCCGGCCGCCACAGCGGGATGGACACCATGCCCGGCTCCACCTGCTCCAGCCCGTCGAAGAAGGCGCTGAACTCCGCGCGGCTGCGCAGGGTGTAGGGCGCGGGCGCGCCGTCCCCTTCGTTGAAGTTCTCCTGGGCCTGCTCCAGGGCGTCGCCGGTGACCACGTTGACGCCGTCCCACATGGCCAGGTAACTGCCGGAGGGCAGGGCGTCCACCAGCCTCCCCACGATCGCGTACGGCTCCTCGTCGTTACGCAGGTAGCCCGCGATGCCCATCAGCATCAGCGCGACCGGCCGGTCGAAGTCCAGTGTCTTGGCCGCCGCCGCGAGAATCGCCTCGGGCTCGCGCAGGTCGGCCTGGACGTAGTCGGTGGCGCCCTCGGGGGTGCCGACGAGCAGCGCGCGGGCGTGGGTCAGCACCAGGGGGTCGTTGTCCACGTAGACCACCCGCGCGTCAGGGGCCACCCGCTGGGCGAGATCGTGGGTGTTGTCCACGGTGGGCAGGCCCGTGCCGACGTCCAGGAACTGCCGGACCCCCGCCTCGCCGGCGAGATGGCGCACGATGCGGGCGAGCAGGTGCCGGGACAGGCGGGCGATGTTGACGATGTCCGGGAACGCCTCGCTGAACTGGTCGCCCGCGGCGCGGTCCACGGGATAGTGGTCCTTGCCGCCGAGCCAGTAGTTCCACATCCGTGCCGAGTGCGGCACGGTGGTGTCGATTTTGGGGGAAAGCGCCGGGTCGGGAATGGCCGATTCCTCTGTCACGAGAGCCTCTCCTGTTGTGTCGCATCCACCGCGATCAATCCAGTGTCGTGGCTTTCTGCTGACCTGTCAGCCGACCATGCGCCACCCATCGATTTTTCTTGAAAAATCAACAGAAAAGACCCCGCCTCCGCCCGGCACTGCCGGGCGGAGGCGGGGCGTCCGGGGGGTCAGCCGCGTCCGGCAGTGCTGGACGGGGCGGGGCGTCCGGGGGTCAGCCGCGTCCGGTGGAGCTCGGATGGCCGGTGAGGGCGAAGAACTCGGCACGGGAGCGGGCGTCGTCCCGCAGCGTGCCCAGCAGGGTCGAGGTGACCGTCATGGCGCCCGGCGCCTGCACGCCGCGCAGGGTCATGCAGCTGTGGTCCGCCTCGATGACCACGCCGACCCCTCTGGGCGCCAGCCGGTCCTGGAGCGAGTCGGCGACCTGCTTGGTGAGGCGCTCCTGCACCTGGGGGCGGCAGGCGAAGTGCTCCACGATCCTGGCCAGCTTGGACAGGCCCACGATGCGCTCGCCCGGCAGGTAGCCCACGTGGGCGACGCCGGTGAAGGGCAGCAGGTGGTGCTCGCAGATCGAGCGGACGGGGATGGCGCGGACCAGCACGAGCTCGTCGTAGCCCTCGTCGTTGGGGAAGGTCGTCAGCTCGAAGGGCCGCGCGGTGAGCATCTCGGCGTAGGCGTGCGCCATCCGGCGAGGCGTCTCACGCAGACTCTCCGCGTCGGTGTCGATGCCCAGGGCGGCCAGGAACCGCTCGGCCGCGAGCTCGGCCGCGGCCAGGTCCATCCCCTGGGCGGGGGCTTGTCGGTGTGATGTGAGGGACCGGATGGCTCCCACCTCCTATTTAGCTAATAGTTGTTAGTTATATCCGGATACGGGCGCGTTGACCAGTTATTTTGTCAACCACCATGGGTGTTAAATGGAGGAGAGCCGTCCGCGACCCGACAGGAGCCCCACCATGACATTCGTGATCGCCGGCGGCGGCCTGGCCGCTGCCAAGGCCGCTGAGGCCCTGCGTGAGCAGGGTTTCGACGGTCGGCTCGTGCTGATCGGCGACGAGCCCCATCTCCCCTACGAGCGCCCGCCGCTGTCCAAGGACTACCTCCAGGGCGGCTCCGAGCGGGACAAGATCTTCGTCCACGACGCCGCCTGGTACGCCACCCAGGACGTCGACCTGCGCCAGGCCACCACGGTGATCGGCGTCGACCGTGGCGCGCGCCAGCTCTCCCTGTCGCGAGGCGAGCGTCTCGGCTACGACAAGCTGCTGCTGGCCACCGGCGCCAGGCCGCGCCGCCTGCCGTTGCCGGGCGCGGACCTCGACGGCGTCCTCTACCTGCGCACCGTGGACGACAGCGAGCGCCTGCGCGCCACCCTGGCCACCGTCTCCCGCGTGGTGATCATCGGCGCCGGCTGGATCGGCCTGGAGGTGGCCGCCGCGGCCCGTGCCGCCGGGGTGGCGGTGAGCGTGCTGGAGGCGGAGCGGCAGCCGCTGCTGCGCGCCCTCGGCGCCCAGATCGCTTCCGTCTTCGCCGGGCTCCACCGCGAGCACGACGTCGACCTGCGGCTCGGCGTGCGGGTCAGCGAGATCACCGGCGAGCGCGGCAAGGCCGACGGGGTCCGGCTGGCGGACGGCACGCACCTCCCGGCGGACGTCGTCATCGTGGGCATCGGCGCCGTCCCCAACACCGGCCTGGCGGTCGAGGCCGGCCTGGAGGTGGACGACGGGATCGTGGTGGACGCGGCCCTGCGCACCTCCGACCCGCACATCTTCGCCGCCGGCGACGTGGCGAGCGCCCACCACCCGGTGCTGGGCCGCCGCATCCGCGTCGAGCACTGGGCCAACGCCCTCAACCAGCCCGCCGTCGCCGCCCGCTCGATGCTCGGGCAGGAGGCCGCCTACGACAAGCTGCCCTACTTCTACACCGACCAGTACGACCTCGGGATGGAGTACATCGGCCTCGCCCTGCCGGGGAACAACGACGACGTGGTCGTCCGGGGCGATCTCGGCTCCCGCGAGTTCATCGCGTTCTGGCTCGACGGCGACCGGGTGACGGCCGGCATGAACGTCAACATCTGGGAGGTCACCGACCAGGTCGAGGCGCTGATCCGCGCCGCCGGGCCCGTCGACAGGGCCAGGCTCGCCGACCCCGGCGTCCCGCTGGATCAGGTCGGCGTCTGACGCGCACGGGGCCCGACCTCACCGTCCGGCCCCGTACGACTCGCGATGCCACAGCTCCTCGCACACCCGCTCGATGCCCGCGCCCAGGTGGCGTCTGTAGGTCGTGAACGGCAGCCCGAGCCGTTCGGCGGCGGCCTCCTGGGTGGGCACGCCTCGCAGGAACGTCGTGGTCAGGGCGCGATGGAGCTTGACCGCCCGGGGGTCCTCCCGCAGGGACTCGATCGTCCGCACGAGCAACTCGCGCAGTGCGGTGGCCGGGTCCGGCGCGGGGTGCCTCTCGACGAGCCTGCTGCGGGCCAGCGGGCTGCCGGTCAGCGTGCCGGGGCGGTTCAGGCCGCGCAGCGCCTTGCGTACCGCGTCGCCGAACTCCTCCCGCGTCAGCACCGCCGCTTCCGGCTGCGGGGCGGGGGCGAGCTCCCGCGCGCCGGACATGAGCAGCTGGTTCTGCCGGTCCAGCCACGCCTGCGCGGGCACCAGCCGCCAGTCATGGGCGAACAGCGCGTACGGCTCGTCGCCCAGCATCGGACGCACGGTGATGTCATGCATGTCGTGGTGCCGCATGTAGGCGCTGGAGGACTCCGGGCCGCTCACGGCCAGGTACGACCAGGCCATGCGGTCCGCGCGCAGGCAGCAGGCCACGGCCCGCCAGTGGATGAGGTCCATCACCGGGGAGTCGCCCTGCTGGTCGGGCAGCACCCAGGTGCGGCCGACGGCCACGAACTCGCCCGTGCGCGGTGGCGCGGTGGCGCGGGCGTGCGCCCAGGCCGCCGCCGTGATCGGGTCGGCCGCGAAGTCCTTCTCGTCGGACTCCTCCAGGCGCAGCCACGCGCTGAAGGCCACCGGCTCGCCGGTCTCCGTGCGCCGGTAGACCCGGAAGCCGCCCGGCTGCCGTGCCAGCCAGTAGGCGACCCAGGCCGCCGACTCCTCGTTGTCCACCTGGCCCGCGAGCCGCATCAGCGCGTCGGCGTCCGCCGGCTGGAAAGGGTCCTCCTGGATCTCGCCCACGCCCTGCGAGACGGGGGAGCTCGGGCTCGTCCCGTTGTGGCGGTGCAGGTGGAACAGCGCTTGGACGGCCGGGAGCACGTCCGGCTCGGCCGCGGTGCGCACCCAGGTGGCGAGGTGGTCGTGGATGCGGCCGTGCATCGCCGCGTACCCCTGCGGGTCGCGCCAGCGCAGGTCGGCCTCCAGCGCCTCGCGCACCACGTCGTGCGGGAACACCCCGCAGTCGTTCGACTCGACGAACGGCAACCGCCGCAGCCAGGCGAACAACGGCGCGGCGTCCTCGCGCAGGGCCGCGCGCAGCAGGTCCTCCGTGGTCGTGTACGCGTGCGCGCAGACTTCCAGGGCGTGCCGGTGCGCGGGTGACGGGACCTCGCCGATCAACTGCTCCAGCAGTGTGGTGACCACGTCCTGGCTGGGCGCCCACCGGTCGCTCGCCTGATGGTCCTTGATCGCCACGGCGGCGCCGAGCGACAGCGCGAGCGGATGGCCGCCGGCGAAGACGAGCAGCGGTTCGAGCAGGGCGGGCGCCACGCCACGGGCGGCCAGCAGCGCCTTGGCGTCCACCGGCGCGAGATCGCGGAGCCGGATCACCGTCAGCGCCTCGGCCCACCCGGGGTCCGCCTGCCAGCGCACGTCGAGCGGGGACCGTCCGGCCACGACGACGAGCGCGCCGACCGGCACCCGAGGCAGGAACCGCTCACGCAGCCAGCCCTCCAGCCCCTGGCACCGCTCGAAGGTGTCGACCAGCAGCACCGCCCGCGCGTCGCGCAGCACCAGGCCCGCCTCGGCCTCGAACGCGGCCGGTGAGGGGTCGAGCGTGCGCCCGTCCACCATCGCCACCGGCCGCCCGGCTGCCGTCGCCTCCTCGGCGAAGCGGCGCAGCAGCGCCGACTTGCCGATTCCGCCGGTTCCGTGGACGTACAGGACGCTGGGGCCGCCGTCGTGCAGGGCCGAGCGGAAGTTCGCCAGCTCCTGCTCCCGCCCGACGAAGGCGCGCGCTCGCGCGCTCCGTAAGTGGCTCTCCAGCAGCGTGAGATCCCCCGAAGACATGGGGCAACCTTAGCTTTTTGCCTGCTCAAGGCCGGGTGTGACGGGTGCGTACTTTTACACGTTGACCGCTGCGTGTGGATATGGGTGGTCCGGTGACCGGTGCTGGAAGGAGAGGATGGCGGGGTTCTGGATGACGCCGTCGCGGATCTCGATGGCCTTCCTGATGGTGTCGGCCTTGTCCCACGCGTGACGGCCGTCGAGCACCGTCCGCAGGTGGGGGAGCAGCGCCTCGCTGATCTCCCAGATGGCGGAGTTCCACAGATACGACGGGCTGTGGTCCACGGCGTAGTAGTGGACGTTGTCCCCGACCTCGAACATCGGCCGGGTGAACGGCGTGGGCCGGGCCCAGCTGAAGCCCATCCCCTCGTCGCAGGACACGTCGATGATGAGAGTGTCCGGCGCGAAGGCGGCCAGATCCGGCTCGGTGACGAACATCAGCGGATGATCGGTGGAAAGGTGAAAGGGCCGTCCGCGTAGTGCACGCGGACGGCCGTCACTTACCGAAACCGGCGGTCAGACCGCTGAGCAGCTGACGCCTGCCGACCATGTACATGACCAGGATGGGCAGCGTGGTGAGCAGGACCGAGGCGAGCACGGCCGGCACGTTCACGCTGTACTGGCCCTCGAAGGCCGCCAGGGCGAGCGGCAGGGTCCGCTTGTCCGGGCTCTGCGTCAGGATCAGCGGCAGCAGGAAGCCGTTCCAGATCGTCAACCCGTTGTAGATCGCCACCGTGACCACGGCAGGCCGGGTGAGCGGGAACGCCAGCCGCCACAACGTCCCCCACTCGGTGGCGCCGTCCAGCCGCATCGACTCGAACAGTTCCTTGGGGATGTCCCGGATGAAGTTCGACAGCACCAGCACGGACAGCGGGATGGCGAAGGCGATCGACGGCAGGATCATCCCCAGCAGGGAGTCGTACAGGTTCAGCCTGATGATGATCAGGTAGACCGGGATGATCGTCGCCTGCAGGGGGATGGCCAGGCCCATGAGGAAGAGCGAGTTCACCGACCTCAGGAACCGGCCTCTGCCACCCCGGATGATCGCGAAGGCCGCCATGAAGGAGACGGCGACCGCGGGGACGACCGCGCCGAGGGTGACGATGATGCTGTTGACGAAGTACAGCGGGAAGTCCGACTCGATGACCATGACGTAGTTGGCCAGGGTCGGCTCGGTCGGCGGCACCAGCGGGTTGGTCGCGTAGTAGTTGCTCTGCGTCTTGAAGCTGGTGATGACGATCCAGTAGATCGGCACCACGACGATCAGCAGCCAGAGCCACCCGGCCGCACCACCGAGCCAGTTCTTGTTGCTGGTCGGCCGGACGTTGCGGCGGCGTCGATGTTGTCTGGGAGCGCTCTCTCTGGGGCGCGTCGCTACGGGCGTCCCCATATCAGGCACCTTCCAACTGGCTGTCGCTGTTGTTACCGCCACCGATTCGACGCAGCAACAGCGCCAAAAGGAGGCCGACAATGACGAGGATGACGGCGATCACGCTGGCCGGACCCATGAGGTTGGCCTGGAAGCCGCGCTTGTACATGTCCAGTGCGAGCACCCGGGTCGCGTCGCCCGGTCCGCCCGCGGTCATCACGTAGATCAGGTCGAAGAAGGTCAGCGACCCGACGACCATGAGCGTGGACGACGTGATGATCGTGTACTTCAGCTGCGGCAGCGTGATGCTCCAGAACATGCGCACCCGGCCCGCGCCGTCCAGCTCCGCGGCCTCGTACATCGAGCGCGGGATCTGGCGTACGCCACCCTGGTAGAGCAGCGAGTGGAACGGGATGAACTGCCAGGACACCACGAAGATCACCACGCCGAGGGCCAGGGTCGGCTCGCCGAGCCAGTCCTGGATCAGGATCTCGATCCCCAGCCCGGCGCCGAGCCCGAAGTTCGGGTCGAGCAGCGCCTTGTAGGTGATCGCGATGGCGGCCGAGCTGAGCAGCAGGGGGATGAAGTAGACCACCGCGAGCACCGCGCGGTAGCGCTGCCGACCGGCCAGGAACACCCCGAGCAGGATGCTGAGCGGCGTCTGGAAGGCCCATGACAGAGCCATCACCAGGAACGTCACCCAGAGCGAGTGCATCAGCCCCGGGTTCTCCAGGACGGCGCGCCAGCTGTCGAGGCCCGACAGCCGGATCTCGCCGAGACCGTCCCAGGTGGTGAAGCTGAGCCACAGGACTCCGACCAGCGGGACCACGGCGAAGGCGACGAAGAACGCCAGCGCCGGCAGGGCCAGCCAACCGAGCGAGCCGCCACGGCCCTTCTTTCTGGGGGCCGTGGCGGAAGTCACGAACGTGCTCACTTGCCGATGACCGCGTTCATGTTCGTGGCGAACTCCTGCGGTGTGATCGACAGCTGGAACAGCTTGGAGATGTTGTCCAGCAGCACCTCGGCGGCCGTCGGGCTGAGGGCCTGGTCCCAGGACTGGGCGAAGGTCTTGGCGTTGACGGCGATGCCGTAGACGAAGTTCAGGAAGTCCTTGTCCTCGGAGTTGGCGAACTCCTTGTCGGAGCCCTTGACGACCGGCACCGCGCCGGTCGCGACCCACTCCTTGACCGCCGCGTCGCTCATGAGCTCGGTGGCGAAGAACTTCTTGGCGATTTCCTTGGCCTCGGGGGTCGCCTTGGAGGAGATCGACATGTACTGGCCGGGGTTGCCGACGGTGTTGCTGGGGTCGCCCTTGCCGCCCTCGATCGGCGGGAAGTTCATGTAGCCGAGGTGGCCACCGGAGACGAAGTCGCCGCCGTCGGCCTTCATGCTGCCGTAGCACCATCCGCCGTGCAGCATCATGGCGGCCTTGCCGGTGTAGAGCAGCGCCTGGTCGGCGTTGGAGTCGGCGGTGATCGAGGAGAAGCCCTTGATGAACCCGTCGGCCTTGATCAGCTCCTGCATCTTGGTCAGGGCGTCGATGGCGACCGGGTTGTTCCAGGCGTCCTTCTCCTCGTCGAACACGGCCTGGAAGACCTCGGGGCCGCCGAGGCGGTCGAAGAGGAACTCCAGCCACATCATGTTCGTCCAGCGGGACTGCCCGCCGAGGGAGAACGGCGCGATGCCCGCGGCGTTGAACTTGGGCACCAGGGCCATGATGTCGCCCCAGCTCTCCGGGGGCTTGGCGTTGATCTTCTCGAAGGCCCGCTTGTCGTAGTAGAGGACGATGGGCTGCATCGTCTCGCAGGGCATCGCGTAGATCTTGCCGTCGATGGTGGCCGCGCCGAAGGAGGAGTCGAACAGCCGGTCCTTGACCGCCTTGTTCTCCTCGAACCAGGAGGTGAGGTCCTCGACCTGGCCGGCCTGCACGTAGCTGCGCAGACCGCCGCCGCCCCAGCCCCAGATGAGCGTGGGGGCCTGGCCGGCGCCGATCGCCGTCTTGATCTTGGTCTTGAAGGCGTCGTTCGCGAAAGTCGTCCCGGCGATGGTGCCGCTGGGGTTGGCCTTGTTGAACCGCTCCATGGTCCTGGTGCGGACGCCTTCCTGCGGCTGCACCGACAGGTACCAGTAAGTGGCGGTCGCGGCACCCGCGGCGCCGGTGCTGCTCGCTTCGGCGCCGGGCCTGCTCGGACCTGAAGTGCCGCACGCGGCGAGCGCGGCTCCCAGAGGCAGGCCCATGGAAAGGGCAAGGAAGTTGCGACGCGATGTTGTCCTGGGCTCCACGCTGATCTCCGTATTCGTATGCCGGGGGCTTTGCCGCGGCTCGCTGAACTTCGAACGGGCCGGCGGTGGATCAGCACCCCCCGATGCCGCTCGTCCACTCCTCAGTGAGCCGGCTATTGAAACATTTACGAAACAGACTGTGGCACGCCAATCTAAGTATCGGCAATTGTCGTGTCAAGACTGCAACCAAGGGTCTCGAACAGGTCTCGGGAAAACCACGTGTATGGTACTTCCGCCAGGGGGTTGTCCCGGCGATATGGTGTCGAGGAGGTTCCCCGCCCGGGTTGCTGACGGCACCGAAATATTTCGAAACCTGCGGTAAGAACCGTGCCCAAAGGAGAGCAGCACAATGACCGCTCTAGACTCGACCGCGCCGGCAGGCCGGGCGCTCGGCCCGTGGCAGGACCCTACTCTTCCTGTGGCCGCCCGGGTCGATGCTCTCCTTGCGGAGATGACCCTTGAGGAGAAGGTCGGCCAGCTCGGCAGCCGCTGGGTCGGCAACGAGATGCGCGCCGATGACAAGCCCGAGCCGGTCATCGATCCCGACGCCGGCGGCACGCAGAATGTCGCGCCCATGCAGGACGTGTTCGCGGCCTCCGGGACGGTCCCTTTCGACGAAATGGTCCGTAACGGGCTCGGCCATCTGACGCGTGTTTTCGGCAGCGCCCCCGTGACCGCGCAGGAAGGCGCCGAGGAGGTGGTCAGGCTGCAGCGTACGATCATGGAGCGGTCTCGGCTCGGCGTCCCGGCGATCGTCCACGAGGAGTGCCTCACCGGCTTCACCGCCTACCGTGCGACGGTCTACCCCGCGGCCATCGCCTGGGGCGCGACGTTCGACCCCGACCTGGTCGAGCGGATGGCCGCCGCGATCGGGCGCGACATGCGCGCCGTGGGGGCGCACCAGGGCCTGTCCCCGGTGCTCGACGTGGTGCGCGACTACCGCTGGGGCCGGGTCGAGGAGACGATGGGCGAGGACCCCCACCTGGTCGCCACGCTCGGCGCCGCCTACGTCCGCGGCCTGGAGAAGGCCGGGATCATCGCCACGCTCAAGCACTTCGCCGGCTACTCCGCCTCGCGCGCGGCCCGCAACCACGGCCCTGTTCCGATGGGCCGCCGCGAGCTGATGGACATGATCCTGCCGCCGTTCGAGGCGGCCATCACGCACGGCGGCGCCCGCTCGGTGATGAACTCCTACTCCGACGTGGACGGCGTCCCCGCCGTGGCCGACTCCTGGCTGCTCACCGACCTGCTGCGCGATGAGTGGGGATTCACCGGGACCGTCGTCTCGGACTACTGGTCGGTCCCGTTCCTCGCCTCGATGCACCGGGTCGCGGCGGACGTCGGCGAGGCGGGCGCGATGTCGCTCGCCGCGGGTCTCGACGTGGAGCTCCCCGACACCGTCGGCTTCGGCGACAGCCTGGTCGAGCGGGTGCGCCGGGGCGAGCTGCCGGAGTCCGTGGTGGACCGGGCGGCGCGCCGCCTGCTCACCCAGAAGATCGAGCTCGGCCTGCTCGACCCGGACTGGACGCCGGAAGGCTCGGTGTCCGGTGCCGCCACCGTGGACCTGGACTCACGGGCCAACCGTGAGCTGGCCCTGGAGATGGCCGAGCGGTCCGTCATCCTGCTCGACGCCGGCGACACGCTGCCCCTGCTCGGCGAGGGGCGCACGGCCCCGCGCCGGGTCGCGGTCGTCGGCCCTTGCGCGGACGACCCGCACACCTTCATGGGCTGCTACGCCTTCCCCAACCACGTGTTGCCCCGCCACCCCGAGCTCGGGCTCGGCATCGAGGCGCCCAGCGTGCTCGACGCGCTGCGCACGGAGCTGCCGGACAGCACGATCGTGCACGAGCGCGGCTGCGACGTGCGCGACGCCGACCGCTCCGGCTTCGCCGCCGCGGTGGCCGCCGCGCGCGAGGCGGACCTGTGCGTCGCCGTCGTCGGTGACCGGGCCGGCATGTTCGGGCTGGGCACCTCCGGTGAGGGCTGCGACGCCGACGACCTGCGGCTGCCCGGTGTGCAGGCCGACCTGCTGGCCGAGCTCGCCGCCACCGGGACGCCCGTCGTCGTGGTCGTCGTCTCCGGCCGTCCGTACGCCCTGGGTGAGGTGCACGCCGAGGCCGCCGCGCTGGTCCAGGCGTTCATGCCCGGCGAGGAGGGCGGGGCGGCGATCTCCGGCGTCCTGTCCGGCCGCGTCCAGCCGGTGGGCAAGCTGCCCGTGCAGATCCCCAACGGGCCGGGCGGGCAGCCGGGCACCTATCTGCAGCCGCCGCTGGGAGCCGACAGCCAGGGCATCAGCAACCTCGACCCGACCCCGCTGTTCCCCTTCGGCTACGGCGCCTCCTACACCACCTTCGAGGTCGACGACCTGCGGATCAGTGACGCCGAGGTGCCCACCGACGGGGAGTTCACCGTCGCGGCGCGGGTCCGCAACACCGGCGTCCGGGCCGGCGAGGAGGTCGTGCAGCTCTACCTGCACGACGTGGTCGCCCAGGTGACCCGGCCGGTCAAGCAGCTGACCGGGTTCGCGCGGGTCCGGCTGGAGCCGGGGGAGAGCGCTGACGTGCGGTTCCACGTACACGCTGACCGGACCGCCTTCACCGGGCGCGACCTGCGGCGGATCGTCGAGCCGGGCGACGTCGAGGTGCTCGTCGGCACCTCGGCGGCGGACCTGCCGTGCCAGGGCGTCGTACGGTTGACCGGCGCGTCGCGCACCGTCGGCCATGATCGGCGGCTCATCACACCGGTGGACGTGAGCCCGGCCGCGGCCGGGCGACAGGAGGGCAGAGATGCCGGTCAGTCCTAGGCGCGCCACACTGGCGACCGTCGCCGCGTCGGCCGGGGTCTCGGTCGCGACGGTTTCCAAGGTGCTCAACGGCCGCAGCGACGTGGCGCCGGCGACCCGTTCGCTGGTGCAGTCGATGCTGCAGCGGTACGACTACGTCGCGCCGTCGCCGCGACGTGTGGAGGGCGTGGGGCTCAGCACGGTGGAGTTGCAGTTCGAACCGGGGCTGAACGGCTACTCCACCGAGATCATCCAGGGGGCGGTGGGCGCCGCCGCCGAGGTCGGCGTCGGGGTCGTGGTCAGCATCCGGGGGGATGCGGACCGCACCGCCGCGTGGGCCCGGGGCCTGATGAACGCGGGGCGGCGGGCGCTGATCGCGGTGACCAGCGAACTGACCTCCGGGCAGTTGTCCGCCCTGTCGAGGGCGCGACTGCCGCTGGTCGTCATCGACCCGCTGAACCTGCCGCGCGCCCGGATCACCAGCATCGGGGCGACCAACTTCGCCGGAGGTCTCAGCGCGACCCAGCACCTGCTCTCCCTCGGCCATCGCCGGATCGCCTACATCGGCGGTCCGGCGACCGCCGCCTGCAATCAGGCCCGCCTGCACGGATATCGCGCCGCCATGGAGTCCGAGGGGGTGCCGGTGCTCCCCGACTATGTGCAGACGGGGAGTTTCCGCTACTACGACGGTGTGGCCGGGGGCTCGGTGCTGCTCGATCTGCCGCAGGCGCCGACAGCGATCTTCGCGGGCTGTGACGAGATCGCGCTCGGCGTCAAGGAGGCCGCCAGGGAGCGTGGCCTGCGCATTCCCGAAGACCTGAGCATCGTGGGCTTCGACGACACCCATCTCGCCCAGATGGCCTCCCCGCCGCTCACCACCATCCGCCAGCCGCTGCGCGAGATGGGCCGCGTCGCCCTGCGCACGGCGCTGCGCCTGGCCGCCGGCGAGAAGATCGACTCCCATCACGTCGAGCTCGCCACCGAGCTGGTCGTCCGCGGCTCGACCGCGCCCGCGTCACCCGGCGTCTGACCCGTCCGCGGCTCGACCGCGCCCGCGTCACCCGGCGTCTGACCCGTCCGCGGCTCGACCGCGCCCGCGCCCGCGTCAGCCGGC
Organism: Nonomuraea sp. NPDC049714; assembly: GCF_044465295.1. NCBI lineage: Bacteria > Bacillati > Actinomycetota > Actinomycetes > Streptosporangiales > Streptosporangiaceae > Nonomuraea > Nonomuraea sp. NPDC049714. The sequence goes on along the minus strand of NZ_JBITLM010000005.1, from coordinate 413,610 downwards.
GTCTGAGCCGCCGCCCCTGCGGCGCTGGTAGTGGCGTGCCACCCGGACCCGGTTGCCGCACAGCGCGGGTGAGCACCAGCGCCGTCTGGGATGCCCGGCCACGAACAGCATGCGGCACCGCGGCCCCTCGCAGGCGCGGATCCTGCCCACGTCAGGGCCGGTGAGCAGCTCGACGGCCGCCTCCGCGAGCTGGGCGAGCAACCTCGCCCGCTCGTCGCCGTCCCGGCGGGTGACCGCGCCGAGGTCCGCTTTCAGGATCCGGTACGGCGGAGCCGCCCGGACCGCCTGGTTGACCGCTTCGATGGATTCCTCCGCAGGTGACCGGCCCTGTCGTACGGCGTCCACCGCTGCCCGTACGTGCTCGCGCAGCGCCCGGACGGCGGCGAGGTCCGTGTCGGTGAGCGGTAGGGACGGTGCGGTGAGCCGCCCTGCCTGGAGCTCCAGCCAGGGTTGAACGTCGTCCAGCGCGTCGTACTCGTCGGTCAGCGTGTTGAGCAGATCCAGCGCGAGTGGCTCACCTGTCACGAGATCCATGACCCTAATGCTACCTAAGTCGGTTGACCCGTTAGGTTTCGCGAGGCTATAACTAATGCATCCCGAGGCATTGGAGGCATTAGAAATGAACATTCCCGAGGTGCGGCACGCGTTCGTGGACGTCGACGGGGTGCGGGTCTTCTACCGGGAGACGGGACCGGCCGACGCGCTGCCGGTGTTGCTGCTGCACGGCTTCCCGTCGGGCTCACACCAGTACCGTCGGCTGATGGACGCGCTCGGCGACCGGCACCGGCTGATCGCCCCCGACTATCCGGGCTTCGGGCACACCGAGCCGCCCGCCGGCTTCACGTACACCTTCGACCGGCTGGCCGACGTGGTCGAGGGCTTCGCCGAGCGGCTCGGGCTGACGCGCTTCGTGCTGTACGCCTTCGACTTCGGCGGACCGGTGGGCTTCCGGCTGGCCACCCGGCACCCCGAGTGGATCGCCGGGCTCATCGTGCAGAACGCCAACGCCTACGACGAAGGACTCTCCGACCTGGCCAGGCAGCTGATCCCGCATCCCACCGAGGAGCTGTTCTCGCTGCCCGTGACGCGCGGCCAGTACGAAGGCGGCGTGGCCGACGTCTCGCTGATCGCGCCCGACGGCTGGACACTGGACCAGCACTTCCTCGACCTGCCCGGCCGGAAGCGGGCCCAGCTGGCGCTGGCCGAGAACTACGGGGCCAACGTCGAGCTCTACCCCGTCTGGCAGGCGTGGCTGCGCGAGCACCGGCCCCGCACCCTGATCGTCTGGGGGCGTAACGACGCCTTCTTCCCCGAGCCGGGGGCCCGCGCCTACCTGAAGGATCTGCCGGACGCCGAGCTGCACGTGCTCGACACCGGCCACTTCGCCCTGGAGGACCGGCTCCCCGAGATCGCCCCGCTCATCGACCGCTTTCTGAGGACGCTCTCCTGACGGGAGGCGTCACGCCGGGCCGAGGCTCCAGGCGCGGAGGGACTCCTGCTCGTCGGCTCCGACGATGACCGGCAGGCCGCCGAGCTCGCTCAGGGCCAGGGTACGGATCTCGCCGCCGACGCCGGGGCCGAGGACGCCGACGATGTCCCCGTCGTCCAGGCTCCAGACCCGGACGATGACGTCGCCGCCCGCCGGGGTGTGCGCGACGGCCGCGATGGGCAGGTCGCCGATCATGCCCGTGACCAGGGCGGCGGCGCCCCGGTCGTCGGGGCTCTGGTCGCTGAAGGTCCACTTCTTCCGGCGCTTGCCGGTGGCCAGGTCGTAGACGCGCAGGGTGGCGTCCAGGTGGGTGGCGACCAGGACGACCTTGCCCTTGATCTCGCCGCAGGCCAGCCGCTCGATGCCGCCGACGTCACCGGTGTGGAAGGAGTGCATGAGCTTGCCGGTCGACAGCCGCCACACGCGGATCTGGTTGCCGCCGGAGCCGGTGACGAGCACGTCCACCTTGCCCAGCCTGCCGAAGGTCAGGCCGTGGATGCCCTGGAAGTGGTCCCGGATCGTGGCGCCGATCTGCTTGCCGGTGGCGATGTCCCAGAGCCGTACGACGCTGTGCAGGTCGGTCATGCCGTCGTACTTCTCGGTGACCGCGACCGCCCGGCCGGCGACCGTGACGGCGCGGACGGGGTCGCTCGCCCGGTGCGTGCCCAGGCTCTTTCCTGTCACGGTCCAAAGCCGCATCCGGCCGTCGGAGTGGCCGGAGGCGACCACCGCCGTCCCGTTCAGGTCGCCCGTGGCCACCGACGTCACCGTCCCGCCGCCGTCGCCCAGCTTGGTGATCTCCGCCGAGCCCAGGTCCCAGGCGAGCACCTGTCCCTTCTCCGTCCCGCAGGCGACGGTGACGCCCGTGGCGGTCAGCGCCGTCGCCTGGCCGCCGGTCCCGGGCAGCGAGACGGGGTCCTTGACCGGTGTGCCGAACGGCTCGGCCGCCGTCGGGGTGGGCGTGGCAGTCGGGGTGGGCGTGCCGCCGGTCGTCGTCGCGGGGGAGTCCGTCGGGGTGCCGGGCTGCCGGACCCCGCCGATCGGTTGAAGCGCCTCGCCGTCGGGCCCTAGGGTGCCGCCGGCCGGCCGGAACACGGCGAAGGCGGAGACCGCCACCGCCGCCGTGGCCGCGACACCACCGGTGATCAGGGCTCGCCGACTGACCACCCGGCCCCGCCCGGGGGCCGTCGTGCTCTCCGGCACCGGTAAGGACACGGGCCCGGCGTGAGGCGACTCCATCGGCCCCGGCCGCTGACCGTTCTGGGGCTGAACCGGCGGGCTCTGCCGCAGGTCGGGTCCGAGGGGGACCGGCGCTCCCGGCTGCTGCCTGATCAGGCGTTGGAGGAGGTCGGCCGTGTTCGGCCGGGCCGCCGGGTCCTTGGCCAGGCACGCCTGGATCGGCTCCAGCAGGTGCGGCGGCACGCCCGTGAGATCGGGAGAGCCGCTCAGCACCGCGTGCAGGATGGCGGGCACCGTCTGACCCGCGAACGCGGGCCGCCCGGTGGCGGCGAACACCATCGTGCCCGCCCAGCTGAACAGGTCGGACGCGGGCCCGATCCGCTCACCCCTGAACTGCTCCGGCGACATGTAGGTAGGGGTGCCGACCGGCCCCGACGCCCGCGTGGCGGCGTCGAGCGCCTTGGCGATCCCGAAGTCGATGACGATCGGGCCTTCCGGGCCGATCAGCACGTTGCCCGGCTTGAAGTCGCGGTGCACGATCCCGGCCTGATGGATGGCGGCCAGCGCGGTCAGGGTGGAGATCGCGAGCCGGTCCAGCGCGCCGCCGGTCCGCGGCCCCGAGGCCCGGACGAGCGCTTGCAGGGTCTCGCCGGCGACGTACTCGCTCACGATGTACGGCCGGTCGTCCACCATGCCGAAGTCCAGCACGGCGGCCGTGCAGAACGCGGCCACCCGGCGTGCCGCCTCGACCTCGCGCAGGAACCCCTTGGTGACGTCGTCGTCGTGGCTCAGGTGGCTGTGCAGCAGTTTGACGGCCACGTCGCGGCCGATGCCGGTGACCCCGCGGTAGACCACGCCCTGCCCGCCGGAGCCGAGCACACCGGTGAGGCGATAGCCGTTGATCCGCTCGGGATCGCCGGGCCCGAGTGGGCGAACGTCCGGCATCCCACGTCCTTTCTCGGATCTTTCAGCTTTCCACACGATAAGGGGCCGTGTGTCGGCTCTGAAAGAGGACCGGACGCCGCCAGCTGGGGGAAATCGCCCTCAGAGAGATGTTTCCTCCCCGTTGTCCCGATCTTTGTGCTGTCGTTCCCGAACTCGCCGCCGGCACCCCGAGGATCACTGCCGGAAGGAGGAGCCGGTCGCGTGCCGTTCTCCGTCCCCTGTCCTTGAAGGAGTCATCCATGCCCCGCAGATCACTGACCGTGCTGCCCGTGCTGCCCGTGCTGCCCGTGCTGCCCGTGCTGCCTGTGCTGAACGTGCTGGCGGCCGCCGCCGTGGCCCTGCCGGTCCTCGCGCTGAGCAGCCCCGCCACGGCGAGCGCGGGCACCTGTGCCGACGCGCCCGAGACGCCGGTGTCCGCCGGCGCGGTCTTCAGCGAGCCGGTCGGCGGTGACCCGGTCGCGATCGTCCGCAAGATCTGCGCCCTGGTCAAGCAGGCCCCCGCCGGCGCGCGCATTCAGGTCGCGCACTTCGTCATGTCCGGCACCGCGGGCACGGAGTTCGCCGACGAGCTCATCGAGGCGCACCGGCGCGGCGTCAAGGTGCAGGTCATCCTGGACGGCGACACGCGCGGCCGCACGGTGGCGGCGCGGCTGGCGAGCGGCCTGGGCACGGACCAGTCGGCGGGCTCCTGGCTGCACGTCTGCACCGGCCCGATGTCGGGCGGCACGGCGGCCTGCGTCGGCGACAAGGGGCAGCACAACAAGTTCTACCTGTTCTCGAAGACCGGGGACGCCTCGGACGTGGTGGTGCAGTCGTCGGCCAACCTCACCGACCTGAACTCCACGACATACTGGAACAACGCGGTCGTCCTGCCCGGCAACAAGCGCCTCTACCAGGCCTACGAGACCTACTTCAAGGACCTGGCGGCGGAGCGGAAGAACCTCGACTACTACCGCGTGGTCAACACCGGCTCCGCGGGCGGCTCCGTACGCGCGCACTTCTTCCCCAGGGCCGGCGACAGCGCCGCCACCGACCCCGTCGTCGAGCACCTCGGCAAGGTCTCCTGCCAGGGCGGCGGCACGACCGTCCGCGTCGGGATGTCGGAGTGGGACACCTACCGCATCGCGATCCCCGAGAAGCTGCGCGACCTGGCCGCCCAGGGCTGCACGGTCAAGATCGTCTACGGCATCATGGACGACGAGGTCAAGCAGGTCCTGCGGAGCGAGCCGCGCATCGAGCTGCGCACCCTCGGCACCGGCGGCGCGCTGCCCGGCCGGGTCCACTCGAAGTACCTTCTCATCGAGGGCGGCTACGACGGGGACCGCGACGCCCGCTGGGTCTTCACGGGCAGCCACAACTACAACCTGACCTCCCTGCGCCGCAACGACGAGGCCCTCCTGCGCCTCAACGACAAGACCGTCTACCAGCAGTACGTCGCCAACTTCGACACCATGCGCGCGGCCGCCGTCCCGGTGACCTGAGCCCCTCAGGTCCTGGTGGGCTGGGCGGCCCGGGTCTCGGCGTACGACTTCAGCCGCATCAGGTCCTGCTTCATCCGGTGCGACGGGTGCGCGCCGAGCATCGCCGCGATGGCGTGCCCGACCGCGCCCGCCACCGGGTTGTACGTCAGCCGCACCTGGACCCGGGTCCGGCCACCGGGCTCGGGCATCAGGCGGATCGCCCCGGTGTGGGCGACGAGCTGGCCATCGGTGGTCTTCCAGGCGATCTCCTTGCCCTCCTCGCGTTTGGTCTCCACGGCGTCGAAGCGGACCGGCACCCCCGCCGGTCCCGCGATCGTCCAGTGGGACAGGCGGCCGTCCTCGGAGCGGCGGATCTCGCGGACGTCGGGCATGAGCTCGGCGAAGACGGTGTAGTCGCTCACCAGCGGCCAGATCGCCTCGACCGGCGCCCCGATGGAGATGGCGTCGTCGATGTCCACGGCCCGCCGGCCGGCGCTGATCCCGGTGAGCCGCTTCATCGGCAGGTTCGTCGCGGCCCGCACGGCCAGCGCGGCGCCCGCGCAGCGTGCCGTCCTGCGGAGCGGCCTCGGCAGCCGCCCGGCCATGCTCCAGATCGTCGCGGCGGCGGTCCCCGCCAGCAGCCGGGTGGTCGGCGCCCAGTGCTCCTGCAGCACCCCGGGGACGGCCCGGCGCGGCCGGCCGCCCTGCAGTCGCGGCACGTCGGTGGCATCACGGTGCACACTCCAGGACGGCTCCACCCGCCGCACGCCCGGGATGCGGCGGATCGCCCGGTGCGCGTGCTCGGTCTCCCCGGCGAGCACGTCGCCGGCCAGGGTCACCACGCCCTCGGCCACCGTGATCTCCACGGCATGCGGATGTGTGACGTGCCGGCCCAGCTCCGCGCGTACGCGCTCGTGCAGGATACGGTCGTCGGCGGACCCTCCCGTGATCCGGTAGCGCGCGCCGGCCACCACCCCGCGGCCACGGTTGCCGGCGTCCCGCGCCAGGACGCCGAGCCCGTCCTGCAGCTCGTGGGTGGCATGCGAGGCCTGGTCGCGAAGGTGCGCCCGGCGGGTGTGCCCGCGCTGCGGGTCGAGCAGGTACGCGATGGCCGCGCCCGCGCACCCGCCGGCCAGCATTAGGCCCGCGATCCGCGATCGTGACGGCCCTTCCTGTACGACCACGAGATCGGCCCAGGTGGTGCGACGCTGGTCAGCGGGCATTGCCATCAACTCCTTGCGCTTTTGGACTTCACAGCGCGTCCCTACCCAGAGCCGGGCAAGTCTTTGGCCACGACGCGTCCAAGCTCCAGCAGATGCTCGCCCCGAGCCGGTTCTGCACTAGTGCACACCGGCCTTTTCGGTCGCTGGACAAGGCGAAGCGAGCGGATCTTCGTACGGTGTCAACATGAAGTACCTGGAAGGGCCGTTCGCGCCCGTCAACGAGGAAGTCACCGTCTACGATCTGCCGGTCACCGGGCGCGTCCCGGCCGAGCTGAACGGCCGTTACCTGCGCAACGGCCCGAATCCGCTGAACGTCGAAGATCCCGTCGTGCACATCTGGGGGATGGGGCAGGGAATGGTGCACGGCGTGCGGCTGCGCGACGGCCGGGCCGAGTGGTACCGCAATCGCTGGGTCCGGACGGACTTCGGGCCGATGGTGCACGTGATCGAGCACGCTCGCCGGACCTTCGCGCTGATCGAAGGGGGCGCGCCGCCCGCCGAGCTGGACGACGAGCTGAACACGGTGGGCGTCTGCGCGCTGGGCGGCACGGCCGAAGGCTTCACGGCCGGGGCGCACGCCAAGCACGATCCCCGCACCGGCACGCTGCACTCGCTGTCGTACCTGGTGGGCCGCGACTTCGTGCAGTACATCGTGATGGACCCCGAGGGCACGGTCGTGCAGACCACCGGCATCCCGGTGGCACGGACGCCGTTCATGCACGACTTCGCGCTCACCGAGAAGAACGTGGTCATCTGGGACACACCGCTGGGCTTCGACGGATTCGAGTGCCGCTGGCTGCCCGAACACCCCACCCGGGTGGGGGTCATGCCGCGCACGGGCGGTGACGTGCGCTGGCTGGACATCGACCCCGTCCATGTCAGCCACACGCTCAACGCCTACGACGACGGCGACTCGATCGTGGTCGACCTGATCACCGCCGAGGGGCCGTTCGACCCCGCCGACCCCGGAGCGATCCGTCCCGTCCTGGACCGCTGGACGATCGATGCGGACAAGGTGCACCAGCGGCGGATCGACGACCGGCCCCAGGACTTCCCGCGCGTCAACCTGGACCGGACCACCCGCCCGCACCGGTTCGGGTACTCAGCCGCCACGGCCCTGTACGGCATGCCGTTCGCCCCGGAGGGGATGCCCGGCGACGAGGCCTTCACCAACGCGCTGGTCAAGCACGACCTGGAACGCGGTACGGCCGAGGTGCACGGGTTCGGTCGTGACGAGGCCGTCGGTGAGGCCGTGTTCGCCGCCGCGGGGGCCGGCGAGGACGACGGCTACCTCCTCACCTACGTGCACGATCCCGCCAGGGGTGCCACCGACCTGGTCATCCTGTCCGCGCAGGACTTCACCGGCGAGCCCGTCGCGCGGATCCACCTTCCGGTACGGGTGCCGCTCGGGCTGCACGGAAACTGGCTGCCGGACCTCTGACGCGCGCAAGGCTCGGTAAAGGTGCGGTAATGGCGCAGTGATGGCAGAGTGAGCGTCGTGGACGACCCGCGCCCCCCGTATCTCCAGATCGTCGCCGACATCCAGCGGCGCATCGCCGAAGGCGAGCTGGCGCCGGGCGATCCCGTCCCCACCACCAGGGCGATCGTCGCGGAGTGGGGCGTCGCCATGGCGACCGCGACCAAGGCGCTGACCACGCTGAAGCAGACGGGCGTCATCGAGTCCGCGCCTCGGGTGGGCGCCGTGGTCGCCGGACGGGCCCTGCCCGGCAGCGCCGCCGGCGGGCTGGAGCACGACCGCATCGTGCGGGTCGCCATGGAGATCGCGGACGCCGACGGGCTGGCCTCGCTGTCCATGCGCACGGTCGCCTCCAGGCTCGGCGTCGCGACGATGACCCTCTACCGGCACATCGACACCAAGGCCGACCTCGCCCAGCACATGGCCGACGCCGCCTTCGCCGAGATCGACCTGCCGACGCCGCCGCCCGGCTGGCGCTCCCACCTCAGGCTGGCCGCCCGTCTGCAATGGGAGGCCTATCACCGCCATCCGTGGCTGGCGCGCGTCGTCTCCCTCACCCGGCCCGTCATGCTGCCCGGCATGATGGCCTATGCCCGCTGGTCCATCCGGGCGCTCGACGGGCTCGCCATCGACCCGAGCACCCGGCTGCACATCTACTCCACGATGGTCAACTACGTGCGCGGCACGGCGGTGAACATCGAGAGCGAGGTCGCCGCGCAACGGGACACCGGGATGACCAGCAAGCAGTGGGTCGCCGCCCGCCTGCCGATCGAGGGGCGGCTGGCGGCGCAGGTGACGGATCTCGGGGTGGAGCTCGACCTGGAGTCGCTGTTCGCCTTCGGCCTCGAACGGATGCTGGACGGCCTGTCCACCGTGATCCCCGCGCGGCGCTGACCACCTGACACGTCCTTTCACTCCCGCACCTGAAACCTCATGTTCGCGCGGACGCCCCTGTCCGAACACCCGCCGTTTCGCGTGCTCCGTGAGATTGGCCCCGGCGTCTTCGCCTTTCACCTGGAACGACCACTTGGGCCACCGCCCAGAGGGAGCCACCATGGGCCACGGCCATCACCACCACGACCATGATCACGAGCACATCGGCGCGGCCGGTGCGGACGCGCCTCCGGCGCTCGACCTGTCCGTGCCGGACAGCGAACTGTCCCCCGCCGACTCCTCCCGCCGGGGCTTCCTGCGCCGGACCGGCCTGCTCGGCGCCGGCGCCGCCGCGACCGTGCTGTCGGTTCCGCACGCGGCCCACGCCCACGGTGTCACCCACGACCGGGACCGCGACCGGAAGGGCGGGTTCCAGTGGCTCGCCGGTGACCACCACATCCACACCCAGTACAGCTCCGACGCTCAGTACCGGGTGGTGGACCAGGCCCGGCACGCGAACGCGTACGGGCTGGACTGGATGGTCGTCACCGACCACGGCAGCGTCGCGCACGCCAAGATCGGCGTGGAGAAGGTCAACCCGGACATCGTGGCGGCGCGGGAGCAGCTCAAGGACCTGCTGATCTACCAGGGCCTGGAGTGGAACATCCCGGCCGCCGAGCACGCCACCGTCTTCGTCCACCCCGGACGCCACGAGGTGGCGGTGCTCAAGGAGTTCGAGAACGCCTACGACGGCTCGGTCAAGAGCGCCGGAGACCCCACCCCGGCCAACGAGGCGCTGGCCATCGCCGGCATCAAGTTCCTCGGCGAGCAGGTGCGCAGGCGGCGCGTCGAAGGCGCGCTCTTCCTGGCCAACCACCCGGCCCGGCGCGGGATCGACTCGCCGCACGAGGTGCGCGCCTGGCGCGACGCCGACCCCACCGTGGCCATCGGCATGGAGGGCGCCCCCGGTCACCAGGCCGCCGGCCTGCCGAGGCCGACCGCCGGACGGGCCCGCGGCTACTACGACAACAACCCGTCGGCCGCGTCGTTCCCCGGCTACCCGCTGGAGAGCTACCGCACCTGGGGCGGCTTCGACTGGATGACCGCCACCGTCGGCGGCCTCTGGGACAGCCTGCTCGCCGAGGGCCGGCCCTGGTGGATCAGCGCCAACTCCGACTCCCACGTCAACTACCTGGACACCTCCCAGCGCGGCCCCGGCAGCGACTTCAACGCCAACGGCAGGTACAACGACCCGGTGCACGGGCCGGTGCTCGACCAGGCCGGCGACTACTGGCCCGGCCAGTACAGCCGCACCCACGTCGGCGCGGACTCCTTCAGCTACCGCGCGGTGATGGACGGACTGCGCTCCGGCCGCGTCTGGGTCGACCACGGCGGCCTGATCAAGGGCCTCGACGTGCGCGCCCGGCAGGCCGGCGACCGGCGCGGGAACTCCGGCACCCCGCTGGGCGGCGTCATGCGGGTCAGGCGGGGCGCGAGCGTGGAGGTGACCATCGACATCGACCTCGCCACGATGCCGAACTGGTCGCAGTTCCTGCCCAAGCTGGCCCGCGTCGACGTGATCGCCGGACAGGTCACCGGGCCGGTATCCGACCAGGACACCTTCACCGCCCCGACCACCAGGGTGGTCAAAAGCTTCGAGGTCGGCGATGCGACCGGCCGGGTCTCCTTCACCCACTCCTTCGGCCGGGTCGGCGAGCCGTTCTACTTCCGCATCCGCGGCACGGACGGCAAGCGGAGCGCCCCCGGCCTGATGGGCGCCGACGTCGACCCCACCGGTCCCGCGCTGGACGTCGTCGGCGACGCCAACCCGTGGGACGACCTGTGGTTCTACGCCAACCCGATCTGGGTCCTGCCCAGTTGATCGGGATCAGCGCGGGGCACCGCACGGAACGGGAGGCCGAGCACTGGCTGCGCGAGAGCGTGCTGCCGCTCGGCCTACCGGCCCTGTTCGCCTGCACTCATCTGGTACGGGTCCCGTACCCGCACGTGGCGGTGAGCCTGGCGGCCGAGGGGTCGGCACGGCAGGGCGAGGGTGAGGTCGTCGGCCTGCCCGTCACCCCGCCGGAGCTGGCCGAGGCCGCCGCGCACGCGGCGGCCGAGCACGCGGCCCGGCGGTCCGGCAGGGCGGTGCTCTATCCCGGTGTGGAGCGCCTGGTCGGCACCCTCACCGTGGGTGAGGTGACGGCGTTGAGCGCGATCGAGCGGGTGACCCGGCTCGGCGGCCCGCCACCGGAGGCGGAGACGGTGCTGGAGACCCGTGACTTCGTCCGCCCGCACTGGCAGGACGGCGTGCTCACGCTGGTCACGATGCCGGTGGCGGGGGGACGGGTGGCGCCCTTCGAGGTGCCGGACCCCACCCCCTGCTGCGCCGACCACACCTGAGAAGCGACGGGTTCGGCTCGGGATGACCGGAGGGACGTCATCCCGAGCCGCGCGCCGCTTCGCCTATCGGTCGGTCCACAGGTTCCAGAGCCAGCCCTCCGCGCACTGGTAGTGCGACCAGTGGCCCCGGTCGATCCCCTGCTGGCCGGCGGTGATGCAGTCACTGTGGAACCAGAACTTGCCCCGGTGGACGGGCAGGTCCACGGCCGCCTGGGCGCTCACGGCGTGCGGGACGGCGACCGCGGCGATCAGGAAGCCGGCGATGGTGAGCATGCGCTTCATGAGGGTTCCCTTCCTCGGGCTTCGAGCCGGAGCCCGGCTCTCCGAACACCCGAAGCCTCACCCGCCCGCCGTCCCGGGCACATGGGCCACCCGCCCCGGCCGTGCCCTGCTCGTGCCCGGTCAGAGCGCGTTGGTGCCCTGGGCGGCCTGGTAGACGGCCATCGCCTCGTTGCCGAAGAAGGGGCCGAACATGAAATTCTGCGCGAAATCGTACTTGAAGCTGTTAACGGAGTTGAGCCAGCCGAGTCCGGTGGACTCGTCGAAACCCTGGAACCAGCCGCCGCCACTCGATCCGCCGGTCATGTTGCAGCGCAGCCCCAGGTCGTTGGTCATGACGGTGTCGTTGAAGGAGCGCCCGCTGCAGTAGATGAGCTCCGAGCCGTCGAAGGGCGCTGCCGCCGGGTAGCCGAAGGAGTACATCTGCCGCTGTCTCGGCTGGTTGAACGCCACCCCCTGACCGCCCACGACGTCACTCAACGTCTGGCCTTGCAGGGGCGCGACCACGGCGGCGGCGATGTCGAAGTTGATGTCCTCGCGGGCGTTCCACTGCTGCGTGGTCAGCATCCTGCTGGCCACCCAGGTGCCGAACGGACGCCGGCCGTTGTCGAAGGCGGGGACGAACACCCAGTTGCGGTGGGCGGTGCCGTTCAGCTTCACGCAGTGCCCGGCGGTCATCACCACGCTCTCGTTGGCGCTCGTCACGGCGGTGCCCGAGCAAGAGGAGTTCTGGCCGTCGGCGGTGGTGAAGAAGACCCGTCCGCTGGTGCGCACGATGGCGCCGTCGTCGGTCCACCGAAGGCCGGGACTGTTGGGCACCTGGGCCTGCCGGCGGGCGACGGTGGACATGGTGCCCTTGACCGCCCACGGTTTGCCCTGCGTGGCGGCGCCTTGGGTGACCCAGGGGGTGCGCTGGCCGGTGGTGGTCGAGGCGCCGCGCGTGGACCAGGGGTTGCCCCGGGTCGGGCCGTTCGATCGGGTGCGCCGCGGGGCGAGGGCGTCCAGTGGCTCGGCCGCCAGCATGCGCCGCGAGGTCCAGTAGTTCGAGACGGTTCTGCGTTCCTGCCAGGAGTCGGCGGCGGACCACCGGACCGGCTGTGGATCGAGGCCGGTCGAGGCGCCGGCCTGGGCGCCCATGGGGATCAGGGCGCCTGTGACGGCCAGCGCGACGGCGGAGAGCAGGGCGACTCTGCGGTGCATGACGTACCTCCCGAAACCGGAATCTGCCGTCAGGAGGTACGCACCGCGCTTCGGATCTGCCTCAAGGTATGCAGATATGGATATAGCAGCAATACAGCGGGTATACGGGCTGTCGCCCAGCGTGGTGGTCGATCGGCGACACTGATCCCATGACGAACCGGTTGCACCGCCCCACCCCCGACGAGCTCGACCCGGCGCAGCGTGAGCTGTACGAGACCATCACCGGCGGCCCACGCGCGGCCGGCCCGTCGCCGTTCGCCCTGGTGGACGCGGCCGGGCGGCTGAACGGGCCGTTCAACGCGATGCTGCTCGCGCCGGAGCTCGGGCAGGCGCTCCAGGCGCTCGGGGCGGCGATCCGCTACCGGTCCTCGCTCTCCCCGCGCGTCCGTGAGATGGCCGTCCTGGCGGTCGCAGCGCGGTGGGACAGTGAGTTCGAGCGCCACGCGCACGAGCCGGCCGGGCGGGCGGCCGGGCTCACCGAGGACGAGCTGGCCGCGCTGCGCGGCGGCTCGGTGCCCACGCTCGCCGACCGGGCGGAGGCGGCCGCCATGGAGCTGGTGTCGGCCCTGCTCGACGGGGACGCGGACGAGGTGACGTACACGCACGCGGTCGCCGCCGTCGGCGAGCGGGCGGTCTTCGAGCTGACCACGCTGGTCGGCTACTACGCGACGCTGGCGCTGCAACTGCGCGTCTTCCGGGTCGTCTAGGGGCCGGTCACTTCGGCCGATCAAGCGCGGAAGTCGATCGTTAAACCGCGATTAGGTCCTCCTCTTTCGGCATAACTCGGGTTACATTCACGGTGCTTTGCCCTCTCTTATCCCCCCACATCGACCGAAGGGAGAGGTATGAGAGCGAGAACCGCGATCGCGGCCGTAGCTGCTGCGGTGATCCTCCTGCCGGCAGGCGGTGCCCAAGCCGTCGGCGGCACGGCTCCGCCGCCGGACGACCGGTTCCAGAAGGTGACGCTCAACGACAACCCGGGTGAGCCCGTCGACCTGGCGGTGTTACCGGACTCGCGGGTGCTGCACACCACCCGCGCCGGCGTGGTCTGGCTGCACGATCCGAAGACCGGCCTCAACACGGTGGCCGCCGAGCTCGACGTCTACCAGCACGACGAGGAAGGCCTGCAGAGCATCGCCCTCAGCCCCGGCTTCGGCAAGGGCTCCAAGAAGGACGACTGGGTCTACCTCTACTACTCTCCGCCGCTCGACACCCCGATCGACGACCCGGCGACGCCCGACGTCAACGAGGGCGACGCCCCCTTCACCGGCACGCCGGAGGACTTCGAGCCCTTCAAGGGGCTGATCCGGCTGTCCCGGTTCCGCCTCACCGGCTCCACCCTCGACCTCCGTACCGAGCAGCGCGTGCTCGACGTGCCGGTGGACCGCGGCATCTGCTGCCACGTCGGCGGGGACATCGTCTTCGACGCCCACGGCAACCTCTACCTGTCGACGGGCGACGACACCAACCCGTTCTTCTCCGACGGCTACACCCCCATCGACGAGCGGGCCGACCGGAACCCCGCCTTCGACGCCCAGCGCAGCTCCGGCAACACCAACGACCTGCGCGGCAAGATCCTGCGCATCAAGGTCGGCTCGGACGGGTCCTACACGATCCCCCGGGGCAACCTCTTCCGGCCCGGCACGGCGCGCACCCGGCCCGAGATCTACGCGATGGGCCTGCGCAATCCCTTCCGGATCGAGCTGAACCGGTCCACCGGCGAGCTGTACGTCGCCGACTACTCGCCGGACGCGGGCGAGGCCGACCCGCAGCGCGGCCCGGCGGGAACCGGCAAGTGGATGACGATCCGCAAGGCCGGTAATTACGGCTGGCCGTATTGCGCGACCGCGCAGCTCCCTTACACCGACTACGACTTCGCGACCGAGACGTCGGGCGAGCCGTTCAGCTGCACCGCGCCGGTGAACGAGTCACCGCACAACACCGGCCTGCGCGAGCTGCCACCGGTCTCCCAGCCGGACGTGTGGTACTCCTACAGCGCGTCGCAGGAGTTCCCGGAGCTCGGCACCGGCGGCATCGGCCCGATGGCCGGACCCGCGTACGACTACGACTCGCGTGACGCACGCGGCCGCGCGACCGTGGCCTGGCCGCGCCACTACGACGGCGTCCCGCTCTTCTACGAGTGGACCCGCGACTACGTCAAGGCGTTTCACCAGGACGGGCGGCGGATCGAGGACGTGCTCTCGTCGATCGTCTTCGACAACCCGATCGACCTGGAGTTCGGCCCCGACGGCGCCCTCTACGTGCTGGAGTACGGTGACGGCTACTTCCGGGAGAACCCGGACGCCCAGCTGGCGCGGATCGACTACATCGGCCGCGACGGAAACCACTCGCCCCTCCCGGTGGCCTCGGCCTCGGTGACCGCCGGCCTCGCGCCGCTCACCGTCCAGTTCACCAGCCAGGGCACGACCGACCCGGACGGTGACAGGCTCCAGTACGCGTGGGACTTCGACGCCGACGGCAGGGTCGACTCCCGCAGGGCGGAGGCGTCGTACACCTTCGAGAAGAACGGCCTGTACAACGCCACGCTCAGGGTCAGCGACAGCCGTGGCCGGTCCGCCGCCACGTCGGTGCGGATCGTGATCGGCAACGCCACCCCGGTCGTGGAGCTGGTCCGTCCCGCCACCGGAGACGCGTTCGCCTTCGGCGACGTGGTCGAGTTCGAGGTGCGGGTCACCGACGACCAGCCGGTGGACTGCGCCCGCGTGACCGTGGACTACATCCTCGGCCATGACGACCACGGCCACGGCCAGTCCACGGCCCGCGGCTGCACGGGATCCATCCAGACCACCGTGCCGAGCGGGCACGACCCGGGCACCGACGACCTCACCGGCGTCTTCGTCGCCAGTTACACCGACTCCGGCGAAGGCGACCTGCCTCCGTTGACCGGCACCGCCAGGGTCGTTCTGGATCCCACCCCCTAGGAAGAGGAGATCTCCATGTGCTACGGCTACGGCCCCAGCAGGCGGTCCCTGCTCGCCGCGGGCCTGGGGCTGGGGGCGGCCGCCGTCGCCGCCGCCTCTCCCGCCGCGGCGGCGCACCCCGACCGCCCCGGCTGGCGCCGCCACATCCCCCCGAGCCAGATCAGCATGCAGCTGTGGACGGTGCGCGACGACCTGGCCAAGAACTACGACACCACCCTCCAATACCTGGCGGAGATCGGCTATCCGAGGATCGAGGTCGCGCTGGGCTACTTCGGCCGTACGGCTCAGCAGCTCCGCGAGTTCCTGGACGGGCTGGGCATCCGCGCCACGTCCAGCCATGACGGCATCGCCCCCGACGCCGCCGCCCTGGACACGAAGATCCAGAACGCGCTGACCCTCGGCCAGAAGTACATGGTGGTGCCGTACCTGGCCTCCGACAGCCTGGACCAGTGGAAGACGTGGGCCGAGCAGATGAACGTCGAGGCGGCGGCCGCCCGGCGGGCCGGCCTTCGGTACGGCTACCACAACCACGCCCACGAGTTCACCACCGACCTCGGCGGCGGGAAGGCGCCGTGGGACGTGCTCACCTCCGAGCTCGACCCGCGCCTGGTCCACCTGGAGATCGACCTCTACTGGGCGGTCACCGGCGGCGTCGGCCGCGGCGCCCCTGACCCGGTGCGCTTCGCCCTCGACGTCATCCGCAAGGCGCCGCAGCGCGTCCTGCAATTCCACGTCAAGGACCGGCACCTGGACGGCGACATGGCCGACCTCGGGACCGGGACCATCGATTTCCGGCGCATTTTCGACAAACACCGGGTGCAGGAGTACATCGTGGAGAACGACACCCCCGATGTCACTCCTGAGCAGACCTCGCGAGTCGGATACCGCTATCTGCGCAGGGTGAAGTTCTAGTACGCGTGCCGCCGGGCCCGGCTGTACCGGGTCCGGCGGAATAATCGAAGACCGTATATACCAATAAAGCGGGATCATTTACGGGCGGATTTGACTGGGGCTGGTCGTAAGTCTGAAAGAGCTGCTAAATTCCCTCCCAATTCGCAGGTCCTTGAGGCCGGGAGCGGGAAGGCGCGTATGGAGGTTCCGCCGCGGTCGAGCCTGGTTTCACTGATCGACCAGTTCATCGGGGTGGGGACGGGCCCCCAGGTGCCACGCGACTTTCCGCGCCCGATCCTGGTCCTCGAAGGGGTGGGCGGCTCCGGCCGCTCCCACGTCCTCGACGACACCTGGCGGCGGTGGGCGAAAAGGACGCCGATCGCCAAGGTGGATCCGCTGGTCGCGGCCGATGACGGCGACTCCATGCGGTCCGTGCTGACCGCGGTCATGCTGGGCCTGACGGCCGAGGCGCCCGGCTACCGGGTGTCCTTCCCCCGGGTGGTGCTCGCCCACATCGCGATGTCCGCCCCGATCGACGGGGCCGACCCGGCGAAGAGCATCCTGGTCATGCGCGAGCGGATCAACACCTACCGGGACCGAAGCCTGGTGGTCACGCTGTTGCAGAGGGTGCTGGCCATGGCCGCGGCCCCTCTCGGTCTCGACCCCGCGAGTCTGGACGTGACCCTTGAGCAGATGACCGGGCGGCTCGACAGGTCGGGCCTGCGGTCGAGACTTCTCTGGCGGGACGCCCTGGCCTGGTTCGAGCACCAGGACCAGGGCTTTCGCCACGATCCCGAACGCGCGCTGGTCCGCCTGAGCTTGCAGGCCAAGGTGCAGGACGCCGGTGTGCAGGAGGACGTCGACCGGTTGCTGGTGCTGGCGCTCCTGGCCGACCTGCGGAGCAGCTTCGACCGCGCGGTCAACCACCCGTCCCGTGCGGTCGTCCTGCTCGACAACGGTGATGTCCCCTCGGCGGCCGGCTTCATGCGGATCCTGGTCAAGGTGCGGGACATCCTGGCGCGTCACCAGGTGCCCCGGGACCCGCTGACCGTGATCACCACCAGCGGCGGTTACCTCCTGGCCGAAGCGGTGGGCCTGAGCGGCCGGGAGGCGCAATGGCCGGAGTCCGCGCTGGCCGGTCTGTCCGACTCCGACCTGAGCGACGCCAGGACGTGGCTGCGTGTCCTGCTCGACGGCCTCACCGCCGACGCCGTGCAGCACATGGTGGCGGCCGATCTCACCCAGTGGCCCTCCTCGCTCGGCACCGGCACCATCACCCGGTCCGTCCGGCTGCTCACCGACGGGCACGCCGAGGCCACGAACCTGGTGCTGGCCCGGCTCCGAGAAGATTCGGAGCTCATCGACGATCTGGGGCGCGTGCTGTCCGAGCGGGTGCCGGACCCTGCCCACACGATGGAGAGCTACCTGATCGACAAGATCACGATGGACATGAGCCCACGGCGGCGTCTCCTGGCGCCCATCCGCGAGGCCCTGATCACGCTGGCCGGGGCGCGCGACACCGACGAGGCGCGGTGCCTGACCCCGCTGCTGGGCAACGCGGTCCACGCCGAACCGATCTTGTTCTCCTCGCCGCCGTTGTGGCCGACACCATTGTCTGCGGAGCCCGAAAGGTGGGCGATGGCGCCGTTCGTGCGCTTCCTGTTGCTACGTGAGCTGGCCGCGCGCCCGGACAACCACCAGGCGAGCTGGGCCAAGGTCTTCCAACGGCTCCGCGACCACACCCAGGACCACGACATCTGCGGCAGACTCCATCACGAGCTCGCTCTGGGAAACCAGGAGATCGTCGTGGGCGAGCTGTCAGGGCTCCTGGCCGAGATCTCGGGGGCCGAGTGGCTGAAGTGCGTCGATCAGATCGTCGCCACGCCCGCCCGATCCCCACGGCGTGGGCCCACCCACCCCGGGCCGGACACAGGGCCCCGCGCAGCGGCCATCTCCCAGCTCGTCACCGCCCTGCACCGGCTCGCCGACCCGCTGCTCAGCGATCGGGAAACGCGCCACGGCCTTTACATCATCGCCGGAGAGGAGTGCAGGCGGCTTTCCGACGTCGACGCCCTTCCCTTTCTCGAACGCGCCCAGCATTTTCAGAAGTCGGCTGATGCCCTGGTCTGACGGAGCGACACCCCGCACACGCGCGTGATCCTCCCCTTGGAGCCCGAAACTATGGACACTTCCCCTTATCTTTGGCGGATTTACCCGAATCCGAAGCGGTTTCCGAAGAAGCGTGTGCACTGGTGGCGGCTGGCCGTCGCCCTCACCCTCGTGCCCGGCGTGGTGATCGTCACTCCCTGGGTGTGGGACAGGCTCTTCTGCCGTCCTGGGCTGCCGGTGAGCGAGGTGTGGGGGCAGGGAGGGGAATGTGTCGGGCTCAGCGCCGGACCGTACGCCTTCGATCGCCCCGAGCTCGCGGGCGTGATGACGAAGATCGCCGAGCAGAACGAGGCCGCGAAGGAGGGCTCGTGCGCCCGCGGCACCAAGCCGGTGACGGTCGGCGCGCTGGTCACCCTGACCTCGGTGGAAGCCGGCGGCAGAGCCCTGCACCAGCTCGAAGGCATCGCCGCGGCGCAGGCGATCGCCAATGAGACGGGCTGCGTACACCCGATCCGCCTGCGGGTCGCCCAGATGGGAGCCAGTGAGCAGGCGGCGACCGAGGTCGCCGAACTCCTCGCCGGCGAGGTGAGCGCCGTCGTCGGCATGGGGCTCAGCCTGCAGCAGACGGCCGACGCCGTCGACGTGCTGGCGAAGCACAAGATCCCGATGGTCGGCGATGTCATCACGGCGGAGGGTTTCGACAGAAACGGCTCCAAACAGGACAATCCTGACTTCAGGAGGTGCGACCCGTCGCACACCTACCAGGACGGCGTCGGCCAGGGATACTTCCACCGCGTCGCCTATCGCAACGCGGTTCAGGTCGATGAGCTCGCGAAATACCTGGAGTCGGCCACTCTGGACTCGGCCGGTCTGAAGCCGGCCCCGGGGGAGTCCGGCCAGAAGACGCTCAAGGCGACGCTCAAGATCGTCATGACGCCGATCAGCATGGATGACCCGTACACGTGCACGACGTTGCCCCTCCTGCACGCCAGGTTCGGCCCTCTGCGGCCGGTGGAGTTCGATCCCCTGGACCCGACGACGGTGAAGGACACAGCGGAGAGCATCTGCGCCGGCGAGGGGTCCGTAAGCGTCTTCTACGCCGCGCGGGCCAGCCATTTGCCGGAGTTCCTCAAGAAGCTCGCGGACGAGTCCGAACGCGGGCAGTGCAACAAGCTCACCAATCTCGTCGTCATCAGCACCTCGGACGCGGCGAGGATGCGCGCCGTGGAAGTCGACCCGAAACTCGACAAGTCGCGCACGGCGGCCCTCGGCACGCCGAAGTTCATGAACGGCGCCATCCGCCTGATCTACACGCCGCTGGCCGATCCTGACGTGCTGCCGGACGGCCTCGGGCTGAAGAGCCTGCGCACGTCGTTCGACGACCGGATCTACAAGGCCGCGGACCTGAACAGCGGCTGGGCGATCACGGGCTTCGACGCCATGACCACCGTGGCCGACGCGGTCAACGCGCTCTCCGCGCTGGAGCCGGTCACCTCCTCCCGGATCAAGGCGGAGATCGGCAGATTCGTCAAGGGCGACCGGTCGGTCAGCGGCGCCAGCGGGAACATCACGTTCGACGGCAACGGAAACCGCGACGACTCGGTCCCCAGCGTCGTGCGGCTCTGCTCCGTCATGGGCGGCGAGCCCAAGACCGTGTCGGTCTACCCGGACGAAGCACCGTGCTGACCGGCGGAGTCCGGTTCCCACGAGGCGCTGCCTACGGCGACCAGGGCCAGGAAGTGGTCCATGGCGGCGGGCGAGGTCGCGGGGCCTCGCCCGGGGCTCAGCCGGCCGAGGCGAGGTGGCAGGACACCTGATGTCCCGGCGCGAGCTCCACCGGCTCCGGAGTCCGCTCGGCGCACACGTCCACCGCGACCGGGCAGCGCGGGTGGAAGGAGCAGCCGCGCGGCGGGTCGAGCGGGCTCGGCGGCTCGCCCTCCAGCAGGTCGTCCAGGCTCCCGCGCAGGGCGGGATCCGGCACGGGCGCGGCCGCGTGCAGGGCCAGGGTGTACGGATGGGCGGCGTGGGCGTACACCCGGTCCTGAGGGCCGGTCTCGACCACGCGCCCGAGGTACATCACCGCGACCCGGTCGGCCAGGTGGCTCACCACGCTCAGGTCGTGCGCGATGAACACGTACGCCAGCCCGAACTCCCCGCGCAGCCGCTCCAGCAGGTTCACGATCTGCGCCTGCACCGAGACGTCGAGCGCCGACACCGGCTCGTCGCACACCAGCACCTCGGGCCGCAGGGCCAGCGCCCTGGCGATGCCGACCCGCTGCCGCTGCCCGCCGGACAGCTGGTGCGGGTAACGGTCGCCGTGGTCGGGGTTGAGCCCGACCACCTCCAGCAGCTCGCGCACGCGCCGGTCGCGCTCGCCGCGCGGCGCGAGGTCGGGATTGACGTCGTACGGCTCCCGCACCGCCGCCGCGACCGTCATCCGGGGGTCGAGGGAGCCCGACGGGTCCTGGAAGATGAGCTGGACGTGCCGCCTGGCCCGGCGCAGCTCGCCGCCGCGCAGGTCGCTCAGCGGCATGCCGAGCACGTCCACCCGCCCCGAGGTGGGCCGTTCGTGCGCGGTGAGCATGCGCGCCAGCGTGGACTTGCCGCAGCCGGACTCGCCGACGATGCCGAGCGTCTCCCCGGCCCGCAGTTCCAGGCTGACGCCGTCCACCGCCTTGAGCACGCCCACGGTGCGGCGCATCGGCCCGCGCCGGACGGGGAAGTGCTTGACCAGGTCGGTGACGCGGAGCACGGTCTCGCTCATGCGCTGCCCACCCTTTCCCACTCGTGGCAGGCGGTGCGCCTGCCGTCGCCGAGGTCGTGTTCCGGGGGCGCCTGCTTGCAGGCGTCGGCGCCGTACCGGCAGCGGGGGCGGAAGCGGCAGCCGGGGTCGGGCACGGACAGGTCCGGCGGCGCGCCCGGGATGACCGGTAGCTGCCGCCCGCGCAGGTGCGGGCGGGGGATGGCGCCTAGCAGCGCCTCGGTGTACGGATGGCGGGGCGCGGCGTAGATCTGGCCGGTGGCGGCCTGCTCGACGACGCGGCCCGCGTACATGACGGCGACCTGGTCGGCGACCTGGGCGACCACGGACATGTCGTGCGTGATGAGCACCAGCGCGGTGCCGTGCTCCCGCTGGATCTCGGCGAGCAGGCGGAGGATCTGCGCCTGGACGGTGACGTCGAGCGCGGTGGTGGGCTCGTCGGCGATGATGACGTCCGGCCGCAGCGCGATGGCCAGGGCGATGCCGACCCGCTGGCGCATACCGCCGGAGAACTGGTGCGGGTAGTCGCCGGCGCGCCGCGCGGCGGCCGGGATGCGCACCTGCCCGAGCACGTCCACGGCCGCGCGCCGGGCCTCGGCGCGGGACATGCCGCGATGCTCCCGGAACAGCTCGGCGATCTGGTAGCCGACGCTGAGCACCGGGTTGAGCGCCGACAGCGCGTCCTGGAAGACCATGGAGATCGTGGTGGAACGCAGCTTGCGCCGCTGCTCCTCCGGCAGCGCGAGCAGGTCCTGTCCATGCAGGAGTACGGTTCCGGCCGTGATCTGGCCTCGGGGCGGCCTGACCAGGCCCATGATCGCCCGGGCGGTCACGCTCTTGCCGCTGCCCGACTCGCCGAGAAGGGCGAGGGTCTGCCCGGCGGCGACGGAGAAGCCCACGCCGTTGACGACGTGCGTGGCGCCGAAGCGCACGTGCAGGCCGGACACGGCGAGGATGGGTGGCTCTGGCACGACGGCTCCTAGCTCAACCGGGGGTCGAAGGCGTCGCGCATCGCGTCGCCGATCAGGACGAAGCCGAGCACCGTCACGGTCAGGAACAGCGACGGGAAGATCAGCAGGTGGGGTGCGGTGGTGAAGTACTGCTGGGCGGTGTTGAGCTGCACGCCCCAGGAGATGGCCGGGGTGCGCAGGCCGACGCCGAGGAAGGTGAGGGCCGATTCCGAGGCGATGACGGTGCCGATGCTCACCCCGGCGAGCACCCCGACGGGGCCGAAGGAGTTGGGCAGCACATGGCGCAGCAGCACGCGCGGGGTGCTCGCGCCGACGCCGCGGGCGGCGGCGACGTACTCGCTGGCGGACGTGGCCAGCACCGAGCCGCGCATGACGCGGGTCAGCGTCGGCCAGCCGAACAGGACGAGCACGGCCGCGACCGTGACCTCGTTGTGCACGCTGAGCATCTGCAGGATGACGATCATGCCGACGAGGGCGGGGAAGCCGAAGAACACGTCCGTGATCCGGCCGATGACGGCGTCCACCCAGCCCCTGAAGTACCCGGCCAGGCAGCCCAGCAGGACGGCGATCGCCAGCATGCCCGCGGTGGCGAGCACGGCCACCAGGACCGACGAGCGGGCGCCGTACACGACGTTGCTGTAGAGGTCGCAGCCCTGGATGTCGAAGCCGAACGGGTGCCCCGCGCTGGGCGGCTGCCCGCTGCGGGACAGCTCGCACGCGCGCGGGTCACCGGCGCCGAACCAGCCGGCGAACAGCTGGGGGAAGGCGGCCATCGCGCACACCAGCACGGTCACCACGGCGGCGACCAGGAACGCGGGCCTGCGGAGCAGCGAGCGCCACGGCCCGTCGCGGCGGGCGGCCGGGGCCTCAGCCGAGGCGGATACGAGGGTCGAGAAGGCCATAGAGCAGATCCACCAGAAGGTTGACCAACAGGAACACGATGACGAGGACGGTCCCGATGCCGACGACGACCGGGCCGTCGTGCTGCGGGATCGCGGTGTAGATCTGGTAGCCGAGGCCGGGCAGGTTGAAGATGCCCTCGATGAGCACGGTCCCGCCCAGCAGATAGCCGAGGCTGACGCCGAGCAGGGAGACCACCGGGATCAGCGAGTTGCGCACCACGTGCCGGGACAGGACGGCCAGGCGGGGCAGGCCCTTGGCGACGGCGGTGTCGACGTGCTCGGCGCCGAGGCTGTCCAGCACGCTGGTCCGGGTCAGCCGGGCCACCTCCGGCAGCCCGTACAGGGCCAGGACCAGGCCGGGCATCAGGTACGCCAGCGGCCAGCCGGCGTCGGTGCCGGAGGTGGGCAGCCAGCCGAGCTGCACGCCGAAGATGATCTGGGCGACGTAGGCGACGACGAAGAACGGCACGCCCATGATGAGCGTGGTGCCCGCCAGGATCACCATGTCGGTGCTGCCCCGCCGGACCGCGGCCAGCACGCCCAGCAGCACCCCGGCGGTCGCCATCATGAGCCAGGCGGTGACGCCGAGCTGGACGGTGACGGGCCAGCCGGCGGCGATGATCTCGGCCACCGGCCGGCCGCTGAAGCTGGTGCCGAGGTCGCCGGACAGCAGGCCCCGCAGGTAGAGGCCGTACTGCACGAGCAGCGGCTCGTCCAGGTGGAACTGTTCGCGCAGCGCCTGCGCGACCGAGGGCGAGATCGCCTGGTTGGGCCCGGCCAGCGCCCGGATGGGGTCACCGGGCAGGGCGTAGACCGCCATGAAGATGATGAAGGTGGTGCCGAGCAGGACGGGGATCGCCATGACCGTCCTGCGCAGCACGTAGGCGCCCACCTCAGCCGACCTTGACCGCCGCCAGCCGCACGCCGCCCAGGAACTCGGGCGTGACCCCGCTGATCTTGGCCGAGTGGGCCAGCGCGCCGGTGGGCTGGAAGAGCGGTGACAGCGGCAGGTCCTTGAGCGCCTGGGCGGTGGCCTGCTGGGTGACGGACAGCACCTGGTCCTCGGGGACGTCGGCGGCCTTGGCCATCAGGTCCGCGAAGGCCGCGCTGTCGTAGCCTGTGACGTTGGCGGCCGATCCCTTGGTGAACAGCTGGTCGGCCAGCGCGTACAGGTGCGGGTACCCGGCGCCCATGTAGAGCAGGACGGGACCGTCGATCTTCTGCGCGTCGAGGTTCGGGTAGAGCTGGTCGACCGGCTGCGCCTGGGTGGTGATCGCCTCGATGCCGAGGTTGGTGCGCAGCTGGTTGGCGATGGCCTCCAGGATGGTGGAGTTCAGCGGGTCCTGGTAGGTCCAGAGCTTGAGCGGGCCGTCCCAGCCGCCCGCCTCGGCCAGCAGCGTCTTGGCCTTGGCCGGGTCGTAGGAGCACACCTCGCAGTCGGCCTCGCCGCCGCCCGGGACCGCGGTCCCGGCCAGGCCCTTGGCCGGCGAGCCGAACCCGCGCAGCAGCGTCTTGACGATGGTGTCGCGGTCCACGGCATGGGAGAAGGCCTGCCGCGTCTTCAGGTCGGCGAAGCGCTTGTCCCACATCGGGAAGCCGAGGTAGATCACGGCGGGGAAGGGCACCTGCACGAGCCGGTCCTTGAACTGCGTCGAGGCGCTCGGCAGGTTGTTGCCGGTGACGAGGGTGACGTCCAGGGCGCCGGACTGCAGGTCGCGGTAGGCGGCGTTCTCGTCCTGGTAGGACTTGACCTCGATGCGCTCGGACTGGCCCTGGTCGCCCTGGTAGGCGGCGAACCGCTTGAGCGCGATCTTGGTGGCCCCGGTCGTCACGCCGGCGCCGTCGATCTGGTACGGCCCGTTGCCGACGGGCTTGAGGTCGAAGGCGTTCAGGTCGGCGAAGGCCGCCTTCGGCATCGGCGCGAAGGGCGCCTGCGCCAGCATGTACGGCAGCAGCGACAGCGGCTTGTCCAGCGTGACCTTCAGCGTGGTCGGGTCGACGACCTCCACGCCGGACAGCGTCTTGGTCTTGGGCTCGCCCTTGGCCGGGTTGAGGTCGGTGTAGCCCTTGAAGGGGATGAACATGTAGTTGTTGGTGGCGGCGTTCGGCCCGTAGGCGGTCGAGTTCCACGAGTCGGCGAAGGACTGCGCGGTCACCGCCTCGCCGTTGTGGAACGTCCAGCCGGCGTTGAGCTTGATCGTCCAGGTGGTGTTGTCGGTCGTCTCGATGGAGGCGGCCACGGCGTTGACCGCCTTGCCGGTGGCCGGGTCGACCCGGGTGAGCGGGGTGAACAGGGCGGAGTCCAGGTTGCTGCCCGCGGCCTTGCCCGGCGAGAGGTGCGTCAGGAAGTAGGAGGTCACCCCCACCGAATAGGCCGACGGCCCGGCGGTGGCGCCACCACTTCCACCCTGCCCTGCCGAGCAGGCCGTGACGGTGAGCGTGATCGCGAGGAGTGCCCCCGCCCATCCGCGGCGTGATCGAAGTGTCATGCGTGACCTCCAGGGGCGCTGTGGGGGAGGGCACGAGAGTCCCACAGCGCTCCCAGGCGTGACATTGTCGAGAGAGTTGAACCCGGACGGGTGCCTTTGTCACATGGAACAGCGGGTGAACAGCGAGGGCGAACGGTGGGTCCACCGGCCGCCGAGCAGAGTCCCGACGATCTCGATGCCGCGCAGCGCGGCCGGGCCGAGGTCGGCCGGATCGGACG
Source organism: Nonomuraea sp. NPDC049714 (assembly GCF_044465295.1). Classification (NCBI taxonomy): domain Bacteria; kingdom Bacillati; phylum Actinomycetota; class Actinomycetes; order Streptosporangiales; family Streptosporangiaceae; genus Nonomuraea; species Nonomuraea sp. NPDC049714. Next base: position 387,799 of record NZ_JBITLM010000005.1, on the reverse strand, counting down.
CGGTGAGCATCAGATCGGCGGGATCGCCCGGCCGCACCCCCGCCCTGCCCCTGCTGGCGGCCGGCAGCGCCGCGGACAGGGGGATCGCCTGCTCGGGATGCCAGGGGGCGCGGTCGTCGTCGGTCCTGGAGATCGCCGAGGCGATGCCGTCCCACGGGTCCAGCGGCGAGACCGGCGCGTCCGAGCCGAGCTCCAGCCGCGCGCCCGCCGCCAGGAGGTCGGCGTAGGCGAAGGCGCGGCCGGTCCTGCCGTGCCAGTGCAGGTCGGCCACGTCCCTGTCGTCGGGCGCGTGCGCGGGCTGCACCCCCGCCACCAGGCCCGGCTTGGCGAACCGGGCGAAGTCCGCAGGTCGGAGCAGCTGGGCGTGCTCGATCCGGCCGGGGCACCCGACGCTGTCGAAGGCGTCCAGCGCGATGCCCGCCGCCAGGTCGCCGATGGCGTGCACGGCCGGATGCAGGCCGTGCGCGAAGGCCCGCGCCATCGTGGCGCGCAGGTCCTCCGGCGGGGTCTCCAGCAGCCCGTGTGAGCTCGTGCCCGGGTAGGGGGTCTCGCAGTAGGCGGTCCTGGTGTTCAGCGAGCCGTCCACGAAGATCTTCAGCGGCCCGACCTCCAGCAGGCCGCCGGAGCCCGCCACGACCTCACCGGTGCGCAGACCTCGATCGATGGCCTCCTCCAGCCGCCCCTTGGGGATCGTGCAGGTGACCCGCACGTCCAGGCGGTGCTCGCGGCCCCGCCGGGCCCAGTCGGTGACGTTGTCGGCCAGCTCGAAGTCCTGCAGCCCGACGACGCCTCGCGCGGCGGCGGCCGTGGTCGCCTCGGCCACCCAGCGGTCCAGCTCGGCCGCCGGCGGCGGGGGCAGCTCGGCCACCGCCGTGTAGCACTCCTGCTCGCGCAGCACCCCGGTCGGGTGATCACCCCTGCCGATGAGGGTCAGCGCGGCAGGGCTGAGCCAGGCGGTGTGCAGGTCCTTGCTGATCATCACGATGGGTCTGCCGGGGGCCGCGGCCTCCAGCATCGCCTTGCCGGGGGTGTCGGGCCACAGCCCGTCGCGGAATCCGTACCCGACACTGAGCCCCGAGCAGGGCAGCATCAGGGAGACGGCCTCGCGCGCCGAGCGCGCGCCGCTGAGGTCGACGCGGCGGCGGGCCTGCGCCCACTGGACGGCGTGCACGTGCGCGTCCCACAGTCCGGGCAGCAGCGTGGCGCCCTGAACGTCCACCGACTCGTCGGCGGGAGGCGGCTCGGCGCTCACCTCGGTGACGAGGCCGCCGGCGATCAGGACGTGGCGGATGGGGCCGCGCGGGCCCATCCGCGCGTTGCGCAGCAAGAGAGAGGACGAGAGAGAGGAGGACATGGCCATGACGTTAGGAGTGAGGGCGCCGCCCGCTCATCGTTGAAAGCGGACGTCCCCCGGGGGGCGGCTTGTTCCCTTCTACAGCTCGCCCGCCAGTTGCAGCAACCGCAGCTGGAGCCAGACCACCAGGCGGTCGGTCGGGTCGCCCAGGTCCAGCGCGAACAGCTCCTGCAGCCTGCGCACCCGGTAGCGCAGCGTGTTCTCGTGCACCGACAGCTCGGCGGCGGCCTTGGCGGCCTCGCCGAAGGCGTCCAGATAGGCCAGCAGGCTGGCGGCGTGCGTGGTGGAGTGGGCGGCGTCGTGCTCCATCATCCTGCGCACCGGCTCCAGCAGCCGGTCCCGCTCCGCGCCGCCGCGTTCGACCAGGTCGAGCAGGGCGATGCGGCTGCGCACCTGCTCGTCGGTGGCGACCGACGGAGTCGTGCCGCCGCTCTCGGCCAGCACCTGGACCACCCGCTCGGCGAGCCGGCCGGAGGCGGCGGCCAGGCCCAGACCCTGCACCACCGGGCCGATGCCCGCGTGCAGCCCGACCCGCGCCGACTTGAGCACCGCCGACGTCACCTCGGTGACGGACTTGACGAGCTGCTCAACGGAAGTATCGGCGATCATCGGCAGCAGGGCGTGGATGCGGCCGCCGCCCATCGTGCACGCCGACTCCGGATGCCCCGCCTCGCAGGCCAGGCTCACCAGCTCCAGCACCCCGGCCATCGCGGTGCCCGGCTCGGCCGTCGGCGCGGCCGGCGCGAACACCACCACGGCGACCGGCGTGTCCGCCGGCAGGCCGAGCCGGGCGGCGGCGGCCGTCTCGGAGGTGTGGCCCTCCAGCAGCGCGCGCAGCGTCTCGGCCCGATGCCAGCGGCGCGGGTCGACGGGGGTACGCGCCCGCAGCAGGTGCAGGGCGGCGATCCTGGCGGCGTCGTCCAGCAGCCGCATCGCCTCCGGCTCGACCCCGGGCACCCCGTCCAGCACCCAGATGAAGCCGAGCAGCTGGGCGCCGGCCCGCACCGCCGTGGCCAGGCGCGGCGTGTGCCCGTCGAAGAGGCTGTCGAAGCGCACCGGCCCGTCGGCGTTGAACACCCGGCCGTACTCGGTGCGGTTCGTCGGCCGCTGCGGCGTCCTGCGGCCCAGGATGCCCTGCTTGCGGATCTCGTCGATCTCCTGGCCGGGCAGGTTGGAGTAGCTCAGCACGTTGCCCTGCGGATCCTCGATGCAGGTCGCGCCACCGATCGTCGAGGCGATCACGTTGGCCAGCGCGAACAGGTCACCCATGCCCACCGAGGAGTAGGTGGTGCCGGCCGCGCCCGGCCCGGCGATCGCGGTCGTCAGCAGCGCGTCCAGCTGCCGCCACGGCAGCCGCTCGGGGGCGATGAGCAGGGCGACCTCCGCCTGTTTCGCCGCCGTGACCAGCGGGGCGAGGTCGGCGCCGCGATCCTTGACCACGACCGCGTGATAGCCGTTCAGCCCCGCCTGCCCGACCAGCTCCGCCGTCGCCGAGCCGACCGCGAGCAGCACCCGGCCCGCCCCCTCCTCAAGGTGGTCCGCGGGGTCGTGCACCTCCGGCTCGCCCACCGTGACGGGCGCGCCCTCGGGCAGGTACGCGGCCGACAGCACATGACTGCCGAGCGTCTCCAGCACCTGGTCGAGCAGGGGTTGGTACGGCCTGGCCATCGAACCGTCAGCACCCATGCGGGCTAGGCTCTCACCGGCTTGACGATTCCGACAAGTCGCCGTCTCGGACGTTGGGACCTGCGACGATGCCCGGCGCCCGGCTCGTCTCGCACACTGGAGCGTGCTCGACGAACTCGACTCCGTCCCCGCCTTCGACCGCTTCGCCACCGTGGACGAGGTGCACGAAAGCCTCGCCGCCCTCGCCGACGGCCACCCCGGCGTGGCCGGCCTGCGCCGGATCGGCACCTCCCGCCTCGGCGACCCCCTGCTCTGCCTCACCGTGGGCGACGGCCCCCGGCACGCGATCGTCGCCGCCGGGCCGCATCCGAACGAGCCCATCGGCGGCCTGACCGTCACCCATCTGGCCACCCGGCTCTGCACCGACGCCGACCTGCGCCGCGCCACCGGCTACACCTGGCACATCGTCGGCTGCCTCGACCCGGACGGCACCCGCCTCAACGAGGGCTGGTTCGCCGGGCCGTTCACCAAGGCCCACTACGGCAGGCACTTCTACCGGCCGGCCCCCGACGAGCAGGTCGAATGGACCTTCCCGTTCTCCTACAAACGCTCCTACTTCGACCGGGTGCTCCCCGAGACGCTGGCCCTCATGCGGCTCATCGACGACACCCGGCCGGCCTTCTTCACCACCCTGCACAACGGCGAGTCCGGCGGCGTCTTCTACTACCTGAACCGGCCGGTCCCCGAGCTGCACGCCGTGCTGAAGGAACTGCCCGGCAGATACGGCGTGCCGCTGCACGCGGGCGAGGCCGAGCATCCCGCGGTCCGCTCCTTCGAGCAGGCCATCTACCAGGCCCCCACGATGGAGGACGCCTACGACTACCTGGAGGCCAACGGGCAGGACCCGGTCCCGCACATCGGCGGCGCGGCCAGCGACTCCTACATCAAGAAGTACGGCACCCTCGGACTGACCGCCGAGATCCCGTACTGGACCGAGCCGGAGGCCGCCGACACCTCGCCCGTGGGCCGCTCCTACCGTGACCTGATCCAGGAGCAGGCCAAGCGGATGCGCGAGACCCACGAGATCCTGGACGCGACGCTGTCCGCAGTCAGCGGCGACCTGGTGACGGCCTCGCCGTTCCTCAGTGCCAGCAGGGCGTTCGTGCCGATGCTGGCGGATTGGGCCGAGACCGACGAGCGGCGGGCCGTCGACCCCTCCGGAGACCGGCCCGCGACCGTGGCCGAGGTGTTCTCCTGCCGGGACAGCCTGGCCAGCGCGCGGCTGCGCTTCGGCGGGATCCTGCTGAGGGCGCTGGAGGGTGAGATGGCCGTCGGCAACGGCACTCCCGTCATCCGCGCCAGGGCCGGCGAGCTCGCCGAGCTGCACGCGCGCTGGTGCGAGGAGAGCGAGACCGCCGCCCGCACGATCCCCATCCACGACCTGGTGGCCATCCAGTACGGCGCGATCCTGGCGGGCGCGGCCCACGCCTGACGGGTCAGGGCGCCCGGCGGTGCGGCACGCGGCATGCGGCCCGCGCTTGAGGGTCAGGGTGTGCGGCGGTGAGCTTCCCGCATCGCCGCCACCAGGGCGCCCTCGGCCAAGCCGGCGATCACCCGGTCGGCCAGCTCGGCGGGCTTGTCCTGGCTGAGCTTGGCCTTGCCCACCGCCCGATCCGGCACCAGCCGGAACCCGGTCACGGCCGGCAGCAGCCGGTGCGCGTACTCCTCGACGCCGGACAGCCGGAACGGCCGCGGCCGATCCCGTTCGTAGTGGTCCACGCTGTCGGACAGCACCTGGTACGTCTCCTCCGGGCCGAGGATCTCCGGCGTGCCGTACAGGTGCACCGTCACGTAGTTCCACGTCGGCACGTACGGCCCGTCCTGGTAGAGCGTGGGGGAGACGTACCCGTGCGGCCCCTGCACCACCACGGCGACGGGCCGCTCGCCCAGCCCGTGCAGCTCGGCGTCCGCCCTGGCCACGTGCCCGACGATCTCCGGCCCGGCCGTCGCGGGGTCGGGGATGATCGGCACGTGGGAGACCACGGGACCGCCGTCGCTGACCAGCAGCGCCCATCCCTGCTCGGCGATCAGGGCGCGCAGGGTGGCGGGCTCGTTCAGGGCGAAGATTGGTTGTTCCAGCACAAGGCCATGAAACCCGCAGGTCGCGGCCGGCGTCAGCGTGGCCGGGGACAAGCCTGGGCCGCCCGGCTTGCCGAGTTCGACAAGCCGGCGGGTCAGCTGCGCGGCGGCTCGTCCCGTCCGGCGGGCACCTTCGCCTCGTGCTCCTCCTCGTGCTTCTCCTCCAGGGGCGCCTTCTCGCCGCCGTAGGCCCGGCTCATCCTGGTGCGGAGCCGGCCGATCAGGCCGCGCGCGGTCTCGGGCGGCACCTGGCCGTCGCCGTCCGCTCCCGGCAGCATCGGGATCGGCTTCTTGCCGCGTACGTGCGCCGCGAGGTCGTCGGCGGGCGGCGCGTGCACCTCGACGAACTCACCGTGCGGCAGCCGCGTGATCACCCCGGACTCCACACCGTGAGCGAGGACCCGGGCGTCGGCGCGCTGCAGGCCGACGCAGATCCGGTAGGTGACGACGTAGGCGATGGCCGGGCCGAGGAAGAGCGCGAACCGGCCGATCCAGGTGGTCCAGAACAGTGGGATGTGGAAGAAGGCGGAGAAGAGGTCGTTCGCCCCCATGATGGTGAGGATGGAGAAGAACGTGACGCCGGCCACGCCGATGGCCGTGCGGTGCGGGTTGTTGCGCGGCCGGTCGGCGATGTGGTGCTCGCGCCGGTCGCCGGTGATCCACTGTTCCAGGAACGGGTACAACGCCAGGCCGGTGAAGATCAATCCCAGCGGCACCAGCGCCGGGATCAGCACGCTGAGCGCCAGCGTGAAGCCGAAGGCGTTGATCTCCCAGGAGGGCATCAGGCGCAGGGCTCCCTCCAGGAAGCCCATGTAGAAGTCGGGCTGCGATCCGGCTGAGACGTCGGCCGGGCTGTAGGGGCCGTACAGCCAGATGGGGTTGATCTGGGCGAAGGTGGACAGCCCGGTGAGCACGGCGATGGTGAACAGCGTGTACGCGCCCGCCTTGGCCATGAACGCGGGGAAGAAGGGCGCGCCGACCACGTTCATCTCTGTACGGCCCTTGCCCGGCATCTGGGTGTGCTTCTGCACCCACATCAGGATCAGGTGCGCGGTGATGAGCGCCAGCAGGAGGCCCGGGATGAGCAGGATGTGGATCGAGTAGAACCGGGGGATCACCACCTCGCCCGGGTACTCGCCGCCGAAGAGGAAGAACGACAGGTAGGTGCCGATGACCGGGATCGACAGCATCACCCCCTGGGTGATCCGTAGCCCGGCACCCGACAGCAGGTCGTCCGGCAGCGAGTAGCCGGTCAGGCCCTCGACCAGGGCCACGGTGAACAGGGTCAGGCCGATCAGCCAGTTCAGCTCACGCGGCTTGCGGTAGGCGCCGGTGAAGAACACCCGGAGCATGTGCACCATCAGGCCGCCGATGAACAGCAGCGCCGCCCAGTGGTGGATCTGCCGGAGCAGCAGCCCGCCGCGCACCTCGAAGCTGATCTCCAGCGACGAGGCGTACGCCGCCGACATCTCGACGCCCCTCAGCGGCGCGTACGGGCCGTCGTAGGTGACGTGCTCCATGCTCGGGACGTACCAGAAGGTGAGGAACGTGCCGGTCAGCAGCAGGACGATGAACGCGTACAGTGCGATCTCGCCCAGCAGGAACGACCAGTGGTCCGGAAAGACCTTGCGCAGGTTCCGCTTGAGGAAGTTCGCCCCGCCCAGACGCTCGTCGAGAAACCGGCTCGGCCCCGCGACGGCTTTGCTGATCTTGGTCATGTACGGGCTCCAATCAACCTTCCCGACCGCCATCGCACGTTGTCGCGAGCGGCCGGCCCAGACTCCACGCCGATCTGGGGGGCCATCTTGAGCAAGCCTTGCCCGGCCGCGCGGCCCCTCATGACGCCGGAGCCTCGCCGATCGTGACGTCGACCTGCTCGGTGGATCCGTCACGCTGGACCTCGACGGTCGTCTTCGTACCCGGCCGGAGGTCACGCAGCTTGTCGACGACGTCCTCCGAGGTGCGGACCGGCTGCCCGGCGAAGGCGGTGATCACGTCACCCCGCCGGAGACCGGCGTCGGCGGCGGGGCCGCCCCTGACGATGGAGGTGATGATGGCGCCACCCTCGGTCCCGACGTCGAGGGACTGGGCGATCTCCGGCGTCAGCGTCCGCAGGCCGACGCCGAGGAAGGAGTGGGTGACCTTGCCCTTGTCGAGCAGCTGGTCGGCGGCCCAGGTGACGACGCCGGCGGGGATCGCGAAGCCGATGGACACCGCGCCCTCCTGCGGCGGGATGTAGGCCTCGTTGATGCCGACGACCTCGCCGCGGGCGTTCACCAGCGCGCCGCCGGAGACTCCGGGCGAGATCGCGGCGTCGGTCTGGATCAGGTCGACCAGGGCGTGGCCCGCCTGCGCCGAGTCCGGCACCTCCCGGTCCAGGCCGGAGATGATGCCGGCGGTCACCGTGTTCTCGAAGCCCAGCGGGCTGCCGAGGGCCAGTGCGAGCTCACCCGGCACCGGCAGCTTCGGCTGGAAGGTGGCCGGGTGCAGGTCGTCCCGCTCGGCCTTGACCACGGCCAGGTCGGTGCGGGCGTCGGTGGCCAGCACCCGGCCGTCGGTCCGCTTGCCGTCGGCGAAGGCCACCTGGACGCGCCGCTGGCCCTCGACGACGTGTTCGTTGGTCAGGATGATGCCGTCGGCGCGGTAGACCACCCCGCTGCCCAGCGACCCGGGGGTGAAGATGGTCACCACCGACGGCTCCACCTGCCGCACGATGCCGGGAATGCGGCTGAACAGGCCGTCCGGGCTCGGCGAGCTCTGCGGTCGTTCGGTGGCCGTCGGACTCGCCGGCGGAGATGCCGGTGGGCTCGCTGGAGCCCCCGTTCCGCACCCTGCCAGGCAGGCGATGGCGGTCAGCGTCGCGAGCAAGCGAACCAGGCACATGGCGGTTGCCTACCCGGCATACTCACGTCAAACGGCCGAAGCGGCAGCGACCTGGGCGACACGCCGTCGTCAGCGAGGTAGGTCCGGACCCCGGTGACCTGGTGGAACCCGCCGGCCGGGCGTCCTGGCCGAAGCGGTCGGCGACGAGCCGGTCGGCCCAGCGGCGCAGGGCGTCGGCCACGGGCGGGTGGCGCAGCCCGACGGCGTCGGCCGACGAGGTGTCGTAGCGCTCCTCGGACAGGAACGTCAGCGTCTCGGGGTCGGCTCCGGTCAGCGCGCGCGGCAGTCGCCGTACGAGACCGACCGGCAGGAGCAGGCGCGGCGCGCGCACGCCGAGGTGCCGGGCGAGGAGCGCGACCAGCTCGGGCAGCTCGGGGGTGGCGTCGTCGAGGACCCAGTGGGCGTGGTACGGCCCACGGTCGTGCTCGGGCACGGCGGCCAGGAAGCGGGCGAGGTGGTCGACGGTGACGACCGGGACGAACGTGCGCCGGGTGCCGGGCAGCGCCGGGAGCCGGCCGGCCCACAGCTGCCGGACCAGATCGGCCAGGCCGAGATACTGCCCGGCCTCGCCGGTGACCGAGTGCCCGATCACGGTGGCGGGATTGACCGTGGTCAGCGGGATCCCCTCCTTCTCCGCGATGGCGCGGACCGCCGCGTCACCCTCGCGCTTCGACGCCTCGTACGCGCCGTAGCGCCGGTAGAGGCCGGCCAGCCGGTCCTCCGACGCGGGGTGGGTCAGCGTCTCGGCGACCCGGTAACCGGACACGTGGACCAGCCGCCGCAGGTGGGGGCGGGCGCCGGCCCAGCGCAGGACGTTCAGGGCGCCGTCGACGTTGGCGCGCCGCGCTTCCTGCCGGCTCAGTCCGAAGCGGAAGGTGCCGGCGGTGTTGAAGACGTCCCGTACCGAAGCCAGCCGATCCTCGACGTCCCGTACGGGATTCAGCCGGTCGTCCTCGGACAGCCCGAGCCCTGTCCGGGTGGTGTCGGCCGGGACGACGGTGAGAGCCCGGTCGTCCACGCCGTGCTCGCGCAGCCAGGCGCGGAGCTCGGCGTCACGGGTGGGGCCGCCCCGGACGGTGGCGGCGACCGGCCGTCCCCGAGCGAGCAACTCCGCCGTCAGCCAGCGGCCGACGAAGCCGGTCGCGCCGACGACCAGGGTGTCCGGTTCCTGCACGATGACCACTCTTCCTGTAGACCGATCTACATAATCTGAAGCCATGCGAACGGCCTTGCCGAAAGGCCGTCGGGTTCAGGAGCCGAGCAGGGCTCCCACCGTACGCCGGGCCCGCTCGATCGGGGTCCGGCTGCGATGGGCGCGGGCCAGCACCAGCGCCCCCTCGATCAGGGCCAGCAAGGAGCAGGCCAGGTCCTCGGCGTCCCCGGCGGCGTGGCCGTCGGCGGCCAGGCGGTCGGCGAGCGCCCGCTGCCACCCGTCGTAGGCGTCCGCGCAGACCTTCTGGAGCGGGTCGTTGGTGGCCGCCACCTCCAGGGCGACCGTCGCGATCGGGCAGCCCTTGGAGTACGCCGCCTCCTCCATCCGGTCGGCCAGGGCGTCCAGCAGTGCCTCGACCAGTGCCCGGGTGTCGGGAGCGCGCTCCGCCAGGTCGCCGATCACCGTGTCGATCTCCCGCGCGGAGGCGGTGAGGGCCTCGGCGGTCAGCTGATCCTTGCCGCCGGGGAAATGGTGGTACAGCGAGCCCCGGGGAGCCTTGCCGGCCTCGATCACCTCGTTGAGGCCGGTGCCGAAGTAGCCCCGCGCCTCCACCAGCGTGCGCGCGGCGTCGATCAACCGCGCCCGCGTCTGGTCACCCTTGACCGCCATGCGGCTAAAGCTAGACCGATCTACATAATTTGCGCAACTTTCGTGACCGAAGGCTGCTCACAGGGGCCCTGTGCGCCGCGACAGGCCTCCTCCGGCGTGGTCACCGTCATGACGAGGCCGATCACGAACACCACGTAGGCCAGGACGGCGAGCACCCACCACGCGGCCAGGCCCATCGAGAACTTCCGCCGGGGCCCGAACCGCGCGGGCTGTGCGGGCTGTGCGGACTGCGCTCTGGTCAGCAGGGCGTCGAGATCGGGGTCGTCGAAGGCCAGCTGCTCCTCGATCTCCTGGAGCGCCCGTTCTTCCTCACGTGAAAGGCCCATGACCGCAATGTCGCCTCCTGATTTACCCCCTTTCTTGCAGTATGCGACTTTCCGTCCGTGGAGAGAAGTGTCAGCGGGAGGGCTCCCAGCCGCGCCGGGGTGGACGGGCGCCGGCCGGTTGCTCGTCGCGGCTGCGGTAGACCACGTAGGGCCGGGTCAGATAGCCGACGGGCGCGGTGAGCATGTGCACGAGCCGGGTGAACGGCCAGATGGCGAACAGCACCAGCGCGCTCAAAGCGTGCAGCTGGAACAGCAGCGGCGCGCCCGCCATCAACGCCGGATCGGGGCTGAGGTAGAAGATCGACCGGAACCAGGGGGAGATGGTGGTGCGGTAGTCGTAGCCGCCCCCGACGACGTTGGCCGCGACCGTGGCGGCCAGGCCGAGCACGATGGTGATCGCCAGCACCACGTACATCAGCTTGTCGTTGCGCGTGGTGGCGGTGAACACCGGCCCGACGGTGCGCCGCCGGTAGATGAGGATCGCCAGGCCGCCCAGGGTGGCGATGCCCGCGATGGTGCCGAGCACGACGGCGACCACGTGGTAGGCGGCCTCGCCGATGCCCACCGCCTCCGTCCAGCTCTTCGGGATGACCAGCCCGCCGATGTGGCCGAGCAGCACGACCAGGATGCCGAAGTGGAACAGCGGACTGCCGATGCGCAGCAGCCGCGACTCGTACATCTGGGACGAGCGGGTCGTCCAGCCGAACTTGTCATAGCGGTAGCGCCACAGGTGCCCGAGCACGAACAGCGTCAGCGCCACGTACGGCGCCACCACCCACAGCAGGATGCTCACCGGGATGCCTCCATGACGGCGTAGGGTTCCAGTCCGACCTCCTCGGCCGGCGGCCCCTCGGCCGCCAGCCGCAGCGTGGCCTCCTGCTCGCGCCGGCCGGCGGGGGGCAGCGTGGCCGTGACGGCGGCCACCACGTCCGCGTACGGCGAGCGCTCGTCCGCCAACGCGGTGCGCAGCAGCTCCAGCCCCGCCCGGTGCTCCCGCAGCAGGCGGCGGGCCTCGTGGACGGCGCCACGAGCCGACAGCTCGCACACCACCGCCACGTGATCGGGCAACTCACCGTCGGCGAGCTCGAAGCCCGCCGCGCGCAGCGCGTGCTTGAAGCGCAGCAGCGCCCCGCCGCGCTTGCGGGTGTCGCCGTAGGAGTAGTACGTCAGGTACGGGCAGCAGCGTCGTTTGAGGTCAAAAGTCGCCACATAGTGGGCGGCCAGGTCGCCCTGGGCGGTGACGGCGGTGTGGTCGAGGAACCCGGCCAGGCGGTCCCGCACCTCCCCGGCGGGCAGCGTGGCCACCGCCTCGGCCAGCACCCGCCGGGCGTCGTACAACCGGTCGTCGGGATAGCCGAGCAGCACCGAGGCCACCAGGTGGGCGGTGCGCAGCTCGCTCTCGCGCCACGTCATGATCCTTCTCCGTTCCGCTTCGGGAACAGCCCGTCAGGCGTGCCCTTGCCGTCCCAGTTGAGGAGGTTGACCCGGCCGCGCAGCTCGTCGGCGTCGCCCAGGTCGTCGCCCGCCTGCCGGTCGCGCAGCGCGTGGAAGTTCTCCACGGCCACCGGGTCAGGCGTGCCGGACGCCTCGCCGAACGGGCCGCTCATGCCGGGGCCGCCCTCGTAGTCGAGGCTGCAGCCGGTGGCCAGTTCCTCCAGTTGCCGTCCCTGCTCGGCGTGGGCCGTGGGGATGACGTACCGCTCGTCGTACGGAGCCAGGGCCAGCAGCCGGTGCATGTCCTCGATCTGCCGGCCGGCCATCCCCACGGCGGTGGCGATCGACTCGTCGGGGGCCTGGCCGAGGTTGAGGCGGCGCATGTAGGAGCGCATGGCGGCCAGCCGGTTCAGCACGCCCTTGACCGGCTCGGGGTCGCCGGCGGTGAACAACTCGGCGAGGTACTCCACCGGGATGCGCAGCGCGTCGATGGCGCCGAACAGGTTGCCCGCGTCCTCCCCGTCGTGGCCGGTCCTCGTCAGCACGTCCACCACGGGCGACAGCGGCGGGATGTACCAGACCATCGGCATCGTCCGGTACTCCGGGTGCAGCGGCAGCGCCACCCCGAACTCGAAGATCAGCCTGTGGACGGGCGAGTTCCTGGCCGCCTCCAGCCAGTCCTCGGGGATGCCCTCGGCGCGGGCGGCGGCGACCACCTCGGGGTCGCGCGGGTCCAGCAGCACGCTCTTCTGCGCCTCGAACAGGTCCTTCTCGTCAGGCACACTGGCCGCCTCGGCGACCTTGTCCGCGTCGTACAGGATGATCCCGATGTAGCGCAGCCGCCCCACGCAGGTCTCGGAGCAGACGGTGGGCAGGCCGACCTCGACGCGGGGATAGCAGAACGTGCACTTCTCGGCTTTGCCGGTGCGGTGGTTGAAATACACCTTCTTGTACGGGCAGCCGGTCACGCACATCCGCCAGCCACGGCACCGGTCCTGGTCGACCAGCACGATGCCGTCCTCGGCCCGCTTGTACATGGCGCCGGACGGGCAGGAGGCCACGCAGGACGGGTTCAGGCAGTGCTCGCAGATGCGCGGCAGGTAGAACATGAACGCCTGCTCGAACTCCAGCTTGACCTGGTCCGACAGCTTGCGCAGCACCGGGTCGGCGGGGGCCAGCTCCGGGGCGCCGCCCAGGTCGTCGTCCCAGTTCGCGCTCCAGGTGATCTTCGTGGGCTCGCCGGAGATCAGCGACCTGGGCCGGGCGACGGGGGTGTCCTCGGTGGCCGGGGCGGAGAAGAGCCGGTCGTAATCGTAGGTCCAGGGCTCGTAGTAGTCGCCGATGGACGGCATGAGGGGGTTGGCGAAGATGGTGAACAGCTTGCGCAGCCGCCCGCCCGCCTTCAGCTTGAGCCGGCCGCGCCGGTTCAGCTCCCAGCCGCCCTGCCACTTCTCCTGGTCCTGGTAGGTGCGGGGATAGCCCTGACCGGGGCGGGTCTCGACGTTGTTGAACCAGACGTACTCGGTGCCCGCCCGGTTGGTCCACGCCTGCTTGCAGGTGACCGAGCAGGTGTGGCAGCCGATGCACTTGTCCAGGTTCATCACCATGGCCAGCTGCGCCATGACCTTCGGGCTCATTGGTCGTTCACCCTCCTCATTCGCTTCGCGGACCCGCTCGTTCCTCGCGTGTCCACTCCGCTCACTGCGTCGGGTTCTCTCATCAGTAATCGACCTCCTGGGAACGGCGGCGGATCACGGTGATCTCGTCCCGCTGGTTGCCGGTGGGCCCGAGGTAGTTGAACGCGAACGACAGCTGGGCGTAGCCGCCGATCAGGTGGGTCGGCTTGACCAGCAGCCGGGTCAGCGAGTTGTGGATGCCGCCGCGCCGCCCGGAAGTCTCGCTCTTGGGCACGTCCACGACCCGCTCCTGCGCGTGGTACATGTACACGGTCCCTTCGGGCATGCGGTGCGAGACGATCGCGCGGGCCACGACGACGCCGTTGCGGTTGACCGCCTCGATCCAGTCGTTGTCGCGGATCTTCGCCTTGGCCGCGTCCGCCGGGCTCATCCAGATGGTGGGCCCGCCGCGTGACAGGGTCAGCATGAGCAGGTTGTCCTGATACTCGGAGTGGATGGACCACTTGGAGTGCGGGGTCAGATAGCGCACGGTGATGCCGTTCTCGCCGCCGTCCCCGATGCCGGGCTCGCCGAACATCGCGGTCATGTTCAGCGGTGGCCGGTAGACCGGCAGCGCCTCGCCCGCCTCGTGCATCCAGTCGTGGTCGAGGTAGAAGTGCTGGCGGCCGGTGAGGGTGTGCCAGGGTTTGCGGTGCTCGACGTTGATGGTGAACGCCGAGTAGCGCCGCCCGTCGGCCTCGCTGCCCGACCATTCGGGCGAGGTGATCACCGGCACCGGCCTGGCCTGGGTGTCGGCGAAGGTGATCTGCTTGTGCTCGTCGGCCAGGCCGTCGAAGGACGTTCCCGTACGGCGGCCCAGCGTGGCGAAGCCCTGGGCGGCCAGGTGCCCGTTGGTCGTGCCGGACAGGGCCAGGATCGCCTCGCACAGGTCGCTGTCGCGGGCCAGGGACGGCCGTCCGTCGGCGACGCCGCCACGGACGGTTCCGGTCATCCTGGCGAGTCGGCCGATCTCCCCGGAGACGTCGAACGTCAGCCCCTTGGTGGTGGCGCCGAGCCGTTCGAGCAGCGGGCCGAGGGCCGCCATCTTGTCCGCGACCGCGCCGTAGTCGCGCTCCACCGTGACCAGCTTGGGGAAGTCGACCCCCGGCGTGGGCGTGTCACCGGTCGCGCGCCAGTCGCGCACCCGCCCGTGCGGGTTGGCCAGCTCGTCCGGTGTGTCGTGCATCAGCGGCACCGCCACCAGGTCCGTACGCGTGCCGAGGTGCGTCCTGGCCAGGGCGCTGAAGGCGGTGGCGATGGCGTGGAAGGCGGCGAAGTCGGTGCGGGTCTGCCACGGCGGGTCGATCGCCGGGGTGAAAGCGTGCACGAACGGGTGCATGTCGGTGGACGACAGGTCGTGCTTCTCGTACCAGGTGGCGGCCGGCAGGACGATGTCGGAGAACAGCGTGGTCGAGGTCATCCGGAAGTCCAGCGACAGCAGCAGGTCGAGCTTGCCCCTGGGCGCCTCCTCCGGCCAGGCGACACTGTCCGGCCGCTGGTCGGGGGCCGCCTCCTCGGCACGCACGGCCGAGTCGGTGCCCAGCAGGTGACGCAGGAAGTACTCGTTGCCCTTGGCCGACGAACCGAGCAGGTTGGCCCGCCACACGGTCAGCACGCGCGGCCAGTTCTCCGGCGCGTCGGGGTCCTCGCAGGCGAAGCCCAGCCGGCCCGAGGTGACCTCTCCGGTGACGTACGGCCCGGCCTCCTGCCCTGCAGCGGCGGCCTCGTCGGCGAGGTCGAGCGGGTTGCGGTCGAAGGTCGGGTAGGACGGCATCCAGCCCAGCCGCGCCGACTGGGACAGCAGGTCGGCGGTGGACCTGCCGGCGAACGCGCCGTCGCCGAGCGCGGAGGAGACGACGTCGGCGGAGAAGGAGTCGTAGCGCCACTGGTCGGTGTGCAGATACCAGTAGGCGGTGCCGATCATGTGCCGTGGCGGGCGCGACCAGTCCAGCGCGGCGGCGAGCTGCGCCCAGCCGGTGGTCGGCCGGCACTTCTCCTGGCCGACGTAGTGCGCCCAGCCGCCGCCGTTGACCCCCTGGCAGCCGGTCAGCGTGGTCAGCGCCAGGAACGAGCGGTAGATCGTGTCGGAGTGGAACCAGTGGTTCGTCCCCGCACCCATGATGATCATCGATCGGCCGCCGGACTGTTCCGCATTGCGGGCGAACTCCCTGGCGATGCGGGTCGCCGCGACGGCCGGCACGGAGGTGAGCGCCTCCTGCCAGGCCGGGGTGTACGGCTCGGCAGCGTCGTCGTAGCCGGTGGGCCAGCGGCCCGGCAGCCCGTCGCGGGCGACGCCGTACTGCGCGAGCATCAGGTCGTACACCGTGGTGACCAGGTGATCCCCGACGCGCCGCACGGGGACGCCGCGCTCCAGCACGCCGTCGCCGTGACCGTCGAAGCGCGGCAGCGCGACCGGTACGGCCTCCCCGCCCTGGACGGTCAGCAGCGGGTCCACCTCGCCGAGGTCGAGGTTCCAGCGGCCCTTGCCCTGCTCGGAGTAGCGGAACGCGAGCGAGCCGTTCGGCACGACGGGCGCGCCGGTCCGCGCGTCCAGCAGCACCGTGGCGAACGCCGCCTCCTTGCCCTCCTGGCCGTCCTGGCCCTCCTGCCCGAGGTCGGCCGCGGTGAGGAACTTGTCCGGCAGGTACGCGCCGTCCCGCTCCCGCAGCCGGACCAGGAACGGCAGGTCGGTGAAACGCTTGACGTAGTCGGTGAAGGCGGGCGTGGTGGAGTCGACGAAGAACTCCTTGAGGATGACGTGCCCCATCGCCATGGCCAGGGCGCCGTCGGTGCCGGGGTTCGGCGCGAGCCACTCGTCGGCGAACTTGGAGGCGTCGCTGTAGTCGGGCGACAGCACCACCACCTTCTGGCCCCGGTAGCGCGCCTCGGCCATGAAGTGCGCGTCGGGCGTGCGGGTGACGGGCACGTTCGAGCCCCACAGCATCAGGTAGGAGGCGTCCCACCAGTCCGCCGACTCCGGCACGTCGGTCTGGTCGCCGAACACCTGCGGGGAGGCCACCGGCAGGTCGGCGTACCAGTCGTAGAACGACAGCATCGCGCCGCCGATCAGCGAGACGAACCGGGCGCCGACCGCGTGGGAGGCCATCGACATGGCGGGGATCGGGGAGAACCCGGCGATCCGGTCGGGGCCGTAGGTCTTGATGGTGTGCACGTGCGCCGCGGCGATGATCTCGGTGGCCTCGTCCCAGGTGACGCGCACCAGGCCGCCCTTGCCCCGGCCCGACTGGTAGCGGCGGCGCTTGGCCGGATCCGTGGTGATCTCCGCCCAGGCGGCGACCGGGTCGCCCAGCCTGGCCTTGGCCTCGCGGTACATCTCCACCAGCACGCCCCTGGCGTACGGGAAGCGGACCCGGGTGGGCGAGTAGGTGTACCAGGAGAAGGCGGCACCCCGGGGACAGCCGCGCGGCTCGTACTCCGGCCGGTCGCCGCCCACGCTCGGGTAGTCGGTCTGCTGGGCCTCCCAGGTGATCACGCCGTCCTTGACGTACACCTTCCACGAGCACGATCCGGTGCAGTTCACGCCGTGCGTGGAGCGCACCACCTTGTCGTGACTCCACCGGTCACGGTAGAAGACGTCCCCCTGCCGGCCGCCGATCTGGTGCAGGGTGCGCAGATCATCGGATACGGCGCCGGAGCGCAGGTGCCGGCCCAGCTTCAGCAGAGCATCGCTGACCGGTCCGTCCATACCCGTCATAGGTGCACTCCTTCATCGACAGCGCGATAAGCCCGGACATGCCCCCTGGTGAGGCGTTAATCCCAGCGTCCTCCAACCTCCTTCGCGGGGTCAGGGGCGAAAGTCCCGCCGAACCGCCTGCGGACGTCACCGCGCGGCCACTTCCTGGCGCCGCTGGGCCGTGGCGCGCACCACGGTGACCGTCAGCAGCAGCGTCAGCGCCGACACCATGGCCAGCAGAGCCAGCCCCACCCCGTACGAACCGAGCCGGCCGTAGACCGCCCCCATCACCAGCGGCGGCACGAACCCGCCCAGCCCGCCGGCCGCGCCGACCAGGCCGGTGACCGAGCCCACCTTGTCCGCCGGGGCCGCCGCCGCGACCAGGGCGAAGGTGGCCCCACTGCCCGCGCCGAGCGAAGCGGCCATGATGAGGAACGCGGCCGTGCCCAGCATCATCAGCGGCGGCGTGAACGCCTGCACCGAGGCGCAGAGCGCGACGATGGCGAACACCCCGGCCAGCACCGGGATCGCCCCCATCCGGTCCGACAACCAGCCGCCGACGGGACGCGCCGCGACGGCCAGGATCACGAACCCGGCCATCCGGTCGGACGCGTCGGCCTGCTCCAGACCGTACGCGGACTGCAGGTAGACCGGCAGGTAGACGGAGAAGGCGACGTACCCGCCGAAGGCCACCGCGTACAGCACGCACGCCTGCCAGGTGATCGGCAGCCGCACGGCCGCGCTCAGCCGCGCCATGCTGGACTGCGCCGGAGCCGTACGGCCCGGCGCGTCCCGCAGCACGAACCAGGCCACGACGGCGTAGACGGCGAGCACGGCGGCGGTGAGCAGGAACGGGGTGGCCGAATCGCCCGCCCGGACCAGCTTGACCGTGGTCAGGGCGCTGATCGCGGTGCCGCCCATGCCCATGCCGAACACCCCGATGGCCAGCCCGCGCCGCTCGGGCGGGAACCAGGCGCTGACGAACGGCACGCCCACGGCGAACACCGTCCCGCCGACGCCCAGGAAGAACCCGCCCACCAGCAACGCCACCAGCGAGCCCTGCCCGAGCACGCCGATGAACAGCACGGGGACGATGGTGGCCGCCGAGATCAGCGGAAACATCACCCGCCCGCCGTACCGGTCGGTGAGCGCCCCGACGGGGATGCGACCGAGCGACCCGACGATCACCGGCACCGCGACCAGCAGCGCCTGCTCGGCGGCCGACAGGCCGAGCAGCTCCTTGAACCTGGGCCCCAGCGGGCTCAGCAGCGCCCACGCCCAGAAGTTCACCGCGAATCCCACGGTCGCCAACGCCAGCATCACCATGGGCCGGCCGGCCGGGCGGGTCGTATCGGTGCTCATGTCGTCCGTCCTTGGTCGCGCCGACTCGTCTGTTGCATCTCACCGCAGATGCCTCATGCCCTCGTAGGGACAAAAGTCCCGCCGGCGAAGTGCCTAGGTCGCGGACCGCATCCCGCGCCCTACGTGATCGGCCAGGACCTCGCCGATCACGTACCGGGCGTTGGCGGCGATCGCCGGGTTCGTGTCGACGTAGTAGGGGAGTTGGATCAGCGCCATGGACAGCGCCCTGCCCCGGCCTCTCTCCCAGGTCGCGTCATCGACGTCCAGGCCCGCCCGGAAGACGCGCCTCGCCGTGGCCGGGAGCAGGTTCCACGCGGGAATCAGATCGCACGCGGGATCACCCACACCGGCGGTCGCGAAATCGATCACCCCGCTGAGTCGTCCCCGATCCACCAGCAGGTTGCCGGGCATCAGATCGGCATGCACCCAGCAGGGCGGCCCATCCCACTCACCGGCCCGCAACGCCGCCTCCCACGCCGCCGTCGCCGCGCCGGTGTCGATCATCCCCTCCAGCGCCCCGATCGCGTCGCGTGTCCCGGCGTCCTGCGCCTTCAACGGCCCACCCCGGTACGCGGGCGGCCCACCGTCCAGCCCGACCTGGCGGAACGCCGCGACGAACCCCGCCAGATCCGCCGCCAGCCCTTCGGGATCGGTCAGCCGTCCAGCCTCCGGATTCACCCCGTCGAGCCACCGATAGACGGACCAGGCCCACGGAAACTCCTCAGTCGGCTCCCCCTCCCCGAGCACGACGGGCACGGCCACCGGCAGCACCGGAGCCAGCGACGGCAACCACCGCCGCTCCTTCACCACATCCCCGACCCCACCCTCGATCCGGGGCAGCCGCACGGCCATGTCGTCCCCCAGCCGGTAAACCGCGTTCACGGTCCCACCCGACGGAAACGCCTCCACAGGCAGCTCGGCCCACTGGGGGAACTGCGCGCCCAGCAACCGCAGCACGAGAGCCACGTCGATGTCCCACTCGTCGGCATGCATCTTGCCCGCGCCCATGACCACCCTCCTTGATGTACGCGCGCCATTCGAACGCTTTCACGAGGTGCCCGTCCACTCCTTTTCCGCTACAGGGGTCAGGCCCTTCGTGAGGTCAGCACGTACCGAATCGGCGGTTCCGCGCTTGCCTTGACATCGACGACAGGGTTGTAGCGTGCTCGCGCATACCGACCCCTGAGGATGACGATGAAATTCGCGATCAGCTACTCCACGGCCGACGGTGTCGATCCCGACAAGCTCGTGACGTATGCCCGGCATGCCGAGGACTGCGGCTTCGAAGGGCTGTATCTCCCGGAGCACATCGTGCTGTATCCCGGCGCCACGCTCGGCCCCTTCGAGTTCCCGCCGGCCTTGCCCTACCCCGATCCGCTTGACTGCCTGGGCTTCGTCGCGGCGGCCACCCAGCGCATCCTGCTGGGCACCGCCGTGCTGCTGCTGCCGTACCACCACCCAGTGATCCTGGCCAAGCGCCTGGCGACCATCGACGTGTTGTCCAAGGGGCGGATGCGGCTGTTGACCGTGGGGCTGGGCACGCTGCCCGGCGAGGCCAGAGCGGTGGGAGTCGACTTCGGCACGCGCGGACGCCGTGCCGACGAAGCCATCGACGTGTTGCGGCTGCTCTGGGAAGGCGGCGAGGAGGGCATCGGCTTCGACGGCGAGTTCTTCGGCTTCGACGACGTGACCAGCTACCCCAAGCCCCATGGGGTAACCCACCTGCCGATCCACGTCGGAGGATCGAGCAGGGCGGCCGCCCGCCGCGCCGGGCGGCGTGGCGACGGCTACTTCCCCGGGGGCGCGCTCACCCCCGAGGAGCGCGCGATCCAGCTGGATCTGGCCCGGGCCGCCGCCGTCGAGGCCGGTCGCGACCCTGGCGCGCTGGAGTACACGCGATGGGGGTCAATCGACATGTCCGCCGAACGGGTCGCGACCTTCGCCGCGCAAGGCGTGACCCGCATCGTGGTCAGCCCCACTGCGACGGAACCGGAACAGCAGCGAGATGAGATGTACGCGTTCGCCCGGAGATTCGCCCTCCGCGGTATCGGCTGACGCCCCTGAACGGGTGCGGGCCGAAAAGGGTTCCGTGTTTTGAAGGCCGGAGCTCTACCCTGTACGCCGTGACCACTCAGGTGATCGTGCTCAACGGCGGATCCAGCGCGGGTAAGTCCGCGATCGTCCGGCACCTGCAGGCTGTCCTGCCGCAGCCGTGGCTTGCCTTCGGGGTCGACTCGCTCATTGAGGCGATGCCCCTGTCCATGCAGTCCTCGGATGCGGGTATCGAGTTCGCCCCCGACGGCGGGATCAGCGTCGGACCCGATTTCATGGCGCTGCAAGCGGCGTGGATGGAGGGGATCGCCGCGATGGCCCGTGCCGGAGCTCGGGTCATCATCGATGACGTCTTCCTCGGTGGGGCGGGGTCCCAGCAGCGGTGGCAGCGAGTTCTCGGCGGACTGGACGTCCTGTGGGTCGGCGTCAGGTGTGCCGGCGCGGTCGCGGCCGAGCGCGAGAAAGCTCGGGGGGACCGGATCCGGGGAATGGCCGAGGCGCAGGCGGACGTCGTGCACGAAGGTGTGGTCTACGGCCTGGAAGTGGACACCACGCGGACCGAGGCCCTGGTGTGCGCGGAGGCTATCGCCGACCACGTACGGCAATCCGGCGAACGTCCCCGGTCACAGCACTAGCGATGCGCCTGAATGCGTCGGAAGGCTGCGGCCAGGGCGACTGTAAGTCCTGCTTGGTTCTTGGATCTGGATGTTTTCGGTCAGCGCAGGTCCGCCAACGACGGCCTCATCTCGCGCGACGACCTGACGGGATACTTCGCCAAGTATTGCCGGTAACTCGCACCAAGGCGGAGGCAGCACAGGGCCGTCGGCCCCGCGCCGGCGTGGACGGCATCGTCATCATCGTCCGCAGCTTCTACTACGACCTGCCCACCTGGGCAGCCGACGAGCCCGAGCCCGACGCCAGGAAAGCCCGGTGGTCGTCGGCAAACTCGATGCCGTACTCCTGCTCAATACGCTGGAACTCGATCTCGCTCAGCCCCGGCGCCATCTCGCAGCAGTCCGCAGCGGCGAGAAGGCGCGCTGCTTCTATCCCCAGCTTCATCCCATCCGGCTTCATCACGTTGGAACAGTACTGGTCCCGTCATCTGAGGCCGGACAGTCTTCGAAGATCACCTGGCTGCAGTCGAAGCCCGCCTGACGCGAGATGAGCTCAAGCGCGCGGCGGCAGGACCTCGATCACGGTTGCCGTTCCGGCAACAGGTCGGGCTTCGTACATGGTGATCACATCGCCGCACTTCAGGTGCCTCCACTGCTCGGGGCTCAGAGGAGCCAGCCGAACGTCGGCGGTCTCTCCCGGGCCGAGCTCCTGCGCATACTCCACCCACAACCGGGCGATGTTCAGTTCTCGCTCCCCGCCAGCGGTGCGGTTGCCAATGTCCCACATCGGCCGGAGCCGCCCGTCTGCGGCAAAGGCAGTCCGGCGTCGGCCCTCCTCCGCACCCACCAGGCTCAGGGTCGCCCGGACGGTGCCGTGTCGGACTTCCCAGCCCCGCCACTCGCACCAGCGCCGGCTGCGGTCGAGCATCATCTGGCGAGCGGCCTCGGCGAGGAGTTCCCAGAAGTCAACGGACACGGGGTGGACATCCCCGATCTCAATGAGAACGTCGAGCACCATCTCTCACTCCTGGCGCACGATGTCCTCGCGCACACCCCCGACTGTCTGTCCGTTCTCTGCCGCTGCGTCCTCCGGCAGTAGATCGACGGCCTGCCGAAGAAGTGTGAACGCGTCATCCATGTGCTGTGGCTGCCGTTACACCGTGAGGTGAGCCGTCAAACTGCGGTGCGGTGGGATGTTGTCCTTAGTTCGAAAGACAATTCTCTCTGATAGCCGCGCGCGATCTCGCCACACGGACCGAACTCGCGCACGGCCGTCCTCTCCGCCTGCGCGCGGCCGAGCCCACGTCGCTGCCAGGTCCGTTGCGTCGAGCAGGCCATCGCGCGCCTCGGCAAGGAGATCGCGCTTGATGCGAGGTGGACCTTTCAACCTGCGGTGCAGACGGTCCACGTAGTCGTCGATGACGCTCGCACCTGCCGCGACCTTCTCTGCCATAGCCGCTCTTGTCATCACCTCGCCCCCAGCCGCCGAAGCCCAGCGAACTCAAGCCAGGCATAGATGGCGACCACCAGCGCGCCGACCAGCATGAAGGCAACCCCCAAGCCGGTCAGCGGTATGACGTCCGCGAATGCCAAGGCCAGCAGCGTCACACAGGACAGCGCGTTGCCCGCCACGACGAACGCCACATATCGCACAGGGATCCGCGGATGACCAGCGATGAGGCCGAGCGCTGCGGCCCCGCCCAGCATGGCTACGCCGAACGGGATGGACCAGGCGGTCGGCAGGCCAAGCGGGCCACTGAGCGGCTGGGCGGCGGCGAGCATGACCGCGCCGAAAACAGCGGTGCTCCACCCGTCGATCCGCAAAATTGTGCGCAGCGGGCCCATGGTGTCGGTCTGTGGATGCCGGGCGGTCCCGGTCGGCGTGCTCATACAGGTCTCCTTCGTCCCGAGTGGGTCCTAACTGGACAAGACCATGTCACCGCTGCGGTTACGAGCTCAATAACCTCCGAGGTCATGGCGTCGCCCACCTGGTGGTGGCCTATCCTCCTCGGCATGGACGTGGAACAGCCGTCTCGGGTAGGGGCCTTGCTGCGGGAGTGGCGACAGCGGCGCCGACTCAGCCAGCTCGATCTCGCCAATCTGGCCGACACCTCGGCGCGGCACCTGTCGTACATGGAGAACGGCCGCGCCCGCCCGAGCCGGGCCATGCTGCTGCGCCTGTCCGCCGCACTCGACGTGCCCCTGCGCGAGCGCAACACGCTGCTGCTGGCCGCCGACTACGCCCCGGCCTACCGGGAAAGCAGCCTCGACGACGACTACATGGCCTCGATCCGCTCCGCGCTGGAAACCATGCTGACGGCGCATGAGCCGTACCCAGCCGTCGTGGTCGACCGTATCTGGAACGTGCTGCAGGGCAACCACGCCATGGGCGTCCTGATGGACGGCATCCCGCCGCACCTGCTAAAGCCTCAGCCGAATGTGTTCCGGCTGGCCCTGCACCCCGACGGGCTGGCCGCGCGGCTGGCCAACCTGGAGGAAGTGAGGAAACTTTTCCTGGAACGGCTGTCACGCCAGGTCAACGCCACCGGAGACACCGAACTCCGCCTTCTCTACAAGGAGGTTTCCAGCTATCCGATGCCATCGAGCGAGGAGACGGACCGCAACGGAGCCCCGCGACACCAGCCCAGCCCGATTCAGGTGCCCCTGAGAATCCGCACCCCGTTCGGCGAACTGGCAATGTTCAGTACCATGGCGACCTTCGGCGCCCCGGCCGACGTGACGCTGTCTGAGCTGGCGATCGAGCTCTTCTATCCCCTCGACGACTTTACTGCCAACGCCCTCCGCGCCCTATCGCGTGGCGGGGCTTGAGCCGGTCGTGCTCGCACCGGAGGTTTCCTTCCGGCTCGGCTGATCGCGCACCACTCCTCGATGCTGCACTGTGTGCCAGGCTGGCATAGAGTGCCAAGCGTGTAGGGGGAACACGCCCGTCAGCGGACCAGAGGGATGAGGCGCTCTCCCCCCACGGTGGCGGCGCCGGACATCAAGTTCCAGTTAGCGCTTCCGGAGGAGTGGAACGGTAAGGCCGGGCTCGCGCCCGTATGTCAGCGTGCGGGCCGTCGTCGGCGGATGCGAGGCGGCGGCGGACCTCGGGAAGCAGCTCGTCCTGCCATTGACGGTGCTTTTCGGCGGAGCGGGCATACAGGGACGGCGTGCCGTACATCATTGCGGAGATCTTGAGCAACTGGTCACGGGGAACCGACGTCTGCTCCAGGTCGAGGAATGCTCCCAGCAGTGCGCTCCAGGCGTCCTCGTCGGCGGGACGCTGCTCCAGGGCGGTGCGCAGAACGGCGCCGTCAGTGGCGAGATAGCCGAGGACTACGTCTTCCTTGGTGCCGAAGTAACGGAAGAAGGAGCGGCGGGAGATGCCCGCGGCGGCCGCGATCTCGTCGATCGTGGTGGCCTCGAAACCTTGCTCCAGGAACAGGCCCATGGCGACGGCGGTGATTTCGCCGTGCACAGCGCGCCGGGTCCGAGTCCAGAGACCTTCGGTGGGCATCCCCCACTTTACAGGACCATGAATGCCGGACTCGGCGCCGTAACGCCCCGTAAGGTGTCTCGCTTCTTGGCAAAAACCGTAAGGTGTCTCGCTTCTTGGCGAAAAGGAAGCCGGACACCTTACGGGGGCGTCGGATATCAGGCGGGGAAGCCGACCGAGTGGGTGTCCATGAACTCGCGGATTCCCTCAAGGCCCATCTCGCGACCCATGCCGCTGTGGTTGAAGCCGCCGAACGGAGCCCGCTCGTCCAGGTGGGCGGCGCCGTGGGCGTTGACGAAGGTGTAGCCCGTGCGCAGCTGGGCGGCGAGAGCGGCGGCGTGGTCGAGGTCGGTGGTCCAGACCGAGGAGCAGAGGCCGGACCAGGTGTCGTTGGCGCGGGCCACGGCGTCGGCCTCGTCGTCGAAGGGCAGGATCGGCAGCGTGGGGCCGAACTGCTCCTCCACCACCACGCGGGTGTCGTCGGCGGGGTCGAGGACCAGGGACGGGCGCAGGAAGTTGCCCTGGGAGACGTCCGCGCCCTCGCCGAACTCGCGGACCTCGGCGCCGGAGGCGCGGGCCTGGTCGAGGAGCTCCAGGACGTACTCCTTCTGCCGGGAGCTGTGCAGCGGGCCCATGGTCGTCCGCTCGTCGAGGCCGTGGCCCAGGCGGGTGGCGGCGAGGTGGCCGGACAGGCCCTCGATCACCTCGTCGTAACGCGAGCGGTGCACGTACAGGCGCTTGGTGGCCATGCAGATCTGGCCGGTGGAGTCGTACGTGCCGGTGAAGAGCTTCTGCAGGGCGTCGGGGCCGAGGTCGGCGTCGGCGAGGACGATCGCGGGGTCGTTGCCGCCCAGCTCCAGGGCCACGCGGGTGAGGGAGCCGGCGGCCATGGACATGATCCGCTTGCCGCCGCCGGGGCTGCCGGTGAAGCACACCTTCTTGACCCGGTCGTCCTGGATCAGCGCCGCGCCGATCTCCGCGTCGTGGCCGGTGACGACGTTGAGGACGCCCGGCGGAAGCAGCCGTGCGACCTGCTCCACGGTACGGACGACGGACAGCGGCGTGGTGGGCGGCGGCTTCACCACGACGGTGTTGCCGGCCAGGAGCGCCTGCGGGAGTGAGGCGGCCAGGATCGCCAGCGGCCAGTTGAACGGCACGATGATCGTGACCACGCCGAGGGGCAGGTAGGAGATTTCGGTGCGGTACGGCGGCGCCGGCAGGTGGGTCACCGTCTGGACCTGGTCGGCCAGGCCGGCGGCCAGGCGGAAGCGGTGGTCGAAGACGATGGAGTCGATGAAGGACTCCATCCGGATCTTGCCGTTCTCGCGGGTGAGCACCTCCGCCGTCGCGGCCCGGTCGGCCTCCAGCGGGGCCAGCGCGGCGATCAGCGCCTCGGCGCGCTCCTGCGGCGTGCGCGCGGCCCAGGCGGGGAAGGCCCGGTCGGCGGCGGCGACCGCGGACGTGGCCTGCTTGGCGCTGGCGGCCGCGGCGTAACCCACGACCGACGTGAGGTCGGACGGGTCGATCACCTTCAGCGCGTCATCGGCTCCGACGCTCTCGCCGTCGATGTAGAGCTCGGTTCGGATCTCGGGCAGCTGGTCCAGCGGCGTCATCGGCTGTTACCTCGGAGTCGTCCCAGGGGGCCGGGTAACCGGTCCCGAACCTGATGGGTTAGTGCACGGTATATCACGTTTCTGATGGCGTCCTGGATGAAGAGGACCGTTCCATTCAGTACGTTTCGGCGAGGTCGAACGCGACAAATGACGTAGTGGACGGACGACCTCAGCCCGGTTACCTGAGCCGCCACCTGAGCGACCATGCCTCTTAGACCGAACGGTCACGAAGAGGACGTCGTCAATGCCCGAGGACAGGCTGAGCGAGATCGCCGAATTCGCCGAGGCCGAGAACCTGTTCCGCATCCAGGATGAGGCGCCCGAAGCGGTCAAGACCGCGCTGGGGATGGCCTCGGCCCGTATCGGGGGAGGCGTCGTCCTGGCGATGCGGAACGACCCGATCGGCGGCTGCTGGAACAAGGCACTCGGCCTGGGCTTCACCGAGCCGATCACCCACGGGCTCATCGAAGAGGTCTGCGGCTTCCTGCGCGAGCGGGGCAGCCCCGGCGCCCACCTGCAGATCGCGCCGTCGGTGCTGCCGCCGGACTGGGACGAGATCCGCGCCGCCCACGGTCTGACGGCCGAGGACGAGTGGGTGAAGCTCGTCTGCCCGATCGAGGAGTTCCGGCACGGCGCGACCGAGCTGCGGGTCGGCCCCGTGGACGGTCCCCGCGCGGGCGAAGCGGCCTCGATCTTCCTGCGCGGCTTCGAGATGCCCGAGGGCGCGCTGTCGGACATGTTCGCCACGGTCGTACGGCTCGACGGGTTCGGCGCCTTCGCCGCCTGGGACGGCGACGACATGGTCGCCAACGCCTACGTCCTGTTCAACGGGGAGGCGGCCGAGTTGTCCGGGGCGGCGACCTTGCGGGGTCACCGTAATCGGGGCGCGCAGACCGCGCTGCTGGGGCTGCGCGCCGACGCCGCGGCGAAGGCGGGCTGCCGGTGGCTGGTCGCCGAGACGAACCTGCCGCCCGTGGGCCTGGCCAATCCGTCGCTCAACAACATGCTGCGGGCCGGCTTCCGGCCGCTGTACACCCGGCGCAACTGGCTATGGAAGCCCTGACCTGCGTCCATAGGGGATCGGATATCGGTCCATTGCTGATAGCGCTATTAGACATCGCTTGACCGGATCTGCTTTGCTCCTGGCCTCTGGTGAATGACAAACAAGGGCAAAGCATGCGTTGGGGGACGAAGGTCGCGCGGCTCGCCGTCGCGGGCGGGGCGGCGGGCGTGCTGGTGGCGGGGATCGTGCTCCCGGTCGTGGGGGGCGCGGGGCTCGGGTTCAGGACGGTGGCGAACGAGGTCGACATCAAGCCGGTCGACCTCGTCGAGCCGCCGCCGGCCGAGGTCACGGTCGTGCGGGACGCCAAGGGGAAGGCGTTCGCCCGCTTCTACGAGGAGTACCGGGAGGTCGTCGCCTTCGACGAGATCGCCGACGTGATGAAGACGGCGATCGTCGCGATCGAGGACTACCGTTTCTACGAGCACGGCGCGATCGACCTGGAGGGCACCCTCCGGGCGCTGGCCACGAACCTGCGGGCGGGCCAGGTGAGCCAGGGCGGATCGAGCATCACCCAGCAGTACGTCAAGCAGGTGCTGCTCAACTCCGCCGACACCGACGAAGGCCGCGAAGCCGCCCTGGAGGCCAGCTACGCGCGCAAGCTGAACGAGCTCCGGTACGCCATGGGCGTCGAGGAGAAGTACACCAAGGACCAGATTCTCGAGAAATATCTGAACATCGCGTACTTCGGCGCCGGTGCCTACGGCGTCGAGGCGGCGGCCAAGCGGTTCTTCGGCGTCAAGGCCGCCCGACTCACGCTGCCCCAGGCGGCTACCCTGGCCGGAGCCGTCCAGGATCCCAACGCCACCGATCCGAACCTGGGCAGGAAGCACCGCGACCGCCTCCAGGACCGCCGCGACGTCGTCCTGAACCGCATGGCCGAACTAGGCAAGATCACCCCAGAGCAGGCGGCCAAGGCAAAGGCCACCAAGCTCGGCTACAAAGGCACAAAGCTCCCCGGCGGCTGCGAAGCCAGCAAATATCCGTACTTCTGCCTGTATGTCCGGCAGGAGATCCTGAGCAACCCCGACTTCGGCCCCACCGCCGACGCCCGCCTGAAGATGCTCAACAGAGGCGGCCTGACGATCACCACCACGATCGACCCCGCCATGCAGGTCGCGGCGGACCAGGCGATCAAGAGGTACGTCTCCGCCTCCGACGCCCCCGTGGCCGCCGAAGCCCTGGTCGAGCCGGGCACCGGCGCGGTCAAGGCGATGGCGGCGAGCAGGCCCTACGGGCGCAGCAAGGCCCGCGACGAGATCTCGTACAACGTCGTCGCGGACGCCGCGCACGGCGGCGGCATCGGCTTCCAGGCGGGCTCCACCTTCAAGACCTTCACCCTGATCACCGCCCTGAAGCAGGGCATGAAGGTCGACGACGGCCTCACCGCGGGCGCCGGATACCGCGCGCCCGGCTACGCGACGTTCAAGAACTGCGCGGGCGAGAACATCGGCGACCCGACGCACACCGTCACCAACGACGAGGGCTCCCCGGGCTTCAAGACGCTGCGGACCGGTACCTGGGGGTCGGTGAACACCTTCTTCATGGAGCTGGAGCAGCGGGTCGGGCTCTGTGAGACGGTCACCACCGCCAAGTCGCTGGGCATCCGGCGCGCGGACGGGCGCGAGCTGCAGGAGTACGAGACCTTCACGCTCGGCATCAACGAGATGGACCCGGTGACGGTGGCCACCGCGTACGCGGCCGTCGCGGCGCGCGGCACCTACTGCGCGCCGATGGCCATCACCCGGATCGCCGACCGCGACGGCGAGGCGACCACCTACCGGCCGAAGTGCCGCCGGGCGCTCGACCCGGCGACCGCGGACGCGACGGCCGACGTGCTGTCCGGCGTGTTCACCAAGGGCACGATGCGCCACGTCGGCGGCATCGGGCGGGACGCCGCGGGCAAGACCGGCACCACGGACGATTACGCCGCCGCGTGGTTCGCCGGGTTCACCCCGGATCTGGCGGCGGCGGTGAGCCTCGGCGACCCGCGCGGTTCCCAGCGGCACAAGCTGACCGGGGTGACGATCGGCGGCCGGTACTACGGGGCCGTGGCCGGAGGCACCCTTCCCGGCCCGATCTGGCGGGACACCATGATGGCCGCGCTGGACGGCGTGCCGCCGACGTCGTTCACCCCCATCGACTCGGCCCGGTTCGAGGGCTGCTCCCAGGACTGCCGGCCCGTGGCGGACGACGGCGACGTCACGGTGGAGCCCGGCCTCGACGACGACTAGCCGGAGGACTGTGGCGCGGGGGACAAGGTGGCGCGCCACTGCGTGGGCGGCAGCACAGGAACCAGCGTCTTCACCGGGCCGGCGGCCTTGAAGGTGAAGGTGACGGGGATGAAGCTGCCGCTGCGCAACTCCTCGGCCAGGCCGGTCAGCACGACCTGGGGCGCCGCGCCGCCGCCGACCAGCTCGTTCGTCCGTACCAGCAGCTTCCGGCCGGAGATGGTGGCACCGGAGAACATGGGCTTGGCGCTCACCGAGACGAGCTCGTCGGGCCGGCGGCGGTCGTTCACCAGGACGAAGTAGAGCGGGACGTCGTCGCCCTTCCGCAGCGCCTGCCCCGGCTTCGCGCCGATCGCGAAGGCGTTCCTGAGCACCATGTCGTTCACGGTCGCGTTGGCGCCCTCGTTGGGCGCGTACTCATCGGTGCTGCGTCCCGGAGGCTCCGATCCGCCGCACGCGCACAGAGCCAGCAGGACGAGCACGAGGACCGGCCATCTCATCGTTTCCTCCATCGCGGAGCAGGCGGCTGTCTTGCGGCTGCCCGAGCTGGTTACCCGAGCAGCCCGGGCCGACCCCTCACCTGGGAAGCGATGGCCGCACGTTGGCGATGTCCAGACTCACGGCCGGATCTCGTACACCACGTTGAACGGTGTCTCCGCGGCCCGCCGGAACCGGGTGAAGCCCGCGTCCGTGGTCACCTCGCGGATCGCGGACTCGCCCGCCTGCGCGCCCAGCGCGTACCCGCCCTCCTGGGACAGGGCGTTGGGCACGCACAGGAACGTGGAGGCGCTGTAGTACAGCCGCCCCACCGGGTTGAAGTTCTCCTCGACCTTGTCGGAGGCGTTCGGCTCCACCAGCAGCCAGGTGCCGTCCGGAGCCAGCGCCTCCCGCACCCGCCGGGCGGCGCTGAGCGGGTCGCCCATGTCGTGCAGGCAGTCGAACATGGTCACCAGGTCGAAGTCCGTCCCGGTGAACGTCCGCGCGGTCGCCACCTCGAAGCGGACCCGGTCGGTGACCCCCGCCTCGGCGGCCCGATCGCGCGCCCGCGCGATCGACTCGTCGTGGTAGTCGGAGCCGACGATCGTGGCGCGCGGGTACGCCTCGGCGAGCAGCATCGACGAGGAGCCGAGACCGCAGCCGACGTCGGCGACCCGGCCGCCGGCGGTGAGCTTCTCGTCGACCCCGTCCAGCGCCGGGATCCAGCTCGACACCAGCGCCGCCACGTATCCGGGCCGGTAGAAGGCGTCACAGCCGACGATCACGTCCTCGTGCTGCTCGTGCCAGGCGAGTCCGGCTCCCGTACGGAACGCCTCGGTGATGCGCGGTTCGGCGCGCAGCGTGCCCAGCGCGAGCAGGAACGCGGCGGGCACGTTGGGGCCGTTCGGATCGGCCAGGCAGAACGCCTGCTCCTCGCTCAGCGAGAACCGGCCGGTCTCCGGCTCGTAGCCGACGTACCCGCCCGCGGCCTGGCCGCGCAGCCATTCGGTGAGGTAGCGCGGGTGGCAGCCGGTGCGCTCGGCGAACTGCTCGGGCGTCGCGGGGCCCTGCGCGAGCGCGCGGTAGAGGCCGAGCCGCTGCCCGATCACGACCGAGCCGGCGGCGTCGGTCGCCGCCATGTCGGCGACGACCCGGCCCATGAACTCTTCGACTTTCTCGTTGTTCATTCCTGGTCTCCTTCGTGCACCGGCTGATGCCGGTCTTCACCACCAGGGCTTTTCGTCCCACTACCAGGGATATGGTCGTGCTAACAGGGAGATCACCCCCTCCTATACCGTTGGTGCATATGGCGACCACTCCTGCCGCAACCGTTCAGACAGTGCCTGCCAGGCTCGCCTGGCTGGACGCGCTGCGCGGCATCGGCGCGCTCGCGGTCGTGTGCGAACATCTGAGCACCTGGGCCATGCCGTGGTTGCGGCCCGTGTCGTACAACGCCGGGGTGTACGGCGTGCTGGTGTTCTTCCTGGTCAGCGGCTACATCATCCCGGCTTCGCTGGAGCGGCACGGTGACGTGCGGGCCTTCTGGATCGGCCGCGCCTTCCGCCTGTATCCGCTCTACCTCGCCGTCATCTGCCTGGTCCTGGCCATGTCGTGGTGGATCCCCGTCCGTGAGGCGGTGCCCAGGGACGTCTCCGCCGTGGCCGCGCACGCGACGATGCTGCTGGACGTCGTCGGCGTGGGCGGCGTGCTGAACACCATGTGGACGCTGTCGTACGAGATGGTCTTCTACCTGATCGCCGCCGCGCTGTTCGTCGTCGGCGTGCGGGACGATCGCGGGCTGCTTCCGGTCCTGTTCGGGGTGATGTGCTCCATCGCCGGGCTGGTCCTGTCCGGGGCGCTGCTGTCGGGGCGGTGGCTGGCCTGGGTGTCGTTCGTGGTGTTCGTCGTCGGCCTGGGGTGTGTGATCTCCGGGCGTGGCCGTAAGGCGGGGGCGTGCGTGCTGGGCGTCATGGCGCTGGCGCTGGTGTTGTTGAGCAGCAACGTGCCCTGGTTCGCCGCCGCGGTGCTGGCGGTCATGTTCACCGGCACGGCGATCCACCGGTGGGAACGCGGCGAGGGGCCGCTGTGGCCGGTGGCAGTCGCCGCCCTGCTCGTGACGTTGACCCCGATCTGGGCCATCAACGCCGGCTGGTGGTGGGTGCGACCGGCCGTGTGGAGCCTGACCATCGTCCTGGTGATCGCCACCTTCGCCGCCGCCATGGCCTGGCGGACCCGCCGCGTGCCCGCCTTCCTCAGCTGGCTCGGCACGATCAGCTACTCCCTCTATCTGGTGCACCTGCCGATCCTTCTCGTCTTCATGCACGTGGCGGGGGAGATGCGCGGGGCGCCGCCGCTCGCGCAGATCGGCATCAGCGTGGCCTTCCTCGCCCTGCTCCTGCCGGCCAGCTGGCTGTCCCACCGATTCCTTGAGCTCCCCCTGCAACGCGTCGGCCGCCGCCTCGCCGTTCAGCCCGCCTGAGCGCCCGCACCCTGTCGAGAATCGATCTGGCGGAGATGTCGAATTCCGGCATGCGGCGGAGTCACTATCACGCGACGCCGCACCGGCGATGCCTGGAGAAGGGACCCTGTCATGGAGTACGCACTGCTGATCTACGGCGACGAGAAGGTCTGGGCCGAGGAGGATGAGCGTCGGCTTCGCGAGAAGGACGCGGGGCACGCGCGTTTCGCCGCAGTTCTGGCGGAACAGGATGCGATGCGCGGCGGTAAGGAGCTGGAGCCGACGAGCTCGGCGACCACTCTGCGGCGCCGGGGCGACGAGGTGAGCGTCACCGATGGCCCGTTCGCCGAGACCGCCGAGGTGCTCGGCGGTTTCTACGTGATCGAGGCGGCCGACCTGGACGAGGCGATCGCGCTGGCCAAGCGGATGCCGGAGGGAGTGGTCGAGATCCGGCCGATCGTCCCCCCGAAGGAGAGTGGCAGCTGAACGCGCACGACGCGGTCGAGCAGGCCTACCGGGAACACTGGTCGCGCCTGCTCGCCCTGCTCCTGACCCGGTTGCGCCGGTTCGACGTCGCCGAGGACGGCCTGCAGGACGCCTTCGTCGCGGCAGCTCGGACGTGGCCGGATCAGGGCGTGCCGGATCGCCCGGCCGCCTGGCTGCTGACGACCGCGCATCGCCGCGCGCTCGACAGGATCCGCCGCGAGGACAACGACCGGCGGCGGCTGCCGCTGCTGGTGACCGGCACGACGCCGGAGGACGCCGACCCGGACGCCATCGCGGATGAGCGGCTGCGGCTGCTGTTCGCCTGCTGCCACCCCGCGTTGTCCGCCGACGCGCGGGCGGCGATGACGTTGCGGTTCGGGGCCGGACTGAGGACCGCCGAGATCGCCCGCCTGTTCCTGGTGCCGGAGCCGACGATGTCCGCCCGGCTGACGCGGGCCAAGGCGAAGATGGCGCGGGCGGGCATCCCGTTGCGCCGGCCGAGTGCCGATGACCTGCCCGAACGGCTCGGCGTCATGCTGAAGGTCGTCTACCTGCTGTTCACCGAGGGCTACCGGGCCACGGCCGGCCCGGAGTATCAGCGGCCGAGGCTGGCCGACGAGGCGATCCGGCTCGGCTATCTGCTCGGCGAGCTCCTGCCCGAGCAGGACGAGATTCTCGCCCTGCTCGCCCTGATGGTGCTGCAGCACGCCCGGCGCGACGCCCGCCTCGACGACGAGGGCCGCCTGGTCCTGCTGCCGGACCAGGACCGGGCGAAGTGGCGTCACGACGAGATCGATCGCGGCCTGGACCTGCTGCGAAGGCTGGGCCCGGCGGTGAGCGAATATCACCTGCAGGCGCTGATCGCCGCCGAGCACAGCACGACCGGTGCCACGGACTGGCCGCGCGTCGCCCAGTTGTACGCCGAACTGGAACGCCGCACCGCCTCGCCCGTCGTCCGGCTCAACCGGGCGGTCGCGATCGCTGAGGCCGGCTCCCCGCAGGCGGCACTGAGCCTGGTCGAAGGCCTGGAGAAGGTCCTGCCGGCCAGCCACCTGGTGCCCGCGGTGCGGGCGGAGCTGTTGTGCCGCCTGGACCACCGCGAGGACGCGGCCGCCGCGTTCGACGCCGCCCTGCGGCTGGTCCGCACCGACGCCGAACGCGACCACCTGCGGCGGCGCCGTGCCGACTGCCTGAATGCCGGAGGGTCAGCCGACGATCATCCGCTCCTCGGGTAGCTCGTAGCGGCGGGTCCGTTTCTTGAGGGCGAGCGCCGAGCCGACGGTGAGCGGTCCGATCCGGCCGATGAACATCAGCACACTGAGCAGTACGTGTCCCGCCAGCGAGATGTCGGCGGTGACGCCGGTGGACAGTCCGTTGGTGGCGAAGGCCGAGATGGCCTCGAAGAGCAGCTGGTCCAGACTGTGCGGGGTCATCAACATGAGCAGCCAGGTGGAGGTCCCGACCAGGAAGACACCCAGGAGGCCGATGGTGACCGCCTGGCGCTGGGTGGACTCCGGCAGCCTGCGGTGGGCGATGTTGACCTGGGTCTCGCCGCGCAGCTCCGCCCAGACGATGAAGAGGAGGAAGCCGAAGGTGGTGAGCTTGATGCCGCCCGCCGTGCCGGCGCTGCCGCCGCCGATGAACATCAGCACGTCGGTGACGAGCCAGCTGGACGGCTCCATCTGGCTGATGTCGATGCTGTTGAACCCGCCCGAGCGCGGCATGACCGCGGTGAAGAAGCTGGCGAGCAGCTTGCCGGAGTTGTCCAGCGGGCCCATGGTGGCCGGGTTGCGGGCCTCGGTCGCCATGAAGATGAGCGTGCCGGCGGTCAGCAGGATGACGGTCAGGCTCATGGTGAGCCGGGTCAGCATCGACCAGCGGGTGGGATGACGCCAGGACCGCAGGAGCTCGAAGACCACGGGGAAGCCGAGGCCGCCGACGATCACGGCGATCGCGATGGCGAGGCTGATCCACGGGTCGGTGACGAAGCGCATCAGGTTGTCCGGCCAGAGCGCGAACCCGGCGTTGTTGAACGCCGACACCGCGTGGAAGGCGCCCAGGTAGACCGCCCGCCCGAACGGCTCGCCGTACCCGAGGACGAAGCGGCCGGTGAGGACGGCGGCCACGATGATCTCGCAGACCAGGCTGAACAGTACGACCTTGCGCACCACCTGGCGCAGGTTGGCCGCGTTGACGGCCTTGGTCTCCAACTGGGTCGACATCCGGGCGCGCAGGCCGACCTTGCCGGAGATGAGCAGGGTGACCAGCGTGGCCAGGGTCATGATGCCCAGCCCGCCCGCCTGGATCAGCAGGGCGATGACGACCTCGCCGAAATCCGACCAGTAGGACGCGGTGTCCACCACGACCAGGCCTGTCAGGCACACCGCGGACGTGGCGGTGAACAGGGCGGTGACCCAGTGCGTCGAGTCACCCGCCGTGGTGGCGAGCGGCGTGGCCAGCACGGCGGTGCCGATGAGGATCGTGGTGCCGAAACCGACGGCCAGCACCGTGGCGGGATGCCGTGCGCGGCCGGGGGCGGCCGGTGATCGCCCTATCAACGCGTCGCACCTCCCTCGGGCCGGTGGTCGCTGCTCCTGTCAGCCAACGATCATCCTTTCCTCGGGGAGTTCGTAGCGGCGGGTGCGTTCCTTGAGCGCCAGGGCGGAGCCGAGGGTCAGCGGCCCGATCCGGCCGACGAACATCAGCAGGGAGAGCAGCAGCTGCCCGGCGGGGGTGGCGGTGGCGGTGATCCCGGTGGACAGGCCCACCGTGCCGAAGGCGGAGATGGCCTCGAACAGTACCTTCTCCAGGCTGTGCGGCGTCAGCACCAGCAGAAGGTAGGTGGAGACGACGACCACCATGATGCCGACCATGGTGATGGTGACCGCCTGCCTCGGTACGGTCTCCGGCAGCCGGCGGTTGCCGACGTTGACCCGGGGCTCTCCCCGCAACTCGGCCCAGACGATGAACGCCAGCAGCCCGAAGGTGGTGACCTTGATGCCGCCCGCGGTGCCCGCGCTGCCGCCGCCGATGAACATCAGCAGGTCGGTGACCAGCCAGCTGGAGGAGTGCATCTGCGCGATGTCCAGGCTGTTGAACCCGGCGGTGCGCGGCATGACGGCGGCGAAGAAGCCGGCCAGCACCTTCCCGGAGTCGGGCAACGGGCCCAGCGTCCGGGGGTTGGTCCATTCGGTGGCCAGGAGGACCGCGGTGCCGGCCAGCAGCAGGGCGGCGGTGACGCCGAGGGTGATGCGGGTCAGCAGGGACCAGCGGCTCGGCCGCCGCCAGGAGCGCCGCAGCTCGAACAGCACGGGGAAGCCGAGGCCGCCGACGATCACGGCGATGGCGATGGTGAGGCAGATCCACGGGTCGGTGACGAAGCGCATCAGGTTGTCCGGCCAGAGCGCGAAGCCCGCGTTGTTGAACGCCGACACCGCGTGGAAGACGCCGAGGTAGACCGCCCGCCCGAACGGCTCGCCGTACCCGAGCATGAACCGCAGGGTGAGCACGACGGCCACCACCGCCTCGCTGAACAGGCTGAACAGCACCACGTTGCGCACCACCCGCCGCAGGTCGATGGCGCTGAGCGACTTCGTCTCGGCCTGCGCGAACAGCCGCGCGCGCAACCCCAGCCGGCCCGAGACCAGCACGGTGAACACGGTGGCCAGGGTCATGATGCCCAGGCCGCCCACCTGGATCAGCACGGCGATCACCGCCTCGCCGAACGCCGACCAGTGCGCCGCCGTGTCGACGACCACCAGCCCGGTCACGCACACCGCCGAGGTCGCGGTGAACAGGGCGGTGATCCAATGGGTCGGCTCGCCCGAGGCGCTGGCCAGGGGCGACGACAGCAGCGCGGTGCCGGCCAGCACCGCGGCCGCGAAACCGGTCGAGATCACCCGTGCCGGGTGCTGGAAGCGTTCGCCCAGGGCCGCGGCCCATTCACCGCGACTCATGAAACGGGCGCCCGCCCCAGGTGGCCGCCGTGCCCAGCACGCCGGCCGGTCAGCCCGCGAACCACGACGATCATGTCCGGTTGTTCCTTTCAGAGGTGTGGGCACGGCGACGAACTCGCTTCGCGCGGCGCCGGGTGTGACCCGGGCGGGGACAGCTTACGGGCACCGCCGCACGCACCTCATCCAGGGCGGGTGGCCGGTCAGTCCACGGCGAGGGCCGCCAGGAGATCGCGCTCGCGGGCGGGGCTGAGGCCGGACCGCCGGGGCCGGTCCAGGCCCTGCTCACGCTCCCAGGCCAGCACGTCGGCCAGCAACTCGGCGCGCGGACGGTGGCGCAGCCCGGCTTTCGCCGCCACCGCGCCCGACCGCGCCGTCCGGCCCTCCAAGCCGGGGGTCACCAGCCACAGGGGCAGCGACTCCGGCCCCATGTACTCGTTGACCCCCTGGTCGAGCAGCCAGGATGACCCGGCCGTGACCACCGGGCCGGTGTGGCCGCCGAGCCGCCGGGACTCCTCGATCCAGTCGCCGAACGGCACGACCGGCCCGACGGCGTCGTAGGCGCCGGTGACGCGGGACCGGGCGCAGTCGAGGATCCACTCGGCCAGGTCGCGCACGTCGATCACCTGGGTGGGGGCCTGCGGGGTGTCGGGCACGAGCATCGGGTCCTCGGGGGCGCGCGCGGCCCGCGCCGCCCAGTAGCCCGTGCGGCCGGAGTGGTCGCCGGGACCGCCGATCAGCCCCGCCCTGGCGATGAGCAGCCGGTCGGCCACCGCCGCCGTGGACGCCTGCTCACAGGCCACCTTCGCCTCGCCGTACTCCTCCCGACCGACCTCCTGCCGGTCGGTGGGCGGCAGGAGCGGCGTCGTCTCGTCCGCGCCGAGCTGGGCGCTCTCGGCGTAGGCGCTGACCGACGAGACGTAGGTCCAGTGGGCGGCCCGCTCGCCGAGCGCCGCGAGCGCGCCCTGGACGAAGCCCGGCTGCCAGGACACCTCGACCACCGCGTCCCAGTCGCGGTGACGCACCCCGTCGTAGGCTTCGGGGGAGCGCCGGTCGGCGGTCACCAGGGCCGTGCCGTCGGCCACCGGCCCGCTCTCACCTCGCGCCAGGCAGGTCACCGCATGCCCGCGCTCGACCGCCAGGCGGCTCACCACCCGCCCCAGCCACGCCGTGCCACCAAGAATCAGTATGTTCATGACCGATAGTCAACCGCCCCGTGAGCCCGGACGCGGCGAGGTTCGCAGGCGGCATATTTACGACCAGGTGCCCAAGTTTCTGGACGACTCGATCGGCCGGCCTTGGCGTTCGTACGGTCGGGTGGCGAAGGTCGGTCGTATGGCAGACATCTCCACCGGAGAACCGCGAACGCACTCCGTGCTCACCTTCCTGGCGCACCGCTGGCCCACTCTGGCCGGCCTGGTCGCCATGGCTTTATCCGTTCTGGACATGACCATGGAAACGGCCATGGACGACGGTCGCAGTCAAGGGCTCGTCGTGTTCCTGGCCGCGCTGATCTACCTCGCCACGGCGGTGGTGGGCAGGCCCGGAGTGGTCTGGCCGCTGTTCGGCGTCTCCGTGGTGGCGGTCACGCTGCTGCGCCTGCTCGACGTACAGCTGTGGACCGCGCTGGTCGCCGGGGCGGTCTCCATCGCCATCGTCGGCCTGGCGGGCGGGCTGCTGCGCGGGCCACGGCTCAGCGCCGCGCAGGTCCCCGCGATGTTGGTCTTCGGCGCGGCGGCGGTCGTCGCGCTGTCCCTCGACCCCGCCCTCGGCAGCTACCTCGTCGCCGCCGCCCTGATCGGCCATGCCGTGCTCGACGTGATCGTCTGGCGGGCCAAGGAGGTGGTGACCCGGTCGCTCGCCGAGTTCTGCGCCGTCCTCGACCTCACCCTCGGCGTTGCCATCGTCGCCCTGCAGCTGGTCTGATCGCGCCTACGTCATTTGTCGCGTTCGTCGTTGGTCATCCTGCGAGGAGAGGGCCAGTCTTTGGGGTCGTGTCCCGAGGGGCGCCCGCGCCTACCGTGTGGCGAGGACGGGCCGATGCGGTGGGCCGAGAGCGAGAGAAGGGACTGATCTGATGAACGTCTCCTTCGGCACGATCTGGGAGGCCGTTGCCCGTAGCCTCCCCGACGCCGTGGCCGTCTCCGAGCCGGGACGCGACTACACCTACGCCGAGTTCGACGACCGTGCCGCACGGCTGGCCACGGCGCTGGTCCGGGCCGGGGTCGGGCCGGGTGACAAGGTGGCCTGCTACCTGTACAACGGCGCGCCGTACCTGGAGACCGTCTTCGCCGCGTTCAAGATCGGCGCCGTGCCGGTCAACGCGAACTACCGCTACACCGGGGAGGAGCTGTCCTCGGTGCTGGAGGACGCCGACGCGGCGGCGGTCGTCTTCAGCGGCGAGCTCGCCGCCAACGTCGCGCACGCCGCGCGGACGGTGTCCACGCTGCGGCTGCTCGTCCGGGTCGGCGCCGCCGGCGAGGGAGCCGACCCCGAGGCGATCGAGCTGAACGACCTCCTCGCCGGGACCGAGCCCCGGCCCGCCGAGCCGCGGCCGAGCTCCGACCAGCTGTTCATGTACACCGGCGGCACCACGGGCAAGCCGAAGGGCGTCATCTGGCGCCAGGGAGACCTCCTGCACTCGATCGCGGTGGCGATCTTCCATCCGCTCGGTGTGCCGGCACTGCCCGAGACGCTCGACGAGGCGGTGGAGATCGCGGTGCGCGCGCGGACGGAGGGCCGGGCGCCCGCGACGATGCCGGCGGTCCCGCTCATGCACGGCACGGGCCTGTTCAACTCGATGGGCGCCCTGCTCGTCGGCGGCCGGGTCATCACCGCGCGCCAGGGCGGCTTCGACGCGCGGCACATCTGGGAGACCGTCGCCGAACAGCGGGCCAGCACGATCATCGTGGCCGGGAACGCCGTGTGCCAGCCGCTCGTCACCGAGCTCGTCGCGGCCGAGCAGGCCGGCCGGCCGCATGACCTCGGGCCGCTTCGGTCGGTGCTCAGCTCCGGTACGGCTCTCAGCGACCGGCTCAAGCAGGCCCTGCACGAACGCACCGATGTCACGATCATTGACGCGATCGCCTCCAGCGAGGGCGGGCCGTTCGCCTTCGCCATCACCTCCTCGGTCGACGACCTGCCGGGCCGGTTCTTCCCGGTGCCCGCGACCAAGGTCATCTCCTCCGAGGACACCGAGGTCGTCCCCGGCAGTGGGGAGACGGGCATGCTCGGCTACTCCGGGCCGATGCCGCTGGGCTATTACAAGGACACCACCAAGACCGCGGCCACGTTCCGGGTGATCGACGGGGTCCGCTACGCCATCCCGGGTGACCTCGTGGAGGTGGAGGCGGACGGGGCGATCCGGTTCCTCGGCCGTGGCTCCGGCGTGATCAACACGGGCGGGGAGAAGGTGTTCCCCCAGGAGGTCGAGAACGCGCTGCTCACCCATCCGGCGGTGACCGACGCCATCGTGGTGGGGGCTCCGGACGACACCTGGGGTGAGCGCGTCTCGGCGGTGGTCGCCACGCCGGACGGCACCCTGACGGAGAAGGACCTCCAGGAGTGGGTACGCCGGGGCCTGGCCGGCTACAAGGTCCCCCGCACCATCGTGCTCATGTCCGCGCTGCGCAGAACGCCGACGGGCAAGCTGGAAGTGTCCTGGGCCAAGAGCGTCGTCCAGGAGCACGCTCAGGGCTGACCACCGCGCGGATCCAGGCGCGGAGCGGCCAGTCGGTAGCCCACCCCGCGGACCGTCTGGATCACGGTGTCGTCGGTGTCCCCGAGGCGCGCCCGCAGTCGCTTGACGTGCACGGCGATCGTGTTGGTCGCGACGTTGTCCCCCGAGGCCTGCCAGACGTGCCGCATGATCTGCTCACGCGTGACCGTCCGGTCGAGGTTGCGCATCAGGTAGTGCAGCAGCTCGAACTCGCGCAGCGGCAGGTGCACCACTTCGCCGTCGACCCGGACCTGGTAGGCGTTGATGTCGAGCTCGACGTTGCCCACCATGATGACCCTGTTGCCGTTGGCCTCACCGGACGCGGTGGCCTGGACCAGCGGCAGGAGCTCGTGCAGCCGGTAGGGCATGGCCACGCAGGCGGTCGCCCCCGCCGCCAGCGCCTGGACGGCCAGCTCCGCATGTCCCTCGCCCACGCCCAGCAGCACCGGCATCGGCCGGCTGGCGCGGATGGCCTTGATGAAGTCCACCGCGCCGATGAGCGGCAGCGAGGCGCTCACCAGCACGACGTCCGGCCGCAGGGCACCGGCCTGGAGGAGGGCCTGAGCGCCGTCGGACACGCCGGTGACGCCCACGCCCTCCCGCCCCAGCGCGTCCGAGAGTCTCTGCACGCCGGACGTGTCCGGGTCGGCCACCAGCAGCATGGGCACAGCGGACGCTGTGGTGGGCGCCCCTTGACGCGCCCGTGTCAGGCTTTCACCGCCTCGGGCGTCCTCGCCCCCGTCGAGTGTTGCCTGCGGCTGGATCACCCGGGTCCTCCTCTGAGTCGGGTCACCCGAAGCGCCCGGTGATGTAGTCCTCCGTGCGCTGGTCTGTCGGGTTCGTGAAGATACGGCTGGTCTCGTCGAACTCCACCAGGCGGCCGTGCCGCTCACCGTTGTCGTCGACATCGGCCGTGAAGAAGGCGGTGCGGTTGGAGACGCGGGCGGCCTGCTGCATGTTGTGCGTGACGATCACGATCGTGTAGTCGCGCGCCAGCTCCTGCATCAGGTCTTCGATCTTGGTGGTGGCGATCGGGTCGAGGGCCGAGCAGGGCTCGTCCATCAGGATGACCTCGGGCTTGACCGCGATCGCGCGCGCGATGCACAGACGCTGCTGCTGGCCACCGGACAGCGACAGGGCGTTCTGCTTGAGCTTGTCCTTGACCTCGTCCCAGAGCGCGGCCTGGGTGAGCGCCTGCTCGACCAGGTCGTCCATCTTGCCCTTGGTGCCGTTGACCCGGGGGCCGTAGGCGATGTTGTCGTAGATCGACTTGGGGAACGGGTTCGGCTTCTGGAAGACCATGCCGATGCGCCGCCGCACCTCGATCGGGTCGACGTGGTCGCCGTAGAGGTCCTCGCCGTGGTAAAGGATCTTGCCGGCGGCGCGGGCGCCGGGGATGAGGTCGTTCATCCGGTTGAAGCAGCGCAGCACCGTGCTCTTGCCGCAGCCGGAGGGGCCGATCATCGCGGTGATCTCGCGATTGCCGATGGACATGTCGACCTGGCGCACGGCTTCGTACTCGCCGTAGAAGACACTGAGGTCGGAGACGGTGAAGACCGGGTCGAGGGCTTCGGTGTTGCCAGGGGCCTTGGGCCCACGGACCACGACGTTCGGAATGGACGTTCCTGTTTCAGTCATTGTCTTCCCTTACCAGCGCTTCTGGTAGCGGTTACGGAGCCAGATGGCGACAGAGTTCATCAGCAGCAGGATCAGCAGCAGGATCACGATCGCCGCCGAGGCCAGAGTGTGGAAGCCCTCGCGCGACTGGGAGATCCAGTTGAAGATCTGGATCGGCAGGACGGTGTAGCTGGCGAAGACGCCGTCCGGGTTGAAGCGGATGAAGGACACCGCGCCCAGCATGAGCAGCGGGGCGGCCTCGCCGATCGCGCGGGAGAGCGCCAGGATCGAGCCGGTCGCGATGCCGGGGATCGAGGCGGGCAGCACCTGCCGGGAGATCGTCTGCCACTGCGTCGCGCCGAGAGCGAGCGAGCCCTCCCGGATGGACGGCGGGACCGCGCGGATCGCCTCACGGGAGGCGATGATCACGATGGGCAGGACGAGCAGGCCGAGGGTGATCGACGCGGTGATCACGCTGAATCCCAGGCCGAACGTCCGGGCGATGATGCCCAGGCCCAGGATGCCGTAGACGATCGAGGGGATCGCGGCGAGGTTCTGGATGTTCAGCTCGATGACCCGGTTCCACCAGCGGGTCTTGTCGGCGTACTCCTCCAGGTAGATCGCCGCGGCGATGCCGGTCGGCAGGGTGAGGACGGCGGTCAGGGAGATGACCCAGAGGGTGCCGGTGATGGCCGACTGGGCTCCGGCGATGTCCGGGTTGCGGACCGACGGCATGTTCTCCCAGAGGCGGGAGTCGATCCTCGGCCAGCCCTCAAGGAGGACGTAGGAGAGCAGCGCGATCAGGAAGACGAAGGCGATGCCCAGGCTCGCGATCAGAGCGGTCCTGAACAGGTGCTCCCTGATCGGCTGGCCCTTGCTCGCCAGTTGTACGGCCGAGCGTGGTGTCGAGAGAACGGCCATTACTCGTACACCTCACGATACCTGCGCACAAGGCGGGCGCTGACGTAGTTCATCGCGAACGTCATCACGAACAGCAGTGATCCGACCGCGAAGATGGTGTTGTAGTCGACGGTGCCGATCGGCACGTCTCCGGACCCGGCCTGCGCGATGAACGCGGCCATGGTCTGCATCGCCTTGCCGAGGTCGAAGGTGAAGTTGGGCTGACCGCCCCCGGCGATGTAGACGATCATCGTCTCGCCCGCGCCACGGGAGACCGCCAGGATGACGGCCGCCACGATGCCGGAGAAGGCGGCGGGCAGCACGACCCGCACCGAGGTGGTCATCTTGGACGCGCCCAGGGCGAACGATCCCTCGCGCAGCGCCCGGGGCACCGCCGTCATCGCGTCCTCGGAGAGCGAGGCCACGATCGGGATGATCATGAAGCCGACGACGAGACCGGCGCAGAGCGCGTTGAAGATCTCGATCTCGAACGGGAGGACGCTGCGGAGCAGCGGGGTGACGAAGCTCAGCGCGAAGAAGCCGAAGACCACGGTCGGGATGCCCGCGAGCACCTCGAGGACGGGCTTGCAGATCTG
The DNA here is from genome assembly GCF_044465295.1 of Nonomuraea sp. NPDC049714. NCBI lineage: Bacteria > Bacillati > Actinomycetota > Actinomycetes > Streptosporangiales > Streptosporangiaceae > Nonomuraea > Nonomuraea sp. NPDC049714. The sequence continues at coordinate 344,212 of NZ_JBITLM010000005.1, read as the reverse complement.
CCTGACGCGCGGCCTGGCGTACTCCGACAGGTAGATGGCGGCGCCGAGGCCCAGCGGCACGGCCACGACGACGGCGATGCCCGTGGTGATGAGGGTCGCGCTGACCAGCGGCAGCACGCCGTAGCCCGGCGGCTCGAACAGCGGGCCCCAGTTGGTGGAGGTGAAGAACTCCACCGGGCTGATCTCGCCGAAGAACCTGAGGGTGGGCTCCAGGAGGGACACCACGATGCCGACGGTCGTGGCGACGGAGACCAGGGAGGCCACCAGGAGCACGACCTTGATGACCTGCTCGCCGTAACGCGGGCGCGACCGCGCCAGGGACGGTGAGGTCCCTGGTGCGGTCGCGGAGGGCGGGGTGGCCATCAGCCCTGCGTCTTCAGGGCGGCGTAGTCGGACTTCAGCTTGGCCTCCTGCTCAGGGTTGAGCGGGATGTACTTCGCGTCGGTCGCGATCTTGCTGATGTTGCCGACGTAGAAGTCGAGGAACGCGACGCCCTCGGGCTTCTTGGTGATCGCGGCGGAGGGGTAGATGAACAGCGGCCTGGCCAGCGGCGTGTAGGTGCCGTTCTGCGCGGCCTCGACGCTCGGCGCGACACAGCCGTCGCCGGAGTCGATCTCGACGGCCTTCAGCTTGTCGGCGTTCTCCTCGAAGTAGGTGAACCCGAAGTAGCCGAGGCCGCCCTTGGAGCCGGTGACGCCCTGGACGGTGACGTTGTCGTCCTCGCTGGGGCTGTAGTCCTTGCGGCTCGCGCCCTCTTCGCCGTTGATCTCATCGGTGAAGTAGTCGAAGGTGCCCGAGTCGGTGCCCGCGCCGAACAGCTTCAGGGGCTCGTCCGGGAACTTGGGGTCGACCCGCTTCCAGGTCATGACCTTGCCCTCGGCCGCCGGCTCCCACATCTTCTTGAGCTGGTCGGTGGTGAGGCAGGATGCCCAGGTGTTCTCCTTGTTCACGACCACCGTGAGGGCGTCGGTCGCGACGGTCAGCTCGGTGAACTTGACACCCTTGGCCTCGCACGCGGCCTTCTCCTCGTCCTTGATCGGACGGGAGGCGTCAGAGATGTCGGTCTCGCCGTTGCAGAACTTCTCGAAGCCGCCACCGGTGCCGGAGGTGCCGACCGTCACGTTGATCTTGGGCTGCTCTTCGGCGAAGAACTCGGCCGCGGCGCTCGTCAAGGGGGCTACTGTGCTGGAGCCATCTGCCTTGACCTGGCCGCTCAGTTCGGCCCCCGCGCCCTGGGAGGCGGTCGCGCTGGCGGTGCCGTCCCCGGCCGGCGGAGTGGTGTTGGTGCCGCCACATGCGGCGGAAAGAGCCACAACGATGGCGGCCGTCGCCGCCGCGCTGAGGCGGCGCTGTCCACTGGTCACGGTGTGCGTCCTTCTCCGTAGTAAGAGCTGTTCTTTGCTTCACCCCGATACAAACGGCACAAGGTGAACAGACGGAAAACGGGTCGTGACCACGGATGGAAGGCGTGTGCGGAAAGGTGTGAACCCTTGGTATGGGGGGTTCTCACCAGGGCGGGGGCAAACGTGGACAGCCGACGTTCACGCGGATGTCATGAAGTCTTCAACGCTCGGGAAATGGGCCGGCCCGCGAGTCTCTGCGGACTCGCGGGCCGTGCCGTGGCGTTGGAGAGGGCTGTCGTCAGACGATCTGGCGGAGCAGGATGGTCGCGACGCACGCCGGCTTGGGCGCGTCCTCGACGGTGAAGACCATGGTGATGGTGAGCTGCACCCCGCCGGTGACGTCGGCGACGTTGTCCAGAGTCGCGGTGGCGCGCAGCTTGCTCCCGACGGGGACCGGCGAGGGGAACCGGACCTTCTCGCAGCCGTAGTTGATGGCCAGGCTGAAGCCCGTCAGCTTCATGATCTCCGGGAGGAGCCGGGGGACCAGGGACAGCGTGAGATAGCCGTGCGCGATCGGGCCGCCGAAGGGGCCGTCCTTGGCGCGTTCGGGGTCGACGTGGATCCACTGGTGGTCACCCGTGGCGTCGGCGAACTGGTTGACCGCCTCCTGGGTGACCTCGTACAGGTCGCTCTGCCCGAGGGGCTCCCCGATCGGCAGCGAGCGGACGCCCTCGACGCCGTTGACGATGATGGCCGCCATGTCAGAAACCTCCGAGGTCGAGCGGGGCCGGCTTGAAGTCCTGCAGCCGCCCGGCGTACGGGCCGGCGAACAGGTCGCTGACGGACTGCGGGCTCCACCCGCCGGCCTGGAACTGCTCGTCCACCTCGCCCGGATGGGTCCACAGGGCGATCCGGTCGCCGCCGGCGGCGATGGCCTGGCCGGTGACCGCGTCCGACAGCTTGGAGGCGAGGTAGACGATGACGGGGGCGACGTCGTCGGGCGAGCCGAGGCCCTGGCGCCTGGCCGCCTCGGGGACGGCCTCACCGGCGTCGACCTTGGCCACCAGGTCCGCCAGGCCGGGGATGGTCGCGACCATCCGGGTCAGGGCGGTGGGGACGATCGCGTTGACCGTCACGCCGATCTTGGCGTGCTCGACGGCCCAGGTCCGCATCATCGCCACGATCGCGCCCTTGGAGGCGGAGTACGCGGTCTGCCCGAAGCTGGCCCGCTGGCCGGCGGGCGACCCCACCAGGATCAGCCGGCCGCCCTCGCCCTGCTCCCTGAACCGTGCCGCGGCCGCCCGGCCGCAGGTGAAGGTGCCGCGCAGGTGGCTGTTCACGACCAGGTCGAAATCGTCGTCGGTGGTGTTGCGCAACGTCTTGTCCCGCAGCGCGCCCGCGTTGGTGACCATGACGTCGAGCCTGCCGAACTCGTCGACGGCGCGTCGTACCAGCGTGTCGGCCAGCTCCGCGCTGCCCACCGCGCCGACCACGGCCACCGCGGCGCCGCCCGCGTCGGCGATCGTCCTGACCGTCTCCTCGGCGACGTCGCCGTCCAGGTCGTTGACCACGACCGACGCGCCCGCGGCGGCGAGCGCGCGAGCGTAGGAGCGGCCCAGCCCCCGGCCCGATCCGGTGACCACGGCAACTCTGCCGTCGAGCATGTGTCCTCCCTTGGACCGGCGCTGGGGCGACGGTGAGCGTGTTGACCTGGTTCGACGGTATGGAGTAGCGGCGGCGCGGCGGATGCGGCCGATGACGGCACCGGCGCAGGGCCTCTGGCGTGTACGGGCTACGTCATTTGTCCCATATGGCGCGGGCTGAGACCGTGGATCCGATGCCCCCGAGAATCGATCTCACCGCGTTCCGGAATCCCGCCTTCCGACTGCTCGCCCTGGCGCAGATCGGGTTCGTGCTGGGCGAGCAGATCCTCGTGGTCGCCGTCACCGTCTCGCTGCTCGACGCCGGAGGCGACGCGGCCACGGTGGGGGTCGTGCTCGCCGCCAAGGGCATCGCGTCGTTGAGCCTGCTCCTGGTGGGAGGCGTCTGGTCCGACCGCCTGCCGCGACGGCGGATCCTGGTGATCATGCTGGGCGTCGACGCCGCGGCGGCGATCGTCCCGGTCCTGCTCCTCATGGGCCACCCGTCCGCCTGGTCGCTGGCCGCGGTCCTCTTCGCGGTCGGCGCGGCGGAGTCGTTCATCCGGCCGGCCTTCAACGCCATGCTGGCGAGCACACTGGCCGAGGACCAGCGGGTGTCCGGCCGGGCCCTGGTCAACATCTGCACCCGGGTGGGCGTCATCGCCGGACCGGTGATCGGCACCATGCTGGCGAGCGGCCTCGACATCCTCCCCTACCTGCTGGCGGGGCTCGTCTTCGCGGGCAGCGCCGCCGCGTTCCGCCAGGTGCGGGAGCCGGCGTGGACCCCGGCGGCCCGCCGGTCGGTGCTGAAGGAGGCGTGGGCGGGAGTCGCTGACGCGGGGCGCCGGCCGTGGCTGACGGCGCTTCTCCTCTTCTCGCCCATCAGCCTCATGTTCGTGATCGCCCCGAGCCAGGTCCTGCTGCCGCTGCTGAGCCGCGACACCTTCGGCTCCTACACGGCGTACGGCACGGCACTCGCGTGCTACGGCGCCGGCGGCCTGATCAGCAGCGTCACCATGATGACCTGGCAGCCGAGGCGGCCTGGGGTCGTGGCGATGTGGTCGATGTCCCTGTACGCCCTGGTCCCGCTGGGCCTGCTGTACGCCCCCTCCGTCGGAGTGCTCCTCTGCTGCTACCTGGTGGCCGGCTTCGGCGTCGAGACGTACGCCCTCACCTGGGACGTCGCGATGTACCGGGAGGTGCCCGACCACCTGATCGGGCGGATCACCTCGCTGGCCTGGCTCAGCACCTTCGGCCTCATGCCCTTCGGCCAGGCGCTGACCGGCCCCCTGACCACCCTGCTGGGCACCGACGTCGTCCTCCTGTGCGCGGCGGGGCTGGTGCTGGCGATCCCGCCCGGCCTGCTCCTTGTCCGGGGGATGGCCCAGCTGCGAGGCGCCCGACGTTAGGCGGGCTTCTCGCACAGGTGGTGGCGGAGGCCGGCGAGGGCGGCGTCCAGGAGCAGGGGGAGGGAGGCGTCCTCGCTGTCGAGCCACTGCTCGTACGCGGACAGCGCCATCCCCAGGCTCACGTGCCCCACCGTCCGGGGCAGCAGGTCGGTGGGGGACAGGCCGTACCTCTCGGCGGTGTAGTCGGCGATCACGCCGCGCCACGCGGCGTACTTCAGGGCGGAGTGCGCCTGCAGCGCGGGGGTGGTGAGCAGCAGGCGCATGCGCTCGCGGTGCTGGGGGATCGCGTCGTCGTCCAGGTGGTTGAAGTCGAGCACCGCCTGGTGCACCGCCCGGTGGACCGGGACGTCCAGGGGCGTGGCCCGCAGGAACTCGCGCAGGTGGGCGAGGCCGGCCTCGAACTGGCCCCAGGGGATGTCGTTCTTGGACGGGTAGTAGCGGAACAGCGTCCGTCTGCCGATGCCCGCCGCCTCGGCGATGGCGTCCACGGTGGTGTCCTCGAAGCCTCGGACGGCGAACAGCCGGAACGCCGCCCGCTCGATCGCGCCGAGGTCGGTGGCGGGGCGGCGGCCGGGCGCCTGCCTCTGCGCCTGCCTCTGCGTCTGCTTCGGTCGGCTGCTCACCATCACCAGAAGGTACTCCAAACAGGGCCTTCCTTTTTGGCCCTCGGTGTCATTAAGTAGTTAATGCACTCGGTGCCGCAATTGCGCCGCCCCCGACCGAGGAGTGATCATGGACGAGACGATCATCACCGCCGAGACGGACGAACTCACCGAAGAAGCGCTGCTGGAAGAGGTCTCCATCGACGGCATGTGCGGCGTCTACTAACCGGCGCGCGGACATGACGAGCCCGCTCGACCAGGCCTGGGAGCTCTCCCCCAGCGTCGCCCTGCGGCCGGAGACCTTCGGGGCGATGGCCTACCACTTCGGCAACCGGCGCCTGACCTTCCTCAAACGCACCGAGCTCGTCTCGGTCGTCCGCGCTCTCGCCGACCAGCCCGACGCCCGCGCCGCGCTGGCGCACGCCGGAGTCCCGGCCGCGCACTGGCCCGCCTACGCCGAGGCCCTGCGCGGCCTGGCTGCCACCGACATGATCAGATCACGTACGGGAGCCGTGCCGCCACCGGCGCCCACCCCGGTGAAGGGCGCGGCGACGAGCGGAGCCCTGGTCGGGCGGTTCGAGCGCGGCCTGGCCGCGCCCATCTGCCTGACCTGGGAGCTCACCTACGCGTGCAACCTGTCATGCGTGCACTGCCTGTCGTCGTCCGGCCGCCGTGACCCCGATGAGCTCACCACCGAGCAGTGCAAGGCGGTGATCGACGAGCTGCGCGACATGCAGGTCTTCTACGTCAACATCGGCGGTGGCGAGCCGACCGTGCGGCCCGACTTCTGGGAACTGCTGGAGTACGCCGTCAGCCAGAAGGTCGGCGTGAAGTTCTCCACCAACGGCGTACGCCTCACGCCGGAACGCGCCCGCTTCCTGGCGGACACCGACTACGTGGACGTACAGGTGTCGCTCGACGGCGCGACGGCCGAGGTCAACGACCGGGTGCGTGGCGCGGGATCGTACGACACGGCGCTGCGCGCGCTGGACAACCTCGCCGAGGCCGGGTTCCAGAACGCCAAGCTGTCCGTGGTCATGACCCGGGAGAACATCGGCCAGCTCGACGCGTTCAAGGCCATCGCGGACGTCAGGGGAGCGACCCTCCGGCTCACCCGGCTGCGCCCGTCGGGCCGTGGCGCCGACGTGTGGGACGAGCTGCACCCGACGGCCGCCCAGCAGCGCGAGCTGTACGAGTGGCTGCTGCGGGCGGGCGAGGACGTGCTCACCGGCGACTCGTTCTTCCACCTGGCCGGCTACGGCGAGTCCCTGCCAGGGCTCAACCTGTGCGGGGCGGGCCGGGTCGTCTGCCTGATCGATCCCGTCGGCGACGTGTACGCGTGCCCGTTCGCCATCCATGACCGCTTCCACGCCGGCAACGTGCTCACCGGCGGCGACTTCGCCACCGTGTGGCGCGAGTCGGAGCTGTTCAAGGAGCTGCGGTCGCCCCAGACCGGCGGCGCCTGCTCCGGCTGCGACTTCTACGACTCCTGCCGGGGCGGGTGCATGGCGGCCAAGTTCTTCACCGGACTGCCGCTGGACGGCCCCGATCCCGAATGCGTCCAGGGACACGCCGAAGGCGCGCTCGCCGCCCCCGGCCGTACGGCGCCCAGACCCAGCCAGGACCACTCCCACCGCACCCGTCCCGTCCCGGTGACCATCGGACGCCGGCCCAGCCGGCTCACCCCTGCCGCCCCGCCCGTGAGCGCGTGCGCGCAGAGCCCGCTGGCCGGGTTCCCCACGTCCGGCCGGGAAACGTTCGGCCGGGAAACGTTCGGCCGGGAAACGTTCGGCTAGGAAACACGTCCGGCTAGGAGAGAGGTTCCATGGCGAACGCGTGGTTCGAGACCGTGGCGGAGGCGCAGCGCAGGGCCCGGCGCCGGCTGCCGAAGTCGGTGTACTCGGCGCTGCTCGCCGGCTCGGAAAGGGGCCGGACCTACCGCGACAACCTGGCCGCGTTCGCCGAACTCGGCTTCGCGCCGCACGTGGCCGACCTGCCTGCCAAGCGGGACCTGGCCACCACGGTGATGGGTCAGCAGCTCTCGATGCCGGTGCTCATCTCGCCCACCGGGGTGCAGGCCGTACACCCTGATGGCGAGGTGGCGGTGGCGCGCGCCGCCGCGTCGCGCGACACCGTCATGGGGCTGAGCAACTTCGCGAGCAAGCCCGTGGAGGAGGTCGTGGCGGCCAACCCGCGGACCTTCTTCCAGATGTACTGGATGGGCGGCAAGGAGTCCATGGCCGGGCACATGGAGCGGGCCCGCGACGCCGGGGTCAAGGGGCTGATCGTCACCCTGGACTGGACGTTCTCCCACGGCAGGGACTGGGGTAGCCCATGGATCCCGGACAAACTGGACCTGAAGGCGATGGCCCGGTTCGCGCCGCAGACGCTGACGCGGCCGCGGTGGCTGCTCGGCTTCGCCAAATCCGGCCGGCTGCCCGATCTGACCGTCCCCAATGTGGCCGAGCCCGGCCGGCCGGCCCCGACGTTCTTCGGCGCGTACGGCGAGTGGATGCGGACACCGCCGCCGAGCTGGCAGGACGTACGGTGGATGCGCGAGCAGTGGGGCGGGCCGTTCATGCTCAAGGGCATCGGCCGCCTCGACGACGCCCGCCGGGCGGTGGACCTCGGGGCCACCGCGATCTCGGTCTCCAACCACGGCGGCAACAACCTCGACGGCACCCCCGCCGCGATCCGGCTGCTGCCGGGCATCGCGGACGCGGTCGGCCACGAGATCGAGGTGCTGATGGACGGCGGCGTACGACGCGGCGGCGACGTGGTCAAGGCGGTCGCGCTGGGCGCGCGGGCGGTGCTGATCGGCCGGGCCTCCCTGTGGGGGCTGGCGGCCAACGGGCAGGCGGGCGTGGAGAACGTGCTGGACGTCCTGCGCGACGGGATCGACTCGGCGCTGCTGGGGCTCGGCCGCGCGTCCGTGCACGACCTGGTGCCCGGCGACGTGGTGATGCCGCCCGGGTTCACCCGCGAGATCGGCTGACCACCCCATGAAGCGCCGGCCCACCCCGACGGACGCCGAACGGTCCCGGCTCGGGCCGGTTGAGCGTGGGCTGGCGGGCCTGGCTTGGCCTGCTCTGCCGGGGTCGCCGACCGTTCTGGTGCCGCTCGGCTCTACCGAGCAGCACGGGCCGCATCTACCGCTGGACACCGACACGTCGATCGCGACGGCGGTGGCGCAGGCCGCGGCCGTTCGGCTTCAGGGGGACTCTGTCCTGGTGGCGCCCGCCGTCGCCTATGGCGCGAGCGGGGAGCACCAGGACTTTCCCGGCACGATGTCCATCGGCACCGAGGCGCTGGAGCTCCTGCTGGTCGAGCTGGTCAGGTCGCTGTCCCACTGGGCCGGGCGGATCGTGATCGTCAACGGGCACGGCGGAAACCTGCGCGCCCTGGCCGCCGCCGTGGCGCGGTTGCGGTACGAAGGGCACGCCGTGGCGTGGGCGCCCTGTACGACCGCCGGCGCCGACGCCCACGCGGGCCACGCCGAGACCTCGCTCATGCTGCACCTGGCCCCGCACCTGGTGGACCTGGCGCGGGCCGAGCCGGGCAACCTCGCCCCGCTCGCCGAACTCCTGCCCACGCTCACGGCCGAGGGCGTCGCCGCCGTGTCCCCTTCCGGCGTTCTCGGCGACCCCACCACGGCCTCCGCCGGGGAGGGCCGCCGCCTGTTCGAGCAGATGACCGACGACGTGACCACCCGAATCCGTACCGGCCAGGCGGACCGCACCGGCCGCCTCCTGAAACCGGACGCGTCCGTATCAGGCGTGGAGAGGGGCCGAGGTGAGTGAGGTGACGGCGGTCGCCGGTGGAGGGCGGGTGGCGCTGGTGACCGGGGCGGCGCGGGGGATCGGGGCGGCTACCGTACGGGTCCTGTGCGCCAAGGGGTATCGGGTGGTCGCGGTCGACGGGTGCGCGGGTGATGGGCCGGACCGGGCTGCCGGGGTGACTTACCCGCTGGCGACCAAGGACGACCTGGAGGAGCTGGCGAACGACCATCCCGACGTGGTCGTACCGTATGTCGCGGATGTGCGTGACGCCGACGCTCTGGTGACAGCGGCGGCCCTGGCGGTGGAACGGTTCGGCCGGTTGGACGCGGCCGTGGCCGCTGCCGCGGTCATCGTCGGCGGGCTGCCGCTGTGGGAGACCCCGGCCGCGCAGGTGCGCACCCTGTGGGAGACCGACGTGCTGGGAGTGTGGAACACGGCCGCGGCGTGTGTCCCGCGCATGCTGGCCGGGCCGGAGCCGGGTGGGTGCCGGTTCGTCGCGGTGGCCTCGGCCGCCGGGTCCCACGGGCTGTTCCGCCTGTCGGCCTACACGATGGCCAAGCACGCCGTGGTCGGCCTGGTGCGCGGGCTCGCCGCCGACCTGGTCGGCACCGGCGTGACCGCGGCCGCCGTCTCTCCGGGCTCGACCCGTACGGCCATGCTCAGCGCCACCGCCGACCTCTACGACCTGGACACCATGGACGATTTCGCCTCCTCCCAGCTGCTGCGCCGCCTGATCGACCCCGCCGAGATCGCCGCGACGATCGCGTTCTGCTGCTCCCGCGAAGGAGCCGTACTGAACGGATCGGTGGTGTCTGCGGACGGAGGTTTCACCCCATGAGCGCCGCGATTCCCCCCGCGGCCGGCCCGCTGCCCGCAGGTTTCGCTGTCCGGCTGAACCGGCACGTCCGGGTCCGGGACGGCGGGCGTACCCTCGTCGGCGGTGCGCCGACGAGGGTGCTGTACCTCACCGAGCGCGCCAGGGCGCTGATCGTCGATCGGACCGTACGGGTGTCCGGCAGGGCCACGGCCGCACTCGCCGATCGGCTGCTCGAAACCGGCATGGCCGACCCCATCGTGGCCGAGCTGCCGGACGGCGATCTGTCGCAGGTGACGGTGGTGGTCCCGGTCCGCGACCGCCCCGCCGCGCTGGACCGCTTGCTGGCCTGCTTGGGCGACCAGCATCGGGCCATGTCCACCGCGCCGCCGTCCGCCGCGCCCCGAGCCGCCGCGCCCCGAGCCGCCGCGCCGCTTGCCACTGGGCCGCTCGCCGCTGGGCGGAGGAGGGTCGCGCAGCGGGTGATCGTGGTCGACGACGGCTCCGAGGATCCGAAGGCCATCGCGGGCGTGGCCGCCGCGCACCGGGCCGAGCTGGTCGCGCTGGCCGAGAACGGCGGGCCCGCCGCGGCCCGCAACGCGGGGCTGCGCCGGGTCACCACGCCCTACGTCGCCTTCGTCGACTCCGACGTGGTCCTCGACCCGGACGCGCTGCCGCTCCTGCTGCGGCACTTCGCCGACCCGCGCGTCGTGCTGGCCGCCCCGCGCGTGCTGGGGCTGCGCATGCCCGGCCGGGACCGGTGGATCCGCCGCTACGAGGACGCGCGGTCCTCGCTCGACCTCGGCGTGGAGCCCGGGATCGTCAGGCCCCGCGCGCCCGTCTCCTGGGTGCCGAGCGCCTGTCTCCTGGCCCGTGTGGACGCGCTCGGCGACGGGTTCAGCGCCGGTATGCGCGTCGCCGAGGACGTCGACCTGGTGTGGCGGCTCGCGGACGCCGGCCGCCGGGTCCGCTACGAGCCCACGGCGGTCGTACGGCACGAGCATCGCACGGACGTGCACGACTGGCTCGCCCGCAAGGCGTTCTACGGCACCGGCGCGCACCTGCTCGCCCAGCGCCACGGCACGAACGTGGCACCGGTCGTGCTGGCCCCCTGGAGCGCGGGCTTCGTCCTCGCGCTGCTCGCCCAGCGGCGCTGGTCCGGGCCCGTCGCCGCGCTGTTCCTCGGCGTCGCCGCCGCGCGGATCGCGCGCAAGGTCGAGCGGAGCGAGCACCCACGACGCCTGGGCCTGCGGCTGGCCGTGGACGGCGCGGTGGCCTCGGTGTGGCAGGCCGCCGCGCTGCTGCTGCGCCACTGGTGGCCGGTGGCGGCCGTCGGCTGCCTGTTCTCCAGGAGACTGCGCCGCGCCATGATCGCGGCCACCGTGCTCGACACCGTGGTCGACCTGCGCCGCACGAAGGCGCACCTGGACCCGGTCAGATACGCCGTCGCCCGCCGCCTCGACGACGCCGCCTACGGCTGCGGTGTCTGGTACGGCGCGATCCGCGGCCGCTCGCCCCGGGCCCTCCTGCCGGACGTCCAGTGGCGGGCCCAGGGTCGGCGGCGGGCGGTCAGTCCTCGTGCACGATGACCCCCCGGATGTTCTTGCCGTCGGCCAGGTCCTGGTAGGCGTCGTTCACCTGGTCCAGCCGGTACCGCTGGGTGATGAGCTCGTCGAGCTTGAGGTCGCCCGCGCGGTACAGCCCGAGTAGCCTGGGCACGTCGTACAGCGGGTTGCAGTCGCCGAACAGCGCGCCGCGGATCTGCCGCTGATAGCCGATCAGCAGTCCCGCGCGGAAGCGCACCGCCTGCTCGTCCTTCTTCCCGACGGCGGTGACGGTGACCTTGCCGCCCTTGCCGACCATCTCCGTCGCCGCCTGGACGATCTCCTGGGTGAGCACGCCCGGGGTGAGGATCGCGTGGTCGGCGAGCTGCCCCCAGGTGGTCCCCACCACGAACTCGCGCGCCTCGGCGGCGGTCGCGAAGGTGTGCGTGGCGCCGAAGGTCTTGGCCATGTCGCGCTTGAACTCGACCGGATCGACCACGACCACGTTCTTCGCCCCGGCGTACCGGGCGCCCTGCACCGCGTTGCTGCCCACGCCGCCCGCACCGAAGATCACCACGGTCTCGCCGGCGCGCACCCCGGCCGCGTACACCGCGGAACCCCAGCCGGTCGGCACGCCACAGCCGACCAGCGCGCCGATCTCGAACGGGATGTCGTCGGCCAGCGGGAGGCACGCGTACTCCGACACCACCGCGTACTCGGAGAACGTGCCCAGCGTGCAGAAGCCGCCGAGGTCCTCCTCGCCGAGGTGGAAGCGGAAGGTGCCGTCGAGGAACATGCCCGTGCCGGCGTTGAGGCCCTTGACGCACATGTTCTGGTGGCCGGTCGAGCAGGGCCGGCAGGCGCCGCACGCCGGGATGTAGGAGCAGATGATCCGGTCGCCGGGCTTGACCCGGCGCACGTCCGGCCCGACCGACTCCACCACGCCGGCGCCCTCGTGGCCGCCCACCACGGGGAAGCGCACGCCGGCGTCGCCCTTGGTGATGTGGTCGTCGGAGTGGCACAGCCCGGAGGCGTGGAACTTCACCCGCACCTCGTGCGCCTTGGGCGGGTCGAGCCGGAGCTCGGCCAGCTCCCAGCCGGTGTGCGGTCGGCGGGCGATGGCGGCCCGGGTGGTGAGGCTCATCGATCCTCCTTGAGCTTGGTCGGGCGAGCTCACGGCGCCGCGACCTTCATCGCCGTGACGTGGGGCAGGACCTCGGCGCCGATCAGGGCGATGTGGTCCAGGTCGTGAATGTCGTAGATGTGCAGGTAGACGGTGTCGACGCCGAGGCCGCCGAGCTCGGCGATCCGCGCGGTGAGCATCTCGGTGGTGCCGATGAGCGCGTTGGTCCGGATGAAGTCCGAGCCGATGACCGACCCCCGGCGCTCCCCCTCGGCCTGGGTGCCGCCGACGGCCGTCGGGACGACCGAGGACCGGCGCGGATCGGCCGGATCGCGGCCGATCGCCTCACAGGCCCGGCTGAAGATGTCCAGCCGCTCGCGCAGGTCGCCGCCGAGCGCGGTGTTGAACTCGGACGCGTACCTGGCCGCGATGGCCGGAGTGCGCTTCGGCCCCGAGCCGCCGATCAGGATCGGCGGGTGCGGCGACTGCACCGGGCGTGGCGGGTTGCGGTTGGCCTCGATCCGGTAGTGGGCGCCGTCGAAGGAGAAGCCGTCCCGGTCGCCGGGCGGCGTGCCCCACAGCCCGGTGATGACGGCCAGTTGCTCCTCCAGCCGGTCGAACCTCTCCCGCAGCGAGGGGTACGGGATGCCGAACGCCGCGTGCTCGCGCTCGTACCAGGCGGCGCCCAGGCCGAGCTCGACCCGGCCGCCGCTCATCTGGTCCACCGAGGCGACGATGGTGGCCAGCAGGCCGGGGTAGCGGAAGGTGGCCGCGCCCATCAGGGCGCCGAGCCGTACCCGCTGGGTGTCGCGAGCCAGTGCGCCGAGGGTCGTCCAGCAGTCGGTGGGCTGGTAGGTCAGGTCGTCGGGGACGACGCCGAGCAGGTGGTCGGAGCGGAAGAAGGCGTCGAAACCGGCGTCCTCGACGGCCAGCGCCATCGCCAGGAAGTCGGCGTAGGTCCCGCCGTGCCGGGGCTCGATCAGCACGCGGACCCGGATGCCGTCACCATGTGCCACGCAGCGACACCGCCTTCACCTGGGTGTAGTCCCGCACTGCCTCGGCGCTCATGGTCCGGCCGAAGCCGCTCTTGCGGTAGCCGCCGAAGGGCGCGCCGATCACGCCGGGGCCGAACGCCGCGTTCACCGAGACCTGACCCGCCTGCAGCCCGCGCGCCATCCGCACCGCGCGGCCGACGTCGGCCGTCCACACCGAGGCGACCAGGCCGTAGTCGGTGCCGTTGGCGACCGCCAGGGCCTCCTCCTCGTCGTCGACCGGGATGACCGACAGCACCGGTCCGAAGATCTCCTCCTGGGCGATGCGCATGTCCGGGTCCACCTGGTCGAACAGGGTGGCCTCGACGAAGTAGCCGCGCTCGAACTCCTCGCCCTGGGGCACGCCGCCGCCGAGGACCAGCTCGGCGCCCTCCTGCCGGCCCAACTCGATGTAGCCGAGCACGCGGTCGTGCTGCTTGCCGTTGATCAGCGGGCCCATCCGCACCGGCTGGTGCCACGGCCCGACGGTGACCTGGCGCATCTCCTCGGCCAGCCGGCGCACCACCTCGGCGTGCACCGCGCGCTCCACCACGACGCGGGAGCCGGCCGCGCAGATCTGGCCGGTGTTCAGCGTGATGCCGCGCACGATCGTCGGGATCGCCGCGTTCAGGTCGGCGTCGGCGCAGACGACCTGCGGCGACTTGCCGCCCAGCTCCAGGTGCAGCGGCGTGAGGTTCCTGGCGCAGGCCGCCATCACCAGCGACCCGGTCTCCGGCGAGCCGGTGAAGCTCACCCGGTTGACCCCCCGATGCGCGGGCACGGCCGCCCCGGCCTCGTGGCCGTAGCCGGTCACGACGTTGATCACGCCCGCCGGGATGCCCGCCTCCATCGCCAGCCTGGCCAGCGCCAGCGGGGTCAGCGGCGCGTCCTCGGCCGGCTTGACCACGATCGTGTTGCCCGCGGCGATGGCCGCGCCGACGTCACTGGCGAACATCGGGCCGGGTGCGTTCCACGGGATGATGCTGCCCACCACCCCGTACGGCTCCCGCAAGGTCATCCCCAGCACGTCGGGGGTGTGGGTCGGCATCGTGTGCCCGAGCACCTTGTCGGCCTGCCCGGCGATGAAGGTGAGGATGCGCGGCATCGGCGGCGGCCCCCAGTGCGGGCGGCCGACCTCCTGCGACTCGATCCGGTCGATCTCGGCCTCGTGCCGCTGGATCAGGTCGGCCCAGCGGGCGACCAGGGCGCCGCGCGCGGTGGCGTTGACGTCACGCCAGCCGGGGAACGCCGCTGCCGCCGCCCGGACGGCGTTGTCGACGTCCACGGCGGTGCCGCGCGGCACCCGGGCGATGACCTCGCGGGTCGCCGGGTTGATCACTTCGATGGTCTCGCCGCTTGCCGCGGGAACCCACTCGCCGCCGATCAGCTGCGCGTTCTCGATGATGAGGGGGGAGTTGGTCGCCGACTCGGAGAGGACACTTGTCATGGGAGATACTCCTCAGTGCTGGTGAGCGAATCAGTGCTCGTGCACGATGACGCCCCGGATGTTCTTGCCGTCCAACATGTCCTGATAGCCCTGGTTGACCTCGTCCAGGCGGTAGCGCCGGGTGATCAGCTCGTCGAGCTTGAGGTCACCGGAGCGGTACAAGCCCAGGAGGCGAGGCACGTCGTACAGCGGGTTGCAGGACCCGAAGATGGCGCCTTGAACGCGCCGCTGATAGCCGATGAGCATGCCCGCGCCGGTGTTCAGCTCGCCGCCGCCGACCGCGGTGATGGTCACCTGGCCGCTCTTGCCGACGACCTTGAGCGCGTGGTCGATCACCTCGTCGTGCAGGATGCCGACGGTGATGATGGCGTGGTCGGCCAGCTCGCCCCAGGTGGTGCCGACGATGAAGTCGTGCGCCTCGGCGGCGGTCGCGAAGGTGTGCGTGGCGCCGAAGACCTTCGCCATGTCCCGCTTGAACTCGACCGGGTCGACCACGACCACGTTCTTCGCCCCGGCGTGCCGGGCGCCCTGCACCACGTTGCTGCCCACGCCGCCCGAACCGTAGATCACCACGGTCTCGCCCGCCCTGACGCCCGCGGCGTACACCGCCGAGCCCCAGCCGGTCGGCACGCCGCAGCTCACCAGGGCGCCGACCTCGAACGGGATGTCGTCGTCGACCTTGATGCAGGACCATTCCGACAGCACCGCGTACTGGGAGAAAGTGCCCAGGACGCACAGCCCGCCGAGGTCCTCGCCGTCCTTGTGGAAGCGGAACGTGCCGTCGGGGAACATGCCCGTCCCCGCGTCCTTGCCGGCGTCGCACAGGCCCTGCCGTCCGGTCGAGCAGTACCGGCACGAGCCGCACACGGGGATGAACGAGCAGACGACATGGTCGCCCACCGCCACCCTGGTCACCCCTTCGCCGACCGCCTCGACGATGCCGGCGCCCTCGTGCCCGCCGACGACGGGCATCCGCATGGGGGCGTCGCCCTTCTGGATGTGGTCGTCGGAATGGCACAGCCCGGCGGCCATGAACTTGACCCGGACCTCGTTGGCCTTCGGTTCGTCCAGCTCGACGTCGGTGATCTGCCACGGCTTGCCGGGTTCGTGCAGAATCGCAGCCCGCGTGGTCATGCTCATGTGCGCCTCTTTTCGTGATCTTCACTGTCACTGGCGAGCGGGAAGTGGCAGGCGACCTGGTGGCCGGGGAACGGCTCGCGCATCGCGGGGGACTCCCGCGCGCACCGCTCCTGGGCGAACGGGCACCGGGTGCGGAAGCGGCAGCCGGAGGGCGGGTTGATCGGCGAGGGCGGCTCCCCGGCGGGCGGTGCGGGTCGGCGCACCCGGCCGGTGACCGGGTCCAGGCCGGGGATCGAGTTGAGCAGCGCCGAGGTGTAGGGGTGCAGGGGCCGCCGGTACAGCTCCCCGGCCGGGCCCACCTCCACGAGCCGGCCCAGGTGCATCACCGCCACCCGGTCGCTGACCTGCTTGACGAGCGCCAGGTCGTGCGAGATGAACAGGTACGACAGGCCGAGCTCGGTGCGCAGCCGCTCGAACAGGTTCAGCACCTGCGCCTGGATCAGCACGTCGAGCGAGGCCACCGCCTCGTCGCAGACGATCAGCGCCGGGTTCAGCGCGATGGCGCGGGCGATGGCGACCCGCTGGCACTGCCCGCCCGACAGCTCGTGCGGGCGCCGCCGGCCGTACACGCCCGGATCCAGCCCGACCAGGTCGAGCAGCTCGCGGACGCGCTCGCGGCGCCGCGCCGACGACCGCACGCCGTACCCGAGCAGCGGCTCCTCGACCAGCTCGGTGATCTTCCAGCGGGGGTTCAGCGAGCCGAACGGATCCTGGTAGACCATCTGCATCTGGC
Source organism: Nonomuraea sp. NPDC049714 (assembly GCF_044465295.1). Classification (NCBI taxonomy): domain Bacteria; kingdom Bacillati; phylum Actinomycetota; class Actinomycetes; order Streptosporangiales; family Streptosporangiaceae; genus Nonomuraea; species Nonomuraea sp. NPDC049714. The sequence goes on along the minus strand of NZ_JBITLM010000005.1, from coordinate 327,607 downwards.
GGCGGGCCTCCGTCAGGCCGCGCCGCCCGAGCTTCATCAGATCCGTGCCGAGGAAGCGCACCTCGCCCGACTTCGGGCGGGGCGCCTGGATGACGGAGCGCGCCAGCGTGGACTTGCCCGACCCGGTCTCTCCCACCACGCCGAGCGTCTCCCCGGCACGCATGTCGAACGACACGTTCGACACCGCGTGCACCTTCGCGCCCTTCACTCCGCCAGGGCCGCGCACGGCGAACTCCTGTACGACGTCGCGCACGTCCAACAGCGGGCCGTTCGTCATCCCTGCACTCCGTCCTTGACCTGCGGCGAGAGGTCCTCGGCCGGATGCCAGCAGGCCCACCAGTGCCCCGGCTCGTGCTCCACGAAGGGCGGCGGCTCCGCGCACGCGTCGGTGGCGGCGGCGCAGCGCGGCCGGAACGGGCAGCCGGGCGGCAGCGCCGCCGGGTCCGGCGGCTGGCCGGGGATCACCGGCAAGAGCGCGTGCGGCTCCCGCTCCAGCAGCGGGATCGCGCCGAGCAACGCCTGCGTGTACGGCATCCGTACGTGCGCGAACAGCTCCTCGGCGGAGGTGTACTCCACGGCCCGCCCGGCGTACATGACGACCACGTTCTGCGCGTAGCTCGCCGCCAGCCCCAGGTCGTGGCTGATCAGGATGATCGCCATGCCGAGCCGCTGCTTGAGTTCGAGCAGCAGCTCCATGATCTGGGCCTGGGTGGTCACGTCGAGTGCGGTGGTCGCCTCGTCGGCGATGAGCAGCCGCGGCTCGCCCGCCAGCGCGATGGCGATCACCACACGCTGGCGCATGCCGCCGGAGAGCTGGTGCGGATACTCGTAGAACCGGCGCTCGGCGGCCGGCAGGTGGACCAGCTTGAGCAGCTCCACCGCCCGCTCCGCGGCCTGTTTGCGGCTGAGGGCGGAGTGCGCCCGGATCGCCTCGGTGATCTGGGCGCCGATCCGCATGGTCGGGTTGAGCGACCTGGCGGGGTCCTGAAAGACCATCGCGATCTCCGCGCCGCGCCGGCCGCGCATCTCCCGCTCGGGCAGGCCGAGCAGCTCGGTGCCCGCGAACCGGGCCGACCCGGTCACCTGGGCCGATGGCGGCAGCAACCCCATGAGGGTGCGGGCGCTGACACTCTTGCCGGAGCCGGACTCGCCGATGATGGCCAGGATCTCGCCGGCGTTCAACCGGTAGGACAGCCCGTTCACGGCGTGCACCCGGCGTCCCCCGCGCGAGAAGCGGACCCGCAGGTCGCGCACCTCCAGCAGTTCGGCGCCGGAGCCGGGCGGGGCGAGGGTGAGCACCTCGTTGTCGGTACGTTCTCCGCTCATCGGACACTCCCTTGGGTGCGCAGAGCCTCGCCGAGGAGGTTGAAGGCGAGTACGGAGACGAACAGGGCGAGGCTGGGCCACACCACCAGGTCGGGGGTCGCGGACAGGCTGGCCTGCCCTTGCGCGACCATGTTTCCCCAGCTCGGATCGGGTGCCGGGATGCCCAGCCCGAGGAAGCTCAGCGCCCCCTCGATGATGATCACGATGCCCATGCCGAGCATGCTGAAGGTGATCAGCTGCGGTCCGATGTTCGGTGCGACGTGCCGGAGCAGCACCCGCCACCACGGGGTGCCGCACAGCTGGGCGGCGGTCATGAAGGGCAGCTCGCGCAGCCCCAGCGTGGCCGCCCGGGAGACGCGGGCGAAGGCCGGGATGCTGAAGAACGCCAGCGCGAGGATCGTGTTGGTCAGGCTCGGCCCGAGGCTCTGCGCCACCGCGAGGGTGAGCACCAGCGACGGGAAGGCGATCAGCACGTCCAGCACCCGCATGATCACGGTGTCCAGCGCCCCGCCGACGTACCCGGACAGGGCGCCGAGCAGCCCGCCGACGGACAGGCCGATCAGGTTCACCGCGATCGTGACGATCAGCGACGCCCGCCCGCCGTACAGGATGCGGGACAGGATGTCGTTGCCGTTGGGATCGGTGCCGAGCAGGTGGCCGGGGGAGAACGCCGGGAGGGCCGACTCCAGCACGTTCCCGCCGGTCGGGGCCGGGATCGGCAGCACCAGCGGGCCCAGGAAGCAGCCGGCCAGCACGAACCCGACCAGGCCGACCGGCACGGCCAACGTCAGCTTGCGCACCCACGTCCGGCGGGCCGGGGCGAGGTCGAGCTCGGGTGTCAGTGTCTCAACCGCTGCCATGACGAATCCTCGGGTCGAGTACCGCGTACAGCAGATCGGTGACCAGGTTGGCCAGCACCGTCACGATGGCGAACACGATGACGCACGCCTGCACGACCATGACGTCACGGGTGTTGATCGCCTGCAGCATGAGCTGGCCGAGCCCGGGGATGGCGAAGATCGACTCGATGATCACCGTGGAGCCGATCAGCGTGCTCAGGTTCAGGCCGACCACGGTGATCAGCCCGAACGACGAGTTGCGGAAGGCGTGCCGCAGCAGCACCTGCCAGGGCCCGATGCCCTTGGCCTGCGCGGTGACGATGTAGTCCTGCCCCTGTAACTGGTCGACCAGATCACCCCTGAGAAACCTGGTATAGAAGCAGAACAGGGGGAACGCGATGGCCACGGCCGGCAGCACCATCCCGCGCAGGTTCTCCACCGGATCCTCCGAGAACGGGACGTACCCGATCGCGGGGAGCACGGCGAACCGCACGGCGAAGATCAGCACCAGCACCAGGGCGAGCACATAGCTCGCCACAGACAGCCCGCTGACGCTGACGACCATGCTGATCCGGTCGAACAGCCCGTTCGGCCGGCGGGCCGCCAGCAGCGCCACCGGCACCGCCAGCGCCACCGAGGCGAACAGGGCCAGGCCGGTCAGCTCGGCGCTCACCGTCAGCCTCTCGCCGAGCTGACCGGCCACCTCCTGGCCGCTGACGAACGACCGGCCGAGATCGCCGGTGACAGCGCCCCCGAGCCAGTCGAGGTACCGCGACACCGCGGGCTCGTTCAGGCCCATCTGCTCTTCCAGCGTGCGGATCTGCTCGGGGGTCGCCTCGGCGCCCAGGAGTTGCCGGGCCGCGTTGCCGGGGATCAGATTCAGCACCCAGAAGGCGAGAATGCTGACCCCCAGCATGATCGGGATCGCCATCAGCAGCCGCTTGGCCACCATCCGGAAGGCGGGCGAGCCGAGCAGGCGGGCCGGGACGGTCCGGTGACGCGGGGCTAAGGCGACCGTCAATTCTCCCTCCAGACCTTGTCCCACTCGACGGCCGTGTTGACGGCGAGCGACGGGATCTTCGTGGTCAGCCCGGGGCCGTGCACTCCCTTGACCGCGAGGTTCGCCGGGGCGAAGGCCAGGCCGAACGGCGCGTACGCCTTGTCGCTGACGTACTTGCCCAGCTCCACGTAGAGCGCGTCCCGCTCGGCGGCGTCCACGGTGGCCTCCGCCTTGGCCATCAGCTCGTCGACCTTGGGGTCCTTCACGCCGCTGAACGGCGAGTTGGACCGGAACCGGAAGGCGACGCCCACGCCGGTGGCCGGGTCCCACGCCCCGGCCGTCTGCAGCATGGACTGCCACTTGCCGGAGTTGAACTCCTCGACCAGGGTGGACAGCTGGTACTCCTTGATGGTGACCTCGATGCCGGCCTGCTGCCACTGCGTCTGCAGCGCCACCATCACCTGCTTGGCCACGTAGGCGCCGAGGGTGCCCAGCTCGACCTTGAGCCCGCCCATCTCCTGCACGAGCTGCTTGGCCTTCGCCACGTCATGGGTCCGGTAGCCGGCCACGGTCTCGTGGTGGAACAGGCCGCCCGGCGCGGTGAACGACTGGCTCACCGGGTAGGCGTCCTTGAACAGGCCCTTGGCGATGGCGCCGAAGTCGGTCGCGTAGTAGATCGCCTCACGGGCCTTCTCGTTGTCGAACGGCGCCTGCTGGGTGTTCAGCTGGACGACGTACGGCGACGTCGGCGGCTGCAGGGTCACGGTCAGCCGGTCGTTCTTGCCCGCTTGGTCGATCAGCGGCACGGTGCTCATGCCCTCGTACGCGTGCCCCTGCCCGGCCATCAGCGCCTGGAAGGCGGCCTGGTCGTCGCCGATCGACTTGAACGTCAGTTTGTCGAGGTAGGGCAGGCCCGGCTTGAAGTAGCCGGGGTTGCGCTCCAGTACCAGCTCGGAGCTCATCCGGTTCGTCACGATCTTGAACGGGCCGGCGCCGACCGGGTTCGCCCGGAACTGGTCCGGGCCCAGCTTCTCGACGGCGGTGGGGGAGGCCATCCAGTTGACGTTGGAGATGGGGAAGGCGTTGATGACGGAGGCGTACGGCCTGGTGAAGCGGAGGACGACCGTGTTCGGCTCCTCTACCGTGATGGCGTCCTTCTCCACCAGCGGCCAGCGTGGCGCGCAGGAGCAGGGGGACTTGACCCCGCGTTCGAAGTTGAAGGCGACGGCCTTGGCGTCGAGCGGTGTGCCGTCGGTGAACGTGAGGCCGTCCCGGATCTTGATCTTGACGACCTGTCCGTCTTCGAGGAGTTCGTAGCTTTCGGCCTGGTTGGGCACGACCTTGGCGTCACTGCCGTCGTCGTTTGCCGTGAGAGTGAACAGCCCGCCGTAGATCGCGCTCATCTGAGGGATGTTCGCGGCGCCGGTGGTGTTGGTCGCCGGGTCAAGGCCGGTCGGCCAGGAGCCGGAGAAGGCGCTGCTCTCCAGCACGGTGATCTCGCCGCCCTGCTGCGGGGTCTGCGCGGCGGCCGGCGAAGGGGAGACGGTGGAGGCGGTCTGCGTACTGCACGCGGCAACGCCCAGGAGCGCTGCCAGAAGGACTGTCATCCCTTGCTTCTTCAACGTCATCCGGGTCCTCCTGCTTTGGGATATCGCGACACGGTGACGGCGTCGCGAAGCGCTCCAGGCAAAGACCGAACACACAAGCCGTGGGCCCCCAACCACAACGGCGATGTGGCCTAGCTCACTCACTCATGAGCTAAGGACCTGCGATTCGCTGAGCAAAGCAGGCTTTCGTGAGACGGAAGACAAAAGATTGCCGGAACGCCCGCTGCGCACGGCCGGAACGCCCGCTGTGCACGGCGTCCGGCGGCAGGCTCAGGCGTACAGGCCGATCTGGCGGTAGACGGCCTTGAGATAGACCAGCATGCCGGCGGCGTCCGGCGGGTCCGGCTGGAGCACGCGCCACGTCACCGCCCCGGCCATCATGTCGATCAGCACGTCCAGATCGGCGTCCGCCGCCACCGCGCCGTCCGCCTGGGCACGCCGCAGCATCGCGGACGCCAGCTCGCGGCGGGGCAGGATGTGGTGCTCCCAGTAGACGGCCATCAGCTTCGGATGGCTGACCGCGGAGCCCATCATCCGGGCCACCAGCGCGCGGAACTCCGGGTTCGCGACCATCTCGGCCGCCGCCGGAAGGGCGCGTTCGATGATGTCCCGGGGTGACAGGGCCTCGACCTCGGCGGCGGAGGGGGTCACCTCGCCGCCGACCGACTCCTCGACGGCTTGGGCGATCAGGTCTTCCTTGGTGCTCCAGCGACGGTAGACGGTGAGCTTGCCGACCCCCGCCCGCTTGGCGATCTGCTCCATGCTGGTGCCCTCGACGCCGCGCTCGACGAACAGCTCCAGCGCCGCGCGCAGGATCGAGGCGTCCGTCTCGGGGGCGCGGGGACGGCCACGTCCTCGGGCAGCGGTCAAGCGAGTGCTCCGTCCAGCCAGCGGGTCAGCTCGGCGGCGCCGCCCTGGCAGGCCAGGTGCCCGTCCGGGCGTACGAGCATAGCGGGGAGCGGCCCGTCGGCGGGCCGCAGGAGCACCACGCGATCACCGAGGCGGCTCCGGGCCGCCGCCAGGGCGCTCTCGTCGCCGACGACCGCCCACCGGCCGCGCAGCTCGGCGTGCAGCCGGGTACGCGTGCCGTCGGGGCGCTCGCAGGCCGTGTCGGGAATCCGGTCGCCCGGCCGCGGCCGGCGGCCGCGACCGCCCAGCGGGCCGCGCCGGTAGCTCACCCACAGCTGAGAGGTCGTGTACGTGACCCAGCGCTGAAGCCAGGCGATGCCGAACAGCCGGATCAGCACCTGGTCACGCAGGAACCGGCCGACCGGCCCGGCGGCGATGTTGACCTTGGTGGCGGCGGTGCTGCCACGCAGGACCTGGGTGGCCAGCGGGCGGCGCTCCGCCTCGTACGTGTCCAGCAGGCGGTCGGCGGCCCGGCCGTGGACCACGAGGGCGAGCTTCCAGGCGAGGTTCTCGGCGTCGCCGAGGCCCGTGAGCATGCCCTGGCCGCCGAAGGGCGCGTGCGCGTGCGCGGCGTCCCCGGCCAGCAGGACGCGTCCTCGCCGGTAGGTGTCGGCCAGCCGGCGGTGCACGCTGAACAGCGATGCCCATGAGGCGTCGAGCAGTCGCACGTCACGCAGGCCGGTGCGCTCGGGCAGGATCTGCCGCATCCGCTCGACGATCCGCTCCTCACCCGGCTTGTCCTCGCCGAACGCCGGGTCGTACGCGAGCAGCCGCCACTGGCCGCCGGGCATGGGCATGGCGCCGAGCATGCCCTTGGGGTGCACCCAGCCGCTCGTCCCCGAGCGGTCGAGCGTCGTGTCGAGGCGGGCGTCGACGAGGAGGAAGCGCTCGCTGACCTTGACCCCAGGGAAGCCGATGCCGGCCAGCTTGCGCACCGTGCTGCTCGTTCCGTCGCAGCCGACGAGCCGGCCCGCCCGTACGGTACGGCCGTCGGCCAGCACGGCGTCGACGCCGTGCTCGTCCTGGTCGGCGGCGACCAGGGCGGAGTTCCATTCCGGCCGCACGCCCAGCTCGGCCAGGCGGTCGCGGAGCCGCGCCTCGACCCGTGCCTGCGAGATCACCATCGGGGCGGCGGCGGTCCGCAGGCCGGGGTCGCCGAACCGGATGCGCATCATCGGCCGGTCGCCCGCGTACGTGGTGATCGTCATCGCCCGCACCGACTCCTCGGGCAGGCCGTCGAGCGCGTCCAGCCGGTCCAGCACCTCCGAGCCGCGCGCGTGCACGAAGTTGGCTCTCGACGTGGTGGCCGGGCCCGGGGCCCTGTCCACCACGCGTACCGAGACGCCGTGCTGCAGCAGCGCGCAGGCCAGCGCCAGGCCCACCGGCCCGGCTCCGACCACCAGGACGTCGGTTTCCATGGGACCTCCTTATTTTCTTTACGGAACGGTACCGTAAACAAAATGGAAGGGCGATCCCCTGGCCGGTCAGATCAGCGTGAGGTGGCGCACTCCCGTCATGGTCGGGGTGGGCATGAAAACCACTGGATCATCCGGATCGGTGCCCAGATGGCGGAAGCGATCGAGCAGGATGTTCAGCGCGACCCGGCCTTCCAGTCGGGCCAACGGGGCGCCCAGGCAGAAGTGGATGCCGCGGCCGAAGCTGAGATGCGGGTTGGGGTCACGGCCGGGGTCGAAGACGTCCGGGTCGGGGAACTGCCGGGGGTCTCGGTTGGCCGCGGCCACCCAGGTCAGGAGCATCTGGTCGGCCGGTATCGTCACCCCGCCCAGCTCCACCTCGCGGGTGGTGGACCGGCCGACGGCGGCGAACGGCGTCAGGTAGCGCAGCGACTCCTCGATCACCGCCGGGACCGAGGAGCGGTCGGCCCGGACCTTGTCCTGCTGCTCGGGGAAGGCGTCCAGGCACAGCACGGTGTTGCCGAGCAGCATCGTCGTGGTGATGTGCCCGGCGAGCAGGAGTACGATCGCGAAGTTGACCACCTGGTCGTCGGGCAGGCGCTCGCCGTCCACCTCGGCCTCGACCAGCTTGGTGAGCAGGTCGGCGCGCGGCCGGCTCCTGCGCTCCTCCGCGTGGCCGGCGAGATACTCGGACATCTCCTTCCACGGGCGGAGCGTGGCCTGCACGTCCACGTCCTGGTTCTCGGCGGGCTCGGCGAGCGAGATCTGGGTGTCGCGCTCGAACAGCGCGTCGGCCCACCGCTTGAACAGGGCACGATCGCTGCTGGGCACCCCCAGCAGCTCGGCGATGACGATGACCGGAAGCGGATAGGCCAGATCGGTCACCAGCTCGAACCGGCCCCGCCCGGCCGCCGCGTCGAGCAGTTCGTGGGTGAGTGCGGCGATCCTCGGTTCGAGATCCGCGACGACCTTCCGGGTGAAGGCGCTGCTGACCAGCTTGCGCAGCTTGCCGTGCTCCGGCGGGTCGATCTGCGTGATGAAGCCCGCCATCGAGAAGTCCTCACCCCCCGGCATCAGGCTCTTGGGAACCAGGCGCATGGTGTCGGAGGAGAAGGTCGCCGGATCGCTGAAGACCTCATGCGCTTCCGGATGACCGTAGACGTTCCACATGCCGGTCCCGGCGTCGAACTCGACCGGCTGACCGGTTCGCGGACCGTGCAGCCAGAAGTGCTGCGGGTGAACGTTGTACCGCTCGACGAAGTCGGCCATCGCAACCCCCCATCAGGTCAACAAGTCACGTTACGCTTGTCATGCGCCCGTTCAAAGCATCGCGCCTCTACCTGATGGTGAGCTCCTCCACCAAGGGATCGTCGTGCAGGGCGGTGGCGGTGGCGTCCGGGTCGAGGGCCTCGGCCGCCAGGTGGACGCCGGGAGGCACGGAGCCGGTCAGCACCGCGCGGGTGGCGAGCGCCATCACCACCCCGCTGAGCGCGTACGAGTCCACGGCCGTGAGCAGCACCCGGGTGGGGCCGGGCGAGGCGCCGGGACGGGGCCGGCCGGTGAAGAGCATGACGTAGAAGGCGCCGAGGTCGGCGTTGTCCTGGAGGGAGGCGCGGACCACGGCGTCGGCGTGCGGGGCCAGGGTGGCGGGGCTCAGGGTCGCGGGGTCGGTGTCCGGCAGCTGGGCCCACGACGCGGTCAGTGCCTCGGGGAGGCGTTCTGTGACGAAGACATTGTAGGAGCGCACTTCGTCCGCGCCGGTGTCCATCGCCAGGGTCTGCGCCTCGGTGGTGAGATAGGGCCAGGCGTGGACGGGGACGGGGAAGCCCGGCAGCGTCACGCCGTTCAGCGGTGCCAGCGTGTTGGGCGCCACCCGGCCCGCCCGCCAGGCCGCCATCGGCGTGCCGAATTTCGGCCCCCTGGTGAGCAGCGCGTCCACCGCCGAGAGCGGGGTGAAGACGGCCGCGCCGCCGACGTAGAGATCCAGGCGGCGCAGCGGGCGGCCCTTGGCCAGCAGCCGGGGCAGCAGCCCGGACAGGCCCGGCATCACGCCGGCGGAGAACACCGCCGTCCTGCCTTCGGGCACGCCGCCCGTGCTGAGCGCGTCCTTGGCCGCCAGTTCGCCGCCGATGTCCACATAGTCGGCGCCGGCCGCGAAGGCGGCGCGGGCCACGGTGTCCAGGACCTGGTACGAGGGGCCCGCGCAGTTGACGACGACGCGGCACCCGTCGCAGAAGGCGGCCAGCCGGCCGGGGTCGTTCAGGTCCACCCGCACGGCGTGCGCCGTCCCGGGGAGCGTGGCCGCGAGGTCGGCGGCGCCCGCCAGGTCTCTGCCGCCAACCCGCAGCGGCCCGAGGCCGTAGGCCGTGATGCGCTGCGCGGCCGTCCGGCCGACCGCACCGGTGGCGCCGAGCAGCCCGATCACCGCTGACCCCCGAGCCGGTCACTGGGCTGGTCACTGGGTTGGTCAGTGGGCTGGTCGCCCAGGCGGGAGCGGACGGCGGACGCCACCCCGGCCACCGTCGAGTCGGACAGGAACTCGCGTACCGGCACGGGGATGCCGACCTCCTTGGAGAGCCGGACCACCGCCCGCACCGCGAGCAGTGAGTCGCCGCCGAGGCCGAAGAAGTCGGCGCCGCGGTCGAGCACGGGCACCTCCAGGAGCTCCTCGAAGACGTCGGCGATCGCCTGCTCCAGGTCGTCAGCGGGCGGCCCCTCCGGGTGGCTGACGGCCGATTCGAGCAGCAGGCCGAGACGCAGTCCCTCGTCGTCGGGTACGGGCTCGGCCGCCTCCGGCAGGCCGGGCATCCGGTCCCAGCCCGGCCCGTCGGCGAGGGCGTCGACCAGCTCGACGAACTCGGCGAACGCCGCCGTCACCTGGTCGGCCTCGAACAGCTCGTCCACCAGGGAGAAGACGGCGACCATCTCCGGCCCCAGCTCGAAGCAGCGCACCTCGATCGCGACCTGCGGAGTGCGCAGCTGGTGGAAGTAGTCGGAGGCGACCACCCGGCCCAGCGGCCCGGCGTCCGCCGGCGGGCGGCCGCCCATGGCGGCGTCGACGCCCAGCACGCTCTGGAACACCACCGGCCCGACCGGCCGCCAGCTCCCGCGACGGCGGGCCAGCTCCCGTCCGACCTCCACGCCGGTGATCAGGTTGTGCGCGGCGTGCTCGCCGGAGGTCGTCTGCACGGTGGCGGCGAGCTCGCCGAAGGTGGCGCCGGGGTCGAGGTCGAGCGGGAGCAGCATGGTGGCGGCGAAGGCGCCCACCACCCGCTGCACATCCGGGTGCAGCGGCAGCCGGTTGAGCTGCAGGGAGTTCAGCAGCATCCGGCGATGCCCGGCCCACCGGGCCAGGACCACGCCGAACGCGGTGAGCATGGCGGTCGACGGGGTGACGCCCCGGCCGGTGCACTGCTGCCGCAGCGCGGCCCAGCGGTCGGCGCTCCAGCGATGCTCCCGGTTGCCCATGGTGACCGGCCGCACCTGCTGGGGGTCGGCTGCCAGCGGCAGGGTGGGCGGGGTGGGCAGCGTGTCGAGCCTGGACCACCACCAGTCCCGGTCGGCCTGCCATGCCTCGGTCGCGGGCAGGTCGGCGACCGCGTTGACGTAGTCGCCGAAGTTGATCTCCAGGGGCGGCAGGGCGGCGTTCCAGTCGGCGACGAAGGTCACCAGGTCGCGGCTGAGCACGCTGGAGGACCAGCCGTCGAAGATGAGCAGGCTGAGGCCCAGGTGGAGCCGCCCTTCGCCGCCGGGAAGCAGGGTGAGCCGGATGTCCAGGCCGGGCCCGCGGGTGGGATCCGGTCCGGTGGTGCTCATCTGCTGCCGTACGTCCTGGAGTGTGTCCGCGATCTCCTCGGCGCCGGCCGCGCGCAGGTCGTGCACCCGCACCTGGGGGATGGCGCCCGGCGCGTCGGCGGGCAGGACGTACTGGCGGCCGTCGGAGGTGACGCGGGCGCGCAGGGTGGGCTGGTGCGCGGCGAGCCGTTCGACCGCGTCCGTCAGCGCGTCGGCGGCCTCGTCGCCGTCGACCCCGGTCAGGGCGTAGTCGAGGTAGTAGTGGGCCGAGTCGTAGGACAGCTCCCAGCCGTCCTGCTGGCCAACGAAGTAGCCCTGCTGCAGGGGGAGGAGGGGGAATTCCGCGTGCGGGTCGGGGCGCGGGGTGACCTTGAGCGGCAGGGCGCGGGCCGCCGGCTCGCCCGACGCGCGGCGTCGTACGAGCTCCGTCAGCTCGCCCAGCGTCGTCTCCACCCGCACGTCCGACAGGGCGAGCGCGACGCCGAGGCGTTTGCGCACCAGGGCGGACATGCGGACCGCGAGCACCGAGTCGCCGCCCAGGCGCAGGAAGCCGACATCGTGCGGGATCTCGTCGGGTGGCAGGTCGAGCAGCTCCGACCAGATCTCGGCCAGCTCCATCATGGGCACTCCCATCATCAGGTGATTCAACGGGTGGCGACGAACAGGCGCTGCGACAGCGCGGTCAGCGGGTCCCCCTGGCGGGGCAGGTCCACCTCGACGCGCAGGCCGGCGGTCTCCAGCGCGCTGAGCCACTCCGCCCGGCGCAGGTAGGTGCGGGTGGTGCCCGCGCGGCCGTCGTGCCGCTCGGGCGGGCCGTCCCCGGTGGACAGGGCGAACGGCATCGACGTGAGCGACTGCGGGTGCTCGCGGACGGTCTCGATGAGCAGCACCCGCCCGCCGGGCGCGAGCCGCGCGGCGACCTGGTCGAGCAGGCGGCCGGTGTGCGGGGCGTTGTGGGCCATGGTCGCCGCCACGACCAGGTCCAGGTCGTTCGGCCGGTGCGGCAGGTCGCGGGCGATGTCGAGCAGCTGGTACCGCAGGAAGCCCGCCCCGAACCGGCGGCGCGCGATGTCGAGGAAGAACGGCGACAGGTCCGTGAACAGGTAGAACTCGACCGGACTCCCGGCCAGCGCCGGGAGCAGGTCCGCCGTGGTGGCGCCGATGCCCGCGCCCAGTTCCAGGATCCGCAGCGGCCGGGTGGCGCGCTCGGCCAGGTCCGCGACGACCTCGGCGGCGGCCGTGTTGAGGTAGCGGCTGATCAGGTTGTCACGGTAGACGGCCTCGGCGGTGGCGGGCTCGCCGTCGGGGTAGAGCAGCGCCTGCACGCCGATCTCGTCGCGCAGCAGGGCGGGCAGCATCCGCAGCGAGCGCAGCATCATCTCGGCCAGCTCGGCGGGATAGCCGAGCGCCGGTCCCGCGGACTCCAGGTGCGCACGGGCGGCGGTCAGCTCGGCGCGGCGCGGGCCGTGCAGGTCGTGGTAGCGGCCCGTGTCGTCGCGGCTCACCAGGCCGGCCTCGTGGAGGGCGGCGAGCCAGTGGCCGGCGATCCAGCGGTGCCGCCGGGCCGCGCCGAGGTCGGTCGCGACCGCGTCGGCCTCGTGCGCCCCTGGGCCCCGCAGCCGGGTGCGTGAGCGCAGGTCGGCGGCTATGCCTAGGAGAGCCAGGCGGTCCAGGTGCGCGACCGCTTCGGCGGTGCCGCCGGTGTCGGTCCCGGTGGTCGTGGCCTGCCCTGCGCGGTCGGCTCGGTCGGTCAAGGACGACATAGGGCGAGATCGTACGAGATAACGGAAATCATTTTCAAGATCTAGACAAACACCATGAAAGTGTGTAGGAATGAAAACCGTTTCCATTCTGCTGTTCTGTGGAAGGGGTCTCCCTTGGGTTCCGCCACCGTCGAAGAAGTGCTCGCCTGCCTGGCAGACGTGCTGGAACTCCGGCCTTCGGATCTGGATCCCGACACCCCGCTCACCGCCCTGGGGCTGGAGTCCTTCACCGCCGTACGCCTGCGCCGACGGCTGCTGGAGGAGGCCGGGCTCGACCTGCAGCTGACCGCCTTCCTCGGAACGGCGACCGCGCGCACGGTCGCCGCCGGCATCGAGCCGGACGCGACGGACGTACTGGACGAACCGGCGGGTCAGCCCTTCCCGCTCACGCCCATCCAGACCGCCTACCTGGTCGGCCGTGACCCCGCGTTCCCGCTGGGTGGGGTGGCCACCTTCTACTACTACGAGTACGACCGCTCCGCCCAGGACCTCGATCGGCTGGAGAGCGCCTGGAACCGGCTGGTGCGACGCCACCCCATGCTGCGCATGGTCGTGGACGAGAACGCTCAGCAGCGGGTGCTCGACCAGGTGCCCGACTACGTCATCGCCCGCACCGACCTGCGCGGCGAGAGTCCCGGACGCGTCGAGGAGGCCCTGGACGCGCTGCGGGCCGAGTGCTCCCACCAGGTGCTGCCCGCCGACCGGTGGCCGCTGTTCGACCTGCGCGCCGCGTTGCTGCCGGACGGCCGTACCCGGCTGTTCGTCGGGGTGGACGTGCTGGCCCTCGATCTCATGAGCTGGATGCGGCTGATGCGGGAGTGGGGCACGCTTGTGGCCGACCCCGGCGCGGAGCTGCCGGCGCCGCCGCTCAGCTTCGCGGATCTCGTACGACGCCGCCTGGAAGACCCCGCCGAGCGGCGGCGGCGCGAGCTGGACGCCGCCTATTGGGCCGGCCGCGCACCGAACCTGCCGGACGGGCCCGCGTTGCCGTGGAGCCGAGGCCCGGCCGACCTCAGGGGGCAGCGCTTCACCCGGCACGCGGCCGAGCTGTCCGCCGAGGAGTGGGGGCAGCTGCGCAAGCAGGGGGCGGCGCACGGGCTGAGCCCCACCGGGCTGCTGCTGGCCGCCTTCGGCCTGGTGCTGCAGCGCTGGGGCGCCCGCGACCCCTTCTGCCTGAACACCACCCTGTTCGACCGCGGCGGCGCCGACATCCCGGGCCTGGACGGCGTCGTCGGCGACTTCACCAGCACGGTCCTGGTGGAGATCCCCACTGCGGACCCCGGCCGCTGGTACGGCTTCGCCGGGTATGCCGCGGCCGTCAACCGGCAGTTCTGGACGGACCTCGACCACCGGGCCGTCTCGGGGATGGAGACGCTGCGAACCGCGATCGAGGCGGGCGAGCGCTCCCGGGTGACCGACCCGGCCACCGGGCTGCCCCTGCCCACGCACACCGTGGTGTTCACCAGCGGCGTCGGACTCGCCGGACCGGGCGACGCGCCGGCCGCCTGGCTCGGCACGGAGGTGTTCGGCGTCTCGCAGACGCCGCAGGTGCTGCTCGACCACATCATCTGGGACGAGGAGGGCCGGCTCCGCATCGCCTGGGACGCCGTGGACGAGGCGCTGCCCGAAGGGTTCGTCGACGGGATGCTGGCCGCGCACGCCTCCCTGCTGCGGCGGCTGGCCACCGAGCCCGAGCTGTGGACCGACCCGGCGCTCGGCTGGGACCCGTCGTTCATCCGGGACGAGGAGCCGCCGAGCGGGGCGTTCGACGGCGCCGGGCCGTTGCTGGACGCTCCCCTGCGCGCCGCCGCCGAGCGGGACCCGTCCGCGCCCGCCCTGTTCGAACCGGCCGGTGAGGTGTCGGCGGGCGAGCTGGCCGAGCGAGCCGCGCGGACCGGCCGGGCGCTCGCCGCGCTCGGGGTCGGGCCCGGCGAGCTGGTGGCGGTGGCGGCGGACAAGGGTAGCGCGCAGGTCGCCGCGTTACTGGGGGTCTCGGCCAGTGGGGCCGGGTACGTGCCCGTCGAACCCGGGTGGCCTGCGAGCAGAGTGGCCTCGGTGTGTGAGCAGGCGTCCATCCGGCACGCGCTGGTGTCCCCCGAGGCCGATGTCACGCTCTGGCCGGACCAGGTCACGGCCCACCGGCTGGACGCCGACGGAGTGCTCGCCGACGGGGTGCTCGCGGACGAGGTGCTCGCGTCCGAGGTGCGGCGTGCGGAGCCGGACGATCTCGCTTACGCGATCTTCACCTCGGGCTCGACCGGACGGCCCAAGGGCGTGGCCATCGAGCACCGAGCCGCCCGCACCACCCTGGACGACCTCGCCGAACGCTTTCCGCTGGACGCCGGCGACCGGGTGCTCGCCCTGTCCGCGTTCAGCTTCGACCTGTCGGTCTACGACATCTTCTCGGTGCTCGGCTCGGGCGGCGCGATGGTGCTGCCCGAAGCGCCCCGCCAGCGCGACCCCGGGCACTGGCTGGAACTGATGGCCCGCCACCGAGTCACCGTGTGGAACACCGCTCCCGCCCTGCTGGAAATGCTGGTCGAGTACGCCGAGCTGGAGCCGGAGACGGTCCGCCGGGCGCTGTCCGCGCTCAGGCTGGTGTTCCTGTCGGGGGACTGGATCCCGGTGACCCTGCCCGACCGGCTGCGGGCGCTGGCCCCGCAGGCCGAGGTGGTCAGCCTGGGCGGGGCGACCGAGGCCTCCATCTGGTCCATCTGCCACCCCATCGGCCAGGTGGACCCCTCCTGGCCGAGCATTCCGTACGGCAGAGCGCTACGCGGCCAGTCCTTCCACATCCTCGACGAACACGGCACACCCTGCCCGGTCGGCGAACCGGGCGAGCTGCACATCGGCGGCGACGGGCTGGCCCGCGGCTACGTCGGCGACCCGGGACAGACGGCCGAACGCTTCGTCACCCACCCGATCCTGCGCCGCCGCCTCTACCGCACCGGTGACCTGGGGCGCTGGCGGTACGACGGGACGATCGAGTTCCTCGGCCGGCTGGACCGGCAGGTCAAGATCCGGGGGCACCGCATCGAGCTCGGCGAGATCGAGGCCACCCTGGACCGGCTCCCCACGGTGCGGCAGGCGGTGGCTCGCGCGGTACGCGGGCCCGACGACCGGCCCAGGCTGGTCTGCTACGTCGTGCCCGCCGAGCCGTCGGCGCCCCCGTCGGACGATGACCTGACCTCGGCGCTGCAGGCGAGCCTGCCCGCCTACATGGTGCCCAACCGGTTCCTGTTCCTGGACGACCTGCCGATCACGGACAACGGCAAGATCGACTACAGGGCGCTCACCAACCCGTACCAGCGATCGGCCCACCCACCCACGTCCACCCCGAACACCCGCCCCCTCGCTTCAGGTGGAGAGGGCGAAGCCGGCGGGCAAGCGCCGGACGTCCGGCCCCTCGCCTCGGGTGGAGGGGGCGTTGAGAAGGCGTTGGACGTCGGCCGTGTGTCGGTGGACGCGGTGGGGGCGCGGGCAGTCAGCTCGACGGTGACGCGCGGGTTGCGGCTCAGCATCACCGTGTCTCCCGACGGGGCGATGGAGCTGGTCATCGAGGGCGGCGCCGACGGTGGCGACCCCGCCCCGCGCGCCCTCGCGCAGCCCGGCGACCCGGCTGCCGCGTCCGTTCTGGCGCGGTCTGGCGGCTCGGCTGCCGCGTCCGTTCTCGTACGGCCTGGTGGTCCGGCCGGCGGGTCGGTTCTCGTACGGCCCGGCGGGTCGGTCGCTGAGGAGGCTGGGCTCGGGTCGGTCGCCGGGGGCGGGCCGGTCGTTGGGTCCTCGGTTCGGGAGCAGGGGCGGGTGGGCGCTGATCCGCAGGTGGAGCGGGTGGTGGCCCGGGTGTTCAGTGACCTGCTCAAGGCGCCGGTCGATGTCACCACGCCCTTCTTCCAGCTGGGGGCGTCGTCCCTGACCATCGTGCTCGCGCAGCGCACCCTGCGCGCCGAGCTGGACGAAGGGCTGGCCGTGGTGGACATGTTCGCCCGGCCCACGGTCCGGGACCTGGCCGCGTTCATCACCGCGCGCAGGCAGACGTCCGGGCAGGACCCGGCCGACCCACCACCGCCTGACGGCGCGCGACCGGAGCCCGTCGCGGGACGGGCGGGCGCTCGACGGGCGGCCCGAGCACACGCTGAGGAGCTGGCCGGATGAACGCCAAGCCGACCGATCCCGGCCCGACGGATGCCGGCCCGACGGATGCCGAGCCGATCGCCGTCGTCGGGCTGGCCTGCCGCTACCCGGGGGCGCCGGATGTGGACGCCTACTGGGAGCTGCTGCGCGACGGCCGCGAAGGGCTGACCAGGTTCGCCGACGACGAGCTGGCCGGTCGCGGCGTGCCCGCGCGACTGCGGGCCCACCCGGGTTTCGTACCCGTCGGAGGGCTCATCGAGGGCCAGGCGGACTTCGATCCGGAGCCGTTCGGGTTCAGTGACGCCGAGGCCGCCCTCCTCGACCCCCAGCATCGGTTGTTCCTCGAATGCGCCTGGCACTCCCTGGAACACGCCGGGCACGGCGGCGGACGCGGAGCCGGCGCGGTCGGTGTCTTCGCCGGCGCCATGCAGAGCGCGTACCTGGCCGCCAACCTCGCCGACCGGTGGGACCCGACCGGCGCGGGCCGCGATCCGCTCGGCAGCATGCAGACCGCGATCTCCACCCAGGCCGACTACCTGCCGCTGCAGACGGCGTACCGGCTCAACCTCACGGGACCGGCGGTCGCGGTGGCGAGCAGTTGCTCGACGTCGCTCGTCGCGGTGCACCTGGCCGCGCAGTCGCTGCTGTCCGGCGAGTGTGACACCGCGCTGGCGGGCGGAGCGTCGCTGATCGTGCCGCAGGGTCAGGGGTACGTGCACGTCACCGACGGGGTGTTCGCCGTGGACGGGACGGTACGGCCGTTCAGCGCGCACGGGACCGGCATCGTCTACACGCAGGGCGTCGGGGTGGTGGTCCTGCGCCGCCTGGCGGACGCGCTGGCCGACGGTGACCCCGTGCTCGCCGTGCTGCACGGCTCGGCGATGAACAACGACGGGGCCGACAAGGCGGGGTTCACCGCGCCGTCCGTACGGGGGCAGGCTCGGGCGGTGGCCGAGGCGCTCGCGGTGGCGGGCGTCTCGCCACGCGACATCGGGCTCGTCGAGGCACACGGCACCGCCACCACGCTGGGCGACCCCATCGAGGTCGCCGCGCTGAAGCGGGTGTTCGGGGAAACCGGCCCGGCGTGGTGCGGGCTCGGCTCGGTGAAGGGCAACATCGGCCACACGAACTCGGCCGCCGGGATCGCCTCCTTCATCAAGGCGGTCCTGGCCGTACACCATCGAGTGCTGCCCTCGTCGCTGCACGCGCGTCCGCTCAACCCGCTCCTCGCCCTGGAGGAATCCCCCTTCGAGGTGATCGCCGAGACCAGGGACTGGGACACCCCTCCGCTGGCCGGGGTCAGCTCCTTCGGCATCGGCGGCACCAACTGCCATGCCGTGCTCGGGCCGCCTCCGCAGCGACCGCCGACGCCCGCCGATCCGCGCCCCCAGCTGCTGGTCGTCTCCGCCGCCACCCCCGAGGCGGCGACCGCCACCGCTCAGGCTCTCGCGGCGGACCAGGAAACCGTGGCCGTTCAGGCTTTCCCAGCGGGTCAGGAGGCCGATCTGGCGTACACGCTGGCGGTCGGGCGCTCCCATCAGGCCTACCGGGTGGCGGGTGTGGGCCGGGCCGGGCTGGGCGCGGCGACGCCGGTCAGGGCTTCGGCCGCGCGGGTGGTGTTCGCCTTCCCCGGAGGAGGCAGCCCGTACCCCGGGATGGGCGGCGAGCTCTACCGGGACGAGCCGGTCTTCGCCCAGGCCGTCGACGAGTGCGCGGAACTGCTGCTGCCCCTGCTCGGCGCCGACGTCCGCGACGCCATGGATCCGAGGACAGCCGAGGAGCGCTTCCGCGACGTCGCCTTCGGCGTGCCCGCGCTCTTCGCGGTGTCGTTCGGGATGGCGCGGCTGCTGGAGTCATGGGGGGTACGGCCTGACGCGCTGGTCGGGCACAGTCTGGGTGAATGCACGGCCGCGGCGGTGAGCGGCGCGCTGCCCCTTCCCGAGGCGGCCAGGCTGGTCGCCGCCCGGTGCGAGGCCGCCGTCCGCGCGGCCGGCGGCGGCGCGATGCTGGCCGTGCCGCTGGGCGAGGACGAGGTTCGTGAGCTGCTGGACCGCCATCCCGAGCTCGACCTCGCCGCCGTGAACGCCCCGGAGGCGTGCGTCGTGTCCGGCGTCGCCTCGGCCATCGACGGGCTGGCGGACGAGCTGCGCGAGCGTCACATCAAGAGTACGAGGCTGCGGGTGGACGCCGCGATGCACTCGCGGGCAGTGGACCCGGCGTTGCCCGGCCTGGGCGCGGCCCTGGCCGGACTGACCGGTGGCGCCCCTGCCGTGCCGGTGTTCAGCACGGTCACGGGCGCAGCCATCGGCGCCGAGCTTGCGGAGGGCGCGCACTGGACGCGGCAGCTGCGCCGGCCGGTGCGGTTCTCCGCCGCGCTGCGGGCGGCCCTCGCGGACGAGGCCCTGCTCGTGGAGGTCGGTCCGGGCACCGCCCTGTCCTCCCTGGCCCGCAGCAACGCCCTGCCCGGCCTGCGGTCGGTGCTCACCACGCTGGTGCCTGACGAGCCGGAGACCGCAGGTGTACGGCAGGCGGTCGGCACGCTGTGGGCCCACGGCGTCCCGGTGAATCTGGCGGCCCTGTCCGCACCGGGCAGACGGCGGGTGCACGCGCCCGGCTACGCGTTCCAGCGCCGCCGCCTGTGGATCGACCCCCCGGACCCGGCGCTGTCGGATGGGCGGTCGGCCGTCGATGCGGACGAGCCGCTGCAGCTTCCCGTCTGGACCCAGGTTCCCCCGCTTCAGGCCGCCGAAGCACCGGAAGGCCGCTGGCTGGTGACCGGGTCGGGCGCCCTGGCGGACACGCTGCGCACCCGGCTGACGGCGGGCGACCCGTCCGAGCCGCTGACCGGCCTGGTGGTCATCGCCGCCGAGCAGGCCGAAGCGGCGGGACCAACCGCCGCCGTCGTCGCTGCTGAGCAGGGCGGGGTGGCCAGGGCGACTGCTGCCGTCTCCGCCGCTGTGCTCGCGTTCGGCGAGGTCGCGGCCGTGTCGGCTGCGCAGGCCGAGCAGCCGGCGCTGCTGCTGGTGACGCGGCACGGCGAACAGGTGGCCGGTGATCCGGCGCCGCACCCGGCTCAGGCGGCCTTGCGGGTACTGCCCCGGGTGCTCGGTCAGGAGCAGCCCGGATCGAGGTGGGCCACGCTCGACCTGGGAGCGCCGGCCGACCCCGACGCCGAGGCGCGATCCGTACTGCGCGAGCTCGGCACGCTGATGAGCGGGGAGAACCCGGGAGCGGAGACCGCCTTGCGGGGAGCCACCAGGTGGCAGCGCCGCCTGACCCCCTGGCGCCCGGCCGATGCCGGGGAACGCCCGACCCCTGGGCGCCCGGCCGGCCCTGAGGGGAACGCCGCGCCGCCCGGCAAGGTGCTGATCATCGGTGGACTGGGCGCCGTGGGTCAGGTGTTCGCGAGGCATCTGGCCCGGCGCGGACACCAGGTCGTGGTCACCTCACGCACGGCGGCCCGCCACGGGAGCACGCTCGACGAGGCCGGTGTGGACGTACGAGTCTGTGACGCGGCCGATCACGCGGACACCTCGGCACTGATCGCGAAGCTCTCGGCCGACGGGCCGATCGAGCTCGTCGTGCACGCGGCGGGCGTGGCCGCGGGGGCACGGCTGGACCCGCTGCGGTCCTTGGACCCCGACCAGGTCGCCGAGCACCTGCGGGCCAAGGCGGAGGCCACGATCGCGCTCCGGGACTCGATCGCCGCGCTGCCCGAGGACCGCCGCCCCCGGACCGTGCTCCTCATGTCCTCGGCGACCACTCTGGTGGGCGGCGTCGGCATGGGGCCTTACGCGGCGGCCAACGCCGCGATGGACGCGCTCGCGCTCGCCGCGCCCGGCCCCACCCGGTGGATCAGCGCCGTATGGGACGGCTGGCGCGTTGCCGAGGAGGCCGTCGTGCTCGCCGACGCGCTGGACGCCCGCACCGGCACCGAGGCGCTGGATCGGCTGCTGGCCGCCCGGAACACGGACAGCCTGCCCCCGGCCGTGGCGGTCGCGGCGACCGATCTCCATCCACGGATCGTCGCCGCCGGCCGGCCCCGGCAGGTCGTCGCCACCGGTGACGCCGCCGAGCTGAGCCCGGTGGAGCGGGCGGTGGCCGAGCTGTGGTCGGAGCTGTTCGGTGTCCCGGTGACCGATCCGGACGCCGACTTCTTCGCGCTCGGCGGCCACTCGCTGCTGGGCGTGCGGATGCTGGCCGCGCTGGGCGAACGGTTCGGCGCCCAGCCGGGGATGCGGGACCTGCTGGCCGCGCCCACCGTAGCGGGAGTCGCCCGGCTGATCGGGTCCGCGGACCTCCGGCCGGACCCGGCACCCGGGCCCGTGCCGGCCGAGGACCCCGTCGACGCCGACGGCACCTTCGCGATGACCCGCGTCCAGCACGCCTACTGGGTCGGCCGGGACGGCGGCTACCGCTGGGGGGACCTGCCCTGTCACTTCTTCCTCGAGTACGACTGTCCCGGCCTCGACCTCGACCGCTACGAGCGGGCGTGGAACCGGGTCGTGGCCCGGCATCCCATGCTCCGCGCCGTGGCGACGCCCGAGGGACGGTTCCGGGTGCTGGAGAGCCCGCCGCGTTACCGGATCCGGGTGCACGACCTCACCTCGATGCCGGAGGAGCGCAGGTCGGCGCGGCTGGCCGTACTGCGGGAGAGGTTGTCGACCAAGCCCGGGCCGCCGGATCGCTGGCCGCTCGCGCAGCTGCAGGCGGCCCGGCTGCCGGGAGGCGTGGTCAGGCTGTTCATCGGGGTCGACGTGCTCGTCTGCGACGCGGCCAGCTGGTGGATCATCGAGTCGGAGCTGCGCACCCTCTACGAGGACCCCGACGCGGTGTTGCCGCCGCTCGACCTTCACCCGGCGGCCTGCGTCCCGGAACGGGGCGGCGACCAGCGCGCCGCGCTCTACTGGCGGGAACGGCTCGACACGCTTCCCGGCCCGCCCGCCCTGCCGGTCAGCGACGAGGAGGCGTCCCCCCGGTTCGTCCGGCGCGCGACGCGGCTGAGCCGGGAGGAATGGGCCGGGCTGGTGACCGCCGCCGCCCGGCACCGGGTCACGCCGGGGGTGGTGCTGCTGACCGTCTACACGGATGTCCTGACCCGCTGGGCGGGCTCGGCCGGGTTCTGCGTGACGCTGACCCTGTTCGATCGCCCGCCCATCCACCCGCACGTGAACCGCGTCGTCGGCGACTTCACCTCCTTGATGCTGCACGAGGTCCCCGCCGCGCCCGCCGACACCTTTCTCGAACGGGCCGCCGCCGCGCAGGCCCGGATGTTCGACGACCTGGACCACCGCCGCTTCTCCGCCCTGGACGTGCTCGCCGAGCAGGCCACCAGAAAGGGAGAGGTGCGGTCGGTGCCCGTGGTGTTCACCAGCGCGCTCGCCGTGGCGGACATGGTGGAGAGCGGTGCCGGCCTGGAGTGGGCGGGCGAGCAGGTGTACGCGGTCTCGCAGACCCCGCAGACCTGGCTCGACCACCAGGTGCTCGAACACGACGGCGAGCTACGGCTGCAGTGGGACGCCCTGGACGGCGTCCTGCCCCGCGACGAGCTGGAGGCGGTGATCGCCGAGCACACGGCACGGGTACGGGAACTGGCCACCGAACCGGACGCCTGGACCCGGCCCGAGCCTTTGGCCACGGACGCCGGGACCAGGTCCGAGCCTTCGGCCACCGAGCCGGACGTCCGGGCCCGGCCCGAGGCCCTTTCCCCCGGCTCAGCCGGGTCTGCCGTCCAGGTCGGCGCCGCGCGGGACATCGTGCTGCCGCTGCGTGCCGAGCCCGGCGGATCGGCCCGGCCCACGCTCTACCTCGCCCACCCCTCAGGGGGTGACGTGCTCTGCTACGCCGAACTGTCCAGGCTGCTCGACCCCCGCGTGGACGTCATGGCGCTGGCCGACCCGGAGCTCGCCGGTGGCGCCGGGGCGGGCCCCGAGACCATCGAGGGGATCGCCGAGCAGTACCTGAGCGCGATCGACGCCATCGGCGGTCCGGGGGCGGGGCCCTGGCTGGTCGGCGGCTGGTCCATGGGCGGCACGGTGGCCCAGGAGATGGCCCGGCGGCTGCACGCCGGCGGGCGTCGCACCGCCCTGCTGGCGCTGCTCGACTCCAACGATCCGGCGCTGATCCGCGACGTCCCCGGCCGGGACGCCGACGAGGTCGCCTGGCAGGTGACGGTCCGGCACCTGCACGCTCTGGAGGCGTACCTCGGCATCGACCTGGACGCCGGTGACGCGCTGGCGGCCGTACCGGAACCACGCCGCATGAGCGCGGTCGCCGATCGCCTGCGCGCGCATCGGCTGCTGGGCCGTGGCGAGGACCTGCCGGGACGGCTGGCCGTGTTCGCCAGGCACCTGCGGGCGCTCGCCGCGCACACCCCGGGACGCCTGGCCGACCAGGACACCGCGACGCTGCTGATCCGGGCCGACCGGCCGTCCCCTCGGAACGCGGGCATCGGGATGGGCGTCGACGACACCCCGCCCGGCCAGGACGACCTCGGCTGGGGACGCCACCTGGCCGGGCCCGTCACGGTCGCCGGGGTCGACGCCCACCACTACGGCATGCTGCGCCCTCCCGCGCTGCCCGCCGTGGCCCGGCTGATCAACGCCGCGCTCGACAGAGCATTGGCGCCACGTTGAGAAAGGTCACCATGCACTCCCAGATCCGTCGCCGATCAGCGGCGGTCGTCGCCGCGGTCGCCCTCCTCGCGGGCTGCGCGAGCACCGCGCCCGCCGCCGCGCCCGCCACTGTGCCCGCCACTGTGCCCGCCACTGGCGCGCCTCCCGCCGGCTCCCCGCAGGCGGAGACCGCCACCGTGCGGTACGCCGCGCCCGGCTCCCCCTCCAACGCCGTCACCGATCCGCACGGTCTGCTGCCCGGCGAGAGCGACGTGGTCAGAATGGCGCTGACCTACGACGTCCTCACCCTCCCCGGCGCCGACGGCGTCACCAAGCCGCGCCTGGCGACCGCGTGGCGGCCCGACGCCACCCTGACCAAGTGGCGGATCACCATCCGGGACGACGCGACGTTCTCCGACGGCCGGCCGGTCAAGGCGGCCGACGCGCTGTTCTCGCTGCGCCGGATGGGCGAGAAGGCGGCGGAGAACTTCGGCCGCATGGCCATGTTCGACCTCGACGCCTCCAAGGTGATCGACGACACCACCGTCGAGCTGGTGACCAGGAAGCCGTACGCCGAAGTGGGCAAGGCGCTGGAAGGCGCGACCTTCGTCGTGCCGGAGGGCAGCGCCGACTTCAGTAAGCCGGTCCCCGGCTCCGGCCCGTTCCGGCCGACCGGCAAGGGCGGGGCGCAGGCGGTGGTGTTCGAGCGGAACGACGACTGGTGGGGCCCCGAACCGCCTGCCAAGGTCATCGAGGTACGCGCCGTACCCGATCCGCAGGCCCGCGCCCAGGCGCTGCTGTCCGGCCAGGTCGACCTGGCCGGAGGGGTGCCCGCCACCCTGGTCAAGCAGCACGAGGGCGACACCGCGACGCGCGTCGTCCGCAGGCCGGGCGCGACCTTGTACCCGCTCGTCATGCGGATGGACACCAAACCCTTCGACGACCGCAGGGTACGCGAGGCCGTACGGCTCGCCCTGGACCGCCAGCAGCTCCTGGACACCGTCTTCCTCGGATACGGCGAGCTCGGCAACGACCTGATCACCCCCAAGGACCCCTCCAGCCCGGCGAACCTGCCGCAGCGCACCCGCGACCTCACCCGCGCCAAGGCCCTCATGGCCGAGGCGGGCCTCGCCGGCGGCGTCGACCTGACCCTGCACAGCACCACCGCCTACCCGGGCATGGACAGCGCCGCCACGCTGATCGCCCAGCAGCTCGCCGAGATCGGCATCCGGGCGAAGGTACGCCTCGAACCGCCCGACACCTACTTCTCGGCGGTGTACGCCCAGAAGCCCTTCTACGTCAGCTACCTGGGCGGCATCCCGTTCCTCGACGTGGTCAGGGTGGCGCTCACGCCCGGTTCCCCCACCAACGAGACGGCGTGGAAGGACGCCGCCTGGTCCGCAGACCTGGACAAGGCCCTGGCCGAGCCGGACGACGCCGAGCGGCGCTCCCTGCTCGGTGACCTGCAAGTCCGGCTCCGCGACCAGGGCGGCTACGCGATCTGGGCGCTCAGCGACCGGCTCGACCTGGCCAGGGCCGAGCTGAGCGGCGTGCCCGAGGGGATCGGCTTCGCCTCAGGCTTCATCGACCAGGTGAGCCTGGACGGCTGACGTGCCACGGGTGCCGCGGCCGGTCGCCGCGCTGGCCAGGAGCGGGCTGCTGCTGGCCGCCGCCTCCGTGGTGATCTTCCTGTGCACGGCGGCGCTGCCCGGCGACGCGGCGGACACCCTCGTCGGCGGCCGGGCCACCGCGGCGGAGCTGGACCGGCTGCGGGCGGAGGCGGGACTCGACGATCCCCTGCCTCTCCGCTACCTCGACTGGCTGACCGGCGGGCCCGGGGTCTCGCTCATCACCGGGCGGCCGGTCGCCGAGGTGGTGGCCGAGCGGGCCGCCGTGACGCTCGCCCTGGCCGTCGCCGCGCTGGCGGTGGCCGTCCCCTTGACGGTGGTCCTGGCCTGGACCGCCGTACGCGGCCCCCGACGGCTGCGCCAGGTGGTGAACGCCGTGATCGTGGCCGGCGCCGCCCTGCCCCAGGCCGTGGTGGCCGCCGCGCTGGTCGCCTGGCTGTCGGCGGCGTGGGGGCTGTTCCCGCCGGTGTCGATGCTGCCCGTGGGCGAGCCGCCCTGGCATCGGCCGGATCTGCTGGCGCTTCCCGTGCTCACGCTCGCGCTGCCGACCGCCGCCTACGCCGCCGCCCTGCTCCGGGGGGCGATCGCGGACGTGGTGGACCGGCCGTACGTGCGCGACGCCGAACTGCGCGGCCTGTCACCGGGCGCGATCCTGTTCCGGTACGTGCTCCCGATGGTGGCCGCGCCCGCCGCCCGCCTGCTCGCGGTGAACCTCGGCGGGCTGGTGGCGGGGACAGCGGTGGCGGAGACCCTGTTCGGGCTGGCCGGGCTGGGGGAGCTGCTGGTCACGGCCATCTCGACGCGGGACGTGCCGGTCGTGCAGAGCGTGGCGCTGCTCGCCGCGGCGGTGGTGGTGGCCGGGCTCCTCGCCGCCGACCTGGTCGCTCCGCGCCGCCACCGGCAGGCGGCCCGCCCATGAAGCTGATCTTCGGTCTCGTCGCCGGGGCCGCGCTCCTGATGGCCCTCGGCGGCGAGATGCTGACCGCGCGTGATCCGATCGAACTCGCCGCGGTCCCGTGGGCCGAGCCCGCGCCCGGACTGCCGCTGGGCGCTGACGGTCTGGGGCGGGACGTGCTCGCCCGAGTGCTGGCCGGCGGCCGGGACCTGACCCTGACCGCGCTCGCCGCCGCCCTGATCGCGTCGGCCCTCGGGGTGGCGGGCGGGCTCTGGGCGGGATGGGGCCGTGGCCGGGCCGGCCGGGCCGTCACCGGGGCCGCCGACCTGCTGCTGGCCCTGCCCCTCCTGCTGCTCGCGCTGCTCGCGGTGACCGCCCTGCCGGGGCCGGCCGCGGTGATCGTCGGCACCGTGCTCGGCGGGACACCGCTGACCCTGCGCGTGGTCGCCGACGCCACGGCCGGGGCCAGGCGGGCCGGGTACGTCGAGGCGGCGCTGTCCCGTGGCGAGCGCGGACGCGCCGTACTGCTGCGTGAGGTCCTTCCGGCGCATGCCGGACTCGTCGGCGCGGACCTCGGCCAGCGGCTGGTGCTGGCCGTGCAGCTCGCGGCGGCGCTCGGCGTCCTCGGCTTCGGACCGGCGCCTCCCGCGCCGGACTGGGCCGCCATGCTCCGCGAGAACCTCCAGGGCCTCGGGCTCAACCCCACGGCGACGATCGCCCCCGCCCTCGCCCTCGCCGCCCTGACCGGCAGCGTCGCGGCACTCTCCCACGCCCTCGCCACCCGGGAGGCCGCCTCGTGAGCGGGCTGACCGTACGCGGCCTCACCATCGCCGACCGGGCGGGAACGATGATCGTCGACCGCCTGGACCTGCGCATCCGCCCCGGGGAGGTGCTCGCCCTGGTCGGCCCGTCCGGCACGGGCAAGACGACCATGCTGCGGGCCGTCCTGGGCGCGCTGCCCGACGGCCTGACCCGTACGGCGGGCGTCGTCGAGTGGCACGGCGCTCCGGTACGGGCTCCGCGTCGCTGGCGGCGGCGGACCGTCGGCTTCCTCGGCCAGGACCCGGCCTCCGCGCTCCATCCCCTGCTCGACGCGCGCTCAGCCGTGGGGGAGGGCCTGCCGCGAGCCGTCCGCGACAGCGCCGCGGACCGGGCGCTCGCCGAGGTCGGCCTGGACCCGGCCGCACTCGGCCGGCGCCGCCCGCACCAGCTCTCCGGCGGGCAGGCCCAACGGGTGGCGCTCGCCCGCGCCCTCGCCGCCGACCCGGAGCTGCTCATCCTCGACGAGCCCACCAGCGCCCTCGATCCCGCCGCACTCGCCCTGGTCCTGGAGCTGGTACGCCGTCGCCGCGGCGACGGCCGCTCCGTGACGCTCATCGTCTCGCACGACATGGGCGTGGTGGCCGAGCTGGCCGACCACGTCGTACGGCTGCCTGACCAGGCCGTGCGGCCGGCAGGGGTGGTGCGGTCGGATGAGCAGGTCGTACGGCTGCCCGGCCACGGGGGAGACGACGGTCGGGCCCGGAAGCCGGGTGGCCCGGAGCGGGGCGGTGTGGGGGTGCCTGGCCGGGTGGTGCTGGAGGCGCGTGGGCTGGAGGTCGCGCAGCCGTCCGGTGGTGCGCCGCTGCTGTCGGGCGTCGATCTCACGCTGTCGCCGGGGGAGGCCGTCGCCGTGCTGGGGCCGTCCGGCTGTGGCAAGAGCACGTTGCTGCGGGTGCTCGCCGGGCTGCATCCCGCCGAGCGGGGGCACGCGACCGTGCTCGGCGAACCGCTGCCCTGGGCGGTGGCGGAGCGAAGCCCGGCCGCACTCAGAGCGCTGGCCCTGGTCGGGCAGAACCCCCTCGACGCGCTGAACCCGGCGCGTACGGTGGGCGGCGCACTGCTGCGCCCCTCGCGCGCTCTGCACGGGCTCACACGGCGGGAAGCACGGACGCGGGTGTTCGGGCTGCTGGCCGCGGTCGACCTACCGGCGGAGCTGGCGCGCCGATACCCGGCGGCGCTGTCCGGCGGCCAGCGCCAGCGGGTCGCGCTCGCCAGGGCGCTCGCCGCAGGTCCGGCCGTGCTGCTGGCCGACGAGATCACCGCCGCGCTCGACGCCCGTACGGCCGGCCTGGTCCTGGACCTGATCGACGCCTTGCGCCGCGACACCGGCCTCGCGGTCCTCTCCGTCACCCACGACCCGGCCGTGGCCGCCCGCGCCGACCGCGTGCTGCGGATCGAGGACGGCCGGTCGCACCACGTCCCTGCCCACGTTCCTGCCCATGACGGTGCCCATCACGACGATCGGAGACCCTCTCTTGACGCCCTATGAATCCCTGCTCGCCCACCCGTGGATCGCCCGGGTGGACCACACCGAGGACGGCGGGCTCGTCGTCACCGCGGACCCGGCGGCGCTGGCCGTACGGCATGAGTCAGGACAGCCGCCCGTGCTGGGCGACCTGGTCGCCGAGCACCTGGAGCACTGGGGCGAGGTCTACGACTGGACCTACCGATCCGCGCAGGGCGGCCACCGGCCGGACCTCGACCTGTCGGGCTGGCGCGCCACCGACACGGGCGAGCCGCTACCCGCCGAGCACATGGCCGAATGGGCCGACCGCACCGCCGAGCTGGTGCTGCGCCACCGGCCCTCCCGGGTGCTCGAACTCGGCTGCGGGACCGGAATGCTGCTGCACCGCCTGCACCCGCACCTCAAGGGGTATGTGGGCACGGACATCGCCGACCACGTCGTGTCCCGCCTGGACGGGCTCGGCCTGCCCGGCGTCACGGTGGTGCGGGCCGCCGCCCACGAGATCAACGGCGCCGCGGTCCGCGAGGCGCTGGCCGGCCTCGGCGAACGGCCCGACTGCGTGCTGCTCAACTCCGTCACGCAGTGCTTCCCCAGCGTGGAGTACCTGGCGGCCGTGCTGGGCGACGCCATCGACGCCGTCGCCCCGGGCGGAACCGTGATCGTCGGCGACGTACGCCACTCGGGCCTGCTCGACGAGCACTACCGCCGCCTGGACTCGCCCGCCGAGCCCGTGCCGGGCGGCCGGGCCGCGCGGCGTACCGGGCCGCAGCAGGATGGACGGGCCGCGCAGCGTTCTCCGGCTGCCGACACTGAGCTGCTGTTCGACCCGGCGACCCTCGCCGCCTTGGCCGCGTGCAGCACGCGGCGGGTCACCGTCAGCCTCTTCGCCAAGACCCTCACCGCCGACACCGAGCTGACCCGCTACCGGTTCGATGCCGTTCTGCACGTCGATCCCCCGGTGAGTCCGGACGCCGTGGTCCACGCGTGGGACAGCGTCGGGGCCGATGCCCTGGCCGGACTCGCACGGCAGGGCGGCCCCATCCGGGTGGTCGGCATCCCCAACGGCCTGCTTCGGCCCGCCGCCGGAGCTCCGACGGCGGCGAGCCTTCGTGCGGTGCTGGAGGGAACCGGCGGGGTGGTGCTCCTCGACCCGGACGACCCCATGCGGCTGCAGGTCGCGGTGCCGGCCACGGCCGCCGCCACGCCCGCCGACGCACTGGCGGGCGTCGGCCGGCCGCACGAGCCGCTGGGCGCGTTCGCCCGGACCCGGCTCGCCGAGGTGACCCGCCGGGAGTTCAGGCGCGCGGGACTGCCCATCCCCGGCAAGCTGACCGCGCAGGTCCCGACCGGTGCGGGCCGGGACGCCGCCGCTCTGGCGCTGGACACCGTGGACGCCGACGACGCCGGGCACCTCGCCCTCGCACGCACCGGCGTCACCGCGTCCGCGCGTACCCCGTCCGCGCCCACTGGCGTCCGCGCGTTCGCGCGCAGCGGCGTCACTACGCTCGCCGACATCCCCGACGCCATCCGCCGGTTCGACGAGATCGCGCTGCGCGCGCTGGCCTCGCTGGTCGGCGGGGTCCTGGCTTCCGGCGATGCCCTGACGGCCGACGAGATCGTCGCTGCACTCGGCGCGGCCCCCCGGCACGGCTGGATCGTCCGGCGCTGGCTGGAGGTGCTGCGGGCCGAAGGGCTCGTACGGGTGGACTCCGGCGGCCGGTTCCTCGGCGGCGAGGCTCCGGCGGGGGACGACAATGCGGGACGGGATCCTGTCCGCGCGACGCTCGGCTCGGTGGAGGGTGGCGGGGAGGGCGACAGCGCTGTGCTGGATCGCGCTTGCGCGACGCTCGGGTATCCGCCCGAGATGGCGGTTTTCTTCCGTACGGCTCTCGCTCACCTTCCCGAGCTGCTGCGGGACGAGATCATGGCGCAGTCGCTGCTGTTCCCCGACGGGGATCTGCTGACCTCGCTCAGCAAGGACCAGAAGAACGTGAGCAACACCTACCTGAACGCAGCCATGGGGCACGTCCTGGCGCGGGCGGCGGCCACCCGGGCGACGCCGCTGCGGGTCGTGGAGCTCGGGGCGGGCGCCGGGGGCAGCACCGATGCCGCGCTGGAGGGGCTCGGTGACACGGATGTGGACTACCTGTTCACCGACGTATCCAGATTTTTCACCATCACGGCAGAGGAGCGGTTCGGTGACCGGCTCCGGTACGGCCTGCTGGACATCAACGCCGACTTGGTCGCCCAAGGAGCGGTCCGAGGTGGCGCGGACGTGGTGATCGCCGCCAACGTCCTACACTGCGCGCGGCACGGGGGACGGTCGCTGCGCTGGATGAGGGAGCTGCTGGCCCCCGGCGGGCTGGTCGTGGTGACCGAGGCGATCCGCGAGCACTACCTGGTCCTCGCCACCATGCAGTTCCTGCTGTCGCCGCGGGAGGGGGAGCCGGAGCTCGGCGCCGGTGATCGGCGCGGTGGTACGGGCCGGGTGTTCTTCACCGGCAGGGAGCTCACGGCCGAGCTGGCCGAGGCGGGCCTGCGCCCGATCCTGGAGCTGCCGGGGGCCGATTCCCCGCTCGCGGCGCCGGCCCAGCACCTGTTCGTCGCGGCCGGGCTCTGACGTGCTGGTACGGCGGGCGGATCACCGCCCGCCGTACCCGGCCGGGTCAGCCCAGGGTCACCGGCAGACCGGCCCGGAAGAGCTCCTGCTCCAGCCAGACCGCCGCGCGCACCCCGTCGGCGGCACTCGGCCCCACCAGCGTCACCGGCTCCGGCACCGCCTTCAGATGGGCCGCGTCCCCTGCCGCGTAGACGCCGTCGACGCTGGTCCTGCCGTACTCGTCCACCTCGACACAGCCGTCGGCCAGCAGCGCGCAACCGAGCTGGACGGCCGCCTCGGTGTTCGGCCGGGTGGGCGCCCGGTGATAGATAGCCTCGCGGGTCAGCGTGGTCCCGTCCGTGAAGCGCAGGGTCAGCGCGTCCAGCGCCCCTTCGACGCCCGCCAGCGGAGTCTCGATCACGCGGATGCCACCGGCCTTGACGACGGCGGCCACCGGTTCGGGCATGACGCTGGGTCCGTTCGTGCACAGCACCACGTCGTCGCTGTAACGGTCGGCCACGTACGCCGCGAGCATCGCGTCGGGGCCGTTGCCGATGACGGCGAGCACCTTCCCGTTCGTCTCGTAGCCGTGGCAGAAGGGACAGTGGAACACGCTCGCGCCCCACCGTTCGGCCAGGCCGGGAACGTCGGCGGGTTCGTCGGTCAGCCCACTGGCCAGCAGCAGCCGGGACGCCGCCACGCGATCCCCGTCGTCCAGGGTGATCGTGAAGTCGCCGGACCCGCCCTCCGCCGCGACCACGCGCCCCTGCCTGAACTCGACCGTCGGGTAGGCGGCCAGCTCCGCGCGGCCGTCGGCGAGCAGGCGGGCGGGGGAGCCGCCGTCCCGGCCCAGGTACATGTGCATCTCGGCGGCCGGCGCGTTGCGCGGCCGCCCGGCGTCCACCACCAGAGCACGCCGCCGCTGCCGTCCCAGCACCAGCGCCGCGCTGAGCCCGGCGGGCCCGCCGCCGACCACGATCACCTCGTACATCACGCGTCTCCTCTGTCGACGGCGTACACGCCGGGCTCCACGAGGGCCGGCACGAGGCCGTGACCGTCGAGCTCCACCTTGAGCCGCTGTTCGCTGAGCACCCACCAGTCGTAAGCGACCTGCAGCTCGTCGGCGAGGCGGTCGTCGTGGTAGGTGCGGTAGGTCATGTGCCAGGTGATCCGGCCGGGTCCGGCCGGCTCGGCGCGGGCCCATCCTTCGTACCTGCGCCGGCCGATGCGTACGTCGGCCATCCGGGACTCCGGCACCGCGACCGGTTCGGCGGGCGGCTGCAGGTTCAGCACCGCCCGGCCGCCGGGGGCGAGCCGCTCGCCGAGGAGGGCCCAGATCTCCTGCCGGGCGGCCGGGTCGAAGTGGCCGATGACGTTCATGGCGACGACGGCGCCCAGCCGCTGCGGCAGTTTCGCCTCCAGGAGACCCTCCGGCAGCACGGTCACCCGGTCACGCAGCGCCGCGCTCTCGTGCACGCGGGTCAGCAGCACGGACCGTAACGCCGGTGAGGGCTCGACGGCCACGATCTCGGCGGCGGGCACGGCCTCCGCGATCACTCGCGTGCCGTGCCCGCCACCGGCGCCCACGTCCACGACCGGGCCGGTCACCCCGCGCAGCGCCTTCGCCAGCGGCGGGCCCAGCGCCGCCCAGTGCGGCGCGATCATCACATCGACGAACTCCGCTGATCGCTCGTATTGGTCGGCCATCCCACTCTCTCGTCTTAAAGTGATAATCATAACCATTTTGAGACTAAAGAGAAGAAGGGGAGATCGTCAAGGGCTCAGGGGGGGGGTCGCCGCCATCCGCCGAAGAAGTCCGCCGGGAGGTCCGGCAGCGCACCGCAGGGCTGTGACGGGGGCGGGTCAGTCGTGCCGGGGGATGCCGGAGACCTCATGGTCGGCGTGGAAAAGGGCCTCGTTGATCACGGCTCGGACGTGCGCGTCCCTGGCCCGGTACAGCACCCGGCGGCCCTCGCGGCGGGTCTGCACCAGTCCGGCGAGTCTCAGCTTGGCCAGATGCTGGGAGACCGAGGGCCGGGCCACCCCGATCGCCGTGGCGAGGGAGCCGACGTCGTACTCGCCGGTGGACAGCAGCCACATCAGCCGCAGCCGGGTGGCGTCGCTGAGCATGCGGAAGGCGTCGACAGCGGTCTGCACCTGCGCGCTTGTCGGTTGCTCCTGCGAAGGGGTCGTAGGTGATTCGTTGTCGCGTGCGTACATGACTACATATAATCCACCCAAAGAGGTCAGCGGCAAGCGAGGCACACCGAATGGCGCATCAGGATCCTCCACAACACGGCCACGGACACGGACACGGACACCACCACAGCCACGGGCTCAGGCGGCTGCTGGCGAGAGTCGGCCACGCCGTCACCCCGCACAGTCATGACAGTGCCGACAAGACCGACACCGCGTTGGAGTCCAGCAGCCGTGGCATGCGGGTGCTGGCCATCTCGTTCGCCGTGCTCATGGTGACCGCCGTGGCCCAGGCGGCCGTGGTGGCCGTGTCCGGCTCGGTGGCGCTGCTCGGCGACACCCTGCACAACTTCGCCGACGCGCTGACGGCCGTCCCCCTGGCCATCGCCTTCTCGCTGGGCCGGCGGGCGGCCACCCGCCGGTTCACCTACGGCTACGGCAGGGCCGAGGACCTGGCCGGGGTCGTCATCGTGCTCCTGATCGCCGCTTCGGCGGGCCTGGCCGGCTACGAGGCCGTACAGCGGCTGATCGACCCGGAGGACATCCGGGCGCTCGGCCTGGTGGCCGCGGCCGGGGTGATCGGTTTCCTCGGTAACGAGTGGGTGGCCCGTTATCGGATCAGGGTGGGGCGTGAGATCGGCTCGGCCGCGCTGGTGGCCGACGGCCTGCACGCCAGGACCGATGGGTTCACCTCGCTGGCTGTGCTGCTGAGCGCCGGGGGCGCCGCGCTGGGGCTCCCGCTCACCGACCCGATCGTGGGCCTGCTGATCACCGTCGCCATCCTGTTCGTGCTGCGCGACGCCGCCCGGGAGATCTACCACCGGCTCATGGACGCGGTCGACCCCAAGCTGATCGCGCAGGCCGAACGCATCCTGGCCGGCGTGCCCGGGGTCGAGAGCGTCGGGGCGGTCAGGTTGCGCTGGATCGGTCACACGCTGCGCGCGGAGGTCGAGATCGCGGTACGGCACGACATGTCGCTCATCGAAGCGCACGCGGTGGCGGTGGCGGCCGAGCATCGGCTGATCCACGATCTGCCGCGACTGCGGGCCGCCACGGTGCACGCGGACCCCGACGGCCCGGCCGGCGCCGATCACCACGCCGTTCTCTTCACCCACCGGTAGCCGGGCGCCCGGGCGTCACACCTGGGCCAGGACCGCCTCCACACCGGGAGTCACCGCCGCGCGAAAGGCCAGGTCCAGCTCGGCCGGGGTGGCGGTGATCTCCCCGTCCGCCCATCGGGTCAGCAAGGCCATGAGCGCCCCGACGACACAGGTCACCACGAGGTCGAGCGAGGTCGACGCACGCGCGCCGCGTGCGAGCAGTTCGTCACGGACGAGGGCGTGCAGCAGGCGCTCGCCGTGGGCCATCACCGCCCGGCCGCTGCGCCGCCCGATCAACGCCCGCACCAGCCTGCGCTGCTCCCGCACATGCTCGAACATCGCCGGGCTGAAGGCGAACAGCGGGCCGTCGGCGCTCGCCGCGGGGCGCAGAAAGGTGATCTCGTCCAGGTTGGCGAACAGCACCTCCTGCTTGCCGTCGAAGTGCGCGTAGAAGGTCGAGCGGCCGACGTCGGCGCGGTCGATGAGGTCGGTGACGGTCACCGACTCGTAGCCCTTCTCCAGGATCAGCTCCACCAGGGCACGCTTGATCGCCTGCCGGGTGCGTCGCACCCGCCTGTCCACGTTTCCGGGCAATGCGCCGCTCCCTGTTCGGTAACGCACAGTGGGTCGGAACTGTTGATTGACCCTGGCGAACACACCATACATAACTGAACAGAGTGTTCCGGAAAAGGGAGATGCGATGGGACTGGGCAGACTGCTGCACGATCATGCAGAGCACGCCGACGAGGGAGGGACGATCGATCGCCCTCGCCTCTACGAGTTCGCGGCGGAGGCCGGATTCTTCGGACGGCGGCGCGAGATCTTCACCCGGATGGCCGCCCTGTCCGGAGCCCGGCCGGGTGACCGGGTGCTCGACGTCGGCTGCGGCACCGGCTACCTCACCCGGATCCTGGCCCCTCTCATCGGCCCGGCCGGGCAGGTGACCGGCGTCGACCCGTCGGCGCCCGTGATCGACTACGCCCGGCGCCGCGCCCCGGGCAACTGCACCTATCGGGTAGGAGCGGGCCAGGCTCTCGATCTTCCTGACGCCGGCTACGACGTGGTGGTCTCCAGCCTGGCCGTCCACCACATGCCGGCGGGCGAGCGCGGCACCGCCGTGCGGGAGATGTTCCGGGTGCTCCGGCCGGGTGGCCGGCTGCTGATCGCCGAGTTCCGGCCGCCGGCCCAGCCGCTGCTCGCCCACCTGGTCGCGATGCTGTCGGGCCCGGCGATGCGGCACAGCCCGCAGGAACTGCTCGGCGACCTGCTCCCGCAGGCCGGGTTCCAGGTAGAGGACGAGGGCGACCTGCCGGTCATGCTCTCCTACGTACGGTGCTCGCGCCCTGCCTCTTG
Source organism: Nonomuraea sp. NPDC049714 (assembly GCF_044465295.1). Classification (NCBI taxonomy): domain Bacteria; kingdom Bacillati; phylum Actinomycetota; class Actinomycetes; order Streptosporangiales; family Streptosporangiaceae; genus Nonomuraea; species Nonomuraea sp. NPDC049714. The sequence continues at coordinate 292,147 of NZ_JBITLM010000005.1, read as the reverse complement.
ATCAGCCCTACCGGCGTTGATGGGAAGCTGGCAGTCCACACCCCTGATGGGAAAGGGACCGAGGCATCATGTCGCGCGCCATCACCTTGATCCGCTCAGCCTCTCTGTCCGCCGCCGAGTACGCCTACGCGGCCACGGCGCCTGCCGAGTCGCGGCTCATCTTCCTCGCCGGCGCGTGCCCGCTGAACGAGGACGGCTCGACGGCGGCGGTCGGGGACTACGCGGGTCAGGCCGCCAAGGCCGTCGAGAACATGCGGGTGGCTCTCGCCGACGCGGGCGCATCGCTGCCGGACGTCATCAGCACGAGGGTGCTCGTCGCGTCCACCCGGCGCGAGGACCTGGTGGCCGCCTGGGAGGTGGTCCGGGAGTCGTTCGGTGAGCATGACGTGCCGAGCACTCTGCTGGGTGTCACCGTGCTCGGCTACGCCGACCAGCTCGTCGAGATCGAGGCCGTCGCCGCCGTGCTCGACTCCTGAGCCGCCCTGTGGGCCGTCACAAGGAACGGCCCCTCAGCGTTGGTGCGCGGGCCTAAGACACGCGTTGAGCGCTCTGGCAGCCTCGATCTCAGCGGTTGAACGACATTCACCGGCGTCGACGGTGAGCCGTTCAGCCAGAGGGAGTGATCGTGGGCTTCGGCGAGCAGCGTGCGGGCGGTGGCGGTCGGCCTCGCCCCGTGGTCCCCCGGGTCGGGGCTCGGCTCAGTTACGGCCTGCACCGTGTCCTCGCCGCCAACCCCCTGTACCGGAGGCTCGCGGCCTGGCTCGAACGCAGGCGGCCGGCCTACCGGTGGTTCACCCGGGTGGAGCGGGTGGCGAAGGAGCAGCTGTACGGATGCCGCATGTGCGGTCAGTGCGCGCTGCCCGACACCGGCTACACCTGCCCGATGACCTGCCCGAAGCAGCTGCGCAACGGCCCCTGCGGCGGCGTGGCGGCCGACGGCCGCTGTGAGGTGCATCCCGATCTGGTCTGTGTCTGGGTGACCGCGATCGAGCGGGCGCAGGGCGCGGGGCACGGCGCCGACCTCGATCTGCTGCAGCGCCCGGTCGATCATCGCGAATGGGACCGCAGCTCGTGGGTGAACTACTGGCAGGGGCGTGACGACGGGCTGGGGGTCGCGTACAGCGAGGACGATCCCCGCCCGCTGCTGCGACGCGAGCTGGGGTTGAGTCCGCGATGAGCGGGCTGCGTGCCGCGTTCGAGGCCGGCAGGTTCGCCGTCACCGCCGAGATCGGGCCGCCCAGAGGGGCCGACGCGGAGGCGGTCACGCGTAAGGCGGACCTGCTGCGCGGCTGGGTCGACGCCGCGAACGTCACCGACAACCAGGGGGCGAACGTCCGGATGTCGAGCCTGGCCGGCAGCCTGCTCGCCCAGCGCGCCGGCGTCGAGCCGGTGATGCAGCTGACCTGCCGCGACCGTAACCGCATGGCCCTGCAGTCGGACCTGCTCGCGGCGGGCGCCCTCGGCATCCCGAACGTGCTGCTGCTGACCGGCGACCACCCCCGGTTCGGCGACCATCCCGAGGCCAAGCCGGTCTTCGATCTCGATGGGGTGCAGCTCGTCTGGACCGCGCGCACCCTGCGGGACGACGGCGTGCTCATCTCCGGCAAGGCCGTCTCCGCCCGCCCGGCCTGGCTGATCGGCACGGTGGAGAACCCGTTCGCGCCTCCGCTGAAGTTCCGGGCCCGCCGGCTGGCGAAGAAGGTGAGCGCGGGCGCGGAGTTCGTCCAGACGCAGTACGTGTTCGACTTCGAGGTGTTCGAGCGCTGGATGGCGGGCCTGCGGGATTTCGGCGTGACCGACCACTGCAAGGTCATCGCCGGCGTCGGCCCCATCCGTTCGCTGCGGGCCCTGGAGTACATGCGCACCGCCGTGCCCGGCGTGCACGTTCCCGACGAGGTCGACCGGAGGTTGCGCGGGGTCCCCGCCGACCGGGTCGCCGAGGAGGGGATCCAGATGTGCGTGGAGGCCGTGCAGCGGCTCGCCACGATCCCCGGTGTCGCGGGCGTCCACCTCATGGCGCTCGGCTTCGAGCACGGCGTGCCCGACATCCTGCGGCGGGCCGGCATCCCCCGGCCGCCGGCCGCGCTTCCCGACCACAACCGCCACCACCCCATGGAGGGCATCGGTCATGCTCGTTGACTTCCGGCCCCACGCCAAACTCAGCGGTACGAGTCCCCTGGACCTCATGACCTCGCTCGCGCCCGTCGTCGAGGCGTTGCGGGAGGTCTCCACGGACCTCGGCAAGGTCCGGCTCGTGTGCGACTGGGTCCAGTACAAGTCGAACTTCCGCGAGGTGGTCGACGTCAGGCCGATCCTGCTGTGCCCGCAACTGAGCGCGGGACCCGGCCCCGCCATCGTGCCCCTGGGCGTCCGGGACGACGCCATCGAGATCGCGGTCGACGTACGACGCAGTGCCGGCATGTCCCTTGAGGAGGTCACCGCCGCCCTGCGGCGGGAGCGGGAGAGCGGCCGGGTCCCGCTGGAGGACTGGGGGCCGGGCAGCGGCAGCTGCGTCTGGGAGTTCAACGCCCGCTACTGGAAGGACCTGGACCTCTGGGAGAAGTCCACCGGCCGGGGATACGAGCAGGCGCTGCCGGGCGGGGAGAGCGACGCGCACAACCACGACGCCGCGCGGGACGTGATCCGTGACCTCTTCGAGGTCTGGGACGCGCTGGCCGACGGCGACGCCCTGCCCGAGGAGCTCTACGTCGTCGAGCTCGGGGTGGGCAACGGCAGCCAGGCGAAGGTCTTCCTGGACGAGTTCCGCGCCCTCGACGCCGAGCACGGGCGCGACTACTACCGGCGCCTGCACTACATGATGTGCGACTACTCCCAGCATGTGCTCGACCTGGCCCGCGAGGCGGTGGGCGAGCACCGGGCGCGGATCAGCTCGTTCGCGCTGGACGCCACGGCGCCGTGCACCTCGCTCGGCTTCCTGAAGTACAAGGTCTTCCTCGTCTACGTCTCCAACGTCTACGACAACCTGCCGACCGACGAGGTCGCCCAGCTGGGCGGGCGGACCTACTGCGTGCAGGTCCGCGCCTACCTCGACGACGCCGGGGTGGCCGGGCTCGCCGAGTCGGCAGGGGTCACGGTGGCCGAGCTGCCGGCTCTGGTGCACAAGCTGCTGCGGCTCGGGCCGGGGCTGCTGGCCGAGGCTGATCCGGCCCGGTTCGCCGACGTGGACGCCGCCGTCGCCTTCTGGCGGGCGGTGTGGGACCTGGTCAGGCTGGAGGAGAGGTACGTCCCGCTGGCCGGGCTCGACCTCTACGCCCTCGCACCGGAGATGAGCGGGGAGCTGCTGCGGCCGCTGCTCGAATCCGGCGCCGACATCCGCATGCACGTCAACAACGGGGCGGTGGCGAGCTTCGCCGACAGCCTGAGACTGCTGCATCCGTTCGGCAGGCTCGTCTGCCATGACCTGTTCGTCACCGATGTGCAGGCGTACCGGACCAACTTCCGGGGCCCCGGCAAGTACGAGGGGTCCGTCGTCAACTGGGTGAACGGACCGCTGCTGGCGCACGTGGGCCGGCGCAACGGCTTCGACGTGCACTACGCGCCCTTCGCCCACCGGGTGGGCGGGAACATCATCACGATGACGGCGCAGGTGAGGGACTGATGTCCGACCTGATGAGCGGGCTGCCGCTGCTCCCCACCAGCGTCGTCGGCTCCTACCCCGTCCCTGAGTGGATGGAACGATTGAAGACCGACTACTACCGCGGCCGGATGAGCTACGCGCAGCTCCGGGACCTGCACGACATGGCGATCAAGGCGGCGCTCCGGGACCAGGAGCTGGCCGGCATCGACATCGTGTCCGACGGCGAGCTGCGCCGCGACAACGACATCGACTACTTCCTCGCCAGGATGCCGGGCATCGACATCCCGCAGACGTCGAAGGACTTCTACTTCGACTACTACGACGCCAGGGTCGCCGAACGGCTGCCGGTCACGGACACGGCGCCGCTGATGCTGGCCGACGACTTCTCCTTCACCGCCGAGCAGACCTCGGGCCCGGTCAAGTTCTCCTTCACCGGGCCGTTCTCGCTGTCGCGGCGGGTGCGGAACGAGGCGTACGACGACCCCGCCGAGCTCGTGCTGGCCATCGCGCGCGTGCTCAACGCCGAGGCGCGCGCCCTGGCCGCGCGCGGTGCGCGGCTGCTGCAGATCGACGAGCCCTTCCTGGCCGGCTACCCCGGCGAGGTGGAGACGGCGATCAAGGCCGTCAACATCGTCACCGAGGGCGTCGACGTCACCTGGGCGCTGCACGTCTGTTACGGCAACCGCTACGCGCGCCCCTCGTGGGAGGGGCACTACGACTTCCTGTTCCCCGCCGTGCTCGACGCCGAGGTGGACCAGCTGGTCCTGGAGTTCGCGCGCAAGGGCTACGCGGATCTGCCGGTGATCGACAAGTTCGGCTGGGACCGCACGATCGGGCTCGGCGTCATCGACGTCAAGTCCTCCGACGTGGAGACCCCCGAGGCGGTCGCGGCCAGGATCCGCAGCGCGCTCGGCCTCGTCCCGGCCGAACGGCTGGTCATCAACCCCGACTGCGGGCTGCGCAACCTCTCCGCGCCCGTCGCCAGGGCCAAGCTCGCGGCCATGGTCGCCGGAGCCGCCGCCGTGCGGTCCGAGCTGACCGGCGCCCGCCCCCTGAACCCGCTCAACCCATCGCACGAGGAGCCTGCGCAATGACCGACGACGACTACGTGTTCACCTCCGAGTCCGTGACCGAGGGCCACCCCGACAAGATCGCCGACGCGATCTCGGACGCCGTGCTGGACGCGGCCCTGACCCTCGATCCCTACTCCCGGGTCGCCTGCGAGACGCTGATCACCACCGGCATGGTCGTCCTGGCAGGGGAGATCACCACGCCGAAGCTGCTCGACTACACGCAGATCGTCCGGGACACCGTCAACAGGATCGGCTACGACGACGGCGCCTACGGCTTCGACGGACACTCGTGTGCCGTCCTCGTGGCGCTCGACAAGCAGTCGCCCGACATCGCGCGGGGCGTCGACCTGGCGCACGAGCATCGCAGCGACCGCTCGGGCGACGAGTTCGACCGCGCCGGGGCCGGTGACCAGGGCATGATGTTCGGCTACGCCACCGACGAGACGCCCGAGCTCATGCCGATGCCGATCGCGCTGGCGCACCGCCTGTCCCGCAGGCTCGCCGCCGTGCGCAAGGACGGGACGCTCGGCTACCTGCGCCCGGACGGCAAGACCCAGGTGTCGGTGCGCTACCAGGGTGACGTCCCGGTCGCCGTGGAGCAGGTGCTGATCTCGACCCAGCACGCCGAGGAGGCGACGCTGGAGCGGATCCGCGAGGACCTCTGGCGGCACGTCGTCGTCCCGGAGCTGCCGGCCGAGCTGTACGACGCCGGCGCGCTGCACCGCAGCCTGCTGGTCAATCCCACCGGCAGGTTCGTGATCGGCGGCCCGGTGGGTGACGCCGGACTCACCGGACGCAAGATCATCGTGGACACCTACGGCGGATTCGCCCGGCACGGCGGCGGCGCCTTCTCCGGCAAGGACCCCTCCAAGGTCGACAGGTCCGCCGCCTACGCGGCGCGTCACGTCGCCAAGAACGTGGTCGCCGCCGGCCTCGCCCGCCGGGTGGAGGTGCAGGTCGCGTACGCCATCGGGGTGGCCAGGCCGGTCTCGGTGCTGGTCGAGACGTTCGGCACCGAGCGGGTGAGCCGGTCGCTGATCCGGTCGCTGGTGGCCGAGCACTTCGACCTGCGCCCCGCCGCGTTCCGCAAGTATCTCGGACTGCACAGCCCCATCTACAGCCAGACCGCCGCCTATGGACACTTCGGGCGTACGGACCTCGACCTGCCGTGGGAGCGGACCGATCGGGCCGACGTGCTCCGCCGGGCGGCAGCGCTGTCCGCCGACGCCGTCCCCGCCACGCTGTGACCGGAACGGCCCCCGACGTCGGCCGGCTGGTCGTGTCCTGCACCGACCGGCCGGGCATCGTCGCCTGCGTCTCGTCGTTCCTGTATCGGCGTGGAGCCAACATCGTGCAGTCCGACCAGGACTCCACCGGGCCCGCCGGCGGCCGGTTCTTCCTGCGCGTCGTGTTCCACCTGCCCGGACTGGACAAGGAGCTGCCCCGGCTGGAGCGCGAGTTCCGGGAGGAGGTCGCGGTCCGCCTCGGCGCGGACTTCCGCTTCCGCGCCGCCTCCGCGCCGACCCGGGTGGCGCTCTTCGTGTCACGGTACGACCACTGCCTGCTGGATCTGCTGTGGCGGGCCCGCCGGGGTGAGTTGCCCATCGAGGTGTGCCAGGTGGTCTCCAACCATCCGGACCTCGCCGACGAGGTGGCCGCGTTCGGGGTGCCGTTCGAGCACGTCCCGGTGACCAGGGCGACCAAACCGGAGGCCGAGCGGCGCCAGCTCGACCTCCTGCGGGGCCGGGTCGACCTGCTCGTCCTGGCCCGCTACATGCAGGTCCTCTCGGGCGACTTCCTGGACCGGATCGGCGTACCGGTGATCAACATCCACCATTCCTTCCTGCCCGCGTTCGTCGGCGCCGGGCCGTACGAGCAGGCGAAGGAGCGCGGCGTGAAGCTCATCGGGGCGAGCGCGCACTACGCCACCGAGGAGCTCGACGAGGGACCGATCATCGAGCAGGACGTCGTCCGGGTGTCGCACCGCGCGAGCGTGCGCGAGCTGACGCGGCGCGGCGCGGACATCGAGCGGACCGTGCTGGCGCGAGCCGTGGCCTGGCACTGCGAGGACCGCGTCCTGGTGAACGGCCGCACCACGATCATCTTCTGACCACATCCACTGAGGAGTAACCGTGCCCGCAGGGACGACCGCGGTGATCGGATCGATCGCCACCGACCACCTGATGCACTTTCCGGGCCGCTTCGCGGACCATCTCGTGGCCGACCGGCTCAACCGGGTGTCACTGAGCTTCCTGGTCGACGATCTCGTCGTCCACCGGGGCGGCGTCGGCGCGAACATCGCCTTCGGCATGGGAGTCCTGGGACAACGCCCGGTGCTCGTGGGAGCCGTCGGCGCCGACTTCGCCGACTACCGGGCGATCCTCGAACGGCACGGCGTCGACTGCGGCGGGGTCCTCACCGTGGAGTCGGCCCACACCCCGCGCTTCACCTGCACGACCGATGACGACCAGTGCCAGCTCGCGTCCTTCTACCCAGGGGCGATGACGGAGACGAAGAACATCGCACTCGCCCCGATCGTGGAGCGGTACGGCATCGACCTGGTGCTGGTCGGCGCGAGCGATCCGGACGCGATGGTGGCGCAGACCGAGGAGGTCAGGTCGCTGGGCGTGCCGTTCGCCGCGGACCCGTCACAGCAGCTGCCCCGCCTCGACGGCGACCAGTGCCGGGCCCTGGTCGACGGCGCCCGCTACCTGTTCACCAACGAGTACGAGCTGGAACTGCTGATCCGCAAGACCGGCTGGGACGCCGACGAGATCACCGGCCGGGTCGGCCTGCGGGTGACCACCCTGTCCGACCGAGGCGTCGACATCGTCGGCCGCGACGGCACCGCGCTGCACGTCGGGGTGGTGCCGGCCCGGACGATCGCCGACCCGACCGGCGTCGGGGACGGGTTCCGGGCCGGATTCCTGGCCGGTGGGAACGGGGGGCTGGGGCTGGAGCGGGCCGCCCAGCTCGGCGCGCTCGTCGCCACGCTGGTGCTGGAGACGAACGGCGCCCAGGAGTGGGTCATCGACGCCGACACCGACGTGGCCCGGCTGCGCGCGGCCTACGGGGAGGAGGCGGCGGCGGACATCGAGCCGGTGCTGCGCGCCGCCCTGACCTGAGCGGCGGTGCCGTGTTTCCCCGGCCGCGTATTCTTGTCGTGGCGCACCCTGTGCGCCGCGAAGTGCGAGGAGATGCGGCATGCGAAGCATCGGATACATCGGCGTGCGGTCCGCGTCGGGGGAGGATTGGCTGGGCTTCGGCCCGCGCGTCTTCGGCTTCGAGACCTACCGGCTGCCGGACGGCACGGTCCGGGTGCGCTGGTGCGACCGGTCCCACCGCCTCGCGATCCACCCGGGCGACTCCGACCGGCTGCTCTACCTCGGCTGGGAGATCGGTGCCGAGGAGTCACTGGAGGGCGTCGCGGCCCACCTGACCGCCGCCGGGTTCGAGGTGACGGCGGGCTCGGCCCAGTTGGCGGCCGAGCGCTCCGTCGAGCGGCTCATCTTCTTCGACGACCCCTTCGGCCTGCGGCACGAGTTCTTCGTCGGCCAGGAGGAGACGGCGGGCTCCTACCAGGGCCGGCGGCCGACGTCGCGGACGGTCACCGGGGCGCTCGGCCTCGGCTTCGTCGTGCTGCGGCTGCCGGACCTCCAGCGGGGGCTCGACTTCTACGCCGGCGTGATGGGCATGAAGGTGTCCGACGCGATCAACCTCGGCGCGCACCTCGGCGAGATGTGGTTCCTCCGGTGCAATCCTCGCCACCACAGCATCGCCCTGCTCGAAGGGGGCGACGCCCTCCGGCTCGAACACCTGATGATCGAGGCGACGACGCTGGAGGAGGTGGAGATCGCCTGGGACCTGGCCAGGAGCGAGATGGACGCCTTCGTCAGCCCCGGACGCCGGCTGTCGGACAACATGTTCCTGTTCCGGGTCCACACCCCGACCGGCTTCAACGTCTGTTACGGGTGGGGTGCGACCCCGGTCGACGACGAGGAGAGCTGGATCCCGCGTTACATAGACTCGTCGACCGGCGCCGGCATCGTCTACTCCGCCGCCGCCGTCGTGACGGCGGGCGATCCTTCCCCCGAGGTCAAGCGCTGACGTCGAGGGCGTCGATGATCTCCAGAGCCACCTGCGCGGCGAGGCGGTCGCGATAGGTGTTCAGGTCCAGGCCGGTGATCTCCTCGATCCGGTGGATCCGGTAGGTGACCGTGTTGGGATGCACGTGCAGCAGCTTCGACGCCCGTTGCGGGCTGTTGTTCTCCCGGAAGTAGCACATCAGCGTGGCGATGAACTCCGAGTGGTGCTTCCTCTCGTGGCGCAGCACCTCGCCGAGGATGTCCGTGGCGAACTCGCGCAGCGTCTCGATGTCGGGCACCTGGAGCAGCAGGCGGCTGATGCCCAGCTTGTCGAAGGCGACCACGGCGCCGCGCTGGCCGAGCCGCCGGATCACCTCGGTGGTCCGCCGCGCCTCCTCGTACGAGCGGGCGATGTGCGCCGGTTCGCGGAACGCGCCGCCGACGCCGATGGACACGCCGACATCGGGGAAGAGCGCCCCGAGGCGTTGCACGCACAGGGTGCCGAGCTGCTCGGCCCTGGTGAACGAGCCCGTGGTCGAGCCCGTCGTGGTGCTCTCGGTCAGCACCACGACCACCTCGTCCGTGCGCACGGAGGTGATCGCGTCCGGGGACTGGGCGATGAACAGGCGCGCCGTCGCGCCCGCGGCGCGTTCGGCGACCAGGGCGCTGCGCTGGGTGTCGCCCGCGGGCGGTTCGAGGATGATCGACAGGACGCGGTGGTCGCGCTCGGTGTCGTAGCCGAGATGCTGCGCCCAGCGGACGACCTCGTCGTTGTCCCGGCCCGACCCGGACAGCAGCCCTTCGACGAGGTCGTCACGCACCTGGCTGGCCGCTGAGAAGATGACGCGCTCGCGGGCCAGGATCACCCCGCAGATCGTCGCGGCATGCTCGGCGATCAGCAGGTCGATGTCCTCGCCCTGGTCCGGGGCCGCCGCGACGAGCGAGACGAGATAGGCGGGCACGGTGTCGCCGACAAGGATCGGGGCCACGATGCGGGCCCGGCCGCGCGCCGGGTCCGGCAGCCGGAGCGGGTGGCGGGACTTGCCGGCGTTGGCGAGCATGTGCGCCAGCCGGGGGTGGATCAGATGGTCGTGGACGTACTGGATGGCGCTTTCGTAGCTCTCGCCGGGCGAGGCCGCGGCGAGGATGCCCATTTTCTGGCTGATGACGGCCACCGTCACGTCTGTCCGGTGGGCGACGAGATGGGCGACCGTGCCGATGTCGGCGTCCTGGAGAGCCAGGCCGGACAGGTGGCGGTAGATCTCCACCAGGTCGCGGAGGTTCCGGTTTTCCTGGGTGATTTCGGTAGAGCCGCTGGTGACACTGGTCAGGCCGGTGAACTGTGACTCTGCGGCCATGAGCGAATCCTAAGGTCGAACGCCGGGGTTGCCATGTGTGTGACGACAAAGAGTACGTCCCCATGCTGTGCTGTGGCCCACAGTGCTACCTCGTCCTGTCGGCTATACGTGGTAACTGACCTGTGCCCGCCGCCGTCTGACCGTGACGGCATTTCGGGTGGTCACCGCCTTGCGACGGGTGTCCGGTAACGATCCCGAAACCGCCCATTTACGCAACGGCTCCCTCTTGACGCCCACGTAGCCGCAGGGCAGCATTGCGTTTACAACTATTGCACATTTTGTCCCATTATCGGACAACGGCGCGGTGGATCGATGTGACACGGACGGAGCCGGCGAGTGTCTCGCCCGGCTCCGACACAGTCTTCGTTCCGCGCAGTGCTGGACGGAGGTGGCGGTGAGCGCAGGCATGGTAATGCGCCGGCTCGGCGGCGGTCTGCTGGTCTTGTGGCTTGTTTCGATACTCACCTTCTTGCTGGTGCAGCTGATTCCCGGCGATGTGGCCGAGGTGATCGCAGGTGAGAACGCCACTGTGGCCGAAGTGGCCAGGATCCGCGCCGAGCTCGGCCTGGACAAGCCCGTCCTGGAGCAGTACGTCAGCTGGTTCTCCGGCGTGCTGCAGGGAGATCTCGGTGACTCGCTGTTCACCAACCGGTCGGTCTCCTCGACGATCCTCGAGGCGGCGCCCCCGACCGTGATCATCACCCTGATGGCGATCGGGGTCGCGGTCGTGGTCGGCGTGACGGCCGGGATCGTCGCGGGCCTGACCCAGGGCAGCTGGATCGACCGGGCCGTGTCGGCCCTGGCCACGCTCGGCATCGCGATGCCCAGCTTCTGGCTCGCGATGGTGCTCGTATCGCTGTTCGCCCTGGCCAACCCCTGGCTACCGGCGACCGGATACGTCGACATCAGGGAGGGATTCGGGGTGTGGCTCTCCCACGTGATCCTCCCGGCCACGTCACTCGGCCTGGCCACCTCGGCGGAGCTCGCCAGACACACCCGGGGCTGCGTCGCCGACGTGCTCACCCGCCCGTACGTGCGCACGGCACGGGCACGGGGCGCGTCGGGAGCCTGGCTGGTCCGCAGGCACATCCTGCGCAACGCGGCCATCCCTGTCGTGACAGTACTCGGCCTGCAGGCCGGACGACTGCTCGGGGGGGTCATCGTGGTGGAGGCCGTGTTCGGCATCTCCGGCCTCGGCTCCCTGGCCATCAACTCGGTGCTGCAACGGAACTACCCGATGATCCAGGGCTACGTCCTGTTCAGCGCCGTCATCGTGGTGGCGATCAACCTCATCGTGGACCTGGCCTACGGCTGGATCAACCCGAAGGTGCGTACGGCATGACCACCACGACGACCACGCCCCCCACCGCCGCCGTCAAGAGCTCGCGCCCCGCGCGTCACGTTGTCCTGACGATCCTGCGCCGGCCGGCCAGCGCCACCGCCGTCGCCTTCATCGCCCTCCTCGTCTTCCTGGCGATCGCCGGCCCGCTCGTCTCCCCGCACGACCCGGAGGCGCAGAACCTCGGCAACAGGTTCGCCGAGCTCAGCTGGACGCATCTGCTCGGCACCGACGAGTTCGGGCGCGACGTCGCGAGCCGGATCATCCAGGCCTCGCGCATCGCCGTCATCGCCCCGCTCATCTCGGTGGGCGTGGCGCTGCTCATCGGCCTGCCGCTCGGGCTGTGGGCCGGCCTGCGCCGCGGTGTCGTCGACGCCGTCGCGGGCCGGCTGGCCGACACGATCCTCAGCCTCCCGGCGCTGGTCGGGGCGCTGGCCATCGTCGCGGTGCTCGGCCCGGGGCTGGTCAACGCCATGCTCGCGGTCGGCATCATCTTCGCGCCCGGCCTGTTCAGAGTCGTACGCGGCGCGACGCTGGCCGTCGCGGAGGAGACCTTCGTCGACTCGGCGGTGGCCATCGGCTCGTCCACCCGGCGCACCCTGTGGGTGCACATCCTGCCCAACATCGCCGCTCCGCTGCTGGTCCAGGTCACGATCCTGATGGGTGTCGCGCTCCTGGCCGAGGCGAGCCTGAGCTTCATCGGCCTGGGCGTCCAGCCACCCGACGCCAGCTGGGGCTCGATGCTCAAAGCCGCGTACACCAACCAGTTCCACTCGCCCTTCTCGGTGGTGCCGTCCGGAATCGCGATGGTGCTGACCGTGCTCGCGTTCAACACGATCGGTGACTCGATCCGTGACGCCGTCGGACTCAGGAGGCGGACATGACAGCAGGACCGGGACAGCGAAGCGACGCCGCCGAGCCGTTGCTGTCCGTCGAGGGCCTCACCATCGATCTGCCCGGCGGTGTCGGGCAGCCCGGACTGGTCGAGGACGTCACCTTCGAGGTGCGCAAGGGGCAGGCGGTCGCGCTGATCGGCGAGTCCGGCTGCGGCAAGTCGCTGACCTCCATGGCGATCCTGGGCCTGCTGCCCGCGGCCGTCCGGGTCTCGGCGGGCTCGATCCGCTTCGACGGGGTCGACCTGCTCACCTGCAGCCGGCGGGAGCTCCGCCGGATCCGGGGCGGGCCGGTCGGCATGGTGTTCCAGGAGCCGATGAGCAGCCTCAACCCGACGATGACCGTCGGCGACCAGATCGCCGAGGTGCGCCGGCTGCACCTGGGCGAGCGGCGGTCGGTGGCGCTCAAGCAGGCGGGAAAGCTGCTGAGCCGGGTCGGCATCCCGAACGCCGAACGCAGGCTCGGGTCCTACCCGCACGAGATGAGCGGCGGCATGCAGCAACGCGTCATGATCGCGGCCGCCATCGCCTGCGACCCGAAGCTGCTGATCGCCGACGAGCCGACCACCGCCCTGGATGTCACCATCCAGGCCGAGATCCTGGAGCTGCTGCGCGATCTGCGACGGGACCTCGATCTGGCCGTCCTGCTGGTCACCCACGATCTCGGCGTGGTCGCGGACTTCTGCGACGACGTGGTCGTCATGTACGCCGGTCACATCGCCGAGCGGACCCCCGTCGACCGGCTCTTCTACGAGCCGCGGCACCCGTACTCCAGCGCGCTGCTCGCCGCCGTGCCGCAGGCGGGCCGGGCCAGGACCAGCCTGACGGTCATCCCGGGCAGGGTCCCGTCCGCGGGGCAGTTCCCCGGCGGCTGCCGGTTCGAGCCCCGCTGCGGGCACAGCGTCGACGACGTCTGCCGGCGACCACAGGCCGACACGACCATCGGCGACGATCGCCGCACCCGGTGCGGGCGCGTCGCCTCCGGCGACCTGATTCTGAAGGGGACCGTCCGTGGCTGAGGATCATGTGGTCTTGCGCGTGCGCGGCCTGACCAAGTCGTTCCCGCTGCGCCGCAGCATGCTGGGCCGGACGCTGGAGAGCGTCCGCGCCGTCGACGGAGTCGACCTGGAGGTACGGGCCGGCACCACGGTCGGCATCGTGGGCGAGTCCGGATCGGGCAAGACGACGGTGGGCCGGCTGATGGCCCGGCTGCTCAAGCCCGACCAGGGCACGGTCGAGGTGGAGGGCAAGGACGTCAGCAGGGCGCGCGGCAGCGAGCTCAAGGAGATGCGCAGCCGGCTCCAGGTGATCTTCCAGGATCCGTACGGCGCGCTCGACCCGACCAAGACGATCGGCCACGCCATCGCCGAGCCCCTCCTGGTCCACGGCAAGATCGGCCGGGGTGAGATGCGTGAGCGCGCCGCCCAGCTGCTCGGCCGGGTCACCCTGGATCCGGCGTTCGTCGACAGGTATCCGGACGAGCTGTCCGGTGGGCAGCGGCAGCGGGTCTGCATCGCCCGCGCGCTGGCGCTCTCGCCGAGCGTCCTCGTCGCCGACGAGCCGACCTCCGCGCTGGACCTGTCCACCCGCTCGGAGATCCTCAACCTGCTGCTGTCGATCCAGCAGGACACCGGGCAGGCGATGGTCCTCGTGTCCCACGACTTCGCCACGGTCAGGCACCTGTCGCACCGGATCGCGGTGATGTACCTGGGCCGGATCGTCGAGGAGGGCACCGCGGAGCAGATCGCGACCGACCCGCGGCACCCGTACACCAAGGCGCTGCTGTCGGCGGTGCCCGTGCCCGACCCGGAGGTGCAGCGCTCGCGCCGCCGCACCGTGCTCAGCGGCGAGCTGCCCGATCCGGCGAACCCCCCGTCGGGCTGCCGCTTCCGCACCCGCTGCCCGGTCGCCCAGGACGAGTGCGCGCACCAGGACCCGCCGCTACTGCGGATCGGCGTCCAGCACAGCGTGGCCTGTGTCCTGCACCAGCCGGACGACGCGCCGGTCAACGAGCCCCAGGAGACATCGCGATGAGCACCCCTGAGCAACGGCCGGGAGCTCTCCGAGGGATCCGCGTCGTCGACTTCGGTCACCACGTCGCCGGGCCGCTGGCCGCGGTCATGCTCGCCGACCAGGGAGCCGACGTGGTGCACGTCGACCGTCCTGGCGTCACACCCCCGGCCCACGACGCGTTCTTCAACCGGGGCAAGCGGCGCATCAGCCTCGACCTGAAGGACGCGGCGGACCTGAGCGTCGCCCGCGACCTCGTCCAGCGGGCCGACGTCCTCATCGAGAACTTCCGGCCAGGGGTGATGGACCGGCTCGGGCTCGGCTGGGAGGAGCTGCGCGCCGCCAACCCGCGGCTCGTCTACTGCTCGCTGCCGGGCTTCGCGGCCGACGATCCGCGCGCCGGGGTCCCCGGCTGGGAGGGCGTCATCGCGGCCGCCACCGGCAACTGCCGGATCCGGGCCGGTCACGCGCCGGACGGCTGGGACGACACCCGGCCGACCTACACCGCGATTCCCGTCGCGTCCAACTTCGCGGCGTTCTGCGGCGCCTTCGCGATCGTGGCGAGCCTGACCGCCCGGCAGCGGACCGGGCGTGGCGACCGGGTCGAGGTCCCGCTGTTCGACGCGATGTTCGAGGCCATCGGGGGGAGCGGCGCCTACCCGGTCGCGCAGGGGCTGCCGCCGGAGCGGGCGATCAGCTCCAACGGCAGCGGCACGTACCGCTGCTCGGACGGCAGGTACGTGCAGTTCAACCCGATCGGCGCGACGCCCCGCTTCCTCGCCTGGTTCCTGGACGCGGCCGGGGTGACCGCCTGGGTGGGCGAGGGTCTGACCGACCGCGCCCGGCTGGATCGCGACCCGGAGCTGCGCCGGCTGCTGCACGACCGGCTCACCGCGCTGTTCCTTACCCGCCCGGCGGGCGAGTGGGCGGAGCTCGCCGGCGTGGCGGGCGTCCCGCTCGCCGCCGTCCGGACGTTCGCCGAGTGGCTGGAGAACGACCACGCGCTCGCCTCCGGGCAGGTCGTCGTGGTCGACGATCCGGAGCTGGGCGCGACGGCGATGCCCGGTTCGGCGGTGTGGCTGTCCGCCACCCCCGCGCTGCCCGGCAGGCCCCGGCACCTGCCCGACGCGGACCGTGCCGAGATCCTCGCCGAGCTCGCGTCACCGGCCGGCTTGTCGAGTGCTGAGCTCGGGTCGCCCGCCGACGCGTCCCCCGCCCGCCCGCTGCGCGTCGAGGCCGATCCGATCGCGCTGCCCTACGCGGGGCGGCGGGTCGTCGACCTCACCCAGATCCTGGCCGGGCCGAGCGCGGGACGGATCCTGGTCGAGTTCGGGGCCGACGTCGTGAAGATCAACTCGCCGCAGCGGCGCGTCGGCGCGCACGGGTTCGTCAACCGCGGTAAGCGGACGATCCTCGTGGACGTGAAGTCGAGCCAGGGCCAGCAGATCCTCTGGCGGCTCATCGACGAAGCGGACGTCCTGACCCACAACTTCCCCGAGCGGACCGCCGAACGCTACGGCCTGGGCTACGAGCACGTCCGGGCCCGCCGCCCGGACATCGTCTACGTCTCCGTCAGCTGTTACGGCTACGGCGGGCCATGGGCGGGCCGCCGGGGGTACGAGACCCAGGGCCAGGCGGCGACCGGGATCATGACCAGGGCGGGCGGCGACGGCCGGCCGGCCGTGCTGGGCCCCTACAACCTCCTGGACTACGGCACCGGCGCCATGGCCGCCTTCGCCGCGGCGGTGGGCATCTACCATCGCGAGCTGACCGGCGCCGGCCAGCAGGTGCGCACCTCACTCACCCAGACGGGCGGCTACCAGCAGGCGAGCTTCGCGGTGCGCCCCGCACGCGAGCTCCCGGCCGTCACGCCAGGTGGGAACGTTCCCACGGCTGAGCCGAGGGGGCCGTCGGCTCTGGGAGTGGGCCCGTGGCACCGGTTCTACCAGGCGGCCGATCGGTGGTTCTTCCTCGGGGCGGCCCGGCGGTCCCTGCCGGTGCTCCGTGAGGTCACCGGCCTGGAGCAGGCGCTGTCCGGCCTCGACGGGTCCGACGACGACGCGGTGGCAGCGGCCCTGGAGACCGCCTTCCGCACCGCCACCGCCCGCGAGTGGACCGACCGCCTCACCGAGGCGGGGCTGGGCGCGCATCCGGTCACGACCCTGGCGGAGCTGATGACCGACCCGTGGGCCCGGTCCAAAGGGCTCACCGTCACCCAGATCTCCGAGGAGGTCGGCGAGGTGGTGATGCCGGGCATCGCCATCCGGGTGCACGGCAACCCGCCGCGCCTGGGCCATCCGGTACGCCGGCCCGGCGCGGACGCGTACGAGGTGCTGGACCGGATCGGGCTCGCCGGCTCGGCCGAGACGCTCGAACAGGCCTGGGCCGTGCAGATGTCCGCGTTGCCCGCGGGCTGGGACCACTTCTGACCCCGAGCCGTCTCCGACCCCAGCCCCTTCCCCACCGCGCCCATTTCCCACCGTGCCCGTTTCCCACCGTGCCCGTTTCCCACCGCGACGAGCAAGCCAACAGCACATCCCCGGCCCGCTGAGCGGGACGCGCCGCGATCCGCGGCACTGACAGGAGGACTGATGAGCGACGACCAGGCCACCCGGTGCGACCTGTTGATCAAGGGCGGCCGGGTCCTGGACCCAGGGCAGGGGCTCGACGGCGTCATGGACATCGCCGTGACCGGCGGCCGGGTCACGGCGGTGGGCAAGGACATCCCGGCGGACTCGGCCCGCCGGGTGATCGACGCGAGTGGCTCCGGGCGCTACGTCGTGCCCGGCCTGATCGACATCCACACGCACGTCGCGCACGGGGCGATCACCCCCGGCGTGGGCATGGAAGGCTGCGACCCCGACGACATCGGCGTGCGGTCGGGAGTCACCACGCTGGTCGACGCCGGATCCGTCGGCGTCGCCAACATCGGCGTCTTCTCCGCCTACATCCAGCCGAACGCCAGGACGCGGGTCATCCCGTACCTGAACATCGGCAGCTACGCGCACACCATGCCCACCATGGTCGACGTCAACGACCTGGCCGAGATCGACCCGGTCGCGATCGCCAAGTGCGTCGCCGCCAACCCGGGGCTGGTCCAGGGGATCAAGCTGCGGCTGGTCGGACCGCTGGTCGCCACGCACGGCAAGGACATCGTGTCCGCGGCCAAGGCGGTGGCCAGGGAGCACGGAGTCCCGCTGATGGTGCACATCGGCGACCTGTCCGCGCGGCGGCGGCCCGATCCGCACCTGCTCGAACCGGCGACCCGCTTCGCCATCGAACAACTCGACGCGGGAGACATCCTCACCCATCTGTGCACGCCGAACCACGGTGGCGTGATGGACGCGGCGGACCGGATGATGCCCGCCCTGCTCGCCGCCCGCGAGCGCGGCATCACCCTGGACTCGGCGCTGGGCAGGGGGAACTTCGGCTACCGGGTCGCGAGCGAGCAACGCGCGCTCGGTCTCCTCCCCGACACCATCAGCAGTGACCTGACGGCGGCGGGCGAGACCTTCCACTCCCTGCTGGAGTGCATGGCCAAGTTCATGGCCGTGGGCTACACCCTGTCCGAGGTGGTCCGGATGACCACGGCGAACGCGGCGCGGGCGATCCGCGCCGAGCATGAGCTCGGTGCGATCGCGGTCGGCCGGGAAGCCGACCTGACGGTGCTCGACCTGGTCGAGGGCGACTTCGAGTTCGTCGACACCAAGCAGGAGGTCTTCCACGGCGGCTTCGGCCTGCGGCCGGTGCAGACCGTACGGGCCGGCGCGCTGGTCTCGCCCGGCTGGGGGACGCACCCGTGGGGCTGGCTGCCGGCGCCGCGTTCCGGGGCGGCGTCATGACGGCGGTGATGCGCGGGCACGGGCGCCGGTTCGAGGTCGACGGTGACTGGGAGCGGCTGCCGGGCGACCTCCAGCACGCGGACGTGGCCGCGGTGGACGTCGACGCCGCCGACCGTGTCTACCTGTTCACCCGCTTCGACGGCCAGGTCATCGTGTACGAGCGCGACGGCACCTTCGTCCGCAGTTGGGGGAAGGGCCTGTTCACCACGCCGCACGGGCTGACCGTCGGGCCGGACGGTGGCGTCTACTGCGTCGACGCGGGCGACCACACGGTCCGCAAGTTCACCCCCGAGGGCGACCTGCTCATGACGCTGGGCACGGCCGGCGTGGCGTCGGACACCGGGTTCGTCTCCGGCCGTCCGGTGCGGGTGCACAGCGTCGAGGGCGTCCGGTACGCGGGCGGGCCGTTCAACCGGCCCACCAACCTGGCCGTCGCCCCGGACGGCGACCTCTACGTGACCGACGGGTACGGGAACAGCCGGGTGCACAGGTTCACCGCGTCCGGTGACCTGATCGGCTCCTGGGGCGAGCCCGGCACCGGCCCGGGGCAGTTCCACCTGCCGCACTGCCTGGACATCGCGGCGGACGGGCGGGTGTTCGTCGGCGACCGGGAGAACGACCGGATCCAGATCTTCACCCCGGACGGCCGCTTCGTCGAGGAGTGGACCGACATCCGGCGCCCGTGCGACCTCACCATCGCCCCGGACGGCTCGGTGTACGTCGTCGAGCTGTGGCGGCCGGAGGGCAAGAGGTCCTTCGTGCACGGCGAGGCGGAGCAGGACCAGCCCGCCCGGCTGACCGTGCTGGACCCGCACGGCCGCGTGGTCGAGCGGTGGGGGGACTCCACGACGGATCGCACGGCGGTCGGCAACTTCATCGCACCGCACGGGATCGCCCTGGACTCCCACGGTGACCTGTACGTCGCGGAGGTGACGTACAGCTTCGCCATCAGACCCGGCTGGGTCGCGCAGTCGAGCGCCCGGCACCAACTGCAGAAGTTCCTGCGCGTCGGCGCGGGAGAAGACATCGTGGCTAGGAGACTCGCATGAGGCGCGAAAACCGGATCCTCACCTCGCACGGCGGCAACCTGCCGCGTCCCAAGGACCTGGACGAGCTGATCGCCCAGGGCGACCGGGAGGCCATCGACGCGCGCCTGCCGGGCGCGGTGGCCGAGGTCGTCGCCCGTCAGATCGAGTGCGGCATCGACACCGTCAACGACGGCGAGTACGTCAAGGCCGCGAACATGGCCGGCTACAGCGGCTACATCCACGCACGGGTGACCGGCTGGGAGACGCTGCCCATCGACCCGAGCGTCCCGCCGAAGCGCGAGTACGTCGCCGCGCGCGACAAGGCGGACTTCCCGGGCACCTACGCCTCCGGCCTGTGGCTGTCGGGAGCCGGTGGGCCGGTCAGGCCCGGCTTCGCGACCCCCGGCGCCGTACCGAAGATGCCGACGTCGGGCCGGGTGTGCACCTCGCCGATCACGTACATCGGCCAGGACGCCATCGCCGCCGACATCGCGGCGATGAGGACGGCCGTCGACGGCAAGGAGGTGGACGGCTTCATCGCCGCGCTGGGGCCGCTCAGCCTGGGCGCGGGCGCGAGGAACGAGCACTACGCGAGCGAGGAAGAGTACATGTTCGCCGTCGCCGAGGCGCTCCGCGAGGAGTACCGGGCGGTCACCGACGCCGGACTGGTGCTGCAGATCGACGAGCCCGAGTTCGCGACCACCTGGCAGTTCCACCCCACGTGGACGGTCGAGGACCTGCGCCGCTACCTCGAGTTCGCGGTCGAGGTGATCAACCACAGCATCGACGGGCTGCCCGCCGAGCAGATCCGGATGCACACCTGCTGGGGCAGCGGTCACCGGCCGCACACGCACGACATCGGCCTCGAACACATCGCGGATCTGCTCATCAAGGTCAACACACAGGCTTACGCCATCGAGTCAGGAAATGTCCGGCACGCGCACGAGTGGCGGGTGTGGGAGGACGTGAAACTGCCCGAGGGCAAGATCCTGGTGCCCGGCGTGGTCAGCCACGCCACCGACCTGGTCGAGCATCCGGAGCTGATCGCCGAACGGCTGGCGAACTTCGCCGGCGTGGTGGGAAAGGAGAACCTGCAGGCGGGGACCGACTGCGGAATCGGATCGCGCGTGGGCCACGAGGAGATCGTGTGGGCGAAGCTCGCCGCGCTCTCCGAAGGCGCCGCGATCGCCAGCAGCCGCTTGTGGGCCGACTAGCCCGCGGCTCAAGACCAGGACCTGGTGGGGGCGGAGTTCAGCGTCACGGCTGAAGACAGGTCGCCGAGAACAACGGGACACGCGGATACGGGCCGGCACGTCGACGACGGAGCCGGGGAGCACCGCGGGTCGCCAGTCAAACCAGCCAAGCTCGCTTCTGAAATATGGAGGCAAAAGCCGTGAAACGAGCAGCAGTCAAATCGGCCAGTGTGGTCCTCGCCACCGGTCTCGCCCTCTCCGGCTGTGGCGCCGGAACGACCGACCAGCCGTCGTCGAGCGCTGCCGGCGCTCCCGACGGTGCGGCCGTCCTGCGCTGGGCCGTGCCGGGCAACCCGACCTCCTTCGACCCCCGTAAGGCCGCCCCGCTGGACCCGGTGTTCCTCGACGTGGTCTACGAGAGCCTGGTCGGCCGGAGCGCGGCAGGCGAGATCGAGCCAGGCCTGGCGACCGAGTGGGAGTTCTCGGACGAGAACAAGGTGATCACCTTCAAGCTGCGCGAGGGGGTGAAGTTCCACAACGGTGAGGAGTTCAACGCCGAGGCCGTCAAGGCGTCGCTGGAGGCGTACAAGAAGAGCGGCGCCCTCGTGTCGTCGCTGTCGGTGCTCGACAAGGTCGACGTGGTCGGCCCGACCGAGGTGAAACTGACCTTCTCCGAGCCTGCCGGTTACATGATCAACCTGCTCGCCGGTGAGGCCGGCATCGTGGTCGCGCCCGGCGCGCTCGACGACCCGACCCTGCCGTCCAAGCCGGTCGGCACCGGAGCCTTCGAGCTCGCCTCGCTGCAGGTGGGAAAGGTGGCCTTCAAGAAGTTCGAGGGCTACTGGAACGCCGCTGAGACGACCATCGGTGGCGTGGAGATGACGGTCTACTCCGACGAGTCGACCCGGCTGCGGGCGGTGGTGTCCGGGCAGGCCGACGGCACCTCGATCACGCCGGGCCAGATCAAGGAGGCCGAGGCGGCCGGCATGACCGTGATCAAGGCCCCCAACACCACCTTCAACGGAATCCTGCTGAACACGGGCGCCGGAAAGCTCGACGACCCGAAGGTCAGGCAGGCGTTGATGTACGCCATCGACCGCGAGTCGATCAACAAGAACCTGTACGAGAACTCCTGCGCCGGATTGGTCCAGCCGTTCCAGGAGGGCTTCTGGGCGAACGTGCCCGAACTGAACGACGTGTCCTCCTACTACGACCCGGAGAAGGCCAAGAAGCTCCTGGCCGAGGCCGGCCTGCCGAACGGCATGGAGCTGACGCTGGAGGTCGGCCCCAACACGTCGTACCAGGTGCTGGCCCAGGCGCTGCAGGCCCAGCTGCAGCAGGTCGGGATCAAGGCCACGATCAAGGTGCTGGAGTTCCAGCAGATGATCACCGCTCGCCGGACCGGCAAGTTCACCGCCACGGTGGCGCTGGTACAGTCCGGGCGGCCCGACCCGAGCCAGTTCGTCAAGGACTTCTACATGAAGGGCGGCTCGTACAACCCGGGCGGCTTCTCCCTCGACGGGGTCGGCGAGCTGCTGGCCAAGGCGCGGGCCAGCGAGGACGTCGCGGAGCGTACGGCCCCGATGCAGGAGATCATCAAGAAGGTCACGGAATCCGGACCGCCGGTGATCCCGGTGTGCGGCGTGACCTACGTGGGTGCCTTCCGTAAGGGCGTCACCGGCCTGGACGTGCCGGTGATCGGTGACTACCACTTCAACACGGTGAAGATCAGCGGATAACGGAGAAAGGAAGCCCATGCGGCTCAACGACAAGGTGGCCATCGTCACCGGATCAGGGCGTGGCCTCGGCCGCGCGTACGCCGAGGCGCTGGGCGCGGCCGGTGCCGCCGTGGTGGTCAACGACATCGACGCCGATGTCGCCAAGGAGACCGTCGAGGCGATCACCGCGGCCGGAGGTCGTGCCGTCGCCGAGGTGTGCGCGGTCGGTGCCACGGAGTCGGCCGACGCGCTGGTGCGGCGGGCGGTCTCCGAGTTCGGCCGCCTGGACGTGATGTGCACGAACGCCGGCGCGCTGCGTGACCGGACCCTGGCCAAGGTCACGGACGAGGAGTTCGACCTCGTGGTGGACAGCCACGTACGTGGCACCTTCACCTGCGGTCGCGCCGCGGTGCGCCAGTTCCGGGAGCAGGGCGGCGGTGGCCGGCTGATCCTGGTCGGCTCACCGGCCGGTCAGTACGGCAGCTTCGGGCAGACGGCGTACGCCGCGTCCAAGGCGGCCATCATCAGCATGGTGCGGGTGTGGTCGATCGAGACGGCGAAGCTGGGCGTGACCGTGAACGCGATCGTGCCCACCGCGCTGACCAGGATGGCCGCGACCATCCCGGCGCTGACCGAGGTCGTCGCCGCGGTCGAGGCCGGCGGGCCGGTCCCGGCCGACCTGCGCCGGCGCGGCATCGGCAAGGTCGAGGACGTGGCGCCGCTCGTCGTCTACCTGGCCTCGGACGAGTCGGCCGGCGTCACCGGGCAGTACATCGGGTTCGGTGGCGACCGGTTCGCGATCTGGGCGCATCCCAAGGAGGCGTTCGTCACGCATCGCGACGGTGGGTGGAGCGCGGAGCAACTCGCCGCCGACTTCGCCGGGTTCTCGGAGCATCTGCAGAGCCACACCCCGCCCCCGAAGTGACCGGCGAGAGCCGCCCCAGCCGGTGCTGGGGCGGCTCGGCCCGTTCGGCGCGGGTGCCGTAGGAGACCTGGTGGTCAGCCGAAGTAGAACGCGTGCGCGGCCAGTGAGATCCGGCGGCGCAGGGCGGGGTCGGGCACCAGGTGGGCGAAGGAGCCGACGGCGTCGCGGTAGGTGACCGGGCGGCGCGCGCCGACGAACGGGGCGTCGCTGCCCCAGAAGACGTGCTCCGGGCCGGCTGCCCCGAGCAGCGTCGCCGCGTGGCCCGCCAGGGTGTCCGGGCTGATGTCGAAGCGGTAGCCCGCGGACAGCTTCACCCACACCCTGCCGGTGTCGAGGGCCCGCAGCAGCGCCGCGCCACCGGCTCCGGTGTAACCGGCGGCCCGGTCCGGATCGCCGAAGTGGTCGACGACGACCTTCACCCCGGAGGCGGTCAGCCGGTCGAGCACCGGCGGCAACCGGTCGCCCTCGATGTTCAGCTCGACGTGCCAGTCGAGGTCCGCGACCCGGAACAGCAGCCGCCGGTACGCCGGGTCGGTGAGGTCCGGCAGGTCGGCGAGCCGCCGCCACTGGAACCGGACGCCCACCACGCCGTCCGCCTTCATCCGTTCCAGGACGTACCGATCGGTGGTGGGCTCGACGATGACGGTCCCGCGCAGCCGCTCGTGCCTGCGCAGCGCGTCGATCGTGTAGTCGTTCAGGTCGCCGAGCAGGCTCATCGCGGAGAGCACGCCGTAGTCGACGCCGTGCTCGTCCATCATCGACAGGAACGTCTCCGCCGTCAGCTCGCCCTCGGGCCGGGTCCACGCCCGCGCCGCGAGAGGCAGCGCGCGGGTGAACAGGTGCACATGCGTGTCCACGAGCGGCACCCCGCCCGACAGATCGCCTGTCACAGTGCCTGTCACGGTGCCTGTCACGGTGCCTGTCCTGGTGCCTGTCACGGTGTCGTGATGCGGTAGAGCGCGGCGGCCGTTCCGCCGAGGACCTGGGCGGCGTCCCGGTCGGACAGGCCGGAGACCGACTCGCGGGCGATCCGGACCATGTCCGCGTACGCGCCGGGGGTCTGGGTGACGTCCGACCCCCACAGCACCCGCTCGGCGCCGAACCGGGACACCAGCCACTCGACCACCACCGACGGCTTGGCGCCCGCCGCGATGATCCGGGCGAAGTTGAGCGTCGTCACCTTGACCAGGACCTGCGGCAGGTCGGCCAGCGCGAGCAGCCCGTCGGCCCCCGGGTAGGGGGCGGCGCGGTCCGTCTCGACGCTCGCGATGTGATCGAGGACCACCGGCGTGCCGGGGAACTCGCGGGTAACCGCGGCGAGCGCCCGCAGGCTCTCGTCGCGGTTCCAGCGGTAGATGTGCAGGCACATCGACAGCCCGAGCTCGCTCGCCTGCCGCCACACCTGGCGGGCCTCCGCACCGGCGAACCAGTCGGTGCCCGGCGTGCCGCCGTGCTGGTTCCCGCCCGGCGAGGTGAGGCGGACGGCCACGGCACCGCGCTCCGCCCAGTGGCGCACGCTCTCCGCCGCGTCCGGCGCCTGCGCGTCGAGGACGCACATGGCGGCGAGCCGGCCGGGGTGCCGCGAAGCCGAGTCCACGACGTAGCTGTTGTCGTAGCCGTACACGTGCGCGCGCTGGACGGCGACCGCGCCCGACAGCCCGTGCTCCCGCAGCGCGGCGAGCAGCCGCTCCGCGGTCATCGGGTCGTTCCGTACAGCCTCGCTGACCGTGCCGCCGGGCGGGTTGAACGGGTAGGCCGGGTCGTCGGTCACCAGGTGCGCGTGGGCGTCGATCATGGTCATCGGATGCGCTCCCAGGTGAGGATGGGGGTCGGCGGCCGGCCGGGGGTTCGCTCGGCGCGCAGGATCAGCCGGTCCCCGTCCACGACGGCGAGGCGGACCAGCTTGGCGCCGATCCAGTTGGGGTAGATCGCGGTCTCCACCTGGTGGATGACGCGGTCGCCGGACCATTCGTAGCGTCCGCCGTACGCGCCGAAGGTCCGTACGGCGGCGAGCTTCTCCGCGTCGGTGGCCCAGCGCCAGTTGTCCGACCGCAGGGGCGGACGGTCGCCCGCCATGTACTGCACCGACATGTGGCCGTCGGGCCCGTAGATGAGCAGGCCGAGCGGGGTGTCCCCGAGGGGGCGCGCGCCGTCGTCGGGCGCCCCCTCCATCACGTAGTCGACCAGCCGCCAGCTGCCGACGATCATGAAGCGCCGCCGATCTGCTCCCGGAACGCCTGCGCCATCGAGTGGGCCGTGCGGGCGAGCATGGTGGCGTCGTTGCCCATGATGAGGAACTGGTGGCCGAGAGCCGCGGTCCGCACGGCCGAGGGCGCGTCCACGCAGGCCGCGCCGCAGGGCTTGCCCGCCGCCGCCGCGGCGGCCCGGGCTCGGTCGAGCGACTCCTTGACCACGGGATCGTTCACGCGGACCCCGAGGGAGACGGACAGGTCGCCGGCGCCCAGGAACACCGCGTCGATCCCCGGCACGGCGAGGATGCCGGCGGCGGCGTCGATGGCGGCCGGGCTCTCCAACTGGGGGATGCAGACGACGTCCTCGTTGCCGATCCGGATGTACTCGTCCCGGGGCGTCAGCCCCCATCTGCCCGCCCGGCTGGTTCCGCCCGCGCCCCGGTGGCCGAGGGGCGGGAAGCGGGTGGCCGCGACCACCCGTTCGGCGTCGGCCACCGAGTCGACGTGGGGGACCAGGATGCCGCGGGCACCGGCGTCGAGGACCCGCTGGATGGTCGAGCCCTGGTGGTCGGGCACCCGGACCAGGGGGTCGACGCCGTAGGCCGTGGCGGCGCTGATCATCCGGGCCGCGAGGGTGAGGTCGAGCGGGGAGTGTTCGAGATCGATGACCACGAAGTCGAATCCGGCGCTGGCCATGATGTCGACGCTCTCGGTGGTCGCCAGCTTGATCCAGGTGCCCAGCCGTGGCGCCTGCGCGGAGGCGTTCGCGAAGAAGGTCATGCCGTCGTGATGTGCTCGGGGGCGGGGTACTCGTCGGCGTTGAGCACCCATCCGGCCTTGGCGGAGAAGTCCGCGCGCGGTGGGCTGAAGATGTCGATGAGCATGTGCGTGCCCTCGCCGACCGCCTGACTGGTGTGCACGGTGGGCGGCGGGATGATCGCGACGGCGGGGCTGCCGACGGCCGCGTGCTCGTCGGCGCGCCACTGCGAGCGCTTCGACGTCCAGGGCGTCCGGACGTGATGGATGTAGTCGCCGGCGACGGTCAGCGAGCACTGCTCGAAGTCGTCGTGGTGATGGGGGGAGAGCCGGTCGGGATCGCGCGGGCCGTTCTTGGGGTCGCCGAAGTTGACCATGAAAGCGCTGGACCGGAAGATGCGGCCGAACCGGCCGGGCTTCAGCGGGAAGTCGGCGTTCCGGTAGACGCGCAGGCGGTGGCCGGCGGGCGGGTCGGGCCACGGCTCCAGCAGGGCGACGCGCGGGTGGGGCTCGGCGTACGCCGAGGCGTTGCCGCAGCGGGCGAGGAGGTCGGTGGTCCGTACGTCGAACAGGCGGACCAGGTCGGCGTCGCCGTGGGCGCTGAGCCGGCTGTCGCCGGGCGGCACGATGACCACGCCGCTCCCGCTCACCTCCTGGCTCTCGGCGCCGGCCGTCACGTCGATCGTGATGTCGTCGTGGGGCAGGATGATGACGTACTCCTCCCGCTGCGCGGCCGCGTCGCGGCGGAGTGTGTCACCGGCGATCAGGCGGGTGAAGGCGAGCACGAAGTTCTGGGCGCGCACGTACCAGGTCCTGCTGCCGAGCTCCGTGACCTCGTCCGGCGGCAGCGTCAGGAACTCGTAGGCGGCGAGCGCGGCGATGGGGGCGTGCGGATCCGTCGTGCTCGTGCTCGTGTTCGTGTTGAGCGCCGCGCGAGGATCGTTGGGGCTGTACATGTGATTCGTCCTTACGGTCAGTCGTCCAGGCCGAGCAGGTACGACGGGTTGACGCGGACTATCTGCCGCAGGTCCTTCTCGGGCAGCCCGAGATCCAGCAGGGCGGACCCGACCCGGATGAAGGAGTCGACGGGCATCGGGCGGCCGACCTGGCCCAGGTCGGAGGCGAGCACGGTGTGCTCCGGCCCGATCCGCTCGATCCAGTCCATCAGCATTTCCGGGCCGCCGCGAGCCTGGGCGACCTCGGAGTCGTACATGCTGGTCTCGTGCTCGATGTAGGCGCCGAGTTCGATGAAGTCCCTGCACTGCGCGGGGTCGGAGCCGATCACGAAGTTCGGATGGCTGACCACCAGTCGCCGGACTCCCGCGTCACGCGCGGCGGTGAAGACCTCCCGGATGTCGTCGGGAGCCATGTGCCCGGCGGAGAGCAGCGCCCCGGTCTCGGCGATGACCTCGATGACCTGGCCGACCTCGGGGAGGAGCGCGCCGTCCGGGCCGCGGACGTCGACCTGGGTGGTGGTCAGCGGAATCGTCGGCTTGGGGAAGCCGCCGCCGGAGTTGTGGTGCGCGACGTGCGCGCTGGAGGAGATGGTGGGGAACCAGACGCATCGTCCGCCCATCCGCAGGCACATCTCCACCGCGTACGGGTTGATGCCGCCGACCTGGTTGTTCAGCGCGATGCCGCCGTAGACGGCGGTGCTCACGCCGGCCAGGCGGTCGCCCATCGCGAGGATGTCCATCACCGTGTTGTGGTGATGGGACTTCGCCAGGAAGGCGCGCATGCCCAGCCGCTCGCCGTCCTTGGCGGCCTGGACGTGGTCGAACGCGCGTGGCAGCGGGTTGGGCCCGGAGTGGCAGTGCAGGTCGACAAGGCCGTGCAGGACTCGCTCGATAGCGGGTCGGGTCATCGTTGTTCCTCCTGCGCGGTAGCCACCGGCCAGGGTGCGATGACCCTTGACAGAAACACCGCCACGATAGCATTGTTACAAATTACGGACTTACTGTACGATAAATGCGACTCGCTGTTCTGACAAGTACTTGTCCCGGCGAGATGTCCAGCGCGATGACCTGCGCTGTCGCTCGAACCCGATTGGGGGCCACGTGCCGGAGGCGACCTATACCTGGGCGGAGATGATGGCGATCTCCATCTCGCACGAGATGGCCGACGGTGCCTTCGGCTCCGTGGGCGCCGCATCGCACATTCCCGCCGCCGGGCTGCGCCTGGCGCAGCTCACGCACGCGCCCAACCTGTCCTTCTTCTGTGGAGGCAGCGGCGCGATGAACCCGAAGATCCAGCGGTTGACCGAGTCCTCGGCCGACTACCGCAACCTCGTGACCAGCGAGTATCACTTTAGCCTCGACGACGTCGTGGACTTCGAGACCGCGATGCGCTTCGACTTCGCGTTCCTCGGCGGCATGCAGATCGACAAGCACGGCAACCTGAACATGGCCATGATCGGCGACTGGCACAAGCCCAAGGTGCGCGGCCCCGGCACCATCGGCCTGATCTTCACCGGCGGCTTCAAGACCAGCTACATCTACACCCAGCACCACACGCCGAAGATCTTCGTCGACAAGGTCGACTTCGTCAGCGGCGCCGGCTGGCTCGACGGCGGCGACGCCCGCTCCAAGGTTTACCGCCCCGAGTCCGACGGCCCCCGGCGGGTGTTCACCCCCTTGGGCGTGTTCGACTTCGAGCCGGAGAGCAAGCGGATGCGCGTGCTCAAGGTGCACCCGTGGAGCAGCATCGAGAAGATCCAGGCGGCGACCGGATTCGAGCTGCTGATCGCCGACGACGTGCAGACCGTCGGCGCCCCCAGCGACGAGGAGCTCACCCTGCTCCGGACCCAGGTCGATCGCGACGGTGTGCTGCGCCGCTACCCAGCCGTGGTCTGAGCGCTCATGAGCTTTCACGATCGGTACGTCGTCGCCGACGGCTGCACGACCCACTATCTGGAAGCCGGGGACGGTCCGCCGCTGATCCTCCTGCACGGCGGCGAGTACGGCGCCTCCGCCCGGCTCGCCTGGGAGAACTGCGTCCCGGCGCTGGCCGAGCACCATCGCGTGCTGGCGCTCGACTTCGTCGGCTTCGGGCACAGCGACAAGCTCCGCGACTTCGGCGGCCAGCGCCGGCTCATGCTGCGGCAGGTCGCCGGCGTGCTGCGCACCCTGCGCATCGACTCGGCCGACTTCATCGGCACCTCACTCAGCGGGCGGATGCTGCTCGACGTCGCCAACCGGCCGGCACCCCAGTGGCCGATCCGCTCGATGGTGGTGGTGGGCACCGGCCTGGCCGCCCCGGTCGCGGAGGCCCGCGCCGTACTGGAGGACTTCGACGGCACGCTCGACGGCCTGCGCCCGTCGATGGACGTCCTCTTCCACGACCCGCGCTGGAAACACAGCGAGGACTACCTGCGCCGCCGCCATGAATACTGCATGGTCCCGGGCGCGTGGGAGACCGCCGCGGCGGGCAGCCTGCGCGCGCCGGGTCGTGACAGCGGCGAACGACGGCCGCACGTGCGCCCGCCCGCCCGCGACTACGGGCGCGTCGCCGTGCCCACCCTCCTCGTCCGGGGGCAGCACGACCGGCTGGTGCCGCCGCTGACCTGGCAGGAACTGGCGGCACAGATCCCGGGCGTGCGGACCGAGACGATCGACGGCAGCGGTCACTATCCGCAGATCGAGCGCTCGGCCGAGTTCGTCGAGGCGGCGCTCGGGTTCCTCGCCCGAACGAAGGCGGAGGCGTGATGGCTGACGTATACCTGGAGTCCGGCGGCGAGGACGGCGGCGCGGACACCCCCGCGGTGCTCTTCCTGCACGGCTCGGGCGCGTCCGGAGCCGTCTGGAAACCTGTGCTGGAGCGGCTCCGCGAGCGCGGCACCCGATGCCGGTGGCTGGTCGCCGACCTGCCGGGGCACGGCCGCTCGGGCCATCGTCAGGACTACTCGCCCGAGGGCTACGCCGACGCGGTGGCCGCCGCGCTCACCGGGGTCCAGGGCCCGGTCACCGTCGTGGGCCACTCGCTCGGCGGGATGATCGGGATGACCCTCGCGGACGGGACTCGCGGCATCACCGTCGGCTCCCTGGCGGTGGTCGCGATGAAGGTCGCCTGGACCGAGGAGGAGCTGGCCCGGCGGGCCGCGACGGCCGAGCGGCCGGTCCGGGTCTTCCCCGGTGAGGAGCAGGCGCGCGAGCTGTTCGGGCGGGTGTCCGGGATGACCGGACCCGCGTTCACCGACGAGGATCGCGCCACCGGGGTCACGGCCCGCGACGGCGGCTACGGGCTCTCCGGCGACCCGGGCATCGCCAAGGCCGGCCCGGCCACCGGTCCGGAGCTGGCCGCGCGCATGCGCCGGGTGACCTGCCCGGTCGAGCTCGCCTGCGGTGACCACGATCCCGGCATCGAGCCGGCGGACATGGCCGAGGTGCTCGGGCACCCGGTCACCGTGCTGCCCGGCGCGGGGCACAACGTCCACATCGAGCGCCCCGACCTCATCGCCGACCTGGTCGAGCGGGCACTCGGCCGCTGACGACCGACGAACGGACACGCATGCGAATCGAGAACCTGCTGCGGCAGAACGCGGTACGACGAGGCCCGCTGCCCGCAGTCATCTGCGACCAGGCCCAGCTGTCCTGGGCCGAGCTGGACATCGAGACCAACCGGCTGGCCAACGCGCTGATCGGGCTCGGATACCGCGCGCAGGAGAGGGTCGCGCTGGTGATGTCCAACTGCCATCACATCGTGACGGCCTTCCACGGCGCGTGGAAGGCCAACCTGGTCACCGTGGGGATCAACACCCGGTTGACCGCGCCCGAGATCGCCCGCATCCTCACCCACTCGGGCGCGTCCGTCATCATCTGTGACACCGCCGCCGCGGTCGAGGCGGCCAGGCAGGTGCCGGGCATCCGCGGCATCTACACCATCGGCCTGGGCGACGACGAGCAAGGATCGGACGAGCAAGGATCCTTCGTGCACCTGGTCGCCTCGGGCGATCCGGGCGAGGTGCCCGAGACGGGCACCGGCGACGAGCTGCGCTCGCTGCGTTACACCAGCGGCACCACCGGCGCGTCCAAAGGCTGCATGGCCACGCACGACCAGCAGCTCGCCAGCACGGTCAACTACCTGTGCGAGGTCAACGTGCCGCGCGGCGGCCCGACCTGGATCTCTGTGCCGCTGACGCTGGGGGTCGGCGCGTCCTTCGTGACGACCACCGCCTACCTCGGCGTCCCGCTGCTGCTGCGCAGGCGCTTCGACCCGGCCGCGTTCGTCGAGGACATCGACAGGTTCGGGGTCGAGCACGCCTTCCTGGTGCCGACCATGCTGGTCGACCTGGTGCGGGCGCTGCCCGAGCTCGACCTCACGCGCGCGAGCGCGCTCAAGCTGGTCGGGTACGGCGGCGCGTCGGTGTCGTGGAGCCTGATCAGGTCCCTGGCGGAGGCGTTGGACCTGGAGTTCTACCACGCGTTCGGGGCGACGGAGGCGGGGGGTTTCGTGGCGTTGCTCACCCCGGACGACCACCGTAACTTCCTGCGCACCGAGGCCGCCTCCATCGTCCCGGTGGGCCGGCCGGCCGCGTTCGCCGAGGTCAAGATCTTCGACGCCGAGGATCGTGAGGTGGCCGTACGGGAGACCGGCGAGATGCGGATCCGGGCGGCGAGCGTGTTCTCCGGCTACTGGAGTCAGCCGGAGGTGACCCGCGCGGTGCTCAAGGACGGCTGGCTCCGGCTCGGCGACATGGCCTGGCGGGACGAGCGCGGCTACATCTACCTCGCCGACCGGGCGCAGGGCGTCATCCGGTCGGGGGCGCAGAACGTGTACGCCGGTGAGGTCGAGGCGGTGCTGCAGGCCTGCCCTGGCGTGGCCCGCGCCGCGGTGATCGGCGTGCCGCACGAGCGGTTCGGCGAGTCGGTCAAGGCGCTGGTGCAGCGGGCGCCGGATGTGGAGCTGACGGAGCAGCAGGTCCTCGACTACTGCGCCGAACGGCTGGCCGGCTACAAGCGGCCACGCGAGGTGGAGTTCGTGACCGACCTGCCGGTCGACGAGGGCGGCAAGATCAGGAGGGCCGAGCTGAAGCGCGTCACTGGGACGCGGCTGCTCGGCGAGGTGACCACCGGCGGCGACGCCGCGGCTAAGGAGTTCAGGCGATGAGCGCGAACAAGGTGACGACCCCCGAGGAGGCGGTCGCCGGCATCCCCGACGGAGCCACGATCGCGCTGGGCGGCGTGCACTCCCACAACGGCCCGATGGCGCTGGTGAACGCGCTGATCCGGCGCGGGGTCAGGGATCTGGAGCTGATCCCGACGCCGAGCGCGGGCGCGCCCGTGGACATGCTCATCGCCGCCGGCTGTGTCAAGCGGCTGCACGTGTCCTATGTCGGGCTGGAGTTCCTCGGCATGGCGCCGAACTACCGCCGGGCCGCGGAGAGCCAGTCGATCGAGATCGTCGAGGGGGATGAGGCGTACATCGTGTACGGCTTCCGCGCCGGGGCGAGCACGCTGCCGTTCCTGCCGCTTCCCCCGCTGTACGAGGGCACCGACCTGCCCAAGGTCAACAAGAACGTCCGGACGACGATCGACCCGTACACCGGGCGTACCGTGACCACGATTCCCGCGCTGCGGGCCGACTATGGGCTCTTCCACGCGCAGGTCACCGACCGGAAGGGCAACGCGCAGATCTTCGGCCAGCGGCGGTTCGAGGACGTGATGGCGAAGGCGAGCGACCACGTCATCATCAGCTCGGACGAGATCCTGGACGAGTACGCTCCGGCCCCCGACCCGCGTCTGGTGTCCATCCCCGGCGCGATCGTGGACATCGTCGCCCACGCGCCCTACGGCTCGCATCCGCTGTCCTCGCCGGGGCACTACGCCTACGACCGGGAGCGGCTGGTGGAGTATCGGGATCTCGCCGTCCAGGACCGGACCAAGGAGTACCTGGACGAGTACGTGTTCGGGGTCAAGGACCACCAGGAGTATCTGGACAAGATGGGCGCCCGGCGTCTGCTGGGTCTCCAGCAGACGTTCCGCTGAGCGGGCCGGTCACCCCGGGGGCCTACCAGGAGTAGGCCTCCGGCGCGGGGCCCGGGCCGGGGAAGATGGTGTCGAGGCGGTCGAGCGTCTTGTCGTCCAGGGTCACCTCGAAGGCGTGGGTGGCGGCGTCGAGCTGGGCCAGGGTGCGCGGGCCGATGATCGGCGCGGTCACGCCGGGGCGGCCCAGCAGCCAGGCCATCGCGACGTCGGCGGGGCTCTCGCCGAGCTCGTCGCACAGGTCCTCGAAGGCCTGGACGGCGGTGCGGTGCCGGTCCAGCTTGATCAGCCGCTTGCCCCGGTGGGTGGCCACGTTGGCGCCGGGCAGCGGGGTGCCCATCTGGTTCTCCCGCTCCTTGCGCAGGATCCCGCCGAGCAGGCCGGCGTCGAGCGGCGACCACGGCATCATGCCGACGCCGTAGTGCGCGCAGGCGGGCAGCACTTCCAGCTCGGCGGTGCGTTCGAGCAGGTTGTAGATGGTCTGCTCGCTGACCAGGCCCATCTGACCGCGCCGGGCGGCGGCTTCCTGACCGGCGGCGATGTGCCAGCCGGGGTGGTTCGAGGACCCGACGTAGACGATCTTGCCCTGGGTCTTGAGGACGTCCATCGCCTCCCAGATCTCCTCCCACGGGGTCGATCGGTCGATGTGGTGCATCTGGTAGATGTCGATGTAGTCCGTGTTCAGCCGCCGCAGCGACGCCTCGCAGGCGCGCCTGATGTGCAGCGCGGACAGGCCGGCGTCGTTCGGCCAGGTGGACATGCGGCCGTACAGCTTGGTGCTGAGCACCGTGCGCTCGCGGCGGCCCCCGCCGGTGGACAGCCACCGGCCGATGATCTGCTCGGTCAGCCCTTCGCCGAACTGCCAGCCGTACACGTCGGACGTGTCGATCAGGTTGATCCCCAGCTCGTGGGCGTGATCCATGATCTGGAACGCGTCCTCCTCAGCGGTCTGGGTGCCGAAGTTGTCCGTGCCGAGCACCAGACGGCTGACGGTCAGACCGCTGCGACCGAGGTGGGTGAACTCCATGGGGTCTCCAGATTCCATTTATCGGACTATGAGTCCTATATTTGAATTTTGATGGTAGCGTTCCGGTGCAGACGAGGTAAAGAGCGCTGGTCCGGCAGGCAGTCACGGTTCTGGCCGCATGTGTACCTGGGCCACGGCACAGATCTGCCCAAGGAGACTCCTCGATGAGCACGAACCCGTCCGAGCACATCGCCGTCCACATCGCCGTCGCGGAGTTGCCGGCGGCGCACAGCTTCGCCGGAGGGGCGCTGCGCGGTGGCGGCGGGGCGGCCTTCCCGACCTGTCATCCGGGCGACGGCTCGCTGATCGCGCAGGTCGAGGCGGCCACGGCCGGGTTCGTCGACGAGGCCGTCGCGGGCGCCGTCGCGGCTCAGCCTGCCTGGGCGCGCACCTCCCCGCACGAACGCGCGCGGATCCTGCGCACGGCCGCCGACCTGATCGAGGCGCAAGCCGCACGACTCGTCCACCTGGTCGCGCTGGACAACGGCAAGACACTGGCGGAGGCGCGTGGCGACGTCTTCGTGGCGGCGGCCCACCTGCGCGCCGCGGCGGGGTGGGCCGCCACCCTCGAAGGCAGCACCCTGCCGGCGGACGGCTCCACGCTGCGGATGACCTTCCGGGAGCCGGTGGGGGTGGTGGCGGCGGTCATCCCGTTCAACACCACGTTCATGTTCGCGGCGCAGAAGGCCGGCCCGGCGCTGGCGGCGGGCAACGCGATCGTGATCAAGGCCCCCGAGCTCAGCCCGCTGGCGGCGCCCGTGTTCGCCGAGATCCTCACCGCCGCCGGACTCCCGGGCGGCCTGGTCCAGGTGCTCCAGGGTGCGGGGGAGGTCGGCCGTCAGCTGGTCGAGCATCCCGGAGTGAGCATGGTGTCGTTCACCGGCAGCACCGCGGTCGGCCGGCAGGTGATGAGCTCGGCGGCGGACGGGATGAAACGGGTGCTGCTGGAGCTCGGCGGCAAGTCCGCGAACATCGTCTACGCCGACGCGAACCTGGACGCCGCCCTGCACGCCACGGTCGGCGGCATCTTCCGCAACGCCGGGCAGCGATGTTTCTCCGGCTCCCGGCTCCTGGTCGAGGAGCCGATCGCGGACGCGTTCGTCGAGCGGGTCGCCGACGTGGCGCGCTCGATCAGGGTCGGCGACCCGTTCGCGCCGGACACCCAGCTGGGCGCGCTGATCTCGACCGGCGAGGCCGCCAGGGTCCGCGCGATGATCGACACGGCGGTGAAGCAGGGAGCGCGCGTCCTGGCGGGCGGTGACCGGCCGCCCGGCGTCCATCCCGGCGGCGCGTTCGTCGCGCCGACCGTGCTGGAGATCCCCGCCGGGCTGCCGCGCGTGCCCGCCATCGTGTACGACGAGGTCTTCGGGCCGGTGCTCACGGTCCAGCGGTTCAGCGGCGCGGAGCAGGCCGTCGCGCTCGCCAACGACTCGCCCTTCGGCCTGGTCGGCGGCTGCTGGACCCGGGACCTGGACCGGGCGCTGACGACCGCCAGAGCAGTTCGATCGGGCTATTTCTGGATCAACTCGTACGGGGCGCTGGCGCTGGACGCCCCCATCGGCGGCGTCGGCCTGTCAGGCGTCGGCCGGGAGCTCGGCCGGGTGGGTCACGAGGCCTACACGGAGCTCAAGACGGTGATCGTGGACACCGCAGCGGCCGACGCGCCCCGCTGGTACTGACCTTCAGCCCGACCTTAGGAGTGATCCATGTCCGAGCACTACCGAGGCGCCGTCGTCCGCGAGGCGCACGGGCCACTGAGCTTCGAGGACATCCCGCTGCGGGACCTGATCGGCGACGAGGTGCTGATCAGGGTGACCGCCTGCGGGCTGTGCCACAGCGACGTGCACTTCATGCACGGCACGTCAGGAACGGACTTCCCCTACCTGGTCGGCCATGAGGTGGCCGGCGTCGTCGAGGCCCTGGGGCCGGCCGCGACGGGCGTCGCGCCGGGTGAGAGCGTCGTCGTCGCGCCGATGGTGGCCTGCTGGGACTGCAAGCACTGCCGCTCGGGACGGCCCGAGGCGTGCGCGTCGAAACTGCCGCGCCGGCCGAAGGTCACCCTCGGCGACGGCGCCGCCGCCACTCCGGTGCTCGGCGTCGGCGGCCTGGCCGAACGGGTCATCGTGCCCGCCCGGCAGGCGATCGCGATCGACCCGAGGGTGCCGCCGCCCATCGCCGCGCTGCTCGGCTGCGGCGTGCCCAGCGGCTTCGGCGCGGCCGTCAACACCGCGGAGACCGGGCCGGCCGACGACGTGGTGGTCATCGGCTGCGGTGGCGTGGGGATCGCGGCCATCGCCGGGGCCGAGTACGCGCGGGCGCGGCGGATCATCGCGATCGACACCAATCCCGGCAAACTCGCCGTCGCCGAACGGTTCGGCGCCACCCACCTCATCGACGCGTCCCAGGAGGACCCCGGCGAACGCGTCCGCGAGTTGACCGACGGCCTGGGCGCGGACGTCGTCCTGGACGCGGTCGGCGGCCCTGCCACCTTCGCGACGGCCGACGGCCTGCGGGCCCCCGGCTCACGGCTGGTGATCGTCGGCGCTCCCAAGCAGGGGGACGTGGCCGAGGTGCCCCTGCGACGGCTGTTCCTGACCGGAGGCTCGATCAGGGTCTCCATCTGGGGAGACTGCGTCGCGGCACGGGACCTGCCGCTGCTCGCGAGGCTCTATCTGGAGGGCCGGCTCCCGCTGGACGAGTACGTCTCGGGGACGTTCGGCCTCACCGACGCGCAGGAGGGTTACGACCGGCTGCTGGCCGGAGAAGCACTGCGCAGCGTGGTCGTTCCCTGAGGTCGTAGTTGACAAGTTGACATCCACCGCCGGACAATCAATTCAAATTCCGGACTACTTGTCCGATAATTGACACACACTGAGGATCAGATGATGGCGACAGCCGATCTCCGCGCACCGCGCTCGCTCAACCACATCGCCTATCCGACGTGGGACTCCCAAGCCACGCACGACTTCTACACCGAGGTCCTCAAGTGCGAGCTGCTCACCGCGATCCAGCTGGACGAGGTGCCTTCCAACGGAGCCCGCACGCCCTACCTGCACACCTTCTTCGGGCTCGGCGACGGCAGCGCCATCGCCTTCTTCGAGGTCGACGACATGCCCAACCCCGGACCTGACTCGGTGCCCTCCTGGGTGCGGCACATCGCGCTCAACGTCGACTCCATGGAGGAGCTCCACGAGTGGAAGGCGCACTTCGCGGCCAAGGGCGTGGAGACGGTGGGCATCGTCGACCATGACGGGGTCTGGGAGTCGCTGTACATCTTCGACCCGAACGGGGTCCGGATCGAGCTGACGCTGCAGACCCGCCCGCTCGACGACGCCGACGCGCGCGCGGGCGCCGAGACGCTGCGGAAGTGGACCGCGCGCCGGTAGCGCACGGCCTGCCGATCCCCACCCTGTCCCCATCCGCGCTGATCAGGAGCCGCCCCGTGCTGTCCCGCGAACTACTCCCCATACCGATGACGCCTGGCGGACGCCTGGACATCAACTCCGGCGTCGCCCGGATGAGCGGGAAGATCTGGGCCACCCTCTGGAAGAACGATCTGCGGCCGCCGTCGACCGCCGTGCTGATCGTGCACCCAGCGTCCAACTTCATCGGTCACTACGCCCTGGAAGAGCTCGCCGCCCGCGGGGTGGCCGCGGTCGGGCTCGCCACCCGCTACGTCGGCAACGACTCCGCGCTCATCATGGAGAACTGCCTCCTGGACATCGGCGCGGCGATCCGCCACCTTCGCGAGCTGGGCTACCAGCGGGTCGTCCTGGTCGGGAACTCCGGCGGCGGCGGCCTCGCCGCGCTCTATCAGGCGCAGGCGGAGAACCCCACCATCACCCACACCCCGGCCGGCGACCCCGTCGACCTGGCCGGGGCCGGGCTCATCCCGGCTGACAAGATCGTCATGGCCATGGCGCACCCCGGGCGTGCGGTCGTCTACACCGAGGGGCTCGACCCGGCCATCACCGACGAGCAGCGGCCCTTCGACCGGGACGCCTCGCTCGACATGTTCGACCCCGCCAACGGCCCGGCCTACAGCGAGGAGTTCGTCGAGCGTTACCGCCTCGCCCAGATCGACCGCAACCGCCGGATCACCGCCTGGGCGACCGAGCAGATAGAAGCGCTGCGCGGGTACGTCCGCGAGTCGGCGGCGGGGGAGAAGGTGGCCCCCGACGACCTCCCCTTCGTCGTGCACGGCACGGCCGCCGACCCGCGCTTCCTGGACCTGGCCCTCGACCCCTCCGACCGGCAGGCCGGCACCCTGTGGGGCAGCCCCTGGGCGGCCAACTTCCAGCCGGCGTCGCTGGGCCACCTCACCAGCCTGCGGTCCTGGCTGAGCCAGTGGAGCTACGACCACAGCCGGGCGAACGCCTACGTCGCCCTCCCCGAGGTGCAGGCGCCGGTCATGGTCGTCTACGGATCAGCCGACTGCGCGGCCTTCCCCAGCCACGCCCGCACCATGTACGAGGCCGTCGCGCACGACAGGCGTGAGCTGGTCGAGATCAAGGGCGCGGACCACTACTTCCAGGGCCGCCCCGATCTGGCCAGGATCATGTGCGACCACATCGCCGAGTGGAGCAAGTGATGGGCATCCTCGACGTGGCCGTGGTCGGCGCCGGCCCGGTCGGGCTCACCGCGGCGCTCGCCCTGGCCAGGCGCGGCGCGTCCGTCACCGTCTTCGAGGAGGCCGACCGGCTCAGCACCGAGTGGCGGGCCTCGACCTTCCACCCCCCGACGATCGAGATCGCCCGCGACCTCGGCGTCGTCTCCACGATGCTGGAGGCCGGCATCGTCGCGCGGAAGTACCAGGTGCACGATCGCCGCGACGGGCTGATCGCGGAGTTCGACTTCGGCATGCTCGCCGACGAGACCGCCTATCCCTTCAGATTGCAGCTCGAACAGTACAAGTACACTCAAATCATCAAGGACGCGATCAACGACTGCCCCGCCCCGGTCGACGTACGGCTGGCCACGGGTGTGGCGGACGTCAGCCAGGACCAGGACGGCGCGGTGCTGACCACCGCCTCGGGAGAGCGGGTCGCGGCCCGCTGGGTGCTCGCCGCCGACGGCGCGCGCAGCACCATCCGCAAGGCGCTCGGGAGCTCGTTCGAGGGGCTCACCTACGAGCACCGCTACCTCGTGCTGAGCATCGACTATCCGGTGGAGACGCTGCTGCCGGGCATCTGTGACGTCAACTACATCGCCGACCCCGTGGAGCACCTGCTGATCCTCCGGGTGCCGGACGTCTGGCGGATCGTCGTCTCGGTGCCGCCGCACGTCACCACCGAAGAGGCCCTGTCCGACCAGTACGTCGCGGACCGGCTGCGCGGTGTCTTCGGCGACCACCCCGAGCTGCCGCTGCGCGAACGGAAGATCTACTCCGTGCACCAGCGGGTGGCCGACACCTTCCGCCGGGACCGGGTGTTGCTGATCGGCGACGCGGCGCACGTCAACAGCCCGATGGGCGGCATGGGCCTCAACGGCGGCATTCACGACGCCTTCGACCTGTCCATCCAGCTCAGCGCGGTGCTCCGCGGCGAGGCCGGCACCGACGTGCTGGACGCCTGGGCGCATCGCAGGCGCAAGGCCGCCGTCGAGGCGGTGCAGGAGCTCACGCACCGCACGACCACCGCCATGGCGGAGCAGGACGAGTCGGAGCGGCGCAAGTTCCAGCTTCAGATGTCGGAGATCGTGGCCGATCCGCTGCGGGCGCACGACTGGATGATGGACGCCGCGATGATCTCCAACGTGCGCGCCCACGACCTGCCGCCGCGAGCCGGATGACCGGCGTACCGAAGGAGAGCCGATGGACTTCGAGCTGAGTGACGAGCAGCGGGACATCCGCGACACCGTGCGCGCCTTCGTCACCAAGGAGATCCTCCCGCTGGAGGAGGACTTCCTCCGGCTGGTGCGCGAGGGCGGCGCGCGGCTGCCCCGGGACGAGGAGCGCCGGCTGCGCGCCAAGGCGCGCGAGTTCGGCTTCTGGGGGCTCAGCACGCCCGAGGAGTACGGCGGGATGGCGCTTCCGGCGGTCACCCAGTCGCTGATCCACGCCGAGCTGGCGAAGACCTGCGTGCCCTTCCGCTTCGGCGGGGAGGCCGACAACATCCTGTACGGCGCGGACGCGGCCCAGCAGGAGGAGTACCTGAAGCCGACGATCGAGGGCGAGCGCCTCGGCTGTTTCGCGCTGACCGAGCCGGGCGCGGGGTCCGACGCCGGGGCGATCAGCACCTATGCGCGACGGGACGGCGACGACTGGCTGATCAACGGCGAGAAGACCTTCATCAGCAACGGCCACGAGGCCGACTACGCGATCGTCATCGCGCTCACCGACAGGGACAAGGGCGCCCGCCACGGCGCGACCGCGTTCCTCGTCGACCGGGAGGCCGGCTGGACCTCCTCGCCGATCAGCACGATGGGCAGCTGGCACCAGCCCGCGTCGCTCTCCTTCGACGACGTACGGGTGCCGGCCGGCAAGGTCCTCGGCGAGGTCGGCGGCGGGTTCCAGCTGGCCATGCGGTGGGTCGGCAAGGGCCGCTACGTCATCTCCGCGCAGTGTGTCGGCATCGCCGAGCGCTGTCTGCGGATGGCGGTGGACTACGCCGGCCTGCGCGAGACCTTCGGCCGCAAGATCGGCGAGAACCAGGCGATCCAATGGATGATCGCCGACTCCGAGACCGAGCTCGAAGCGGCCCGCTGGCTGGCCCTCCGGGCCGCCTGGGACGTCGACCGAGGGGCCGACGCCAGACACGCGTCGGCCATGGCGAAGCTCTTCTGCACCGCGATGGTCGGCCGCGTCGTGGATCGGGCACTCCAGATCCACGGCGGGATGGGCTATACCAAGGAGCTTCCCCTTGAAGGCTGGTATCGCGCCATCCGGGCGATGCGCATCTTCGAAGGCACCGATGAGGTGCAGCGGCTCATCCTTTCGCGCGACCTGTTGCGCGGCCATACCCGAATCGGAGGCCACCTTGCCTGACTCCACCGATCGCAAAATGAGCGTTGCCACGGCCCTGCGCGCCGCGGCCGAAGTGGTGGGCGACCGGCCCGCGATGATCCAGGGTGACCGGTCGGTCGGCTACGCCGAACTGGACGCCCGCTCGTCGCGGCTCGCCGGGGTGCTGGCGGAGCGCGGGGTCGGCCCCGGCTCGACCGTCGCGATCTCCCTGTACAACTCGTTCGCGTACCTGGAGATCATGTACGCCGTGTTCAAGCTGGGCGCGCAGCCGGTCAACATCAATTACCGCTATCTCGCCCCAGAGTTGCACTACGTGCTCAACTACACCGATGCGGCCGCTTTCGTCTATGACACCACCTTGGCCGCCCAGGTTCAGCAGATAGACGGCGACCTCCCCGCGCTGGGCCTGCTCATGGAAACCGGATCGGCTGCCGAGCCGCTCGCACCGGCGGTGTCCTTCGAGTGGGCGGCCGAGCACGGCCCGGTCCACGATGAGGTCGACACCGACTCGCCGCACGGCATCATCCTGCTCACCGGCGGCACGACCGGCCGGCCGAAGGGCGTCATCTGGGACCGTGACGGGCTGCTGGGCATCATCGCCTCGGTCTTCCGCCAGCACGACCTCGCGGTGCCGGAGACGCCGGGCGACGTGCGGGCGCGGGTCCGCGAGCTGCACGAGAGGGGCCTCGCCCCCACCGTGCTGCCGATGTCGCCGCTCATCCACGGCACCGGCCTGCTGCAGACGCTGCGCAGCCTGTACGGCGGCGGCACGATCTGCTTCTGCACCTCCAAGTCCCTCAACGCGGACGAGGTGTGGCAGACCGTGCAGCAGCACGCGGTCACCGACATGGTCATCGTCGGCGACGCGTTCGGCCGCCCCCTGGTGGACTCCCTGGCCGCCGCCGAGAGCTCCGGGCAGCCGTACGACATCAGCAGCCTGCGCAACATGACCAGCTCCGGCGTCATCTGGAGTGCCGACGTCAAGCGCCAACTGCTGCGGCACGGCGACGACCTGACTTTGATCGACAACATCTCCGCCTCCGAAGGCGGCCCGTTCGGGCTGGCCGTGGCGCGCTCGGAGGCCGACCTGGCGGACGGGCGGTTCACGCTGGCCCCCGTGGCCCGGATCCTCGACGAGAACGACCAGGACATCAAGCCGGGCACCGGTCAGATCGGCATCCTGGCCAGCGCCGGAGCGCAGCCGGTCGGGTATCTCAAGGACCCGGAGCGGACGGCCAGGGTCTGGCGGGTCATCGACGGCGTCCGCTACTCGGTGCCGGGGGACCTCGCCTCGCTGGACGCGGACGGCAAGCTGATCCTGCTCGGCCGGGGCGACGGCGTGATCAACACCGGGGGCGAGAAGGTCTTCCCGGAGGAGGTCGAAGAGGCGTTGCTGACCCACCCGAAGATCACCGACGCGGTCATCGTCGGCGTCCCGGACCCGCGCTGGGGCCAGATCGTGGTGGCCGTCGTCGCCCCGGCGAGCGCGCTCGCCGACGTCGAGGACGAGACGCTGAGCGCCCTCGTGGCCGAGCGGCTCGCCGGCTACAAGCGCCCGCGCCGGATCGTCCGGGTCGACTCGCTCCCCCGGAGCCCGGCCGGCAAGATCAACCGCGCGTCGGCCCGTGATGTGGCGACGCGCTACCTGCAAGCAGAGGAGACAGCGTCTTGACCGGCATACCGTTCCCGATCGAGCAGGGCCACGTGCGGGCCTTCGCCCGCGCCCTGGGCGAGGACGCCGACGTGGTCCCGCCGACCTTCCCGATCGCCTTCGCCCAGTTCGACCCGGACTGGGGGCTGCGAATGCGCCCCGGCGCACCCTGGAACGGCTCCGGGGCCGGGCCCGGCGAGTCATCGGGCGGAGGCGGCGGCCTGCACGCCGAGCAGGAGTTCGAGTACTTCCGCCCGATCCGGGTCGGCGAGACGCTGACGGCCCGCAAGCGCGAGGGCCGGACGTGGAGCAAGACCGGCGGGCGCGGCGTGCTCAACTTCGCCGAGCGGCACGTCGACTTCTTCGACGCCGACGAAGAGCTGGTCGCCCGCTCGACCACGGTCTCGGTTACGGTCACCCCCAAGACCGACGACACCCCGGAGGCAGGCCGATGACCGTGACAACCGACCAGGAAGTACGTCAGGTCGTCGTGACTGACCTCAAACGCACGCAGATCGTGATGTACGCCGGCGCCGGCGGCGACTTCAACCCGCTGCACACCGACGAGCCGTTCGCCACCCAGATCGCCGGCCACCCGACCGTCATGGCCCACGGGATGCTCACCATGGGCCTGGCCGGCCGCGTGCTGACCGACTGGTTCGGGCACGAGAACATCCGGCGTTACCGGGCCCGGTTCAAGGCGCCCGTCTGGCCCGGCGACACCATCACCGCGACGGCGACCGTCACCTCGGTGGACACGGTCGACGGGCAGCGGCGCGCCGAGCTCACCATCTCGGCGGTGAACGCGGCGGGCGTGGAAGTGCTGTCCGGCAGCGCCACCGCGATCGTCGCCGACCAGGGAGAGACGGCCTGATGGACATCACCGCGCTCGACGCGATCGACGTGCACACCCACGTGCAGATCTCCGTCCACGACACTCCAGAGTCCGGCGACGACAAGTTCTCGGCGATGGCCGACTACTTCAAGGCCGGGGCGGTCCGGAAGTTCA
Source organism: Nonomuraea sp. NPDC049714 (assembly GCF_044465295.1). Lineage (NCBI taxonomy): Bacteria > Bacillati > Actinomycetota > Actinomycetes > Streptosporangiales > Streptosporangiaceae > Nonomuraea > Nonomuraea sp. NPDC049714. The sequence continues at coordinate 248,506 of NZ_JBITLM010000005.1, read as the reverse complement.
CCGTGCCCATGATCGCCGAGTACTACCGCGAGCGGAACATGGCGGCGATCGTCTTCGGCGTCGACTCCATGCACGTCAGCGGCAAGGAGCAGTCTCCCGGCAACGAGGAGATCGCCGAGCAAGCGGCACTGCACAGCGACGTGCTCATCCCGTTCGCGAGCATCGATCCGCATCGCGGCGCGGCGGGCGTGCGGGCGGCCCGGCGGCTGATCGAGGAGTACGGCGTCCGCGGCTTCAAGTTCCACCCCACCTCGCAGGGCTTCTTCCCGAACGACCGGATGGCCTATCCGCTCTACGAGGTCATCGCCGAGCACGGGCTGACCGCGCTCTTCCACACCGGCCAGACCGGCGCGGGCGCGGGCACCCCGGGCGGCGGCGGGCTGCGGTTGAAGTACTCCAACCCGATGCACATCGACGACGTGGCCGTCGACTTCCCCGACCTGCAGATCATCCTCGCGCACCCGTCGTTCCCCTGGCAGGACGAGGCGCTGTCGGTCGCCATGCACAAGCCGAAGGTGTACATCGACCTGTCCGGATGGTCGCCGAAGTACTTCCCGCCGCAGCTGGTGCAGTACGCGAACACGCTGCTCAAGGACAAGGTGCTCTTCGGCTCGGACTTCCCGATGATCACCCCGGAGCGCTGGCTGGCCGACTTCGCCAAGATCGACATCCGGGACGAGATTCGCCCGAAGATCCTCAAGGAGAACGCGGCCAGACTGTTCGGGCTCGGTTAGGGGAGGTCGCGATGCATCACACCGGTCCCTTCGACAGGACCGTCGACGTGGTCGTGCTCGGTCTGGGCGACGCCGGCGCGGTCGCCGCGGTGACCGCGCACGACGACGGCGCCGAGGTGCTCGTCATCGAGAAGCAGCGGGCCGACGACCACCGGCCCAACAGCCGCTACGCCGCCGGCTTCTTCCTCGTGCCGGAGGACGTGGCCGGCGCGGTGGAGTACCTGTCCGCGATGTACGCGGTCAACGGCGAGCTGCCCCTGATCGATCCCGGCCTGATCCGCACCTGGGCGGAGGAGACGGCGGCCAACCCGGCCTGGCTCGACGCGCACGGCGGCAAGTACCAGAAGCTGAACATCCGCGGCGAGCACCCCTCCCTGCCCGGTCACGAGTCGATCAGGGTCTACAAGGCGCAGCCCACGAGCGGCCCCGACGGCTACACCGGCTGCCCGATGCACGGCTTCCTGCGGAGCCTGGTGGCCGAGCGCGGGATCGAGGTCCGGTACGCGACGGCGGCCAAGAGGCTGCTCACCGACGACCGCGGCGCGGTCGTCGGGGTGGAGACCGAAGGCGCGGGCGGAGTCCAGCGGATCGGCGTGCGTCGCGGCGTCGTGCTGGCGGTCGGCGGTTACGAGGCCAGCGAACGGCTCAAAAAGCACTACCTGCCGGTCACTCCGGTGCATTTCTACGGCACCGAGCACAACACCGGGGACGGCATCACCATGGCCGCCGATATCGGCGCGGAGCTGTGGCACATGAATGTCTGGCCAGGTCATTTCGTGGCACGATTCCCCGATGCCGGATACACCGGGGGAACGGCCGTCGACCTGTGGGGATCAGGCCGGTTCGGACCGGCCGAGGGCGTGACGGCACCCGGCTCGATCTTCGTCGACGGGTCGGGCCGGCGATTCATTCGCGAGCCGGGCAAGCAGCACGCCGCCCATCTGGCGCTTTTGGCGATGGACGCCGATCAGCTCACTTACCCCCGGATTCCGACGTGGTGGATATTCGATCAGGCCCGTTTCGAGCGGGCGACGCTGGTCCCCACCTACTCGGGCCCCGCCGGACCGGTCCAGGACTACACCTGGAGCGCGGACAACGTGGCCGAACTGCGGCGCGGCTGGATCCAGTCAGCCGAGTCGATCCCCGAGCTGGCCGTTGCCTGCGGGCTCGACCCGGACACGCTGGAGCGGACGGTCTCCCGCTACAACGAGCACTGCGCGGCGGGCGTCGACGCCGACTTCGGCCGCGACCCCGGCACGCTCACGCCGATCGGCGGTGATCGCTATTTCGCGGTTCCGCTATGGCCGGGCGGCTCGCATACCGTCGGCGGGCCGCGCCGTGACGCGAAAGCGCGGGTGGCCTCGATTCACGGAGGTTGGATAGACAATCTGTACTCCGCCGGTGAGCTAGGATCATTGCACGGCCTGCTTTATCCGACAGGTGGCGGCAGTATCGCCGAATGTCTCGCGTTCGGCCGGATCGCTGGGCGTAATGCCGCAGCAGACCGGACTGTCGGAAGTTGACTCTCATGCGACGAGTGAAATCAGGCCTGATCAATATCGGCATAATGCGCGTTGTGAAAACCGACAGCGGTAGGGATGGCTTGACGTGAGCACTGGTGATCGCGCCGGGGACGGCGGGAGTCAGGGCAACGGGTCCCAGACCTTGGATCGGGGTCTGAAACTGTTGGAGTTGCTCGCCGTGGAGGACCGCGACATGACCGTCGCGGAGCTGGCCACGTCGTTGGGCATGCACCGCCAGGCGGTCTATCGGCTGCTCACCACGCTCCGCAACCACCGCCTCGCCGCCGAGGGCAGCTCTGGCCGCTACCGGCTCGGCCTGGGCGTGATCCAGCTGGCCAGACAGGCCAACCCGCAGCTGCGGCGCGCGGTCGTCCCCTACCTGCGGACGCTGGCCGAGGAGCTCGGCGTCACCACGCAGTGCGTCGTGTCGGAGGGCGCCGACGCCGTGGTGCTGGCGGTGGTCGAGCCGTCCGACGCGGTCTTCCACCTGTCCCAGCGCAGCGGCGCCCGCCATCCGCTCGACCAGGGGGCCAGCGGCCTGGCCATCATGCTGGCCCGCCCGCCCGAGGCCGACGACCCGGCCGGGGTCGTCGAGGCGCGGGAGCGCGGATACGCGGTGTCACGCGGAAACCTGACACCGGGCGCGGTCGGCATCGCCGTGCCGCTCTACGACGGTGACGGGCAGTCGCTGGAGGCCAGTCTCGGCATAGTGTCGATGGTCGACCTGGACGTCGAGCGCACCGCCAGACGCCTGCTCGCCACCGCGGAGCAGATCACCGCCCGCGAGTAGCGTCGCCTGGAGGAACGGTCGCTCACGAGCGACGATTTCGCCCTGCCGTGGGAGTCACTACTGTGACCAACGGCAGGCGAAGCCCGTGAGCGGCTTGGCCGAGCCGCCACGACCGGCCGCTGCGGACTCGACCGCGGCCAAGGTCACGCACGTTGACGGGACTTCATTCGACATGTCCACAGCAGACCGCCGCACCGCGATATGGGCCCTGATCCACGCCGAGCGCGCCGCGCTGGCGGCCGACCTCACCCAGCTGACCGACGAGCAGTGGGCGACGCCGTCGCTGTGCGACGGCCTGACGGTGCGCGAGGTGCTCGCCCACCTCACTTCCGGGGCCGGCCTCACCCCTGTACGGTGGCTGGCCGGCGTGATCCGCTGCCGGTTCGACTTCGACAAGCAGGTGGCCATGCGGCTGGCCGAGCAGCTCGGCTCGACCCCGGCCGAGACTTTCGAGAGATTCCGCCGCATCATCACCAGCACCACCAAACCACCACTCCCCGTCCTCGCGATGCTCGGCGAGACGATCGTGCACGGGGAGGACATCCGGCGTCCGCTGGGCATCCACCGGGACTACCCGATCGACACCCTGACGCGAGTAGCTGACTACTACCAGGGCTCCGACATGGTGGTGCTCGCCAAGGGGCGCATCGGCGGCCTGCGGCTCACCGCCACCGACGGCACCTTCACCACCGGCGCGGGACCGCTCGTGTCCGGCACCACCCTGGCCCTGACCATGGCCATGACCGGGCGTACCGCTTACTGCGACGAACTGGAGGGCGACGGCGTCGCCCTCCTCCGCGACCGCGGCCAGGCCCCCGCACGATGACCGGGCCGTATTGCCGGCAGTTAGTCCGATGGCGACACTGCGGCGTGCGCCTCGAAGACCATGCGGAACTGATGGGCCATGATTCGCCTGGGCAGGAGTCTTCTCCGTGCCGCCCACAGGACGCTCAGCAGGCGCTTGTGGCGGTCGCCGATTCCGTCCAAGAAGTGATCATGGAGTTGGTCTGGATGGTCTGGCCTGCCTGCGCCACCCACGACCGTGCAGGGCGACGAACGTGATCGTGCCGGCATGGTCCGGGCTACCGATTCATCGCGCTCGGACGACGTACGATCCGTCATGTCTTCATCGCAGCGTGCTCGGTACGCCGAACCAGGGAAGCAAGTCCTCCTTGCCGAACACGGTGATCCGGCTGATGCCGCCCGGCGTGACGGTGAGGACGGCGAGGCCGAAGGCCTCGTAGGTGCCATCGGCACGGCGTAGGTAGGCAGCGGCGGCGGGCTGCCCGCTGGCCCGGACCGGGACCATCCTCCAGGTGCCGGGAGAGCCCAGCACCGGGGCGAGGTAGCGCAGGCAGGTGTCCAATCCTGAGAACCAGGTGGAGTACCCGACCAGCTCCAGCGCGGCGTCCTTGCGCAGGGCCCGCTCCAGAGCCGCCAGATCCGCCTTCTCGAAGGCGGTCATGTACTGCTCCAGCAGGTCCTGGGCATAGAGCTCGGTGGGTTCCTCGTGGATGGTGCCGACCTTGGCCAGGGCCGCGCGAGCGCGTTGCAGCGAGCTCTTGACCGCGGCCGCCGAGGTCTCCAGCATGGCCGCCACGTCCGTGGCAGGGAATTCCATCACCTCGCGCAGCAGATAGACCGCCCGCTGCCGCGGCGTCAGCTTCTGGAGACTGGCCATGAGCGCGAGGCGCAGTTGCTCCCGTGAGGTGACAATGGCTGCGGGGTCACCCGGGCCCGGGGTGACCATCATGTCGGGGATCGGCTGCAACCAGAGCACGTCTCTGCTCGCCGCTTCGAGCGGGGCGTCGGGGTCGTCGCTCGCCGGCCCGAGACCAGAGGGCAGCGGACGCCGGCTGCGTCGCTTCCGCTCGGTCAGGCAGGCGTTGGTGGCGATCGTGTAGAGCCAGGTGCGCAGGGACGAGCGGCCTTCGAACTTCCGGTAGCCGCTCCAGGCGCGCAGGTACGTCTCCTGCACCAGGTCCTCGGCTTCGTGCACCGAGCCCACCATGCGGTAACAGTGTGCCAGCAGTTCGCGACGGTACGGCTCCGCGAGTGCGGCGAACTCCTCGAGCGTGCTCACGGTGGTCCTCTCCCGCCTGTTGTGTGTCGGCTCCTTCTGAGCCGCACCCATGTGGACCATCCAGGGCGGCGAAAGGAATCGCTGCGAACCCGCCCGTGCGCTGCCGGATGGCGCGGATGAGCTTCAGGTGTGCGACCCAGTGCGCCTGGCCCTACGGGTCGAAGCCGCTTCGGGCGCCTCGCGGCGCAGCGATTCCTTCTCAGCGTGAGGCTTGTCTCCCTTGGCGAAGGCATCGACGGAACAGCGCCCGCCCGGGCGAGAAGCCACCACTCAAGGAAACCGATGCCGTCCCCTGACACGCATTCAGGTGGTACGGCTCATACCGGAAAAGGAACTCTGGACATGACCGGCAAGACCGATTGGCTGACCGAGCACTACCGGCAGGTCAACGCGGCGTTCGCGCAGAACCCGCCGATCTCACTGGCAGAGTCCCGCGACCTCAATGACCATTGGAGCGACGCGACCACCGAACCTGGCGGGGTCGACTATGTCGAGGTGGACGCGGGTGGCGTGCCGGCCATGTGGGCGACGCCCAAGGCCGGTGTGGCAGATCGGGTGCTTCTGTGCCTGCACGGAGGTGGGTTCATCGGCGGTTCGATGTACACCCATCGCAAGATGTTCGCGCATATCGCCAAGGCCGTCGGTGCGAGGGCCCTCATCGTCGACTACCGTCTGACGCCCGAGCACCAGCATCCCGCCCAGGTCAACGACACCACCGCAGCCTACGGTTGGCTGCTCGATCAGGGCATCAGGGCCGAGCACATCGCCGTCACCGGCGACTCGGCAGGCGGTGGGCTCAGCGTGCAGACCATGCTGCACGCCCGCGACCGAGGCCTGCCCGTCTCGGCGGCCGTGATGCCGCTGTCGCCCTGGTTCGACATCGAGAACGGCGGCGAGACCCGCACGACCAACCGGATGACGGACACCCTCTTCGGCGGCGAGACACCGATGGACTTGGAGTTCCTGGCACAGATCCTGCTGGGCGAGCACGGGGACCCCAAGGACCCGGCCATCAATGCCCTCTACGCCGCCCTGGCCGGCCTTCCCCCGCTGTACATCCAGGCCAGCAGCACCGAGATGATCCTCGATGACAGCCACAGGCTCGCCACACTCGCCGAGAAGGAGGGCGTGGAGGTCAAGGTGGAGATCTTCGAAGACCAGCAGCACACCTGGCACATGGGCGCCGGTCGTGCCCCGGTCGCCGATGAGGCGATCAGGAAGCTGGCGGAATGGGTGCGCCCCCGGCTCGGCCTTGCCTGACGCCACCTACATGTAAGCCCTGGGCGGTCGTCTTCGCCGGCCGGGATGCCCGCCCAGGCTCCCTCCCCTCTCCGTGAACCGTCCATGACGACAGCAACCGTACGCACGCCGATGCGATCGTCGTCAGTTGATCATGACGGCGCGTCTGACGCTCTCGCGGAGGAAGGCGCGGCGTCGGTCGTGGGTTTCCGGTGGTTCCTCGGCGGTCGCGGTGTAGACGTTGCTGACCGGGGACCAGGTCATGGACATCGCGATGACCAGGGCCATCACGTCGAACGGGTCGCCCGGGACCACCATGCCGGCGGCCTGGGCCTCGGCGATGGCCCGGAGTTTGTGGTCGTTGCGGTGGTCGGCCTCGGCGACGAGGTGGCCGGTCGGGCGTCGCTCCAGGCGGGTCCAGGTGGCCAGCCGGATGAGGTCGGGGCGGCGGAGGTACTCGTCGTAGAGGCGTACGGCCCAGTCCGAGAGGTCGGTGGCGTCGATCGGGACGACGTTGACGATCCGCTCCAGCGAGGCGAAGAAGATGGCGTCGAACAGCCCTTCCTTGTTGCCGAAGTAGGCGTACAGCTGCGCCTTGTTGGTGCGGGCGGCGGCCACGATCCGTTCGATGCGCGCTCCGGCGATCCCGTGCTCGGCGAACTCCCGGGTGGCGACGTCGAGGATGCGAGCGCGGGTGGCGGCGCCACGGGAGGTCAGCGGCTGATCGTCCATACCGGTCAGCCTAGCCAAACAGAACAGTTGGTCTGCTAGGCTGCGAAACAGACCGACTGTTCTGTTTGTTAGGGAGCCAGTATGAGAACCACAGTGGGATGGCGCGCGGACGGCCCGGCGGCGGCGTTGCGGCGGGCGACCGTAGAACGTCGCGACCTGCGCCCCGACGACCTCGCCGTGCGGGTGGACTACTGCGGCGTCTGCCACACCGATCTGCACGCCGTCCACGCCCACACCGGCGGGACGAACCTGGTGCCGGGCCACGAGTTCACCGGGGTGGTGACCGAGGTCGGGCCCGAGGTCACCGGGTTCGCGGTCGGCGACCCGGTCGCGGTCGGCAACATCGTCGACTCCTGTGGCGTGTGTGCCATGTGCCGGGCCGATCAGGAGAACTTCTGCCACGAGTTCCCGACCCTGACCTACGGCGGCACCGACCGCCACGACGGTTCGACCACCCTGGGCGGCTACTCCCGCGAGTACATCGTCCGCGACCGGTTCGCCTACCTTCTGCCCGCCGGGCTCGACCCCGCCGCCGCGGCCCCCCTGCTCTGCGCCGGGATCACCGTGTGGGAGCCGCTGCGCGCACTCGGCGTGGGTCCGGGCAGCCGGGTCGCCGTGGCGGGACTGGGCGGCCTGGGCCACCTCGCGGTCAAACTCGCCGTGGCGCTCGGCGCCGACACCACGGTCATCAGCCGATCACCGGACAAGGCCGGCGACGCCCGCCGGCTCGGCGCCCACGACCTCGTCGACTCCACGGACCCGGATCGGATGGCGGCCGCCCGCGACCGGTTCGACGTCGTCGTCGACACCATCTCCGCCCCCCACGACGTGGGCCCCTACCTGCGACTCGTCGCCATGGACGGGACGCTCAGCCAGGTCGGGTACCTCGGAGAGCTCACCGTGGACACCATGGATCTGCTCGTCGGACGTAAGAAGCTCAGCTCCGCGGGCAGTGGCGGCCGCGCCGCGACCGCCGCCATGCTGGCCTTCTGCGCCGAGCACGGCGTCACGGCCGACATCGAGCTGCTCGCCTCGGCGCGCGTGAACGAGGCCCTCGACCGCCTCCAGCGCAACGACGTCCGCTACCGCTTCGTCCTCGACATGTCCGATCTGTCGTGACCGGTTACTCCGCTTACTCCGCTTACTCCGCGCGGAGCCGCGCGGCGTCCTGGCCGGGAGGGGCGCCGAACAGGCGGCGGTACTCGCGGTTGAACTGCGACGGGCTGTCGTAGCCGACGAGATGGGCGACGCCGACGACATCGCCCGCGCGGGCGACCAGCAACGAACGGGCCTCCTGGAGGCGGATGCGTTTCTGGTACTGCAGCGGGCTCAGGGTCGTGATGGCGCGGAAGTGCCGGTGGAACGCGGACGCGCTCATGCCGGCCAGCCGGGCGAGTTCGGAGATCCGGATGGGCTCGGCGTAGTTGTCGCGGATCCACTGGATGGCCCGGCTGACCTGGGTCAGGTTGCTGTCGGCCAGGCCGATCTGGCGGATCATGGCGCCGTGCGGGCCGGTGAGCAGCCGCCAGAGGATCTCGCGCTCGATCAGCGGGGCGAGCACCGGCGCGTCCTCGGGGCGGTCGAGCAGCCGCAGCATCCGGGCCACGGCGTCCAGGAGGTCGGTGTCGGCCTCGCTGGTCGCGATCGCGGGCTGACCGGCCGGGGTACGGGACCAGCGCCCTGCCGGGATCTCCAGCAGCAGCGGGGTGATGGCGGCCGGGCGCAGCACCAGCGCCATGGCCAGCGACGGGGACTTCGGGCCGGTGTCCAGGAAGTGGCCGGTGACGGGCAGGTTGGCGGTGACCACCAGGCAGTCCCCGGCCCGGTACTCGTAGACCTGGTCGTCCAGCAGGATGCGCTTGCCGCCCTGGAACATGACGACCAGCAGCGGCTCGGTCAGCGAGTGCTCCGGCGCCACCGTTTCGATGCTGGACACCGTCAGCCCGGCGATCGGGGTCGAATAGTCCGGCCGGGCATGGGCCGCGACGATGCCGCGGCATTCGTCCACCAATATGGGGATGGTTCGCACACCTCACGAAACCATCCCCGTCCGTGCCGGGCAAGCGATCACGTCAGAGGCTGCTCCTCCAGTACGCGATCGAGCCGGATCGGAAGTGACCGCTGCCGCGTCCCGGTGGCGTGCCAGACGGCGTTCGCGATCGCGGCCGCGGTGCCGACGTTCCCGATCTCTCCGGCGCCCTTGATACCGAACGGGATGCCGGGCTCATAGTCCGGTACGAAGTCCGCCTCGATGTCGGGCACATCGGCGTGCGCGGCGATGTGGTAACCGGCGAAGTCCGCGTTGACGTGCCGGCCCGAGACCCGGTCCCGTACGCCCTCCTCGTGCAGCGCCATGGACAGCCCGCCGATCATCCCGCCGATGACCTGGCTGCGTGCCATGAGCGGGTTGACCACCTGGCCCACCGCGAACATCCCGAGCAGCCGCCGCACACGAACCTCGCCGGTCGCCGGATCGACGGTCACCTCGGTGAACACGGCGCTGTAGGCGTGCCGTTCCATGGACGGCAGGTCGTTGAGCAACTCGGAGGTGTCGACCGTGACGGTCACGCGTCGCGACGGATCGCGCGGCCGGTCGCGCAGTTGCGCCGCCGCCTCGGTGATCGCCCAGGCCCAGGACGTCGTCCCCCGGGAACCGCCTGCGCTCCAGGCGGGGCCGAGCTCGCTGTCGGAGATGCGCAGCCATACCCGCTCGATGTCGACCGCCAGCGCGTCGGCCGCGATCGCGGTCAGCGCGGTGCGTGCGCCGGTGCCGAGGTCGGTGGCGGCGATGACCACGGTGAACGTGTCGTCCGGCTCGGCGGTGATCGACGCCACCGAAGGAAAGGCCCCGGCACTGAAGGACGTGGCGGCCATCCCGGTGCCGACGAGCAGGTGTCCTTCCCGCCGCATCCTCGGCTTGTGATCACGCGTCGCCCAGCCGAACCGGCGCGCGCCCTCACGCAGGCACGCCACCAGGTTGCGGCTGCTGAACGGCAGGCCGGACACCGGGCCGACGGCGGGCTCGTTGCGCAGCCGGAGTTCGAGCGGGTCCATGCCCAGCCGCTCCGCCAGCTCGTCCATGGCGGATTCGAGCGCGAACGAGCCGGGCGCGGCACCTGGCCCGCGCATCGAGTACGGCGGCAGGATGTCGAGGGGAACCGCCCTGAGCCGGGTGCGGATCGCGGGCGCCGCGTAGAGCGTCTTGGTGAGCTCGGTGCAGCCCTCGATGTAGTCCGCGAGCGGGGAGAGCTCGAACGCCGGCTCGTGCTGGATCGCCCGCAGGCGGCCGTCGGCGTCGGCGCCGATCCGGATCGGCTGATCGGTCGCCGGCCGCATCGCGGTCATCAGGAACACCTGATTGCGGGTCAGCGTGACGCGTACGGGCCGCCGGAACAGTGTCGCGCCCATCGTGGCCAGCACCAGCTGCGGGCCGCACATCCCCTTGGAGCCGAAACCGCCGCCGACGTGCTCGGTGCGGACCCGTACCTGCTCGAAACTCAGGGAGAACAGCGTGGCCAGGACGGTGGCGATGAAGAACGGGCCCTGGTTGGAGTCGATGGCCTGCAGCCGCTCGCCCTCCCACCACGCGGTCGCCGAGTGCGGCTCCATGGCGCTGCAGTGCTCCTCGGGCGTGCGGTAGCGCTCGTCGACCATCACGGCGGACGCGGCCAGCTCCGCCGCCACGTCACCGACGTCCGCCGGCCCGTCGAAGAGCGTCGGCGCCGGCCGGGCAGCCGGGTGATCGGCGGAGAAGTCCGTGTCGTGCGGCTGCTCGTCGTAGGTCACCGGCAGCGCGTCGGCCGCCGCCTTGGCCTGCTCCGGCGTCTCGGCCACCACGAGGGCGACGGGCCGGCCGGCGAAGGGGATCACGTCGTCCTGCAGCAGCTGCAGTCCGCCGTCCGGGCCGAAGAAGTGCCCTGCCTGCGGGTTGAGCCGGGGCGCGTTCCGGTGGTCGATCACACCGAGCACGCCGGGCATGTCCATGACGGCCGAGACGTCGATGTCGACGATGCGCCCCCGGGACACCGTGGATCCGACGACCGAGCCGAAGACCAGGTCCCGCATCGGCTTGTCGGCGGCGTACCGTGCGCTGCCGGTGACCTTGGCCCGCCCCTCGACCCGGGGCCGTGCGACCCCGATGTTGTTCGGGACCGTGCTCCCAGCGCCTGTGCTTCCCGTGACCGCGTTCATGCGTGGATCTCCTTTACTGCGGTCCGCCGGTTCACGACCGGGCCCGATCGGCGAGTTCGGTCAGGACGGCCACGATCAGGTTGCGCGCCAGCGTCACCTTGTATCCGTTGCCGGGCAGCGGCTCGGCGGCGGACAGCTCCGCGTCGGCGGCGGTCCGGAACCTGCCCGCCGTGACGGGACCGTCCAGCAGCACGGCCTCGGCGCGCCGGGCGCGCCACGGCCGCGAAGCGACCCCGCCGAGCGCGATCCGGGCCGCCCCGGTGCGTACGTCCAGGTCAGCCGCGATGGACACGGTGGCGAAGGCGTACGACGCCCGCTCGCGGACCTTCCGGTACCGCGACCGTGGGGAGATCGCGGAGCCCGGGAGGGAGACCGCGGTGATCAGGGCTCCTGGCGGCAGCGCCGTCTCCCGCTCCGGCGTGTCTCCGACCGGCAGGTAGAACTCCGACAGCGGGATCTCGCCGGCGCCGTCGAGCGTCTCGTAGTGCACGACCGCGTCGAACGCGGCCAGCGCCACCGCCATGTCCGAGGGATGGGTGGCCGCACAGTGCTGAGACCAGTCGAAGATCGCGTGGTTGTGGTGCTCCCCGGCGACAGCGGCGCATCCGCTGCCGGGCACCCGCTTGTTGCACGCCTGTGAGGGGTCGGCGAAGTAGGCGCACCGGGTCCGCTGCAGCAGGTTGCCGCCCACGGTGGCCATGTTCCGCAACTGACCCGACGCGCCCGCCAGCATCGCCTCGCTCAACGCGGGATACCGGCGCCGCACCTCGGGATGGGCCGCCGCGTCGCTGTTGGTCGTCGTCGCGCCGATGACCAGCCCGCCGTCCGCCGCCTCACGAACACCGTCAAGCGGCAGGAACCGTACGTCCACCAGCCGTCCGGGCGTCTCCACCCCGTCCTTCATCAGGTCGACGAGGTTCGTGCCGCCGCCGAGGTAGCGGGCGCCGTCGTGCTCGGCCACCAGGGTGAGCGCGTCTCGCACCTGCGTCGCGCGCCGGTAGGCGAACTCCTTCATCCTGCGACCTCCTCGTGAGCACGTCCTGCGACTTCCTCATGCATGGCCGGTCCGGATTCCTCATGCGCGGCCGGCCCGGGTTCCTCATGCGCGGCCGACTCCAGGACGGCGCGCACGATCGACGGGTACGCGCCACAGCGGCACAGGTTGCCGCTCATCCGCTCGCGCACCTCCGCCGCGTCCAGCTCGGGCGCCGGGGCGTCGGGGGAGACATCGGCGGTGACCGCGCTCGGCCAGCCCGCCGCGTGTTCGGCCAGCATCCCGACGGCCGAGCAGATCTGCCCCGACGTGCAGTAGCCGCACTGGAAACCGTCGAGCCGCACGAAAGCCCGCTGTATCGGCCGCAGCTCACCGTCGTCGGCCAGACCTTCGACGGTGGTGATCTCGGCGCCCTCGGCGGCGACCGCCAGTGTCAGACAGGACACCACCCGCCGGCCGTCGCACAGGACGGTGCAGGCGCCGCACTGCCCGTGGTCACACCCCTTCTTCGAGCCGGTGTGGCCGAGCCCCTCCCGTAACGCGTCCAGCAGGGTCGTGCGGTTGTCGACGAGCAGTCGGTGTGTCACGTCGTTGACGCGGAGCGCGATCTCGCCATGGGTGTCGTCGGTCAAAGTCTCGCCTTTCTCGCCACGCGGCCGATCCGCGTGTGTACGGCTGGACGGCAAGGGGGGACAGCCTCTGACCAGCCATGTAAACAGCACGACGAAAGGGATGGTGAGACCAGAACTCGCGCACTCTTGCACGATCCTGCTCGCGTCGGGGCAGGACGGGCGTCACTCGGGGTCGGCGGACGGCTCCTCGGCCGGGAACAGGATCGGGCTGAGCAAGTAGCGCGCCCTGTCGGGGGCGGGCTCGTTCGCCAGCAGGGGCGCGATGGCGGCGCGCAGCTCGATGATCAACGTGTGCAGCTCGTCCTGGCTGAGCCAGACCGCGTGCTGCCGGTAGCCCACGAGGTCGGCCGCCGGATCGGCGTGCTCCCGGTCGAGGTAGGCGTTGAACTCGGCGAGCAGGGCGGCCATGGCGATGGCGAAACCGCGCCGATGATCGTCGCGTGACAGCGACCCGATCGTCTCGGCGTCGAGCGTGGCCCGATCCTGGCGCAGGCGGTAGCGGCGCTCCACCGCGCCGCGCACGCGCCGTTCGTCGGCCACCTCCAGCACGCCGCCGGTCGCGAGCAGGTCGATGTGCCGGTAGAGGGTGGCCTTCGAGACATCGCGGATGCGGGCGCACAGCTGGGAGGTCGTCAGCGTCCGCCCCCCGCGCATCACGTGCACGATGCGCAGCCGCACCGGATGTCCCAGAAGCTCCAACATGTTCACTCTCGTACGATCTCACGACGTGCTACCTTTCGCAAAAGATGAGAAAGGTGGAAATTCATGACCATGGAAACAGACCCGGCGGTGACGGCCGTCGCGGTCGCCGAGCTGGCGCAGCAGGGGCGCTTCGCCGAGATCGCGGAGCTGTTCGCCCCGCCGCTGCGCGCGGCCCTGTCGGCTGAGACGCTCGGAGCCGCCTGGGCGGCCGGGAGCGGGCCGGTCACCGCCATCGGGGAGCCGGTGAGCGAGCGGATCGACGCCGCGCTGGTCCGGGTGAGCGTCCCGGTGCGCGAAGGGCTCGCCCTGGTGATGGTGGTCGGCCGCGACGGCCTGCTGCACGGATTGTGGCTCGCCGCGCCCACCCCGCCCTGGGAGCCGCCGCCGTACGCCGACCCGGCGGCGTTCGCCGAGCATGACGTCACGGTCGGCGACGGGCCTCTCGCCGTGTCCGGCACGGTGACCCTGCCGCACGGGCCTCTCGCCGTGTCCGGCACGGTGAGCCTGCCGCACGGGCCTGGCCCTCGTCCGGGCGTCGTGCTGCTCAGCGGGGGCGGGCCCTTCGATCGCGACGCCACCAGCGGGGCCAACAAGCCGCTCAAGGACCTGGCCTGGGGGCTGGCCAGTCGGGGCGTGGCGGTGCTGCGGTTCGACAAGGTGACCCACACCCACAGTGACCAGGTGGCGGACACGCCCGGATTCACGATGGCCGACGAGTACGTGCCGCACGCGGTCGCCGCCGTCCGCCTGCTCCAGCGGCAGCCGGGCGTGGACCCCGGGCGTGTCTTCGTGCTCGGCCACAGCATGGGCGGCAAGGTCGCCCCGCGAGTCGCGGCGGCCGAGGCGTCCGTCGCCGGGTTGGTGATCATGGCCGGTGACACGCAGCCGATGCACCAGGCCGCCGTCCGCGTGGTCCGCTACCTCGCCGCGCTCGATCCCGGCCCCGCGATGGCAGCCGCTGTGGAGGCGGTCACGCTGCAGGCCGAGGTGATCGGCGGCCCCGGTCTGACGCCCTCGACGCCGGCCGAATCGCTGCTGTTCGGCTGGTCCGCGGCCTACTGGCTGGATCTGCGCGGCTATGACCCGGTCGCGACCGCGGCGGCGGTGGACAGGCCGATGCTCATCCTTCAGGGCGGGCGCGACTACCAGGTGACCGTCGAGGACGACCTGCCGGGGTGGCGGGCCGGTCTCGGGCACCGGAGGGACGTCACGATCCACGTCCACGACGCCGACGATCACCTGTTCTTCCCCGGCGAGGGGCCGTCGACGCCGGCGGGGTACGAGCCCGCACAGCACGTGGACCCGGTCGTCGTCGCCGAGATCGCCAAGTGGCTGGTGCAGATGACGCCATGATGTCACGATGACGCCATGGACGTTTCCTCGTAGAGCTGGAGGCCGTGACGCCACGAGGGCTTGCAATGACGTCAATATAGCGTCATAGTGGCGTCATGGACCTCACGCCATACATCGACGCTCTCCGCCGCGAGCTGATGCTCGCCGCCGAGGCAGGCGATCCGGACGCTCGTGAGCTCGCCGAGCGTCTCACCGCGCCACTCGAATCGGCCGTCCGTCTCACCTTGCTGGAGGCGCTGTCGGCAGCCGCCGGGGAGATCACCCGCGAGCTCGCGCCCGGCTCGGTCGACCTGCGGCTGCGCGGACGCGACCCCACCTTCCTCGTGACCCCCGCGCCGGCCGGCCGGTCGACCGAAGCGGCGCCGAAGGGCAGCTTGCGGAGCGCCCTGGCCGGCGCGGTCGAGGTCGCGATGGGGGTGCGGGCGCCCATGTCCGAGTCAGACGAGGGCGGCATGGCGCGGATCTCGCTCCGCGTCCCCGACCACCTCAAGGCGCGCGTCGAAGAGGCGGCCGGCCTGGAAGGGCTCTCGATCAACGCCTGGCTCGTCCGCGCCGTGTCCGCCGCGCTCGAACCCGGCTCCCACGGCTCCGACCGGCACTACACCGGTTGGACGCGCTGACCCCGCACCCCGCCGCCCATTCCCACGCATTCCCGTACGTCCCCGCGCATCCCCCCAGAAGGAGAAGACCCATGCCCCCCGCGATAGCGGCCGAAGGACTGGTCAAGAAGTACGGCGACGTGATCGCCCTGGACGGGCTGGATCTGTCCGTCCCCGAGGGGACCGTGTTCGGGCTCCTCGGGCCCAACGGCGCCGGAAAGACGACGACGGTGCGGATCCTGACCACACTGCTCAAGCCGGATGCCGGCCGCGCCACCGTGGCCGGGTTCGACGTCGTCGGCGACGCCGAACGGCTGCGGTCCCACATCGGCGCGTCCGGGCAGTACGCCGCCGTCGACGACCACCTCACCGGCGCGGAGAACCTGGAGATGGTCGGCCGCCTCTACCACCTGGGCACCAGGCGCAGCAAGGAGCGCGCCCGCGAGCTGCTGGACCGCTTCGACCTGAGCAAGGCCGCCGACCGCCCGGTGCAGGGCTACTCCGGCGGCATGCGACGCCGGCTCGACCTCGCCGGAGCGCTGGTCGCCAACCCGCCGGTGCTGTTCCTCGACGAGCCCACGACCGGTCTGGACCCCCGGGCCCGCGCGGGACTGTGGGACGTCATCTCCGAGCTGGTCGCGGGCGGCACGACACTGCTGCTCACCACGCAGTACATGGAGGAGGCCGACCGGCTCGCCGACCGCATCGCGGTGGTGGACCACGGCCGCGTGATCGCGCTCGGCACCGCCGACGAGCTCAAGGACCAGATCGGCGGCGACCGGATCGAGCTGACGGTGACGAACGCGGCCGACCTGGAGACCGTGCGGCACGGCCTGGCGCCCCTCGCCGTCGGCGACGTACACCTCGACACCACCGCGTTCCGGGTGACGATCCCGGTCAGTGACGGCGCGGCGTCGCTCACCGCCGCCCTGGGCCACCTCGCCGCCGAGCGGATCACCGTACGGGACGCCGGTCTTCGGCGGCCGACCCTGGACGACGTCTTCCTGACGCTCACCGGACACGAGAGCACCGAGACCACCAAGGAGCCCAGCCGATGAACACCCTCCAGATCGCGATCGCCGACGGCATGACGATCACCAAACGCAACGCACTCAAGATCAAGCGGGCACCGGACCTGTTGGGCGGTGTGGTCATCCTCCCGATCGTGTTCGTCCTGCTCTTCGTGTACGTCTTCGGCAGCATGATCGAGCTGCCCGGCCTGTCCTACCGCGAGTACCTGCTCCCCGGGATCTTCGTCCAGACGATCGTCACCAGCGCCCAGATCACCGGCTACACCCTCACCCAGGACCTGCAGAAAGGCATCTTCGACCGCTTCCGCACCCTGCCGATGTCACCATCGGCGGTGCTGACCGGCCAGACCGTCAGCGACCTGCTGATGAACGTCACCAGCATCGCCACCATGGCACTGGTCGGCCTGCTCGTCGGCTGGCGGATCAACTCGGCCCCGCACGAGGCCGTCCTGGGCTTCCTCCTGCTGTTGCTGTTCGCCTACGCGTTCTCCTGGGTGACGGCCACGGTCGCGCTGGCCCTGCGCACGCCCGAGTCCTTCAACAACATCGCCACCGTCGTGTCGATGCCGCTGGTGTTCACGTCCAACGCCTTCGTCGACAGCGCCCGCCTGCCCGGACCGCTGAAGGCGGTCGCCGAGTGGAACCCCGTCTCGACGTTCGTCCAGGCCGTGCGCGAGCTCTTCGGCAACACCAGCGCGAGCATGCCGGTTCCCGCTGCCTGGCCGCTCCAGCACGCGGTGCTCGCTTCACTGCTGTGGTCGCTGCTGCTCCTGGTCGTGTTCGTGCCGTTGGCCACCCGGCTCTACAAGCGGGCCGTCAGCCGCTGACCCTTTCGCGGGTCAGGACCCCACCGCCAGCGTCCGGACCGGGCCGCCGATGCGCAGCCAGTCGCCGGTGTCGAGGGACCAGCGGCGAACCTCCGAGCGATCCTCGGTGAGGACGTACACCTCCCGCCGGCCGACCCGCACCTCTGCGCCCGCTGGTCCGATGTCGCGCCAGTCCTGTTTTCCGTCGATCCCCGGCTCGCCGAGGATTCGCAGCCGGGTGCGGGACGAATCGGTGGAGAAGAGGCCGGCGGCGCCTCCGTACAGGTCGCCGGCCGGGCCCGCCACGGTGACCCAGGGCAGACCTTCCTTCGGTCGCTCGCCCGTCAGCCGGCGATTGACCCAGGCCCGGTCCGGGGTGAGGCCGTACAGGTGCCTGTCGGTGACTGCGAACGAGGCGCCCGGCGTGCCGACGAAGCTCCAGGGCTTGCCGGGGTCCTCGTACCTGAAGATCGAACCGTTCGGGCCGGTCGCGAACAGCCCGGGGTCGCCGCCGTACAGCCGGGTGGCCGGGCCGCCTATCCGGGTCCATGACGTCCCTTTTCCGTCCCAGAGGTGGACGCTCTGAAGGTCGGTGGCGAGCCGGTAGACGTGGGAACCGCTGATCGCGAAGTCGGCTCCCGGTTCGCCGATGGGGGACCAGACGCCGGGGCGTCCCCCGTACACATAGAACCGGTCGTCCAGTCCGGTCGCGAACAGGCCCATGGAGCCGGCCCAGAGGCGCTTGCCGACGTCGCCGATCTTGGTTCATGGCCAAGAAGCAGGACGTGGGAGACTTCAAGTATTACGCGGGCCCAGTGAAGGTACGGGCCAAGGGCCCGTGCGTCGCCTTCCACGGGTCGATCGCCGACAAGCGAGCGAACCTGCTCCCGTCGCCCTTCGGCGCGCGTGCCGTTGTCGCGAGGGGACACGGCGGTTACGGCGACTGCAGCGGGGAGGCCGGCCGCCGTCGGGCCTCCCGCTGATCCGGAGCTTCTTTCGGCGACTCAGGCCGGGTGTTCCCGTCACGGGCACCCGGCCCGGTGTCACGCGAGTTGCGCGGCCGCCGTGCGCGCCGCCATCCGCCGCTCGAACCACAGCGAGGTGAACGGCGGCACCGCGCAGGCCAGACCCAGCACCACCGCGCCCCGGCTCCAGCCGGCCTCCCGTGCCGAGAGCACCACCCCGACCGCGTACAGCACGAACAGCGCCCCGTGGATCGGCCCGAACACCTTCACCCCGAGCTCGGTGGTCGAGGTGACGTACTTGAAGAACATCCCGATCAGGAGCCCCGCCCACGAGCACGCCTCCGCCACCGCCACGACCCGGAACCAGCGCAGCATGCTCTCACCCTTTCGCCCGAATTGTCGCGCAAACTCTACAGGCTGTAGAGGACGGCGCGAGATGGGGGACCGCTCTGCGCCTGGAATCGTGTCGGCGGCATTCGCGCGACGGCGAGGCGACGTTCCCCGAACGGGTCGGCTCGGCGCGGATCGCCGGGCCGGCGGGGATGCCGCCGTCGCTCAGCCGTCGTCGGATTCGCTGGTCGAGGTCTCGCTGGTCGAGGTCTCACTGTAGGAGTCGACAGGACGGCTCTGAGTGACGCGCGTCGGCCCCAAGAAGTCCCGGTAGGCGTTCACGAACAGCTCGGTCACCTCCGCGCTGACCGGGATCCCGATGAGGTCCGTGACGACCTTGGCGTGGTCGATCGGCGCGCCGGCCTGGCCCTGGCTGCTGATCCACAGGTCGAAGGCGTCAGAGACGTCCTCGTTGGCCATGACATAGGCGTCCTTCGCGGTGGACGTCCAGGCCTTGAAGTAGGCGGCGGTGTGTCCGGTCGTGACCTGGTCGGTCAGCCGCACGATGGCCGTATCCGGATATCGGTAATCGGGAGCCTGGCACGGCAGCCACTGCCCTTGGGCGTGGAGGACGGTGCAGCAGTCCACGTCGGCGCTCAACTTCGCCCAGAGATCGTTGAACAGCACGCAGGACTGGTCCTCCCACACCTCGACCGCGAGTGCGAAACTCACGCAGTCGAGCTTGCCGCTGTTGCCCTCCTGGGTGATCCGTCGGCTGACGCCCGCATGCGCGGCGTTGCACAGCTCGAACAGCGCGCGGTGCAGCATCTCCCAGTAGTGGTTCACCTCAGGATCGAAACCGAAGTCCCCCAGGAGCACCCGGCCGATCTCGATCGTGCCCAGCGCGGGGTTGAAGAAGGCGACCCGGTCGATATCGCTGTCGTCGATGGTCGTGTACTCGCGGTCGATCACCATGACGCACACGCCGGGCGCGAGCGCGCCTTTCAAGGACGCGATGACCATCGGTGGCAGATATGCGTCCTCCGAGTCGAGCGCCGCCAGCATGTCCTGGTACGGCATGGCGTTGCGGGCCACCTGGTCGAGCAGGTCACGGAAGATGTCCTTGGTCACGATGTGATGCAGGGCCTGCGCCAGCGGGTCGTTGTTGCGCGCCGCGATCGGCGTCCGCTTCCCGTTCTGCAGGAGCATCACCCCGCGTGTCCTGGCCGGGTCGCTCAGGTCGGCGCCCGGCCCGATCGCCACACGCTGGTGCTTCGCCGGGGGGCCGCTCTCCTGGTCGGGCGAGTGCTCCGGGACGCCCGGCCTCTGACGAAGCGTGTCGCGCTTGTTCTTCTTCAAGGGCTCGGATGGCTCGGTGGAGCCCCGGTCATTGCCGGCGGCAGGCTTGTTCCTGACCGTCCTGGACTGCGTTCTCCGCGGGGAATCCATCGGACCACCTCTCACCATGACGGCACACGCCTGTGCAGGATAGTTCGATGGGGAACCCGCCACCCCCTGCTGACGTCAGCTGGTGCGGCAGGAGACCGACGGCCAGGTCCAGTTGCCGTTGTGCTGGATGGTGAGGCCGAAGGTGTTGCCGTTGCCGTTCGGGCGCATCGTCAGGACGTTGCCGCTGGGCCAGGACGGGGTGCCGTTCCAGGTGGCGATGACCCGCTGCGGCGAGGTCAGGGTGACGGTGACGATCCATGCGTTCGTGCCCGAGACCGCGACCGACAGGTTGAAGCGGTCGCCCCACTGCTGGCCCTGCGAGATGGTGGCCGTGCAGGTGCCGCCGGTCGGTGGGTCGGTGGGGCCCGCGCCGCCGTCAGGGGCGACGGCCCGGCCGGTGGCGGGGGAGATCATCCCGGCGCACAGGTTGCGGTCGCGCAGGTTCGTGGCGATCTGCGGGATGGCGTTCAGCGTCGTGGCGTACTGGTCATGCATGAGGATGACCTGGCCGTTCTGCAGGCGACCGGCCGCCTGGACGATCTGGGCGGTGCCGGCGCCGTTCCAGTCCTGCGAGTCGACGTCCCAGAGGACCTCGGTGAGGCCGAGCTGCTGCTCCACCGATCTCAGGGTGGCGTTGGTCTCGCCGTACGGCGGCCGGAACAGGCGGGGCGCGGCACCGGTGGCCTGCTGGATGATCTGCTGGGTGCGCTGCAGTTCCGACGTCATCTGCGCGCTGCTGAGCTGGGTGAGGTGCGGGTGGGACCAGCTGTGGTTGCCGATCCACATGCCCGCGTCGCGCTGCGCCCTGACGAGGGACTGGTTGTTCTGGGCGTTCTGGCCGGTGTTGAACATCGTGGCTCGAAGGCCGTTCGAGGTCAGCGCGTTGAGCAGGTTGGCGGTGTTGCCGCCGTTGGGCCCGTCGTCGAACGTCAGCCCGACATAGCCGGCGCTGCAGTCGGCGGCGGCCTGGGAGCGGTTGGCGGCCACGGCGGAGGTGGCGGTGGCGGCCAGGCAGACGGCGAGGATCGCGCCCAGGAGCGCGGCGGTGAGGGCGGAAGTGCGTTTCCGATCGACCATTGCTGATCCCTTGATCGTTGAGGGGTGGCTTCGCCTGCGGTCATTGTGAGGAGGCGGCCGAAACGTGTCAACGATGACCAGAAAGCTTTCGTGTGAGGCAGCTTTGAATGGCCAATGAGAAGCTCTCTACATGCCCTTATGTCGTCCGAAAGATTTCTGGAGGGCAGAAAGTTTCAGCCGTTCCGGCAGTGTCGGCAGCCTCTGGAAGTTCATGAAAAACTTCATGAACTGCGGCGGTAAGCTGGGATTATGGCAGCGAACGAGTTGGCGGCCGTGGTGCTCCGGCAGTTGGTCGACCTCGCCTCCGGGGTGATCAGCGGCATGCGGCCCTGGCTTGAGGAGCTCGACCTGAGCCAGCCGCTCGCCGAGCTGATCTGGACGGTGCCGCCCGACGGGGATCCGATGCCCCTGCGAAAGCTCGCCGCGCGACTGCACTGCGACCCGTCCAACGTGACACTGCTCAGCGCCAAGCTTGAGGAACGCGGGCTCGCCGAGCGCCGTCCGCACCCGCGCGACGGCCGGGTGCGCACCCTCGTGCTCACCGACGCCGGCCGCGACGTCCGCGAGCGCATGGTGGAGATCGCCACCCGGCGCTCCCCGCTGGCGGTGCTCGACGAGGCCGAGCAGCGGCAGCTGCATGAGATGTTCACCAAGGCCCTCGCCGCCCGCTGAGCCGGCTGCACGCCACCTCGTGCCAGGGGTGGCACGAGGTGGTGGTTCAGGACGTCACCGCGAGGCGGGGCAGCCGCGTACGGCGTAGGCGAGGAACTGGGTCACTTCGCGGTCGTCGAAGTTGTCGTCCGAGCCGATCACGAGCGTGCACTCACCGGTGCGGAGGCGGGGGCCCCACGCGAGGCTCTCCAGGTTCTGCGTCGGGCCGTGCCGTTCGCTCAGGTCGAGGAGGAGTCGCTTCCTCACCGGCCGGTACGGCCCGCCGGACGCCAGGCTCTCCCTGTTCAGCACGTTCGTGGCGGGTCGCAGGTCGATCTCGTACAGCTTGACCCGGTAGTTCACGCCCTCGATCCAGGAACGTTCCAGGGCGAGGTAGCGGAAGTCGTCGATGGCCAGGATTTCCGAGACGCCGGTGTCGGTGTGGCCCGTCGGCGGGACGGGGGCGGCGGGGAGCGGGTCGATCGGGTACGCGTACTGGCCCCGGGTGCTGCCGTCGCGGGACCAGACGGTGAAGCGGGCGGGGGCGCCGTGGTCGACCGTGGGGGATTCGCCGTCCTCGAACCGGGGGCCTTCGACGACGGCGGCGATGGATCGCCGGGTGAGGGTGACGCCTTCGAAGCCGAAGTTGCGGCGTGGTCCGGCGTTGGTGCCGGTCAGCTGGAGGTTGCGGGGGATCGGTAGCTCGCCGAGGTGCCGGCCGTTCGCGGTGGTCCAGCGTACGAACAGGTCGGAGACGGGAATGTCGGGATTCCGGGTGTCGGGGCGGTCGCCTTCGTGCGCCCACAGGAGCCGGTGGCTCCAGGGGTCGTACCGGATGCTCTCCGGATCGGCCGACTCGGGTTTTCCGTACGCGGGGTACGGGGTGCCGTCGGCGCGCCGCAGCGTGGTGACGCCCTCGACGCGGACGCCGGTGAACGCGCCCGATCCGTCGAAGTCGAGGCGTCCGGTGTAGAAGCGGGCGGGCTGGTAGCGCCAGCGGTCATCGGAGATGAAGTACCAGGTGCCGGTGTCCGGGTCCTGGTCGATGCCGGACAGGCCGCCGAGGGTGGTCCCGTCGACCTGCATCTTGTGCGGGAGCCGTTGCTCGCCGAGGAATCGGGTGACGCGCAGGCTGGGCTGGTCGGGGGTGGCGGTGGCCGCGCTGCTCCCGATTCCGCCTATTCCGACCGCGGCCACGAATGCGACGGCGATTCTTCCAAATTTTCGCGGAATGTGCATGCGAATCTCCTGTCCCTGAATGGTTGGGCCGGGAATATGAGATCGCGTATTCGCGCTAATGTCACGCCACCTCGAATGTGGCGCTTTTTATGGGTGGGAAAACTTTGGATATCCCCGCATATAAGATGATCCGCATGATGGTGTCTTCGCCTGTCTTTCGGTCTGCCAATGGTTCTCGGCCGACGTTTATGCGAGGGCGCTGCGATTGGCCTGGCCGGCCTCGGTGGCGTACACCGCGATCTTCTGCCTGGTCGAATGGCCACGGCGGCGCTCGGCTCCGCCACATCGGGCGCCCCTGGCACGACCTGGCCGACAGAGGTGACACGCCCGCCGGCGGGCGGAAAACCGTTCGCTCCTCCTGGCCTCCCTGCGGCAGCATGGCGACGGCGGTGTCGGCATTCGGGGAGGGGCGGACGGCTGTGCACGCAACACACGAGGACGCCGGCGACGGTTCGTCCCCACGCAAGTCGGCGGTTCTGCTGGCCCTGCGCCACTACTGCGGTGAGCTGAGACGTCAGTGGCCGGTCGCGGCGCCCGCGCTGATGATGCCCGCGATGGGGAACATCTTCCTGTTCTACCTGGCGCCGCTGATGGTGGCCGCGCTGGTGGGGCGGCTGGCCGCCGGCGGGGACGTCCCCCTCACCGCGCTCCTGCCCTATGTGCTCGGCTTCGGCGCGTTGCTGCTGACCGGCGAGGTGCTGTGGCGGATCGGACTGCACTTCCTGAACCGTACGGACGCGCGGGGCATCGAGCGGCTCGGCGTGGTGGGCATGGACGAGTTGCTGACCAAGGACGCCGCGTTCTTCCATGACAACTTCGCCGGTTCGCTGACCAAACGGGTGCTCGGGTTCTCCTCGAGGTTCGAGGATTTCGTCGACACGCTCACCTTCTCGATCATGGCCAAGCTGGTGCCGCTGATCTTCGCCTCGGTGGTGCTGTGGCAGTATCACCCGCTGCTGGTCCTCGTCCTCGTGGGCCTCATCGTGGTCACCGGATTCCTCATCGCCCCCCTGATCCGCCGTCGCCAGGCGCTGGTCGACCAGCGTGAGGCCGCCAAGGTGCTGGTGTCGGGCCACGTCGCCGACGTGCTGGCCAACATGGAGACGGTCCGCGCGTTCGCCGCCGAGGATCGCGAGGCCGCCGAGTATCGGGCCAGGGTCGCCGAGCAGCGCAGGCTGTCGCTGCGTTCCTGGGACTACGGCAACCTCCGGGTGGACACCGTCGTCGCCCCGATCACGGTCCTCACCAGCACCGTGGGCCTGCTCCTCGCCGTGGCGCTCCGAGGCGGGCTGGGCGTGGAGGCCATCGTGGTGACGTTCACCTACTACGCGAACGCGATCAACATCATGTTCGAGTTCAACCAGGTGTACCGGCGCATCGAGACCGTGCTCACCGAAGCCGCCCAGTTCACCGAGCTGCTCCTCGTCCCGCCCACCGTGGTCGATCCGGCCGATCCGCAGCCGCTGCGCCCGGCCGACGCGGGCGTCCGCTTCGAGCGGGTGAGGTTCGCGCACGGCCATGGCCCGGCCCTGTTCGAGGGTCTGGATCTGGACATTCCCAGCGGCACCAAGATCGGTCTGGTCGGCCGGTCCGGCGGCGGCAAGACCACCCTCACCCGGCTGTTGCTGCGCCTCATGGACGTCGACGGCGGCCGGATCCTGATAGGCGGCCAGGACATCAGCCGGCTGCGCCAAGTAGACCTGCGAAGTCTCGTCTCCTACGTCCCCCAGGAACCCGCCATGTTCCACCGGTCGGTGCGTGACAACATCGCCTTCGCCCGGCCGGGCGCCACCGAGGCCGAGATCCTCCAGGCGGCGCGGGCGGCGCATGTCACGGAGTTCGTCGAATCGCTGCCGGACGGATTCGACACCCTGGTCGGCGAGCGCGGCATCAAGCTCTCCGGCGGCCAGCGGCAACGCCTCGCCCTGGCGCGGGCCATCGTCCGCGACGCCCCGATCCTGCTGCTGGACGAGGCGACCAGCGCCCTGGACTCCGAGAGCGAGATCCTGGTCCAGGAAGCCCTGTGGAACCTGATGCGGGACCGTACCGCGCTGGTGGTCGCGCACCGCCTGAGCACCGTCGTCCGGATGGACCGGCTCATCGTGCTCAACCGGGGACACATCGTGGAGCAGGGCACCCACAGCGACCTGATGCAGGCCGAGGGGCCCTACGCCCGGCTCTGGCGGCACCAGTCGGGTGGCTTCCTGGTCGATGACGACGCCCCGGACGCGCTCCACCGCTGAGACATCGGGACGAAGCTGCGACATCGCTCGGACGCGGCTCGGACACGGGGCGTTGATCGTCGTGGCATGAACGTTGTCGAACAGAGCGGTGTGGCACGCGATACCGGGCGCAGGCAGCACCTGGCCGCGCTCGACGGGCTTCGCGGGGTGGCGATCCTCGGGGTCCTGTTGTTCCACACCGGTCACCTGGCCGGGGGGTTCCTCGGGGTGGACCTGTTCTTCGCCCTGTCCGGCTATCTGATCACTGATCTGCTGCTACGGGAGGTCATCGCGACCGGCTCGGTGTCGCTGGTCGCCTTCTGGGGGCGGCGGATCCGGCGGCTGCTTCCGGCGCTGGCGCTCATGCTGGCCGTCGTCACGCTGCTGGTCACGGCCGTGGGGCCGCCGGACCTGGTCCGTACGACGCTGTCGGACGGCCCGTGGGTGCAGCTGAACCTGATCAACTGGCACCTGCTCGCGGAGTCGGCCGGCTACTGGGACCGGTTCGGCGCGGACCGGGTGTTCGGGCACCTGTGGAGCATCGCCGTCGAGGAGCAGTTCTACCTGGTGTGGCCGGCGCTCGTGCTGGTCGTCGCCAAGATGGGGCGGCGGGTGGCGGGCCGGGTCGCGGTGGTCGCGGTCCTGGCCTCCGTCCTCTCGCTGATCCTGATGATCGCGCTCGTCGACGCGGCGGACCCGACCCGGGTCTACACCGGCACCGACACGCGGGCGTTCTCGCTGCTGCTGGGGGCCGCGGTCGCGACCCGGCCGGTGCGCGACGCACTGGCCCGCGCGCTCGGCGCGGTTGGCGCAGCCGGCACAGGCGGCGCAGGCGTGGGCGGTGCGCGGGCGGGCGGCGTGCTGGTGCTGCTCGCGGCCGGGATGGGCGCGGCGTGGTGGTTCACCGACGGGGTGCGCTCGGGGTGGTTGTTCACCGGCGGCCTCTTCCTGCACTCACTGGCCGGCGCCCTGCTGGTCGGGCTCTGCGTACAGGCGCCGCACGCGCTGGTCGCCAGAGCCCTCGCCTGGCGGCCGCTGCGGTGGCTGGGCCTGATCTCCTACAGCGTGTACCTGTGGCACTGGCCGATCCTGGTGCTGTTCTCCCCAGAGCGGACCGGACTCGACGGCTGGGGTCACACGCTGATGGTGTACGCGGCCTCGATCGGCCTGGCCGCGCTGTCGAAGTACCTGGTCGAGGACCCGATCCGGTTCCGCGCCCGGTGGGCCAGGGGGCATCGCGGGCTGCTGGCGTTCGTCGCGCTCATGCTCGCACTGGTCGTGCTGTGGCTCGCCGTGCCCGCCCCGGCGCCGGTGACCATCGACATCACCGAACTGGGCTGATCACCTGATCAGCGGGCAGGTCCGCAGCTTGTCCGACCCCGGCGTGGCCAAGGTGAAGGTCAGCCGCACCTTGGTGGTCCTCGAACCGCCGCTCTGCACCCACACGCCCAGCGCCGTGCACACGATCTGGTCGATGCCCAGGGGCGTCACCTCGTAGGTCGCCAACGGCACCCGCAGGTGGATCACGTCGGGCGTGGTCTCCATGAAGACCCTGGTCACCCCTGCCGTCGAGGTGATCTCGGTGCGCAGGCCCCCGCCGGGGCCGGTCAGCAGCAGTGCCAGCGCCTCGGGGATCGTGCCCAGGTGATGGGTTCGCCGTCGCTGCGGCCGAAGCCGGTCGTTCGCGTCGACGAAGTACAGGGTCGCCCCGGGTGCCACGCCCGTGGGGGCCTGACCCGCGTCGATGACGCCGGTCGGCTGGATGCCGCAGCCCGCCACAAGCAAGGCCAGCAACGCCGTCAACCAGGTTCGTCGCATTCGTCCTCCAGGGTCCGTGGTAGTCGCAGGACGAAGCGCGCGCCGGCGCCGGGGGCGTTGCCCGCGGTGAGGTCGCCGCCGTGCAGGCGGGCGCTCTCCAGCGCGATGGCCAGCCCGAGCCCGCTGCCAGGAGTCCGGGTCCGGGCCGAGTCGTGCTTGTAGAAGCGGTCGAACACCTGCGGCAGCACGTCCTCGGCCAGGCCGGGCCCGTGGTCGGTCACCACGATCCACACCTGGTGCCGGTCGGCAGAGACGTGCACGAGCACCGGCGGTTCGCCGTGTCGCAGGGCATTGCCGACCAGGTTGGCCACGATGACGTCGAGTCTGCGCCGGTCCAGCCGCAGCCGGATGTCGTGCCGCACCACCAGCTCGACCCGCTCCGCCCAGCCCCGCGCGCGCAAGCAGTTCCACACGGCGCCGGCCAGGTCGACCTCCTCCGCCACCAGCCGGACGGTGCCGGCGTCGAAGCGGGACACCTCCAGCAGGTCCTCCACGAGCCGGACCATCCGATGAACCTCGGTGATCGCCAGCTGCGCGGACTCGCGGGCGTCCGGCTCCATGCCGTCGGCCGTGGTCGCCAGCACCTCCACCACCGCGGTCAGCGTGCTCAGCGGGGTGCGGAGCTCGTGCGAGGCGTCGGCGGCGAACCTCCTGGCATCGGCCTCCATCCGCTGCATCGCCGCCATCGACGACTGCACCGATTCGGCCATCTGGTTGATCGTGACGGTCAGGTCCGCCAGCTCGTCCGCACCTCGGGGCGGTGACCTCGCGTCCAGGTCACCGGCGGCCAGCCGGCGCGCGGTGTCGCGGAGCCTGCGCACCGGGCGCAGCACACTGCCCGCGGCGAGCACGGCCAGCAGCACCGCCAGCGGCAGCGCCAGCGCGGCCGTGCCGACGGCGGCTCGGGTGAGGTCGTCGATCTGCCGCTGCACGCCGGTGAGATCGCGGACCGCGTACACCTCGATGCCGGACGGGGTGCGCTCGCCGTCCAGCGCGGTGATCGTGACGGGCGTGCCGATGAGCAGCCATGCCCGGTCATGGGCGGTGATCCGCTGCACGACGATCCGGTTCTCGTTCCGTACGGCGCCGCGCAGCGCGTCGGTGACCAGTCCGGTGTGGGCGCCCTCCGCGGACCGGAGAGCGCGGTAGGCCACCAGCGTGTCCGGCCCGACGGCGGCGCGCAGCCGATCGAGCGTTTCCTGGTCCGGCGGATAGGTGAGCTGCGGGGCGATCGCGCTGACCTGGTCGGCGATGGTATCGGTGAGCCCCTGCTGCGTCACGGTGACCAGCGCGGCGCTCGCCGACCGGGCGCTCGACCAGGCCGCCGCTGCGGCGCCGAGCAGGGTCACCAGCACGAACGCGACCAGCAGCCGGGGGCGAAGCCCGCGCGGCCACAGCCGCCAGGTCACAACGGCCCGAACCGGTAACCGAACCCGCGTACCGTCTGCACGTACTCCGGGGACGCCGGATTCGTCTCGATCTTCGCCCGCAGCCGCTGAACGCAGTTGTCGACCAGCCGGGAGTCGCCGAGGTAGTCGTGCTCCCACACCTCCTCCAGCAGCTGCTGCCGGCTGAACACCCGGCCCGGAGTGCGGGACAGGGTCAGCAGCAGCCGCATCTCGGTCGGCGTCAGCGGCACCGGCTCGCCCTGCCGCGACACCGTCAGCGCCACGGTGTCGATGCGCAGGTCGCGGTGCGTCCGTACCCCGTCGGGCGGGCCGGGGCTGCGGCGCAGGACGGCGCGGATCCGCGCGTCGAGCACCGCGGGCTGCGCCGGCTTGATGACGTAGTCGTCGGCGCCCGCCTCCAGACCGCCCACGACGTCGAACTCGTCCCCACGCGCGGTCAGCATGATCACCGGAATCTCGGTGATCGACCGGACCCGGCGGCACACCTCCAGCCCGTCGATGCCGGGCAGCATCAGGTCGAGCACCACCAGGTCCGGCATGGACGCCTGCAGCTCGCGCAGGCCGTCCTCGCCGGTCTCGGCCGTGCGCACGTCGTGACCGTGCCTGCCCAGCGCGAGCTGGAGCCCGCGCCGCACCAGCGGATCGTCTTCGATGAGCAGAATCGCCACCACACGTCCAGTATGGAGAACGCCGGCCGGCAGGACGGGGGCGACGGTCGTTGCGACACAGCTGCGACACGGCGGCGGAGATCCTGGGACATGCCGGCGGCACGGTTGAGGCCATGACCAAGACATCAAGTCTCGTACCCGGCCTGATCGGGCTGCTCATGCTGACCACCGCGTGCGCCGCCGCCCAGCCCACCGCGAGCGCCGAGCCCGCCGGCGCCGAGTCCGCCGCGACGGCGGCCGCGGACGGCGAGGGACTGTCCAACGTGCTGTTCCTCGGCGACTCGATCGCCATGGGCGAAGCGCTGCCCCTGACCGAGGCCTTCGCCGCCAGCGACGTCCATTTCAAGTCCCTGGCCGCCGAAGGAGGCGGGAACGTCGTGGGACCGTTCTCCGACAAGAGATGGCAGAAGCTGCCCAAGGAGATCAGCTCCGCCGATCCGTCCCTGGTCATCTACCAGATCACCACCTTCGACTGGGGCAGCCAGAAGGAGCAGCAGGCCGCCTACAGGAAGCTGCTGACCACGGTCACCGGCGCCGGCGCGAAGCTGATCTTCGTCAGCATGCCGCCGATCAAGCCCGACGACTTCTACAAGCCGCACATGGCCGAACTGGAGCGAGCCGGCAGCGCCGCCCGAGCAGTGGCGAAGGCCTCCTCGGGGGAGGCCTTCATGCTCGACGCCAGTGCGGTGTGGGGCAGCGCCTACCAGCAGAAGAAGAACGGCAAGCCCGACCGCAGCGCCGACGGCATCCACACCTGCCCGCAGGGCGCCGCTCGCTTCGCCGCCTGGCTGCTCGACGAACTCGCCGGACGGTTCCCCGGCTTCACCCCCGCCGACCCGCAGTCCTGGGCCAACACCGGCTGGGCCGACGACAAGCACTTCAAGGGCTGCTGACCCCGCTCAGTCCGGGATCCGGAACGGCAGGAAGCACACCACCGCGTCCGTGTGGTCACGCAGGGCGGCGGCCAGGAGCAGGTCCCGCTGCGTGTGCAGGACCCGGTAGCGGGGATGGGGCGGCTGGACCCCGGGGATGACCGCGGCGATCCACCTGCCGTCCGCCTCCTGGCGCCGGACGTACTCGACGATCGGGCGGACCACCGTGTGGCTGGGACCGTCCAGCACCTTCAGGCCGACCCCCGGCGTCCACCGGTCCCATTCGGCGCGCAGGCCGTCGAGTTCCCCGGGGGCGTCGGACACGATGACGGCGGTCACCTCGCCGCCGATGGCCAG
Organism: Nonomuraea sp. NPDC049714; assembly: GCF_044465295.1. NCBI lineage: Bacteria > Bacillati > Actinomycetota > Actinomycetes > Streptosporangiales > Streptosporangiaceae > Nonomuraea > Nonomuraea sp. NPDC049714. The sequence continues at coordinate 218,040 of NZ_JBITLM010000005.1, read as the reverse complement.
CGCCGCGCTGATCGCCCGTTCGGACAGGGCGCTGATCGCGGTGGCCGGGCTGAGCGGCACGATGACCAGCCGCGCGGCCGGGTCGGGGCTGCGCGGCACCGGCTGGGGCCGCCCCAGCCCGAGCGCGCCGCCGACCTTGGCGTAGTAACCCTCTACCCAGGTGAACAGCAGGATCAGCAGCGGAATCGCGACGAGGATCACCCACGCGCCCTCGGTGAACTTCGTGGTGAGCAGCACCAGCGTGGCCACCGTCGTGGCCGCCGCGCCGACGCCGTTCAGCAGCGCCTTGCCCGCCCACTTCGGCGGGCGCAGCCGCACCCAGTGCCGGACGAGCCCGGCCTGGGCGATGGTGAACCCGGTGAACACCCCGATGGCGAACAGGGGGATCAGCCGATGGGTCTCCGCGTCGACCGCGATCAGCAGCGCGGCGGCCAGGACGGCCACCGCGACGACGCCGTAACGGTGGACGGGCCGTTCGGAGCGCAGTGCGAACAGGTGGGGCAGCCGATGGTCCTTGGCCAGCAGGCTCATCAGCACCGGCAGACCACCGAAGCTGGTGTTCGCGGCCAGCCCGAGCGCGAAGGTGACGATGATGTTGGCCGCGTAGTAGAGCCAGCCCGTGCCGTAGGCGCCGGCGGTGAGCTGGGCGAGGATGGTGACGTTCGCCCGGGGGACCACGTCGTCGCGCCGGATCAGCAGGGCTATCCCCACCAGCATCGTCCCCAGCAGCAGGCCCAGCATCAGCTCGGTTCGCTGGGCGTGGCGGACCCTCGGCTCGCGGAACATCGGCACGCCGTTGGCGATGGCCTCCACCCCGGTCAGCGCCGAGCAGCCGGACGAGAACGCCTTGAGGATCAGCAGGACGCTGAGCGCCTCGTAGCCCGGCAGCGGCATGGCCGTCCCGACCACCGCCGCCGGGTGGCCTCGGGCCAGCCCGGCGACGACGATGCCCACGATGCTCACGATGAACAGCAGGGTCGGCAACGCCAGCACCCGCGCGCTGTCGGCGATGCCGTACAGGTTCAGCGCGGTGAGCACGGCCAGTCCCACCAGGCAGGCCCCCAGCAAGTGCGGGCCGAGGGCGGGAAAGGCGGAGGCCAGGCTCGCGGCGCCCGCCGCGAGGCTGACCGCCACGGTGAGCACGTAGTCCACGACGAGCGCGGCGGCGGCCAGGAGGCTGACCTTCGGGCCGAGGCTCTGCTTGGCCACGGCGTAGGAGCCGCCGCCGTCCGGATAGGCGGCGATCACCTGGCAGTAGGAGATCACCAGCAGGATGAGCAGCGCGGCGATGGCGAGCGTGATCGGCAGGGTGTGGCCGACGGCGGCGCTCCCGGCGGCGACCAGGACGAGGGCGATCGCCTCGGGGCCGTAGGCGACGGAGCTGAGTGCGTCCAGGGACAGCGCGACCAGCCCCTGCAGGCTGGTCAGGTGGTGTTTGTCGCCCTCGCCGTGTCGCAGTTGGATCTTCGGCGCCCGCCTGCCGGACAGGGGGCCGCCCGTCGTGGCGACCGCGCGGTCCGCCTGGATGGGGCCCGACGACCGCATGCGTTGTCCCCCCGGTGGATGAGCCGTCCTGCTCGCAGTCCTGGCCTCGGCGTCGGGGAGACAAACGCGGAGTTACCGAGCCTTGCCACTATCCGGGGACGAGGCGACCTGCGGCCGGATGTGGTGACGGCCGATGGGGAGCATCAGGGGGCGGCCGGAGACGGGGTCCTCGATGATGCGGCTGTCGAGGCCGAAGACGGTGCGGACGCTCTCCTCGGTGAGGACCTCGGCCGGGGGGCCCGCGGCGTGGCAGCGGCCGTCGGCGATGGCGATGAGGTGGTCGGCGTAGCGGGCGGCGAGGTTGAGGTCGTGCAGGACCATCACGATGGTGGTGCCGCGGCTGCGGTTCAGGTCGGTCAGCAGGTCGAGGACCTCCACCTGGTGGGCGGCGTCCAGGAAGGTGGTGGGCTCGTCGAGGAAGAGCAGGTCGGTCTGCTGGGCCAGCGCCATGGCGATCCAGACCCGCTGGCGCTGGCCGCCGGACAGCTCGTCGACGGCGCGGGCGGCGAGATTCGTCGTCTGCGTGGCCTCCAGGGCGGCCGCCACCGCGACGTCGTCCTGCTCGCTCCACCGGGAGAACAGCTTCTGGTGGGGGTGGCGGCCCCGGCCGACGAGGTCCAGCACGGTGATGCCCTCGGGCGCGACCGGCGACTGAGGGAGGAGTCCGAGCGTGCGGGCCAGTTTCTTGGCGGGCATCCGGTGCACCTCCTTGCCGTCCAGCACGACCCGGCCCTCGCGGGGGGTGAGCAGCCGGGACAGCGAGCGCAGGAGCGTCGACTTCCCGCACGCGTTCGCGCCGACGATGACCGTGATCTCGCCGGGCGGCACGACCAGGTCGAGCGACTCGACGACCACGCGGTCACCGTAGCCGAGCGTGAGCCGCTCGGTCACGAGGGAGTGGGACGTGGTCATAGCGACCCTCCGGCTCGATGCGTACGAATGATCAGATAGACGAGGTACGGCGCGCCGAGGACGCCGGTGATGACGCCGACCGGGAAGCGGGCGTCGAACGCGAACTGGCCGGCGAAGTCGGCGACGAGGACCAGGAGGGCGCCGACGAGCCCGGCGGGCACGAGCAGCGAGCCGCCGGCGCCGACCAGCCGGGCCGCGATCGGGCCGGACAGGAACGCCACGAACGCGATCGGCCCGGCCGCCGCCGTGGCGAAGGCGATCAGGCCCACGGCGGCGACGATCACCGTGATGCGGGTGCGCTCGACGCGGACCCCGAGCGCCGAGGCGGTGTCGTCGCCGAGCTGCATCGCCGACAGGTCCCGCGCCCGCGACAGCAGGACGGGGGTGAGGACGACCAGCGCGACGAGAGCGGGTAGGACCTGCTCCCACGCGGCGCCGTTCAGGCTGCCGGTCAGCCAGCGCATGGCCTCCTGCAGGTCCCATTCGGCGGCCCTGGACAGGACGTAGGAGGTGATGCTGTCCAGGATCGCGGCGATCCCGATGCCGATCAGGATGAGCCGCGTGCCGGCGACGCCGTCCCGGAACGCCAGGGTGTACACCAGCATGGCGACGACGAGGGCGGAGACGATGGCGAAGACCGACACCTGGGTCCCGCCGAGCGACAGCGACACGATCGCGATGGCGGCCGCGGTGCTCGCCCCCGAGCTGATGCCGATGATGTCGGGGCTGGCCAGCGGGTTGCGGAGCATCGTCTGGAAGGTGACACCGGCCAGGCCGAAGCTGAAGCCCGCGACCACGGCGAGGACGGCACGCGGCAGCCGGAGCCGCCCCACGGTGAAGGAAGCTCCCGGGACCTGCTCGCCGAGGATGACCCGGAGCACGTCGCGCGGCGGGTAGAACGTCTGCCCGGCCATCAGCGTCACGGCGAACGCGGCGACGGCGAGCACCGCCAGCACCAGGATGATGAGGCCGCGCCGGGAGGCACGCCGGCGGCGGCTGCGGGCGACGGCCTGCACGACGGACGGCCGCACGGCGACACCCACCTGTCCGCCCTGCTCGCTGTCCCTACTCACAGGTCACGCACCTTTTGCCGACGGACGATGTGGATGAAGAAGGGCGCGCCGATCAGGGCCGTCACGATGCCCACCTCGAGGTCCTCAGGGCGCGCCACCATGCGGCCGACCACGTCGGAGGCGGTGAGCAGCGCCCCGCCGACCAGGGCGGAGAACGGCAGCAGCCAGCGGTGGTCCACACCGACCAGCAGGCGGCACGCGTGTGGGACTACGAGCCCGACGAAGCCGATCGGCCCGGCGACGGCCGTCGCCGCGCCGCACAGCACGACCGCGCCGAGCGCGGCCGTGGCCCGGATCACGGCCACGCGCTCGCCGAGCCCGGCCGCGAGCTCGTCGCCAAGGGCGAGCGAGTTCAACGCGCGCGCGGACAGCAGGCACACGACGAAGCCGACGGCGATGAACGGCAGGACCTGCCCGATACGCTCGTACGACGCGCCGCCGACCCCGCCGATCTGCCAGAGCCGGAAGCTGCCGGCGATGTCGTTGCGGGGCAGGACGACGGCGCTGACGAGGGACGCGAAGGCCGCCGACGTGACGGCGCCGGCGAGGGCGAGCTTGAGGGGGGTGGCGCCGCCCCGCCCGAGGGACCCGATGGCGTACACGAACACGGCCGAGGCGGCGGCCCCCGTCATCGCGACCCAGATGTACCCGGTGGGCGAGGTGAGGCCGAAGAACGCGACGGCGGTGACGACGGAGAGCGACGCGCCCATGTTGACGCCCAGGATCCCCGGGTCGGCCAGCGGGTTGCGGGTCACGCCCTGCATGACGCCGCCGGAGAGGCCGAGTGCGGCGCCGATCAGCACCGCGAGCAGGGTGCGCGGGATCCGCTTGGTGACCGCCGCCTGTTCGAGTGAGCCGTCCGCGCCGCCGAGGGCGGCCCAGACGTCGGCCCAGGCGACATCGCGCGAGCCGAGGGCGACGGAGGCCACCATGAGCACGGCCAGGACCGCCAGCACGACGAGCAGCCACAGGACCCGGACGCGCGCCGGACGCCGCACGATGGCGGCGTCCGGCAGGCGGTCGGTGCCGACCGCGGTTTCGGGCAGGGTCACTTGACCTTGTCCGCGGCCTCGGCGAGCGCCTTGACGTAGTCCTCCAGCACCCACGAGATCGACAGGGGGGTCGGGTTCGCGGCGGTGCCGAGCGGCTTGCTGTCGGGCAGCAGGTACACCGAGCCACGCTTGACGGCGAGGATCTTCGACAGCAGCGGGTCCTTGCTGATCTTGGCGAGCAGCTCGCCCTTCTCGTCGCCGTACCCGGTGATGATGTCGACGTCGTCGAACAGGTCGATCTGCTCCGCGCTCCGGGTCAGGGAGAACTTGTCCGTGCCCTTGGACGCCTCGGTGATGCTGCCCGGGATCGTCAGCCCGAGGTCCTCGAAGAACAGCGTGCGGGTGTCATGCGTGGTGTAGAAGCCGATCTGGCTCACGTCGTTGGGGTCGACGTGCGTCATGAACATGATCGACTTGCCCTTGAGCTGCGGGTACTTCGCGACGACCGTGCTGATGTCGCCGTCGATGCCGGCGATGAGCTTGTCGCCCTCGGCGGCCATGCCGATGGCCTTGCTGTTCAGCCGGATGATCTCGCGCCACGGGGTGGCCCACGCGGCCTTCGGGTAGGCCACCACGGGAGCGATGTCGCTCAGGGTGTCGTAGTCCTGCTGGGTCAGGCCCGAGTAGGCGGCCAGGATCACGTCCGGCTTCGTGTCGGCGACGGCCTCGAAGTCGATGCCGTCGGTCTCGTCGAACAGCACGGGCGTCTCGGCCTTGAGCTCCGTCAGCCTCTCCTCCACCCAGGGCAGGAGGCCGTCGCCGTCGTCGTCACCGAAGTTCGCGGCGGCCATGCCGACCGGGACGACGCCCAGGGCCAGCGGCGCCTCGTGGTTGGCCCAGTTGACCGTGGCCACCCGCTGCGGCTTCGCCGGGATGGTGGTCGTGCCCAGCGCGTGCTCGATCGTCAGGGGGAAGGCGCCCGCGCTGCTGCTGGTGGTGGTGGCGGTGCTCGTGGCGCTCGCGCTCTCGCTCTTGGTCTCCGACGTGCCACCGCAGCCCGCGACGGCCAGCAGGGCGGCCGCCACGGTCAGGATGCGAAGGCTGTGTGGACGCTTCATCCGTACTCCACTTTCAACGATTGCGACGGTGCCGGCCGTATGCCACAAGCCCCCGACCTGGTTAGGTAAGGCTTGCCTTTGCTGCACTTTAGGAGAAATGGACGAGTTGTCGCAATCATCGCTTTGAGACATCCACTGTCGAGATCGGGACATTCACCGGGAACCTCACCGAGCCCGGAACGCCCCCGGGGTCATCCCGGTCGTCCGTCGGAAGGCCGCGCCGAACGCGCTCGCCGACCGGTAGCCGACCTCCTCGGCCACCACGTCGACCTCCCAGCCCCGGGTGAGCAGCGCGACCGCGTGCTGGGCGCGCACCGCCGCGACCCAGCGCGCGAAGCTGGTGCCCGTCTCGGCGTTGAAGGCGCGGGTGATCGTACGGGCGCTCACGCCGAGGTGGGCCGCCCAGTCCGCCAGCCGGCGCTGATCACCCGGATCGTCGCGGACCGCGTCCGCGATCGGGCGCAGCAGGTCGGAGGTGGGCATGTGCAGGAGCAGCTCGCGGGAGGAGGGGGTGAGCACGTCCAGCACCATCGCCTCGGTCACCACCCGCGAGTACGAGGACAGGCTCGTGTCGCCGAGCCGCTCCAGCAGCAGCCGGAGCAGCGGGGTGATCTCGACGCCGACGGGCGTGGCGGAGATCGAGGTCGTGGTGCCGTAACCGAAGAAGCTGGCCCGGCACCAGGTGCCGGCGATCGCCGAGCCGGAGTGCAGCGTGCCCGCGGGCATCCACAGGCCCAGGGCGGGGGTGACGGTCCAGACCTGCGCCCCGACCACGGCCGTGGACGCGCCCCGCTCGTTCCAGAGCAGCTCGTGGAACCCGTGGGAGTGCTCGTTCCAGGTGGTGTCGCGGGCGATGACCTCGCTCCAGCTCAGGATCACGAACGGCGTCTCGTCCGGCCCCGCCGCGAGGGCGGGCAACGTGCGGGTCTCCCTGGTCATGAGGGTGAAGACTCGGTACGGCGCGACACGAGGGGCATTCCCAGACCCTAGTACTGCCTCGGTCGTGCCCTGGCGGGGGGTTTGCCGGTATTTTCGGGTGGTGAACCATTCTGAGATCCGTACGGTGACGACCGAGGCCGAGCTCCGGGAGATCGTCAAGGAGCCGTCGCAGGGCATCTGGGACAAGGACATCGGCCGGATCGACGAGCACGCGCGCACGATCATCGCCCACTCGCCGTTCATGCTGCTGGCGACCTCGAACCCGGACGGCACCTGCGACGTCTCGCCCCGGGGCGACCCCGCCGGGTCGGTGCTGGTCCTGGACGACCACCGGCTGGTGTTCGCCGACCGGCCCGGCAACCACCGGCTCGACAGCTTCCGCAACATGCTTCGCAATCCCGGCGTCGGCCTGCTGTTCCTCGTGCCGGGGATGAACGAGACCCTGCGGGTGAACGGGCGCGCGACGCTCGTGTCGGACGCGCCGTTCTTCGACGACCTGACGGTCCAGGGCAAGCGGCCGCGGCTGGCGGTCCTCATCGACGTCGAAGAGCTCTACATGCACTGCGCGAAGGCGTTCCTGCGCTCGTCGCTGTGGCAGCCCGGGACCTGGCCGGACCGCGGCAGCCTGCCGACGCTCGGCCGGATCGCCAAGGACCACCTGGGCCTCAAGGACGTGTCCGCGGAGAAGATCGACGCGGACCTCGCCCTGGACTCCGAGAGAAACCGTTACTGACCCGAGGAGACCCCGTGTCGTATCCGCCGCCCCGCTACGAGGGCGACACCGGAGAGGTCAGCGCGGTCTTCCGGGCGCACACGCAGCCCCCGGACCTGTCCTACGGTGGCCGCGACATCCACTACCTCGCCACCGGACGGACCACCCAGGGGGCCTACGGCCTGTATCGCTGGGACTTCGGGCCCGATGAGAGCGGGCCGGGCCCGCACTTCCACAAGACCATCAGCGAGTCGTTCTTCGTGCTGCGCGGAACCGTACGCCTGTATGACGGGCGGGGATGGCGCGAAGGTCGGGAGGGGGACTTCCTGCATGTGCCGCCCGGCGGCGTCCACGGCTTCCGCAACGTCGTGGGGGAGCCGGCCTCGATGCTGCTGCTGTTCACCCCCGGCGCGCCTCGCGAGGAGTACTTCGAGACGCTGGCCGAACTCGCCGCCGGCAGGGAACTGGGCGAGGAGGAGGCCGCGGCCTTCTTCTTACGCCACGACAACTACGAGCCGTGAGCCAGGAGGCGGCGCGGTCACGCGCCGCCGGGCTCGGCGGTCTGCTCCCACATCGACTTGATCTCGGCGAACCCCTGCTCCATGATCCCCACCATGGCCCTGCGGGCCCGCTCGCCGTCGCGCCGCTGGATCGCCTGGGCCACATCGGTGTGCAGCTGTAACGCCAGCTCGTCGGGGTAGTGCGGCATCAGGTGGTAGTGGTGCCGGCCGGCGAGCACCTCGGCGACGATCAGTTGCAGTTTGGCGAACATCTCGTTACCGGAGGCGACCAGCATCCGCCGGTGGAAGTCGATGTCCAGGGTGAGGAAGCGCGCCTCGTCGCCGGCCTTCCCGGCGGCCCACATCTTGGCCGCTATCCCGACCAGCTCGCTCGCCTCGTCGTCGTCGATCCGCTGGGCGGCCAGCCAGGCGGCGTGCGGCTCGATCGCCGTCCGGAGCTCGGTGATCGAGCGCATCTGCGCCATCCGCCCCTCCGAGGCGAGGCGCCAGCGGATCACCTGCGGATCGAAGACGCTCCACGCCTCGGGGGGCTGGATCATGATCCCCACCCGGCGCCGCGTCTCGATGAGCCCCATGGACGCCAGCACCCGCAGCACCTCGCGGATCACCGAGCGGGACACCTGATAGAGGTCGACCAGGTCGTCGATGCTCAGGACCGCGGCGGCGGCCACCTCACCGCTGCAGATGGCGGTGCCTAGGTGATCGAGGACGCGCGCGTGCAGCCCAGCCTCGACAGGGGCGTGCTGGGAGGGCGCGGCCCCTGGGGATGGCTGAGTCACGGCAAAGAGCATATCAGTGAAGACTTCACCTTGAATAAGTCAGCTTTATTGCTCTAGCATCCTCACATTAAGCAGACGTTAAGTGAGTGTGGCGCTCTTCCGGGGGGCGGCGACCATGACAGAGAGGAGAGATGACGTGCGAGGTCGATCGATAGTCGGTGCGTCTCTGGCCGTGGTTGTCGCCATGAGCCTGTCCGCCTGCGGCGGTGACGACAGCGGAGCGTCCAACACGGTCCGGGTCACCCTGGCCAACCATGTGTGGACGGAGAACGTCAAGAAGGCCCTGCCCGCCTTCGAGAAGGAGACCGGGCTCAAGATCGAGGTCACCCAGCTCGGCGAGGATCAGCTGTCCGACCAGTACAACGTCAAGCTGAACGCCGGCTCGTCCGACATCGACGTGATGATGTATCGCCCCTTGCAGGAGGGGAAGCTCTTCGCCAAGAACAAGTACCTGGCCGACCTGTCGGACCAGGTGTCGGCCAACAAGGACTGGAACTTCAGCGACTTCCAGGCCGGCCCGGTGGAGGCCACCACGTACGAGGGCAAGCCCGTCGGCGTCCCGATCATCACCGAGCAGGAGGTCCTCTACTACCGCAAGGACCTGCTCGAGAAGGCCGGCATGGACGCGCCGCCGAAGACCCTCGACGAGCTGAAGGCCGCCGCCGCCAAGATCAAGGAGGCCGAGCCGGGCGTCGCCGGATTCGTCGCCCGTACCGGCAAGTCGGCCGCGGTCACCCAGTTCTCCAGCTTCCTCTACAGCTTCGGCGGCGACTTCGTCGACAGCAGCGGCAAGTCCACGGTCAACAGCGACGCGGCCAAGCAGGCGTACGCCTACTACGGCGGGCTGATCAAGGACTCCGGCCCGGCGAACGTCAGCACCGACATGGGTTGGCCCGAGGCGATGGCCATCTTCACCCAGGGCCAGGCCGCCTTCTACACCGAGGCCAACTCGCTCTACAAGAACGCCACCGACCCGGCCAAGTCCAAGGTCTCCGACCAGGTCGGCTTCGCGCCGTTCCCGGCGGGTCCGGCCGGATCGAAGCCGTACAGCATCCCGTCGTGGGCGCTGGGGATCAACGACAGCTCGGAGAACAAGGCCAACGCCTGGAAGTTCATCGAGTGGGCCACCGGCAAGGACCAGACGCTCGCCCAGCAGAAGTCCGGCGTGCCGGGCGCCCGCAGCTCCGTCTGGGCCAACCCAGAGGGCACCTCGACCTTCCCGAAGGACATGGTGGAGGCCATCGAGGCCAGCACCAAGGGCGGCGTGGGTCATGACCGGCCGGTCGTCGTGCAGGTCGCCGAGTCCCGGGAGATCGTCGGCCAGCCGATCGTCGACGCGATCACCGGCAAGGACGCGGCGGCCTCCGCTGACGCGGCCAACGCCGCCTTCCAGAAGTTCCTGGACGACGAGGCCAAGTAAGCGGCGCACGCGGGTGGCGGGCCGAGTGCCCGCCACCCGCGTGCCGCCCACCCCTGGAGAACGTCATGGCAACGATCACCACCACCAAGGCGCCGCGCAACGCGCCCGCCGCCCCCGAGACACCCGGCTGGGTGCGCTGGGCCAACGCCCACCGCAAGTGGCTTCTCGCCGCACCAGCGATGATCTTCGTCAGTGCGCTGATCGTGTTCCCGTTGGTCTGGACCGGCTACCTGAGCCTGACCGACACCGAGGGATCCGTCCGCGCGGAGAGCGAGTTCGTGGGCTTCCAGAACTACCTTGACGTCCTCTCGGACGTCGACCGGTTCTGGCCCGCCGTGGGGCGGACCGCGACGTTCACCATCGTCGCGCTGCTGTTCGAGCTGGTCCTCGGGATGGCGATCGCGCTGCTGCTCTGGCGGCCGTTCAGGGGGCAGAAGTGGGTCCGGGTCGCCATCCTGATGCCGCTCGTCGCGACCCCGGTCGCGGTCGGCATGATGTGGCGGCTCATCTTCGACCCGAACATCGGCATGGCCAACCAGATCCTCGGCTGGTTCGGCATCGGGCCGCAGCCATGGCTCGCCGGCCAGCACACGGCCCTGCCGACCACGATCTTCATCGACGTGTGGCAGTGGACGCCGATGGTGGTGCTGATCCTGCTCGCCGGGCTCACCTCCCTGTCGGATGAGCCGCAGGAGGCGGCGCGGATCGACGGCGCCAGCACCTGGCAGCGGTTCCGGCACGTCACCCTGCCGCTGCTGATGCCCACCGTGACCGTGGCGATCCTGCTGCGCGGCATCGACGCGCTGAAGACCTTCGACATCCTCTACGCCACCAAGGGGCGCGGCGGCGGCTCGTTCCACGAGGTGGAGACCCTCAACGTGTACGCCTACGGCCTCAGCTTCGACTACAACGAGTACGGCGTCTCCTCCACCGTCCTCATCCTCTTCTTCCTGATCATCATCGGCTCGATGTGGGCCCTGACCGCCCGGCGCAAGGAGGCAAAGCGATGAGGTCCCGTCCCGCGTACCGGGTGTTCCGGGTCGTGGCGCTCGCCGTCGTGGTGCTCTCGCTGCTCGCGCCCCTGCTCTGGATGATCTCCGCGTCGTTCAAGACCAATGTCGACATCTACGACACGAGCAAGGCGCTGGTCTTCTCGCCCACCACGGACAACTACTTCAAGGTGCTCCAGCAGGCGAACTACGTCCAGTTCATCGTCAACAGCCTGTGGGTAGCGGTCGCCGCCACCGTGGCGTCGCTGGTCCTCGGCGTGCCGGCCGCGTACTCGATGAGCCGGTTCAACATGAAGAAGTCCGCCCTGGTGGTGCTGATGGCCCGGGTCATCCCCGGCGTCTCGCTGCTGGTGCCCTGGTACTACGTCTTCGCCAACCTGAAGATGGTCGGCGGCTCCGGGGTGCTGATCCTCAGCCACATGTTCGTCGCGCTGCCGCTGGTGGTCTACATCATGATGGGCTACTTCGACAGCGTGCCGGCGGAGCTGGAGGAGGCGGCGCTGGTCGACGGGACGACCCACCTCGGCGCGTTCCGCCGCATCATGCTGCCGCTGTCCGTGCCGGGCATCGCCACGGCCGGGATCCTGTCCGTCATCTTCTCCTGGAACAACTTCATGTTCGCCCTGGTGCTCTCCGACGCCGACACCAAGACCCTGCCGGTGGCGATCTTCGACTTCGTCGGCTACGCCAGTATCGACTGGGGCGGCCTGATGGCCGCGGCCACCGTGGTGACCGTGCCGATCATGCTGATCGCCCTGTTCGTGCAGAAGTACGTGGTCTCCGGCCTCACCGCCGGCGCCACCAAGGGCTGACCGGCATGCCGGTCATCGCACGCGTCGAGACCTTCCTGGTCGCCCCCCGCTGGCTCTTCGTCCGGGTGGAGACCGACACCGGGATCGTCGGCTGGGGCGAGGCCACCTGCGAGGGGCGCTCCGAGACCGTCCGCGCCGCCGTCGGCCAGCTCGCCGAGCTGCTGATCGGCCGGCCCGCGCTGCGCGTCGAGGACCACTGGCAGGTGCTGACCAAGGGCTCGTTCTACCGGGGCGGCCCGATCCTGGCGAGCGCCGTGGCGGGCCTCGACCAGGCCCTGTGGGACATCGCCGGCAAACACTTCGGCGCCCCGGTGCACCAGCTGCTCGGTGGCCCGGTCCGGGACCGGATCAGGGTGTACGGCTGGGTCGGCGGCGACGAGCCGGGCGAGATCCGCGACCACGTCGCCGCCCAGGTCGAGGCCGGGCTCACCGCGGTGAAGATGAACGCCTCCGGCAGGATGAGCCCGCTCGCCACGGTCGCCGAGCTGAACGGCGTGGTCGCCCGGGTGGCCGCCGCCCGCGAGGTGCTCGGCGACGACCGTGACGTCGCCGTCGACCTGCACGGGCGCTTCACCCTGGCCAACGCCCGCCGCGTGGCGCCGCTGCTGGAGCCGTACCGGCCGCTGTTCCTTGAAGAGCCGGTCGTCCCGGAGAACTCGCACCTCATCGGCGAGTTCGTCCGCTCGACGACCATCCCGGTGTCGACGGGGGAGCGGCTCTACAACCGGCAGGAGTTCCTGCCCGTCCTGCAGGCCGGCATCGCCGTCGCCCAGCCGGACCTCTCGCACGCGGGCGGCATCACCGAGGTACGCAAGATCGCCGCGCTCGCCGAGGTGTACGACGTGCAGCTCGCCCCGCACTGCCCGCTCGGCCCGATCGCTCTCGCGGCCTGCCTGCAAGTCGGCTTCGCCACGCCGAACTACCTGATCCAGGAGCAGAGCATCGGCATCCACTACAACCGGGGCGCCGAGGTGCTCGACTACCTCCTCGACAAGACCCCGTTGACGTTCAAGGACGGGCACATCGAGCGGCTCACCGCGCCCGGCCTGGGCATCGAGGTCGACGAGCAGGTGGTCCGCGCCGCCGACAAGGCCGGGCACGCCTGGCGCGGGCCCATCTGGCGGCACCCGGACGGCTCCTTCGCGGAATGGTGAGCACCGCACCGCTTCCACCTGTAAGAAAGGCACCTGCGTGAAGATCATCGCGGCGGACGTCATCGTCACCAGCCCCGACCGCAACTTCGTCACCCTCAAGATCACGACGGACGAGGGGATCACCGGGCTGGGGGACGGCACCCTGAACGGGCGGGAGCTGGCGGTCGCGTCGTACCTGGCCGACCACGTGGTCCCGCTCCTCATCGGCCGGGATCCGCACCGCATCGAGGACACCTGGCAGTTCCTCTACCGCTCGGCCTACTGGCGGCGCGGACCCGTCACCATGGCCGCCATCGCCGCCGTGGACGTGGCGCTGTGGGACATCAAGGCCAAGGCCGCCGGGCTGCCGCTCTACCAGCTGCTCGGCGGCGCCTCCCGGACCGGGATCATGGCGTACGGGCACGCCTCCGGCCGGGACCTGCCGGAGCTGTTCGACTCGATCCGCCTGCACCTGGAGATGGGGTACCGCTCGATCCGGGTGCAGACCTCCGTCCCGGGCATCAACGCGGTGTACGGCGTGGCCGCCCAGCCCGCCGTCGACGGCAAGCGGTACGACTACGAGCCGGCCCAGCGCACCGCGCTGCCCGCCGAGGAGGACTGGGACACCCGCGCCTACCTGCGTCACCTGCCCGGCGTCTTCGAGGCGGTGCGGGGCGAGTTCGGCCCCGAGCTGCCGCTGCTGCACGACGGCCATCATCGGATGACGCCCATCCAGGCCGCCAAGCTCGGCAAGGCGCTGGAACCGTACGACCTGTTCTGGCTGGAGGACTGCACGCCGGCCGAGAACCAGGAGGCGCTGCGCCTGGTCCGCCGGCACACCACCACCCCGCTGGCCATCGGCGAGGTGTTCAACACCGTGTGGGACTACCAGACGCTGATCAGCGAGCAGCTCATCGACTACGTCCGGTCGGCCGTCACCCACACCGGGGGGATCACGGCCATGCGGAAGCTGCTCGACTTCGCCGCCCAGTACCAGATCAAATCCGGCATCCACGGCCCGACCGACATCTCACCGGTCGGCATGGCCGCCGCCCTGCACCTGGACCTGGCGATCCACAACTTCGGCATCCAGGAGTACATGAAGCACGGCCCGTCGACCGACGAGGTGTTCCAGCAGTCGTTCAGCTTCAGCGACGGCTACCTGCACCCCGGTGAGAAGCCGGGGCTCGGCGTGGAACTCGACGAGGACGCCGCGGCGCGGTTCCCGTACCAGCCGGCGTACCTGCCGTTCAACCGGCTCAAGGACGGCACCGTCCACGACTGGTGAGCACCGCCCCCGGCTAGGCGAGCGCCCAGGCGACGTCCCTGAGCAGGGCGTGCCGCCAGCCCGCTCGATCGTGGCCGGAGGCCGACCGTGCGACCCGCACGGTCGCCCCGGCCTGTTCGGTCAGAGTCTCGACCAGCTCGCAGTGCGGCAGCATCCGCGTCTCGTGCTCGCCCACGTCGAACGCGACCCGCAGGCCGGACAGGTCGGGGCGCTCCCGCAGGCGCGCGGCGACGGCGCCGCCGACCGGGCCGCCCATGGGGTCCGCCTGGCTCGCGGCCTCGGGCGTCCACCAGAACGACGCCGACTGGCAGGCGACGTGCGACACCAGGTCCGGGAACTCCAGGGCCGCGTACAGCGCGCTCAGCCCGCCGAGGCTCTGCCCGGCGACCACCAGCCGGTCCGGGTCGGCGGGGACGCCGCTCCCGGCGACGAGCGGCAGCAGCTCGTCCCGGATCGCCTCCCACAGCTCGGGCCGGCACCCGAACTCGGCCTCCCTGGCCTGGACGGGCACGAAGACGAGCGTGACGGCGGGCATCTCGCCACGGGCGACGGCCGCGTCGAACGCGGTCATGGCCGGGTGCAGGTACAGCCAGTCGTCCCCGTCGAGCAGCAGGACCACCGGCCCGCCGCCGCCCGCCGGGTGGACCCGCACGGTGCGCCGCCCGCCGAGCCGGCCGCCGGTCCAGCGCAGGCGGGTCCGTGGGAGAGGCAGGACGTCGGCAGGGCCGACGGCGGGCCAGTGCGGCTGCGCGGGTGCGTCCGGGGTCGCGGCGATGGACCGGTCGCCGCCCGCGCCGTCCGGGTTGAGCGGGTCGGCGTGGACCGCGTCCTCGGTGCGCATCTGGTACGTCACCCGCAGCCGCGCGGGCATGGCCACCTCGGCGTACCAGCAGTCCGTGTCGCCCCACCGGCGCAGGGGGACCGGCTCCGACCAGCTCTCGAAGTCGATCGTCGCCGGGGACCCGCGCCACAGGAACAGCGTCACCCAGCCGTCGCCGGCGGGCACCGACGCGGGAGCCCCCGCCGCCGCCCAGAACTCGTCGGCGCCGGGTTCACCGGCAAGCCCGAACCGGGCGAAGGTGTTCTCCATGCGCAGTCCCTACTCCATCGTCAGCGGACTAAGGATAGCTTTACCTAAGCGCGGGCAGCCGCTCGCACCGGTGGCCGGTGGCCATGCAACGCAGGCGGATCAGAGAGATAACGTACGTCGACATGGGCACGACTGTGGAGATTCATCCCGCGCCCGGGATCACAGAAGCCCGCGGGAGGCGGGTCGCGGGGCTGAGCACGCTGGTCGTGGTCCTCGTGGTCGCGGCGGCGGTGTCGCTGGCCGTCGGCGCACGCGCGCTGAGTCCCGCCGAGGTGTGGCAGGGGTTGTTCGCGACCCCCGGCTCCGACCAGCGGCTCACCGAGATCACACTCATCGTGCAAACCGTGCGGATACCCCGGACCGTGCTCGCCATCGTGGCGGGCATCGCCCTGGGCATCGGCGGGGCCCTGATCCAGGGGTACACGCGTAACCCGATCGCCGACACGGGCCTGCTGGGGCTGAACGCCGGCGCCTCGTTCGCCGTGGTGATGGTGATCCTCGTGTTCGGGCTCGCCAATCCGTACCAGTACGTCTGGTTCGCCTTTCTGGGGGCGGCGGTCGCCGGTGTCATCGTGTTCGGGCTGTCGAGCATCGGCCGGGGGGCGGGCAGCCCGTTGACGCTTGTGCTGGCCGGGCAGGGGATCGCGGTGTTCCTGGCGGCGATGACCAGGGCGGTCGCGCTGACGGACCAGGCGTCACTGGACGCGCTGCGGTTCTGGAACGCGGGCACCGTGGCCGGGGTCGGGTTCGACGTCATCTGGCCGGTGGTCGCGTTCGTCGTGGCCGGGCTGGTGCTGGCGCTGATCACGCTGCCTGCCGTCAACCTGCTCAACCTGGGTGACGACGTGGCCCGTGGGCTGGGGGTGAACATCGCGCTGACCCGGACCATCGGGGTCGTCGCCATCACCCTGCTCGCGGGCGCGACCACGGCGGCGTGCGGTCCCATCGCCTTTCTCGGGCTCATGGTGGCGCACGTGGCGCGGTACCTCACCGGGCCGGACTATCGCTGGCTGGTGCCGTACGCGGGCCTGCTCGGCGCGGTGATCCTGCTGGGTTGTGACATGGTGGGGCGCGTGGTGGTGCGGCCGGGAGAGCTGGACGCGGGCATCGTCGTCGCTCTGGTCGGCGCCCCCTTCTTCGCGGCGCTGGTGTGGCGCGGAAAGTTCAGCAAGGCATGAACGAGAGAACTGTGGCGCCGGGTGTGCGGCTCGGCCGGGCGTCGTTCGTGTGGCGGCCCTGGATGGTGTTCGTCACACTGCTGATGACGGCGGCGGGCTTTCTGCTGTTCTGCGTGTCCCTCGGCGTCGGGGACTTCCCCATCGGCCTGCCCCAGGTGATCGCCACGATCTTCGGCCAGGGGGAGCGGGTCGACGAGTTCGTGCTCATGGACCTGCGGATGCCGCGCGCCCTGGCCGGGCTCATCGTGGGGATCGCGCTCGGGGTGTCCGGGGCGATCACGCAGTCCATCGCGCGCAACCCGCTGGCCAGCCCGGACATCCTGGGGATCACCGGCGGAGCGAGCGCGGTCGCGGTGTTCCTGGTGACAGTGTCGGGCGGGGCCGCCGCGGCGATCGTCAGCTCCGTGGGCCTGTCCGCGGCGGCGCTCGCGGGCGGCCTCGGCACGGGCCTGCTGGTGTACTTCATGGCCTGGCGGCGCGGGATCGACGGCCTCCGGCTCATCCTCATCGGCATCTCGGTGAGCGCCGTGATGGAGGCGATCACCGTCTGGCTGCTGGTCACGGCCGACATCCGGGACGTGGCACGGGCGCAGGCGTGGCTGGTCGGCTCGCTGGACAACCGGTCGTGGGGCGAGATCTGGATCGCGCTGTGGTGCACGCTCGCCCTCATGGCCGTCGTGGCGTACGTCGCCTTCCACCTCAGGCCGATGCACTTCGGTGACGAGGTCGCGGCGGGGCTGGGGGTCCGTTACTCGATGGTGCGGGCCGTCCTGCTGCTGTGCGCGGTGCTGCTGGCCGGCGTGGCGGTGAGCGCGGCGGGCCCGGTCCCGTTCGTCGCGTTGGTGGCGCCGCAGGTGGCGATGCGGCTGACGCGGTACCCGACGCCGCCGCTGCTGGCCTCCGGGCTGGTGGGCGCGCTGCTGCTGATCGGCGCGGACCTGGTGGCGCGTACGGCACTGCCGGTCACGCTCCCGGTCGGCGTGGTCACCGCCGCGATCGGCGGCCCCTTCCTCGTCTACCTTCTGGTACGAGCCAACCTCAGGAAAGAGATGTAAAGTAAGGCTATCCTAAGCAAAGTGGGGCCTTGTGATCGTGCGAAACACCGAGGTCGCCTCGCGGCTGTCAGCCGAGGGCGTCACCGTCGGATACGGCGGCCGGGTCGTCCTCGACGACCTCGACGTGACGATCCCGCCGGGGGTGATCACCACGATCATCGGCCCCAACGGCTGCGGTAAGTCCACCCTCCTGCGCGCCCTGTCGCGGCTGCTCAAGCCGACCAAGGGGACGGTCGTGCTGGACGGCGAGGACATCGCCAAGCTGAAGACCAGGGACGTGGCGAAGAAGCTCGGCCTGCTCCCGCAGGCCCCCATCGCCCCGGAGGGGCTGACGGTGGCCGACCTGGTCGCCAGGGGCCGCCATCCGCACCAGAGCTGGCTGCGGCAGTGGTCGTCGGACGACGCCGCCGTCGTGGAGCGCGCGCTGGCCATGACCGGCGTCTCCGACCTGGCCGGCCGCCCGGTCGACGCGCTGTCCGGTGGGCAGCGTCAGCGGGTCTGGATCTCGATGACCCTGGCCCAGGGCACCGACCTGCTGTTGCTGGACGAGCCGACCACCTACCTGGACCTGGCGCACGCGATCGACGTGATCGACCTGGTGGACGACCTGCACGAGTCGGGGTGCACCGTGGTCATGGTGCTGCACGACCTCAACCTGGCCACGCGCTACAGCGACAACCTGATCGTGATGAGGTCGGGATCGATCCTGGCGCAGGGGCACCCCCGTGACGTGATCACCTCCGAGCTGCTGCACGAGGCGTTCGGATTACAGGCCAGGGTGATCGACGACCCGGTGAGCGACAGGCCGCTCATCGTGCCGATCGGACGTACCCATGTCCAGGTCAATGAAAGTAAGGTTAGCCTAACCTAATCTGGGCGTGTTACGGTTTCCCTGCCCGTAATGAGGGTTTGCAGCGGATAGTGCGAAAGCAAGGGATTCCCGGATGTTTCTCCAACGAACGACAGTTACCTTGCGACGGTTAACGGTGGCCCTGTCCGCCGTGACCCTCGGCGTCGGCCTCCTCGCGGGATGCGGCAGCGGCCCGGCGGAGCAGCCGAGCGCCACCACCGCGGCCACTACCGGGGCCACCACGGGCGGCCCGTTCCCGGTCACCGTGGAGCACGCGTTCGGGTCCACGCAGATCACCAAGGCGCCCGAGCGGGTCGTCTCCGTCGGCTACACCGACGACCAGCACATCCTGGCCTTCGGCATCAAGCCGGTCGGCATGGTCGACCAGTACCCGAACCCGCCGGGCAAGACTCCCGACATCAACACCCAGTGGCCCTGGGTGAAGGACAAGTGGGGCGACACCCGCCCCGAGGTCATCATGAACAACGGGGACTCCGGTCCCAACTACGAGAAGATCGCCGCCCTGCGGCCGGACCTGATCATCGCGGTCTACTCCGAGATCGACCAGGCCGCCTACGACAAGCTCTCCCAGATCGCCCCGACGGTCGGCCGTACCAAGACCGAGAAGGAGCCGTTCAGCGCCCCCTGGCAGGACAACGCGGTGCACATCGCCAAGGCGCTCGGCAAGGAGGCCGAGGGCAAGGAGCTGGTGCAGGGCATCCAGGACAAGCTGGACGCGGCCAAGGAGGCGCACCCGGAGTTCGCCGACCAGACCGCCGTGGCGGTGTCCTGGTACAAGAACTCGGTCGCGCCGTTCACCACCACCGACGTTCGCGGACGCATGGTGACGGGCATCGGCTTCAAGGGCACGACGGCCATCGACGAGATCGCGGACGGCAGCTTCTACACCGTGCTGTCGCCTGAGCGCATCGACCTGGTCGACGTCGACCGCATCTTCGTCATCGCCGACAAGGCGGACCAGGACGCCCTGAAGAAGTTCAAGTTGTTCGCCAACCTGTCCGCGGTCAAGGAGGGCAAGGTGTCGTACCTGCTGGACAGCGAGGGCCCGGCGATCGGCGCGGCCATGTCGCAGGGCACCCTGCTGTCGCTGCCGTACGCGATCGACGAGCTCGTCAAGTCGGTCGGCTAGGCATCGGTGAACGACTGGTCCCAGGTGTGAGCACAGGTGTGAGCACCACCGACACGCGCGTCACCTCGGCCATCCTGCGCACCGCGACCGGAGGCGAAGCCACCCGATGGGTCGCCGCGCACTGCCGCGAGGTGCCGGGGTTGACGCTCGCCACCGTCCTCACGACGGTGGCGGGGGCGGCGCTCCAGGTGTTGCCGGTGTTCCTGCTCGGCCAGGTGGTCGACGGGGTGGTCGCGGGCGAGCCGCAGTCGATCCTGGTCACGATCGGGGTGCTGCTGGTGGCCGCCGCGCTGCTCGGCGCGGGGGCCACGGCGGCGTCCACGTACCTGATCGGACGGCTGGGCGCGGAGCTGCTCGCGCGGCTGCGGGAGGGCGCCGTCCGGGCGGTGCTCGGCATGCCGAGCGCGCGGATCGAGCAGGTCGGCCGGGGGGACGTGCTGTCCCGGGTCGGTGACGATGTGGCCGTGGTGTCCAAGGGCATCCGGGCGGCCATCCCCACGGTGTTCTCGTCGGGGGTGCTCGTCGTCATCGCCACGGCCGGCATGTTCGGGCTGGACTGGCGGCTCGGCCTGGCGGGCGCCGGCGCACTGCCCGCGTACGCGCTGGCCCTGCGCTGGTATCTGCCCAGGTCCGCGCCGCTCTACCAGCAGCAGCGGCAGGCCCAGGCCGAACGCGCGCAGGCGTTGATCAGCGGTCTGAACGGGATCGGCACCGTCCGGGCCTACCGCCTGGAGGGCGCCTTCCGGGAGAAGGTCACCAGCGAGTCGTGGCGGGTGCGCGATCTCGGCGTCGAGGTGTTCCGGTTCTTCGGCCGGTTCGTCGGCCGGGAGAACCGCGCCGAGTTCATCGGACTGGTCCTGATCATCGTGGTGGGATACGTCCTGCTGGAGGCCGGCGCGGCCACCCTGGGCGAGGCGGCGGTGGCTCCGCTGCTGTTCCACAGGCTGTTCACCCCCCTGGGCGCCATCATGTTCACCTTCGACGAGGCGCAGAAGTCGGGCGCGAGCCTGACCCGGCTGGTCGGGGTCCTGAGCGAGGCCCCGGACGAACAGCTGGTGGGCGATGCGGCCGTCGCGCGGCCGGACGCCGAGGCGTACCCGGTGACGGTCGCTGGGCTGACGTTCAGCTATCCCGAGTCCGAGCGGCCGGTCCTGCTGGACGTCGACCTGATGATCCCGGCGGGCGGATCGCTCGCGCTGGTGGGGGCGACGGGCGCGGGCAAGACGACGCTGGCGGCGCTGATCGCGGGCATCGGGACCCCGCAGGCCGGGTCGGTGCGCATCGGATCGACCGATCTGGCCGAGCTGAACGAGGCCGAAGCGCGGGCTCTGGTGAGCATCCTGACGCAGGAGACGCATGTCTTCTCCGGCGCGCTCGCCGAGGACCTGCGGCTGGCCGCGCCGACGGCGACCGATGCCGAGCTGATCGCCGCGCTGCGCACGGTCGGCGCCGACGCGTGGGTGACGGCGCTGCCCGACGGCCTGGAGACCGTGGTCGGCGAGGGCGGTGAGCGCCTGGACGGCACCAAGGTCGCCCAGCTCGCCCTGGCCCGGCTGGTCCTGGGCAGGGCGCCGGTGGTGGTGCTGGACGAGTCGACCGCGGAGGCGGGCAGCCAGGGCGCGGCCGAGCTGGACCGAGCCGTGTCGGCCGCGTGCCAGGGCCGCACCACGCTGTTCGTGGCGCACCGGCTGACGCAGGCGATGGTGGCGGACCGCATCGCCGTGCTCGACGCGGGACGTGTTGTGGAGCAGGGCACCCACGAGGAGCTGGTCGCTCTGGGAGGCCGGTACGCGCGGTTGTGGCGTGCCTGGCAAGAAGGCAGTTAGAAAACTGACTTATGTGTGGAAGGGACGGCTTCGATGACGGAATCCAGCGTGGCGGAGCGCCTTGCGACCCTGGCCGAGTGGAACGACACCCATGTCGACAGGGTCCGCCCGACCATCGTGGAGATGTTTCACGAGCAGGCTCGGGCCAGGCCGGACGCCGTCGCCATCGTTGACGAGCATCGGTCGCTGACCTACCGGGAAGCGGCCGAGCTGTCCAACCAGTTGGCCCACCACCTGATCGACCGCGGGCTCACCGCAGAACAGGTCGTCGGCATCTCGCTGGGCCGCTCCGCCGAGATGGTGATCGGCCTGCTGGGCGTGCTCCAGGCCGGGGGCGCGTTCGTGCCGCTCGACCCGCAGTGGCCCGCCGCCCGGCGCGCGGTCGTCATCGACGACGCCCGCGTCGTGCTGCAGCTCAACGACTCCGGCGAGCCCCCTGCGGGTGAGCCGGAAGCCGTGGCCGTCGACCTCGGCGACTGGCGCTTCGGTGCGTACCCCACCGAGCCGGCCGAGGTCGCCATCCCCGGCCCCGCCCTGGCGTATGTGATCTTCACGTCCGGCTCGACCGGGCGGCCCAAGGGCGCGATGATCCGGCATGAGGCGATCAGCGAGCGCCTGCTGTGGCAGAGCCAGGAGATCCTGGGCTTCGGCCACGACGACGCGTCGCTGTTCAAGGCGCCGCTGTCGTTCGACATCTCCATCAACGAGATCTTCCTGCCGCTGGTGCGCGGCGGCAGGCTGGTGATTCTGCGGCCCGGCGGCGAGCGCGACCCGCACCACCTGCTGAGCGTGATCGCCGAGCAGCGCGTCACCTTCACCTACCTGGTGTCGTCCATGCTGGACGTGCTGCTGGAGATCGCCGGCGACTCCGGGCGGCTGGACAGCCTGCGGCACGTGTGGTGCGGCGGCGAGGTGCTGACCCCCGAGCTGTACGAGCGGTTCCGC
This sequence comes from Nonomuraea sp. NPDC049714, assembly GCF_044465295.1. NCBI lineage: Bacteria > Bacillati > Actinomycetota > Actinomycetes > Streptosporangiales > Streptosporangiaceae > Nonomuraea > Nonomuraea sp. NPDC049714. The sequence goes on along the minus strand of NZ_JBITLM010000005.1, from coordinate 195,692 downwards.
ACCCGGCTCGACATTCCCATGTACCACGGCTACGGCCCGGCCGAGACGACGATCGGCGTCTCCCACGTCATCTACCGGGGCGCGGCCGAACGCCTGTCCACGTCGATCGGCAAGGCCAACCCCAACACACAGCTGTACGTACTGGACGAGAAGCTGCGCCCGGTCCCGGTCGGCGTCGGTGGCGAGCTGTACGCGGGCGGGTTCCTGCTGGGCCGCGGGTACGTCAACGCGCCCGGCCTGACGGCGTCCCAGTTCGTGGCGAACCCCTTCGCCACGGACGGCTCCCGGCTGTACCGGACCGGTGACCTCGCCCGGTTCGCCCCGGACGGGTCGCTGGACTTCCTCGGCCGGGCCGACAACCAGATCAAGATCCGCGGCATGCGGCTGGAGATCGAGGACGTCGAGATCGGGCTCGCCGAGCACCCCCGGGTACGGCACACCTGCGTCGTCGCGAAGAAGAACGCGGCCGGCGGCACCTACCTGGTGGGGTACGTCATCCCGGCGGCCGGCAGCGAGGACCTGCGGGCGGACGAGGTCAGGGCGTGGGCCGCCGAGCACATGGTCGAGTACATGGTGCCCGCGCATCTCGTCGTGATGCGGGAGTTCCCCCTCACCGCGAACGGCAAGCTGGACCGGCGCGCGCTGCCGGAGCCGGTGATCGAGACCTCGCTCGTCCCGCCCGCCACCGAGAACGAGCGCGTGGTGTGCGCGGCGGTCGCGTCGGTGCTGCGGCGGGCCGAGGTCGGTGTCGACCAGGACTTCTTCGCGCTCGGCGGCGACAGCATCCTGGCGATCTCACTGTTGAGCGCGCTGCGGGACGCCGGCCTCTACGTCACGGCGACGCAGATCTTCACCCACAGCACCGTGGGCGCGCTGGCGGCGGTGGCGAGCCGTGACGACGTCTCCACCGTGGACCACGGAAATGTCGCGACCGGCTCCGTCGCCGGGTCGCCCATCGTGCGCTGGCTCGGCGAGACCACGGACGCGATCGACGGCTTCGTGCAGTCGGTGGTGCTGAACACCCCGGCCGGCCTGACCGCCGACGCCCTCGACGACATCCTCGCCGCCCTGGTCAGGCGGCATGACATGCTCCGCGCCAAGCTGGTGCGCGGCGACCGCTGGAGCTTCGACATCCCGGAGCCGGACCAGGCCGTCGCAGGATGGCAGGAGAGCGACCGGCCGCTCGGCGAGTGCGTCGCGCTCGCCACCGACGCGCTGGACCCGGACCGCGGCGTGATGCTGCGTGCCGTCTGGCGGCGCGAGGCGCGGCAACTGGTCCTGGTCGCCCACCACGTGGTGATCGACGGCGTGTCCTGGCGGGTCCTGATGGACGACCTGGCCACGGCGTGGCGGCAGCTCACCTCGGGCACACCGATCGAGCTGCCCCCGGTGGGCACGTCGTTCCGGCGCTGGACGCAGGTGCTGGAACGCGCGGCGCTCGACGCGGACCCCGGCTACTTCCAGCGTCCCCTGCCGGGGCCGGACGGCCCGGTGGGCAGGCGTCCGCTGTCCGAAGCCGACACCGTCGCGTCCGAGAGGGTGCGGGCCGTCCCGGTCGACCCCGAGGTCACGGCGGCGCTGCTGGGAGAGGTTCCCGCGCGGTTCCACGCGGGCGTCAACGACGTGCTGCTGACCGCGCTCGCCGTCGCCCTCGCCCGGTGGCGGCGCGACCTCGGGCAGGATCAGACGTTCGCGCACATCGAGCTCGAAGGCCACGGCCGCGAAGGACGGTTCGTGGCGGGCGCCGCCGGCTTCGAGCCGGAGCTGTCGCGGACCGTGGGCTGGTTCACCACACTGTTCCCGGTCATCGTGGACCCCGGCGCGGCGGCCGACCCCACCGCCCCCGAGTACCTGACCGCCGCGCTCAAGGCGGTCAAGGAAGACCTCGCCCGGGTGCCGGGCAACGGCGTCTCCTACGGCGCCCTGCGCTACCTGGCGGGCGTCGAGTTCGACACGTCAGCGCCGCAGGTGCTCTTCAACTACCTGGGCCGTTTCGACGCGGGCGGGGCCGGGGACTGGCAGCTCGCGGGCGCCACCGGGCAGCTGGGCGAGAAGCGCGACCCGAGGATGCGCCTGCCGCGCGCCCTGGAGTTCAACGCCATCGCCGAGCCCGGCCCGACCGGCGAGTACGAGCTGGTCACCACCGTCTCGTGGCCGGCCGGGGTGTTCACCGACGAGGACATCGCGACGATCAGCGCGTACTTCCGCACGGCCCTGACCGGGCTGGCCGCGCTCGACCAGGGCGGGCACTCACCCAGCGACTTCGGCGCGGTGTCCCTCACCCAGGCCGACGTCGACGCCCTGGACGGCCCGGCGCTGCGGGACATCCTGCCGCTGACCCCGTTGCAGGAGGGCCTGTACTTCCACTCGGTCTTCGACGACGACTCGGCCGGCAGCTACGTCGAGCAGCAGCTGCTGACGCTGGACGGCGAGGTGGACGCCGACCGGCTCGCGGCGGCGGCCACCCGGTTGCTCACGCTGTACCCGAACCTGGCCGCGCGGTTCGTGGCACTCGCCGACGGCCGCGTGGTCTCGGTGCTGGAGAGCGGGGTGGCGGCGCCCTTCACCACGCTGGACCGCCCCGGCATCACCGACGAGGAGATCCGCGACCACGCCGAGCGGGACCGCCGCGCCGGGTTCGACCTGGCCACCGGCCCGCTGATGAGGTACACGCTCATCCGCGCGGGCGACCGGAACGTCCTGGTGCAGACCGTGCACCACATCATCGCCGACGGCTGGTCGGTGCCCCCGATGCTGCGCGCGCTGCTGACCGAGTACCACGCGCCGGGGACCGCGTACCCACGCGGCGGCTTCCCCGACTACGTGCGGCGGCTCGCCGGGCGCGACGAGGCCGAGAGCGACCGGGTGTGGCGCGACCAGCTCGCCGGTCTGCCCGGCCCCTCGCTGGTCGCCGAGGGGCACACCCCCTCCGACCGGTTCGCCGACACCGCCGTGCAGCCGGACGACGACATCGACATCGACGCCGCCGTCCGGGCGGCGGGCGTGCCGCTGAGCGTCGCGGTGCACAGCGCGTGGGCGGTGACGCTGGGCGGCCTCGTGCACGGTGACGACGTGGTGTTCGGTTCGACCGTGTCCGGGCGGGACGCGGACGTGCCCGGCATCGAGGACATGGTGGGCCTGCTCATCAACACGATCCCCGTACGCGCCCGATGGGCCGCGACCACGACGGCGCGTGAGCTGCTCGCCTCGGTGCGGGAGCACCAGAGCGCGGTGCTGCCGCACCAGCACGTCTCGCTGACCAGGATCGGCCGCCTGACCGGCAGCGGCCCGCTGTTCGACACGCTGGTGGTGTTCGACGTCGCGACCGATGTCGCCGCCCTGCGCGGGCCCGGCGACGAGCTCGTCATCACCGGGATCGTGAACGAGGGCGCTCCGCACTACCCGCTGACGCTGGTGGTGGAGCGCGCGCTCGACGGCCGCCCGCGCTTCAACCTGATCTACGACAGCGAGCTGCTGCGGGAGACGAGCGCCCGGGCGATCCTGCGCACCTTCGACCGGATCCTGACCGGCCTGCTCACCCGGCCGGACGACCTGGTCGGCGACCTGCGGCCCGACCTGCTGCCCGGCGGCGGTCGACGCCCCGCGCGGGTCATCCCGACGACCCTGGGCAACCTGTTCGACGCCGCCGCGAAGCGCGACCCGGCCGCCACCGCCGTCACCCAGTGCGGTCTCGACGGCGGCGGCCGGTCACTGACCTACGGCGAACTTGCGGGCGCCAAGGACGAGCTCGCCTCGGCGCTGCGCGCGGCCGGGGTCGGACCCGGCCGGCGGGTCGCCGTCGCCGTCCCGCGCTCGCTGGAGCAGGTCGTCGCCCTGGTCGCGATCGTCAGCGCGGGTGGCGCGTACGTGCCGCTGGATCTGGCGTACCCGGACGAGCGGCTGGCGTACATCCTCGCCGACGCCGCCCCGCAGGTCGTGCTCGTGGACCGGGACCAGCGGGACCGCTTCACCGAGCTGGCGGCCAGGGCGGGCGTGGCCGCCCGCGTGCTCGTGCAGGGGGACGAGCCGCAGGGAGAGCAGCTGCAGGGGGACGTGCTGCAGGGAGACGAGCCGCAGGGGCGCGAGCTGCCGATGGACAGCATCGCGCCCGAGGCCGGCCCGCACGACCCGGCGTACGTGATCTACACCTCCGGATCGACAGGCCGGCCCAAGGGGGTCGTCGTCCCGCACTCCAGCGTGGTGTCCCTGCTCGCGAACACCCAGCCGGACATGGACTTCGGCCCACAAGACGTGTGGGTCCAGTTCCACTCCTACTCCTTCGACTTCGCGGTGTGGGAGCTGTGGGGCGCGCTGGCGTACGGCGGTGAGCTGCTGGTGCCGGAGTACGGGCTGACCCGGTCCCCGGTCGACTTCCACCGGCTGGTCCGCGAGCGCGGAGTGACCGTGCTCAACCAGACCCCGTCGGCGTTCTACCAGTTCATCGAGGCCGACCGGCACGCCGGCGAGCCGGTCACCTCGCTGCGCCGGATCATCTTCGGCGGCGAGGCGCTGGACCTCGGGCGGCTGCGCGGCTGGGTCGAGCGGCACGGCACCGGCTCGCCCGAGCTGGTCAACATGTACGGCATCACCGAGACCACCGTCCACGTCACGCACCGGGTGCTGACCGGCGCGGACTTCGCCTCCGGCGACGACGTCAGCCCGATCGGCGGCCCGATCCCCGGCCTGGCCACCTATCTGCTCGACGACCGGCTCCGGCCGGTGCCGCCCGGCCGGGTGGGCGCCATCTACGTCGCCGGCGACCAGGTGTCGCTCGGCTACCTGGGCCGAGCCGGGCTCACCGCGAGCCGGTTCGTGGCGAACCCGTTCGCGGGCGACGGCTCCCGTATGTACCACACGGGCGACCTGGCCCGCCGCACGCTCGCCGGCGAGCTGGAGTTCGCCGGCCGCGCCGACGACCAGGTGCAGCTCAAGGGGTTCCGCATCGAGCTCGGCGAGGTGGAGGCCGCGATCAGGGAGCTCGACGGCGTGGTCGACGTGGCCGTCACCGTGGCTGTCACTGTGGCGGGCGGCGTGGCCGACGGTGGGGATCACCTGGTCGCGCACGTCGTGGGCCGGGTGCCCGGCGACTTCGCCGACCGGCTGTCGGCGAAGCTGCCCGCGCACATGGTGCCCGGCCGGGTGCTGCCGGTCGACGCCCTGCCGCTGACGGTCAACGGCAAGCTCGACCGCAAGGCCCTGACCGACCGCGCCGCCCAGGACGACACCCCGGCGGCGACCACGCTCGCCGCGCTGGTCGGCATCTTCGCCGAGACGCTGCCCGGCTCCGACGCCGATGGCGACACCGACTTCTTCAGGGCCGGGGGCGACAGCATCGTCGCCATCACCGTGGTCAACCGGGCCAGGTCGCTCGGCCTGCCGCTCGCCCCGCGCGACGTGTTCCTGCACAGGACGCCGCGCGCGCTCGCCCAGCACCTGGGAACGCACGCCGCGCTGGATCAGGCGGCCACGCCCGCCCGCCGGGAGGACGGCCCGACGCCCGTCCGCCGCGAGGACGGTCCCCTGCCCCCGACGCCGATCATCTTGCGGCAGCGGGAGCTGGGCGGCTCTCTCGCCCGGTTCGCCCAGGCCAGGACGCTGGTGGCGGCCGAGGGCACCGGGTTCGCCGACGCCGAGCGCGCCGCGAACGCCGTCGTCGCCGCACACCCGGCCCTGCGGCTGCGGCTGCGCGTCGAGCACGGGGTGTGGGCGCTGCGCACCGAACCCGCCCGCGAGGTCACCGTCGTCCGCTCGGACGCGGCCGACGCGACGACGGCGGCGAACGAGGCCGCCGGACGGCTCGATCCCGAGGCCGGGGAGATGATCGCGTTCTCGTGGCTGGCGGCGAGCCGGACCCTGGTGATCACCGCGCACCACCTCGCCGTCGACGCGGTGTCCTGGCTGATCCTGCTGGACGACCTGGCCGCCGCCCTGCGCGGAGTGCCCCTGGCGCCACCGACCACGTCGTACGCCGACTACGCCGAAGCGCTGGCCACCCGATCCGCCCAGGAGATCGACGACCTGGAGCACTGGATCACCACACTCGACGCCCCCGCGCTGCTGCCGACGCTGGAAGAGCCGCGCGACACATCGGCGCGCGAGAGCGCGGCGCGTGAAGTCGCGGTGCGCGAGATCATGGTGGAGGTCGGGGCCGACGTGACCGCCCGCGTGACCCGTACCGCGCCCACCGCGCTCGGCGTCGGCCTCACCGAGCTGCTGTGCGGCGCGCTGCGGGCCGCGTTGACGCATATCCAGCCGTCGCCCACCGATCTCGCCGTCGAACTGGAGCGCCACGGCCGGGTCCCGGTGCTCGAACAGCACGACTACACCCGCACGGTCGGCTGGTTCACCGCCATCGCGCCCGTACGGCTCACGGCGCACACCGATCCCGTCGCGGCGGCGCGCGAGGTCGCCGAGCGCCAGCCGGACGAGCGCGGGCACGTCGCCTACGGCCGGCTCAGGTACCTCAACCCGCAGACGGCCCCCCTACTGAACGTGCGCCCGCAGGTGCTGTTCAACTACCTCGGCCGGGGCAGCGAATCCCAGGCCGTGAACGTCACCGGCGGCGATCCGGGCCGCCCATACGCCGTCGAGGTCAACGCGTGGATCGACGCCGGAAGCCTGCGCGCGACCTTCACCCTCGCCGAGGGCGTCCCGGACGAGCTCACCGAGCACTGGCGGCGCGCCCTGGAGCAGATCGCGGACGCCGCCTCGACCGCCGAGCGGACGGCGCCGGTGACCCCGCTCCAGAAGGGCCTGTTCTTCCAGGCCCAGCTGGCAGGCTCGGCCGGACACTACGTCGCGCAGAGCTACTTCACCTTCGACCGCCGTCTGGACACCGACTCCCTGGCCGAGGCGATGGCGTACGTGATCGCCCGGCACCCGGTCGCAGGCGCCGGGTTCGCCACCGACGCCGACGGAAGCCCGGTGCAGGTCCTCGGGGCGGGCCGGCGCGTCGAGGTCCGTACGGTCGAGCTGTCGACGGGGACGGACGGGAGGACTGACGCTGAGGCGGACGCGAGGGCGGACGCTGAGGTCGAGGCTCTGCGCGCCCGGGACCGTGACACGGGCTTCGACCCGGACGAGCCGCCGCTCATCCGGTTGACCGTGGTGCGGCTGCCCGGCGGCCGCGACGGCCTGCTGCTCAGCTACCACCTGCTGCTGTGGGACGGCTGGTCGCGCGAGATCGTGCTGCGGGATTTGTTCGACGCCTATGAGGCCGCCGTCGCGGGCGAGCCGCTGGATCCGGTCCCGGCCACGCCGAGCTTCGAGGACTACGCCCGCGCGCTCGACGCCAAGGACTTCGCCGCGTCCGAGCGCTTCTGGGCGGAGCACCTGACCGGCCTTCCAGGGCCGACGCTGCTCGCCGGGCCGGCACCGTCGCTCACCGACGCGCTGCCGCGCACGCTCGTGCACACGCTCTCCGCCGGGCGGTCGGAGCTGCTGCGGGAGGCGGCCAAGGCGCACGGCGTCACCCTGAACTCGGTGCTGACCGGCGCGTTCGGTCTGCTGCTGGGCGCGCACACGGGCCGGAGTGACGCGGTGTTCGGCGTGACCGTCTCCGGCCGGGAGGGCGAAGGGCTGGCGGACATCGTCGGCGTGCTGCTCAACACCGTGCCCATGTGGACCCGGGCACGGCCGGACGACACCGTACGCGAGTATCTGTCGGCCGTGCAGGCGGCCAGGGTCGCCGCGATGGAGCACGAGCACCTGGGGCTCGGCGAGATCCAGCGGGCCAGCGGGCACGACACCCTGTTCGACAACCTGTTCGTGCTGCAGAACTTCCTGGACATGGACGCGTTCGCCGAGATGAACAGCAGGCACGGCATCACGTCGGTGCGGGCCGACGACTCCACGCACTACCCGTTCACCTGGGTCGTGACGCCCGGCGACCGGCTCACCGTCAAGCTGGAGTACCGCGACGACGACACCGACGGCGCCCGCCGGCTCCTGGACGACTACCTGCGCGTGCTCGACGACCTGGCCCGCTCGACCGGGCCGGTGGGCGCGCTGCGCGGGCTGGGGCCGGAGCCCGAGCCGGGCGAGCGCACGGAGGTGGGCACGGACACCGTGGTCGACCGGTTCGACCAGGCGGCCGAGCGGGGCCCGGAGCGGGTGGCGCTCGTCGCCCACGGCCGGACCATGACGTTCGCCCAGCTCCGGGAGCGCAGTCGCGCGGTCGCGGGGGTGCTCGCCCGGCGCGGCATCGGCCCGGAGACGACCGTGGGGCTGGCGATCCCGCGTTCGCTCGACTCGATCGTGGCGCTGTTCGCGGTGCTGCGCGTCGGCGCCGCGTACGTGCCGCTGGAGCTGGACCACCCGGACGAGCGGATCGCCGCGATCGTCGCGGACGCCCGGCCGGACGTGATCCTCACCGTGAGCGCCGTCTCTCCCCGGCTGAGCGGCGACCTGATCGAGCTGGATCGCCCGCTGCCGGAGGCCGAGCCGTTCGTGACGTTCGCGCCGGACGACCCGGACCGGCTGCGCCACCCCGCGTACACGATCTACACCTCCGGCTCGACGGGGAAGCCCAAGGGCGTGGTGACCGAGTACGCCGGGCTCACCAACATGCTGATCAACCACCAGCGCCGGATCTTCGAGCCGGTGCTGGCGGAGCACGACCACCGGGTCTTCCGGATCGCGCACACCGTGTCGTTCGCGTTCGACATGTCGTGGGAGGAGCTGCTGTGGCTGGCCGACGGCCACGAGGTGCACATCTGCGACGAGGAGCTGCGCCGCGACGCGCCCCGGCTGGTCGAGTACTGCCTTGAGCACGGGATCGACGTCATCAACGTGACCCCCACGTACGCGCAGCAGCTGGTCGCCGAGGGGCTGCTCGACGACCCCGCGCGGCGGCCCGCGCTGGTGCTGCTGGGCGGTGAGGCGGTCACCCCGACGTTGTGGCAGCGGCTCACCGAGACCGAGGGGACGGTCGGCTACAACCTGTACGGACCCACCGAGTACACCATCAACACCCTCGGCGTCGGCACCTTCGAGTGCGAGGATCCGGTGGTGGGCGTGGCGATCGACAACACCGACGTGTACGTGCTGGACCCGTGGCTGCGGCCGGTGCCGGACGGGGTGCCCGGCGAGCTGTACGTGTCGGGTGTCGGCATCGCGCGCGGCTACCTCGGGCAGCCCGCCCAGACCGCGCACCGGTTCGTCGCGTGCCCGTTCGGCGAACCGGGCGAGCGCATGTACCGCACCGGGGACCTGGTGATCCGGCGGCCCGACGCGAACCTGATGTACCTGGGCCGCACCGACCAGCAGGTCAAGATCCGGGGCCACCGGGTCGAGCTGGGCGAGGTCGAGGCCGTGTTCGCGGCGCACCCGGCGGTCCGGTTCGCCGCCGCGGTCGCCCAGCCGGACCCGCAGGTCGACGGGGCGTACCGGCTGGCCGCGTACCTCGTGCTGGACGGCTCCGACCTGGCGACGGTCGCCACCGAGGTGGGCACGGGGCTGCCGGACTACCTACGCCCCACGCACTACGCCCAGGTCGACACCATCCCGCTGACCGTGAACGGGAAGGCGGACACCGAGGCGCTGCCGGAGGCCAAGCCGCTGGGCGCGCTGACCACGGCGGGCGAGCGCGGCCCGGCGACCGAGACCGAGACCGTGGTGTGCGAGTTCTTCGCCGAGGCGCTGGACCTGGATGATGACGAGGTGAGCGCGGTGAGCGACTTCATGTCCCTCGGGGGACACTCCATGCTGGCGGTGCGGCTGATCGGGCTGCTCCGCCGCGAGTACGGTCCCAGGATCACCGTCCGCGACCTGTTCACCCTGCGCACCCCGGAAGCGATTGCCCGGCACCTCGATGACTGACGAGCGGCGGCCCCGTAGGGGGTCCGACATCCTCTGGACCGCACTGCGGCGCAACGCGGGCCCCATGGCCGGGGGCACCGCCCTCATGGGCATGTACCAGGCGGGGGAGACGGCCTTCCCCATCGCGCTCGGCCTGATCGTCGAGCACACGCTGGCGGACCGCAGCCTCGGCTCGCTCGGCCTGTCCATCGCCGCGCTGGCGGTGATCATCACGACTGTGTCGCTGTCGTGGCGGTTCGGGATGCGGATCCTGCAGAAGGCCAACACGACCGAGGCGCACCGCTGGCGGGTGCTGGTCGCGGCCTGCGGACTCCAGCCGGTGGCCAGGAACGTCGACCTCAAGTCCGGCGAGGTCCTGACCATCGCCACCGAGGACGCCGACCAGACCGCCGACATCATCGAGGTGGTGCCGCTGCTGGTCAGCTCACTCGTCGCGGTGCTGATCACGGCGGTGGCGCTGGGCCTGGCCAGCGTCCAGCTCGGCCTCCTGGTGATCGTGGGCACGACCGCGATCCTGACGATCCTGAGCGTGATGTCCCGGCGGATCGGCGCCAGCACCGGCGAACAGCAGGCCCGGGTGGCGCGGGCGGGCGCCAAGGTCGCCGACCTGATCAGCGGCCTGCGCCCGCTGCACGGCTTCGGCGGCAACCACGCGGCCTTCCTGTCCTACCGGAAGGTCAGCACGGAGGCGAAGACCCAGGCGATCACCGTCGCCAGGGTGAACGGCGCGTACGCGGGCACCGCGCTGGCCCTGAACGCGATCCTCGCCGCCGCCGTGACCCTGACGGCGGGCTGGCAGGCGTTCAACGGCCAGATCACCATCGGGGAGCTCGTCATGGCCGTGGGGCTGGCGCAGTTCATCATGGAACCGCTCCGGCTGTTCTCCGAGATGCCCAAGTACGTGATGATCGCGCGCGCGTCGGCCGAGCGGATGGCGCTGGTGCTGGCCGCGCCGCCGGTGATGACCCCGGGGGAGGAGCGCCCGGCCCCCGGCGGCGACCTGGAGGTGGACGGCGTCCGGTACGGGACCCTGCGCGAGCTGAAGTTCCACGTGTCCGCCGGCGAGTTCGTGGCCATCACCGCCTACCAGCCGCGCGCGGCGGCCGACCTCGCCTCGATCCTCGCCGTGCACGTGCCGCCCGACGCCTACGACGGTGTCGTCCGGGTCAGCGGGCGGGAGCTGGCGGACCTGTCGATCGAGGCGGTCCGCGAGCACATGCTGGTGAACCCGTACGACGGGGAGATCTTCGCGGGCACCCTCCGCACGAACATCGACCCCGCGGGCGTCAGCCGCACGGTCCCCGAGGCCGTCGAGGCGTCCATGCTGACCGACGTCGTCGCCCTCCATCGCGAAGGGCTCGACCACGGCGTCCGCGACCGTGGCGCGAACCTCTCCGGCGGGCAGCGCCAACGGCTGTCCCTGGCCCGCGCCCTGGCCGCCGACACCGACATCCTGGTCCTGCACGACCCGACGACGTCCGTCGACGCGGTCACCGAGCAGCTCATCGCGCGCAACATCGCCGAACTGCGCCGGGGCCGCACCACCGTGGTGCTCACCAGCAGCCCGGCCCTCCTGGACGCCGCCGACCGGGTCCTCGTCCTGGACGACGGCGTCATCACCGCCGAGGACACCCACCGCAACCTCCTCACCGCCGACGAGAACTACTGCCTGGCCGTGGCCCGGTGACCGCTTCCTGACCTGAGGTTTTCCGCAGGGCAAGTGGGTGGGGCGCCGCATTCTGCCGACCGGGCGGCCTTCCATAGCGTTGCGCCCATGATGCAGACGATGATGAACGTGCTGGTGGCGGCGGCCGTCGCGACGGGCGGCCAGGGGCCGGGCGTGCGCCCCGAGCTGGAGAAGATCGTGGCGGGCGACGCGGCGACGGCCGCTCTGGCGCGGGTCAGCGACGGAAAACGTACCTGGTCCGGCGCCGTGGGGGTGCGCGACGTCAAGCGCGGCGGGCGGCCCTCGCCCGGCGGGCACTTCCGGATCGGCAGCGTCACCAAGACGTTCGTCGCGACCGTGGTGCTCCAGCTCGTGGACGAGGGCAAGGTGCGGCTCGACGACCCCGTCGACCGCCACCTGCCGGGCCTCGTACCGGGCGGGGAGCAGATCACCGTCCGTGCGCTCCTCAACCACAGCAGCCATCTGTACGACTACATGAGCGAGCCCGGCCATTCGACCAACCGGTGGCGCGGCGACGCCCGGTTCCGTTCGTACCAGCCGCGTGAGCTGCTGAAGGTGGCCTTCGCCAAGAAGCTCCCCGACGACGGCCGGTGGCACTACTCCAACACCAACTACGTGGTGCTCGGGCTGCTGGTGGAGAAGGTGACGGGCAGGGCGTACGGCGAAGAGGTCAGGCGCCGCATCCTGCGCCCGCTGGGGCTGCGTCACACGGTGGTGCCGGGCGATCGGGCGGGCCTGCCGTCGCCGCACGCCAAGGGGTACGAGCCGATGCCCCGCCTGGTGGACGCGACGCGGATGAACCCCTCGCTCGACTGGGCGGCGGGAGAGATGATCTCGACCACAGCGGACCTGGAGCGGTTCATGTCCGCCCTGCTGGACGGCAAGCTGACCAGCGCCGCCTCGCTGCGCGCCATGCGCACGACCGTCGACACCAAGGTCGGATTCGGCTACGGGCTCGGCCTGCAGGCGTACCCGCTGCCGTGCGGCAAGGTGTGGGGCCACAGCGGCGAGCTGATCGGGTACCTGACGTTCGCGTTCCGCTCGGACTCGGGCAAGTCGCTGACCCTGTCGATCAACCCGTCGACCCGCAACCCTTCCACGGCGGAAGTGATGGGCATCGCCACCAAGGTGTTCTGCGGGTCCGCAGGCTAGGCGCGGGACGGCGCGTGTCCGTACGGGCTGATCGTACGGACACGCGCCGAGATGAGGACCGTCAGTCGCTGCTGTCATGTGTCCAGTTACGCACCGGCGGGGCGTATCGGGCTGGCTTGTCCGCCACCTTGACGTCGGGGCTGATCAGCCAGGCCTGATAGTCGGGCGTGAACATCCGGTAGACCGACGGAGGCGGCGTCGAGCTTGCCTCGTCGAGCCGGGCGCGCAGGTCGGCCGGGAGGTCGAAGTCGAGCGCGGTCAGGTTGGCGTCGAGCTGGGCGACGCTGCTCGCCCCGATGATCGCGGCGGCGACTCCGGGCTGGGTGGCGACCCAGTTGACCGCGACCTGGGCCATCGTCACGCCGAGGCTGCCGGCGACGCTCTCCAGTGTCGCCAGAAGCCGCCACTGCTCGTCCGTCCACGAGCGGCCGGCCGAGCCTCCGTCGCTGAGCCGGCCCTCCCCGACCAGGCCTCGGTCGGCCTGCCGGTACTTGCCGGTGAGGAAGCCGCCGCCGAGCGGGCTCCACGCGGTGATGCCGAGCCCCAGGCTCTGCCCCATCGCGACGTGCTCCAGCTCGATCGCCCGCTCGATGAGGGAGTAGGGCAGCTGCAGGCTGACCGCGGGCACGAGGGAGTGCGCCTCGGCGTAGGTCTGGGCCCGCGCCGCGTACCAGCTGGGCACGTCGGACAGGCCCGCGTAGCGGATCTTGCCGGCTCTGGTGAGGTCGTCGAAGGTCCGCATGACCTCCTCGACGGGGGTGATCCGGTCCCAGGTGTGCAGCATGAACAGGTCGATGTAGTCGGTGCGCAGGCGGCGCAGCGAGGCCTCGACCGCTCTGATCATGTGCTTGCGGCCGTTGCCCCCGGCGTTCGGATCTCCGGGGTCGACGCTGTTGGTGAACTTGGTGGTGAGCACGACCCGGTCGCGCACCTTGGCTTCCGCGATGAGGTTGCCGAGGATGGTCTCGCTCTCGCCGGCGGTGTAGAAGTCGGCGGTGTCGATGAAGTTGCCGCCCGCTTCGAGGTAGCGGTGGAAGATGGGACGGGCCTCCTCTTCGGTCTTGCCGTAGGCGGCGTGGAAACCGCCGGTGCCGAAGTTCATGGTGCCGAGCGCCAGTCGGCTGACGCGCAGCCCGGAACGTCCGAGCAGGTAGTAGTGGTCGAGAGACATGAGGGTGTTACTCCGTTCGGAGGCGCGTTCTTGCCGTTTGAACCTTTCGGTCCATTCAGCTTGCGCATCCTAAATTGGACTGTCAAGTCCAGAAACGTCCTTCACCGCAGGAGTGAGCCTGTGGGCGCGCAGGTGGGCGAGGCCCAGGTCCAGCGCCGCCTCCAGATGCGTGGTCCGGCCGGTGGACAGCTGGAGCAGCACGCCGCCCTGGATGCCGGCGAGCAGGGCGGCGGCCGTGCGGTCGGGGTCGAGGCCGGGGTCGATCTCGCCGATGTCCTGCATGTGTCGTACGCCGGTGGCGATCTCGGCCTGCCAGCGGCGCGTCAGCTCGGTGACCACGGCCTGCGCGCCGGGCGTGGTGTCGCCCAGCTGCGACATGACGGAGTTGAGCGGGCACAGGCGGCCCTGCCTGCGATAGCGGTCGACGACCGTGTCCCGCCACAGCTGCCAGGCGGGCCAGGAGGTGAGGTCGCCGAGCTGGGGTTGCTGGTCCTCCAGCACGCGATCGGCTTCCAGGCGGGCCACGGCCAGCAGCAGTTCCTCCCGCCCGCCCGGGAAGTAGTGGAACAGCTGGCTCTTGCTCGTCGCCGTCCTGGCCAGCACGTCGTCGAGGGTGGTGGCGGGCACGCCGTGCTCGCGGATGTGCGCGGCCGCGCCCTCGAGAATGCGCTGCCGCGTCGCGGCTCCCTTGCTGGTCAGTGAACGCATGGAAGCCTCCATTTCCCTCGTAGGTCGACTTTATGGTGTCAGGCCGACCTCGCTCGTCGTCGGCCAGGCTCTTTGAGGTGATTTGGCAGTACAGATCACTGATCCTCCGTATCGACGGCGCAGGGTCAGTAGGTTGATCCCGTGGCTGACAACGGGGGACCACGGGCGCTTTCCGACCGGTACGTGCTGCTGGATCGGCTCGGCAGCGGCGGCATGGGGACCGTGTGGCGCGCGACCGACCGGCTCCTGAACCGCACCGTCGCCGTGAAGGAGATGCATCTCCTGGCCACCGGCCGGGAACTCACCGAGCAGACGGCCCGGATGCTCCGGGAGGCCCACACCGTCGCCCGGATGTCCCACCCGAACGTCGTCAACGTCTACGACCTCGTGGACCAGGACGGGCGGCTGTGGCTGGTGATGGAGTTCGTGGACGGGCCCTCGCTGCAGGAGCATGTCGCCACGACCGGCCCGATGAGTGCCTCCGCCGTCGCCGGGATCGGGCTGCAACTGCTGTCCGCCCTGGAGGCCGTGCACGCGGCCGGCGTGCTGCACAGGGACGTCAAACCGGGCAACGTCCTGCTGCGCCGCGACGGCAGAGCGGTCCTCTGCGACTTCGGCATCGCGGCGCTGAGCGGGACCGATCCGCTGACCGCTTCCGGCGCGGTGGTGGGGTCCTTCGAGTACATCGCCCCGGAACGGCTGAGCGGCCGGCCCGTGGGGCCGCCGAGCGATCTGTTCTCGCTGGGCGTCACCCTGTGCGTGCTGCTGTCCGGCCGTTCGCCGTTCGCCCGGCCGGAGATCGCCGGCGTGCTGAACGCCGTCATCTGGAAGGACGCCTTCGGGAGCCTGGCGGACGACGGCATCGACGCTGTGATGCGGACGCCGGACGACCCGAAACAGTACTGGGTGTTCTCAGGTGACCAGTATGTCCGGACCACGCTGGACGGCGAAGGACCCGGCGGCGACGTCACCTACGGTCCGGCGAACCTCGACGGCTGGCCCGGCACCTTCGGCAAGGTCCCCGCGTTCAGGCTCAGGGAACGCGGTCGACGACGACCATCATGTCCGGGTCATCCGGCTTCTGCAGCACGTCATCGATCCAGCCGTCCCCGGGGCGGATCCGATGGAAGCGGAACACGACACTGGTGTCGTTCGCCCCGATGACACAGCGAACGGGAACCGGCTCCGGCAGCGCCCGGACCAGGCCGAACACCCTGTCCGCCACGACCAGCCCCAGCCTCAGCAGCCCGGCCTGATCCTCCTGGCTGATCAGAGGCCGGTCATCAAGGCTCGTCACCTGTACGGGCGCGTAATCCTCGAGGTGGAAGGCGTTGACGAACCACTCATAGCCGGACAGGTCCTGCCACCCCATCGTGGCGATCGCCGCCGAAGCGGACTCCGGCATCCCCACCCACTGGCCGACGTGATCGGCGAACACCCAGGCGCCCTCGTTGTACGTCAGCCCGGCCGCGAACTTGTCGAGGAGAGCCTGGCCGAGCTCAGTGACGGGGAAGGGCTGGAGCAAGGGCTGAAGGGCGGATGCCGCCGCTTCGTTCATCCGCATGGCAAGCACCACGGAACGGTACCGTTCCCTCGGCCCCGGGAGGTCACGTACAGGTGCCGTCGATCGAGCAGGCGCCCGGCGGCGTCGCCACGGCCTCGGCGCGTGCGGTGGCCGGGCTCGCGTCGAGCAGGCGGTGCCAGGCGGCGTCAAGCGGTGGCCGGCTGGTGCTCGGGGCAGTCGGTCCGCAGGTCCGTCAGCGGCAACGGCGTCCGCAGCAGGTGGCAGTGATGGGGTGCGGCCGGGTCGGCGTGCGCGCGACCTCCTCGCCGCTCTCGGTCAGGGTGAGCAGCCGCCGGCGCCCGTCCGCGCCCGGCGAGCGCGTCACCAGCTGCTTGCGCTCCAGCGCGCCGACGGCGTGGTGCTCAGGAGCCGGGCGTGGAAGGGCGCCGGGTCGGCTGGTGTGACACCGACCCAGGCGCAGGCGCTGGAGTCGCTGCGCGGGAGGCCGACGAGTCTCGGCGCGCTGGCCGCTCGCCTGGGGTCTCGGCCGCGACCGCGAGCAACGCGGTGAGCACCCTTGTGGACAAGGGGCTCGTGGTGAAGGAGCCCGGCGCGAACAAGCGATCCGTGACGCTGCGTCTCACCGAGGCGGGCGAATCGATGGCGGATCGGGCGAGCGAGTGGCCCGACTTCCTGAGCGGTGCCGTCGAAACGCTCGACTCCCGCGAGCAGGTCGTCATGCTGCGGGCGCTGGTCAAGCTGATTCGCACGTTGCAGCAGAACGGCGACATCCCGCCGCAACGCATCTGCGTGACCTGCCGCTCGTTCCGGCCGCGCGTCCACGCGGATTCCGTGAACCCGCACCACTGCGACTACCTGGACGCGGCCTTCGGGGACCGGGACCTGCGCCTGGACTGCCCCGAACAGGTCGACGCCGCACCCGAGCAGCAGGACCTCGCCTGGCGACGCTTCGCCTCCACGTAACCGCCCTCGTGGCGCTCGCCGGAGCGGCGGGGCGTTCAGTACGCGGCGTCGAGCTTCGCCCGCTGTTCCGCCGTCAACTCCAGGTCCACCGCGGCCAGGCTCTCCTCCAGCTGCTCGACCGAGGAAGCGCCGACCAGCGGGATCATCGGGATCTCGCCGCCCATGAGCCAGGCGAGCACCACCTGGTTCACGGTCGCGCCGGTCTCCTGCGCCACCTCCCGCAGCGCCGCGAGCCGCCGAGGGGTGCCCGCGTGGTCGAACGCGCCGTCGAGCGGCTTGTCCTCGCGTACGTATCCGCCGCCCAGCAAGGGCGAGTAGGCGACGAGTGTGAGCTCGGGCTCGGCTCGCAGATAGCTGAGCAGGTTGCCGCCGACCACGCCGAGGTTGCCGTCCTCGGAGCGCAGCGTCGGCAGATCGGTGCGCGGGCGCAGGTAGGTGTGGTGATACTGCAGGACCTCGTACCCGGGCAGCCCCGCCGAGGCCGCCAGGCTCCGGGCTCGCTCCAGCCGCCACGCCCAGTGGTTGCTCGCCCCGAGCAGACCCACGACGCCGTCCTCGACCAGGCCAGCGAAGGCCTCGACGGTCTCCTCCAGCGGCACCTGTGAGCCTTCGACGTACGTGTGGGCGTACAGAAGGTCCAGTTTCTCCACGCCGAGGCGCTCTCTGCTGCGCGCCGAGGATTCGCGGATCACGGGGGCGGACAGGCCTTCGAGGTCGCGGCTGAGGGTGGTCGCGGGAGCGGTGGGGCGGCCGCCGAGCTTGGTGGCGATGACGATCTCATCCGTGAGGTCGCGACTGCGCCGCCAGCGGCCGAGCAGCGCTTCGCTCTCGCCTCCCTGGGTGCCGTTGACCCAGTAGGCGTAGTTGTTGGCGGTGTCGAGGAAGTTGCCGCCGGCTTCGACGAAACGGTCCAGGATGGCGAACGAGGTCGCCTCGTCGACGGCGGTGCCGAACAGCATGGCGCCCAGGCTGAGTGCGCTGACGCGGCGGCGGGTCTTCGGATCGCTGCCGATCGTACGGTATTTCACGAAAAATCCTTTTTCACGGCCATTGTGGGTGTTAGGTGGGATTTCTTCACCTTGGAGTCCACCCGGCCGCATGTGAAGATCGATAACTGCCATTTATGCTCGTTTATCGGCCAACGGGCCCCAGAGCGTCTAACGCTCACCTGGAGTGACGACACCCGACTCGTAGGCCAGGACCACCGCCTGCACCCGGTCACGCAGCCCGAACTTCGTCAGGATGCGCCCGACATGCGTCTTGACCGTGGTCTCCGACAGGAACAGGTCGGCCCCGATCTCGGCGTTGGAGGCGCCCCGGGCCAGGCCGAGGAAGACCTCGCGCTCACGCTGGGTGAGCGCCTTGAGCACGGCGTCCGGGTCGCTGCCCGCCCTGGCCACGAGCTGCCCGATGAGCCGCCGGGTCGTGGCGGGCGCGATGATCGAGTCGCCCCGGTGCACGTGCCGGATCGCGGCGATGATCTCCTCCCCGGACGCGTCCTTCAGCATGAACCCGCTCGCACCGGCGCGAAGCGCCGCCAAGGCGTGCTCGTCGAGGTCGAATGTGGTCAGCGCCAGCACCTTCGGCGGGTCGTCCAGCCGCTGGATCTCCCTGGTGGCGGTGACCCCGTCCATCCGGGGCATGCGGATGTCCATCACCACCACGTCGACGCGCCGCGCCTCCAGCGCCTTCAGGGCCTCCAGCCCGTCACCGGCCTCGGCGACCACCTCCATGTCGGGCTGGGACCTGACGACCATGGTCAGGCCGTTGCGCAGCAGCTCCTGATCGTCGACGATCATGATCCTGATGATGGGAGACTCCTCGGCTCATAGGGCAGGGCGGCCGACAGTAGGAAGCCCGCGCCGGGCCGCCCGCCGGTCTCCAGGGTGCCGCCCACCATGCTGAGACGTTCGCGCATCCCGGTCAGCCCGACACCGGCCTCTTCCACGGCCGGCCCGGCGCCGTCGTCCGCGATGGTGATGTGCAGTCCGTCCGGGCGCCACGCGAGCGTCATGTCGGCCGTGGCCGTCGCCCCCGCGTGCTTGATCACGTTGGTCAGCCCCTCCTGGATGACGCGATAGGCGGTCAGGTCGACGGCCGGCCGCAGCGGCCTGGCCTCCCCGACCTCCTGTACGGCGACGCGGACGCCCGTACCGCGCACCTGGTCGAGCAGGTCGGAGAGGTCACCGAGGCCCGGTTGCGGCGCGGTGCCGCCGTCGGCGCGCAGCACGCCCAGGAGCCCGCGCATGTCGCGCAGGGCGTCGCGCCCGACGCCGGCGATGGTGGCGAACACGCCCGCCCCTGGTGCGTCCGGATCGGACAGCCTGCCGCCCTCCGCCTGGCTGACCATGACGGCGAGCGAGTGGGACACCACGTCGTGCATCTCGCGGCTGATCCGGTCGCGCTCCGCCCGCGTCGCGTCCGCCCGCTCCCGTGCGCGGTCGGCCTCGGCCCGCTCCGCCTTCGCCCTGAGCTCGGCCAGGAACAACGTCCGCACCCGGCTGAGGCGGCCCAGCGACCAGAGGCACGCGGTCACGGCGACCAGACCGGTCGACAGCCCGATCCGCCAGGGGACCAGGTCGTAGCCGCCCGACGAGCCTCCCCACGAGGCCGGATCCCAGAACCGGGCCACGACCAGGACCACCCCGGCCAGGGCGACGCCCAGGCAGGCCAGGCCGGGCAGGAGATCGAGCCGGCCGGACACCGTATAGAGCAGCAGCCCGAAGACCAGCGAGCTCGGCAGCAGCACCGCCGGATAGTAGGCGCCGGCCGGGTCGTGCAGGGGCGGCAGCAGCACCAGCAGCAGCATCGCCGCGGCGGCCAGGCCGTACGCGGTCCGCGGGCGCAGCCGGCGCGGAACCACGCAGCCGTGCAGCACCAGCAGCCCGAGCCCCGCGAGCAGGCGAAGAGGCAGCGGGCTGTCCGAGGCCCGGAGCAGGCCGACCGAGACCAGGCCCAGGGGCAGGGCGAGCAGGACGGCGAGCACGGCGTCGCCGCTCACCGGATGCCGGCTGAGAAACGAATCCACCGCGGCCTCGGCCGGAGACGGGGACTCTTCCACACCTGACATTATGGTCAGCCCCCGTCAGCGAGGCTCCGGCGGCGGGCGAGGTACGCCAGGGCGGCCACCGCCAGGGCCGCGCCCCACAGCGGCCACAACATCTCCGGCAGCCAGGCGCCCAGCTCCTCGCCGGCCCCGGCCGGGCCGACCTGCTCGCCGCTGACCTTCTTGCGTACGTACATCAGCCCGGCGGACGTGATCGGGAGGGATACGGCCAGTGCCGAACCGGCTGGGAGGCGGGCCGGAATCGGCCGCCCGCGCAGGAACGGCACCCAGCGCGGCCAGGTCTCGCCCCATGGCCGGATCAGGCCGACGGTCAGGACCGCGCCGAGGAGGCCGAGTGCGCTGAGACCGGCGCCGATCGGGGTGATCTCGGCGATGTAGGCGAGGAACTCGTCGCTGACGCCCACGGGAACGCCCAGCAGCCAGCCGAAGCGGGTGACGGCGTACACGACGGGGACGGCGACCGCGACGGCGACCGCGTAGCGCCCGGCCCGGAGCGCGCCCGCGGCGCTGCCGGGCCGCCCCTGTCCCGCGAGCAACGCGCGCGTCCCCAGGACCATCAGGCTGACGCCGGCCGCCATCAGGATCAGCAGGTTGACGCTCGGCCAGGTCAGCATGGACGCGATCATCGAGAACTCGACCTGGCCGGCCAGCGCGGCGGCGAGCATCACCGGCAGGTACCCGGCGGTCATCATGACGCGTACGTCGGGCAGCAGCACCGCCAGGCCGACGCCGGTCACCACGGCCACGACGGCGGCGGCCCGGTTGAGCCGGCCCCCGGCGGCGAGCGCGGCGACGACGCCGGCCACCAGCGCCGCCACCGCCAGCACACTCCCGCCGACCGCCGCCGGATGAGGGTCGAGCAGCGTGTCGCCCGCGCCCGCGCGACCGGCGTCGAAGGGGTATCCGGGCGCTCCGAGAGCCCAGAGAAGGGCGAGGACCAGATAGCTCGCCGACCAGACAGAGATGATCACGACCGTACGGCGGATTCGTGGATGAGAGGTGTTCACCCGGCTCAATCTGCCGCCGAGGCGGTGCCCCGCACATCGTCACCAGGTCTCGGCCGGGTCCTCCGGAGGTCGTGACGCCGGGTCCGCGCGGTGGACGCCGGCAGCACGGATCCGGTGAAGTAGGCGGCGCTCTCCGCGTCCGTCGGGTAGTACGACTCGATCGAGACCTCGTCCAGGGTGATGTCCATCGGGGTGCCGAACGTGGTGGTGGTCGAGAACAGCCGGAGTTCTCGGTCGCCGAAGCGAAAGATCATCGGGACCGCGATCTCGGACTCGATCGGCTGGCTCGCGTCGTCGGAGCCGGGTGCGAGGAACTCCTCGTAGAGCGTGGTGAGCTCGAGGTCGGGAGCCGTGGCGAGCTGGCGTGTGATCCGCGTGCGGAGCACCGAACGCACCTCGGCCAGGTTGACGATCCGGGAGGCGAGCCCGCGCGGGTCCAGTCCGAGCCGCACCAGGTTGATCGGCGGCCGGAGCAGGTCGGGATCGACGTCCGCGAGGAACGGGTCGATGGCGCGGTTGGTCATCACGAGGTTCCAGCGGCGATCGATGACCAGCGCCGGGTACGGCTCGTGCGCGCGCAGCACCTTGGCGATCGCGTCCCAGGCGGCCGACAGCGCGTCCCCGTCGAGCGGCCGTTCGGCGTAGCGGGGTGCGAAGCCGGCGGCGAGCAACAGCCGGTTGCGCTCGCGTAACGGCACGGCGAGCTGATCGGCCAGCCGGAGGATCATGTCGGCGCTCGGGTTGGACTTGCCGGTCTCCACCAGGCTGACGTGACGAGCCGAGACGTCGGCGGCGATCGCGAGATCGAGCTGGCTGAGCCCCCGGCGATGCCGCCACTGCCGCAGCAGTTCCCCCACCGTGTGCATGGCCGCCGATGCTACTCCTCGGCGAGCGGGACGCCATGACATGCGAGTTCATCGACAGCCGTCGCGACGGCGGGAACACTGCTCCGCATGACTGCGAAGAACATGACCACGGACAACAAGAGCATCGTCCAGCGAGCGCTGACCGCACTCGTCGCGACGGGCGACGTCGATGCGCTCGCGCCGTTGTTGAGCGACGATTTCGTCCATCACCGGCCGGATTCCTCCTCGACCAAGGCGGAATGGCTCGCCGCCGTAGGGGCCGCGCTCATCCCGCTCGCCGGCATGCAGGTCGAGATCGGGCACGTGCTCGCCGACGGTGATCACGTGATGATGCGCTCACGGCGTTGGCTGCCCGGCGCCGAGCCGGGGATCGTGGTCGTCGACATCTGGCGGCTCGACGACGGGCTGATCGCCGAGGCGTGGGAGATCATCGAGCCGGTGTCCCAGGCGGCCGCCCATCTGACGTGGTGGGAGCCCGCCGAGCGCTGACCCCGTCCAAGGATCTTGCCGAAAAGGAATTTTTGCATTTTCGGCAAGATCCGTTATGGTGGGGGACATGACGGGAAATGTCGACATCGGGCTGCGGGAGCGCAAGAAGCGGGAGACCCGCGCCGCGCTGAGCCGGGCCACGATCCGCCTGTGCCTTGAGCGCGGGCTGAGCAACGTGACCGTGGAGGAGATCGCCGAGGCGGCGAACGTGTCCGTGCGCACCTTCCGTAACTACTTCTCCAACAAGGCCGAGGCGGTCGCCGCCGGCCACCTGGAGCGGGCGCTGCGGATCGCCGACGAGCTGCGAGCGCGGCCGGTCGACGAGCCTCTGTGGGACTCGATCGTGAGCGCGGTGCAGGCCCAGCTCGCACCGGGCGAGGGCGACGGTGAGGGTGCCGGTGGCGGGTCTCCCCCCGACCGGCGCCGGCAGGACGCGCTCCGGCTCCTGCTGGCCGAGCCGGCGCTGCAGGGCGAGGTCCTCAAGGCGGACGTGGCCGCCCGGGACGAGCTGGCCAAGGCGATCGCCGAGCGCACCGGCACCGACGTGACCCATGACGTCTACCCGAAGCTGGTCGCGGCGGTGGTCGGCGCGGGCAGCGCCGTGGCCGTGGAGCACTGCCTGAGCGCCGACCGGCCGACGCCGCTCGGGCCGCTGCTGCGCGAGGTGTTCGACCGGCTCACCGCGGGCCTTCCCGCCCCCTGAGCCGGCTGAGCCGGCTCACCCCGTCCCCTGAGAACGTGCGAACGAAGGAAACACCGATGATCAGAGATGTCGTCATCGCCGGCGGCGGTCCTAACGGGCTGATGATGGCCTGCGAGCTGAGCCTGGCAGGAGTCCGGCCGATCGTGCTGGAGCGGCTGCCGGAGCCGAGCGAGGAGCCGAAGGCCAACGGACTGCTGGGCCAGGTCGTGATCATGATCGACCGCCGCGGGCTGTACGAACGACTCGGCGGCAGCCCGTCGCCACCGCGGCCGAACTCCGCGTACTTCATGTTCGGCGCGCTGGGCCTGGACCTGAGCCTGCTGGAGGACAGCCCGATCCACACCCTGCCGGTGCCGCAGCGCCGCTTGGTCCAGGTCCTTGAGGAGCGCGCCATCGAGCTGGGCGTGGAGATCCGGCGGGGCCACGAGGTGGTCGGCCTGTCGCAGGACGACGACGCGGTCACCGTCGACGTCACGGGTCCGGGCGAGGCGTACCAGCTGCGGGCCCGGTACCTGATCGGCGCGGACGGAGCCCACAGCACCACGCGCAAGCTCTCCGGCATCGGGTTCCCCGGCGTCACCTACGACCGGATGACCCTCCGCTCGGCGCACGCGACGGTCCCGGCGGACTGGGTCGATCCCGTGACCGGTGCGCTGAACGTGCCCGGTCATGGCGCCGTCCTGCCGTTCCTGCCGCACCGCACCGAGCACGGCGGGTTCTCCTACGCGCCGATGCCGGGCCACCCGCCGCTGATCAGCGTCACGGAGTGGGACCAGCCCGCGACCGACGCCCCGATGAGCCTCGATGAGGTACGGGCGAGCATCCGCCGCGTGCTCGGCGTCGACGTGCCCCTCGGTCCGCCCGACGGCGCAGGGCCGCACGCGCTGCGCCGGCTGACCGGCGGTAACACCCGGATCGCCGAACGGTTCGCCGACGGCCGGGTGTTCCTGATCGGTGACGCCGCCCATGTGTACGCCGCCACGGGAGGCGGCCCCGGCCTCAACCTCGGCCTGCAGGACTCGGTCAACCTCGGCTGGAAGCTCGCCGCCGAGATCCGGGGCAGCGCCCCGCCCGGACTGCTGGACAGCTACGAGACCGAGCGGCGATCAGCCGCCGAGCGCATGGTCCTGAACGCGCAGGCGCAGTCGGCCCTGATCGCCCCCGGCGGCGACGTCACCGGGCTGCGCGAACTGTTCACCGAACTGCTCCGCGACCCGGACACCGTACGACGCCTGGCCGAGCTCACCGCGGGCGCCGACGTCCGCTACGACATGGGCGGGCCCGAGGCGCACCCGCTGGTCGGCCGGTTCGCCCCGGACCTGGAGCTGCGTACCTCGGCCGGGCCGGTCCGGCTGGCCGAGCTGACCAGAACCGCGCGCCCGCTGCTGCTGGACCTGACCGAGGACGCGTCGCTCGCGGAGACGCTCGCCCCGGTGGGGGACCGCGTCGAGATCGTCACCGCCCGACCCCAGCCCCACGCGCCCACGGCCCTGCTCCTTCGGCCGGACTGCTACGTGGCCTGGGCATCGGCCTCACCTCGGCCGGATCCTGCGGAGCTGGCAGCGCTCCGGGCAGCCTTGCAGCGGTGGCTCGGCGCCGTCGAACCGGCCCGAGCCTGACGCGTGCCTACGATCGCCCGGCCGACCCCCGAGCGATCACGAAATGCCGGGCGGATACGGGAAATTGTCGAACATGTCGTCCATCTCCGCCGGAGACGCGTGACGCCACATCTTCACCACGTCGCGGACGCTCCTGTCGTCCAGGTAAGGATTGTCGGCCCCGGCGGCCGGCTTGGTGATCGACTGTATCGTCCAGCCGATTCCGACAAGACGGTTCAATTCAATCCACCGACGTACGTCGATCCCGAGGAACACCGTGGCCCTGACGATCGGGTGCCAGGCGTGCCAGTTCTGCGGCGGCTGGCCGGGCCGGACGTTCATCATGTGCGTACGCGACCCGTACGGCATGCGCGGATCGAACAGGACGCCCTCTCCGAACCAGACGAACGCCGCCGTGAGCCCGCGCCTGTCATGCCCGTAGAAACGGTGGTAGATGTCGAGCTGTAAACGCGACAGATAGGCGAAGGCGTCCCTGGCAGGCGCCATCTCGGCGATGAAGCCGTCGGGATACGTGCCCGCCTGGCGATGCCGCTGATAGAGGGGATAAAGCTTTTCGGGAGAGCCGCCGGCGACTGCCCCGATGGCGGTGTACGCCTCGATGATCTCGGCGGTCGCCTGATATTGGAAGACGTTTTCGTAGGTGTACCACAACTCGTTCGCCCGGCGGTCGCCGCGCATTCCCTCGACGTCCGGGAATTCGGGATCGTGCGGCTGCGGGCGGTAACCTCCGGCGAACGCCGGAGCGGTCGTCGAAAGGCCTGTCCCGAGAGCTCCTAGTGTCACCACGGAGGCCCTCAGAAGGGCGCGACGGCTGGGCTGGCGCATTCCTACCTCATTCTTCCGGTGATTGTCCCAAGGGTTGATGGGGCACGTCATTCGCGATGGCGACGCAGGAACGCGTACCCGGCGATTCCCACGGCGGCCCAGGCCAGGCAGCGCAGCGTGATGCCGGGGAGCGCGGCGAGCAGCGCGTCCAGCCCTTCGTTGGCCGCGGCGGCTCCGGACAGGATCGGCGGGCCGAACCGGGGTTCCTCGACGGCGTCCAGCCGGCCGGCCAGCAGGAGCGCCCCCAGGAACAGCAGGGTGGATCTGCCGGTGGACGGAACGAGCGCGCGGCTGGTCAGGATGGCGAGCACGAGCGCGACGGCCGGTTCGACGACCAGCAGCACCACCCCGCCGAGCAGGGCGCGCGGGTCGACGCCCGCCTGGACGGTCATCCACAGCGGCGGCAGCAGGACGACCACCGAGAACAGCAGGCTCACCCCGTAACCGGCCAGCAGGCGGCCGGCCAGGAGGGCGGCGCGGGAGCGCACCATCGTGGCCGACACCAGCCGATGGGTGTCGGGCTCGGTGTCGAGGACCTGGCGGGCCGCCCACGCCCAGACCGGGATCATGAAGATGCTGAGATATCCCAGAGTCTCCAGGACCGCGCCCTGGGCGGCGCCCGGCGTGTTCGGCGGCGCGCCGGACAGGATCGCCAGCAGGATCAGCGTGGGAACGAGCGGCTGAACGAATCGGTAGGAGTTACCGTACGCTCTGACATAGAACCAGCTCAGGGCCGTGACGCTCACGTGCCGACCTCCGCCGCCCCGCCGATCTCCACGTCATAACCCAGCTCGCGCAGCTGATCGGCAGTGGTGTCGGCGTCCCTGGGGTCGACCCGCACCCGCAGGATCACGCTCGGCCTCTCCTCGCGGTGCGGGGGCGGGTCCGCCGACACGGAGACGGTGCCGCCGCCGACCTCCCACCGCTGTCCCAGGTCTATCCCCCTGAGATAGTTCTGATGGTCGCTCACGATGACGCCGCTGCCCTGCTCCGCCGCCTTCGCCACCGCGCCGGAGACCGCGTTCATGGCGGCCGCGTCAAGCCCGGCGAACGGCTCGTCGAGGACGAGAAGCGCCGGCTCGGCTACGAACGCCTGGATCAGCCCGACCTTCTGCGCGCTGCCCTTGGACAGGTCGCGGAGCCGGGTGGCTGCCAGGTGCTCGCACCGCAGGCGCTCCAGCCAGGCTCCGATCACGCCGCTCCGCTGGGCGGAACGTATCCGTCGGACGCGGCAGACGTGTTCGAGATATTCCCGGACGGTGAAGGAAAGCCCGGTGGGAAAACGCTCGGGTGCGTAACCAACGGTATCCGGCCGCTGTGCTATTTCGCCGCCTGACGGCCGCGCCAATCCGGCGACCAGCCGCAGCAGCGTCGATTTACCGACGCCATTCGCTCCGGTCACCTCGATTATCTGACCTAATGGCAGATCCACGTCTACGCCGCGGAGCACCCACGGGCCGCTGCGTCGATAACGATAGGCGACGTTCCGCAGCCGCACCTGCCGACCTCCATGGAGAGTGCTCCGGTATGCGATGCGCACCGTATCACGCGCGCCTTTCCGGGGCGTCGAGCGTCAGCACGCACGGGACCAGCGCCGGATGGGCGACACGCAGATAACCGAGCCCTATGCCGGCCAGCCCCAGCAGCAAACCAGGAGTACGCAGACCGCGCGGAACGCCGCAGATCCAGCCATAATTCCGCTGTACGGACAGGACCGCGGACGTGACGTTTTCCGCAACCCGGCGGACGCGATATTCGCCGGTTCTCCGGGCGACCGACCAGAGAAAATCCACATTTCCCAGCTCGCCATGGCAAAGTGACAGATTGCGCACCGGGTAAGGGGATACCGCCGTCTCGTAGTAGTCCATGGTCATGGACGCCGCGAGGTCGAGGTCGGCGTCGGTGTCGGTGTCGGCGCCCGGCATGTCCGCCAGTGCCAGCCGGGCGAGGCCGCCTCCCGGCGCTCCGTGGCACCAGGCGACCATCGTCTCCCAGGGGATGCCGGGCCGCAGATCCGGCCAGGCCCGGCCGTGCTCGTCGCGCAGCGACCGCTCGAAACGCAGCGCGGACCGTACGGTGTCGAGGAGCGCGTCGTCACCGGTCACCTGCGCCGCCCTGGCCAGGGCCAGTGCGACGCCGGACGCGCCATGCGCGAAGCCACTCAGCGCGAGGCCGCCGAAGGGTGCCGTCGGCCAGCTGACCCGGTCGCCGTCGCGGACGCCGCGTCCGGCCAGCTGGGTGCTCATCCGGCTGATCAGCCCGGCGAGTTCTCCGGAAGGGGAGACCCGCCAGGCCGCGCAGAGAGCGAGGATGTGCCCGGCGGCGCCGCCGATGACGTCGAGCGCGTCGTCGGCCCGGTAGATCTTCTCCATGTGCGGGGCGATCTCGTCCAGCAGGTCGCCGAGGGGAGTGGTGTCCGCGGTGAGAGCCGCCCAATGCGTCAGAAAGTAGATCGAACCGGTAAGGCCGCCTGACATGCCGAGGGCGAGGAGGGCATTGCCGCGTCCGTCGCGGCGCAGGACTGAGATCGCCCGTCTCATCCGGTCCGCCACGCCATGGGAGATGTCCCGTGCCAGTTCGTGGAACCGCTCCTCGCCTGACACGCGCGCCAGGTAGGCGAAGAACAGTCCGATGCCGCTGTCACCGGAGTACAGGTCCAGCCCCGTCGGGACGATCTGCCAGCCCTCGTCGCCCGTGGCGGAGAGGCCGAGCCAGCCGATCCTCCCCCTGTGCCGCAGCGCGGACCGGATCAGCTCGTCGCCGACGTCGACGGCGTGCCCGGTGAGCGTCCCGCTGTCGAACGCCTCCCGAGGGCCCGTTCTCCGGTGGACCTGGGTGGCATGCGGATCATCGGGAACCGCCGTGGCCGCCGTGGCCGCCGCGGATTCGATGACCCAGCGCTGACGCCGGAGGTCGTCGTCGCCGAAGCCGGTGATGCGCTCGCGTACGGCGCTCATCCCGTCGTGACCGAGCGCGCCGGGCATCACCCGTCCGTCACCGCCGATCAGGCGGGTTCCGTCCGACTCCGCCACGAACACCGGGATGTCACCGGCGGCGAGCTGTGCGCGCTCGGCCGCTGCGATCTCCGCCCCCAGGGCAAGCCCTTGATGACGGGACAGGGCCCGGTCGAGGTACCCGTCCCGCTGCTCGGCGCCGCGCAGGAGATGCGGATGGTAGCTCGACCAGAGGAAGGCGTTGTACGTCTGCGTCGCGCCCAGGACGTGACGGGATCGGGCGCCTCGGAAGGACTGCAGGGGGCCGTCCTCGGCGAGCAGTTCCCCGGCGTTCTCGCGGATGAGCTCGTACATGTGCTCGAAGCCCGACAGGAAGACGTCGAGGTGGTCGTCGAACGGCCGTACCTCGCCACCGAGCCGCGGCAGGTTCGCCGACGGCGGGACGGGGGCGCGAGCGTGCGTCAGCCGCATCGTGTCGGTGCCGACGTCCACCCAGACCGGCATCTCGTCCGCGCCCGACCGCTGCCCGCCGCCGTTGAGCCCGCTGGCGTCCGCGCGCGTCTGCCTGCCGGCCGCGTCCGTCCGGGGCCGGGAGAAGGGCAGCATCCCCACCGCGAGCACGGTCGCGTTGAACAGGCCGCGCATCAGGGCCTCGTCTCCGGCCGAGTCGGCCGGTGCGGGTCTCAGCTCGCCGGTGAACAGGCACTCGAGATCGACATAGAAGGGGTGCTCACCGGCCGCGATGATGTTGTCCATGTGCAGGTCCCGTGCTTGGAGCGCGTGCAACAGGGCCAGATAGCCGCCCTGCCGGCGATAGAACCGGTCGACCGCGGCGGGCGTGTCGCACGGGCCGCTGTGCACGCGCTCCAGCCATCCATGGTCACCGCGGTCGAGGACGCCCATCGTGCGTAACCGTGGTGCGAACCCTTTCTCGTTCACCCACTCGACCAGGGGCTGGAAGCGGGCCTCCATCGACACCGCCCTCGGTTTGTACACCACGCCCCGCGCGCCGAAGCCGACGATCGCCACCGTACGGCCGCCTTCGTGGCCGTCGCCGGCCTCGAAGGACAGCTCGTCGATCTCGCGGATGCCGGCAGGGACGCCAAGGTCCCGCAGACGGCCGATGTCCGCCAGGAGGTGCTCGGCGAACGCGTACCGCGCGCTCACCCAGTGGGAGAGCAACCGGCGGCATTCACCGAGCATCACCGGATAGTCGCGCCAAATGCGCTCGGTGAGGTCCGTCTCCGCCAACAGCCGCAGGAAGGAATTGAAGCGTTCGGCGGGTGTGGCGCCGGGCAGGAGTTCTTCGACCCGGTGCACATTGAGCTCCAGCACGAGGACCCTGAGAATGGTCCTGGCGAGTGCGCGGCGGGGCGGCGCCGAGATGAGGTGTTGGAGGAGCGACTCGATGTCCCGGGAATCGGCGGCGGGGCCGAGACGGGATCTCACTCGTTCGGCGAGATCGGCGCCGGCGGCATCGAGAAGGTCTCCGGGAAATCGGAGTAATGAATCCATGGCATGCTCAGGCGCCATTCTGACCCCGCATCTGAGAAAGCTCGGAGAGCCTGGACGGACAGGTGGCGAGGCGCGGGCATCCGCGCATCGCGGACGCCCGCTCGAGTGTCTCCGCGCATCGTCAGTAGGCGCAGCACTCCGTGTCGCTGCTCCAGGTCACCCAGCACGGGACCCAGGACAGCATGATGGGCTGAACCTGGCCGTCGGCGGCGAAGTCGGCGACCTCCACCAGGTCACCGGCCGGGTTGGCGGGAAGCGCGGACACCTGCTCCGCGGTCAGCGTCGCGGTGAACGCCGGGTCCTTCCACGCCTTGGCGACATCGATCATGTTCGTTTCCTCCTTCTTGAGTGGTCATTCCGGACTATCACATCGAAACCCTTATTCCGGCAAGGCGTTCAACGGCTCGTCACGGTGAGTTCCGGAAAGCAGCCTTCCGTTCACCTCCCCGGAATTTGACGGCGGCGGAGTAGATGGAGTATCGCGTCCTGAGATATTTCCATTACCCGGCGCCCTTTCGAGGCCGGCGGCACCCGTGATATTGCTGAAGTCCGGCGCCGAAGGGAGATTTCCGTGGGTTGCGCCCCCAGGGTCATCGTGGTATCGCCGCCCAAAGCGGGCACCCATGTCATCAAGGAATTAATGCGCGCTCTCGGATACGGCCTCCAAGGAGAGGTGAAAACAGCACCCGGCGAACGGACGGCGCTTGATGAGGACACCTCGTGGAATCTCCTCTCCCAGGTTTACTCCCACGAGGAGTTGCTGCGGATGCGGGTCGCCGACGATCCCGAGCGCTTCGCGGGGCTGGTGGACGTGGCGCGGACATCGGTGATGTGGGCCTGGCTCCACCGGCTGGGCGTTCCGCTGGCCTCGCGCTACCCGCACGAGACGATGCTCAGCGAGCTCGTCGCGCAGACCCTGTGGCGCACCGCCACCCGCACCTTCTCCGACACCCCGCCGAACACCTGCTGGTTCGTGCATGAGATGGATCTCTCGCGCGTCTACGGCAAGTTCGTCAACGACTGGCGCACCACCGGGGAGCCGCGCATCCTGTTCCTGTACCGCGACCCGCGCGACAGCCTTCTCTCCATGGTGCGGTTCCTTACCGACGCGCGCCCTCAGGGCATCGGCAAACTGGTCCGGTTCGGCCTCTACAGCGACATCCTGCGCTCCCTGGAGGGTCTC
Source organism: Nonomuraea sp. NPDC049714 (assembly GCF_044465295.1). NCBI lineage: Bacteria > Bacillati > Actinomycetota > Actinomycetes > Streptosporangiales > Streptosporangiaceae > Nonomuraea > Nonomuraea sp. NPDC049714. The sequence continues at coordinate 164,439 of NZ_JBITLM010000005.1, read as the reverse complement.
GACGAGCAGCTCTCCTACGCGCTGCACGACGACCGCTTCCCCGGCCTCGGCGAGCTCCGCAGCAGCCGCTGGCTGGTCGCGCACCCCGCGGTGTGCAAGGTCTCCTTCGAAGACCTGATCGGCCCCGACGGCGGCGGGAGCGCCGAGCTGCAGGAGGCGACGGTCGCCCGGGTGGTCGCGTTCCTGGACGCCGAGGCGGATCCGGCGACGTTGGCCAAGTCATTGTTCAACCGGGACTCCTTCACCTTCCGCGACGGCCGGGCGGGCGCTTGGCGGGCCGCGTTCTCCGAGGCCAACGTGCGGGCCTTCGAGCGCCGCCAGGGGGACCTGCTCGATCAGCTCGGATACGAGCGCCGATGACGGCCTCCCCTTCGGGCACGGCCGCCACCGTCATGGCCGCCCTCAAGCTCAGCAGGCAGGCGGACCCGCGGTTGTTCTCCGTGGCGGTGATCCTGCTTCCGGCCGTCGAAGGGCTGCTCGGCGTCGGCATGTTGCTGCTGTTCCGCGCCGGCATGGGCGTCTTCCTGCAGGTCCCCGGTGGCCCCGAGCAGACGACCCGGTCACTTGTTCCGTGGCTCGCGGGCGCCGTCCTCGTCACCCTCCTCACGCTCCTGCTCGCCAACCTGCGCCACACGCTGAACGAGCTGCTCGTCGAACGGGTGCGCCAGTTCAGTGGCCGCAGGATGCACGCCGCGATCGCGCTGCTCGACCTGGCCGACTTCGACCAGCCGCAGGTGCACGACCGCATCAGCCGGGCCGAGGAGACCGCCGACGCCAAGCCGCGGCAGGTGGTCAGAGGGGTCAACGGACTGGTGGCCTCCGCCTTCCAGGCCACCGGCTTCACCCTGCTGCTCGTCGCGCTGGAGCCCTGGTTGCTGCCCGTCATGGCCGTCGCTGCGGCGCCGATCCTGATCGTCAGCTCCAAGCTCGCCGGCGACCGCTTCACGTTCTTCACCCGGATGACCCCGCTGGAGCGGATGCGCAGGTACGTCGGCATGCTGATCACCGGGCGCGAGGCCGCCGCGGAGGTGCGCTCCTTCCGGCTGACGGAGCACTTCGCGGAGAGGTACGACCAGCTGACGCGCCGCCGGTACACCGAACTCCGCGAAACGCTGCGCGGACAGTGGTGGAGACAGTTGCTGGGGCTGCTCGTGTTCGGCCTGATCCTGTGCGTGATCGTGAGCGTTCTGGCCTGGTTCTACGCCACCGGGGCGATGGACACGGCCACGATGCTCACCACCGTGCTCGGTGTGAGCAGACTGGCCGGCGCGATGGCCGGCATGGGCGGTCCCATGGCCGAGCTGTCGGAGGCCGGGCTGTTCCTCGACGACCAGCGCGCCTTCTACACCCAGCTCAGCCACAGGAGCCTGACCAGAAGCCAGGGCGAGCGGCCCGGCCCCCTGCGCGAGCTGATCGTGCGGGATGTGTCCTTCGCTTACCCCGAGTCCACCCGCCCCGCGTTGCGTGACGTCAACGTGACGATCCCGGCCGGCCAGCTCGTCGCGTTCGTCGGTCAGAACGGGTCGGGCAAGACGACGCTGGCGAAGATCCTCGCCTTCCTGTACGAGCCGTCATCCGGCAAGGTGCTGTGGAACGACGCCGACACCGCGACGCTGTCCCGTGACGGGCTGCGCGACCAGGTGACGACCGTCTTCCAAGACCACATGACCTACCACTTCTCCGCTGGCGAGAACGTACGACTGGGAGACGTGAACCGGACCGCCGGGCAGGCGGAGATCGGCGCGGCCGCCGAGCAGGCGGGCGTCCGCAGCGTCATCGACAGGCTGCCGGACGGGTACGAGACCCCGCTCGGCCCCGAGTTCGGCGGCGGCAGCGCGCTGTCGGGCGGCGAGCGGCAACGTCTGGCCATCGCCCGTGCCTTCTACCGCGACCGGCACCTGGTCATCATGGACGAGCCGACGTCGGCGCTGGACCCACAGGCGGATCACGAACTGCTGGCGAACCTGCGGAGGCTGCTGCGCGGGCGTACCGCGATCGTGGTCTCGCACCGCTTCTCCAATGTCCGGCACGCCGACCAGATCCTCGTGTTCAAGGACGGGCGCATCCTGGAGCGGGGCACGCACGAAAGCCTCATGGCGGACAAAGGCTTGTACGCCGAGATGTACACGTTGCAGGCCGCCGGGTACCTGAGCCCCACCGCGCCGGGCCACGCCTGAACGCCGCCGGGGGACCGCCCCGGCGGCGGACGACCTAACGGCCGACGCGCACCGTGGCTTCGTCGAGGGTGCGCGCGATCCACTCAGGCAGCGGAATGGCCGCGTCCCGCGCCGCGGTGTTCCAGCGCTGTTCCTGCGCGGAGGAGACCTCGACGGAGATCGTCACGCTGGCCTCGTCCGTTTCCTTGATCTGCGCGCGGCCTGCCTGGATCTCCCTGCGTAACCTGCTCTGGGGCCAGCCTTCGCGCTCCGCGCGCGAGAGCCAGATCTCCTGCTCGGCCTCAGGAAGGGCGGCCACTTCGGCGTGATGCTGCAGACTCAGCTTGTCCCGTCGACGGGACACCGGAAACTTGCGGGCCACCCACGCGTAATTACGAAGTGTCTTGTACGACAGCGAGGTCTTGGCGAGGGCAATCCGGTACCGGTCGGGAAAGGACTCCTCCCCGTAGACGAGCCAATCGCCCAACCACCAGGTGGAGGAGTCGGCGATCACACAGAGCTGGTCGCCGATTCGCTGCCACGATTCGAATGACATGTCCTCGGGAAGCCGCAGCCCGAGCCTCTTGGCCTGTACGTGTGAGCCGAGCCCCAATCTTTCCTGCGAAGGGTGCGTGCGCATGCAGCCACCATCCCGGCGGGTGGTGTCACGCGTGTCTCCCTGCGCTGGGACAGCATCGAAAATCGGCATCGCCATTGAGCATCATCCCCTGGTTTCGAAACCCCGTAGAAGAGAGCCGACGCCTGCCCGGCCTCGGCTCCGATGCTTGTGCGTTTGGGCCGGCCTCTGCCGGCCACGACCATGGAGTGCGGGAGAGCTCCGCCCCGCTCCCCGAAAACCGTCACCGTGTGTAGTCATTCATGCTTGGGTCGGATACGCCTTTGTGTGACCCGTCGCGTTTCGCGTGCTGAAGATATGTCGGCGGCAAAGAGCGAATCGATCACCTGCCGGCTCTCCTGAGTGGGCCTTCTGCGAACGGAAGTCAGCAAACACGCCTCGTATAATTTCTATCCATGTCTTACGATGTCAACCTTTGACATGGTAGACGTCGCCGCTGTCGACGGCACGGCTGAGAGGCCGGGAACCAGCGTGGGCGCAGGAGCAGCGTGGGCTCGCCCTGTCAAGCCACAGGCCTTTCATCGCGGCATGTATGTGGAAAGACCGCTACCGTGATCAGGCGTGCCATGGGAATTCCTTCCTTATTGTCAAGGGCTGACAGGTCGGGCGTGCTGTGATATTCGCGCGGGCGAGATGTCATTTGTTTCGGCGTGAATCAATGGCAGTCAACGGCCCGTCGGCCATTAGTTTTAATTCGCCTTGACTGCCAAATGTCGTGTTAGCGTGACGTCGCGACCCCACGGGTTCGAAACCGTTTCCCATTGCGGCTTCAGCAGGCGTGGCTGCGCCTGGGCTGTGGGGTCGGCCCATGAGGAGGAGGTGAAAGACATGACGAAGCAGGCTTACGTCGCTCCGGTCCTGGAGAAGGTCGGCGGTTTCCGCGAGGTGACCAACGGTTACCCCTGGTGGGACTACCGCGACATCTTCGGTGGACGCACGTTCATCGCCCCGTAAGGCGCGATCCCCAGTGTGGGTGAGGCGAGTCACCTCGCCTCACCCACACTGTTTCCCCGCCTCAATTCGCCGGCCGCGTGAGACTCGCACATCAACGATTAGGTGACGTCACGTGAAGTTCTTGACCTTGCCGGACCGAGACGTCGATCAGCGCTTCGCCGACCGGCTCGGCTGGGGCGTGGATCCGCACATCATCCGGCACCCTTCGGGTAAGCCCTGGATCCTCACGGACCACCTGTCGGGCTGGATCGTCCGGGACTTGTCGGACGGTACGCGGATCGCCGTGCCTGGCGCGAGCGAGCAGGCGCTCCCCGCGGCCGAAGGTCTCGCGTCCGGCACGCGTGACGACGACATCGCCGATTCCGGCAGCTTCGTTCTCGCCTCGGCCCAGGGGCAGCAGCGTCTGCAAGGCTCGCTGAGCACCGAGCGGCAGCTCATGTGGGCCGTGGTCGACGGCGTCGCCCTCGCCTCGAACAGCCCCCAGGTGCTGCGGGAGGTGGCGCGACCCCCGGTCGACGAGCGCTGGCTCGCCCTCTCCCTGGTGAAGTCCCTGCCCATCCACGCGTTCGCGTCGCGGACACCGTGGCAGGGCGTGTCCTCGGTGGGCATCGGTGAGTGGCTGAGGATCGATGCTCAGGGGTCCGCCCGATCGGTTCGATGGTGGTCTCCTCCGGCTTCCGGCGAAGATTTCGCGTCGTCGACCGAAGCGGTTCGCGCGTCCCTGCGGGAAGTGCTCCGCGAAGCCGTCCGCGACAGTGGCAGGCGCGTCAGCGCGGATCTGTCGGGCGGCCTGGACTCGACCAGCCTGTGCTTTCTGCTCGCGGACCTGGGCGTCGAGTTCACCACCTACAGAACCTCGTCCATGAGCTCCTGGAATGACGAGACGACTCGCGCCCGCGAGGTCGCGCGGGAGTTCGGGCTGCCCTTGCACGAATTCCCGCCGCTCGCCGACCAGAGCACCGCATTCGACCTGGACCCCGACCCGAACCCGGCGTCCGTCTCCGAAGGTCCGCTCGTCTGGGCCGCCTCCCGCGGCTACCTGGACCTCTTGATGGACGAAGTCGGCCGGACGGGTGCCCACGTTCACTTCACAGGACTCGGCGGCGACGAGCTCTTCGACCTGGTTCCCGGCCTGTTCCGGTCCCTCTGGCGAGAGAGCCCGAGGGCGGCACTGCGATGGATGCGGGGTTTCCAGCTCGGTCAGAAACGGCACCTGGCCCCACTCCTCAGGGGTGCCATGGCCCGCGAGAGCTACCGGCGCTACTTCGCCCGCGTCGCCCGATCGATCGAGCGCGACATCCCCGCCCGGCCCGAGGACGCGTACTCGTGGTTCCCGCCGGTGGTCCTCCCTCACTGGATCACGACGAAGGCGAAGAACCTGATCGTCGAGGCCTTCTCCGACGTGGCGAAGTCGACGCCGGAGCCGTTGGGGCGCGATCCGCTCGCCCACCAGACCGTGGAGTCGATCGCCTTTCAGGGGAAGATCCTCCGCCAGTTCGCCGAGGTCTATCGGCAGCACGACGTTCGCTGGTGCGCCCCCTTCACCGACATCCGGGTCGTGCGCGCGGTGCTCCGGGCCCCGGCCTCCGCGCGGCTGAGCGACTCTGTGGACAAACCACTGCTGGCCGCCGCGTTGAATCGCATCGCGCCCTCCGGCTTCTATGACAAGAGAGGACGAGGAGACTTCACCTCGGATATCTACGCCGAGCACAGAAACCGTCGGGATCGGCTCCTCACCGAATTCAGGGACAGCCGCCTGGTGGAGCGTGGACTCGTGGAGCGCGACCAGATCGAACCGGCCCTCCTTGAACCCCCGGCATCCGACATCGGGCTGCTGGAGCTGGAGAAATTGGTCACCTCGGAGCGATGGCTGCGTGCGGTGGATTGATCGCCGGTGAACCATTTCTCTCGACCCAGGAAAGGAAACGACGTGGCCATTCGCTTGAACAAGGGCGTTGTGCTTCGGGAAGTCGACGGGCAGGCGGTCCTGGTCGGGACCGGACGTGACGCGGCATACTGGCGGATCAACGGCACTGCGCTTCTCATGCTGAAACAGCTGCTTGACGGCGGCAAAGTCGGCGAGGTGATCGACGCGGTCACCCAGGCTCATGACATCGATCGCGATCGGGTGAAAGCGGACGTGGACCAGCTGGTGGGAGCCCTGGTCGAATCCAGGCTCATCGTCGCCGATTCCATGGACTGACCGTGTCGACAACGGTTCATCCCCTCGGATACCGCGTTCAGGCGCGGGTGGCCATCGCCGTCGCACGGATGCTGATCATGCTTTCGCCGGATCGTCTCGCCGCCGTGCTGTCGCGTTTCTGCCGAGGTGCCGTCCACGCCTCGGCGAGGGACGCCGGCGAGGCGCGCGACCTGGTCTGCGCGCTGAGCCGGCGCTGTGCGGGCCAAGGGTGCCTCCAGCGTTCGGTCGCGGTGGTGATCTTGTGTCGACTCCGGGGGAGCGTCCCCGACTGGTGCGCCGGATTCGCTCTGCACCCCTTCACCGCGCACGCCTGGGTGGAGGTGGACGGTCTGCCCATCGGTGAGCCCGGCAAGGTGTCGACCTACCAGGTCGTGCACGCGGCACGCGTACGGCCCCGGCCGGTGAAGCCCGGGTGAAGGCGCCGTTCCGTGAGCCTCAGTCGTGGCCGTCCATCAGCTCAGGCGGGTTCAGCGGGTCTGCTCGACGAGGTTGCTCTCGTAGGCCGCGATGACGAGGTGGGCGCGATCTCGGGCCTGCAGTTTGCTCAGCAGGTTGCCGACATGCGTCTTCACGGTCTTGATCGAGATCTTGAGTCCCGTCGCGATCTCGCTGTTGGAGAGTCCGCGGCCGACCAGGGCGAGGACCTCGGTCTCCCGCTCGGTGAGAGCCGCCAGGCTCGCCGGCCTCTCGCCCGTGGGCTTGGCGATGTAGGCCTCGATGAGGCGGGTGAGGACGCTCGGCGCGAACAGCGACTCACCTTCGTGCACTCGGCGGATCGCGTCCAGGAGCTGGTCAGGGTGGGCGTCCTTGAGGAGGAAGCCGCTGGCGCCGGCCTGGAGGGCGGCGCGTACGTACTCGTCGAGCTCGAACATGGTGAGCACGATGACCTTCACCGATCCGCCGCCCACGTCGGCGACGATGCGGCGGGTGGCCGCGATGCCGTCGGTGCCCGGCATGCGAATGTCCATGAGAACGACGTCAGGACGCAGCTCGGCGTTGAGCCTGACCGCCTCGTCGCCGGTGCCCGCCTCGCCGACCACCGTCATACCGTCATGGGCGTTGATGACCGCGGCGAGGCTGTGGCGCAGCAACGGCTGGTCGTCGGCGATGACGACGCAGATGGCGTTCATGACGGCGTGGTCTCGGGGGTGCGGGCGCCGGCGTGGATGATGTTCATGACGGCGTGGTCTCGGGGATGCGGGCGCCGGCGTGGATGGCGTTCATGACGGCCTCGTCTCGGGGATGCGGGCGGTGACGCGGAACCCGTTCTCGACGTGCTCGGCCCGGAAGGTGCCGCCGATGGCGGTGACGCGCTCCCGGAGGCCTTCGATCCCGTGCCCCGCGCCCGGGTGAGGGGTCCATCCGGGCACGGGACCTTCGTCATGGACGCTGGTGACTATCCAGTCGCCGTCGCGGCGGACGCACACGCTCGCGCCGGTGGGCCCGGCGTGCCGGGCGGTGTTGGTGAGGGCTTCGCGCACGACGGAACAGACCGCGAGCTGCGCTCCGGGGCTGACGTCGTCGACCTCGTCGAGCCTGAGAGTGACGATCGGGCCCGCCCGCTCGGCGTCCTCGACGATGGCCGGCAGGTCATGGAAGGTCTCCGCGGGCCGCAGTGGCGCTGAGGCGTCGGATGAGTCACGCAGCACGTTGAGCATGCGGCGTAGCTCCGTCGTGGTCTGCCGTCCGATGCGCTCGACATCCGACAGCGCCGCGGCGCTGTCGTCCGCCGCGCCGAGGTGGCGGGCCGCGCTCGCCCGGACGGTGATCAGGCCGAGGCCGTGGGAGACGATGTCATGCAGCTCGCGGGCGATCCGGAGCCGTTCGGCCTGCGTCGCGCACGCGCCGGCCCAGGCCGTCAGCCGCGCTTCGTACGCGATCCGCTGGCGGCGTGCGCTGAACACCGCCCACACAGTGGCCGTCAAGGCCAGAACCGCGATGATGACCGGGCCGGCGACCGCGGCGCTGCCGCCGTCGGTGACAGTGAGGAGGGCGAGCAGGAGCACGATGTGAACGGTGATGGCCAGCGGCCAGACCAGCCGCCCGCGTCTCGGAAGTGCCTCGTCGACCTCCACGCTGTGATTCTAAGGAGTCGCCCGCGAATGGCGCATCAGCCCAGGGTCTGAGAGACCGGGGTCCGAGTTGCGCGGACGAAGTCCGGACCCTGGGCCGATGCGCCCGAGGCCGTGGTTCCGATTCCCTTGTCACGTGCTCACGATCGACGATCTCGTCAAGCGGCGAGGCTCCAAAGAGATCCTGACCGGCATCACCTTCCGGGCCCGCCCCGGACGGGTGACCGGATTCCTCGGCCCCAACGGGGCGGGCAAGAGTTCCACGCTGCGCATCCTGCTGGGCCTGGACCGGGCGACCGCCGGCACCGCGCTCATCGACGGGGTCCCGTTCGCCGAGCTGCGTGACCCGCTCGCCACGGTCGGCGCCATGCTGGACGGCTCCGGCGCGCACCGGGCGCGGACGGGCAGGGCGCACCTGCGGTGGGTGGCCCGCTCCGCGGGGTTGCCACGGTCACGTGTCGACGAGGTGCTGGAGGTCGCCGGGCTGACGGACGCCGCGTCCAAGCGGGTCGGCGGCTACTCGATGGGCATGGGGTGCCGCCTCGGGCTGGCGACGGCACTGCTCGGCGACCCCCGGATCCTGATCCTGGACGAGCCGGTCAACGGGCTGGACCCGGACGGCATCCGGTGGATCCGGACCTTCCTCCGCGAGCGGGCCGCCGCCGGCCGGACCGTGCTGCTCTCCAGCCACCTGATGGGAGAGCTGGCGGAGACGGTGGACGACGTCGTGGTCATCAACGAGGGCCGGATCGTGGCCGACGGCACCCTCGGCGAGGTCACCGGCTCACACCGCACTCTCGAGGACGCGTTCTTCGCCCTCACCGCCGGTGGCGGAGCACGATGAGGGCGCTCACGGCGGAGATCTCCAAGCTCGCCTCGCTGCCGACGGTGTGGCTCGCCGCGGCGACCGGCGTGCTCGTGCCGAGCGCGGTCGCCGCGATCACCTCCTTCTCGGCCCGGGGCGGCGAGACGGCGGCCGGGATCGACACCGGCTATCGGGAGCTGGCCTTCGGCGTGGTGGGAGTGATCATCCTCGGCGTCGTCGGCATCAGCAGCGAATACTTCACCGAGAGCGCCGAGTCCGGCGGCGGCCGTCAGATCACCACCAGTCTGACCGCGGTCCCCTCCCGCCTCAGGTTCCTGTACGCCAAGATGTCCGCCATCGCCATCACCGGCGCGCTGCTCGCTATCGTCGCCGCGGTGGCCACCATGGGCGTCGTCCAGGTGGTGCTCGGCGCGCACGCCCCGGCACTGGGGGCGGACGATGTCCCGCGACTGGCCGGTGTGGTCTGCTACTGGGTGTTCACCGCGCTCCTCGCCTTCGGGATCACCGTGCTCACCCGCCATGGGGTCATTCCGCTCGCGGTGCTCATCGCGAACACCTCGGTCGTGACCGTCACCTATCTGCTCACCAGGATCACGCCACTGGCCAACTATCTGCCTGACATGGCCGGAGTGCGGATGTTCATCCGGGAGCTCGACGACACCGGCGTCGAGATCAGCCCGCTCGTCGGATGCCTGGTCATGAGCGCCTGGGTGGCCGCGCTGCTCGTGATCGCCGGCATCACGTTCACCCGGAGGGACGCATGAGCACTGCGACGCGCGCCCGTGGCCGGGAAGCGGCTCAGGCACTCGCGGCGGAGCTGTCGAAACTCAGGTCCCTGCCGGCGACCTGGCTCACGCTCGCAGGCACCCTGGCCGTCAACCTGATCCTCGCGGCCGCCTTCACGGCTGCCGGGCTCAGCGGCTCGACCGGTACGAACCGCGCCACCGACATCGGACTCGCCTCGATCAGTTACGCCCAAGCCGGCTTCGTCATCCTCGGCGTCCTGGCCACCTGCTCGGAATACTCCGGCGGGCAGATCCGCACCACACTGATCGCGATGCCGCGCCGGGGCCTCCAGCTCACCGCCAAGCACCTCGCGCTGGCGATCGTCGTGCTTCCCGCAGCCGCGGTCACGGCCGCGTCCGGAGTCGTGCTCACGACCGTTGTGCTCGGTGACACGGCCGTGCCCACGACCCCGGGCCATGTCGCGCGTGTCCTCACCGGGGCGACCGCGTATCTCGCCTTCATGACGTTGATCAGCGCGGCCGTCGGCGCCCTGGTGCGGCGGACTCTCGCGGCGGTGGTCGTCCTGTTGGGGTACTTCTTCATCGTCGGGCCGCTCCTGCGCGATCAAGCCGACGCGGCGAGGTATCTCCCGGACACAGCCGGGTTCGCCATGTGGTTCCCGGTGGCCGACAGCACGAGCGCGGTGACACCGGCGCAGGGCGCGTTACTGCTCGCGGCGTGGACCGTCCTCCTGATCGCCGGTGCCGTGCTCGGATATCGCCGACGGGACGCCTGAGGCGTCGTCCTCATTCCGCATGCAGCGACCGAACCAACAGATCGGATGGTCAGTATGGGACGTGACAGCGTGGTCCGTTCGTCGTCCCGTGAGCTGCTGGGCCTGCTGAAAGGCAACGGCCGGCTGCTCGCGGCGGCGATCGTGGTCAGCCTGCTGGGGGCATCCGCGTCGCTGCTGCTTCCCATCATCGTCAACCAGCTGGTGAATCAGGTGAGCAGCACCGGCGGCGGCGGAAACCTGTCCCCGCATGTGCTGGTGGCGTGCGCCCTGCTCCTGGCGACAGGACTCCTCAGCGCACTGCAGCAGTACCTCCTCTACCGCATGGGGGAGGGCATCGTCTTCAACGCCCGGCGAAAGCTGATCCGCTCATTGCTGCGGCTGCCGATCCGCGAGTTCGACGAGCGCCGCAGCGGAGACCTGGTGTCTCGCGTCGCCAACGACACGACCGTCATCCGGCTGGCATTGACCCAGGGGATCCTTGCGGGCGCGGGCGGGATCATGACGATGGCCGGGGCGCTGGTCGCGCTGCTGCTGCTCGACGCCTTGCTCTTCGGACTCACCCTGGGCATCGCCGCCCTCTTCGCGGTGATCACCACGGGGATGTCGCTCGCGGTCAGAAAGGCGAGCCGGGACCTGCAGGGAAGTGTCGGCCGGCTGGCATCGGCGCTGGACAGGGCGATCGTCGGCATCAGGACCATTCGCGCCGGGAACGTGACGGACACCGAGGAGAAGGCGATCGTCGGCATCGCCGACGACGCGCGCAAGGCGGGGCTGCGGGTCGCGAGGATCACCTCGTTCCTGGAGCCGATGTCACTTCTGACCATGCAGGCCGCCGTGCTGGTCGTGCTGGGGGTGGGCGGTTTCCGGGTCGCGGCGGGCCAGCTCGCCATCGGCGACATGGTGTCGTTCCTCATGTACGTGTTCCTGCTGATCGCGCCGCTCGGGCAGATCTTCTCCGCTCTGGGGACTCTCGGCTCCTCGATGGGCGCGATCGACCGCATCCGGGAGATCACCGAACTCCCGGGCGAGTCGATGGGCCGACCGGTAACGCGGCCATCCGAACGGCGCGACGGCGCGGCGAGCACGACCTTCAGGAACGTCTGCTTCGACTACGGGGACACGGCGCCCAACGGCTCCGTACGGCAGGGCACCCTTTCGGACGTGTCCTTCCATGTCGAACCAGGCCAGCGAGTCGCTCTGGTCGGTCCTTCCGGGGCCGGCAAGACCACCACGCTCAGCTTGATCGTGCGCTTCTACGAGGTGACCTCCGGCCAGATCCTCATCGACGGAATGGACACGGCACAGCTCCCACACGAAGTCGTACGTGACCGGGTGGCCTACGTCGAGCAGGACTCACCGGTCTTACCGGGGACGATCCGCGACAACCTCATGCTCATCGCGCCGCAGGCGACCGATGCCGACTGCTGGGACATGCTGGACGCCCTGGAGCTCGGGGCCAAGGTCCGGGAGTCGACAGCTGGGCTGGACACGCCAGTCGGCGAACTGGGCGCAACGCTGTCGGGCGGAGAGCGTCAGCGGCTCGCCATCGGACGCGCACTGCTCGCACGGCCCCGGCTCCTCCTCCTCGACGAGTCGACGGCGAATCTCGACGGCCGGACCGAGGCGCTCGTCCGCCAGGTGATCGCCTCGGCGGCGAACGACTGCACCCTCGTGATCGTGGCCCACCGTCTCGCCACCGTACGGGACGCCGACTTCATCATCGTCTTCGACGAGGGGCGGGTCCTGGCACAGGGCAGCCACGACGACCTGATCAAGGAAAGCCCGCTTTACCGGGAGCTCGCACACAACCAGCTACTTGTCGACTGATCCACGAGTTGGCAGGCGATCCAGGCCCCGCGACTTCGGCATGCCTACCACCCTACGAAGGAGAGCCGGGCGGGAAGGCGCGCGACGACGATCGAGACGATGGCGTAGGCTCGATCCTCAGCGGGCTCGGCTACCACCACGCTTAGCGGGTCCGCGTCAACGACAAACGGTGAGGTCGATCGACGACCCCGTCCGTGGCGGGTCCGCCGCATTCTCCATGACCGGCCTGCCGTACGCGGCGTTCGGGCCGCTGTCGGCAGCACCGGCGGACCGGGGCATCCCCCGGCTGCCCGTCTCCGTCAAGCGCGACAGGGACGGCACTTGCACTGCCAGGACCCCACTGCCCCGCCATCGACGCCACCGGAGGCGCCGTGACCCTCAATGCCGGGCAGCAAAGGGGGCGCCCCTCAAGGAGCGCCCCCTCAGTCCATCCCCGCTGTCGGCCCTTGCTAGGCCAGGGGGCGATCAGCGGTAGTTGTGGTAGCCGCCCCAGCCGTAGTGGTTGCTCCAGCCGTAGCCGCCCTTGAACCTGATGTCGTCCACGTTCCGCGGGAAGACGATGGGGCTGCCCTTGTCGAAGAAGCTCTTCGTGGAGTAGCGCTTGTAGTGGTGCCAGTCACCGTCTCGCTTGTAGAAGATGTCGAAATAGGTGAACCCGCGGTCGTGGCGGTCACGGTCCCACAGCTTGAAGTCGAGCCAGTAGTGGCCCCCCTTCCGGCCCCACTGGTACCCGATGCGGCCGTCGCCGCCGCCGGTGTGGAAGTACTTCCAGCCGCCCGAGAACGACTGGGAGGCCACCGAGGTGCTCGCCGTCGTGGCCGTCGCGGCCGAGGCGGCCGGAGCGGCGATGATCCCCGTGGCGAGGGCACCGGCGATGGCGGTGCCTACGAGCAGCTTGCGAAGGTTTTGCACAGTTTCCTCCGTTGTGTGGGCGCCCTCGGGACAAGGACGCCGGATTCCCCGTACCGGACGAGCTTCCTCGTTCCGGACAACGCTGACGCTAGAGGGATCTGGCGTGCCGTTCTGTGGAGGAAGACACACAAGGAGCGAACGTGCACTACTTCACATAAGAGTCGTGACCCGGCGCCGGCATCGCGTGGAGGTCCGCTACCACCAGGCGAAGGCGAGCCAGGCGAGGAGGGGCGCGACGAAGATCGAGATGATGCCGTAGGTGAGAAGCTGGCGGAACAGGCGGGGCCTGGCCGATGGTGCGGCGGCGCCGAGGATCAGCCCTCCGGTGATGCCGAGGGGGTTGATGTCGACCAGCACCGAGGCCAGGGCGAGGGCCAGCACGCCGCCGACCGGGGAGAGACCGCTGGCCACCAGCGGGGGCAACAGCGGCATGGCGGTCACGAACACCGCGATGGAGCTGGCGGCGAACGACGTGACGCCGGCGATGTAGCACAGCACGAGCAGGCTGAGCGCGGTCGATCCCTCGACCTGGAGCAGCTCGCTGATCTCCTTGAACGCGCCCAGATGCTGCATCAGGCCCACGTACGTCAGCAGACCACCGATCAGCAGGACGACGCCCCACGGGATCATCGAGACGATCGCGCCGGGCTTCAGGCCGAGCACCAGTTGCAGGATCATCGCCGCGGTCAGGCCGAGGTAGCCCACGTTCATGTCGAAGCCGACCGAGAGGGAGACGACGGCGAGCAGGCAGAGCACCGTGAGCACGCGGGCCTTGCGGCTCCCCGCCGCCCCCGCCGTCCCCGTCGCCGCGGGCACGGTGGTGACGACAGTCGCCGATCCAGAGCTCCCGGAGCTTGCGGTGCTTTCGGCGCTGCTCGTGGTGCCGGATACGTGGGTCGCGTCCTGAGGGTCCGGCGAGGTGCCGTGCAGCTCGGTGTTTCGGGCGGATTGGGTGGCGGGGCTGTCTGGGGCGGGCTCGGTGGGTGGGGTTGGGGTGGGGGCTCGGCCGGTTGGTATGGCGCCGGTGCGGGAGCCGATGAGCAGGCAGGCCGCGCATACGGCCAGGCCGGTGAGCAGTCCGCCCAGCAGGAAGGTCATCGGGGCCGTGCCGGGAAGGTCGATGCCGAGTTTGGTGCTCAGCTCGCGGGCGGTGACGCCGTACACGGCGAGCGGTGAGAGCAGTCCGCTGATGATGCCGGTGACGCCGAGGACGGCGGCCAGCAGCGGCGAGATCCCGTACCGCGCGGCGAGGCCCAGCGCGATGGGGGCGACGATCGCCGTGGCGGCCGCGGGCAGGGTGCCGACCGCGGTCAGCACGGCGCCGACGATGAAGGGCACCAGCGCCACCAGCAACAGCCGGCCGCCGACCAGGCGCAGCAACAGGTCGAGCAGCCAGTCGAGAGTCCCGTTGAGCTTGGCCGCGGCGAACAGGGCGGTCACCCCGACGATGAGCACGAAGAAGTCGGCCGGGAAGAACCCCGTCACCTCGTTCGCCGGCACACCGGCGGCCAGACCGAGGATGAACGCCGCGGACAGGGCGGCGAGCCCGAGGTCGAACCCGGGTCTCAGGGTCGCCACGAAGAGAGCGACCAGCACGATGATGGATAAGACTGCCATGGTCATGTCAGACCACTCCTCGGTGGCGCAGGTCGTCGATCTCGGGGTCCGTCAGTCCGACGAGATCCCGCAGTACTTCGGTGGTGTGCTCTCCGAGAGCGGGCGCGCCCCGGCCGATGGTGCCGTCGAAGCCGGAGAAGCGGCCGGCAGGCGCCTGCATGAGGCGTGGCCGCCCCGAGCCTTCGTCCGCCACCTCCACCACCGACCCGCGGGCGCGGATGTGCGGGTCGGCGCAGATGTCCGCGGCCGAGTTCACCGGTCCTGCGGCCACGCCGGCCTGGAGCAGCACGGCCATCAGCGGTTCCAGGTCGTGAGCCGCGACGAAGGCGGCGACGCGCGCCTCGATCTCCTCGCGGTGCTTCAGCCGGGCGGTCATGGAGTCGTGGACGGCCAGGTCGGGGGCGTCCATGACCTCGACCAGCCGTCGCCACATCTGCTCGGTCGAGGCGGGCAGGGCCAGCCAGCGGCCGTCGCGGGTGAGATAAAGGCTGTTGGGGCTGATGTGCGGATTCTGGTTCCCCTGACGCTCCCGGCTCGTACCGGTCGCGCCGTACTCGACGACGAAATCCTCCATCATCCGCAGCAACGGCTCGTACAGGGGGATGTCGGCCAGCTGGGCCTCGCCGGTGAGATCCCGTTGACGCAGCGCGAGCAGGGCGGCGAACGCGGCGTAGATGCCGGTGACGCCGTCGGCGACGGGGTAGCCGGCGAAGACCGGCGGCTGATCGGGGTCACCCGTGCGGTAGGTGAGACCGGCGAAGGCCTCCGCCACGCGGGCGAAGCCCGGTCGCTCGGCGTAGGGACCGGTGCGGCCGAAAGCACTGACGTGCACCATCACCAGGTCGGGCCGGTACGCCCGCAGGTCGTCGAAGTCGATGCGGAACCGGCGCAGCGTCGCCGGGCGGAAGTTGGTCACCACGATGTCCGCGGTCGCGGCCAGCCTGCCGACCAGGTCGGCCGCATCGGGGTGGTGCAGGTCGATCGTGACGCTCCGCTTGGTACGGCCGAGCATCGTCCAGGCGGCCGACACGCCGTCCTCCAGCGGTGGGTAGGACCGTGCCGGGTCGCCCTCGGCGGGATGCTCGACCTTGATCACCTCGGCACCGAACTCGCCGAGCAGCGAGGAGGCCAACGGGCCGGCCAGGATCGTCGACACGTCCAGGACGCGTACTCCGCTCATCGGGCCGTTGGACACCAGGTATTCCTTTCACGTCGTGGACCTCGAATCAGGTTCGCATGAGACTCACGTCACTATCTCCCCGTCGTCGGAGCACTGGGAAGGCATGATTAGAGCTCACGGGTGAAAGGTTTTACTTCTATAGTGGGCCGATGCGGGTGGAGCGAGCGCGCTACTTCCTGGCCGCCGTCGAGACCGGGTCGCTGCGTTCGGCGGCCGACCGGTGCGGGGTCAGCCAGCCCACCATCGGCCAGCAGATCGCGCTGCTGGAGGAGGAGCTCGACGTCGTCCTGCTCACGCGCAGCCGGCGCGGCGTGCGGCTGACCCCGGCCGGTCAGGCCCTTCTTGAGCCGCTGGGTCAGCTGGTCGCGGCCGAGGAGGCGGTGCGCGAAGCGGCCATGCGAGCCAGCGGGGTGTACCACGGCCGGGTGCAGATCGGCGGGGTCTCGGTGTCAGCGGAGACGATCATCGCCCCTGTGGTGGGCCATCTCCGGGCGCACCATCCCGGACTGCGGTTCACCGTCCGCGAGGGAGCCTCGGCCGACATCGAGGCCGCCGTGCTCGACGGGGAGCTGGACCTCGGGGTGATCACCATGCCGATGAGCCCGGCTGCGGCCGGGCTGCACCGCGTGCCGCTCGTCTCGGCGCCCGTCGGGGTCTACGCGCGCACCGATCACCCGCTCGCCGGTCGCGACCAGGTCGAGTGGCGCGACCTTGAGACCTGGCCGCTCGTCACCATGCGGGCGGGCACCGTGATGTGGGAGGTGCTGCACCGGCACCTGGCCAGTCCCGGCATCGTCGTCCAGGCCATGTCGGCGCGCACCGTCAAGGTGATGGTCGGCCAGGGCGCCGGGCTCGGCATCCTCGCCCAGTTCGACACCTCGGCCGACATCTCCGACCTGGTCTGGCTTCCCCTACGCGACACGGACCCCGTACACCTGTGCCTGACCCAGCGTCAGGACAGCCGTCCCTCGCAGTCCGCCCTCATCGTACGGAGACTCATCCGGGCCAAGGCCGACGAGCTGAAAGCACGCGCACATCAGGCGTGAACGTGCCCAGGTGGCAGGTCAGGGTTCCGTTTGCCGGGAGATGCCGAGCGTGGCGATGAGGTCTTCGTGCAGCTCGAACCAGACACGATGGCAGGAATCCACGTCAGTACGGTCGACCCAGGCGCTTTCGCCGGCCCGAGCGCGCGCCAGGGCCGCGGCGAATCGCCCGTCGTAGCCCAGGAACCGCGTGAGAACACTCCCGAGCCGGTCCACGAGCGGCGCGAGCGCGCGGTCGATGTCGGCGAGCTCGTGCAGAACCCTGGCGTCCCAGCCGGCATCGGAGTGGTCGTTGACGGCGAGCCGATCACCGGCGGTGGGCCGGAGCTGCCAGTCGGTGCAGGCTCGTAGCAGCAGGGCGTTCAGCGGGAGGAAGTCGCGGTGAACGGCACGGACCTCCTCGACGCCGCCGACGCGTGCGAGCTCGGCCCCGAGCAGGCGCTCGTTCTCGGCCCGGCCGCGTTCGGTCAACGACCAGCCTCCGGAGCCGGCGAAGGCGGCGTGCTCGACCCAGCCGTACGCCTCGGCGTCGTAGAGCAGCTCTTTCGTCTCGGCCGCGTCGAGCCCGAACCGATGCGCGATCACCGGTGTGTCCGCGTAGCCGGTGATGCGCACGGCGTGCAGGACGAGCAGGCCGGGTGCGGAGTCCCGCGTCACGAGCCGGCGTCCTGTCGTGCCGTGAGGCGGGTGTAGCGCTGCTGGCATGCCTGCGGAGAGTTGAACCCCATCGCGTGCGCCATCTGCGCCCAGGTCAGTCCCGCGCTCCGGGCGGTGAACAGCAGGGCGGCCTCGATCCCGTCGACCTCGGCGCGGGCGGCGGGCAGGAGGGTGAGGGCGCTCAGGATGCCCTCCTGGTCCAGGTCGGCCCAGCGCCAGACGGCGAACTGCGTGAGGTCGACCGCCGACAGCGGGGCGGGCGGGGGACGCCACGGACGGGCGTCGAGCGTGTCCGCGCCCAGGCTCAGCAGGCGCTGACGCGCGTCCCGTTCGAGGTGGGCTTGGACGTGGTCAGCGCGCGAGGCGTGAGCGGTGTCCTGCTTGCGTGGCATGCGACTCATGCTCCACAATCAACGAAATGTTGTCAACAATCTGTTGAAAGGCAGGGTGGATGATCGTACCCCTCAGGGAGGCTGCGGCCGATACCTGCGGCGGCAAGGCCGGCGCGCTCGGCGCGCTGCTCCGCGCGGGTCTGCCGGTTCCTGACGGCTTCGTCCTCCCGTTCGCCGCCTACCTCGCCGCCGTCCGCGACCTGGGCCACCGCGACCTGGGCCACCAAGACCTGGGTCACAGCGGCCTGGACCGCCGCGGCCTGGACCACCGTGAGCAGGACGCGACGCGGCGGGGGATCGAGGCCCGCCCGGTCCACGTGAGCGTGATCGACGCGCTGGGACGCGCACTCGGCGAGCTCGGCGACCCGCCCGTGGCGGTGCGATCATCGGCCTCGGACGAGGACACCGGCCGGGCCTCGGCGGCCGGTCAGTACGAGAGCTTCCTCGCCGTGCACGGCATCGGCGACGTCGCCGATGCCGTACGTGCCTGCTGGGCCTCGCTGTTCGCTCCGCGTGCCGTCGGCTACCGCCGTGACGACCGAGTCGATCCGCTGATGGCCGTCATCGTCCAACGCCACGTGGACGCCGAGGTGTCCGGCGTCATGTTCACCCCCTCGGGCCCGGACGACGCCACCCGGATCGAGGCGTCCTGGGGCCTCGGCCCCAGCGTCGTCGGAGGAACGGTCACCCCCGACGCCTACCGCGTCGCCGGCGACGGGCCGGTCAGCCGCACCATCGCAGACAAACGAACCCGCCTCGACCGGCACGGCACGCGGCTCGTCACGCGCGACGCGCCCACCCACACCCGGAACCGGCCGACGCTCGACGACGCCACCGCCACCCGGCTGGCCGAGCTGGGCAAGGAGATCGCCGCCCTGCTCGATGGCCCGCAGGACATCGAGTGGGCGATCGCCGGCGGCCGTACCTGGATCCTGCAAGCACGACCGGTCACCGCCGCACCCCCGGCACCGGCAGCCCGGGCACCGGCAGTCCCGGCACCGGAAGTCCCGGCACCGCCCGACGGCGACTCGGCCGTCCCAGCGGCCACGCTCACCGGAACGCCGGGCAGCCACGGGACCGTGACCGGCGTCGCGAGGATCGTCCGCGGTCCCGGCGACTTCGCGCGCGTGCGACCGGGTGACATCCTCGTCTGCCCTTTCACCGACCCCGCCTGGACGCCGCTGCTGCGCATCGCCGGCGGCGTCGTCACCGAGACCGGAGGCGTGCTCTCCCACGCCGCGATCGTCGCCCGCGAGCAGGCCATCCCGGCGGTCCTCGGCATCGCGAACGCGACGCGCAGGCTCCACGACGCCACCGTCATCACCATCGACGGCACCACCGGGACTGTCACGCCGGCGCACGCGTAATCGATCACTCGTCCCGCAGCTCGAAAGGAGAGGGGACCGGGTCCGTACGGACACCGCGCCCCTGACCACCTATGACGACGCGACACCTCTACCTGGCCCGCCACGGCGCGGCCGACGCGTTCGGGCAGCTCACCGCGATCGGGCACCGGCAGTCGGTCCTTCTGGGCGAACGGCTCGCCGGCGTACCGGTCGACGCCGTGTGGCACTCTCCGCTTCCACGCGCCGTGGCGAGCGCGCAGGAACTCGCCCGGCGTCTCCCGGACGTGCCCGTGGCCGAGGCCGCCGAGCTCGTCGACCACGTGCCCTACGTTCCCAGCGCGGCGGAAGTACCCCCTTCCTGGGCCGGCTTCTTCGACGGCTACGACGACGCCGAGGCCGCCTCGGGCCAGAGGCTCGCCGAGGCTCTGGTCGCCCGGTTCGCCGAGGCCCCCGGCCCGGCCACGGAAGACACCCACGAGGTCCTGGTGACGCACGCCTACCAGATCGCGTGGCTGGTGCGCCACGCACTGGACGCGCCGCCGCCCCGGTGGCTCGGACTGAACAGCGCCAACACCGCGCTGACGGTCATCGAGTACCGAAGCGGCCTGCCGCCCACGATCGTGATGTTCAACGACATGAGTCATCTCCCGCCCGACCTGCGCTGGACCGGGTTTCCCGCAGGCACGAGGCCATGAGAGCTTTCCGTCTGCCCGAACAGGCGCGCCTCGGCCGCGCGCGTCGCGACCGGTGGCGCAGTATCGTGCCCAATAGCGCCAAGATCGAACTGGTCGAGCACGGGGTGCGGGCGCATGGTCGGTAAGTTCACTGTCGATAATCACGGGGTGGTTCGATGCGGATCGGGTTAGTCGTAGATGAGATGGGACCGTCTTTGGAGACGGTCATCGATCAGTCCCAAGCCGCGGCCGAGGCGGGCTTCGCCGGGGTGTGGCTGGCTCAGCGGACCGGCCGGGACGCGCTGACCACGCTGGCGGTGGCCGGCCGGCAGGTGCCCGGGATCGAGCTCGGGACGGCGGTGGTGCCGACCTATCCCCGGCACCCGCTGGCCCTGGCCGCGCAGGCGCTGACCGTTCAGGAGGCCGTGGGGAACCGGCTCACCCTGGGCGTCGGAGTCAGCCACCAGTTCATCATCGAGGACCAGTACGGGTACTCCTTCGACCGCCCCGCCCGTCACCTGCGTGAATACCTGTCCGCGCTGGCCCCGCTGCTGCGCGGCGAGAGCGTCAGCTACCAGGGGGAGACGCTCAAGGCCGTGGGCGCGGTCGACGTGGCGGCGGCCACGCCGCCGTCCGTGCTGGTCGGCGCGCTCGGCCCGGCGATGCTGCGGGTGGCCGGCGAGCTGGCCGATGGGACGATCACGACCTGGGCCACCGCGGCCTCCCTCGCCGATCATGTCGTGCCGGCGATCACCAAGGCGGCGGGCGGGAGGACGCCTCGCGTGGTCGCCAGCACCATCGTGTGCGTCACCTCCGACGAGGACGAGCGCCGGGCGTGGGTCGCCGAGAACTTCGGGATGGTCGGGCAGGTGCCCGTTTACCGTGCCATGCTCGACCGCGGTCACGCCGCCGGCCCCGAGGACACGGTGGTCATCGGTGACGAGGCGGGCGTCGAACGCCAGCTGCGCCGGTTGTTCGACGCGGGTGCGACCGAGCTCGTGGTGGTGCTTCTCGGTTCGGACGAGGAGCAGGCGCGGACCACCGCGCTCCTGGCCGATCTGGCCGGATAGGGAGATCCGGCCGGATAGGGATCGGCCGGGCCACTTCGGCGGTGCTCAGGAGTCGTCGCACAGCACCGCCAGGACCAGCGCCGTCAGGCTTTCGGGGAAGGATTCGTAGCGGGAGACTCGCGGGTTGCGGTAGAGGTCGGTGACGAGGAACAGACCGAGCTGTACGCGCAGCCGGGCCGTTCGGGCGTCGAGGTGCGGCAGGAGGCGTGCCACCAGGGTGCTCCATTCGCCCACGTACTCCCGCTGGGCGGCGAGTGTCGCTGCCACGACTCCCGCTTCGGCGGTGGGGTCGTCCAGGATCGCTGACCATGTTCTCGCGATCCGCACGAACGAGCGCACCACGGCGGTGAGCGCTTCTCCGGGAGAGTCGGCGCTGGTCAGGGCCTCGTCGAGGCTCAGCCACAGGGTGTGGGTGCCGCGTTCGTAGACCGCCTGCAGGAGGTCGGCCTTGCTCGCGAAGTAGCCGTAGAGATTCGGCCCGGTTACGTCGGCGGCGGCGCCGATGCTCGTCATCGACGTCTCGTGGTATCCGTTGCGGGCGAACTGCTCGATGGCGG
This sequence comes from Nonomuraea sp. NPDC049714, assembly GCF_044465295.1. NCBI lineage: Bacteria > Bacillati > Actinomycetota > Actinomycetes > Streptosporangiales > Streptosporangiaceae > Nonomuraea > Nonomuraea sp. NPDC049714. Next base: position 142,794 of record NZ_JBITLM010000005.1, on the reverse strand, counting down.
CGAGCAGCAGCCGTTCCCGGCGCGACACCGGCAGCAGTCCGGCCCGGGGCGTCACCGTCTCCGCTCCCGTCGGGGGCAGCACGGCTCGGGTCAGGGCGTGGATGCCGGCGCGTACGACGGGAAGTCGTACGGACTGAGGGGCGTGGATCGCGCGCCGGCCGACACAGGACGTCAGTGACGGGATGGCCCAGGCGAGCAGTTCCTCCTGCCCCGCGTCGAGCCCCGGCCGCGCTCGCCGCAGCGGGGGGATCAGGCTGCCGGTCCACCGCCGCATCCGGCGCCGCAGCAGCCGCGCCTGCTCGGCGGGCAGATAGCGGACCTCGTGGATCCACAGGTCCGACAGATAGGGCCGGTCGGTCACCCTCGCCAGGACGTCGTCCACGACCTCCGCGAAGCCGGTGGTGTTCAGCGGCTCGTCGATCCAGCCGAAGTTGTCGGCGATGACCGACTCGAGCAACACCGCCTTGGTGTCGAAGTGCCGGTACAGCGCGCCCGCGCGGATGCCCACCTTCGCGGCGATCGTGGACATGGACACGTTGGGGTAGCCGTGCTCGACGAAGAGGTCCCGCGCGGCCACGAGGATCTGCTGCTTGCGGTCGCGTGGACGGCGTCGAGGCTCGTCGGCCGGTCGCACGGTGGCTGTCGACATGGGACTCAGCGTAGGTGGCGCCGGGCCGAAACCGGCCATTGCATTTAAGTGAATGTTGAGTAAGCTCGCGGATGAGCCGCATGGTTAAGACTCCCTGCTAAATGGATCACCAAGCGGCGTTAGGTTCATTTCTGAAGTGGATCGAGGTGGGTGTATGCCCGGGTCCTATACATCGGCGTGGAAGACCGAAAGCGTGCGGGCGGTGTACGACCTCGCCTCGGCTTTCGTGTCGTCGGAGCTTCTGCCCAACCGGGAGAAGTGGGAGGCACAGCACCACGTCGACCGCGACGTCTGGCTCAGGGCGGCGGATCTCGGACTGCTCTGCTGCTCCATCCCCGAGCAGTACGGCGGCGGCGGGGGCACCATCGCGCACGACCTCGCGGTCTGCGAGGCGCAGGCCCGGGCCGGCGAGACCAGCTGGGGCAACATGGTGCACAGCGGCATCGTCGCCCACTACCTGCTGGCCTACGGCACCGAGGACCAGAAGCGACGCTGGCTGCCCCGGCTCGCCGCCGGCGAGATGATCGGCGCGATCGCGATGACCGAACCGGGCACCGGGTCCGACCTGCAGGGCATCCGGACCAGAGCCGTGCGCGACGGCGAGGCGTACGTCATCGACGGCGCGAAGACCTTCATCTCCAACGGACACCTGGCCGACCTCGTCCTGGTGGTGGCCAGGACCGACCCGGCCCGGGGCGTGAAGGGCATCTCACTGATCGTCGTGGAGACGGCCGACTGCCCGGGTTTCGTCCGGGGGCGGATCCTGGAGAAGGTCGGTCAGCACGGCGCCGACACCGCCGAGTTCTCCTTCGAGCGGACGCGGGTGCCTGCGGACCACCTGCTCGGCGGGGTGGAGGGACAGGGCTTCGCGCAGTTGATGAACCAGCTGCCGCAGGAGCGGCTGCTCATCTCGGTCCTCGCGGTCGCCGGCATGGAGGCCGCGATGGAGCAGACCGTCGACTACGTCAAGCAGCGGCAGGCGTTCGGACAGACCATCTGGGACTTCCAGAACACCAAGTTCACCCTCGCCGAGGGAGCGACGGCGACGCGGATCGCGCGCGTCTTCCTCGACAGCTGCGTCGATCTGCACCTTGAGGGCCGGCTCGACACGGCCACGGCCGCGATGGCGAAGTGGTGGCTCACCGAGCAGCAGGTGACGTTGATCGACGAATGCGTGCAACTGCACGGCGGCTACGGCTACATGCGGGAGTACCCCATCGCGCGCATGTACCAGGACGCCCGGGTGCAGAAGATCTACGGCGGAGCCAACGAGGTCATGAAGGACCTCGTCGCACGATCCCTCTGAACCTCAACGAAAGGCAGAAGGACATGACCGAACCAGTGGTCATCTCCGGTCGTCGCGTCTTACCGGTGGCCAGGATGAAGGAGCGCGCGGCTCGCCTCGCGTCGGGCCTGCGACGGATGGGAGTCGAACCCGGCGACAGGTACGCCATCGTGATGCGCAACGAGACGAGCATGCTGGAGGCCACGTTCGCCGCGTCGCTCATCGGGGCGGTTCCCGTGCCGGTGAACTGGCACTGGACCGGCGCGGACCTGCGGCATCTGCTCAGTGACAGCCAGTCCAAGGTGGCGGTGGTCCACTCCGACCTGGTGCCGATCGTGGAGGCGCGGAAACCGGAGCACCTGCGGATCGTCGAAGTCGCGGTTCCGCCGGAGGTGGCCGAGGAGTTCGCGCTGGGCACGGTGGCGCCGACCGGCCGCTACCCGATGGCCGAGCAGCTCATCGAGGACAACGACCCGCCGACGGAGTCGGTGCTCGCCCCGCCCATGTCGGTGATCTACACCTCGGGCACGACAGGGCTGGCCAAAGGCGTGCTGCGCGACCCGATCGCCCCGGACAAGATCGGTGGGGTCGCCGAGATCATGCGCCAGGTGGTGGGCTTCCGGCCAGGCGGCACGGCCGTGATCCCCGCGCCGCTCTACCACACGGCCCCCAACGTGGCCGCGACCTACGCCCTGGCCATGGGGATGAACGTGGTGATCATGCCGAAGTTCGACGCGGAGCAGTTCCTCCGGGTCGTCGGGGAGTACCGGGTCACCGCCGCGCAGATGGTGCCGACCATGTTCGTGCGGCTCCTGCGGTTGCCGCAGGAGGTCCGGACGAAGTACGACCTCTCCTCGCTGGAGAACGTCTCGCACTCCGCCGCGCCCTGCCCGCCGGACGTCAAACGGGCGATGATCGACTGGTTCGGTCCGATCATCACCGAGTACTACGGCGGATCCGAGGGCGGCGCCTGGACCGTCTGCACGAGCGATCAGTGGCTGGCCCACCCCGGCACGGTCGGCGCGCCGGTCGGCGACGCGGCGATCAGGATCTTCGATCCCGACATGGCCGAGGTCCCGGTCGGCGAGACAGGCGTCGTCTACGGCCGGTCCCCGTCGGCCTGGCCGGACTTCACCTACCTCGGCGACGACGCCAAGAGACGCGCCATCGACGCCGGCGACGGCTTCTACACCATCGGCGACGTCGGCCATGTCGACGAGGACGGGTACCTCTACCTCAGCGACCGGCTCAACGACATGGTGATCTCCGGCGGGGTGAACATCTATCCCACCGAGATCGAGAACACCCTGCTGGGGCTGGACGGTGTCGCCGACGTGGCGGTGTTCGGCATCCCGGACGCCGACTTCGGCGAGGCGCTGGCGGCGCATGTGGAGCTGCTGCCGGACGCCACGGTGACCGAGGAGCAGGTGCGCGAGCACGTCGGGCGCAACCTGGCCAAGTACAAGGTGCCCAAGGTGGTGGTGTTCGAGGAACGGCTGCCCCGCGAGGACTCGGGCAAGCTGTTCAAGCGGCGCCTCCGGGAGCAGTACTGGCCGGCCCGTGGCTGACGGGCCGCTCGCGGGCCTGCGGGTGCTGGAGCTCGCCGGCATCGGACCGAGCCCCCACGCGTGCATGATCTTCGCCGACCTCGGCGCCGACGTGATCCGGGTCGAGCGCCCCACCAGGACGGTGGGGGACACGGACCACATGCTGCGCGGCAGGCGGGTCGTCGGGGCGGATCTGAAGGATCCGGCGGACGTCGCCCGTGTACGGGCGCTGGCCGACGAGGCGGACGTGCTCGTCGAGGGGTATCGGCCCGGTGTGGCCGAACGGCTGGGCCTCGGCCCTGACGTGTGCATGGTCAGCAACCCTCGCCTGGTCTACGGCCGGATGACCGGCTGGGGCCAGGAGGGCCTCCTCGCGCAGACCGCCGGGCACGACATCAACTACATCTCGCTGACCGGCGTCCTGGAGAGCATCGGCCGCGCCGGCGAGCGACCGGTCCCGCCGCTCAACCTGGTCGGCGACTTCGGCGGCGGCTCGATGTTCCTCGTCGCCGGCGTCCTCGCCGCCCTGTGGGAACGGGAACGCTCCGGGCTGGGACAGGTCGTGGACGCGGCGATGTGCGACGGGGCCAGCGTCCTGGCGCACATGATGTGGTCCCTGCGCGGCGAGGGCCGCTGGTCGAGCAGACGCGGGACGAACCTGCTCGACGGGAGCCGACCGTACTACGACACCTATGTCTGCGCGGACGGTCGCAGTGTGGCGGTCGGCTGCATCGAGCCGCAGTTCTTCGCGACGATGACGCGGATCCTGGGGCTGGATACCGCCGCGCTCCCCGGGCAGTACGACGACGCGCGCGCCGACGAGCTGCGCGAGGCCATCGCCGGCGTGTTCGGCACGCGGCCCATGGCGGAGTGGGCCGAGGTGTTCGCCGGCACCGACGCGTGCGTCACCCCGGTCCTGACCTACGAGGAGGCGCTGGAGAACCCCCACCTGGTGGAGCGCGGGGTCTTCACCTCGATCGACGGGGTCGACCAGCCCCGGCCGGCGCCACGGTTCTCCAGGACCCCGGCGGCCGAGCCGGTCGCCGCCCGGCGGGTGACCGAGGCGGCCTGGCAGCACACCACTGTCGCAGCGTACGAGATGTGAGGAGCACGTCATGAGCGGCAAGGTCATCGTCGCGGGAGTCGGCATGATTCCCTTCACCAAGCCCGGGAGGAGCGATACCTACGACGTCATGGGCGCGGAGGCGGCACGCCGCGCGCTCGCCGACGCGGGCGTGGAGTACCCAGCGGTGCGGCAGTCCTATGTCGGCTTCGTCTACGGTGACTCCACCTCGGGGCAGCGGGCGCTCTACCACCTGGGTCACAGTGGCGCGCCGGTCGTCAACGTCAACAACAACTGCTCGACCGGGTCGTCGGCTCTGTGGCTCGCCCGTCAGGCGGTGGCGAGCGGGCAGGCGGACGTGGCGCTCGCGCTCGGCTTCGAGCAGATGAACCCCGGCGCGCTCGGCTCGGTGTGGTCCGACCGGCCGGACGTACTGGGCTCCTTCACACAGGTCCGGGACCAGGTGGCAGGGGTCCCGGAACCGGGCACGCCGCCCGCGGCCACCTATTTCGGCGCGGCGGGCCAGGCCTACGTGGACGAGCACGGGATCGACCCGGCGACGTTCGCCCACATCACCGTGAAGTCCCGCAGGCACGCGGCGGCCAACCCGTACGCGGTGTTCCGTGCTCCTCTCACGGTCGAGGACGTGCTGGGCTCACCGCACATCTACGGCCCGCTCACCCGCTACCAGTGCTGCCCGCCGACCTGCGGGGCAGCGGCGGCGGTGCTGGTGTCGCCGGAGTACGCCAGGAAGCACGGCCTGCGCGCCGACGTCGTGATCGAGGCGCAGTCGCTGGTCACCGACCAGCCGGCCACGTTCGAGGGTGACCTGCGCAAGCTGGTCGGCTACGACATGACGGTCGCCGCCTCGCGCCAGGTCTACGAGGAGTCCGGCATCGGCCCTGAGGACATCGGGGTCGTGGAGCTGCATGACTGCTTCACGACCAACGAGTTCCTCACTTACGAGGCCCTCGGGCTCACCCCGGAAGGCACCGCCGAGAAGTTCGTGCTCGACGGAGCCAACACCTACGGCGGCAAGGTCGTCACCAACCCCTCCGGCGGACTGATCTCCAAGGGGCATCCGCTCGGCGCGACCGGGCTCGCCCAGGCGGCCGAGCTCGTGTGGCAGCTGCGCGGCCGGGCGGAGGGCCGTCAGGTGGACGGCGTCGACGTCGCGCTGCAGCACAACCTGGGACTGGGCGGCGCCTGCGTCGTCACGCTGTACAAGAAGGTGAGCGGCTGATGGGACTGGACCGGTCGCTCATCGGCGCGGAAAGGGCCGGGGGCACGCTGCTCGTCACCCGCAGCCGGCTGCGGATGTTCGCCAAGGCCACGGGACAGACCGACCCGGTGTTCGTCGACCTCGACGCCGCCCGGCGCGCCGGGCACCGCGACCTGCCCGTGCCTCCGACGTTCTTCTTCGGCGTCGACCTCGAAGTGCCGGACCCGTTCGGCCACCTCACCGAACTCGGCGTCGACCTGCGCGCGGTGCTCCACGGCGAGCAGGAGTTCGCCTACCACCGGCTCGCCTACGCCGGTGACGAGCTCCGCTCGTCGTCGAAGGTCGTCGACGTGTACGAGAAGAAAGGCGGCGCACTGCGGTTCCTGGTGACCGAGCTCCCGATCACCGACCAGGACGGGACGGTCGTCGTGACGATGCGGAACACGCTCGTGGTCCGCGCACTGCCGGAAGTGAGCTCCTGAATGGCCTTGGACATGCAGCCGGGCAGCCGGCTCGACGACCTGACCGTCCCCCCGATCTCCCGCACCACCCTCGCGCTCTTCGCGGGCGCGTCCGGTGACCACAACCCGATCCACATCGACCTCGACGTGGCCAGGTCGGCCGGTCTGGACGACGTCTTCGCCCACGGCATGCTGTCCATGGCCTACCTCGCGAGGCTCCTGACGGACAACTTCCCGCTGGAGCGGCTGCGGTCGTACAAGGTACGGTTCGCCGCCGTCACGCCGATCCACGGCCGGCCCACCTGCCGGGCCGAGGTCACCGCCGTCGACGACGTCGACGGCGAACGGGTCGCCACACTCGACCTCACGGTGGCACTCGCCGACGGCACGGTGACCCTCACCGGTGAGGCCGAGATCGCGCTCGACTGATCCCTCTGCACGCACAACCTGAGGATGGCAATCATGGGAAAGCTGGACGGCAAGTCCGCCCTCGTCACCGGCGCCGGGCGGGGGATCGGCCGGAGCATCGCGCTGAAGCTCGCGAGCGAAGGCGCCGGCGTCGTCGTGAACGACCTCGACGAGGACCCCGCCCGCGAGGTGGTCGAGGAGATCCGCAAGAACGGCGGCACGGCGGTGCCGTTCCCCGGCAGCGTCACCGGTGACGGCTTCGCGCCGGCGTTCGTCGGCGTGGCGGTCGACACCTTCGGCGGCGTCGACATCATCATCAACAACGCCGGGTACACCTGGGACAGCGTGGTGCAGAAGATGACCGACGAACAGTGGCACGCCATCGTCGATCTGCACCTGAAGGCGCCGTTCGACATCCTGCGCGCCGCCCAGCCGGTGATCAGCGCGGCGGTGCGGAAGGAACGGGCGGACGGGCGCACCGTCCACCGCAAGGTCGTCAACATCTCCTCGGTCGCGGGCCTGTTCGGCAACGCGGGGCAGGCCAACTACTCGGCCGCGAAGGCCGGGATCGTGGGGCTGACCAAGACGCTCGCCAAGGAGTGGGGCCGCTACAACGTCAACGTCAACTGCGTCGCGTTCGGTTTCATCCAGACCCGGCTCACCGAGGCGACGGCGGACGGTGACGCGTACATCGACGTCGAGGGGCGGCAGATCAAGGTCGGCGTCAACCCGCACCTGCTGGAGATGCTCAACCGGGCGATCCCGCTGGGCCGCGCCGGCACGCCGGACGAGGCCGCCGGCTCTGTCGTCATGTTCACCTACCCGGAGTCGGACTATGTCAGCGGCCAGGTGATCGTCACCGGCGGCGGGTTCGAGGGCTGACGGCGTCGAGGACGCGTATCCGGTCAGGGGGCCGGTTCGACCAGCGTCTGGGTGCCGAGAACGAGGGCGAGGGCGAGGCGCTCGGCGTCCTCGGTGCCGGGCTCGGCGGTGTAGACCAAAATGCGGAGATCGTCCAAGGCGACGATGAGCGCGTCGCAGTCGAGCGTGATCCGGCCGACCGCGGGGTGGTCGACGACCTTGCGTTTCCCCGGGTCCGGGAGCGAAGGCGGGGCGTCGGCGTCCCAGAGTTCGGCGAAGCGCCGGCTCTGGTCCGTGAGCTGCGCGATGAGCTGCCGGAGCGCTCGATCGGCGGGATACCTGAAGGCGGTCAGTCGCAGGTCGGCGACGAGCCGCGCCTCGTGCTCGGCCTGTTCCGCCGCGGTCTGCACGGTGCGGGTGCCGGGGCCGAGGAGGTTGCGCCAGATGGCGTTGCGTTCGATCCCGTGCCAGGTGGACGTCTCGCCCATGAGCGCGTCGTACGGCGCGTTGGCCAGGACGAGCGTCCAGGTCGCGTCGTACACGACGACCGGCGTGTGCGACAGCCGGTCGAGCAGCCGCTGCACGCTCGGCGTGACGCGCGACGGAACGACGTCCGGACCGGGCGCGCTGTGCCCGGCCAGCCGGTAGAGCAGGGCACGCTCGGTGTCGGACAGGCGCAGCGCCTGCGCGAGCGCCTCCACCACCTGCGCGGAGGGCGCGGTCGCCCGCCCCTGCTCCAGCCGGGTCAGATAGTCGGCCGAGATCCCGGCGAGCCCGGCCAGCTCCTCGCGCCGGAGCCCGCTCGCCCGGCGTCGCCGGCCGACCGGAACGCCGACGGTCTCGGGCGTCACACGATCACGCCAACGGCGCACCATCCGGCCGAACTCCCACGACTCCACGTGTCCAGTGTGCGGGAAGATGCACCCGTTGTCGTGGCCCCGGTGGTCCTATGACAACAGGACGGCTGGCTGACCGGCCCGCGTTCGCCGAAGCTCGATCCATGACGAGCACACTGATCACCGGCCCGACCCGGGGTCTGGGCCGGGCCGCCACCCTCGCCATGGCGGACCGCCCGGACGGCGAACGCCCCGACCTGCTGCTGGTGGGCCGTGCCGGAAAGGCGCTCACGGAGGTCGCCGCCGAGGCCCGCGCGCGCGGGGCGAACGTCCACGAGATCGGCTGCGACCTGGCCCGGCTCGCCGACGTGCGGGCCGCCGCGGCGGCCGTTCGGGACCTGCTCGACACCCGGACGGTACGGCCCCTACGGGCGCTGATCGCCAATGCCGGCCACATGTCGGTCGACACCCGCGTCGCCACCGCCGACGGCTACGAGAAGACCTTCGCGGTGAACTACCTCGCACACGCCCAGCTCATCGGCGACCTGCTCGGCTCACTCACCGAGCCCGCCCGTATCGTGCTGCTCGGCTCGAACGTCTACAGCGCCAACCTCGGCCGGCGGATCATGGGCGTGCCCGCCGCGAAGTGGCGCGACCCCGTCGAGCTCGCCCGGCCCGCGACTGGGGACAAGCACCCGGGCCTCAACGCCGCCGGCGTCGCCTACGCCAACGCCAAGCTGGCGATCCTCTACTACGCTCACGAGCTCCAGCGCCGCGCCGGGTCCGGCGTCAATGTCTCGGTGTTCGAACCCGGCTGGATGCCCGGCACCGGACTGGGCAGGGAGGCGCCTCCGGCCCTCCAGGCGATCGGACGCGGCGTGGCGCGCCTGCCCGGCGTGGCCACCCCGGAACGCTCCGGGCCCGCGCTGGCCTCGGTCGCACTCGACGACAAGTGGGCGGACCTGCGCGACGGCGCGTTCGTGGTGATCGACAAGGTGACCGAGGTACGGCCCATCGCCCGTGACCAGGAGCGGGAACGCCACCTGTGGGAGGCCACCGCCCGACTCCTCCAAGGAGCGGGCACGCCCGGAGGGAGGTGAAGCCCGCTGCGCCAGGTGCGCCGTCACCGCGAAACGTTCGGCCGTCTCGTCGTCACAGGTTCTGGTGTCATGACGTGGCGGGGTCGAGATCGCTGACGTCCTGGAATCCGGCCTTGCGGTTGAGGCCGCCGGTGATCCGGGCGACCGTGGTCCGGGGCAGCAGGCGCGATGCCCAGGTCCCGGCGCGGTTGAAGGCGCGACCGGGATAGGAGGCGGACCGGCCGCGTGCGAAGTCGTCGAGCGTGTTCGCCGCGACGCTTTGCGGGGTGTCCGCCTTCGGGTCCATGGAGGCGGTCGTACGGCTGAAGAATCCGGTGTCGGTGGCCCCTGGATGCGCTGCCATCACGCGCAGGCCGGTACCTCGGAGTTCTTCGGCGAGCCCCTCGGTGAACGAGAGCACGAACGCCTTGGTGGCGGCGTAACTCGCCTGATACGGCATGGGCTGGAAGGCGGCCGAGGAAGCGACGTTGATGACGCCGCCCTGACCGCGTTGGAGCATGTCGGCGCCCAGAAGGTGGGTCAGGCCCACCAGCGCGGTGATGTTCACGTCGACTGACTGCAGATTGGGTTCGAGGGGGCGGGTCAGGAAGGGGCCGACCGATCCCAGCCCGGCGTTGTTGACCAGGAGGTCGACGTCCAGGCCGAGACGTTTGATCTCGTCGGCCACCGCCTGCGGGGAATGCCGGTCCGAGAGGTCGGCGGCGATCACGTCCACCCTGACGTGGTGCGCGGCCTGGATCTGCCCGGCGAGATCGCGGAGCACATCGGCCGAGCGGGCGACGAGGATGAGGTTCGCACCTCGGCGGGCGAGCTCGCGCGCGTATGCCTCGCCCAGTCCCTTCGAGGCGCCGGTGACCAGGGCTGTGGTGTTCGCGTAGGCGTGCATGAGCGGTCGCTTCCTGTTGGATGCTTCGAGACTCGAATCAAGTTAACACTTCGAGTCTCGAAGTACCAAGTTAGGATGGGCTCATGACCCGAAGCGTCCTTGAAGCGGTAGTGGTGGCGAACCATAAGACGTTCATGCTGACCAGTGACGGGATGGAAGCCGCGCTGGCCGAACATGGCCTGACGCACGCGACCGCTCAGGCCCTCTGGATGATCGATCCGCACGAGCCGCCGCCGTCGATGAAGGTGATGGCCAATCGGCTGTTCTGCAACGCGCCCAACCTCAGCTTCGTCACGAACCAGCTGGTCGACCGGGGGTTCGTCGAGCGGTCCGTCGACCCCGACGACCGCCGTTCACGCGTGCTGACACTGACCGAGAGCGGGCGGCGCGCACGGGCCGCAGTGATCGCGAAGACGCTGGCCACGAGCCCGTTCGCCCGCCTCGGCCCCGAAGACCTGCTGCAGCTGATGAACCTCCTGGACAAGGCGCTCCCACCCGCCGAGCGGTGAGAGATTCAGGACATCCGCCGCGCGCCGGGCTCCGCCGTCGCCTGCTTCGCCAGGGTGACGAGCAGCTCCTTCACCTCCGTCGCGGCGTAGGAGTCGCCGTCGAAGGGGCCGAGGAGCACCGGGCCGTCGGCGGGGTCGTCGGGCAGGCGGCCGTGGCTGCCGCGCACGGGCGCCGGGTTCAGCGGCACCACGTTCATCAGGTAGCGGAAGCCGAGTTTCTTACGGGCCAGGGCCAGCCCGGCGCGGGCCTTCACCAGTGGATCGGCGGGGTCCATGAACAGCTCGGCCGGGTCGTAGCCGGGCTTGCGGTGGATGTCCACGAGCCGGGCGAAGTCGGGCGCGCGGTCGTCGGTGAGCCAGTAGTAGTAGGTGAACCAGGCGTCGGGCTCGGCCACCGCGACCAGTTCCCCCGCCCGCTCGTGGTCCAGGCCGTATCTCGCCTTCCCGCCGCCGTCGAGCACCTCGTCCACCCCGGGCAGCTCTCGCAGGACGTCGCGGGCGCGGTCCACGTCGGCCGGGTCGCGTACGTACACGTGGGCGATCTGGTGGTCGGCCACGGCGAACGCGCGGGAGGCCCACGGGTCCAGATACTCCATCCCGGCCTGGGTGTGCACCTCCAGCAGCCCGGCCCGGCGCAGGGCCCGGTTGACGTCGACCGGCCGCGCGGCGGCGGTGATGCCGTACTCGGAGAGGATCACGAAGGTGGCGTCCTCGGCGAGCAGGGGCGCGAGCGCGGCGTCCACCTCCTTGGCCGCCGCGATGGCCTCGGGGCCGTCGGGGCCGTACCGCTGGAGGTCGTAGTCGAGGTGCGGCACGTAGACCATGAGCAGCCCCGGGCGCTCCTCGCGCAGGATGTGCCGGGCGGCCGAGACGATCCACCGCGAGGAGGTGATGCCCGCGGTCGGCCCCCAGTAGCTGAACAGCGGGAACGTGCCGAAGCGCGACTCCAGGTCGTCGTGCAGCGACGGCGGGCGGGTGTAGCAGTCGGGCGACTTACGGCCGTCGGCGTGGTAGATCGGGCGCGGCGTGACGAGCAGGTCGCTGGCCGCGCCCATCGCGTACCACCAGCAGACGTTGGCGGTCTTCAGACCCGGGACGGCGTCCCAGAGCTGGCCGCCCTGGACGAGGGCGTTGTGCTGGCGCCACAGCAGCACCTCGCCGAGGTCGCGGAAGTACCAGCCGTTGCCGACGATCCCGTGCTCGCGCGGCATTTCGCCGGTGAGCAGGGTGGCCTGCATCGAGCAGGTGACGGCGGGCAGCACCGGCCGCAGGGTGGCCGCGGCCCCGACGGCGGACACGTTGGGCATATGCGCGAGAAGACGCGGCGTCAGGCCGACCACGTCGATGACGACGACGGGGGTCATCACAGCTCCTTCAGTCCGAGGGCGAGCAGTTCCCGCCGGGTCCAGTCGAGCTCCGCGGCCATGCCCTCGGCGAGGTTTCCGCTGCCGCCGCCCTCGGAGGGCAGCACCGACCAGGTGTAGGTCTCGACCTCCAGGTGCCGGGTGCGCGGCGTGGCGCCGCCCAGCAGCGTGCCGAGAAGCCCGCGCAGATAGGGCGAGGTGGTGGTGAGCGGCGGCGGGGCGGCGGCGTGCAGCGGCATGTGGAAGTGCACCCGCCAGGTCTCCTCGGACGGCAGGCCGCCCGCCAGCGCCTCGGCCAGGTCGTCGGTGAAGCCCGAGGCGGAGCGGGACTGGTGCAGGAAGCGCGGCTCGTCGAACGACGCCAGCGCGGCGTGCGCACCGGGCGGGGCCTCGATCGCGCACGACACCTGGAGCTTCACGATCGGCAGGTCCAGCTCGACCGCCGGGTCCTCGAAGCCGACGGCGAGATGACAGGCGTCGAGGCAGACGCCGAGGAAGTCGCGGTCCACGTCCCGCAGGTGACGTGCGGCCTGGGCGGTGGTCTCCACGATGCAGCCCGGTTCCGGCTCGAACCCGACCCTGATCACCTTGCCCGCCCGTCCGGACAGCTCGCGCAGGCCGCGCGCCAGCTCCGTCAGCATGCGCGCCGTCGTGTCCGCCTTGGCGTCCGTCCAGCCGGTACGCCAGGCCAGGGGCAGCGTGGAGATCGTGCCTTCGGTGACGTCGTCCGGAAGCAGGGCGGCGAGGATCTCGGCCAGGGCGAGGGTGTAGCGGAGGCGGTCGGCGCACGCCCAGTCGGGGGAGTAGACTCGATATTTCACGACCTCCTGGTGGAAGCCGCGATAGGGGAAGCCGTTGAGCGTCACGACCTCCAGCCCGAGATCGGTGAGCAGGCCGCGCAGCCGTACCAGCTCGGTGCGATCGGCGAGCAGCGCGTGCGCCGCGTCGTACGGCAGCCACAACCCCACCCCCAGCCGCTGGACGCCGAGCAGGTCGCGCACCCGTGCCGCGAAGCCGGAGAGCTGGGCGCGGATGCCGGGCAGGTCCTCGGCGGGATGGACGTTCGTGCAGTAGGCGAGATGGACGAGCGACCCGTCCGGATGCAGCAGGCGCATCGGCGTCAGCCCCGCTTGATCGTGTTGCCCGCGTACTCGGCGGGGGCCTCGGCAGGGTGATCATCGAGGGCCAGTTTGCCGCTCTGGCCGTAGAAGGCGACCGGGTTGTGCCACAGCACCCGTTCGACGTCGTCGGCGGTGAACCCGGCGGCCGACATTGCGTCGGCGACCTGCCTGGTCTTCAGCGGGTCGCTGCGGCCCCAGTCGGCGGCCGAGTTCACCAGCATCCGCGCGGTGCCGTACTCCTTGAGGATCGCCACCATGCGGTCGGGGTCCATCTTCGTGTCGGGGTAGATGGAGAAACCCATCCAGCAGCCGGAATCGGCGACCATGCCGACCGTCAGCTCGTTGAGATGGTCGACCAGGACGCGCTCGGGCGGCAGGCCCGAGGCGGCCACGACGTCGAGCGTGCGGCGGGTGCCGGCCGTCTTGTCCCGGTGCGGCGTGTGCACCAGCACCGGCAGGTCCGCCTCGGCCGCCATGGTGAGCTGCGCCTCGAAGACCTCCTCCTCCCGCGCGGTCATGGAGTCGTAGCCGACCTCGCCGACCGCGACCACCGCGTCCTTCAGCAGGTAGCGCGGCAGCTCCGCCAGCACGCCCGCGCACCGGTGGTCACCGGCCTCCTTCGGGTTGAGCGCCAGCGCGCAGCGGTGCTGGATGCCGTACTGCGCCGCACGGTACGGCTCCCAGCCCAGCAGGGCGTCGAAGTAGTCCAGGAAGCTGCCCACGTTGGTGCGCGGCTGGCCCTGCCAGAAGGCGGGTTCGACCACGGCGCGCACGCCCGCGGCGTACATGCGCTCATAGTCGTCGGTGATCCGTGACGTCATGTGGATATGGGGGTCGAAGATTCTCATCGGAGCCTCTCCAGCACGTCCTCGGGGACTGTACGGCCCGCCGCCCGCCGTTCGGCGGCGTGGTCGGCGAGCATCCGGGCGAGCTCGGCGTCGTAGCGCCGGTCCAGGCCGGCCACCTCGGCGAGGGGGATCGACATGAACACGCACTTGAGCACGCCCTGGCGGAACGCGTGATCGTCCAGCCAGCGCGAGCCGTACGGGCCCAGCGCGGCGGCGATCAGGCGGGTGTCGTTGGTACGCAGCGCGTCCTCGACGATCGGCAGCGCGGCCGGGCCGAGATCGAGGTCCGGCAGCGCGCGCAGGATCGACAGGCGCTCGCCCGCGTCGCCGTCCCGGTAGAGCGTCATGATCGTCTCGGCGTCCAGCAGGGCCAGCAGCGCCGGGCGCGCCTCCGGCCCGCCCTTCCGCTCGGCCTGGGGGAACAGGCGGCGCACCGACTCAGGGTCTTCCCGCGCCTGCCGTACGGCCCAGGTGGTCCATTCGTTCATGCGCCCTCCTCAGGAAGTCGATCGATCGGCGGGCCACGTCAGGCGCCGCGTGGCCGTGCCGTCCCAGCTCGACCGCGACCTGTCCCCGGTAGCCGTCGAGCGCGGCGAGCGCCGGCGGGAAGTCGATCTCGCCCTCGCCGAACTCCAGATGCTCGTGCACGCCCCGGCGCATGTCCTCGATCTGCACATGCACGAGGTACGGCAGGGCGCGGCGGACGCATTCCGGCACGTCGTACGGCTCCACGCAGCGGCAGTGCCCGACGTCGAGCGTCAGCCCGAGCCTTTCGGGGCCGCCGAGGGTGTCGCGGAGCCGTTCGTAACCCGCGAGGTCGGCCACGAGCATGCCCGGCTCGGGCTCGAACCCGAGCACCACGCCGCTGCGCTCGGCCTCATGGAGCAGGCGCTCGCAGCCGCGGGCCAGCCGCGCCCACGCCTCGTCCGGGGGCAGACCCGCCGGGTTCGCGCCGCTCCACAGGTGCACCACCGGGGCGCCGAGATCGGCGGCGACCCGCATCGCCCTGGTCAGGTAGTCGATCCGGAGATCGGCGGCGTCGTCCAGCAGCGTGGGATGGTGCTTGCGCCGGGGGTCGAGCGTGTAGCGGCCGCCGGTTTCGACGACGGCGTTCATGCCCAGGCGGCCGAGGAGCTCGCCGATCGCCGCTACCTCCCCGGGCAGGCCGGGGGCGTACGGGTCGAGGTGGCCGTGATCCAGGGTGATCGCCGCCCCGCTGTACCCGAGCTCGGCGAGCACCTCCAACGCCTCCGGCAACCGGTGCCCGGAGAACCCGTTGGTGCAGTACGACCAGTTCAGGGCACCGCCCGGGGTGGGTGTGCGGTGGTCGGGCCGGGCGTTCATGAGGTCGCCATCCGGGCGGACAGGGCGCGGCCCGCCGGGAGGGCGGCGAGCAGGGCGGTCGCCTGGGCGATCCGGCCCTGCCGGGCGATCACCGCCGCCTGTAACGGGATCAGGGCGAGGATCGCCGTCCGCACCGCCTCCCGCACGCGTTCGGGACTCGGATCGGCGCGCAGCCCCGCCTGGGTCCGCGCGGCGGCCCCCGCGTACCCCGCCAGCAGCACCCCCGCCACCACCGTGCCGACACCCTCCGCCGTTCTCCCGGAGCGGCCGGCCACGCCTGCCCCTTCCGAGCCGGTACCGGGTCCGGTCCCCTGGCGGGAGCGTACGCAGGCGAAGGCGGTGAGGGTGGCGGCCGTGGCGGTGGCGGTGAGGGCGGCGTTGACGGTGCCGCGCTCGGCGCCCTTCACCTCGGCGCGGCCGAGCACGCTGATCCCGTACGTGTGCGCGCCGATCGCCAGCGCCATCGGCGCGGCTCGTCGGGTTCGTTCCCCGGCGCCGAGCAGCACGTCGAGGGCGCGGCAGGCCGCCATCGCCGCCGGGGCGGCGGCCGTCCCCTTGAACAGCAGGTCATAGGACCAGACGCAGCCCGCCAGCAGGCCCGCGAGCGTCAGGCTCCGACGCCCGCCCGCGAGCGCGGCGGCGGCCAGGCCCCCGGCCGTCAGGCCCACCGCCACACCCAGCGCGGCGCCGGGCGCGACCCGCTCCGACGGGATGGGCCGCTCGGGCCGCTCGACGGCGTCGACCTCCCGGTCGGACCAGTCGTTGAGCGCCATCCCGGCCCAGTACAGCAGCGTCGAGGCGAGCGCCAGCCCGTACACCGCGGGCCGCCGCGCACTGGCCGCCCCCGCCATGGTGTCCCCGGGCACCGACACCGCCGCCGGCGCCCGTACCAGCTCCAGCAACGCCCGCACGTCCGGTCCCGCCCTCAAGCCAGCTCCCCGGCGAACACGCGGAGCCGTTCGTACTGCGTGGCCAGGCCGTGCTCGCTGGAGCCGAGTGGATCCTTGAAGAAGTAGCCCAGGTCGGGGAGCACGCCGACATGGCCCTTCTCGTGTGCCCGTGCCACCAGGCGGGCCAGGTCGAGGACGAGGGGGGCGGCGAGTGCGGAGTCGCAGCCCTGCCAGGTGAACTGCAAGGACATCCGGGTGCCGAGGAAGCCGTCGAAGGTCACGTGGTCCCAGGCGGTCTTCCACTCGCCGAGGTCGGCGACGTAGTCGATGTGGGTTCGTCCCTCGACCTCCTCGCCGAGCACGGCGGGGACGGCGCGTGCCTTGGAGATCTCCTTGCTCGCGCGGGCGGCCGGGTCGGCCAGGGTCGCCCCGTCGCCGCCGCCGAGCAGGTTCAGGCCGGACCAGGAGCGGACCCGCAGCGAGCGGGCGGCGAACATCGGCACGAGCGCGCTCTTGACCAGGGTCTCGCCGGTCTTGCCGTCCCGTCCGGCGTAGGGCACGGACTCGCGGGCGGCGAGCTCCGTGAGCGCGGGGAGCGTCGGTCCGGGGGAGGGGGTGAACTCCACGTAGCCGCAGCCCGCGCGGAAGGCGGCATAGGCGTAGCGGCTGCTCGACGGGAGGATGTCCGCGCCGGCGGCCTCCAGCAGGGCCAGGTCCTCGAACTCCGGGCGGGAGACGGCGGGAGGCTCTGTAGAGGAGACGTTGATCACGACGATCCGGGAGAGGCGGTGCCGTTCGCGGAACTCGACGAGGTCCTCGATGAGCCGGGCCACCGGGACGCCGCCCGGCCTGATCTCCGCGTCGGCGGCGTCGAGATCCCGGCCGAGCCGGGCGGGCAGCGTGGCCGGGACGACGCCGGACTCGCTGAGCCGCTCGGCCCGTTTGCGCAGTGAGATGTCGGTGATGTCGTGGCCGCCCAAGACCAGGTCGGCGATACGAGGGAGAGTGCCCGGGAAGCCGGGTAACTCGGTCACACAGCCTTGGGACGGGACTAACGCCGACCTGATGGCGGCGGCTCCGATCGCGACGGTCGTCGCGACGGAACCGCGCGCGCCGACAAGCCAGACACCAACGGTCACGGGCACCTCCGGACATATGTTGATATTCGGTGTATAGACCCGCTTTTGCCGGAAGTAAAGAGCATTTTGTCATTAGAGATACTTACATGTGCCGATTTCCGCCAAAAGTCGGTTGCGGGAGAGCGGAACGGCAGGGTGCGGCGGTCAGCGCTGGACGGACTGGTCCACGGCGTCGGGGGCGAGGACGTGGTCCACGACCATGGCGGCGGCGCCGGTGACACCCGCCCGCGCTCCCAGGGCGCTGGGGCGGATGTCGAGGCGCTGGGTGGCCAGGGGGAGGGAGCGGCCGTAGATCACCTCGCGGACCCCGGCGATCAGGTGTTCGCCGGCGTCGGCGAGGTCGCCGCCGATCACGATCTGGGACGGGTTGAAGAAGTTGACGATCGAGGCCAGGACCAGGCCCAGCTCCCGGCCGCTCTGCCGCACCAGCCGGATGGCCCGCGTGTCGCCCGCCCTGACCAGCCGTACGACATCGCGCGCGTCGGCCGTCTGGAGCCCTTCCCCGCGCAGGCGCGCGGCCAGCGCGCCGCCGCCCGCGACCGCCTCCAGGCAGCCGATGTTGCCGCAGCGGCACACCACGTCGGACCCGGGCACGCCGATGTGCCCGATGTCGCCCGCCGCCCCCCGGGCGCCGCGGTGCAGGCGGTCGTCGGCGATGATGCCGCAGCCGATACCGGTGCCGACCTTGGCGAACAGCAGGTGACCGGCCTGCGGGCCGGCGGCGGTGTGCTCGCCGAGCGCCATGATGTTCACGTCGTTGTCGACCAGCACGGGAGCGCTGATCCGGGAACCGAGCCAGGTGGTGACGGAGAAGCCGTCCCAGCCGGGCATCAGCGGGGGGTTGACGGGACGGCCGCTCTGGTGGTCGACGGGACCGGGCAGGCCGACGCCGAGCCCGCAGACGTCGGCCAGGCCGTGGCCGCACTCGGCCAGCAGCTTGGTGAAGTTCTCGAGGAGCCAGCCGAGACAGGGCTCGGGGCCCTGGTCGATGGCGAGGTCGCCCGCGTGTTCGGCGAGTATCGCGCCGTGCAGGTCGGTGATGGCGAGGTGGGCGTGGGTGACGCCGAGATCGGCGGCGAGCACGATGCGGGCGAGCGGGTTGAAGGCGAACGCGGTGGAGGGCCGGCCTCCCGAGGAGATCGTGTCTTCGGCGGGCACGATCCAGCGCTGGAGCAACAACGCGTCGAGCCGCTGCGAGACGGTCGATCGGGCCAGGCCGGTGAGCTGGACCAGCTCGGCCCGGGTGCGGGCCTGGCCGTCGCGCAGGATGGAGAGCAGTGCCCCTGGCGAGTCTGCCAACTCCGACCCCTTCCGTCCGCGGTCGAGGGTTACGGCGAATTCTAACTCACTTTTGCTTGACCATCGTCATATGACGGATTTACCATCCCGAAATATGGAGGACATTAGCCGATATTCGGCTGATAACTGTCGGATGTGTATTTCATACGTCCGTCACACCCCCCACCTCCACGGCTGTCCCGCCTCGTTCCCTGTTTCGGCTCCGCCGGCTGTGTCGGCTGTGTCAGCAGGGGAGGAGGCGGCATGCTGAGCATGACCGGCATCGGGAAGAGCTTTCTCGGTGTCCGGGTGCTCGAAAGCGTGAATCTCGCGGTGACCGCGGGCGAGGTCCACGCGGTGGTGGGAGAGAACGGCGCGGGCAAGTCCACTCTGATGAAGATCCTCACCGGGGTCCACTCACCGGACGAGGGCACCATCGAGATCGACGGCCGCCGCGTGTCGTTCGGGCATCCGCTCGACGCCCAGCGTGCCGGGGTCGCGATCATCTACCAGGAGTTCAACCTGCTGCCGGAACGCAGCGTCGCCGAGAACGTCTTCCTGGGCCGCGAACCCGTACGGCGCGGCATCGTCGACCGGGCCGCCATGGACGCGGCGACCGCCCGGCTGCTCACCGAGATCGGGGAGGACTCCTTCGGTCCCCGCCGGCCGGTCAAGCGCCTGTCGGTGGCCCAGCAGCAGGTGGTCGAGATCGTCAAGGCGCTGTCGCTGGACGCCCGGATCGTCGTGATGGACGAACCGACGGCGGCGCTCGCCGAGCACGAGGTCGCGCTGCTGTACCGGTTGGTGCGGCGATTACAGGAGCGGGGCATCGCCGTGCTCTACATCTCCCACCGGTTGCGCGAGGTGTTCGACCTGGCCGGCACCGTCAGCGTCCTCAAGGACGGCAGGCTGGTCACCACGGTCCCCACCCGCGACGTGACCTCCGACGACCTGATCAGGCTCATGGTCGGGCGCGACCTCAGCAGCTACTTCCCGCCCCGCTCCACCTCACCTGGACAGACCCGCCTGCGGGTCAGCGGCGGCGGCAACGACCGATTGCACGACATCGACCTGGAACTGCGCGCGGGAGAGATCCTCGGCGTCGCCGGGCTTCAGGGATCCGGCCGCTCCGAGCTGGCCAAGGCGTTGTTCGGCGCCGAGCCGTTCACCAGGGGCGAGATGACGCCGGTGCGCCCCCGATCGGTCCGCGAGGGCGTGCGCGCCGGGATCGGCCTGGTCACCGAGGACCGGAAGGCCGAGGGTCTGGCCCCCCGCCAGTCCGTACGCGACAACGCGCTCCTGGTGGCCCGCGCGGTGGGCGGCGGTGGCGGCCGCGACGGCATCCGCGAGCTGCTGGACCGGGTGCAGCTCAGGCCGCCCAGCCCCGACCAGGAGGTCCGCTACCTCTCCGGGGGGAACCAGCAGAAGGTCGTCCTCGCCAAGTGGATGACCGTCGCCCCGAAGGTGCTGCTGTTCGACGAGCCCACCCGCGGCATCGACGTCGGCGCCAAGGCGGCCATCCACGATCTGATGCGCGAGCTCGCCGGGGAAGGCGCCGCGATCATGATGATCTCCTCCGAGTTGCCCGAGCTCATCGGTATGAGCGACCGGATCATCGTGCTCAGGGAGGGCCGCGTCGCGGGCGCCCTGCCGGCGGGCGCGTCGGAGGAGGCCATCATGCACCTGGCCGCCGGGGAGGTCGCATGACAGCGCTTCCCGGACGCGGGGCCCGGCTGTCCGCGCTCACCGACCCGACCCGGGTGGTCTTCCTGGCGCTCGCCGGGGTGATCCTGATCGGCTGGGTGCTGGTCGCCATGGCCGGCGGGCAGTTCCTCACCCTGGAGAACATCGTCGGGGTGCAGCAGCGCTCGGCCGCGCTCGGCATCGTCGCCGTGGGCCAGACGCTGGCCATCCTCGCCGGCAGCCTCGACCTGTCGGTCGCCTACCTGATCAGCCTCACCTCGCTGGTCGCGGCCGAGATCATGGCCGGCCAGGATGCGGGCGTCGTGCCCGCGGTGGCCGCGGTGGCGGGGATCAGCGCGCTGGTCGGGCTGGTCAACGGCCTGGTGATCACCAAGCTGCGGGTGCACGCCTTCATCGCGACGCTCGGCGTCGCGCTCATCATCAAGGGCATCGTCGATCACCTCTACGACGGCCCCGCCGGGCGGGTCCCGGAGTCCTTCCAGCATCTCGGCTACGACCGGATCGGGCCGGTGCCGGTCTCGGCGCTGCTGTGGGCGGCGGTCGCGCTCGCCGCCTGGTTCCTGCTCAGCCGGACCAGGTACGGCTACCGCGTGTACGCCGTCGGCGGCGACCCCGACGTGGCCAGGCTCTCGGGCATCCGCACCGACCGGGTAGTGATCGTCACGCACGTGCTGTGCTCGTTGTGCGCGGGGATCGCCGGGCTGCTGCTGGCCAGCAGGCTCGGCGCCGGAGCGCCGACCGTGGGCACCGACGGCGGGTACGACCTCGAGTCCATCGCCGCCGTCGTCCTCGGCGGCACCGCGTTGGCCGGAGGCAGGGGCGGGGTAGCGGGCACGGTGGGCGGCGTGCTGCTGCTCGCCGTCCTGGACAGCCTCTTCAACCAGCTTGAGGTGAACTCCTTCGTCAAGGACGTCGTGCGTGGCGTGGTCATCGTGGCCGCGGTGGCCGTCTACGCGCGCCGTACCGGCATGCTCGGAAGGAGGCGGGCGTGAGACGCGCGCTGCCGATTCTCGCGGTGCTGGCCGTCCTCCTGGCCGCCATCGCCATCGCGAACCCGTTCTTCCTCGAACCGGCGGGATTCCTCGCCTTCGTCCGCCGCGCCGCGCCGCTGGTGATCCTCGCCGTGGGCCAGTACCTCGTGATCGTCTCCGGCGAGTTCGACCTGTCGGTCGGCTCGCTGGTCACCGTCGAGGTGGTC
The DNA here is from genome assembly GCF_044465295.1 of Nonomuraea sp. NPDC049714. Lineage (NCBI taxonomy): Bacteria > Bacillati > Actinomycetota > Actinomycetes > Streptosporangiales > Streptosporangiaceae > Nonomuraea > Nonomuraea sp. NPDC049714. Next base: position 121,081 of record NZ_JBITLM010000005.1, on the reverse strand, counting down.
GTCGCCGCCCGGCTGATCGACGGGAACGAGGCGGCCACCTGGCCGGTCCTGGCCCTGCTGATCGCCTTGGGGCTGGTCGTCGGGCTGGTCAACGGTGTGGTGACGACCCTGCTGAAGGTGCCGTCGTTCATCACCACGCTCGGGATGATGCTGGTGCTGTCCGGCGCGGTCTTCCTGTGGACGGGCGGCGCCCCGCGCGGAGCGCTGTCGCAGGGCTTCCGGATGTTCGGCAGGGAGACCGGCTGGGCCGTGCTCATCCTCGGGCTGGTGGCCGTCGCCGCCGTCCTGCTCATGCGGGCGAACTTCGGCAGGACCCTCATCGCCACCGGGGACAACGAGCGGGCCGCAGCGCTGTCCGGGGTGCGGGTCGCCCGGGTGCGGATCCTCGCGTTCGCCCTGTCCGGCCTGGCCGCGGCCGTCGCCGGGATCCTGCTCGGGGGGTTCGCCGGTGTCTCGGCCCAGGTCGGCCAGGGGCTGGAGTTCCAGGCCATCACCGCCGTCGTCCTCGGCGGTGTCGTGCTGGGCGGCGGACGCGGCACGGTCGTCGCCGCCATGGCCGGCGCGTTCACCCTGGAGGCCCTGTTCACCCTGCTCAACCTGTACGGCATCTCCGGGGCCCTGGAGTTCACCGTGCAGGGGGTCATCATCATCGCAGCCGTGGCTGCCGGAGCCGTGAGACTCCCCTCCCTTTTCCGAGCCAAAGGAGACGCACATGCCGCGTCCTAGCCCGCTCGTCCACGCCGCCGTGGCGCTGACGATGCTCGCCGCCGCCGGATGCACCAGCGACAGGCCCGCGACCACCGCGAGCCAGGCCCCCGACGCGTCCTCCTCGGCGGGACCGGCCGCCGGCACGGGGGAACAGTCGAAGTTCTTCGTCCAGGCGGACTACGACGCCCAGCTCGCCATGCGCGGGCAGGCGGCGCAGGGGCCGGCGGACAAGCCGTGGGAGCAGGCCATCGACCCGAAGATGGTCGACACCGCCACCCACAAGAAGGACGGGCCGTACGAGATCTGCTTCTCCAACGCGGCGGTCAACAACCCGTGGCGGCAGGTCGGCTGGCGCAGCATGCAGGCCGAGGTGGCACTGCACAAGGACATCGAGAAGTTCACCGCGCTCGACGCCGAGGGCAAGGACGACAAGCAGATCTCCGACATCGCCGAGCTCCAGGCCAAGGGCTGCGACGCGCTGATCATCTCGCCCAACACCACCGCGACGCTCACGCCGGCCGTGAAGGGCGCCTGCGACGCGCTGCCGGTGATCGTCTTCGACCGGGGCGTGGAGACCGACTGCCCGGTCACCTTCATCAAGCCCATCGGCGGCTACGCCTTCGGCGCCGACGCCGCGGAGTTCCTGGTGGAGAAGGTACCGGCGGGCGGGAAGATCCTCGCCCTGCGGATCAGCCCCGGCGTGGACGTGCTGGAGACCCGGTGGTCGGCGGCGAAGGTCGCCTTCGACGCCAGCGAGCTGGAGGTCGCCGGCGTGGAGTTCACCGACGGCGACGCCGCCAAGAGCAAGGGGATCGTCAGCGACTACATCCAGCGGCACGGCAAGATCGACGGCATCTGGATGGACGCCGGGGCGACGGCGGTGGCCGTCGCCGAGGCGTTCGAGGACGCCGGGCTGCCCGTCCCGCCGATCACCGGCGAGGACCAGCAGGACTTCCTGCGCAAGTGGAAGGACGACGGCCTCACCGCCATCGCCCCCACCTACCCCACCTACCAGTGGCGCACGCCGATCATCGCGGCCCTCAAGATCCTCAAGGGTGAGGAGGTGCCGGAGGTGTGGAACCTGCCCCAGCCGAAGATCACCCAGGAGACCCTCGACGACTACCTCCAGCCCAACATGCCGCCCCTGCACTACGCGCTGTGCGGCTGCGAGGACCTGCCCGGCTTCCCCGAGAACTGGGGCGGGAAGAAGGGATGACGCCGTGTTCCCCATCGGAGTGAACACCTGGGTGTGGACCTCGCCGCTCACCGACGAGGACCTCGCCCGCCTGGTCCCGCGGATCGCCGGTTGGGGATTCGACGTCGTCGAGCTGCCGGTCGAGCGGCCCGGCGACTGGGATCCCCACCGCGCCGCGGACCTGCTGGCGCGGCACGGGCTGGCCGCCTCGGTGGTCCTGGTCATGCCGCCGGGCCGTGAGCTCGTGGCCGCGTCGCCGGACACCGTCGGCGAGACGCAGGACTACCTGCGGCACTGCGTCGACGTGGCGGTCACCGTCGGCTCGCCGGTGATCGGCGGCCCCGCGTACTCCTCGGTCGGCCGCACCTGGCGCATGTCCGCCGACGAGCGGCGGGCCGTCTACGCCGAGCTGCGGCGGAACCTGGAACCGGTCGCGGACCACGCCGCCGGGCGCGGCGTGCGCGTGGCCGTCGAACCGCTCAACCGCTACGAGACCAGCCTCGTCAACACGGTCGAGCAGGCGCTCGACGCCCTGCCCCCCGGGTGCGACCTCTGCCTGGACGTCTATCACCTGAACATCGAGGAGAAGGACCCGGCACGGGCCGTGCGGGCGGCGGCCGGGCGGGTCGCGCACGTGCAGGTCTGCGGCACCGACCGGGGCACGCCCGGCGCCGACCGGTTCGACTGGCCCGCCTTCGTCAAGGCCCTGCGCGACACGGGGTACGACGGGTCGCTCGTCATCGAGTCGTTCACCGCGCACAACCGGACCATCGCCACCGCCGCCTCCATCTGGCGGCCGCTCGCTCCCACCCAGGACGAACTCGCCACGGAGGGCCTGGCGTTCCTGCGCACCCTGTAACCAGCCTGTACAGCTCATCTCCTGCACCCCCCTCTCACCTGGAGATGCGACATGCGTCGTCTGCTTGCCGTCCTTTTTCTCCCGATCCTCTTACTCACCTCCCTGGCGGGGACCGCCCGGGCCGACACCGCGCACCATGAGCCCTTCCGGGCCCTGCTGTTCACCAAGGCCGTCGGATTCGTGCACGGCTCGATCCCCGCCGGTATCCAGATGGTCCAGCAGCTCGCCACCGAGCACGGCTTCACGGTGGTGCAGAGCGACGACTCCAGCGTCTTCAACGACGCCGACCTGGCGACCTTCGACGTGCTGATCATGCTGCAGAACTCCGGCATGATCTGGGAGAACGACGCCCAGCGCCAGGCGATGCAGAAGTACGTGCGCTCCGGCAAGGGCGTCGTGGCCGTGCACAACACGCTCGACATGGGGATCGAGAACGAGTTCCCCTGGTGGGACGAGCTCGTCAACGGCGGCGCCCACATGCCGGCACACTCGCCCGGCACGCTCCAGGGCACGGCGAAGGTCATCGACCGCGTCCACCCCTCCACCAAGACCCTGCCGCTGCGCTGGCAGCGGGCCGAGGAGTGGTACAACTTCGCGCCCAACCCGCGCGGCGACGTGCACGTCCTGGTGACGGCCGACGAGACGACGTACAACCCCGGCGGCTCGGCGATGGGCGCCGATCACCCGATCTCCTGGTGCCGCAACGCCGAGGGCGGCCGGGTCTGGGCCACCGCCATGGGCCACGAGTCCGCCGCCTACTCCGAGCCGCTCTTCCGCGAGCACGTGCTCGGCGGCATCGGCTGGGCCGCCGGCGTCGAGACCGGTGACTGCGGCGGCACGGTGTACGGCAGCTACGAGAAGATCACGCTGGACGACAACACCGCCGACCCGATGGAGCTGGACGTCGCCGCCGACGGCCGGGTGTTCTACATCCAGCGCCGGGGCGAAGTGAAGATCCACAAGCCCGACACGCACACCACGGTCACCGCCGCCACCCTCGACGTCTACACCGGCGGCGAGGACGGTCTGGTCGGCATGGAACTCGATCCCGACTTCGCCGACAACGGCCACATCTACCTCTACTGGTCACCCGCCGACAGCGACGAGGACGTGAACCGGCTCTCCCGCTTCACGGTGAACGGCGACAGCATCGACCCGGCCACCGAGAAGACGATCATCGAGGTGCCCGCCTACCGGGGCAGGACCTACCCCGAGCCCGGCCACACCGGCGGCGCGGTGGAGTTCGGCCCGGACGGCACGCTCTACCTGAGCACCGGCGACGACGTGCCGCCGAACCTCTCGCCCGACTGGCAGGGCTACGCCCCGATCGACTGGCGGCCCGGCCAGCACATGCTCGACGCCGCCCGCACCGCGGGCAACACCAACGACCTGCGCGGCAAGATCCTGCGGATCAGGCCGAAGGCCGACGGCGGCTACGACATCCCCGAGGGCAACCTGTTCGCGCCGGGAACGGAGCGGACCAGGCCCGAGATCTACGCCATGGGCTTCCGCAACCCGTTCCGGTTCACCGTGGACCAGGAGACCGGCCACGTGCACGTGGCCGACTACGGCCCCGACCGCGGCGGGCCCACCACCGACCGGGGACCGGAGGGCCTCGTCGAGTACAACGTCATCGAGGAGCCGGGCAACTACGGCTGGCCGTTCTGCCACGGTGACAACCAGGCCTACGCGCCCTACAACCCCGACACCAAGGTCATCGGCCCCAAGTTCGACTGCGCCGCCCCGGTGAACGACTCGCCGAACAACACCGGCCTGACCGAGCTGCCGCCGCTGAAGCTCCCCGCCCTGTGGTACGGCTACGACACCTCGCCGGCCTTCCCCGAACTCGGCTCGGGCGGCGCCGCCCCGATGTTCGGCCCCGTCTACCGCTACGACGCGGACAACCCGTCCGCGACCAAGTTCCCGCCGTACTTCGACGGGGTCGGCTTCTTCTACGAGTGGTCGCGCAACTACATCAAGGAGATCCACCGCGACGCGGACGACAAGGTCCTGAAGATCAACGACTTCCTGCCGAACGTGCCGTTCGTCAAGCCGATGGACCTCACCTTCGGCCCCGACGGCTCGCTGTACCTGCTGGAGTGGGGCAGCAACTTCGGCGGCGGCAACAACGACTCCGGGCTCTACCGGATCGACTACTCCGCCGGCGCCCGGGCCCCCGTCGCCAAGGCCGCCGCCTCGCGCACGAACGGGCCGGCTCCGCTCACGGTCGAGTTCGACAGCGCCGGGACCTTCGACCCCGACGGCGACCCGATCACCTACGCCTGGGACTTCGACGGCGACGGCGACTTCGACTCCGACCAGCCCAGGGCCACCCACGTGTACGAGAGCGCGGGCAGGTTCACCGCCCAGCTCAAGGCGACCGACTCGACGGGCAAGGAAGGCTTCGCCAACATCGAGGTGACGGTGGGCAACACGGCGCCGACGGTCACCCTGGAGACGCCGATCGACGGAACGCTGATCGAGTTCGGCACCGACGTGCCGTACACGGTGAAGGTCACCGATCCCGAGGACGGCACGATCGACTGCGACGACGTGTTCGTCAACCCCGCGCTGGGCCACGACGACCACGAGCACGAGACCACCGAGATCCCCGGCTGCCAGGGCTCGGTCTCCACCAGCGGCCTCGGCGGGCACCCGGCGGGCGCCAACCTCTACTACGTCATCAACGCGCACTACACCGACAAGGGCGGCGACCCGCTCACCGGCTACGCCAAGGCGATCCTGCAGCCCAAGCGCAAGCAGGCCGAGTACTTCACCTCGATGTCCGGCGTGCGCGTCATCGACCAGGGCGGCGCCGAGAGCGGCAAGCGCATCGGCGACGTCAGCGACAATGACTGGGTCGCGTTCACCCCGATGGACCTCAACGGGATCGACGTCGTCAGTTACCGGGTGTCCACGCCGTTCGGCGGCGGCTCCATCGAGCTGCGCGCCGACTCGCCCACGGGCACGCTGTTGGCCACCACACCGGTCCCGAACACCGGCGGCTGGGACACCTACCAGATGACCCCGTCGGTGCCGGTGCGCTCCGACGTCCGTACCAGGACGCTCTACGTCGTGTTCAAGAACGCCCGTAACAACGGCTTCGACCTGGACGCCGTCCAGTTCGGCGGCGAGGGCGGCGGCGGCCAGGGCCCCGAGGCGGGGATCTACACGCTCACCGCGCAGCACAGCGGCAAGAACGTCGCCGTGCAGAACGGCTCCGTCGACGACGACGCCCTCATCGTCCAGATGGGCGCCACCTCGGGAACCGAGCAGCGGTGGGAGGCGATCCGTCTCGGCGGCGGCGCCTACCAGTTCAAGAACGTCAAGAGCGGCAAGTGCCTGGACGTGCCCAACGGTTCCACCGAGGCCGGCGTCCAGCTCCTGCAGTGGACCTGCCACCCCGCAAGCGAGGGGCACCAGATCCACCAGCGCTTCCACCCGGTGGCGGCCGGAGAGGGCTGGAAGATCAGCTCGGAGGTGAGCGGTCTGTGCCTCGACGTCGAGGGCGTCTCCCAGGCCGACAACGCCAAGGTGGTCCAGTGGACCTGCACCGACACCGACAACCAGAAGTTCCGCCTCACCCCCGACACCGGAGCCGACACCACGCCGCCCGCGACCACCGCCAAGGCGGCCGACCCCGACGGTGCGGACGGCTGGTACGCCACCGGCCCGGTCGGGGTCACCCTGTCGGCCACCGACGACGACTCCGGAGTGGCGGCGACCGAATACCGCCTGGACGAGGGCGCCTGGACCCCCTACACCGAACCGGTCCTGGTCAGCGGGGACGGCAGCCGCAAGCTGGAGTACCGCTCCCGGGACGGCGCCGGAAACGTGGAGGAGCCGGGCACCCTCACCCTGAAGATCGACACCACCGCGCCGGTGACCACGGCGTCGTTCGCCGCCCCCAACGACGCGGGCTGGAACGACGGCGACGTGCCGGTGCTCCTGGCCGCGCAGGACGCCGCTTCCGGCGTCGCCCGGCTGGAATACGCCCTCGACCAGGGGGAGTGGACGGCCTACCCCGATGAGCCCGTGGTCGTCACCGGGGACGGCACGCACGAACTGCGCTACCGCGCCCGCGACACCGCCGGCACCGCCGAACCGGAGAAGGCCGCGGTGCTCAAGATCGACGGCACCCGCCCCACCCTGATGGTGTCCGGCGTGGCCGACGGCGACGTGTACGGCGACGCCCAGGACCTGCGCATCTCCTGGCAGGCCGTGGACACGACCTCCGGCGTCAGGACCGCCTCGGGCACCCTGGAAGGCGCCGCGCTGGCGCCCGACTCGGTCCTTCCGCTGTTCACCCGCCCCCTGGCGCTCCACACCGTGGCGGTGACCGCGAACGACAACGCGGGCAACTCCGTGACGACGAACGTCAGGTTCACCGTCACGACCTCGCTCCGTGACATCCAGAACCTGGTGGACCGCTTCCGCGCCACGAGCTGGCTCACCCTGCCCGCCCACACGGCCCTCACCAGGGAGCTGACCCGAGCCAGGACGGCGGAGGCCAAGGGCGACGACGCCAAGGCCCTTCGCCACCTGACCGCCTTCAAGGCTCTCGCCGCCGACCCGAGCCTGGTGCCACGCCCCGACGTCCGCCAGGTCCTCACCCGCGACGCCGACAAGATGATCGAAAAGATCGGCTGACCTCACCCTGAGGGCCCCGCGACGCGTCGCGGGGCCCTCACCGGTCAGGAGACACGCGGGCGGGACGCTCCCTCCCACGAGACGGTCGCCGTCGTGGCGGAGGAGCGGCCGTACTCGGCGGAGACCGCCTCCACCTCGATGGTCGTGGCGGACTCGGCGCCCGCGCGGTCGAGCCGGGGGACGAAGTACGCGTCGTTCGGCGTGGCGCCCAGATAGGTGCGGGTGCCGTCGGGGTTACGGCGGTACACGTCGTAGTGGTGGACCCGGCGGCCGGAGTGGTCGTGGACCCGGCGGCCGGACTCGGTCCAGGACAGGCGCAGCGACTTGCGGGTGTCCGACACGTCGGTGACGCCCAGCACGGTGAGGCCCGCCGGGGCGGCGGGCGTGTCCACCGCGCCGTCGTAGACGGCGAGCTGCCCGAGGCGGATGTCGTAGTCGTCCCTGGTGCCGGTCGTCCGCAGGGCCAGCTGGGCGATCTTCTTGCCGGCGTGCGCCGACAGGTCGACGGTCCTGCGTTCCCACCCGGTGCCGGAGGTGGCGCCGAGATCGAAGGTGGTGAAGGTGGTGGGCGCGTTCGTGAACGCCACCGCCACGCGCAGGTTCGTGGCGCCCGCCGACGGTGTCTTGACGACGGCGGACAGCTTGGTGCCCGCCGTCACGGGGAGCCGCGTCTGGTACAGCCTGATCGTGTTCTCGGCGTCGAGCCGGCCGCGCAGGCGCAGCGAGGAGCCGCCCTCGTAGGCGTCGCCGAAGTCGATGGAGGGGGTGAGCCTGGTGCCGGCCGAGGAGACGAGCCACTGGTAGGTGGGCGGCACGTCCTGCACCGACAGGTTGTTCCAGCCGCCGTCGCGCACGCGCACGCCGCCGACGTTGTAGAAGTCGCCGTGCCCGGCGTTGAACCCGGTGACGAACGGCTTCGCGGTGACCGGGGACGCCTCGGCGATGTAGTGCGCGAGGCCCTTCCACGGCGAGGTGGTCGAGGTGTCGGAGGGGTCGGCGTTGGCGCCCACCCAGAAGCGGGAGTCCCTGGCGCGGAAGTCGGCCGGGCCGCTCGACGATTTCCACGTCCACTCGGGACGGTAGATGCCCAGCGAGGTGGTGTGCCGCCGTCCCGGCGGGAACACCGCGTCCCACGGCACGCTCGTGCCGGTGCCGTTGGCCTCGGTGTCGATGCCGGAGTACAGCTCGTGCTCGTCCCTGCCCAGCTTGCGGGCCAGGCGGCGGGAGGAGTTCAGCTTGGCGGCGGTCCAGCCGAAGTCGAGGAACATCGAGTCCGAGACCCGGGCGGGGTCGTTGAGGAAGGCGTCGTTGGCGCTGGTGAGCGCCTCCTGCCAGGAGATCGTGCCGCTCTCGGTCATGGCGTCGTACCACATGAACTCGGCCTGGCCCCGGTCGCGGGCGTACGTGATCAGCGAGCGCAGCTCGGTGGCGAGCGCGGCGTCACCGCCTTCGGTCTCCTGGTTGATGAACCAGCCGTCGAAGCCGTAGTGCTCGGCCACCTGCACCAGCTTGTCGGCCACCGGGTAGGTGGAGCCGCTCTTGCGGACGAAGTCGCGCACCCACTGGAGCCGGCCGCCGAACACGGCCGGCGGGAAGAACACCGTGCCGTACACCTTGACGCCGTTGCGGTGCGCCGCGTCGATGACCGTGGGGTTGGGCGCGAGGATCAGGCCCTCGAACGACGAGCCGCCCCAGAAGACCAGGGTGTCGACATACTGCCAGTGTCCGAAGGCGTAGTAGCTGGGATCGAGAGAGCCCTGTGACGGGTTGTTCGAGGTCGGCGCGAAGGAGACCAAGGAGGCGACGCGGCCCTCGCCCGCGCGGGCGTTGGCGTTGGCCTTCAGCGCCGGGCTCTGGACCCGCGGGCGCAGCGGCACCCGTGAGCGGTTGAACCTGGCGTCGGGATCGGTCGCCGGATCCCAGGACAGGATGGTGTCGGGGTACCAGTAGGAGGCGTACGGCTGGTCGCCCGTCGTCGCCGGGACCGCCTGGGCGGGAGCGGTGACGAGAGCCGCCAGCGCGAAGAGGACGCAGAGGGTGGATAAGAGCCTTCGTCGCATGTGCTCTCCTGTCGTAGCAGTTCACGCCGGGGTCAGCACGGTGTCGATACGGTGTCGATCCCGCGCGCGTCGAGATAGGCGGCGTCACCCGCCCGCGAGGCGGTGACGATGGCGAGCGGGCCGGTCCGGCGCCGACGTACCCACTCGGTGTGGAAGGCGCTGCCCGGCGCGACCTCGCCCCGGCGCTCCGGCTCGGCCCGCAGATCCACCGCGCACACCAGCGCGGGCCTGTTCCCGGCGGGACGGCGGTGCTCGCGGATGACCGCCGCCAGCTCCCTGGCCACGGGCTTGGCCACGTGATCCACGGTGAACAGGCCGAGGTCGTACTCACGCTCGGGGAAGTCGGCGAGGGAGCGGTCGAGATCGTGGGAGCACCACCAGGTGACGCCCCACAGAGCCGGGTTGGCGAGGACGTCGCCGAGCATGCGGCGCACGAACTCCGGGGCGGCGTCCTCGGGGATGTCGGGCCGTGGCGCGCCCACCTCCTGGAGCCACACCGGACGGGCGGGATCGGCCGAGGTGGCCGCGGCGAGCTCCACCAGATAGTCGGCGTGGCTGACGGTGGCCGGGCCGAGCGGGCCGTCCAGCGCGGAGACGCCGTTGAACACCCAGGAGTGGACCGTCGTCAGATCGCCGAGATCGACGTTGTCGGCGGGATGGAAGGGGTGGCCGGGCTCGTACCAGGTGGCGTCGTAGAGCGAGTGCAGGGTGAGCAGGCGCGGCGCGGCGGCGCGGGCGGCGGCGATCAGCTCGGCGGCCCAGGCGGCGGACGCCTCGGGCGTCGTCGGGTTGGCGGGGTAGAGGTTGTTCACCTCGTTGCCGAGCGTGACCGCGAACACGTTGGCGCGGGTGGCGACCTCCCGGGCGAGCCGGTCCACATAGGCGACCAGGCCCTCGCGGACCTCCGGGTCGGTGAAGAGGCTGCGCCGGTGCCAGGTGAGCACCCAGGACGGCAGGAAGTCGAAGCTCGACAGGTGGCCCTGGATCAGGTCCACCGAGACGGACAGCCCGAACTCGGCGGCCAGGTCGATCATGCCGAGCAGGTCGTCGATCGGCGCCTGCCTGATCAGCGCCCGGTTGGGCTGGATCCACGGCCAGATCGGGAACACCCTGACGTGGTCGAGCCCGATCCCGGCGAGGTCCTCGAAGTCCCGCCGGACGGCGTCGGCGTCGGCGCTGGTGGCGGCCGGGTCGAGCGCGCCGTAGAACCAGCCGGACGAGGGCACGTAGTTGGCGCCGAAACGAAGCGGGGGCAGGGGCACGCGTCCTCCAGGGAGTCGTGTCGATCTCCCTGGAATCTAAACCGCTTTAGTCGGCCCTGCCAAGAGCGGGCGGCGCGGTGCTCTCCCTGACCACCAGCCGGGGGGTGGCGGTCTTGACGTCGCGGCGCAGCGCGGGGTTGGCGATCACCTGGAGCAGCACCTCGGCCACCTGCCCGCCGAGCGCGATGGTGTCGCGCGAGAGCGAGGTGATGCTCGGGTGCGTGACCCGGGTGAGCACCGAGTCGTCGAAGGACAGGATCGACACCTCGCCGGGCACCCGTACGCCCATCTCGCCCGCCACGCCGAGCCCGGCCAGCGCCATCACGTCGCTGTCGTAGACGATCGCGGTCGGCCGCCGCGGGCGTGACAGCAGCGCCCTGGTGGCGGCCGCCCCCTCGGAGTCACTGAAGTCGGTCGGCAGCGACACCGTGTCGACCAGCCCGAGCCGGCGCACGGAGTCGCGCAGCGCCCGGATGCGGCGCTGGGTGTGCCGGAGGCCGGGCAGTCCCGCGACGTGCGCGACGCGCCGGTGGCCGAGCGCCGCGAGGTAGTCGACGACCGACAGCATCGCCTCCCTGTCGTCGGCCCACACGCTGGACAGCGCGCCGAAGCGCCCCGGGCCGCCGAGCACCACGGCGGGCACGCCGAGCTCCTCCAGCGCCTCGAAGCGCGGGTCGCGGACGGTCGGATCGACCAGGACGAAACCGTCCACGCGGTGCGCCGAGGTCCATTCCCGGTAGGTCTCGATCTCGGCCGCGGAGTCCTCGACGACCAGCAGGTGCATGGCCATCGACTCCGCCGACAGCCTGGCCTGCAGGCCTGACAGGAGCTGGGCGAAGAACGGCTCGACGCCCAGGGTGCTGGCGGGCCGCGCGATCACCAGCCCCACCGCGCCGGCCCGCGCGCCGCCCAGCGCCCTGGCGGCGCTGTGCGGGCGCCAGTTCATCTCGTCGGCCACCTGGAGGATCCGCGCCCTGGTCGTCTCGCTGACGCCGGGGCGCCCGTTCAGCGCGAACGACACCGCGCCCTTGGACACCCCCACCCGCCGCGCGATGTCGGCGATGGTCGGTCGGGCCACTACGTGCTCCTTCTGCGCGGAACCCTCGCCGCACGGTTTTGTCCACAGCTCTTGACATCGGAGTCTAGCCCGGTGGATAGTCCGGCAACTAGAGCGGTTTAGTACGTCGGTGGAAGTGTGAGGAGAGCGACATGCGAAGGCACCGAACAGGACTGGCCGCAGTGGCCACGGCGCTGGTCGTGGGGGCGACCGGAGGGTGCGGGCTCGGCACGCCCGAGCAGGCGGCGGCGCCCAGCGCGTCCGTCTCCGGCGAGGTGACGGGCAAGGTCAGCTTCCAGACGTGGGCGCTCAAGCCGAAGTTCACCGAGTACGTCCAGGGCGTCATCGACGGCTTCGAGAAGAAGTACCCGGGTGTCCAGGTCGAATGGCTGGACCAGCCCGCCGAGGACTACTCCGAGAAGGTGCTGAGCCAGGCGGCGGGCGGCAACCTCCCCGACGTCACGAACCTGCCCCCCGAGTTCGGGCTTCCGCTGGTGAAGCAGGGCCTGCTGCTCGACGTCGCCAAGGCGGACCCGAAGGTCACCCAGGAGTACGTCGCCGGCGGCCTCGACGCCTACAGGTATCCGGGGATCGAGGGCGTCTACAGCTACCCGTGGTACCTCAACACCGACGTGAACTACTGGAACACCGAACTGCTCACCGCGAACGGTCTCGACCCCGAGAAGCTCCCCACCACTCTGGACGAGCTCATCGAGCAGGCCAGGACGTTCAAGAAGAAGGCCGGCAACAAGGTCTTCCTGATGAGCCGTAAGCCGGAGCTGCTCGACCTCACCAACGCGGGCGTGCAGGTCATGTCCCCGGACGGCACCCGCTTCACCTTCAACACGCCCGAGGCCGTCGCCCTGCTCGACAAGTACCGGGCCGCCTACAAGGAGGGCCTGCTGCCCCGCGACATCCTGACCGACACCTACGCCGGCAACTCCAAGCTGTTCACCGAGGAGACCGTGGCGTGGACCACCGGTGGCGGCAACCTGATCACCAGCCTGGCCGGCGACAATCCCGGCCTCGCGCCCAAGGTCGTGCCGTCGGCCGCGATGGGCACCCCGCCGCTCTATGTGCAGGGGCTGGCGGTCTCCGCCGGGACGAAGAACGCCCCCGCCGCGGTCGCGCTGGCCCGCTGGGTGACCAACGCGGAGAACCAGGCCGCCTTCGCCCATCTGGTGAACATCTTCCCCAGCACCACGGCCTCGGCGAACGACCCGTTCTTCAGCAAGAGTGACGGCACCAACTCCGGCGACGCCAAGGTCCTCGCCTTCAGCTCGCTGGCCAAGGCGAAGCTGCTCACGCCGGTCCAGGTCAGCGACGCGATGAAGACGATCGTCGCGCAGCAGTTCGCCTCGGCCATCAGCGGTGACGTGACGTCCAAGGAAGCGCTCGACGAAGCGGTGGCCCAGTGCGACCGGCTCCTCAAAGGCTGATGACCCGGCAGCGCTGGTTCACGCCGTGGCTCCTGGTGGCCCCCGCCGCGGTCTGGCTGATGGTGTTCTCCGTGTGGCCGTCGATCAACACGGTCGTTCTCTCCTTCACCAACGCCAAACCGCTCGGGGGCGGCTGGTTCACCGGGCTGGAGAACTACGACCGCCTGCTGAACGACGCCCAGCTCGTCGACGCGCTGATCAACAGCATCGTCTACATGGTGATCTGCCTGCCGCTGCTCACCATGCTGCCCCTGCTGATGGCGATCCTGGTGGAGAAGAAGCTGCCGGGCATCATGTTCTTCCGCACCGCCTTCTACACCCCCGTGGTCGCCTCGGCCGTGGTGGTCGCGCTGATCTGGGGCTGGCTGCTCGACGATCGGGGCGCGATCAACGGCTTCGCGCAGTGGCTCGGCGTCGTCGGCGAGCCGTTGCCGTTCCTGACCGACCGGTGGCTGCTGCTGTTCAGCGCGATCAGCCTGACCGTCTGGAAGGGCCTCGGATATTATATGATCATCTATCTCTCGGCCCTGGGCAACGTCCGGCGCGAGCTGCATGAGGCCGCCGCCGTCGACGGCGCGGGCCCGGTGCGGCGGTTCTGGAGCATCACCGTGCCGGGGGTGCGCAACACGATGCTGCTGATCTCCGTGCTGGTCTCGGTCTCGGCCCTGCGCGTGTTCTCCGAGCTGTACGTGCTGTCGAACGGCACCGGCGGGCCCGGCGGCCGCGACATGTCGGTGGTGATGCTCATCCAGCTCTACAGCCGGGGGCTCACCGGTCACCTCGGCTACGCCTCCGCGCTCAGCATCGTCCTGCTGCTGATCACGATCGGCCCGATGCTCCTCCTGCTGCGGCTCAACAGGAGGGGGTCCTGACATGGCGGCGCACGTCAGGGCCGCACGCCGGGGCGGCTTCAACACGATCAGCACCCGCGAGAAGGCAGTCCGCTACGCCCTGCTGCTCCTCGTGCTGGCGCTCACCATCTCACCGTTCCTGTGGCAGCTCTCCACCTCGCTCAAGAGCCTCGACGAGGACATCTACTCCGCCACGCCGAGCTTCCTGCCCGAGCACCCGACGCTGGACAACTACGCCGGGGTCGCCGACACCATCCCCGTCTGGTCCTACGCCCTCAACTCGCTGATCGTGGCGGCGATCGTGGTGACGGGCAACGCGATCGGCGCCACCCTGGCGGGATTCGCGCTGGCCAGACTCCGCTTCCGCGGTGCGAAGCTGCTGTTCGGGCTGTTCCTGGCGACGCTCGTGCTGCCGGGCGAGGTCACGATCATCTCGCAGTACGTCACCGTGCGCGGGCTCGGCCTGGCCGACACGCTCCTCGGCGTGGCGCTGCCGGGCGCGATAGCGATGCTCAACGTGCTGCTGATGTACACCGCGTTCCAGGCGATCCCCAAGGAGATGGACGAGGCCGCGATCATCGACGGGGCGACGGTGTGGCAGCGGCTGCGCCACATCGGCCTGCCCAACGTGCGCGGCATGCTCAGCGTCGTCACGATCTTCTCTTTCATCGGTGCCTGGGACGACTTCCTCTGGCCGCTCATCGTCCTGAACAACCCCGACAACTACACTCTCACCGTCGGTTTGCAGTACCTCAACGGCACGTTCGCCAACAATCCACGCCTGATCGCAGCCGGAACGATGATCTCCTTCCTGCCGATCGTGATCCTGTTCGCGACGCTCCAGCGGTTCTTCTTCAGGGGCGTCGCGGAAGGCGCCATCAAGGGCTGACCGCCCCTTCCACGAGGAGCCGCTCGATGCATGATGACCGCACGCTGGTCGAAGCCCGCCTGAAGCGCGTGCTGGAGGAGCGCGTGCGCCCGGCCGTCCATCCGGAGTCCGTACCTCTGGAGGTGGCGGTCTGGACCGCGCCCGGGGAGCCGGTGCCGGTGGCCGAGGGGCTGGCGGCGGCGTCCGGGGCGTCCGCGCCGATCGCGGTGGGCGACCTGTGGGGCGCACCGTGGGGGACGAGCTGGTTCACCGTCACCGGCACCGTGCCGGAGCGGTGGGCGGGGCGGACGGTCGAGGCGATCCTCGACCTCGGTTTCGACGAGAACATGCCCGGCTTCCAGTGCGAGGGCCTGGTCTACCGTCCCGACGGCACTCCCGTGAAGGGCCTCAACCCGCGCAACCAGTGGGTGCGCGTCGGCGCCCCCGTCGAGGGCGGGGAGGAGGTGCGGCTGCACGTCGAGGCCGCCTCCAACCCGGTCATCCTCGACTATCACCCGTTCCTGCCGACGAAGCTCGGCGACAGGGAGACGGCCGGGACCACCCCGCAGTACCGGCTCGCCCGCATGGACCTCGCCGTCTTCGACGAGGCCGTCTGGCAACTCGTCATCGACCTCGAAGTGCTGGGCGAGCTCATGATGGAGCTGCCCGTCGAGTCCGCCCGGCGCTACGAGCTGCTGCGCGCCATCGGGCGGGCGCTGGACGCCATCGACCTTCAGGACGTCGGCGGCACCGCCGAGGCCGCCCGCGCCGAGCTGGCCGGCGTGCTGTCGGCGCCCGCCGTGCCCTCCGCGCACCGGATCAGCGCCGTCGGCCACGCGCACATCGACTCCGCCTGGCTGTGGCCGCTGCGCGAGACCGTGCGGAAGGTGGCCCGCACCGCGTCCAACATGACCGCGCTGCTGCGCGACGAGCCGGACTTCGTCTTCGTCATGTCGCAGGCGCAGCAGTGGGCGTGGATCAAGGAGCACCGGCCCGAGGTGTGGGCCGAGGTGACCAAGGCGGTGGCCGCCGGGCGGTTCGTCCCGACGGGCGGCATGTGGGTGGAGTCCGACACCAACATGCCGGGATCGGAGGCGATGGCCAGGCAGTTCGTGCACGGCAAGCGGTTCTTCATCGACGAGTTCGGCGTCGACAACGACGAGGTGTGGCTGCCCGACACGTTCGGGTTCGCGGCCGGGCTGCCGCAGATCATCAAGGCGGCGGGCTCCAGGCGGCTGCTCACCCAGAAGATCTCGTGGAGCCGGACCAACACGTTCCCGCACCACACGTTCCTGTGGGAGGGCATCGACGGCACCCGGATCTTCACCCACTTCCCTCCCGTGGACACCTACAACTGCTCCATGAGCGGCCGGGAGATCGCGCACGCCGCCGCCAACTTCAAGGACAAGGGCGTCGCCAGGCACTCGCTCGCCCCGACCGGCTGGGGGGACGGCGGCGGCGGCACCACCCGCGAGATGGTCGCCAAAGCGGCCAGGCTGCGCGACCTGGAAGGCTCGGCCACCGTCACCTGGGAGACCCCCTCCGCCTTCTTCGACAAGGCGGAGGCGGAGTACCCGCACCCACCCGTCTGGGCGGGTGAGCTCTACCTCGAACTGCACCGGGCCACGCTCACCAGCCAGGCCAGGACCAAGCGCGGCAACCGGCGCAGCGAGTCGCTGCTGCGCGAGGCCGAGCTGTGGGCGGCCACCGCCGCCGTGCGCGCCGGCTTCTCCTACCCGTACGCGCAGCTCGACAGGATCTGGAAGACGGTGCTCCTGCACCAGTTCCATGACATCCTGCCCGGATCGTCGATCGCGTGGGTGCACCGCGAGGCCGAGCGCACCTACGCGGCGGTGGCCGAGGAGCTGGAGTCGATCATCGACGCCGCCCAGCGAGCCCTGGCCGGGCCCCCCTCCGGCGGCGTCGTCGTCTTCAACTCCGCGCCGCACACCCGCGCCGCCGTCCCGGCCGGAGGAGCCGCACGAGCGGACGGGTCCGGTGCCAGCGGGCGAACGGCACGCGAGGACGGCGGCCATGTGCTGGACAACGGTCTGCTGAGAGTGGAGATCGACGGGCGGGGACTGGTGGTCTCCGCGTTCGACCTCGCGGCCGAGCGTGAGACCGTCGCGCCCGGCCAGACGGCCAACCTGCTCCAGATTCACCCGGACTTCCCCAACATGTGGGACGCCTGGGACGTGGACGAGTTCTACCGCAACACCGTCACCGACCTGGTCGAGGCCGAGGAGGTGGCGCCGGGCGACGAGCCGGGCTCGGTCCGCGTCGTCCGCTCGTTCGGCGCTTCCACGGTGACCCAGGTGCTCACGCTCCCGTCCGGCGCCAAGCGGCTCGACATCCGCACCGAGGTCGACTGGCACGAGACGGAGAAGTTCCTCAAGCTGGCCTTCCCGCTGGACGTGCACGCGGAGCGGTACGCCTCGGAGAGCCAGTACGGCCACGTCTACCGCCCCACCCACACCAACACGAGCTGGGAGGCGGCCAAGTTCGAGGCGTGCAACCACCGCTTCGTGCACGTGGGAGAGCCGGACTGGGGCGTCGCGCTGGTCAACGACGCCACCTACGGCCACGACGTGACCCGTACGGTCCGGGCGGGCGACTCGGGCACGACCACCACCGTGCGGATCTCCCTGCTGCGCGCCCCACGTTTCCCCGACCCGGAGACCGACCAGGGCCTGCACCGCTTCCACCACGCGCTCGTGCCGGGCGCGACGATCGGGGACGCGGTGCGCGAGGGCCACTTCGCCAACCTGCCCGAGCGCCGCGTTCCCGGTGACGCCGAGGTGGCGCCCCTGGTCACGCTGGACAACGACGCGGTGGTGGTCACCGCCGTCAAGCTGGCCGACGACGAGAGCGGCGACGTGATCGTACGCTTCCACGAGTCGCGCGGCGCCCGCGCCAGGGCCACCCTGACCCCGAACTTCCCGATCTCCGCCGCCATCCCGGCCGACCTGCTGGAGCGCCCCCTGGCCGACCCGCACCCCGGAGGCGAGCCGGTGTCCCTGCGGCTGCGGCCCTTCGAACTCGTCACCCTGAGACTGGTCCGCGGGCGATGAGCCCTGCCGGTTCAGCGCTCAGGCGCGACGGCCTGATCGGGAAGCGTGATCCCGAGCCCGTTGGCTGCGAGGACCACGCCATTCGCCCGGAGGAAACTACGTCGTGACACCATCAGCGACCGCTGCTCCTTGCCTCGGCCCGCGGCCATCCCCGGCGTGCGGAGCCTCAGTGGATGCCGGCGGCCGGTCGCCTAGCGGCGGGTGGCCTGCGAGGCGACGAGCTGGATGGCCTTGACGGCGACTTCGGGCTGGTCGACGTAGATGTAGTGCTCGCTCTTCTTGGCCGTGCTCAGCTTGGCGCGACTGGACACCGCGAGCCACTTGCGCTGGCCTGCGGCCCAGGCCCGCTCCAGGCGCGGCCCGTACTGGGGAATGGCCGCGAGGTACTGCTTGCCGTGCTGGATCACCTGCACCGGGATCCTGCCGGCGGAACGGACCTTACCGTCGGGGACGACCAGCTTCTCCGGGTTCTGCCCCTGGAACACCGCGAGGTTCTGCGCCCGCAACTCGGCGGCCGGGCCCGTGGCGGACTTGGGGATCGCCCGCATGATGTCGGCGGCCATGGTGGGTGACGTGGCGTCCATCAGGACCAGCCCCTTGACCCTGTCCCGGTGCTCGGGGGCGTACCTGGCGGCGATCAGCCCGCCCAGCGAGTGCCCGGCCAGCACGACCGGACGGTCACCCGCGACCTGGTCGAGCACCCCGGTCAGGATCTTCCCGGTGCTGGCGAAGCTCTGCAGGCCGTCCGGCTGGTCGCTCGCTCCCGCGCCGAGCCGGTCGTAGGAGCAAACCTGGTTCTTCTTGCTCAGCGTCTTCTGCAGGGCGGCCAGCTTGTCCACCCCGTCACCCGCTCCGTGCAGCAGCACGACGACCGGCTTGCCCCTCTTCGGGACACCCGAGCAGGACACGTTCACCGACTTGCCGGCAACCTTGATCTTCTTGGTGCCGGAGATCGGGTCCTTGCGCTCCGTGGGGGCGAAGGGGTCCCACTCCGCCCCGGTGGTGGTGGCGAACGGGTCCCACTCCTCCGCAGATGCGGCCCCGCCGCCGGCGACTCCCGCACCGACCATGGTGCAGCACAGCGCGGCCACAACAGATGCCTTGATCTTGCCTCGCATTATGTCCTCCAGTGAGCTGATTCGCACGGCGGTGTGGTCCGAAGCGCCCAAAGCGCCGCAGCCACACCGGAAACGCTACGGAATCAACCATGCCGTAATCGTCACCACGTAGTGGACACTTTCGGGTAGCTCGCACGGGGGACAACGGACGGGAACGATCTTTCTTGTCCAAGATCCAAGAATCTACGGCAGTCGCTTGCGGGCCCCCACTGGCCGACGTCACCCTAGTCATAGACTCGGAATCTCCCATTCTGGGGGCTTCTGCCGTTGTGGAAGGGTTGATGATGGCCGACGAGCCCGAGGACAAGCTCCAGTCGCACGTGCCGCACACGGCACGGATCTGGAACTACTGGCTGGGCGGTAAAGACCATTTTCCGGTGGATCGGGAGGTTGGGGAACGGGTCCGCAAGATCTTCCCTGTGGTGATCGAGCTGGCCCGGGCCGACCGGCTGTTCCTGGGCCGGGCTGTGCGGTACCTGACCACCGAGGTGGGGATCCGGCAATTCCTTGATATCGGCACCGGACTGCCCACCCAGGACAACACCCATGAGGTCGCGCAGCAGGCGGCCCCCGAGTCGCGGATCGTGTACGTCGACAACGATCCACTGGTGCTGGTGCACGCGCGAGCCCTGCTGACCAGCTCCGAAGAGGGCGCCACCGACTACATCGATGCCGACCTGCACGACCCGGACAACATCCTGCGGCAGGCGGCCAAGACGCTGGACTTCTCCCAGCCGGTGGCGATCATGCTGCTGGGCGTCATGCATTTCATCGGTGACGACGACGAGCTCCAGCGGATCATCGACCGGTTACTGGCGGCGGTGCCGTCCGGGAGCTACATCGCGGTGGCCAACACCACCACGGCGGTCAACGGCGAGACCACCGCCGAGGCGGTGCGCGTGTGGAACATCGACGCCCAGCCCAAGCTGAAGCTGCGCACCCCCGAGCGGATCGCCGAGTTCTTCACCGGCCTGGAGGTGGTGGAGCCGGGGTGGGTCTCGTGCTCACGGTGGCGTCCCGAGCCCGAATGGGACGGCGGCCTGCCGGCCGAGGTCGACCAGTGGTGCGGGATCGTACGCAAGCCGTAGAGGCCGCGGCCCGGTGACGAGCCTGGCGAGCGCCGAGCCGTCGTGGGTGAGCGCCTGGACGGGGGGCTTGCCTGCCATCCATGTCGGCAATGTCGCCGAGTACAACTCCGCCTTCGGCGGCATCTCGGCGGGGCGCGATCACTACTCCTGCCTGGCGGCCTTCGCCAGTCCCCGGCCTGGCCTCGTCGTGCTGCCGCTGCCCGTACCGGAGTGGTGGATCCGGCACCTGTCCGAAACGTTGGGCTGGGGCGAGCTGAGAGTGTGCGGGGGGCTGGCGGCGGACGGGCAGGTGTCGGCGGCCCTCGCCGGCCGGCCAGAGCTCATCTCCTCCGAGGCGACGGTGCTGGCCTGGGGTCACACGCCCGCATTCGACCGCATCCGGCCCGCTCCTGCCGGGGTGCTGGACTGCATCCGCCGCTTCGAGTCCAAGCGCGGCTCCCATGAGCTCTTCCGTGAGCTGGCTCCAGGCCGGCCGGGAATCCGGATCGCGGCACAGCGCCGGGTCGGATCACGCCGCGAGTTGCGAGGGGCGGCCATGCCCTATGTGCTCAAGACGGAGTACGGGGTGGGCGGCGTGGGCACCCGGATCGTGACCACGACCCCGCCGCCCCGGAGGGTGCGCGGTCTTCTGCTGGAGGAGTACATCGCGGGCGTCGCCAACCCCACGTACGACGCCGTCGTCGCAGCGGACGGGCGGGTGCACCCGGTCGGTACGGGTGCGATGACGATCGACGGCACCCGCTACCAGGGCGTCACAATCGGCCCTGGCGCACTCCCCGCCGAGCAGGTGCGGACCGCAGCCGGCTTCGGCGCCGCCGTGGGCACGGCACTGGCCTCCTACGGTTACCGCGGCTGGTACGACGTGGACTTCGTAGCCGACCGGGCGGGACCATTGGTGCCCACCGAGATCAACCTGCGGCTCACCGGTCCCGCCGTGGCCTTCACCCTTCAGGTGGCGCTGGATCGCCTGCATGGCGCCGGGCATGTGGTGCGTACCCTGGATTGTCTGCCCTTGGGCGCCCGCCTGCCGTCGACCGCGCTGCGTGAGCACGTCACGCGGCTGGCCGGACGATGCGCGGAACTCGGCACGATTCTCCTGGTCACCATTCCGACCGCCGCGCTCGACCCCTTTCCCTACCTGGGGATCGCGCTCGCCTCCCGGACGCTTCGGGAGCTGGACGAGGCAGAGCGGGCCATGCGGACCGCCAACGAGGCGCTCGGCACGATGTTCACCCGGTACAGCTCCGAACACGTGGTCACCGCCGTCGACCGGCGACGAAGACGAGGAGCACCGCTGTGGCGATCATGAGGGTGACGTTGAAGCCGTAGACGAGGGCCGCCTGTCGCGGCCAGTCGGTCTTGGCGGCCAGCCGGTACAGATTGTCCTGCGGCCACCACGCCACCAGCAGCCAGGTGAGCGCCAGCCAGGCCGATGTGGTCAGTGGTGCGGAGCGGCCCAGCCGGGCCAGCGCCGGGCGGCCCCGCAGCAGAACCATCACGCCCAGCCCGAACGAGGCCCACTCGAACAGGTAGAGCCCGAAGAACAGCGCCGCCCAGGGCAGTGGCACACCGGACAAATCAGTGGAAAAGGGCCAGAATACGTTGGTGGTAGCAGAGGCGAGGAAGCCGAACAGGAGCGTGCCGCCGATCATCAGCGAACCGCTCCCCGCTGTTGCGAAGCCGCCCTTGCCGCCCGTAGGTCGCTGCCCCTCGACGACCGGAAGGGGCAGCGCCGCGACGTCGATCGCGCCCTCAGCCGTGCGCGGCAACACAGGTATCACCGCCACCACGTCGGGCAGCCGGCGCAGCGGCACCAGCTCGGCCAGGAACTCCCTGGGCTGCTCGCCGTCGCCGGCGACCACGTAGGCGATCATCTGCTCGCCCTCGACCACGACGCACTCGGTCACCGCCGGGTGCCCGAGTAAACGCTGTCCGGGTTCGTCCTCGACCATGGCCAAAAAGTACGCCCGGCGGCGCTCCTCATCAAGATCTCCTGCTCACGAGACCGATGCGACGGCGCGAGCCAAGGCCGGGCTCATGGCCGAGGTGTCCCGTCCGCCCTCCCGCGTTGTATTTCACAAGTCACGACATTTCCGGATGAGGGAGACGTTAGGCTGCGTGCCGGACAGAGGCGTGGGTGGTTCGAGAGGTGTCGGTTGGCAGGGGAAGCCGTGGGGCTGCTGCTGCGCTTCGGCCGCGGGTACGCCTCCGCGGTGCGCCTGGCGACGCTGGTGCCGATCTGCGCTATCGCCCTGTTCCGGGCCCCGGCCGAGCACCTGGCGAGCACCGCGGTCGTGGTCGGCGTCGCGGCGGTCTGGACCTGTGGGTTCGCGTGGTGGCTGCGGGCGGGGCGGGGCAGCGCGCTCGTCCCCTTCGACGTGGTCGTCCTGCTGGGACTGTTCAGCAGCAGCTTCTGGACCGACGCCGTGGAGGACCGGAACACGGGGTGGTTGCGGCTGCTGGTCACCTTCGCCTGCGTGACCTATCAGTGGCACACCTCGACGGCGGTGGGCGGCGCGGCCGCGATCGCCGCCGGCGGCGGGGCGGTGGCGCTCCTCATGGCGGCGGGGGCGTGGGGCGTCGACGCGAGCCTGGTCACGGGCACGATGTGGGCGGTACCGGCCGCCGCGCTCTCCAGAGCGGCCTGGACCCTCGTCCGCCATGCGGCGAAACGGGCCGACCTGATGGCGGCCGAGGCCCTGCGAGCACGCGGGGAGGCCCTGGTGGCCGCGGCCGTCCGCGCCGAGGAGCGCGAGCAGGTCAACTCGCTGCACGACACGGCGGCGACGACCCTGCTGATGGTCGGCACGGGACAGGTGAGCTCGGACGCCGGCTGGCTGGCCCCGCAGGCACGGCGCGACCTGGGCAGGTTGCGTTCCGTCGGCGGGCGGGCGCCCGAGGAGGCCGACCTCGTCGACCTGCTGCGTGCTGATCTCGCCGTCACCCACCTGACCGTGGACTTCGACGGCCCCGAGCGGCTTCCCCTCCCGTTCGGCGTCGCCAGGACGATCACCGACGCGGCGGGCGAGGCTCTCACCAACGTGCGCCGCCACTCGGGCACCACCCGCGCGACCGTCCGGCTCCGAGGCGACGCGCGGGCGCTCCGCCTCGACATCGCCGACCAGGGGCGGGGGTTCTCACCGCACGACGTGCCGGGGACCCGGCGCGGCGTACGCGAGTCCATCCGCGGCAGGATGGAGAGCGTCGGCGGCACGGCAACGATCGCCTCCGCCGTCGGCGAGGGGACTCAGGTCCGGCTCGAATGGCGCGCCGCCGATGAGTGACCCGACCGCGAGTGACATGACCGCGAGTGACAGAGCCGCGAGTGAGGCGACTGTTCGTGAGGCCGCTGCTCGTGAGGTCGCCGTGGGTGACGCCGGGGGTGACGCCGTGATGCACGTCGCCGGGTCGAGCGGCGTGGCGGGTGCGAGCTGGGCCGTTGCGAGTGACGCGGTCGAGGAGTCGACGCGGGCGCAGCTGCGGCGCGGCCTGCGGGTCGCGACGCTGGTCGTCGCCATGGCGGTCGCGTGCGGGCTCGGGCTCACCAACCTGGTGCGCCACCTCGACTCCTATGACACGCCGCTCGCGCAGTTCGGCGCCTTCGCGGCGCTCGGCGCCGTGCTGCTCACAGAGGCCGCGCTGCTCGTCCGCGGGCGTTCGTGGGGCCGCTTGCGCGGCCCGGCCATCGCGGTCGTGCTCGCCGCGTCCATGCTGTCGTACGCGACCCTGCCGGACGGACGCACGTCGACCAGTGAGGATTGGATCTTCGGCGCGGCCAACTGGGCTGGCCTCGTCGTGATGCTGGACCGCCCGCTGCGTGCCGCGGCGATGTTCCTGCTGGCCCACGAGCTCACCGCGCTGCTCAACCTGCTCCTGTTCGAGGAGCCCAC
The DNA here is from genome assembly GCF_044465295.1 of Nonomuraea sp. NPDC049714. Taxonomy (NCBI): domain Bacteria; kingdom Bacillati; phylum Actinomycetota; class Actinomycetes; order Streptosporangiales; family Streptosporangiaceae; genus Nonomuraea; species Nonomuraea sp. NPDC049714. The sequence goes on along the minus strand of NZ_JBITLM010000005.1, from coordinate 96,965 downwards.
CCGGGCTTCGCTGGCCCGGTTCGCGACCGGGTCGGTCACGGTGATCGGCTTCCCGCTGTGCCTGGCGGTGGTGGCGACCGTGCTGCGCAGTCTCGGCGCGGCGGCGGTGGCCGCGCGCAGGGAGATCGAGCAGGTACGCGTCGCGGAAGCCGTCGTCGCCGAATCGCACCGCCGCAGGCAGCAGCGCTTCGCCGAGCTGTCGGCGACCACGGTGCCGCTGCTGGAGGGGCTCGCCGACGGTTCACTTCGCCCGGAGAACCCGCTGGTCCAACGGAGCTGCGCCATCGAGGCGGCCCGCATGCGTCGGCTGTTCGCCGAGTCCGACACGGCCGCCAACCCCTTGCTGCACGAGTTGCGTCACTGCATCGACGTGGCGGACCGTAAGGGCGTCGTGGTGGAGCTGGACTCACGCGGTCAGTGGCCGACGCCGCCGGTGGCGGTCAGGCGGGACCTCACCGAAGCGGTACTCGTCGTCCTCGCCACCGCGGCCACCCGGGCGCGCGTCACGGTCGTGGGCAGCGCCACCCTGGTGTCGGTCAGCGTGGTCGCCGACTGCGGCGAGATCGACGTGCCGGCACCGGCCACGCCGGGCGTGCGCGTCGAAGCGCTGACCAACGACGACACGGCCTGGATGGAGGCCGAATGGCAGCCGACGGGGTGAGCACCGCGATGGTGTTCAGCTGCGACAGCCGGGGGTGAATTCGACCGGCAGCGCTCCCAGACGCCTTACTCACTCTTGGGTTGATCGTGCATTTATCTGAGCGGGTGCAGCGGTATCTCATGGATGCCTCGGGTGCCTGCGCGGATGACGACACCCGGCCGCTGCCGCAGGCCGAGCTGGACCCTGGCCTCAACGCGAACGAGGCCCATGTCGTTTCGAGTGTTTTCAATGCCGTAGGACAGCGTCAAGCTCAACCACTTCTGAGCACCGGTAAACCAGGCGCCAGGCTATCCCCACAAGTGGATGTATGCCGCTTTCGTCGCGTCTGTCTGGGCAGGGCAGGAACCAGGAAGCGCCTCGAGCGTGACGGAACCGAGTACGACGAAAGTCAGAGCTCAAGCGGGAGATTTCGATGACCTACCATCACGCGGGACGGGCGACCGGCTGGGTCGGCTGGATCTGGTTCGCCGCGATGCTCATGATCATAGCGGGCGTCTTCAATGTCATCGGCGGCCTGTACGCGATCATCAACGACGACGTCTACATCCGCACGCCGCTGCGGCTGCTGCTCTTCGACGTGTCCACCTGGGGATGGCTGCACCTGATCTTCGGAGTGGTGCTCCTTCTCACCGGGCTCGCCGTGAGCGTCGGCCAGACGTGGGCGCGCGTGCTCGCCGTGGTGCTGGTCATGCTGAACGCGATGACCCAGCTCACCTGGATCGGGGTGAACCCGTGGTGGTCGCTGGCGGTCATCGCGGTGGACGTGCTGGTCCTGTACGCCCTGATCGTGCACGGCCGCGAGGCCAAAGAGCTACGCGCCTGACCCAGAGCCGCGCACCGGCCGGGCACGGCCCGGCGGCCTGCTGGCGTAGGGCTGGGGGTGAGCTCACCCCAGCCCTTACGGGGTCACGATCGCGAACGCGGGGGCCGGGTCGTCCAGCAGTGCGGTCAGGCGGTTCAGGACGTTCATGTCGCCTTCGTGCTGGATGCCGTCGGCGGCTTCACCGGTGAGCAGGCCGAGCAGTCGCTGTTTGGTGAGCGTGAGTGTCAGGTCCGCCCGCCGCGGTCGCGGATCGGCCTGCTGGATGAGCGCGCCGTTGGACAGCGTGGTGCGATGGTGCTGGTCCAGGTCCGTCAGGTGCCAGTCGATGGTCAGGTTCTCGTTCCACGCCCGGGGCCCGTTGACGCGGATGGCGAGGGAGTCGAAGATCTGGTCCACGCTCAGGGCCGCGAGCATCTCCGGCGAGGTGGTGTCGAGGTTGGCGGCGACGACGTCACCGGCCAGTTCCAGGGCGGCGACCAGGTAGAAGTTGCGCCAGGTGCCGTTCTCCGCGCCGTGGCCCAGCCGGGTGTAGACCTCGGCCAGCATCGTGCGCGCCTGGCGGTCGTTCTCGTCGGCGAAGACGGCGTGGTTGAGCAGGGAGGCGGCGAAGCGCAGGTCGCCCTCGTCGAGGAAGCGGCGGGCGTAGGAAAGGACGCCCTCGCGTCCGCCCATGCACTCGACGTAGCGACGGGCCTGCTCGACCGGCGGATGCTCCCACAGGTGGGCGGGGTTGCCGTCGAACCAGCCCAGGTAGCGCTGGTAGATGGCCTTGACGTTGTGGCTGACCGAGCCGTAGTAGCCATGGGTGTGCCACGCCTGCTCCAGAGCGGGCGGCATCCGTATCGCCTCGGCGATCTCGGTGCCGGTCATGCCCTGGTTCATCATCCGCAGCGTCTGGTCGTGCAGGTAGGTGTACATGTCGCGCTGCTGCGACAGGAAGGTGACGATGTTCTGTCCGCCCCACGTCGGCCAGTGGTGTGAGGCGAAGACGACGTCGGCCTCGTCCGCGAACAGGGCGATCGCCTCGGTGAGGTAGCGCGCCCAGGTGCGGGTGTCGCGGACCACCGCGCCGCGCAGCGTGAGGATGTTGTGCTGGTTGTGCGTGGCGTTCTCGGCCATGCACAGCGCCCGGCGATCGGGGATGAGGAAGTTCATCTCCGCCGGCGCCTCGGTGCCCGGGGTGAGCTGGAAGACGATCCGTACCCCGTCCAGGGTCTCCTCCTGCCCGGTGCGGGTGATGTCCTTGGTGGGCGGGATCAGGGAGATGGTGCCGGTCGAGGTGGTCATGCCCAGCCCGGTGCCGATCTGTCCCTCCGGTGAGCGGGGCAGGTCCGGGCCGTACATGAAGGTGGCGCGGCGGTTCATCGCGGTGCCGGCGTAGACGTTCTCCGCCACCGCGTGTTCCATGAAGCCGGCCGGGGCCAGGATGGGCACGTTGCCGTCGGTGACGCCGCGTACCCCGCCGAAGTGGTCGGCGTGGGAGTGCGTGTAGATGACGGCCATGACGGGGCGCTCTCCGCGCTGGTCGCGATAGAGCTTCAGCCCGGCGGCCGCGCACTCGACCGACAGCAGCGGGTCGATCACGATGACGCCGCTGTCGCCCTCGATCAGGGTCATGTTCGACAGGTCCAGGCCGCGTACCTGGTAGATGCCGTCGGTCACCTCGTACAGACCCTGCTTGACGCACAACTGTCCCTGCCGCCACAGGCTGGGATGCGCGGTGTCCGGGCACTCCTGTTGCAGGAAGCCGTACGCATCGGTGTCCCACACGACCCGGCCATCGGCCGATCTGATCACTGCGGGGTCGAGCGCGGCCAGGAACCCGCGGTCGGCGGCATCGAAGTCCGCCCGGTCCTGAAAGGGAAGGTCTGCCATGAACCCGGCATTCCCGCTGACAGTACGTGTCCGCCCGTGCGAGCCGGTACCTTCACCCGCCCGTGGACATCTCTTTCACCGTGCCGGGTGCGTCACTGGTCAGCGAGGACGGGCGAACCCTCACGTGGGAGCACCCACCCGGCCTGCCTGGATCGTGCGTCCTTGCGTGCTCTCGATGACGATCGGCACCCAGTCCGGGATCCGGCCGTGGAGGGCGCTGAGGAGTTCGGGGATCGGCGGTAGATCACCCGGCGTCCGTACGCGGATGCGCAGCTCCCGGGAGACGAAGTCGACACCGGCGACCGACGAGTGCGGCACGATGGAGATCCAGTCGGCGGCCACCGCCCTGGCCTGTGCGCTCCAGGCCGTCAGCAGCCAGCTGACAACGGTGTTGGCGGACAGCGGCACCACCACCAGGACCAGCAGCAGGCTCAGCGTGAGACGGGTCCGCCGGCGGCTTCGGCCGGCCAGGGCGCCGGCCTCACTGGCGTAACCCGTCGCCGAGAACACCACGATGCCGCCGAGCACGAGAGCCAGCAGATTCGACAGGAAGAGCACCAGCGCGCCGAGTGCCAGCCAGCCCGCGCCCCGGCCGAGGCACACGCCGGCAACGGCCAGCGGGGGGACCAGGGAGATGGCGATGGCCACACCCGGCAGCACGGCGGCGACATCTCGGCGGGCATGGGCCACGGCCCCGGCCAGGCCGGTGGCCAGCGCGGCCACCAGGTCCATCAGCTTGGGGGAGGTGCGTCCGGCGATCTGGCCGTTGGTGAGCAGTTCGTAGGAAGCGGGCAGGAGCGCCGAGAACGCCATCCCCGTGGCGATCACCAGCAGGCCGCCGAGGAGCACGAAACCGATCGCCCCCTGGCTGCGGTGCCGTACCGCAGCCAGTGCGATTCCCATGATCGGTGTGGCCAGCGGAGCGATGATCATCGCGCCGATCACGGTGGCCGTCGAGTCGGTGAGCACGCCGGCCGATGCGATGACCGCCGACAGGGTCAGCATCGTCCAGAACGCCGAGCGTTTCGCGCGAACGTCCCCGGAGGACAGGTCCAGGCTCTCGGTCAGCTCCTCCCAGGGGCGGCGCTGGGCCTCGGGGAGCACCCGCTCTCGAAGTCCGCTCAGCATGCCATCGAGTATCCGAGCCCGTCACACCGGCGGAAGGGCAGCGACACGGACGGCCGGCGATCATTTCCCGGGGACCCCGAGCCGGCCGGGCTATCGTCCCTTTCCGCCCCGGCGGCCGATCAGCGCACCGATCAGGATCCCGATGGCGGTGCAGACCACCAGAGTGATCCACAAAGGGGCGGTCACCACGATCATGAACAACTGGATGACCGCGTCCTGCCGGTTCTGCAGGATGAAGACGATCGCCAGCACCAGAAGAACGAGCGCCAGCCACACGCGTGGCGGCATCGCCCCCAACCGGCTTGTCGGCCTCTGCTCTGTCACGATTTCCCCCGAATGCGTGCAGCGCCTAAGCCCTTCTCCTACCCCGGAATTCGCGTAGCTCCCGATCGCCTTGCCCCGAGCAGGCTCGTCGGTCGCCCACTCCAGGCCGTCAGTTGTCGCGGCCCACGACTGCCATGGGGCAGGGCGCTCCGATGCCGGCCGTTCGCCTGATCCGGCCCTTGTAGGCCGCGGCGTCGGTCCACACCCCGGGTCCGACGCAGCTCGGGTCGGTCTTCTCGTTGCCGTCGCGGCTGGTGACGCCGACCAGCTCCCAGCGTGCCCTGATCTTGCGCACCATGGGGCCGCCGGAGTCGAGGATGCGGCTCTGCGCCTTCTTGGTGGGGTGGGCGGAGCAGATGTCGCCCGCGGCGTCGATGCCCGTGCACCGCTTGTCGGGGATGATCTCGCTGTCCAGCTCCCGCAGGGTGACCGGCGGCTCGGGGCATTCGTTTCCGTCTTCGCAGGTCATGCCCCAGCCCAGGAGGCGGATCCGGGTTTTCGGCGAGGCCGGGGACGGGCTGCAGGCCGTCGAGCGGGCCACCGAGCTCCGGCCGGACGTCGTGCTGATGGACATCCGGATGCCCGAGCTCGACGGGATCGAGGCGACAAGGCGGATCTGCGGCGCCCCGGCGACCGTAGGCGTGAAGGTGCTGATCCTGACCACCTACGACCTGGACGCCTACGTCTTCTCGGTGCTGCGCGCGGGCGCCGGCGGTTTCCTGCTCAAGGACACCCCGGCCGGCGACCTGCTCTCCGCGATCCGGGTCGTGGCGGGTGGCGAGGCGCTGCTCGCGCCCTCCGTGACCCGGCGCCTCATCGGGGAGTTCGCCCGGCAGCCGGACCCTCGGCAACGGTCGGCCCGCTCCCTGAGCGGCATCACGGCACGGGAACGCGAGGTGCTCAAGCTCATCGGCCAGGGGCTGTCCAACACCGAGATCGCCGAACACCTCATCGTCAGCATGGCCACCGTGAAGACCCACATCGGCCAGCTGCTGGCCAAGCTGCACGCCCGCGACCGCGCCCAGCTGGTGATCGCCGCCTACGAGAGCGACCTGGTCACCGTCAGAGACCGAGGTCGCGGCCGATGAGCTCCTTCATGATCTCGTTGGAGCCGGCCCAGATCTTGGTGACCCGGGCGTCGGCCCAGGCTCGCGCCACGCGGTACTCGGTCATGTAACCGTACCCACCGTGGAGTTGCACGCAGGCGTCGAGCACGTCGTTCTGCACCTGGGCGGACCACCATTTGGCCTTCGCGGCGTCAGCCGTGCCCAGACCCCGCTCGACGTGCAGACGGACGCAGTGGTCGACGTACGCCCGCGCCACCTCGATGCGGGTGACCAGCTCGGCGAGCAGGAACTTGTTGTGCTGGAAGGACCCGATCGGCTGCCCGAACGCCGTGCGGTCGCGGGTGTAGGCGAGCGTTTCGGTGAGGATCTGAGCCGCGTGGGCGATGTTGGAGACCGCCGCGCCGAGGCGTTCCTGCGGCAGGCGCTCCATCATGTGGACGAAGCCGCGGTCGATCTCGCCGATGACGTTCGCGGCCGGCACGCGCACGTCGGTGAAGGACAGCTCGGCGGTGTCGGCCTCCGGCTGGCCGATCTTGTCCAGCTTGCGTCCGCGTTCGAATCCAGGCGTACCGGCCTCGACGGCGAAGAGGGTGATCCCCTTGGCGCCGCGCCGCGCGTCGGTGCTCGCGGCCACCAGGACGAGATCGGCGCTGTGCCCGTTGGTGATGAAGGTCTTCCCGCCGTTGATGATCCAGTCCGTGCCGTCGCGGCGTGCGGTGGTCCTGATCGCGGCGAGGTCGGAGCCGCCGCCGGGTTCGGTCATCGCGATGGCGGTGATCAGCTCGCCGGAGCAGAAGCGGGGCAGCCACTCAGCCTGCCGCTCGGCGGTGGCGAGATCCACCAGGTACGGGGCGATCACGTCGAAGTGGATGCTGAAGCAGGACGCGACGGCCATGCCCACCTTCGCGAGCTCCTCGCAGGCGACCGCGTTGAAGCGGTAGTCCCCCGCCGCGCCGCCGCCGAACCGCTCGGGCACCTCCAGGCCGAGGACGCCCTGCTCGCCGGCCGCGCGCCAGGCGGCCCGGTCGATGCGTCGCTCGGCGGCGAAACGCTCCTGGTGGGGCAGCAGTTCGCGGGAGGCGAACGCGGTCACGGCGGCTCTGAACAGATCGTGGTCGTCGTCGAACAACAGTCGGTCCACAGGCGGCCTTCCGGGAGCGGGAACGCGGGAGCGACAGGGGACGCCTGCCGCCGCCGTTCGGAGATCAGGATGCGCGGTCGGCCCCGACGAGCACGTAACACATCAGCGCGGGCCGGTCGCCGCGGTTGTGCCAGGCGTGGCGGGTGCCCTGCTGGACCACGCAGGCGCCGGGAGTCAGCTTGACCTCCTTGCCGTCGTCCAGCTCCAGGTGCAACTCGCCTTCCAGGCAGATGCCGTAGTCGACGGTGTCGGTGGTGTGCATGCCGGGGTCGTCGGGCTCGAACACGTCCATCAGCCCGGGCAGCTTCCCGGCCGCCTCGGCGGCGAGCCGGTCGGGGTCGCCGAGCCGCTCAGGGGCGGCGGATTCGGGTGCCCAGCGCAGGAACAGGACGCGGGTGCCGCCGGTGCCGGGGAAGAAGGGGAAGAGTCGCGGCTGCCGTGGCCCGGTGCCGACCGTGGCCCCGCCGTCCTCGGTGCCCCACATCAGGAAGAAGTCCGAGCCGGGGATGGCTCCGACGGAGATCGGCTCGGCGGGCCGGTCGGTGACGAACACCGAGGTCCCGTCGGGCTCCCGGCCGGTGACGATGAGTCGAGGCTGAATGGGCATGTTCGCTCACTCCTCAGGGGGGATGTCGTGCTGGTGCTGAAGGCGTAACTGCCGTTTGGCGAACTTCCCGGTCGCCGTCTTCGGGATCTCGGAGATGAAGATCACCTGCTCGGGGATCCACCAGCGGGCGACGTGTGAGGTCAGGTGCTCGCGCACGTCGTCGGCGGTGAGGCCGGTGCCGGGCTTGGGGACCACGTAGGCGACGGGGCGTTCGCCCCAGCGGGGGTGTTCCACGCCGATCACCGCGGCCTCGGCGACCCGGGGGTCGGCCATGATGGCGCCCTCCAGCTCGACCGAGGGGATCCATTCACCGCCGGACTTCACCAGGTCCTTGGTCCGGTCGACGATGCGCACGTAACCGTGACCGTCGATGGTGGCGACGTCCCCGGTCCTGAGCCACCCGTCGTCGGTGAACGCCGGGCCTGGCCGCTCCTCGCCCACGTAGCGGGCGGCGATGGTGGGGCCGGCCGCCTGCAACTCGCCCGGCGTGCTGCCGTCCCAGGCGACCTCCGTACCGTCGTCGCCGATCACCCGGAGCTCGGTGAGCGGCACCGCGAGGCCGGGGGAGCCGATGACCGCGCGCTGCGCGTCCGGGTCCAAATCGTCGTGTACGGTCGCCAGCCGCGGCACCGTCACCACCGGGCTGGTCTCCGTCATCCCCCAGGCATTGGTGAGGGGAATCCCGATGGCCTGCTGGTAGGAGCGCGACAGTGCGTCGTCGACGGCGCCGCCCCCGCAGACGATCATCCGCAGGCTGGACAGGTCGTGGTCGGCCAGCAGCGGCTCCAGGCCACGCCACACCGTGGGCACCGCGCCGGTGAAGGTGACGCGGTGCCGCTCCATCTGCGAGATCAGCTCCGCGGGCCGCATCGCCGGTCCGGGCAGGACGAGGTCCGCCCCGCACAACATCGCGGCGTACGGGAACCCCCAGGCGTTGACGTGGAACATCGGCACGACCGGCATCACTACGTCGCGCTCGCTGATCCCGAAGGTGTCGGTCATGAGCAGCAGCAGGGCGTGCAGGACCATCGACCGGTGGCTGTAGAGGACCCCTTTCGGGTTGCCCGTGGTGCCGGAGGTGTAGCAGAGCGCCGCCGCGGTGTTCTCGTCCGCGATCGAGAACTCCCCGTCGAAGAGGCTGACCTCGGCGAGCAGCGCCTCGTAGCCGACGATCCGGGGATCGTCGGGCAGTGGCACGTCGGCGCCGTCGTCCATGACCACCACGTGCCGCGGGCTCCTGAAGGACTCGGCCAGTGGCCACACCGTGGGCAGCAGCGACCGGTCGACGAAGAGCACGTCATCGGCGGCATCGTCGACGATGTGGCGGATCTGCTCGTGGAACAGCCGATGGTTGATCGTGTGCAGGACCCGGCCGGTGCACGGCACCGCGAGGTACAACTCGACGTGCCGCTGGCTGTTCCAGCCGAACGTGCCGACCCGGGCGCCGCTGGGGACGCCGAGCCGGTCCAGGACGGCCGCCAGCCGCCGCGTACGCGCGCAGACGTCGGCCCACGTCACAGCGCTCTCGCCGTCGACGCGACCGGTCACCACCCGCTTGTGCCCGAAATACTGCTCCACCCGGCGGAAGACGAGGGGGAGGGCCAAGGCGTGCTCCTGCATCAAGCCGTACATCGCGTCGACAGCCTTTCTGGAGCCCGACTTCCTGGACGGAGAAAGCTCATCACTTACTGAGCGCATAGTTAGTAATGACGCGACACTTGTCAAGCGTGCGGCGACGACAGAAGCCTTACGCGCTGGTGGGGCGCCGGTTGCGGACGGCGGCGGTCATGTGGACGGCCAGGTCGGCATAGAAGGCGCCGAGCGAGGCCGGAGTGTCGGTGCCGCCCAGCCGATACCAGCGGACCAGATCCACTCCCAGCGACAGGATCGACCGTGCCAGGCGGCTGACATCGTCCGGGTCCGCCGTCGCGCCGTCGACGATCCGGCGCACCGCGTCCCGGAAGATGGTGTTGAACTGGGCGCGCAGCTCACGAATCTCCGCATAGTGCTCGGGGGACAGCGGCGTCAGCTCGTTCTGGCACACGCGCGCCGCGGTGTGGTGCTCGGCGTGCCACTCCACGAACGCCGCGACCGCCCGGCGCAGGCAGGTCTCCGGGTCGCCGTCGGCGGGCAGCGCCGCCCGCAGAGCCTCCAGGGCCCGGAGGTGACCGCTGCGCACGATCTCGAACAGCACCTCCTCCTTGGTGGCGAAGTGCACGTACAAGGCGCCGGGGGTCAGTCCGACCTTGGCCGTGATGTCGCGTGTCGTCGTGGCCTGGAACCCCTTCTCGGCGAAACAGAGCACGGCGGAGCCCAGCAGGGCCTTGGCCACGTCAGAGAGGTCCGCGTCCCAGAGCTTGTCGGACGGTTCGTCCAGCCGCACGAGCGGGGGATTGCCACCCCGCCGTGGGCCGCGACGCTTCGCGACCATCCCCGATCCTCCCCGTGCTCACCTTGACGCGCCGACATTACCGTCCCGCTGAACGTCCACGCGCACATCTTGACACCTCCTCGGCTGCTCAGTAACTATGCGCTCAGTAAGTACGTCCTGGCTCGCAATCGAGGAGATGCGGTATGCGCAAGGGCATCGTGGTCACGGCGAAACCAGGGGTAGAGGATCTGGCGGCCAAGGCCGAGGAACTCGGGTACGACAGCTTCTGGGTCTACGACACGCCGATGGTCAACGGAGACCCGTTCGTCGGTCTGGCCCTGTGCGCCAAGGCGACCAGCCGCATCCGGCTCGGGGTCGGCGTCACCTCGCCGGCCCTGCGTTCGGCCCCCGCGAGCGCGGCGGCCCTCAGCAGCCTCAACGCCCTCGCGCCCGGCCGGATCATCTGCGGCGTCGGCACCGGCAACACCGCCCGGCGCACCCTGGGCATGAAGCCCACCACGATGGCCACACTGGAGCGCTTCACCCGGCAACTCCAGGACCTCACCGCCGGCCGCCCCACCGAGTACAGCGAGGGTGACCGCACCCGCGAGGTGCGCTTCCTGCACGTCGGCGACCACGTCAACACCGAGGACCCGATCGAGTTCGTCGTGGCCGCCTTCGGACTCGAGGCCGCTCGCATCGCGGGCCGCCGAGGCGCCGGGACCATCTCGTTCGGTCTGCTCGACCCGGCGACCTGGCAGGCGTTCGTCGAGGCGCACGACTCCGCCGCCGCCGAGGCCGGCGTGCGGACGCCGACCACCTCGTACGTGATGACCTCGATGCACATCCTCGCCGAAGGCGAGAACCCCTACGGCGACCTCGCCCGTGACTCCATGGGCCACATCGCCATGGCGCTGCTCACCTTCGCCGCGGACAACCCCGCCTTCAGGGAAGGGCTGGAACCCGAGGAACTCGACGCGGTGCAGCGGCTCCTCGACCGGCGTGGCACGACCGCCACCGCCGACGACCGCCACTTCCGGCTGTACGAGAACTACCTCGGCCGGATCTATCCCCAGGACCGCGACCTGATAGTCCCCTCCCTGGTCGACAAGCTCGGCCTGGTCGGCACCGGCGACGACCTGGTCAAACGCATCGCCACCCTCGAAGCCTCCGGCATCGACGAGCTGGTCCTCCAACCCGTCCTCGACCCGGCGCAGGAGATGGCCGGCTTCGCACGACTCCTGTGACCTGCCGTTCCACGCCGCCGCAAGACCCACCACGTCGAAGGGTCGGAAAGCCATGTTCCGCACCAGATCCCGCGGCACCGCTCTCGCCGCCGGCACGCTCGCACTCACCCTCCTGACGACCGGCTGCGCCGGCCAGGCCGCCGCACCGCCGTCCGGCGGCGCCTCCGCGACGTCGCTCTCGGGCAAGACGATCGCCCTGGTCGGCTACGGGAACAGCAACCCGTGGGGCGCCTACTTCAACAAGGTCTTCACCGAGCGTCTGGCACCCACCGGCGTGCAGGTCGGCGACATGACGACGATGGACCCGGGCACCCAGGTCCAGAAGTTCAACCAGGCCGTGGCGCAGAAGCCGGACCTGATCGTGGTCGCGATCATCGACACCACGGCGATGGCGGTGCCGATCAAGAAGGCCAAAGCCGCCGGCGTCCCGGTGCTCGCCTTCGACGGCCCGCCCGACCCGGCGGTGGCGGACGAGGTCATGTCGGTGCTCTCGGACAACGAGAAGCTCGGCGAGTTCGCCGCGCAGAACATCATCGAGGGCCTCAAGGCTCAGGGCCGCGACTCCGGCAACATCATCGTCCTCACCGGCACCAAGTCCATGCTCGTGACCCAGCACCGCATGAAAGGCTTCACCAAGGTCCTGGCCACCACGCCGCAGTACAAGGTCGTCGAGGAGCAGGACGCCAACTGGGATCCCCAGCTCTCCGGCTCCATCGCCCAGCAACTCCTGGCCAAGCACGGCAAGGACGGGGTGCAGGCCGCGTACGGCATGGCGGACTACATGGCCCTGCCGATCATCCAGGCGGCCAAGCAGGCCGGCTTCGCGATCGGCGGCAAGGACGGCCTGATCGTCACCAGCAGCAACTGCTTCAAGGCCGGCATCGACTCCATCAAGGCAGGCGAGTTGTACGGCACGGCCACCGAGGACCCGGGCACCATCGCCGAGCAGACCGCCGACTACGTCGTTCGGTATCTGACGGGCAAGAACCCGCCGCGCAGCGAGACCGTCCAGGAGGAGCGGGTCACCGCCGCGAACGTGAGCCGGTTCGCCGAGCAGTGCAGCCACGCATGAGCCCATCAGCGACCGGCGGCCCCCCGGTCCGCGTCGAGGGGCTGGCCCGCGCCTTCAACGGCGTCCCCGCGGTCAGGGAGGTCTCCTTCACCGTGGGCGTCGGCGAGATCCACGGCCTGTGCGGCCACAACGGCGCAGGCAAGAGCACGGTGGTGAAGATGCTGTCCGGGCAGCTCGCGCCCGACCGCGGTCGCATCGTGATCGGCGGTGAGACGGTCGAGCTGCGCAGCCGCCAGGCCGCTCAGCGCGCGGGCGTGGCGCTCGTGGACCAGGAGCTGAGCGTCGTACCGGCCTTGACCGTGCTCGACAACATGCTGCTCGGGGACATCGACGTGCCGTTCGTCAACCGCCGGCGCAAGGCCACGGTCCGGTGCCGGCAGATCTTGGACGACATGGGCCTGGAGCACATCGGCCCGGACCAGCCGCTGTCGACGCTCGGCATCGGAGAGCGGCAACTGGTCGAGATCGCCAAGGCGCTCAGCCAGAACGCCCGGCTGGTGATCCTCGACGAGCCCACCGCGACCCTCGGCGAGACCGAGAGCCGGCACGTGTTCGCCGCGATCCGCCGGGTCGCGGCCACGGGCTGCTCGATCATCTTCGTCTCCCACCGGTTGCCGGAGGTGCTGGAGCTGTGCGACGTCGTGACCGTGCTGCGCGACGGCCGCGACGTCGCCACGCACCCCGCTGAGGACCTGACGGTGGACGAGCTGATCAGGTGGATGCTCGGGGAGACGCGCCGGCAGCCGTCCGCCGCACCCGGGCCGGGCCGGGACCTCGCACCCGCGTTGCGGATCGAGCGCCTGCGCGTGCCCGGACGGCTCGACGACTTCACCCTCACCGCCCAGGCAGGCCGTATCTACGCGCTGGCCGGCCAGCTCGGCAGCGGCGCCTCCGATGTCCTGCGCGCCTTGGCCGGACTGCACCCCGGGGCGATGGGAACCGCGGAGCTGCGCGGGAGGCCCGTTGCGATCCGCGACCCGGTCGGGGCCGCGCGCGGCGGCGTCGCCTTCGTGTCCAACGACCGCAAGTCCGAGGGTCTGTTCCTCGGCAAGCCGACCGCGTGGAACCTCGTCGCGACGCGCCTGCCCGCGCTGGGGCGCGCAGGTGTCGTACGGTCCCGTCGCGAGCGCAGCACCGCCCGCTCGCTCGCGGAGCGGTCGGGCCTGCCGGAGCGGCGGCTCGATGAGCCGGTGGTGACGTTGAGCGGAGGCAACCAGCAGAAGGTCTTCGTCGGTCGCTGCCTGGAACATGAGAACGTCTTCGCCCTCCTGCTGGACGAGCCGACCCGCGGTGTGGACGTCGGGGGTCGTGCGGCGATCCACCGGCTCCTCCGCCAGGCCGCCGATGCCGGGCTGGTCGTGATGTTCGCCTCCACCGAGCTTGAGGAACTGCTCGAACTGGGTGACGTGATCGTCACGATGCGGGACGGCCGGCTGGTGAACCAGTACGAAGGCGACACCGACGGCACGCTGCTGTTGCGCGACATGACCCACGGAATGACCCACGGAGCGGGACAGGCATGACCACGGCCGACGACTCCACCAGCGGCGCGGTGAGCACCACGCCGGACCCGTCGCCATCCGGCGCAGGCGGGGCCGCGTCGACGGACGGTCCGCCTCGGAGGTGGCCGGCGAGCGCCGTCACGGCCGGCCTCGCCGTCCTCCTCCTGGTGCTGCTCCTCGTCCCGGCCGTGACGACACCCCGGTTCCTCACCCTCGACAACGCGCGCGCGATCCTCGCCTCGGCCGCCTTCGTGGGCATCACCTCGGTCGGCGCCACCATGGTGATGATCGCCGGGTCCGGGGTGTCGCTGGCCACCTCCCAGATCGCGACCGTCGTGGCGATGGTCTTCCTGGGCACGCAACACCTGGGGCTGTGGGCCGCGCTGCTGATCGCGCTCGCGGCCGGCGTCACGCTCAGCGCGGCGCACGGCGCGGTCATCGGCTTCTGGAACGCCGACCCGATCGTGCTCACCATCGCCGGCGGGTTCGCGATCGGCGGCGCGGCCACCTGGTTCAGCGGCGGGACCACGGTCTACCCGGCCACGCGGCAGTTCGAGGCGCTCAACTCCACCCCGCTGGGCCTGCCGCTGGCCGTGTACGTCCTGCTCGCGGTCACGGTGCTCGTCGAATGGACGCTGCGCCGCACGACGGCCGGCCGGCAGATGTACCTGGTGGGCGAGAACCGGGCCGCGGCGCGCGCGGCCGGCCTGCCCGTCGGCCGGGTGACCGTGATCGCGTGGGCCGTCTCCGGCGCGTGCGTCGCGCTGACCGGGATCTTCCTCGCCTCGTTCCACACCTCCGCCACGGTGACGCTCGGCGGCACGCTCACCCTCGATGCCATCGCGGCGGTCCTCGTGGGCGGCACGGCGATCTCCGGCGGTCACGGCTCAGCCGTGCGGACCCTGGGCGGCGCGGTGCTCATCGCCGTCATCTCCGACGTGCTGCTGCTGCGCGGCTACTCGACCGGCGTGCAGATCCTCGTGAAGGGAGTCCTCGTGCTCGCGGTCGTCATCATCGTGCACGTGCGCGCCACCAGGGGACGGCGATGACCCGCCGGTGGCCGGCCGCCCGGCCGGAGCAGCTGATGCCGACGGTCTCCCTGCTGGTCGTGCTGGCCGCGTTCGCGTGCTCGCCGCTGCTCAGCGGCAGGCCCCTTGAGCCGTTCGACGGCTACAACGCGCTGCAGGGCTTCGCCCAGCTCGGCCTCCTGGCCCTCGCGATCGGGATCACGATGATCGCCGGCGAGTTCGACCTGTCGGTCGCCGGGACGTACGCGCTCGGCGGCATGCTCGCCGTTCAGACCGGCGCGGCCTCCCCGATCATGGGCGTCCTGGCCGCCGTGGCCGCCGGCGCCGCCATCGGCGCGGTGCAGGGCGGGCTGATCGCCCGGCTGCGCATCCCGTCCATGCCCGTCACACTCGCGACGTACATCGCCCTTCTGGGGCTTACGTACGCGATGTCCGGAGGGCTGAGCAAGACCTACACCAACGGCGACGCGACCTTGTGGGTCGACCAGACGATCGCCGGCGTCTTTTCGCCCCGGAGCCTGTTGACGCTCGCGGCGTTCCTCATCGCCGCGACCGTGCTGGGCTGCACCAAGCTGGGACGTGAGCTGCGCGCCATCGGCGGCGACCGCCGGGCCAGCCGGGTCGCCGGCGTCGGCGTGGACCGGCGGATCGTCGGGATCTTCACCTTGTCGGGGACGCTGGCGGCGCTGGGCGGCGCCCTGCTCGGCTACAGCTACGCCTCGGCGAACCCGGATCCGGGGTTGCAGCCGCTGATCCTCGCCGTCGTGGCCGCGTTGCTCGGCGGCGTGTCGCTGGCCGGCGGTCGCGGCTCCCCGCTGGGACTGCTGGCCGGAACCCTCTCGGTGGCGCTGCTCGCGCAGATCGTGGCGGTCACCGCCCTGCCCGACTTCTCCACCCAGCTGTTGTACGCGGCGCTGCTCGCGGTGATCGTCGCCATCGAGAGTCCCGGGCTGCGTCAGGCGGTGGAACGGCTCCGGGCCCGCCGCGCGAGCGCGGCACGGCGTTGACATGTGCCCTGCCATGACCGAGAAGAGAAGAGCGCACGCCCATCACAGGGCGTCGCCGCGAGGAGGACGACCATGACGGAACCGATCACCGTGGCCGAGGGCTTCTGCTTCCTGGAGGCGCCGCGCTGGCGCGAGGGGCGCCTCTGGTTCTCCGACTTCTACACCTACCGAGTACGGTCCATGCATGAGGACGGCTCCGACCTGCGCGAGGAGGCCCACGTCCCCGAGCAGCCCTCCGGCCTGGGCTGGCTTCCCGACGGACGGCTGCTGATCGTCTCCATGCGGGACCGCAAGGTCCTGCGCCGGGAGCCGGACGGCACGCTCTCGGTCCACGCCGACCTCGGCGCGCACGCCACCGGGCACGCCAACGACATGGTCGTGGACGGCCAGGGCCGGGCCTATGTGGGCAACTTCGGGTTCGACCTGATGGGTGGCGCTCCGCTGGAGCCGACCTCGCTGCACCGGGTGGACCCCGACGGCCGCGTCACGGAGGTCGCCGGCGACCTGTGGTTCCCCAACGGCATCGTCATCACCCCCGACGACGTGCTCGTGGTCGTGGAGACGTTCGGCAACCGCGTCACCGCGTTCGACATCACCCCGGACGGCGAGCTGGCCAACCGGCGGACGTGGGCGGAGTTCGGGCCGCTGCCCACCGACCGCGCGATCGCGGGAATGCTCGCCCAGCTGCAGGTCGCCGGTGACGGAGCCTGCCTCGACTCGCGGGGCGGTCTGTGGATCGCCGACGCGATCGGCGGCCGGCTCGTGCGGGTGATCGAGGGCGGCACGATCACCGATGAGATCAAGCCCGGCTCACCGGTGTACGCCTGCGCCCTCGGCGGCGCCGCGGGCACGACGCTGTTCGCGTGCGCCGCACCCGACTTCCACGAGGAAGCCCGTAAGTCGGCGCGCGAGGGCCACATGCTCGCCATGGGGGTGGCCGTACCGGGGATCTGAAGGTCTGCAGGCGTCCCGGCGGGTGGCCGCGTCGGGTTTGGCTACGTGCCGGGGCGTCACGTCTGGGCTTTGATGCCGTCCAAGGCCATGGTGAGCACCCGATCACGCTGGGCGTCCTGCACGAAGTTCGCGCCGCTGACGCCGTTGACCAGGAAGAGAACGTCGTCGAAGCTCACGTCGCCGCGGGCTTCGCCGGCATGCTGGGCGCGTTCGAGCAGCGGTCTGCCGGCGGCGTGGATGATGTCGCGGCAGGTGACGAACATCGCCTCGTTGTGGGCGATGGCGTCGTAGACGGCCTTCTTGGTGGTCGCGTAGCCGACGAACCGGCGTAGCCAGGTCACCAGCGCGTCCCAGGGGCTGCGGTCGTCCAGTTCGGCGGCGATCCGGGCCAGCGCCTCGACCTCATCGAGGTAGACGGCCTCGAACAGGTGCGCTCGGGTGGGGAAGTTGCGGTAGAGCGTGGCGATGTTGACGCCGGCGCGGCGGGCGATCCCTTCCAGGGAAGCGTTGGCGCCGTCGGTGGCGAACAGCTCGCGGGCGGCGTCGAGGAGAGCGTCGAAGTTGCGGCGGGCGTCGGCGCGCTGCGGCCGGCGCACGGTGACGCGCGGTTCGGCCGGGCTCTCGCCCTCGGTCACGGCCATCAGATCTCCCTTCCAGGACGCGGAACTTGACAAACGAAGGCACCCCTTCGCTAAAGTGAAGGCACCCCTTCGCTTAAGTGCGGGTTCCCCCTTCACTTTAACGGGTGTGGCGCCGCGTCCTTCGCCTCATCGTCCAAGGACCCTGCATGCCTCATAAGGAAGACATGACCACCATCGGATTCATCGGCAGCGGAAAAGTCGGCAGCACGCTCGCCCGCCTCGCGGTCGACACCGGCCACGACGTCGTCCTGAGCAACAGCCGGGGTCCGCAGACCCTGCGGGACCTGGTCGCGCAGCTGGGACCGCGTGCTCGCGCGGCGGCGGTGAGCGAGGCCGCGCGGGACGCGGACATCGCCGTGGTGACGATCCCGCTGAAGGCCTACGCGCAGGTCCCCGCCGGTCCCCTGCGCGGCAAGGTCGTCATCGACACCATCAACTACAACCCCGACCGCGACGGCCGCATCCATGCGATCGACGCCGGCCACACCACGGCCGGCGGACTGCTGCAGGCCCACCTGAGGGAGTCGTACGTCGTCAAGGCGTTCAACAACATCTTCTTCGAACACCTGGCCACGCTCGGCCGCCCGGCCGGCGCCCCCGACCGCAGCGCACTGGCCATCGCCGGCGACGACGCCGCGGCCAAGACGACGGTCGCCGCCCTGATCGACGCTCTCGGATACGACGCCTACGACGCGGGCGCGCTCGCCGAGAGCCGCCGGTTCGCGGCGGGCACGCCCGCCCACCGCGCCTACCTCGACCCGGTCGGCATGTTCGCCGCCCCCGGCCGCCCCGTCTCCGCCGCCGACCTCGCCGACCTCCTCGGGGCCGCCCCTTGATGATCCAGGACCTGTCCCAGATGTGTCGCCCAGACTTCAGGAGGCTCGAATGAAGGCAGCAGTCGTCACCACGTTCAGCGAACCGCCGCACTACCAGGATCATCCCGAGCCGCAGGCGACCGGCGAGCACGAGCTGGTGGTCGACGTGCTGGCCGCCGGCCTGCACCCACGGGTCCGGATGCAGGCCGAAGGCTCGCACTACAGCAGCACCGACGAACTCCCCCTGGTCCCCGGGATCGACGGGGTGGGGCGTGGCCCCGACGGCAGACTGTGGTACTTCCTCTCCCTCGGCGCCACACTCGGCTCGATGGCCGAGCGCACGCTGATCGACACCCGCCGCAGCGTCGTCCTGCCCCGGCACGCCGACCCGGTGACAGTGGCCGCGACGCTGAACTGCGCGATCGCGTCATGGCTGGCGCTGAACCGGCGGATCACGTTCGAGAAGGGACAGAACGTCATGGTCATCGGGGCCACCGGCGGCACCGGGCGGATGGCGGTGCAGGTGGCCCGGCTGTTCGGGGCCGACCAGGTGATCGCCGTCGGCCGGGACGCCGACCGCCTCGCCGCGATCCCGGGCGCCGACGCCACCGCCCTGCTCAGCGACCCGGAGTCGATCGGGCGGGCAGGAGCCGAGGTGGACGTCGTCCTCGACTTCGTCTGGGGAGCCCCCGCCGCCGCCGCGATGACCGCTCTCGTCACCGGGCGTACCGATCCGACCAGGCCGCTCACCTGGGTGGAGCTCGGCTCGATGGCCGGGCCGCAGGCGCCGATCCCGTCCGCGGCCCTGCGGTCGTCGCGGCTCCAGATCATCGGCAGCGGTCAGGGCTCACTGACCACCGCCGACATGGCTGCCGAGGCGCCCGCCGTGGCCGCCGAGATCGTCCGCGGCACTTTCGCGGTGGACGCCACCGAAGTGGCGTTGCAGCACGTCGAGCAGATCTGGACACGCCCGGCGGACAGCAGCACGCGCATCGTGTTCACGCCCGGCGCGTGAGGCCGGCCGGACACCGCCGGCGTCCGGTGCGGCGCGATGGCCAGGGCCCGCCTGCCGACAGTGGGCAAGGTGATCACAGGACGAGGATGAGTTTGCCGCCGGGCCGGCGGGGCTGGCTGAGTTCGGCCGCCTCCTGGATCTGGTCGAGCGTGTAGGTGCGGGCGATCGATACGACGAGGACGCCTTCCCCGGCGAGTCGGGCGAACTCGCCCATCAGGTCGTAGCGCATGTCGATATGAGTGACGCGGGTGCCGAGTTCGGTGGCGGCGGCGAAGTCGGAGACGGTGAGGACGCGGTCCGGGTCCCCGGTCAGCCCGATCAGGGCCGGCAGTGAGCCGCCGGCCGGGCTGGGCTGGTCGGCGCGGTCGACCCGGCCGCCGGTCGGGGCCGTGTCCAGGGCGCGGTCGACGCGGCCTCCGGCCAGTGCGGTGACGCGTTGGGTCATGCCGTCGCCGTAGCCGGTCACCTGGGCGCCGATCTCTTCCAGGGCGGCGGCCCGGGCCGGCCCGGCGGTGGCGATCACCCGGACACCCCGGTGCAGCGCGAGGCGCACCGCCGCCTCGCCCACGGTGCCGCCCGCGCCGTGGACGAGCAGCAGCTCACCCGGCTGAACGCCGAGGTCGTCGAGCGCGCGCCACGCCGTCTCGGCCGCCATCGGCAGCGCGGCGGCCTGCTCGGCGGTGACGCCCTCGGGAATGCCTGCCCAGGCCGCCATCAGCGCATACTCGGCACCCCCGGCTGTCGGGCCGTCGAACGTCGCCGGGCCGAACACACGATCGCCGATCTCGACGCCGGTGACACCCTCACCGAGTGCGTCCACGGTGCCCGCGACCTCCAGGCCGAGCCCACGCGGCAGCGGCGGCAGCTGGTCGGCGAAGAGGCCGTCGACCGTCGCCCAGTCGGCCGGGTTCAGGCCGCACGCCCGCACGGCGATCCGGATCCGGCCGGGTCCCGGGTCCGGCTTCGGAACGTCGCGGAGCACGATCACGTCCGGGGATCCGAACCGGTCGAACTGGAGAGCCTTCATGACGATCTCCTACATGATGACAGCATCTGTTGTCGTGGACTGTAGCACCGCGACGACAGCCTCTGCTGTCATATCCTGGTCGGCATGCCGAGATGGGAGTCCGACGCACAGGGCCGGCTCGAGCGCGCGGCGCTCGAGCTGTTCGAGACGCAGGGGTTCGAGCGCACCTCGGTCGCGCAGATCGCGCGCACCGCCGGGCTGACCGAGCGCTCCTTCTACCGCTACTTCCCCGACAAGCGGGAAGTCCTCTTCGCCGGCAACGAACTTGAGGCCCACCTCGTCGCCCAGGTCGAGGCGGCCGACCCGGCTCTCACACCGATCGAGGCGCTGCTGACCGCGCTGGGGACCGCCGACGAGATCTTCCGCCCGCGCGAGCTTCTCCTGCGCCGCGTCAAGGTGATCGCCGCCAGCCCGGCACTGGCCGAACGCGATCTGATCAAGCTCGCCGACATCGCCGACGCGCTGGCGCGGGCGCTCGAGCGCCGCGGCGTCGAGCCCGGCGAGGCACGCTTCATCATCGACGTGGCGATAGCGATCTCCCGGCGCGCCACGTCCCGCTGGCTGGCCGACCCGGACGCGACCCTCTCCGAGCTCGTCACCCAGACCGCCGCCGAGCTGTACCAGGCGGTCGCGCCGTTGGCCCCGACGGTCCGCTGAGTCCGCCGCGAAGAGGAGCAGCGCCCACCCAATGCTGTGACCGAACTCCGACAGCGCAAACCGGCACATTTCGCTCTCGCTGTCCGGCCTGCATTGGGAAGTCCTTCGAGGACCTGGTGGCCAGTGCACGGCTGCCCCGTGATCTAGGATCATCGACCGTGACATCGTGGGCGAGCAGATATCGGTCGGGCGAGCACATCGCGGTGTGGAACGACCTACGAGCCTTCGGGTCTTCAGGCGTGCCTGAGAGTCTCCGGGAAGACGCCGAGGACGTCGCACGCGAGACCATGCGCCGGGTGGCGTTCAACGTGGATGTGCTGGTCGACCAGCTCTCTTCCGCTGGGTACGCGTTCGCTTGCCCTGACGCGGTGCGCCAAGCCCCCACGGAGGTTGATTCCGAAGCGATGGCGAAGGCCGAAGCCATCATCGGCCCCCTCCCTGTAGCGCTTCGCGCTTGCCTGGAGATCGTGGGTGCCGTCGATCTGTGCGGGGACGGGGGCTCGATGCTGCCTCATGTCCGCTACCACACACCCCCACGCGAGCCATGGGATCTTGACCCAGACCCTCTGGTCCTCCACTCCGGCCGGATGCTCTGGGACATGCTCAGTTCGACCGTGGGAGACGTCAACCTGGGGTGCGCCTGTACGGATCCCGAAGAAGATGAACTGTGTGGGTTCCATGCGAACGGTTACTTCTTCAGCATCGCGCCTGATGGAGCGGCCAAGGCGAACTTCAGCGGGGGAGATCACTACATCCATCTCCCGAGCGCGAACCCCGATCCGCCGTTCATCGGCATACCGGTATCGGGGCCCATTTCGCTCGTCCAATACCTGCGCCGATCCCATGCCTGGGGAGGATTCCCCGGCTACGCCACCCGACCTGCGCATGTTCCTCTGCCGGCTCTTCTCGAACGGATCCGAAACCAGCTACAGAAGTTTTGAACAGGGGCGATAGGGCCTTGCTGCTGTCGGCTCGGGATCGCAGGGGTCTCGGCCAGTAGCCCACCAGTGGAGGCTGTCGCCGCGCTGGGCGGTACCTGGAATGGGGTGCAGGCGGTGGGGCCGTGCTCGGCCGCAGCGGCCTGTCCACGTAGGTCGAGGCTCGTGTGAGCCGGTTGCGGCGGCAGGCCGGACCTGGGAGCAGGTCGGCCATGTCCGTGACCGTCCGGTTCATCAGAAGATCGAATCCGACATGAGCGTCGTCATGCAGGACAGCCCGGCAGCACCGGCTGACACTTTTCTGCGCGTCAGGGTGCGGGCTGGGCGGCGGCCATGACGCCGTGCACGGCCGCCGCGATGCGGTCGGCGGCCTGGTCGGGGTCGGGGCGGCCGGCGTCCAGCCAGGCGATGACGGCCTCCAGGGTGAAGCCGGGGATCAGGCTGGCGGCCCAGTCCAGCCAGGGCCCCTCGGGGATGACTCGGGCCAGGTTGCGGCGGCCGACTTCGCGGGAGGCCGCGGTGATGGAGTCGATGAGGTCGCGGAAGTCGGGCTCGCGGGCGGCGTAGCGGAACAGCAGCCTGAACCCGTCGGGGTCGGCAGTGGCGGCGCGCAGCAGGGCGGAGATGGCGCTCTCGTCGAAATCGTCGGCGCCGGTGGCCTCGGCCAGGCGGGTGCAGGCGCGGTCCAGCACAGCCCGGTACAGGTCGGCCTTGGACTCGAAGTGCCGGTACAGCATCGCGCGGGTGAGCTCGGCCTCGGCGGCGATGTCGTCGAGGCCGGTGGCGGCGTAGCCGGCGCGGGCGAAGGCGCGGGTGGCGGCGTCCAGGATCTGCTCGCGCCGCTCCGCGCGCCGCATTCTGCGCACCGGCTGGGCCGGCATGGCCTCGACGGCCCCGTGGTGGCTCTCGCCTGCTTCGGGCTTGCTCATCCCACCCCCACTTGTAGAAGTCCAAGTGTACATATAGCTTAATAGACATCGAAGTATACAAACCTGTGTTTACCTCATCGGAGGAGCCATGCCGCCCGCCCCCGCCCAGCTTCCGTACGAACAGCCCGGCCCGTTGCAGCCGCCGCCGTTGCTGCGCCGGCTGCAGGCCCAGGGCCCCATCCACGCCATCCGCACCGCGACCGGCGACCCCGCCTGGCAGGTCACCGGGTACCAGGAGGTGCGCGCCCTGCTGGACGACGACCGGCTCGGCCGCGCCCACCCCGAGCCCGAACGCGCCTCCCGTACCGGCGAGTCGGAGTTGTTCGGCGGCCCGCTCGGCGGATTCGACACCGAGCAGGCCGACCACCGGCGGATGCGTTCGCTGCTGCAGCCGCACTTCTCGCCCAAGCGGATGCGCGCGCTGCGCGGCCGTGTCGAGACGCTCACCACGCACCTGCTCGATGAGCTGGCCGCCGCCGGGCCGCCCGCCGATCTGCACGCCGCGCTCGCCGTGCCGCTGCCGATTGCCGTCATCTGCGAGCTGCTCGGCGTCCCGTTCGACGACCGCGAGCAGTTCCGCGCCTGGACGAGGGACACCGCGGACGTCACCGACCGGGCCCGCTCGGCACAAGGCCTGAGCGCGCTGTTCAGCTACGGACAGCAGCTGGTGGCCGGAAAGCGCGCCGCCGGTGATGCGGATGCCGATGTGATCTCGCGGCTGGCCGCCACCGAGGGGGTCAGCGACGACGAGGCGGCGGCGATGGGCATGTTTCTGCTGTTCGCCGGGCACGAGACCACGGTCACCGCGATCGGCCTGGGTGTGCTGTGGCTGCTGGCCACCCCCGGCCAGTGGCAGGTCCTGGTCGACGACCCGGCCCGGATCGACGCGGCGGTGGAGGAGATCCTGCGCGCCCCGCGCCTGGGCGGCGGCGGCATCCCCCGCTACGCCCGTACCGACCTGGAGATCGCCGGCGTGCGGGTGCGGGCCGGGGATCTGGTGCTGCTGGACACCGGCGCGGCCAACCACGATCCGGCCACCTTCGCCGACCCTGACCGGTTCGACGTTCACCGGTCCGCCACGGCGCACCTGTCGTTCGGGCACGGCGCCCGCTACTGCGTCGGCGCCCCTCTGGCCCGGATCGAGCTGCAGGTCGTCTTCTCCCAGCTGGCCGCCCGTTTCCCCACCCTCGGTCTGGGCTGCCCGGTGGAGGAGCTGACCTTCGACACGCGCACCCTGACCGGCGGGCTGACCGCTCTGCCGGTGACCTGGTGACCGGCATGAGCGCGCCGCCGCCATCGCCGACCGCTGGAACGCCCCCATTGGTCCGCCCTAGCCCGCGCACACCGGATGCGCAGGCCTTTACGCTGCCCTCGGGGCCGGGGCTGTGTCGTTAGGGGATCCCAACGGAACACCCCCCCATCTGGGCCCAGCTCACGGTGGCCATGTGCCGGACCCGTGCCGAAGAGCAACTAACAGGACGAACTTCTACCTTGCCGAAGGCCCGCTAAAACCGAGAACCCCAGGTCAGACAAGGTGTGGAGTGGTGGGGCGCTGAACGACTACGACCAGGCCGCCCGGCCGGCCCCCGCCCTCCTCCGAGGTGTCCTGCAACCGCGGCAACGTCCGCGTGGACGTCGACGAACTGGACGGGGGCGTCCAGGTCTCCGTCCTGGTCGGCCAGAGCATCGCGGGACGCTCCCGCCTCGGCCGGCCTGGAGTCGGCTGCGGCCGCGGCTGACAGGGCCGCCTTAGCGGCCGGAGTGTCGTTGTTCTCGGCCAGGAGTCGGCCGCGCAGGCACAGTAGGTGGGGATGGGCCGGCGCGAGCGTCAGGCCGGCCTCGACGTCGCGCCGGACGTAGACCCTGTCGCCCATGCCGCACAGGAGCCCGGCCCGGTTCACGTAGGCGTCGACGGCTCCATCCCCCGTGTGGATCTCCAAGGATCCCTGTACGTGAAATCTCATTATTGCCCCCTCTTGTCGTGCTGGAGATCTAAGGTCTAAGGCGGCGCAGGGATGTCCGAAATAGCCCTCCGTGGGTCCAGGACAACGCGGCGAAGACTCCGGACAACCAGAGGTGAATGCACATTGGGGCGGCCCGAGCAGCCGGTGGATCCGTTGGCCGGTCCCGTCGAAAGGCTCGCCTGGGAATTGCGCCGGCTCAGGGACGAGGCCGGGCGACCGAGCTACCGCGTACTCGCGGAGCGCGCGCATTTCTCGCGGAGCACCCTCGCCGAGGCGGCCACCGGGACGCGGCTGCCCACTCTTGAGGCGACACTGGCGTACGCCGTCGCCTGCGGTGGCGACCACGCCGAATGGGAGCGGAAGTGGCAGCTGGTCGCGGCCGAACTCGAACGGTCGCAGCGCCGTTGCCCTTACCCCGGCCTGCTTCCGCTGGACGTCGACGCCGCCGACCTGTTCTTCGGCCGGGACGACCTTCTCGAGGTCCTGCTGAAGGCCGTGAAGCAGGGACCGCTGACGGTGGTCCGCGGGGCCACCGGCAGCGGCAAGTCCTCGTTGCTGCGGGCCGGGCTGGCCGCGCGGCTGACCGCCGACGGAACTACCGTCACGCTGCTCACTCCGGGTGCGCACCCGCTGTCCCGGTTGCCCGCCTCCGACGCTGACGGCGCCGACGTGATGATCATCGACCAGTTCGAGGAGACGTTCACGCTCTGCGCCGACGAGCAGGAACGCGCCGGCTTCCTCGACGCGCTGAGCGAGCTCGTCAGCGGTCAGGACGGCCCGGCGCTGGTGATCGGGATCCGCACCGACTTCTACGAGCGCTGCATGTCGCATCCCGGTCTGACCGCAGCCCTCCTCGACAGCCTTCACCTGCCGGTCGGGCCCATGTCCGAGCAGGAGCTGCGCGCCATCATCACCGAACCCGCCGCCCGGGCGGGGCTGAGCGTGGACCCGGATCTGGTGGTCACCGTGGTGGCCGAGGCCGCCGAGCAGACGGGGGCGCTCCCGATGGTCGCGCACGCGCTGCGCGAAACGTGGAGCAGGCAGCAGGGAGACACGCTGGCGCTGGCGGACTACCGGGCCGTGGGTGGTGTGTCCGGCGCGATCGCGCGGACCGCTGAGAACCTGTACGCCGATCTGGAAGCCGACCAGCAGCAGTTGCTCCGCGCCGTGCTGCTGCGGCTCGTCGCCCTGGGCTCGGGCAGCTCCGACACCCGCCGGGGGCTCGACCGGGACGACCTCGCCGGCATCGGACCCGCCGGCGAGCTGGACGCGGTCCTCGACCGGCTCGCCGCCGCCAGGCTCATCGTCGTGGACCAGGACCTGGTCGACATCGCGCACGAAGCGCTTCTCACCGGCTGGCCCCGGCTGCGGGAATGGCTCACCGCCGACCGTGAGGCCCTTCTGCGGCACCAGCGGCTCACGTCTGACGCGGCCGAGTGGGACCGCAACGGGTGCGGCGAGGATTACCTGTACCGCGGCACTCGCCTCGCTCTCTGGGACGGCGAGGCGAGCGTCGTACCGCTGAACGAGCTGGAGCGAACCTTCCTGGCGGCCTGCCGCTCGAGCGCGGCCGAGCGCGACCGAGCCCGCCGCCGGACCCGTCTCGCCTTCGGCGGGCTGCCGGTCGCTGCCGTCGCGGTCATCGCGCTGGCCGCGCTCGTCCTGGTCCAGGTAGGCGACAGGGACGTCGAGCGGGACCGCGCCGCCTCGGTACGGCTGGCCGCCGAAGCACGCCGCCAGCTCCCGCAAGACCCGGAGCTGGCGTTGCTGCTGGCGATCGAGGCGTACGAGGCGGAGCCCACTCCGGAGGCCGACCTCGTGCTCCGCCAGGCCACTGCGGACTCCCGGCTGCGCGACTCCACCCCGGTCGGCCTGCGCAGGGTCACAGGAACGACGGCCACCCCGGACGGCCGGAAGATCGCGATCTGGGGCGCCGGGTCGGGCCCGGCCAGCCTAGAGATCTGGAGCCTGGACGGTACGGCACCGCGCCGGGCCGGACATGTGCTCCAGGCGGATCGGACGGACGGTATCCAGAGCGCCGCGTTCAGCGTAGACGGCCGGCAGCTCGTCACCGGAGGCTCCGGAGGAGAGCTGGTGCTGTGGGACCTGGGGTCAAGCGGTCCGCCCGTGGTTCTGGGGACCGTTGACGGTGGCGTCCACGGCGTCAGCGTCAGCCGGGACGGGACTGTGGCGAGCGCGCACACCGACGGCGTGCGCATCTGGAAGCCGGGACGCTCCAAGCCCGTCAAGCTCAGCGTCCCCGGCCGCGCGGTCAGGAGCGTCGCGTTCAGCCCCAGCGGGCGGCTGCTCGCCACCGGGGGCAACGGATCGCCGCTGCGACTGTGGGACATGACCCGGGACCGGCCCGTTCTGCAGCGCGCGGCCACGCGCGGCGAGCCGGAGCAGGTGGCCGTCAGCCCGCGTGGACCATGGGTCGCGACCGTCGAAGGCGACGTTCCCCGTGTCTGGGACGCGACGGAGGCGCCGAGCGGCGACTGGACCCCGCAGATCGAGCTGGCCGGCCACTCCCCGAAGCTGAACGGCCTGGTGTTCACCGCGGCCGGGGATCGTATGGCGACCTATGGCGCCGACGGCGTGATTCGCGTCTGGACGACGGGCAGCGACGCCGACCCACTGGTGCTGCGCAGCCCGAAGGGGAATCCGCGCGGGGCGGCGTTCACCCCGGACGGGAAGTCATTGGTCAGCGTCGATGCGGACGGCTCCATGCGGACGTGGGACGTCACAGCGGGCGATCCGGCACCGACCGAGGGCAGGCCCCTGGCGCTCAGCGCTGACACGAGCACGGTGGCGGTCAGCACGGGGCCGAATTCACTCCTCAGCCCGCAGGACGTCCGTATCAAGATATGGCGCGGCGCGACTCCGGCCGAGGTGCGCGGCCCGCGTGATACCGGCTACCTCGTCGCGCTGAGCCCTGACGGCCGGCGGATGGCGGGCATCGGCCGGGCCGGGACCCTCAGCCTGTGGGACCTCACCACCGCCGGCGCGCCAGTCACCACACCCGCGCCCTTCCGCGGCCTCCCGATCGGCCTGGTGTTCAGCGCCGACGGGAAGCGGATCGTGGCGGGCGCCTCCCGCACCGAACCGCAGGTGTGGCAAGTCTCCCCGTCCGGCGGGCTGACAGCGCTCGCCGGCTGGCAGACCCGGCCCACCGGCCGCGCCGACGGCGACGTGGCACTCAGCGCGGACGGCATGAAGCTGGCCGACGCCCGTGACGACCACACCGTCGTCGTCTGGGACCTGACCGGCAAGAGAGAGCCGAAGATTCTTCGCGGCCATGCGGAGGACATCACGGGCCTCGCCTTCAGCCCAGACGGGTTGCGG
The DNA here is from genome assembly GCF_044465295.1 of Nonomuraea sp. NPDC049714. NCBI lineage: Bacteria > Bacillati > Actinomycetota > Actinomycetes > Streptosporangiales > Streptosporangiaceae > Nonomuraea > Nonomuraea sp. NPDC049714. Next base: position 68,830 of record NZ_JBITLM010000005.1, on the reverse strand, counting down.
TTGGCCGCCGCGGCCGCGGACGGCGCCATCCGGCTCTGGGACATCGACGGCCAGGGCGAGCCTGCGGACGTGCTGTACGGCGCCGAGAACACCGTCCGCAAAGTGAGTTTCAGCCCTGACGGCACCTGGCTGGTCACCAACGAACCCGCGGGCCACCTGCGGCTCTGGCGGGCGGCAGGTGGCGGCGAACCGCTGGAGTTGACCGGCTGGGGCGCGACCGGCGGTCTCGCGGCGTTCAGCCCCGACGGTACGCGGATCGTCAGAGGGCTGAGCCCGCAGATCTTCCTCGGTCGCTCGCTGGGGACCGGTCTGGGCGGCAGCCTCGTCCGGACCCGCACCTGCGAGGTGTGCGGCCCGGCCGGAACGGTGCTCGAACTGGCCCAATCACGCCGTACCCGCGAGCTGACCGCGGAAGAACGCCGCAGCCATCTCGGCCCGGACTCCTGACCTGCACCGTTGCCCTGGGCCGCGGGAGTCCAGCGTGGCGGGTCGTGGGCGAGCGCGCCGGCCACCTGCCAGGTTCAACGGGGGGCGCAGCATCACGGCCCGGCGCCGTCGAGATCTTCAACGAGGTCGCTTCGGGCAGCTCCATGATCCGGCGGTCCTGGCGGTTACTCCTTCGATGGTGTCGTGGTCAAGCGTGACCGCTCAGCGACTCGGTGCGCGATTGTCGGAGCCGGAGGGGCAGAGCCGCATCAAAGCACAGGCACTCGCCGAGACCGAGGCCGATCCGCCTGCCCGAGACCACCAGACCGAAGTCGAAGATCAGGTTCCTCTGCGAGCAGGTCGTCCACAGGGCGATCATCGATCTGATCAACGCGCTCCCGCGCTCAAGTGCTTGACGGGGTCGGGGACTTGAGGGAGGTCCTGGGCGAGCAGGACCTCCAGCTCCTCCTCGGTGAGGAGATGGACATCACACAGAATCCGAGCCGACTGGTGCCAGCGCTTCCGCGCCTCGTCCTGCCGTCCAAGATCGTGCAGGGTGTCGCCGAGCCCCCACAGGGTGACGGCCTCCAGCGCGCGGGCACCGGCCTTGTGGTGGAGGTAGGCCGCCCTCCTGTATCCGGCCTCGGCCTCAACGAGCCTGCCGGCGCGTCGGTAGGCGTCGGCCAGCGTGTCGGTCGCCGTTCCCTCGCCGTAGGGATTGTCGAACTCCGCCCAGATCTCCAGGCTTTGTCGGCTGGCGTCGATCGCGTCGTCCAGCCGGCCCATTCTGATCAGCACCGCGGCCCGGCCGTTGAGGATCATCGCTTGGTAGTCGCGCAGGCCACTGGCTGTCGCCGTCGCTGTCGCCTCGTCCTGGGTGGCAAGCGCCTCGTCGAACCGCCCCAGCTTGCCGTAGGTCGTGCCGAGATTGTGGAGGGTGCCCGCCTTACGCAGGGGCAGACCTGCTCGATCCCAGCACGTGAGGGCACGTTCGAACTGCTCGACCGCAGGCTCGAAGCGACCTTGGTTCTTGTGGATGAGGCCCAACTGGTTGTGCCCGCGGGCTTGGGCCGCCCAGTCACCAGTCCGGGCGGCCACGTTCAGGGCGTGGTGATGGATCTCGGTCAGATCGGCGAGCCAGCCTCTGTGGCTGAAGGGCCTGTTGAGACTGGCGGCGAGGCCTTCCACGGTGCCGGGATCGTCGGTGCGGGTGGTGGCCTGCCGGGCGACGGCGATGAGGTTGTCGCGCTCCAGCTCGATCCAGTCGATCGCCTCCTGCGGTGTGTCCAGGCGAAGGCCCGGCTGGTCGGCGCGGAGATCGATGACGATAGGGGAGGTGGGATCGAGCAGAAGGCTGGCCGTCCTGGTGGTGGCGAGGTAATGGTGCAACGCGCGGCGGGTGGCGGCCACCCGATCGCTCTCCTGGACGATGCCGTCCGCTTGTTCGCGGGCGTAGAGGCGGACGAGGTCGTGCATCCGGTAGCGGCCCGGCCCCGCCGATTCGAGCAGCCGGGCGTCCAGGAGGCGGTCCAGCGCATCCGCCACCGTGCGCTCGGGTCGATCAGCGAGAGCGGCGGTGGCTGCCGGGGTGTGGGTAGGCGTGTCGAGGAGGCCGAGCAGGGCGAACAGGTGGGCGGCGTCCTGGCCGGCGGGCTCCTCCTGGAGGTGATGGAGGCTGACCGCGATACCGGCGCGTACGGCCAGGTCGGCATGCTCCAGCGTGTCCAGGCGGCGGGTGGCGTCAGCGAGCCTGTCGGCGAGGTAGGACAGCGTCCAGTCGGGGCGGGCGGCCAGACGTGCCGCCGCGATGCGAAGGGCGAGGGGCAGGCCCCCGCAGAGCCGGACGATCCGCCCGGCGGCCTCCGGCTCAGCGTGGACCCGGCCGGGACCGGCGATACGGGCCAGCAGTGCGGTGGATTCGGACGGGTCGAGCCCGGGCAGGTTCAGATGGCTCGCCCCGTCGACTGAGGTGAGAACCTGCCGGCTCGTGATGACGACCGCACACCCCGACCCGGCGGGAATGAGCGGGCGGACCTGGCGGGTGTCGAGGGCGTTGTCGAGGATGAGCAGCACGTGCCGCGCCGAGGTGAGGGATCGGTAGCGGACCGCGGCCTCATCGACCGTGGTCGGTACGGCGGAGCCGTCCAGGCCGAGCGAGCGTAAAAGCCGGCCGAGCGCCTCGAGCGGCGACAGCGGCCGGAGGCCGTCAGTGGCGCCGTGCAGGTCGATGTAGAGTACGCCGTCGGTGTAGCGATCGGCGACGGCGTGCGCCAGGTGTACGGCCAGCGCGGACTTGCCGATCCCGCCGGGGCCGCCGATGGCGACGATCGCCGGCGTGCCGGCTTCCGAGGCGGTGAGCGCCTTGTCGAGCCAGCCGAGCTCGACATCGCGGGCGGTGAAGGCGCGGGTGTCGGCGGGCAGCTCCGCCGGGGCGACGGTGTCGACGAGCGTGGCATCCTGCGGCGGAGCGGTCAGATCGAGGACGGGATCGCGAGCGAGCACCGCCTGCTGGAGCCGGCGTAGCGCGGCACTCGACTCGATGCCGAGCTCCTGGATCATGACGCGGCGAGTCTCCTGGTAGACCGCGAGCGCTTCCGACGACCGTCCAGCGCGATACAGCGCCAGCATCAGCTGCGCATGCGGCCTCTCCCGCAGCGGGTGCGCCTCGATGTGGACGGTCAGATCCGGTATCACCGCATGGTGATCACCCGCCGCCATCCGCAGATCGACGTGATCCTCCAGAGCGGTGAGACGTTCCTCCGTCAGCCGGGTGGCCTCGATCTGGGCCCACTCCGCCGACATGCCCGTCAGGGCCTCTCCCCGCCACAAGGCCAGAGCCTGCCGGAACGATTTGTCCGCCGTAACGATCTCTCCCCTGGCCCGGCCGGCACGCGCTTCGCGCACCAGCCTCATGAACAGGTGAGCATCGACGTGATCAGGTGGTACGTCCAGGCAGTATCCACCGGGCGCGGTCACGATGACCTCGTGGAGCGCCCGGGGCGCCAGAAACTCGCGAAGCTTCGACACCACGATGTGGAGCTGCTTCGGCGCCGTCGACGCCCGGCTCTCCCCCCACACATCGGTGAGGAGCTGGTCAGTGGTGACCACCCGGCCGGCGCTCAACGCCAGCCGGGTCAGCAGACCGATCCGCCGGCTGCCGGTCAGCGGCAGCACATCGCCGTCCGCCGTCAGCTCCCATGGCCCCAAGATCTTGATCTGCAGTCCCATCGCACAACCCTCCGTAGGCAGGACCAGCGTTGAATCGGTCATGACCGTTACCCGTTGGAGGGCCTCCTCCGCGATCTTCTGAGCGGCAGGTGATGAACCTACCGGAACGCACCGCGGGTTGGCGCGCTGTCGCCGTGTCGTTGACTCTTCGCTGTGCCGTACTCTCCTGTGCTGGTCCGCCCGCTCTATCTGATCACGCTCCGGGTATCCGACTGGCTGATGGTGCTAGGTCGAAGCCAAGCGTCGAAGGACGCGGAGATCATGGTGTTGCGTCACGAGGTGGCGGTGCTGCGGCGTCAGGTCGGACGGCCGAATCCGGACTGGGCCGATCGTGCTGTTCTCGCGGCGTTGACTCGATGGTTGCCAGCCGGGCTGCGCGCTCATCGGCTGATCACTCCGGCGACGTTACCGGCGTGGCATCGTCGTCTGCTGCGTGTGGCCACCGTACGACGCATCATGCGCTCGCGCTGTTTCGGCCCGGCGCCGCGGCATCTCGACACTTCCTGGCGCACCTTCTTACGGTCGCAGGCCGAAGAGCTCCTGGCTTGCGATTTCTTCCATGTTGACACGATCTTTTTGAAGCGCTTGTACGTGTTGTTCGTGATGGAGGTCCGCACGCGACACGTGCACATCTTGGGCGTGACCAGCCACCGACCGGTGCGTGGGCCGCTCAGCAGGCCCGCAACCTCCTGATCGACCTCGGTGAGCGGGCAATTCGCCGCCGTGGGCATCACAACGCCAGAGAATCGAGAACTCGCAGGTCAAATAGGGCAAGAGTGGTAGGGCGCCCGGGGCTCGAACCCGGAACCTACGGATTGAAAGCTCGGCCGATCATAGTTCCATGCCGTCCCATCTGGACCAACACCAGCGGCTGACCTGCATGGGACCTCGGTGAATGGATGAGAACTGCAACTGGCCATGCGGTCTGACAATCCTCGCCTGAGTGCCGGCGGCTTTACAGAAGATCGCCAGTTCCCGTTCGCTACAGCCCCTGACCTGGGGCGCGGCCAGACAACCGGACGCCGCCTCCATAGGTCGTTCCGCGCATATTCCGGATCATGAAAGACGCGCCTGAGTCCCCACTGGTACCAGTAGCACCTCGGAAGCGGACCGCAACCGCGCCAGGTCATCGGTTGCAGGGCGCCCGGGACTCGAAACGGAACCCATGGATGAAAGGAAGACGATTCGATCAAGCTCCATGACTCCTGGCCTGCACGTACGGCGTCCGGGCGTGCGGTTAGAACGGTGGGTCCTCGCTGAATCCCTGCATCATCATGGTCGGGGGACCGCCCCACATGTGGGTGGATGACCCATCGAAGCACCAGTCGATGTGATGCCGGACCCATGGGCCGGTCTCCGTCTTCTGTAGTCGGCGCAGCACTGAATGAAGACAGGTCAGGCTGAATTGGCGGACAACGACGACGCCGTGTGAGCGGAGAACCGGGTCGTCATCATTCAGGAGCCCACTGGCCACGTCGACGAGGACGTTCTGCTGGATATCTTCACGTCTGAACTCCCAGGGCTCCCAGGCCAGCCGGTACGCCGCCCGTCGACGCCGTTCGAGGTCATAACACATCACTTCCGGCAGCAGATCGGCGAAGGTGAGCCTGCGCAGAATGCCGAGCGCCTTCAGGTCCGGTGGAGCATACGACCTGGCGTGCCGCGCGATATCGTCCGCGATCGCATCAGCGTCGTCCAGCGGACGCCCGTGCCGGTGTCGTTGCCAGCGCAGCAGATCCCACAGCACAGCACGCACAGTGGGATGCGCGTCGGTGATCACGGCGTCGACCAAAACTGCCCAACCGCCTTCACTGACGGCCGGCAACTGCAGCAGCGATTCCCCAGCACGAGCCCGACGCTCTGATGACGGCTCATCGGTGAGCAGGGCGACCAGCTCGGCTTCCTCCAGCGGGAGTCGCTCGCCGAACCAGCCGACGTCGTAACCGGCGACCGCCTCGTCCAGCCACCGCTCATACCAGGCCAAGAAGTCGGCATCCTCGACTACGTAAGGGCCGACTGGTCCTTCATGGTCGAGGTTGAACAACCGTCCCCGCGCCGGTCCCGCCACGGTCAGCCGGGTGACGAGGGAACACCCGTGACCGGCGATCTCCAGCGTGCCTCGAAGGAAAGCGCGATCCGGAACCGGCGGATCCTCGTACCGCTCTTCCCAATCGTCGACGTAACGCGGACCAGGCAGGTACGGACTGGGCTGAGCCAGGTGCCCCGACCGGTGATGCGTACAGCATGAAGTGTCGAGACGGCGCAACCCAAAGCCTGGACCGACGCCGCCGTCGCCCAACTCGGTGACGAACAACCGGTACTCCGCAGGGAGCGTCACCTCATGCCGCTCCTCGAACTCGGTCACCACAGCCTCGGACAGAGGCGGCCCAAGCTCGAACCCATGCGCCTCCACACCGAAAGCATCCGGCAGAACGGGCAGGGCACGCGCCGCAGCGAGTTTGTCTGCGATCCGACACAACCTGGCGTGATCGGCATGGAGCATCCGCTCAGTCTACGAACTGCTTCCCCCAAGCCCTCTCTAGCCTGCTCAAACGCCACTCGGGGGTCATCACTGTGAGTGTTCCCCTCTAGCCGTTTCGAACGCTCCCGAATACGGTGATCAGCCGCGCTGCCCAGTGAGCCAGGGTGAGGAACGAACCCTGGATCGTCGATCGCCCCCGACCATGTACGGCGACCGGCCATGCGGTGGCGATCGTAGGGCTGTGCGGCGGAGTGGCAATCCCGGCCGGTGCGTTCGGTCCGTACGGTGGGGCCGGCGTGCGGCGCCCGGCCCGGTGTCCCGCCGCCGTCCGGGACCGGCCCCCAGGCCGCACGCCCGGACGGCGGGCGGGCGGAGGGCCGGGGTACGGCGGCGCGCCGCGCCGCCGCTTGATACCTACAAGAACAATTCGGCAGTGTGATCGGCATGGCCAAGTTCCTTGAGGTGCATGTCACCGTGCCGGATCGTGATGAGGCTGAGCGGATCGCCTCGGTGGTGGTGACTCAACGCCTGGCTGCGGCGGTGCAGCTCGTTGCTCCAGTCACGTCCGTCTACTGGTGGCGTGGGGAGATCAACCGGGCTGATGAGTGGCTGCTGTTCATGAAGACCACGGCTGAGCGGTTCGACGAGCTCGCCGCGCGTGTACGGGCGTCGCACTCTTACGAGGCGCCGCAGATCATCGCCGTTCCGCTGGTGGCCGGTACGGCGGACTACCTGGAGTGGATCAGGCGGGAGACGACCCCAGAGTCCGGCGTGTAGAGATCAGGTCGCCGAGCAGTTCACGAGCGACGGGGTCCTGCTGGGTGGCGAGTGTCTTCTCCACGGCGCCCAGGTGTTGCAGGCCCCACGTCGACTCGGTCCGCTGGGCGGACTCCAGGGCTCGGCGCGCGTAGAAATGCAACTGGGCGGGCTTCCGGATCACGAAGATCAGGGAGTCCACCCAGGTCATGTGGGGTAGGGCGCCCGGGGCTCGAACCCGGAACCTACGGATTAAAAGTCCACGGCATAAATGCCGGGCCCTATCAATCCATGTTTCAATGTACCATCCTGAATACCAATGTCGCCCATCGAAATGTCTAAGAATGGTGTCCGGTGCTATGTCGTTCCGGATGCCGAAGAGCAACCACCGAGCAACATTAGGGCCAATGGCGTCCTTTGACCATGGTGACGTGGGGTGGAGTTGCTTGCCATCGCAAGCTGATGCACAGCTGAAATCCTCGGCGGCCCTAGGCAACGACGATTCTCGGGTTGTCACGTGGCCAGGTGGCCGACTCTCGCCAACTCGAGACCCGGCAAGACCAGACGCCGCATCTACACGCCCCGCAGGATCTAGCGGCCCCGCTGCGCACCGTCTGGGGCCGGTCACGGAACTGATTGTCGAGCTGAGGGGCCGTAGACGGGATCGACTTGGCGGAGTCCTTCACGAATACTCACATGCCGCTTGACCTGTAAGGACGCAACTTCGGCAGGCGCAACGTCCCAGGCGTGACCACCCCATGATTCTTGACCCATAAGTAGGTGAACCTGCAGTTCGGAGTGGTAGGACGCCTGCGACTCGAGCCCCGAACCTACGGATTAAGGACGAGGTCCCGTAGGGCGCTGTTTGCCTCTCTTTGTCCGGGGCGATGGCGTTCGTATCGGGCTGGTGGCTCGGGGCCCACCGATATCCACCGGATCACATGCATTGATGACTTTCTGTTATCTATGAGTCTTGTATGCGCTATTCGGATGAAGCCGTTAACTAGCTGTGGGTCGTCCCAAATCTGACAAATAGTTCTTGGCTACACGAATCGCTGATATCGGACAGAGCGTTAAGGGTAGCTCGACGCTTTTGTCGGTGGGTTCTTCTATTCTGACGGCGAAGGTTCAGGGTGATCAGGAGAACGGACGGGTGATCTAGGTGAATGATCGGGTCTCATCCCCGAAAGCGACCGGCGGAGCTGGAACAATTTTCGAATATCAGTTCGCTGCTGTCATGTTCAGTCGGCTTCTGCGTGGCGCGTACATCCCGATCGGAATCCAGCTGCCCCTCGACCAGATCGGACTACAGCAGCAAGTATCGGGCCACCCCTTCGACGACCTCGTCGCTCATAGCTCTCCCGCCCCCACCGGCCCGCGGATCCAGATGCAGGTCAAGCAGAAGATTCACATCCGGGGCAAGGACCCGGACTTCATCAAGGTCATGGCCTCGGCGGTGCGGGCCATCCAGGAACAGGGCACCGACATCGCTGAAGGTGCCTTGCGGCTCGGCTTGATCGCCGGAGGACCCGCCAACGAGTTGGCCGAATTGCGGGAGGTGGCGGAGATCGCTCGCGCGCAACCCGACTACGCATCCCTACAGGCGCTGATGGGCGAGAACATCACCAGCAGTCGAATACGCGCCCGGCACGCTCATGTGGTAGCCGCGATTGAGGCCGGGGCCTTCATGCCCGACGGCGAAGCGGCGGCCCTTGCTCATCGCGTCCTCGCCTCCCTGCATGTCTGGCAGGTCGATCTCGGGCCTGACGGCCGCGATACACGTTCGGAAATGGACGAGCTCGCGACAGCCTTCCGGGGACAGGCGAGCGCCGCTGACCTATTCGCGCATCTGTGCGATCTAGCCCAGGAGTGCGGGCCTCGAGCAGGCCAGATCGACGCGCAATTTCTACAGCGAACCCTTCGGAGCAGGTGGGGCCTTCACCTTGGTCCAGACGGCGGCACGCACGAAGGCCACGCACCATATGAGCAAAAGCCGAGCATTTCGTTGACCAACAACGGATCAGGTCCTGCTTGGGCGGCCGAAACCCAGACCTTCCACAACCTCGACTTCCGCAGGCAATGACCCCATCGTCCCGTCATCATTAAGGGAGAACATGAACGGCTATCCCCCCGCAGACCCGCCCACCCGGCTTGCCGACGATCGCGCATGGCCGCCAGCGTCTCAGCCCCTGCCCGCCGAGCCGCCCAGCAGCGATTCAGTCATACGGGCCGACAACGACACCGCGCCGTCCCAAGAGGCCGACGTCCCAGCCGAGATGCTCGAAGCTACACCGCCCATCTCTGTCGAGCTAATCGATAACGAACCCCCAGCTCCGCAACAGACCGAGGTCGCCTCGGAGGTTACGGTTACGGTTGAGGGAGAGGGAAACATCACCTTCGCGGCCAGGCTGCAGAACTTCCACTACTACTCAGGCGATCACGTCGAGCCCATCGCAATATCTTCACAGGACGTCGCGGTGTGTGCGGATGAGCGCTTCGTCCCGCCGAAGAGCGGCTTGCAGGACGCGGCAGCCAAGCTCGCCGAATTGGGAATCGCTGTTCTTCTCGCCCCTGCAGGCAGTGGCCGACGTACCACCGCCCTGCGGCTCCTTTGCGATGTGCGCGGTTCGTCGGACCTGTATGACTTGGAAGCTGCCTGGCAAAGACCCAACGTGAAATGCCTGGAGAAGTTGCCGAACGGCGGCTTCCTCCTAGACCTGTCCGAGCCCGCCGACAAGCCAGCGAAACGGGGTTTCGGCACCGAACTGCTTCAGTGGGCGGCTCAGCGCAAGCAGCAGGGTTCCCGCATCGTGATCATCACCACGCATCTCGCGTGGAGCGGTCCATGGGCGGACGAAGCCCGCGACGCCGTGGTGGAGCTCGGTTCTCCCGATGCCAAGACACTGGTGGAGCGAGAGCTAGTCGTTCGTGGCGTCGCAGAGGGCAGCAAAATCCTCGACAATCCGCTCTATAAGCCGATCTGGGACTCGGCCCCGAGGGCCGAAGACGCTTGCCGGCTCGCCAAGATGATCGCCTCCTCGCCCACGGACGATCCCCGGCACATCATCGATCAGTACCAAGGCTGGAAGTCCTTCTTCGATACCTTTCCCGAGAAACTCCACGCCAGGATCGTCCTGTGGTCGGGTGCCTTGTGCAACGGCGGACGACGCGAGTCCGTTCTTCGGATGTCGGACGCACTGATCGGTGAATTGGGGGATGACCGCTCCCCCAAAGAGATCCTGGGTGGGGACATCTCCTCCAAACGCTTCGCGTCCGCGTTCATCAAGGACAACGGAGATCGTGTCGAGCTTGACCTCGGCAAGAAGGGGCTGTCCTCGTCGGTTCTACGACATTTCTGGCTAGAGTTCCCTACCCAGCACAAACGCTTCGTCAGCTGGGCCGCCAGTCAGGCTGCTGAACTCCCCGGAGATGACGCCGCGCTGGTCGTTGACGCCTTGGTAGGTCTGGGCATCCACTACCGCGCGGGAGAGGTGTTCAAGCAATTGCGTGACACCTTGGCACCAAGGCGCCGAGCGCTGGCGGTACGCGCGTTGTCGACGGCCGCGCTGGATGAGCGCTTCGGCTCCTACATGCGAAGCCGCCTGTACACCTGGCTGTACGGCTCGCCTACCCAAGACGTGATCGACCTCGTCGCGGAGGTCTGTGGCGGCTCGTTTGGTGCCAGGATGCCGGGTCCCGCCCTGGCACGACTGCGCCTGGCCGGAGAGCGATCAGCCTTCGGCAGCGATGCGGTCTCCACCGCCTGGGTCTGCCTGGCTACAGCACATCCACAGCTCGTTCGCGCCGCTATCGAATCCTGGCTTGCCGATGGCCGCTACCCACGCGCGGGCCTCATCGCCTTCATGGCACTGGCGGGGACGAGCACTGGCAGCACACTGCTCATGGGCGAGGCCGGACACGAGCTGCGAAGCGACGAGACCCATGCCATGGTCGTCACCAGTCTTCGCCGAGCTCTAGAGGAACCCGATGCCATGCCGATCGCTGACTCCATCATTCGCACCTGGGCCGCTCGGGCCGAGCAAGGCACTCTCCCCGGCGACGTGCTGATCGACCTGCTCGGTGCGGTGTTCGCCGGCGACCGCTACCAGGACCTCAAGAGATTCCTACCAGAGGAAAAGCTCCCCGACCCTGGAACATTCTGGCACGCGGTCCTGTCCAGAGCCTTCTACCCGATGACCAACGAAGCCGCAGTGCTCGACACGCTGGTGCGGGCTGGGTGACATGCGCTTGCTGCCGTGGCCGCGCAGTACCGCCCTCCATGCGGCCCTGACCACTCAAATACCTGGAATCCATTTCATGGCCGACGGGCGCGTCTGGTTCAGGTATGGAGGCCCGGCATGCGCTCTGACCTCGGCCAGAGCAGCGCGAGCCGCCGCGCTGGCCGAGGTCTATGGCGCAGCTCGCGCGTGCATCTCGGGCACTGCCCCTGCAGACGTATACACCGCCCAACAGCAACTTGTTCTCGATCTCGCCACATGGCGAGACGCAGCGGAGTATCCCGGCCTACGTATCAAGGCACGCATCAGCCTGACGCTCACTCCCGACAACGCCCAACGGGCAGACTCGTACGACCAGTCACTACGTGCTGCCCACCTGGAGCAAGAGCTGGCAGCTGAGCGGCTCCGCTGCCTAGCTCAAACAGCCTTGACGAACGTGCGGCAAGCCAGAGTTTGGTGGTTTGAGCAGCACCTGGCCCAGGGCGAGCTACTCAAGTCGTGGGAATCCTTCGATACCGTCATTCGTCCGATGATCAACGACAACACCGATGATGTCGCGCATCGTTTCGCGCAGGTGCTGGCCACAGCCGCGCAGCGAACCCTGGAGGACCCAGACAAAGCAAAGGACATACAGCTCATCGCTCATGTTCTCCTCACTACTGTTGGGTGGCGAGATCTGGCCGAGGAACTCACCGCCGATGGCGTCGCACAGACCAGCAACGGCGACATGCCTACCTGACAGAGCGTCACCTGTGCAGAAGCACAGAGGCCGGCTACATGACCTCCGATACGGCGTAGCCACACTAGCCCTGGCCTCAGGCGCCGATCTGTAAGTGGTGCAGGGCCTGCTGGCCACGCCAGCATCGTGCTCACCGCTGACGTCTACACCTCGGTGCTACCGAAGCTCTACCACGACAGCGCTCGAGCCACAGCACAGATAGTCCTGAGAGCTGCTCAGAAGACCGCAAGCAGGTGCGTAAGGGCCGCAAAGTAGAGGTGCGACTCACGCGTGGCTCACCGTGACTCACGATCAGACAACGTGACTATAGATTCACATTGACCCAGCAGGTCAGAGTGGTAGGGCACCCCGGGGCTCGAACCCGGAACCTAAGGATAAAAGTCGAAACAGTAGCGCCTCCCATGTCCAGTAGAATTGGACATGAAGCGCTACGCTGGTGCCATGGCAACAGCGGGAGAGACGCTTCAGGCAACGCTCAGCGAGAGCGCGTACGGCGCCCTCAAGGTACTTGCCGAGAGTACCGTCCCACTCTCCGGCCGAAAGGTCGCAACTGCTCTGGGCGTTTCCCCGACCACAGCGAACACCGCGCTGGCCAAATTGTCAGAAGCCGGGTTCGCCATCTCGAAGAGATCAGGGAAAGCCATCCTGTGGCAGCTCGCGGTCTCAAACCCTTCGATCAGTGCCTGGCTCGAGGAGACGACGCCTATCAGCGCAGTGCCTTCGACCGGATCGAGTCCGTACTCGACGGGCGGCGGTGGCGTCCGCTTGGAGCACTCCTACGCGGCGTGTCTGATTGCCGGATTCCTCGCGGGTGAAGCCTTGTCCGAGCTTGGCGATGCCGTATCCGTCGACACCATTCGTCTTCAGGCGAGCGATCTGAGCGATGTCGACGACATTCTCATCGAAGGGCGTGACTCCCACGGCGAGATGCACCGCTCCTCGATTGCCGTTCGCAGGAGCCCTGTGCTCACCTCAAGCGATAGCGCGTCAGTTCCCCTGATTCGTGACTTCTTGACGGTCGTCACGGATCATTGGCCCGAGGCGGCTTCGGGGCGGTGGCGGATCGTGCTTGCGGTATCAACGAACACCAAGGCAATATCACAGCTCGCTGAACTCGCGGAGCTTGCTCGCGCTCTTCCTGACGCGGCTGCTCTGGCGGATCGCTTGACACAGCCAGGGCGAACGAATATCGAGATGCGCAGCCGGCATACCCATATCGAGGACCTGGTCCGGCAGGCATCGATAGGACTCGCCTCGACCAGCGGATTGGGCGTAGAAGAGCTGACCTGGCGACTCCTCTGGAGTCTCAGCACACGAAACCTGCGTCTGGAAAGGACAGACCGAGTAGACCGGACGACAGCAGTCAACACTCTGCAGCGCATGATTCGCGACGGCACGCCCGCCGCGGCAGACGCACTCTTCTCCCGAATCGAAGAGCTGGTAGGGGGATGGGCGCCGCAGGGCGCGGTCCTGACGCAATCGGTGATCCGCCGGAGCCTGAGCCCCTTCTCGCTAGCGAGATCCGTCAGGTTCGCCAGCGCGTGGGGGACGTTGGATCGGCTCGGCGTTCGTTTGCGCGAGTCGATTCAGCCGGCGCTGCAGTCGGCGTCGCAGTCACTGGAGCTGGAGCGTGCCGAAGAAAGGTCGAGCCTCATTCAGGCCATGCGATCGGCAGGCGTGTCCGTCGGCGCTCTTGTGGTCACCGGCGATCCAGACGTCGGTAAGTCCGCCTTGTCACTACGCGCGGTTGAGAACCTCGAAATGGAGGGCGCCGCCGTTTCCAGTCTCAGCTTGCGCGATCTCCCTCACGCCCCAGCCGACCTCGAGACCCAGCTCGGTGGATCCGCTATCGACGAGGTGATGGCAACTGGGGAGGTGCAGCCCATCCGTCTCCTTCTGATCGATGGCGCGGAGTCTGTTCTCGAAGGTAAGGGCCAGGTTTTCCGGACGGTCGCCACAGCCGCGCTGAGGGCTGGCTTCGGCGTGGTTGCCGTCACTCGCGGCGATGGCTCCCGCCAGGTTCGTGACGAGCTGGCTCGAGCCGTAGAGCTGGCTCAATCTGGTGGACCCCTGGCCGAGCATGTGGTGCCGCCATTGACCCACGAAGAGCGTCAAGCCCTTCCGGCGGCCTTCGCTGCCCTCGCTCGTCTGGATGACGACCCGCGCGCGGGGTGGCTTCTTGGCCGACCAGGTCTTGTCGACGTGCTGCTCCGAACGGGCGTGGCTCTCGATCCGGCCAACCTGCTATGCGAGGCGGACGTGTTTTCTGCGGTGTGGCGCAGTCTCATCCGTCGGGACGAGATCCATGCCTCAGGTACCGCATCCCCAGACGATCGTGAACAGGCCGCCCTGAGCGTGGCCAAACGTGCCCTCGGCATCACCAGCCAACCTCCTCATGGCAGCAGCTCCGCTGAGCTGCGCTCGGACGGCGTCCTGCGGGTACCCAACAATCCCGCCTTTTCGCCAGGCGATGAATTCGCTACCGATCTGTTCCGTGACTTCGCACTCTGTCGTCTTTTCATCGCGAACGGTTGGGATCTCCTTGCTTCGGCTGGAGCCCCACGCTGGTCGATCCGCGCGGCTCGTCTCGGATGCCAGACCGCATTGCTTCACCGCGACGGCTCGAGTGGCTGGGTGAGCCTGTCGACGACCTTTGGTGAGATCGCCGATGTTCACGGCGACAGGTGGTCGGAGGTGCCGTATGAAGCCCTCCTGGCTCTCGGGGACGCGGAATCGGCCATCCGCGAACACTGGGGGCCTTTGACGGAAGACAACTGTGCTGGCCTTGGGACCCTGCTCCGCCTCGCCCAGACCAGATATGTGATCGGCACGAAAGGCGATGCCTATGCGCTCGCACCACTTGTGAAGGTGGTCTTCTGCGAGCGGCCCACGATCGAGCGCGGACCGTGGCTCGGCAGCCGAGCCATGCATGAGACCGTCCAGGATCTCGTCCTGGCTTGGCTCCGCGGTATGGCGAGTGCCCGCCGACCGTCACATCCTCTGCGTCAAGAGGTTCGCGACGTCATCCTCGACAGCACCCCGCCGTTCTACGACGACTTCGCCGTGGAGGCGCTCGCCTCCTTGGGACCGGATCTCGACGACCGAGCGGAGGCATGGCTTCGCGAAGTGGCGATGGACAGGCCGGGTGGCCTCAACCCCGCGGTGGAGTCGGCGATCGTCGCAGTCAGCATGTCGCAGGAGCGGCCGAAGCTGCTGCTGGATCTCGCTGAGGCCTACTACATCGAACGCCCCGATCCACGTGATCGCTGGGGTGGCGGCTCTCCCTTCGACGATGGCATTCGGGACTTCCGCCACGGACTTACCCCCGGATTCGCGGTACCGCAGGCCGCCTGGTACTACGGGCCCTTCTTCCGCCTGCTCAATACGATCCCGGTAGAAGCCATTGGCTTCATCAACCGGATGCTTGATCACGCCGCCAGGTTCCGGGTTGACCAGTTGACCGCTCACGGCGACCGCTCTGCCGAGCCTGAGGGCGTAGGCCTCGACCTGCCCGGGGTCGGTGATCGGCTCTATGTCGGCGATGGTCACGTCTGGGCGTGGTATCGCGGCACGAGCGTCGGGCCGCCCCCATGTACGAGCGCGCTTCTCGCGCTGGAGCGCTTCATTGACCACCTCTTGGAGCAGCTGAACGTCCCAGCCCAAACGATCGTCGAACTTCTCCTTCGCCACTGCCACAATCTCGCGGTGCCCGGACTCGTGGTGGGCTTCTTGACTCGACATCGGGAGGCGACTGGCACCCTCCTTGATCCTTTCCTTGCTTCCCCGGCCGTCTGGCACCTTGAGACCAGTCGTGTTACCGGTGACTTCGGATTTCGAGGACGAGATGCGGATGCCGACAACTTGACCGGGGCCGACCGGCGCAGGCACACCTTCCATGAGACCGTTAGCGCGATGGTGATCAACGCTCGGCTCTCTGGCGATGAGGATCGACTCGTCCAACTCCAGGCAGTCGGCATCCAACTCGTCGAGAGTGCTCGCGCCGAGCTCGCCGACGTCGAAGGCGATCACGACGTCTACCTCGCGATGATCGAGAGTTGGGCGGAGGAGTTTCGCATCGAGAACTATCGGGCCAGTCGAGACGGGGACCAGATCGTCGTCCAGTTCGATCGACCCGAACGCATCGACAGAGTACTCGAGCCCCGCAGCGCCGAACTTCAGAGAGGGAACGTTCTACTCGGCCTCCAAAACCGCTACGGGCGCTACAACGATGCCCCCGATAGCTGGCCTGTCGAAAACCTCGAAGAAGATCTTGCGACCGCACGTAGGCTCGTCGAGGACGAGCAGATCCCAGAGGAAGCGCTGTGGCCGGAGAACGGCCTCGTGGCCGTCGCCGCGGCAGCAGTGCGAGCCCACGCCCTGGGACGTGTGAGGTTGGATGTATCCAGCCTAATCTGGGCGATTGACGCTGTGATCTGGGCTGCCGAGAACCCACGAACTGACGAGATGACCTACAGCGGGACATGGTTCTCAATGGGGGCCGACCGTGCTGCGGCTGCGGCCGCAGCACTACTTCTCCTCGAGCCATTCGACAACCTGGATCTAGACCGGCCGCGTGTTGAGGACTGTCTGCGGTCCCTCGCCACAAGCCTCTTCGATGAGGTACGTGCGATCTACGTCAAGGGCTGCGAGCCGATTTGGGCCATCCCGTGCGACATCGACGAAGGCTCGGCCCCATGCCACCGGCACGGACCAGCGTGGATCGCCGCAATGGCGGGGCTGATCGACTGCAGGTTGGGGCCGTGGAACCAAGAAACGCAGCAGCGGGAGCCTGATCCGCTGCCAGCGCCATTCCACGAGTCGCTCCCGGCCGTTGCCGACGACCAGTTCATGGTCAATCGGCTGCGGATGCCGTTGGCGTGCATGGTCGACGCCAGACGCGTGTCGTGCCTTCAGGATGCGGTCGGCGATCTCTGGGCGCCGCTCTGGGACGCCCACCGCAGAGGTCTCGCCCATTGGTGGAAGGAGGGATACGACCATCACGCGCACATCCACCACGAGCCGATCGCCCAGCGAATGATCACGATCGCGTTGGACGGCGACCGAGACCCCATCAGGGCTCACATCGAGTACTTCGCCACAGACTCCAACGCTCTGCACATGCTCTTCAGCGGATTCGGCACCCTCTTCACCTACGACGAGCAGCTTCGACGATCCATGGTCGATTTCTGGCCGTGGGCGCTGGAAGTCGCTCTTGATGCCGTCGGTGACGGAGTCGGGCTGCGCGCGCAGCGCCGTCATTCGTTCGACTACATGACTGCGGCCCTGCTCCCCACCCCGAACGCGAGGACGTCAGACCCGGACATCGATGGCACTTTCGCTCGATGCCGTGAGAACTGGCTTCAGCCCGACGCTCTAGGTCAGCTTGCGGACCGCTGGCTACGCCTCGCCCGCTGGGAGCCCAAAGCCGCTGACGCCGTGATCAAGTTCGCGAAGAGCGCACCGCGGCAGTGGCAGGCGACAACCGCGCTGACCTGGATCGAGTCGATCATCGACCAGCGCTATGCTCTCTTCGCCAATCGTCTCTGGTTCCTGGAGGAATGGCTAGCGGAACTCCGCAACCGTGGTGCGATCGTCGGGGACATAAGGAGCCGCTACCACCGGATCGTCGACGGCCTGGCCGCCGCTGGCGATCGAGCTGCAGTGAGCCTTCAGCAACTGGACGAGTAGTGATTTCGAGGGCGCGGCCACAGCGTCCGTAGCTGTGGGGCTCAAGAACACAATTCGTCGTCAGCGCTGGGTTCCGCTGTGTCGGGCCGAGCGTTCCCAGGGCGCTGGGCGACTGCGCGCCTGCCGATAATTACATCCGCCCAGGTCATGACCATGTGAGGCCTTCGCGTAGCGGCGCGAACTCAGGGTCACCGGGGGGACGGAAACGCGTGCGGCAGGACGATCAGTCGTGCTCGTTCGCCTGGCCTACCTCACCGTCACGAACACGTTCGCCGCGCTGCGGTTGCTGCCCCTGAGCGATCGGGACAAGGACGTGGTGATACTCGCCCTGCGCCACCAGATCACCGTTCTCCAACGCCCGCTCGGCGCCGACACCAGAGTGAGATTCGCACCCGAGGACCGGGCCTTTCTCGCCGTGCTCCTGACCTCACTGCCGCGTGAGGTTCTGCGCCGACTGCGGTTCCTCGTCCGCCCGGACACCGTCCTGCGCTGGCACCGCGACCTGATGCGACGGCGTCATGCCCGTACCTGCCGGCCGAACCGACGTGGGCGCCGACGAACGGTCCGCTCCATCCGCGCCCTCATCCTGCGCCTGGTTCGGGAGAACCCCGGCTGAGGATATCGGCGGGTACATGGAGCTCGCCACACTCGGCATCAAGATCGCGCCGGCCACAGTCTGGGAGATCCTCAAGCAAGAAGGCCTTGATCCAGTACCCCCGCAGGCATCCTGTACCGCTTCATAACTCATCGCGTGGGGCTTGATCTGCGGTTTTGACCTCCGGCGACCAAGCGGGCAAGATCGCAATCCGTGTCGGTTCGGCTGCTGTACCTGTCCTTGATTCGGGTGTTTGGCTGGCTGGTGTTGCTGGGGCGTGGTCAGGCGTCCAAAGACGTCGAGATCATGGTGCTCCGCCACGAGGTGGCCTTATTAAGGCGCCAGGTCGCCCGGCCGAAGCTGGACTGGGCCGATCGAGCGGTCCTGGCGGCGTTGGCCGGTTTCCTGCCGATGGCCCTGCGCGCTCACCGACTGGTCACCCCAAGCACTCTATTGGCCTGGCATCGTCGTTTGATCAAACGCTCGTGGACCTACCCCCACCGCACTGGCCGTCCCGGAACCAGCAAGGAGATCCAAGATCTGGTCCTCCGTCTGGCCCACGAGAACCCCAGGTGGGGGTACCGGCGGGTACATGGTGAACTCGTTCGCCTCGGCGTTCAGGTTAGCGAAGCGACCGTGCGACGGATCCTGCGTTCGCGCCGGCACCGTCCGGCGCCACGAAGCCTCGACACTTCTTGGCGGACGTTTCTACGGCTGCAGGCAAAAGGGCTGCTCGCCTGCGACTTCTTCCACGTTGACACGATCTTCTTGAAGCGCCTGTACGTGTTGTTCGTCATTGAGGTAGAAGCACGACGCGTTCACGTCCTGGGCGTCACCGCCCATCCCACCGGCGCCTGGACGGCTCAGCAGGCCCGCAACCTGCTCATGGACCTCGGGCGCGGGGCCACCTCGTTCAGGTTCCTCATTCGGGACCGGGACACCAAGTTCACTGCCGTCTTCGATGAGATTTTTGCCGGGGCAGGTGTCACGGTGATGAAGACTCCGCCGCGGACACCCCGCGCTAACTGCTACGCCGAACGCTGGATCCGCACCGTCCGAGCTGAATGTACCGACCAGATGCTGATCTACGACGAACGACACCTTCGATCGGTCCTGAACGAGTACGCCGAGCACTACAACAATCATCGCCCGCACCAGTCCCGCCACCAACGCCCACCCGATCAAGACGAGCACGTCGTGGTGCCGTTGGAAGGCCGAATCCAGCGCCGAAGGGTGCTCGGCGGAGTCGTCAACGAGTACCACCGAGCCGCATAGCAGGCCGGACAAATCGCCAGCTCAGACCGCGTGTACGAGTTTTGAAGCGGTACAAGCCCGTGATGGACTTGGAAGAGGTCGGCTGCCGAGCTCGCTACCTGATCCGGGACCAAGATGGGAAGTTCCCCGGCCTCATGGACGAGATCCTGGCCGAGGTCGGCGTCCGGACCGTGCTGACCGGGATCCGGACGCCGCGCATAAACTCGATCATGGAGCGGTGGGCGCAGTCGTGCCGCCGCGAACTTCTCGACCGCTGCCTGCTGTTGAACGAACGCCACCTGCGGCACGCCCTGCGTGAGTACGAGCGGTTCTACAATCGGCACCGCGCCCATCAAGCCCCGGATCAAGCGGCCCCGCTACGCACCGTCCCGGAGCCGATCACGGATCCGACGCGAATCGCCGAGCTGAGCGTACGCAGACGGGACCGGCTCGGCGGGGTCCTCCATGAGTACTCACATGCCGCTTGAACTGCATGGATGTAATTCTCGGCAGGCGCAGGGTGCGTACCGTACGAGCCGAGTGCACCGACCGCATGCTGATCTACAACGAACGGCACCTGCGCTCGGAGCTGGCCGAGTATATCGACCACTACAACGGTCATCGCCCGCACCAGTCCCGCTCGCAGCGACCACCCGATCACGATGAGCGGACCGTTGTACCGCTGGAAGGTCGGATCGAACGCCGCAAGATACTCGACGGGCTGATCAACGAGTACCACCGAGCCGCGTAGCCAGTCCAGAGAACTCCCAGCTCAAGCCCTATGCGATGTATTTTGAAGCGGTACAGGCTGGCTGCCGGGCTCGCTACCTAATCCATGATCGAGATGGGAAGTTCCCCGGTCTCATGGACGAGATCCTGGCCGAGGCCGGTATCCCGACCGTGCTCACCGGGATCCGGGTGCCGCGCATGAACGCGGTCATGGAGCGGTGGGTGCAGTCGTGCCACTGCGAACTTCTCGACCGCTGCCTGGTATGGAACGAGCGCCACCTGTGGCACGCCCTGTACGAGTATGAACACTTCTACAACCGGCACCGCGCCCACCAAGCCCTGGACCAAGCGGCCCCGCTACGCACCGTCCTGACCCGATCACGAATCCGACACGGATTACCGAGTTGAGCGTACGCAGACGGGATCGACTCGGTGGGGTCCTCCATGAGTACTCACATGCCGCTTGAACTGCATAGATGTAATTTTCGGCAGGCGCAGGTTCGTCGATTCCCTCTGGCGCGGCGCTCAAAGCGGAACGCCGGGACCACGCAGTTCCTGGGGGCACCCTGGCACCTTGCGCAATTCGTGTGCCTGGTCGGCTGCTCCGAGGTTGGTGAAGACGATGTCATAACAGCGCACTTCGTAGCCCGAGCTGAAGAATATGCCTCCTGCCTCGACGGTGACAGCGGTCGAGATCACCAGAGAATCTTCGCCGGGCCGAGTCGCCCTGATCACACCAGGCCCCGGCGTATGCCGCCACAGGTCGCCCGATGGATCCTTCGCAAGCTGCCGATCGAGTTGCCCGACATAATCCTGCAACGCCTCTTCAGAACGTGTCTCAATGCCGGATTCGACGATCGCGCCATATAACAGGTACGGGACGAAGATAACGCCTGCGACAAAGGCAAAAAGCGCAACCAGCGTAACACTGGACAGCCGCGGCCACTTTTTGCCTTTCATGTCATGAGTGTACCGCACGGTACTCGGCCCGCGCGGTACCCCGGAAATGACTCCCGCCTGCGGCTTACCAGCCGGTGTAGTTGACCGCCGGATCGGACAGATGGCTCTGCAGAACCTGGATGTAGGCGGCGAGGCCCTTGGCGTTGGGGTGCATGGACGTTCGGCTGGCACACCTGCCGCCGTCGTTGATGGCGCAGTCGAGCAGGTCTCCGAAGTCCCCGCCCCCGGTGTCGGCGAAGTTTACCGGCAGGATCCACGGGTCGTCGTCACATGCCCCGTGAGCGCCGAACGCGGATATGGGATTGGCGAAGGAGACCTCCTCTCCCGCCGACTTGAGGGACGCCACCATGGTGGATTCCTGGCTCGCCATGAACTCGGAGAGCCGGTTCAGCACCTCCAACTCGTCGAGCGTGAAATGGGTCGTGGATTGGCAGGGCTTCTCCGGGTCGACCATCGGGTCCCCGTCAAAGATGCGGGGATATCCCATGAGCACGATTTTGGCCTTCTTGCCACGGGCGGGCAGATAGTTCTGCACGGCATCGCCGATCAGCTCAAGCGTGTCCCGTACGTTGTAGGCGACGTTCGTGCCATTGTTGTCGAGGTCGTATACCCAGTTGTTCACCGCCCCGACGATGTCCTCCTGCAGTTCCTGCTCGTCCCCTTGGCAACCCAGCAAGTAACACTTCTGCACCACAGAAGGGAACCCGGCGTCGTTTCCGCCGATGGACAGGGTCACGAGTGACGTGTTCTCGTCGAGGTAACCGGCTTCCAGTTGACTGATCTCCCGGAACCGTCCCTCCGCTCGGTCCCGATAATCACTCCACTGGTACGCGGCGGTCTGCCACGACGGCGACGTGCGCTTGATGCCGATGGTCGTGGCCCCCGAGCAGGCGACGAAATGGAAATCCAGTTTTGGGTCGAACCGGTCGGCGAGCGCCGCGATCGTCTCGGTCTCACCAGGCAGCACGGTCTTCCTGATCCAGGAGTCCTTACTGCGCCGGCAGGCGTTCCACGTCGCCTTCTGGTAGTCGACGTCCGTTTCCTTGTAGTAGTTGCCGAGCCCCTCGCCCGACGCGTAGGAGTCGCCCATCCCGACCACGAAGTGCTTGGGCTTCTTGGCCAGCACCTGGAAGGCGATGGCGTCGAAGGCCACGGCGACGTTGCCGTGCCCCTCCTGGTTCAGATTGGTCAAGGACACCTTGGGCGTGCCCTTGAAATCGAAGACGCCCAGGCTCTGCCAGCTGTTCTCCAGCCGCCCTTGTGACAGGTAGCGCGTCTGTTTCCTCCCGTTGCCGAGATCGACCGTATAGGGCGCCTGCTGGGTCTCCGCCCGGCGTTTGGGCACGTGTACCAGGACCCGGGCCCATCCATTGATGTCCTGGTCGAGCTGCCAGGTGCCGGTCACCTTCATGGTGTCGCCGAGATGCGCGGGGCTGCGCGAATACCCCCACCACAGATGGCCGCCGAAGCCGTTGCCGAGTTGCCCGAAGTCGGCTCGTCCCGGTACATCTCCGGTGGCCGGATCGTTCTCGAACTCGAAGGACAGGGTGCCGGAGTTCGTCCATTCAGTGTTGAAGCAGTTCCCGCGCTGCGGCGGCACAGAGCTGGGGATGTCATCGATGATCAGCACGTTCGTCGTGTCGCCGGTCGTCGCCGGCAGTCCTGGCGTGTAACACTCCGTCCACTGATCCTGCGGTTCGGCGCGCTCGATGCCCGCGTAGGAGGCGTCGTACCGTAAGTAGGCTTCGTTGCCGCACGCGGTAGGACAGGTCTTCCACGCCTTCGGCGAATGCCACCAACATTTCCAGTCGCTCCTGGAGCAACTGGTCGCGGCGTCGCATTCGTTCTCGGTGGTGCAGAACGCTCCCACGTCCACGGTGGCCGGGGCCGTCGGTATCGTGGGCACGAGATTCGTACGGAACTCCGTCGAGTTCCACCAGGCGTAGTTGTAACCGCCTTCGGTCTTCCACGTGTTGCTGGTCGTGTCGAAGTAGGTCTTGGCGATCGGCCAGGCCGCCCAGCCGAGTACCTTCTCCTGATAGGGCCAGTGTTGCGGATGCGCGGCGTCGGCGTAGGAGTTGTTGTCCAGGAACGGGCGACGGCCCGCCGGGTAATCGGAGTTTCTGGGGTTGTTCGTCCAGCCGACACCCCACGCGCCGCCGTTCGCGCTCGCCTGGGCCTTGGGGTAATAACCCGAGTTGTACGCCCAGATCGCGAAGTACCAGTTCTCGATCCACTGAGGATCACCGTTGTTGACCTTCATGGCGCCGCCGGTGTCGGTCTGGATCTCGTTCCATTTGGCGGCCAGCGTGGTCAGGCCGGCGGCGATGTTGGTGGCGTAGTCCATGCCGATCCGGCGTTGGGTCGCCGCATCCCACGGCCCCGCTCCCTTACGCATACCGTCGGTCTGCTGGGTCAGCCCGTAACCGCAGTCGGCTTTGTCGAACCTGATGTCCCAGTCGTTGCTGGGGTTGCCGTCGTAGATTTCGACACCGTAGTAGTTGCCTACCAGGGGATTGCCGGTCTCGCCAGGTAACACGTCTCGTTGCGCCTGCCACAGGTTCGACTCCTGGGCGAGGATGCCGAACATGACCGAGACCGGGACCCGGCCGCCGCCGACAAGGTCCGGCACCGGGAAGAGGGCCTGTGGGTTCCACTGCGGGACGTCGATACCCTTCCAACTGGACGGGCGGACGACCTGCAGCCGGTTTTTGAAGACGAGTTGGTCCACGGCCCACTCGACCTGACGCCAGTGCGGCTGGTACACCTGCGTCTTCGGGTCGTTGCGCGGCACCGCGCAGGTGTAGTTGATGTCGATTGTCCCTGGAGAGGTCGCGGCGATGCCGACCCGCTTGGCGATCTGGGCGCGGGCCTGGGTCAGCTTCGGGTTCTCCGCGCCGCCGGAGGGCGAGACGGCGACGCCGTCGGGCTCGACCGCGAAGGTCAGCGGAGATCCTGTCTGAGATACTTGGGCCTCGATGTCGACCGGTTCGGCGCCTGACCGCTCCCGCACGGTGCCGCTGAAGCCGGTGTTGGCCTGGTCGCTCTGCCCGTCGCGTTTGAGCCCGCGATGCGCCGCGCTCTTGATGAGCAGTGCTCCCTCGGAGGAGACCGACTGCACCTGCGGCGGCCCGCCTATCAGGGAGACGCCGTCAGGCAGGTCGCCCTGACTGCGGGCCTGCCCGGTGACGAAGATGCGACCGCCCGCCCCGGCGTGAAGGGCCAGGTCGCCGAGGTAGCCGGTGGCGAGCGTACGCGTCGTGCCTTGACGGTGGTGCCGGACGCGAACCTCGCCCGCGTCGCCGGCCCTGTCCATGAACGCGATCCCACCGTCGGCGGTGGCACGCAGGGCGAAGGGAACACCTTCGGTTTTGGCAAGCGTCGTGAGCTCGCCGGATGGCTCGACTCTCACAAGCCGTTGGTCTGCGGCCGCGATGATGCTGTCCTCCACGGCTATAGCGGAGGTCACCTGGCTCTGGACGACGACGGGCGAACCAGGCTTGCCGGAGCCGGCGTCGACGGTGAACAGGCGAGTGCTCCGGTGGTCGTCGGTGGTGCCTTGAGTGAGTGCGACCTGGTCGCCAGCGCCGCAACCGGGGTTGTAGTACGCGAGACTGACCTGATCCTTGAGCTTGGTCACCGCACCGGTCGCCACATCGACGACGGCGGCGAACGCTCCCCGGCTGAACAGATGGGCACGGTTGGTGAAGTGCCGCGGGGCGTAGACCGCGAGCACCTTGCTGCCCGAACCGGTCACGCAGGCGTTGCCAACCCACTGGTCGGTGTCCATGCCTGGCTCGCTGAGCGTGGCGATGGTCTGCCAGGCGTACCCGTCAGAGGACTTCGCGGCGAGGACATGGAACCCGTCGGCGTCACCGGTCGCGGTTACGGCAACGTCCTTCGATGTTCTCCAGTCCTTGGACAGGACACGGTCACGCTGAGCAGGGTCGACCGCGGCCGGGGCGGAGGAGGGAGCCGCCTTCGCCGGTGCGGCTTCGGCGGTGGCGGTACTTCCGTTGTCCGGCACAGAAATGGCGGCCAATAACAAGGAGACGGATAACAGGACGGTACAGGTTCGTTTCACTGGCTTGTGCTCCTCAACACATCGCGAAACTTTACGAGGCCTATTTCGTGGATCCGGGTGTCCACGATCTGCCAGGAGGCCGTGCCCGTCGCCGACCATGGAGCGTGCTCCTGAAACAGACTGAGCGCAGGCACTCCCGCGCCCAGCCAAGAGAATTTCCCAGGACGTGCCCCGCCGACGTGGCTTGTCTCAGTTCGTCAGAAGCTTCGCCGCGTTGCTCAGCCTGACCTGCAGATCGTCCTTTAACGCCTTCAACTCGGCGGAGTGAGCTTCGATCACGCTGTGCTGCGCCTTGATCTCAGCCTCGGACCGAACTCTCAGATAGTCGACCTGAAGCTTGCATGCCATATCGGCGCTAGCCGTCGACTTCTCCTCCGGTGTCAGCGGACCGCCGTTGCGATGTGCCGCCCAGCGAGGATCCTGCCAAGCGTCCTCAGGGGTCTTATACGAGAGTCCCGCGGCCGCCATACAGGTGCTCCAGCGTTCCGTGGCGGCCGTGACCCGCTCATCGCCCGCGCCCTGCTCGTAGGCCGTGTTCTTGAGTCGTTGCACGAGCGCCTCGTCGTCCTTCTGGACGCCTACCGCCACCTGGCGCAGCGCATCTCCGTAGCAGCCTCCGGCGGGCACCTCACGGCCGTCGGGGAGCTTTTTCTCCTTGCCGTAGAAGGCCGTATCCTCTTCTCGGCTTGGAGTGGCCGTAGTCGAGCGGGACGGTCGGCGGGTCGCGCTACGCCCGCCCACACGCGATCCGGCCGATGTGATCGATCTCACGACTCGGATACAGCGACGAACCGCCGTCTCCGGGCTGATCCATGAGTATCGCAGAGCCGTCTGACGACGACACGAAAACCGCAGGCCAGCGCCACGAGCAGGGTTTTGGCACCGGACAAGTTCCCGGCAGATCCGCTTCCGGGTTCTTCGACTGGCCGGGATCAGCCTGCCCAGCTGTGGACGGCGGAGGCGATGCCTCATAGGAGGCTATCCGGTCGCTCGTCGATGCTGCTAGCGCGCTGTCTCCTGGGGGCAAGCGTGGATAAGAACACCGCTGCTGCTGCAGATGGCAGCCACCATCTTACCGGGTTTGACATGCAGGCTCCGCAGGTTGGGAAGACCCCGAAGGGTATCCATCGCCGTAATAGGAACATGCCGGCCATGCTTAGATCAAGCAGAAAATTTTCATTTCAACCCCTTGCAAGCAGAAGCGGCATGAATCATGCTTCGTTTCGAACCAGATCCCAACATGCAAGGCCACTGACTGCGAGCTTGACAGTCATACAATATCTAGTCACAGACTGTAGCCTTTCGAGCGCGATATGCATTTCCAAGAAGCTGCAACAAATGAGACCGCGCGTAGAGCGACAAGCCTTGCTCCCGGGCCAAGTCCGTCGATGCGCCCTTAGTATCAAGTGGAACTCTCAGGAGAACGGCATGGCGATGAATCTCGCACAGAGTTACATTAGTGCGAATCACCAACTTGAAAGCACGCCTCAGAAGCGCCTACGCCTTGGGGGATGAACCGGCGTAAAACCATTCGGGCCGATCATGATAGGTCCAACTATCCGGAACGGAACCAAAAGGCGCACCTCCATTTACCGAAGAGCTTCATGATCATGTCATGTATGCCTAGAACGTGACAAGGCTCCAGCCAGACTACTCTAAGGAGCAACCTGGGTACGATTGTTATATGCGCAGAATGTGCGCTTTCTGTGTGATTGGCTCTAGCGTGCGCGATCTAGTCGTGTTGCCATGTGCATGGTGCACTCATTGTCGCGGCGGCGTACACGAGCCGGGTCGAACGGTCGAACAGGATAGGGAGATGAGCGATGAAAGCCATGCCCACCAAAGGAACGCACATCTTGAAGCGTGCAGCTGGCCTCATAGCTGCAGTGATGGCAATCATCTTCGTGGCACTACCACCTGGAGTTTCTCATGCAGATTCTACCTCCAGATGGCAGAATGTGTATGACGGTCACTATCTGGAAGTGTGGAATTCTTCGACTCAGCCGACCGGACGGGTTATAACTTTCCCATATAATGGAAGCTCGGCGAATCAGCTGTGGTCGGATTATGAGTACTCCAATGGATATTGGAGCCTGGCCAACAACAACAGTTGGTTATGGCTCGGACATGTAGATCTACCTGTCGCTCCTCCCGCAGGCCCCTCGGCGTGCGGCTACCCCGACCAGCACGAATGGATGAGTACTCCGTATCAATTCTGGCAGTTCCGATGGATCTGGGACTCCTGGCAAGATCGCTATTTCAGCATGTGGATCAACATGGCAGGGTGTCAGGGGGACCCATATCATGACGTTCTCTCTGTGAATCTGAACAACGACTACAATACGTTCCTCTATACGGAGGCGTTCTGTAGCGACCAGAGCCTGGGAGACCCGACAAACTGCTATTGGCAGAGGTAGGTATCAGCGATGATCAGTATTAAAAAAGACAGCCTGTATCTGGGTGCGCTAGCGATCGCGGTGGTCGCAGTCTCTGGTTGTGCCCAGACGCAAGGGGAGCGCGTCGCAAGTTCAGCGGTGATCGCCACATCGCCAACCGTTCAGAGTCCCTTGCCGGGGGTTACAGCGTCGCCCTCGCCGCTAATGCCCTCACCTGGGACATCTCGGAAGCCTCCGGAACCAAGACCAACCGAACCGTCGATTGGTACCTTGCTTACGCCTGGCCCTGACGGCAAGTTCGCGATGCCGCTAGATCCATATCTATCTCCAAGAGAGGATCTGCGCACACTTCACATCGCACACGATCTCGCTGCGGCTAACTGCATGCGTGCACTGGGTTTCAAACAGTGGAGCAACGACTCCATCCGTACTTGGAGCCCTGAGCCCTCAGGTGAGGTGGATGTCTTCGATGTACTGGACGTACAGGTAGCAGCCAAAGAAGGCTATCCACGAGCCACTATCGATGAACAGCAGATCGCTGAATTCAACGCAGAAAATTCAGTGAAACACGCGCCGTCAACTGAGGAAATGAAGGCCTACGATGGCTTGGCGTCAGAAGCAAGTAATGGTGCGCAAATACCTAAGGGAGGCTGCAGTGGCGAGGCGCGCATGAAGGTCTACGGGGACAGTCAACTTCCTGCCGATGCGCGAATGCTGGCTTCTCGGTCTCGAGGCTATGCCATGACCGATAGCAGGATAAAAGAAGCAATCGCGAAATGGCGGACCTGCATGGCCGAATCTGGTTTGCAGTATGACAGTCCGGTTGTCCCTGCCCATGACCAACGTTGGGAGAAACGGGATGCAGCAACCGCTGCTTCAGAAGAAGAGCGCCGGGTTGCGGCAGTCGATGCCAAATGCCGTACACAGGTCAATCTGCTGGAAACCTATAAGACAGTTAGGGCGGGTTATGAAGCCCAGCTCCTGGCGCAGGAAAAGGATAATCTTGAGTCGGCGAAACTCGAGTTCGCTCGATGGGTGACCAACGCGAAATCGATCATTGCGGCTGGCTAGAGGATGTCTGAAAAGGGTCAGGGTGAGCGGCCGCTGTGGCGGTGTGATTCTGTAGGCGAGAAGTGGGACCAGATGTCGGCCAGCGAAGGCTCCACCGCCCGGAAGCGCGAAGGCGATGTCAGTCAGTTTTGGTACCACTTTTGTGCGGCCGGTGAGACCATCGGTGTACCCCATATGAAGGGGATTCCGATGGCGAGCCGTGGCAAGGTCGAGTTGTTCGCGGCGATTCGGCGAGATGCCCGCAAGGGCATGTCGGGGCGGGCGCTGGCGCTGAAGTACGGGGTGCACCGTCGTACGGTCGCCCAGGCGCTCCGATCGGCCTGGCCGACGCCACGTAAACCGCTGCCGCCTCGTGCGTCGCGGCTGGACTCTTACAAGCCGTTGATCGATCAGATGCTGCGGGTCGACTTGGATGCGCCGCCCAAGCAGCGGCACACCGTGGTGCGCATGTGGAATCGGCTGCTGGAGGAGCACGGTGCCGAGGACGTCTCGTACTCGATGGTGCGCGACTACGTTCGCCGTCGCCGCGCCGAGATCCGATTAGAGGAGGGCCGGGGGCCTTCGGCCGTCTTCATCGAGCAGACGCATCAGCCGGGCGCCGAAGCGAGGTGGACTTCGGCGATGTGTGGGTGAACTTGGCGGGCCAGCTGACCCGGTGCTATCTGTTCGCGTTCCGGCTTTCCTGGTCGGGCAAGGCCGTGCACCGAATCTTTCTCACCTGCTCGCAGGAGGCGTTCTTCGAGGGGCACGTGCACGCGCTGACCGTGCTGGGCGGCGTGCCGACGGGCAAGGTGCGCTATGACAACCTGCGGCCGGCGGTGGCCAAGGTGCTGGGCTTCACCCGCGGCCGGGTGGAAAACGAGCGATGGGTGACCTTCCGCAGCTGGGCCGGGATCGACGCCTTCTACTGCCGGCCCGGACTGGAAGGAGCTCATGAGAAAGGTGGTGTGGAGGGCCAGATCGGCTGGTTCCGCCGCAATCACCTGGTGCCCGTCCCCGAGGTGAACTCGATCAGCGAGCTCAACGCGCTGATCGACCAGTGGGACGTGAAGGATGAGCGGCGCCGGATTCGGATGCGCGCCCAGACCATCGGCGAGCGCTTCGCCCAGGAACGGCCGCTGCTGGCGCCGCTGCCGGTCGAGTCGTTCGAGATCGGTCGGCTGCTGACGCCGCGGGTGACCTTGCACGGGCAGATCAGCGTGCGCACTAACCGCTACTCGGTGCCCGTCCGGCTGGCCGGGCATCAGGTGCGGGTCATGCTGTTCGCCTCTCACCTGGTCGTCTACCACAAGGGGGTGGAGGTGGCTCGGCACGAGCGGCTGATCGCCAAGGGCGGGTCCCGGTTGGAGCTGGACCACTACCTGGAGGCGCTGGCGCGCAAGCCGGGCGCGCTGCCCGGGGCGACCGCGCTGGAGCAGGCTCGGGCTGCGGGCACCTTCACCGCTGCACACGAGGCGTGGTGGGCGGCCGCGCGTCGCAAGCACGGGGACGCGGCTGGCACCCGGGCACTGATCGAGGTGCTGCTGCTGCACCGGCACATGGAGCATCGGCATGTGGTGGCCGGGATCGCGGCCGCTCTGACGGTGGGCGCGCTGACCGCCGACGCCGTCGCACTGGAGGCGCGCAAGGCCGCTCAGTCCGACGGCGATCCTGTTCCGGGCCCGATCCCGCCCCGGCCGGAGCGGCTGGCCTGGCTGGATGAGCCCGCGGTGGTGTCGCTGACCACCCGGCGGCTGGCCCAACTGCCGCCCGACACCCGGCCGCTGCCGTCGGTGGCCGTCTATGACCAGCTGCTGCGCCGTCGCCCCGGCGGTCGGCCCGCATCCGAGGGAGAGTCATGACCACCTTTCACCGCCGCGGGCTGACCGAGGAAGCTGCCGAGGCGGCCATCTACCAGGCCTGCCAGAAACTCAGGCTGCCGACCATGCGCGGCCAGTTCACCGACCTGGCCGCCCAGGCCGCCCGCGAGCAGATGAGCTACCTGGGCTTCCTGGCCGAGTTGCTGATGGCCGAATGCGACTACCGCGCCCGCAGAGCCTCGGATCGGCGGATCAAGATGGCGAGCTTCCCGCGGCAGAAGTCGCTGCGCGAGTTCGACTTCGACGCCAACCCCAACGTTGACCCGGCCGTCATCAACACACTGGCCACCTGCGACTGGGTGCGCAAGCATCAGCCGCTGTGTCTGATCGGCGATTCGGGGACGGGTAAGTCGCACCTGCTCATCGCGCTGGGCACCGAGGCCGCGATGGCCGGGTTCAAGGTCAAGTACACCCTGGCCGCGAAACTGGTCAACGAGCTGGTCGAGGCCGCCGATGAGAAGGTGCTGACCAAGACCATCGCCCGCTACGGCCGCGTCGATCTCCTTTGCCTGGATGAGCTGGGCTACATGGAGCTTGATCGTCGCGGAGCCGAACTTTTGTTCCAGGTTTTGACCGAGAGGGAGGAGACGAACAGTATCGCGATTGCCTCAAATGAGTCGTTTTCGGGATGGACCAAGACATTTACCGAGCCGCGGCTCTGCGCCGCGATCGTGGACCGGCTCACCTACGGCGGCAACATCATCGAGACCGGCACCGAGTCCTACCGGCTGGCTCAGACCCGCGCTCACGCCGACGCCGCCGCCGTCGCGAGCAAGGCCGCCGGCTGACCCTTCTTCTGGCCTTCCTCGACAACGCCCTAGTCCGCCGCTGGGAGGAACGGGTCAAGATGCAGCGCCCGCAGCGAAGCGAGGACGAACGATCTTGACCCGGGACGGACGACGGCGATCATCACAGCGTCGAGGAAGAGCATCAGGACTCAAGGAGATCCCGACAAACAGTGATCAGCTTCTTGGCCGTCCCGACTTTCTCGCGCTGTTGGCAGCCTTTGGCGCGAGCAGGTCGAGGGCCTGCGGCAACGGCTCGAGGAGACCCGCCTGCGCACTGCCGTCCTTACGCGGAACATGCGCGAGCTTCGCGATCAGATGCGTGAGATGAAAGACGAGATCCGTCGCGCTCAGGCCCGCGCTGACACCGTCTTCCTTGGCCTGACGCTGGACCGAGTCGGGCGTGGACCTGCAACGGAACCCGCCTATGAAACAAGCCCAGACGGCCGCGCAGCTACGAAGAACTCGGCGAACGTCTTGGCGAGTGTCTCGGGATGGGTGAGCGGGGCGGCGTGCCCGGCGCCGGGGATCTCGCGCACCCGTGCGTTGGGGACGTGGTCGGCCACGTGCCGCGCGCTGGCGTGGTAGAAGGGCATGGTGTCGGATCCGTGCAACACCAGCACTGGAGCGGAGATCGCGCCGAGCACGGCCGGATCCTCAGCGGTGGGGCCTTCGTAGGCCACCACTTGCTGGAGCATGTTGAGCAGGTGCGGGACATAGCGACCCGCGGCCTCGAAGTAGCCGGCGTCCTCGGCTACAGCCATCTCCTCGTCGTTGAAGGGCCCGCCCGCGAACGCGCGGACCGCAGCCGTCAAGTCGCCTTCGGCGGCCAGTTCTCCCATCCGGGCGACGGCGTTGCCGATGACCGCTTGCTCCTGCTCGTTCATCAGGCCCCGCATCGGAGGCTCCACGAGGACCACCGCGTCCACCGCGTGGGACCGCGCTGTCGCGCCGAGTGCCAGGTTGGCGCCGGCGGACCAGCCCACCAGCCCGGTCGATTCCCCGATGCTGTCGAGGTAGGCGAGGACGTCGTCGACCTGTCGGCCCGGGCTGAGGTCGGGGTGGTCGCCGCTGAGGCCACGGCCGCGCATGCTCGGCAGATGGCAGGTGAACCGGCCGATCAGGTGCTCCAGCAGCCGGTTCCAGTCGATGTCGCTGTCGCCGATGCCCCCGTGCAGGAACACCAGTGGCCGTCCCTGGCCGTGCACGGTTCCGCCGATGGTGACGCCGTCGGTGGTGGTGACGTAGTGCGTGCGCTGTGTCTTCATGGCAGGCTCCATACGAAGTAAACACGTTTACATCCGCACGATAGCGTCAGCCCGTTTAGTAAGTAAATATGTTTACTTACTGCCTTCCCCGGCACTGCCGTGCAGCAGTGCCCACACTCCCTGGCGGACGTACTCGACCACCTGCTCGGGCGGCGCGGTGGCCAGCCGTCCCTGCGGAGACGCCCACCGCAGCACCCTGATCCCAGCGAGAAGCGCGGCGGCCAGCTCCGCGCGCAGCCGCGGGTCGTCACCGGCCGCGACCGTGGCGAACGGCCCGACGACAGTGTTCTCGGCGTAGTCCCGCACCTTCTCGGGCAGCCCCTCCTCATCGGAGGTCTCCCCGATGAGCCGCCAGACCGTGAGCAGGTCGTCCAGGCCGGGCGAGTGCGCCACGCTGGACGCCAGCAGCTCGGCCATCCGGTCAGGCAGCTCCTCGGCCGGTACGTCCAACTGCCCGAACATCGCCGAGTCCGCCGCCGCCGTGGCGAATAACCCTGCCTTCGACCCGAAGTAGCGGTACACCAGGGCGACGTTGACGCCGACCTCCGCGGCGATGTCCCTGACACTGACCGCCTCGAAGCGGTCGCGAGCGAACCGCTGGCGGGCCACCTCCAGCAGCGCCTGCCGCGTCGCTGCGGCGTCACGGCGGCGGCGCCGCCGCCGTGCCCCTGGAGTTCGATTCCTCCGCCGCCATCACCATCACCACCAGGACTCGACGTCAACGGTGGTAACGCTAGCTGACGCCTGCCCTTCTCCCCCCAAACAGGGCTTGCGCTTACCATACGAAATGGTTCCGTTGCAGGTCCACCCCGGCGCGAGGCTGGAAGGTCTGCGAGGACACCCGCTGACGCTTGGACCGCCGTCAGAAGTCATGCGGCATGGGGCGCCTGGGAATCGCATGTGCAAGCGCCCAGAGCCACGACCGCTTCGGAGTGGTACCACGACTCGCCTTCAGATCATGGCTGAGTGATCGCTAAATGGTCCCAAGAGTGACTGACAATCGGTCCCATTTCACGCTGTCGAAACCAGCGGTGCAGCAGGATCATGCTCATTGTGAGGTAGATGACGTTCTCGGAGGTCGCTGTCAGGTATTCGTAGTCTTTGGCCAGGCGGCGATACTTGCCCAGCCAGGCGAAGGTGCGCTCGACCACCCATCGCCGGGGTACGAGGGCGAACTGCGGGGACTTGTCGTGGCGGGGTGTCTTCGCCGGCCCAGGTGGAGCGGAAGCCGCCATCCCGCCGGGCGACGATCTGCAAGGTGACGTCGAACTGCTCCAGGATCCAGCCGATGAAGTCCTGCCCGCGATAGCCCTGATCGGCCCAGACATGCTTCAGCCGCCGCAGGATCTCGCCGGCGCGGGAAAGGAGCACGACCGCGCCGTCACGATCGTTGACGCTCGCCGGGCTGACGCAGGCGGTGAGCACGGTGCCGAGCGTGTCGACCAGCAGGTGCCGTTTGACCCCGGGGACTTTCTTGCCGCCGTCGTAGCCGTGCAGGCCGCCGCGGTCGGTGGCCAGGACGCTCTGACTGTCGATGATGCCGGCGCTGGGGGTGGGGTCACGGCCGCCACCGAGGCGATCGCCTTCGCGTAAGCGGGCCAAGATCTGTTCCCAGCGGCCCTCGATCCGCCAGGTGCGCCAGTAGTGGTAGACCGTCTGCCACGGCGGCAGGTCGTGGGGTAGCAGCCGCCATGCACAGCCTGCCCGCACCCAGTACGCCAGCGCATCCACGATCTCCCGGCGCTCATGAACGGCAGGCCGGCCACCTGGCTTGGCAGCGGGAATCAGCGGAGCGAGCAGCTCCCATTCAGCATCGGTCAGATCGGTTGGGTACGGACGCCGAGGAACCATCACACGCCTCCAGGCTCACGCCCCCGACACCCTTCAGCATGACTCACCCGGACCTTTTCAGACACCCTCTAGCTGCTGCGAGCGGCTCGGGAACTTCCAACAGTGAGAACAGGTCGGCGTCACCCAAGCGTGGTGCTGAGGGTCGCCTTACTGAGTTCAATTTGGCGGAGTGTTCTGAGTCTGGTGGCTGCGACTGACAGTCTGCTCATGACACGACCCGCAGGGTTGGACGCT
This sequence comes from Nonomuraea sp. NPDC049714, assembly GCF_044465295.1. Lineage (NCBI taxonomy): Bacteria > Bacillati > Actinomycetota > Actinomycetes > Streptosporangiales > Streptosporangiaceae > Nonomuraea > Nonomuraea sp. NPDC049714. The sequence goes on along the minus strand of NZ_JBITLM010000005.1, from coordinate 34,187 downwards.
GGTCCGATTCGCCCAGCAGCTCGCGGACCCGGGGGACGTGCCAGGCAAGCTGGGTGGCCAGTTTCGCCATGGTCAAACCGGTCTCGGCGATGGCCAGATCGAAAGCTTGGCGCAGGAGTACGGGTTGCTCGCCGGGGTAGTCGCTGATCGGCTCGGGGGCGAAGCCGGGCTGGTCGCGCAGGGTCTTGAGACGTTGGTAGGCACGGCCGGCGGCGGAGTCGGAGATCAGACCGACCTCGCGGCAGCGGTACAGCAGGGAGTCGACCGACACGCCCCAGGTGTGCTTGAGCGCCACCAGGCGGCGTAGGTCCAGGCGAGTAGGCAGCTCGGGCAGGATGCTGTCCCTCGGGGTGAGGAACTCGGCGGCGAAGACGTCGGCCTCCCGCTCCTGCTGGGAGTCGCCGGAGGCGGCGTCGCCGTGCAGGACCAGGTGGCCCAGCTCGTGTGCCGCGGTGAAGCGGTATCGGTGGATGTCGTCGAACCGGTTGGCGGTCAGCACCACGATGGGTCGGGGCAGTTGCGAGGTGGAGAAGGCGTCGACAGTGGTGGCGTCCTCGTCGGGCGGCGGGAAGACCACGATGATGCCGTGGGCTTCCATATGCCGCACGATGTGCGAGACCGGCCCGCTGCCCAGCCCCCACAGGTGACGTAGGGCACGGGCGGCCGGGGCCGGCTCACGCGGCACCTCGACGCCGGAGTGGACCTCGCCGCCGGAGAAGCCTGGAAGGTCCACGTGCGGCAGCCGGACCTGTTTCTCCAGCGCGTAGGTGAGTTCCCAGACCTGTTCGACGAAGGCGACGGCTTTGGCGCGCTGGTGGGCGCGGGTGGAGCGCAGACTGCGGAAGTGCGCCGTGGATCCGTCGAGTTTGCCGTGGGGGCGGCCGGTGAGGAAAAAGGCCGTCGGCACGCCGAGAGCGTCGGCAAGGCGGGGGATGAGGTCCGGTCGAGGACGGGTCATGCCGGTCTCGTACTGGCCGACCGCCGCGGGGGTCACCCCGATGCGCTCGGCCAGGTCCTTCTTGGTCATCGCCGCCAGCTGCCGCGCCTGAGTGAGCCGGGCCGAGTCGAAGGCGTCGGCGACGGCCTGCGGGCTAGGCCCGCTGGGCATGGCGCCGATGGAGGTACTGAAGGGACGGGTGAGATCAGGGGTGCTCATTGTCGCCGGTGACCGCGGTTTCCTCGGATGTCTCGCTGCTGACGGGGAAGATCGTGTCATTCTTCCGCTCGATCCGCGATCTGGCGTGCAACGCCAGGTCGGGCAGCGAGCCGTGGTCGAAGCGGGCCGCGGTGGAAGGCAGAGCGTGCCGTAGGGAGGCAGCGGGGCCGGCGGATAGACCCGTCAGCGGGACCGGCTCGCAGTGCAGCCACCGGATCCGGCCGGACTCGTCGATCAGTTCGGCCGTGCCCCAGTACAGCCGGAGCAGGCCGGCCTGGGCGTTGCCGGCGTAGGCCACCGGGATCAGGCGGGTATCGGCGGGCAGCCGCTCCAGCTCGACCCGGACCGAGGCCCGCTCGGTTTCCTCCTGCGCCGACAGGTCCAGCTCTTCCTGGTGGTAGGAGATCGCAGGGCTGAAGCGATCGAACAGCTCGCGCACGAGCGCGGAGATGCGACCGTCGCTGACTCGGGCTTCGGTGATCGGCGTGCGGTCGTCCTTGGCATAACGGAACGGCAGCAGCAGGTTGCCGTTCAGGATCACCAGGTGGTGCGGAGAGCCGTACGGCCGGATCATCTGGAAGTCCGGCTCGTTGCGGAAGCCCTCGACGAGCGCCTCGTAGCGGCGGGTCATCAGGGCGCTGCCGTAGGCGAAGTTCTTGTCGCTGAGCGAGGAGCGCTGGGCGTCCTGGGCGTTGCCCACCGCTTCCAGCAACGAGACGGCAAGCTGCCGCCGTACGGTGTCGGCACGCTCGCCGAACCGTTCACGGGCCCAGCCTGACAAGGACGATTCCGCGCTCATCCACCCCTCCATCCTGACTTCGTTCTTTTCCACAAGATCGACGCTGTCACTTTACTTTTGTGCATCATACTCCCGATCCGAGCTGAGTTGATGTTGGTTCTCGTGTGCGAACTGCCGCCCTCCCTGAACCTTGACCTTTCAGCCTCTGTAGCGTCGTCCTGCTATCCGCTTGCCAGTAGGGCGGGAACTGGAGAAGAGCAGCAGGGAGGGGTTGCCACCAGGGCAAGGTTACGAGCGGATATGAGGTCAAGGTTCACAGGCTCACGGACCACACCGAGATTCAGACTTCGATCGGGTCAAGGCCATCGCTCGCCGGGACTCCAACGACCCCGCGAATCGTCCCGATCTTGATCTCTATCGGACGATGAAGATCCACAGTCTTCAAATTGGGCCGGCATCGAACCAGCGCTGTAGGGCTTCGCGAGATGGACGGAAGTCGCACCGACTTTGCTTTCAGCCGGCGACCGCATCTTCTGAGCCGGGGGTTGCTGGGAGCGCCCGGACAGCTGGTGCGGCGTTGGCCGACTCCACCAGCTCCGGGCTTCCGAGCGGCCGCGTGGCCTGCTCGGCGGCCTTGAGTTCGAGCAGGGGGCTCTCGACGACCTTGAGCGTTTGGAACTTGCGCGCCGTGACCATGACCCGTCCCTCCATCGAGCCGATCGTGTCGTTGTAGGCCTTGACCGACCGGTCGAGGGACTTGCCCAAGGCGTTCAAGTGTCCACCCATGACCGACAGCCGCTCGTACAGTTCCCGGCCGAGTTCGTAAACCTGCTGCAGGTTGTCCTGGAGCGCCGCCTGAGTCCAAGCGAACGCAACGGTCCGAAGCAGACCGATCAGCGAGGTCGGCGTCGCGATCAGCACGTTCTTGGAGATCGCGTACTCCTGGAGAGACGGATCCTTCTCCAGCGCCGGCTGGAGAAAGGCGTCACTGGGCACGAACAACACAACGAACTCCGGCGAGCCGGCGACCTGCCGGAAGTACTCTTTGCCGCCGAGGGCATCCACATGCTTGCGCAGATGCCGCGCGTGGTCAGCCCAGTGCTTGTTCACCTCGGCTTCCTCAACGGCCTCGACCGCGGCCATGAACGCGGCCATTGGAACCTTGGCGTCCACGACGACATGCTTGCGGCCAGCCAGGTGGACCACCAGGTCGGGACGTAGTGCGCTCTCGTCGCCTGCGAAGTGCACTTGGGTGTCGAAGTCACAGTGTTCGACGAGTCCCGCCAGTTCCACAGCCCTTTTGAGGTGCATCTCACCCCACTGCCCGCGTACCTGTGGTTTCTTGAGCGCCTCGACCAAAGCACGGGTCTCTTTCCGGGTTCGGTGTCCCTCCTCCGTCAGAGTCACCAACTGCTGGTTCAGCGTGGCCTCGGCCGCGACACGAGTGTTGGCGAACTCCTTGAGTTGCTGGTACATCTCCGTCAACTGGTCGCGAACCGGCTTGCTAACCGCGCCCAAGGTGGCTTCCGCCTTGGTCACCAGCTCGTCCTGGGATTTCTTCAGCATGTCGGCCGCGGTCGCGCGCAGAGTCTTCTCCAGGAGCCGGTTGTTGTCCGTGCGCGTCTGATCGAGCTCTTGGCGGACGGCTTGCACCGACGCAGCCTGCTCCAGTAGTGCCTGCTTCTGCATGTTCAGCTCACTGAGCTGAGTCCTGAGGTCTTGAATCTCCGTGCGGAGCTCCGTGTCTCTGGCCTCCGACGCCGCGATCGAGAGCTGGGCTTCGCGGAGCTGACGTTCGATCTCCTTAGTCTCGTCCTGTTTAGCCTCGAGCGTCAGCTGCAGGCGTTGGGCCTCGGCTTCCTTCCTCCGGAAGTCGTTCCGAATCGCCTCCAGCTCGGCGGAGCGCCGGCCGAGCTGTCCGTCCAGAGCCTGACGCTCGGTTAGTGCAGTGGTGTGCGTCTGCCTCAGCTCGGCGAGCTGCCGCTGAGCCGTGTCTCGCTCCGCGAGTAGGGCATCCGCACGCTTGGAGGCCTGGTTCCGCTGCTCTTCGGCGACCTTCAGAGCGGTGCGCTGGTCAGCGGTGCGGCTGCGGGCGAACAGGTACGCGATCGTGGCGCTGACCAGCGTAAGCAGGAGCGCCAACCCGACGAGATATACGGGTGCTATGGACAGCATCTCAACCGACCTGCTTCCAGTCCTGGCAGCCCTTGGTCTCGAAGTACTCACCCTTCTTGAGGGTCGCCCTCGTCTGACCGCTGACGTTGTCGTTGGCGATGATGGCGCTTAGCTCTCCGGAGGCGTTCTTCAGCCGCGCCCAGTAGCAGTTGAAGCCGTCGGTGCCTGCGGTCTTGTACGTACCGGGCTTGATGTCCTCGCCGACGAGGTACTGACCGTCGCCGGGGATAGTGGTACGCGGGCCGCTCTCCTCTTCCGCCGCCTGCTCTGGCTCGACGGTGACAGTCTCGGTGACGGTGGTCGCGGGCTCGGCCTGCTCCGTCTCGGTCACCGTGACGGTTGGGCGCGGCCCAGCCGCGCTGGTCTCCGCGTCGCCGCTCGCACCGATGCCGATCCCGAGGAACAGAGAAACGAAGGCGGTCAGGCCGTAGGCGAGCCATCGCCGGCCGCGACGTATCGGCTGTGGCGGGTAGATCGGCGCGTTGGCCTGCATGCCGGGCTGGGGGTACGGCTGCTGTGGGGTGAAGCCCGGTCCGGGGTTGTAATGAGCCATGTCGAGTCCTCTCGCGGTCGGACGTCGAGCCCGAAGGTGTTGGTGAGAGAACTGTGTCCCAAGCTCCTTGACGATCGCTGAATTCGAGGCGATAACCCCCCTTATCAACATTTGTTGTGGACAAAATCGGGCGCAGATGTACAGTGATGATCGCCACCACAAACGACTGTCGAGACGGGGGAACGCCATGGCTGAGCGGCGACGCTCCCTGATCTCCTTCGCTGAGATCGCAAGCTTGGCCAAAGTCGAGCGCCCCGTCGCCACGACCTGGGCTCGCCGCTACATCGACTTCCCCCAGCCCATCTCCCGCGACCGCGGCCGGCCCCTGTTCGACAGCGAACAGGTGGTGTCCTGGCTGCTGGAAACAGGACGCGGCAACGCCGACCCCGGCACGCTACGGACCGAGTCGGCCCTCTACAGCCTGAGTGCTTGGCGCGACCGCCTGCCCGCCTCTGCCCTTGTCGCCACGCTCACCTCCCTGATCTGCCTGCGCCATCACCTGGACGGGCCGTTGAGCGCTACTTCCTGGGATGCGCTGGTACGGCACGCCGCCCGCGTTGACTTCGACGACGCCCATCTCCTGGCCGAGCTCAGTGTGCTTCCTGCGGACAACGGCACCGAACTTGCCGGCTTGGCCGATGACCTGGTCGACGCCGCCTACACAACCGCCGAGGCGTTCGAGTGGGTGCTGGACAAGTGTCACCATCTGGGCGCCGGGCAGATGGTCGTCGATGAGCCGGCGCCGTTGGTTTCGCGGATGCTCGCTCAGCTCTCCGGAGCCGCGACCCTCTCCGAGGGGAGCATCGTCGTCATGCCGCATGTCCGGACCGGTGGACTGCTGGCGTCGGTGCACGAGCACGCGCCCGGGCCCTCCTTCGTTGCCGCCGATCCGGATCCTGCCATGGCCCGGCTGACCCGTCGCCGGATGTTCGTTCACGGTCTCACGGATCTGCACTTCGATGTCGCCGACGGTCACGAGCCGAACATCGACGGCTGGGGGGATCCTGACCTCGTGGTCTGCGCCTTGCCCTATGAGCCTGCGGAGACCCGCCGGGCTCACCTGGTGCTGACCCGCATCGCCAATCTCGTCGATTGGCTCGACCAGGACCGCGTCGCCGTCGTGCTGGGACCGGCCGATGCCCTGGCCCAGCCGCTCGGACCGCATGAAGACGCTGATTTGCTTCGCCGCTGGTTCCTCACCGAGGGTCTGCTCAAGGCGGTGGTCAGTCTTCCTGAGGGTGTATTCCGCCATCGCCCCGGTTACCGGACGGCCGTGTGGGTGCTGTCCCGCACGCCGGAGAAGCGTCGTACCGGCTTGGTGTTACTGGCGGACCTGTCCTCCATCCCGCTCAGCGAGCAGTTGGTCGACACGCTGGTGGCCGACGTCGACATCTTCCGGGCCGCCGGCTGGAACGAGGATCGCCGGCATGCCGTACGGCACGGCGTGATCCTTCCCATCCAGGTCCTCAACGACGGACCCGGCACCGCTCTCACCCCACGACACCGGCCGCGCGAGACCCGGCACACCGCGGCGGTGCGGGAGCGGCCGGCTCGTATCGCGGAGCTGGAGATCGAATTCGCCAAGCTGATGCGCCAGGAGCCGGCCGTGCTCCGCGTCCGAGCCATCGAACGGCAGGGCGACCAGGCCGTGCAGACCAGCGTCGCCCGCATGCTCAAGGAGCGCCGGATACGCAAGGTTCCTGGTCATCGGGTCAAGGACGAGCACCTCAGCGCCGATGGCGACCTGACCGTGATCACACCTGAGGAGGTGCTCGGCCGGGCGCCGCTGGGCGGACACCGCATCGATTTGCTGGCCTTCACCCAAGCCTTCGAGCACGGGGCGCTCACCCGACCCGGCGACATCGTGATCACCGCCAACCCGGAGCTGGGCGCCCTGGTCGATTCCGAGGGCTCCTCCGTGGTGGCCTTCCCGGCCCGCATCCTGCGGGTACGACCAGATGCCGAGCACCCGGTGCGGCCCCGGGTGCTGGCCGCCCTGCTGCGCGCCGCCGCGGCCGAGCATCGCAGGGTGGAGGGCGCGCTGCGAGTGCCGCGGCGACTGGAGGAGCTTCTTATCCCGGAACTCGCCTCCGACGAGGCCGAAAGGTACGACACTCTTCTGGCCGAGATGGACCGGCTGGAGTCGCTCCTGCGGAAGCGAGCCGCGACTCTAGCCGCCCTTGATCAGCTCACCGCCGCCGGTATGGCCGACGGCACGCTCACGATCATCTAGAAGGAGACGACCGTCCCATGCCCCCTGCCAAGCGCGCCAACCAGGCGGAGCTGTTCACCGCATCCTCGGCCAAGGAGATTCGCGACCTGCTGTGGAAGGCCGCCGACAAGCTGCGCGGTTCCCTGGACGCCGCTCAGTACAAGGAGTTCGTCCTTGAGTTGATCTTCCTCAAGTACGTCTCAGACGCTTTCGACGAGCGACGTACGGCTCTGGCCAAGGAGTTGGCCGACGAGGGCATGCCTGAGGAGCGGCAGGCGGAGTTCCTGGAGGACAAGGACGAATACACCGGCCACAACATCTTCTGGGTGCCCGAGGAGGCACGCTGGTCGTGGATCTCGGGCAAGGCCAAGACGCAGAGCGTGGGCGAGCTGCTCAACAACGCCCTGGACACCATCATGCGGGAGAACGCCGCACTGACCGGCACCCTCTCCAAGGTCTTCAACGAGGACCGGGTCGACCAGAAGATCGTCGCGGGATTGGTCGACCTCATCAACAACGCCAAATTCTCCGGGTACGGCGACCGCCGAGCGCAGGACGTGCTGGGAGAGGTCTACGAATACTTCCTGGGCAACTTCGCCCGGGCCGAAGGTAAGAAGGGCGGAGAGTTCTATACCCCCGCCAGCGTGGTTCGACTACTGGTGGAGATCCTGGAGCCGTACGAGGGCCGCGTTTATGACCCGTGTTGCGGTTCGGGCGGCATGTTCGTCCAGGCGGGCAAGTTCATCGAGGCGCACGCGGGCCAGAAGTCGAACATCTCGGTCTTCGGGCAGGAACTCAACGAGCGGACCTGGCGACTGGCCAAGATGAACCTGGCCATCCACGGTATCGACGGCAACCTCGGACCGCGCTGGGGCAACACCTTCGACGACGACAAGCACCCTGACCTCAAGGCCGACTTCATCCTGGCCAACCCGCCGTTCAACATCAAGGACTGGCCCCGCAACGTCGAGGACCCCCGCTGGAAGTACGGTGTGCCCCCGGCGAACAACGCCAACTACGCCTGGCTCCAGCACATGATCAGCAAACTGGGTGAGCGTGGTACGGCTGGGATCGTTCTGGCCAACGGGTCGATGAGCTCGCAGCAGAACGGCGAGGGCGAGATCCGCAAGCAGTTGATCGAGCATGACCTGGTGGCCTGCATGGTTGCGCTGCCGCCGCAGCTCTTCCGGACGACACAGATCCCGGCCTGCCTGTGGTTCCTGACCCGTGACAAGACCCCGCAGGGTGGCCGGCGGATGACCGAAAGGCGCGGTGAGATCCTCTTCATCGACGCCCGGAACATGGGCACCATGATCGACCGGACCGAGCGGGTCCTGACCGAGGACGACCTGGCCAAGATCGCCGGGGTTTATCACGCATGGAGGGGTACGGTTTCGGCCCGGTCAGCCGGACTGGAGTACGCGGACGAGCCCGGCTTCTGCTTCTCAGCCGATCTGGAGACCGTACGGTCGCACGACTACGCGCTCACGCCTGGCCGGTATGTGGGGGCGGTCGAGGCCGAGGAGGAGGACGCCGAGGCACTGGCCGAGAAGATTGCAGGGCTGAAGAAGGAGCTGTTCCAGCTCTTCGACAAGTCGGACGAGCTGGCGCGGACCGTTCGGGATCAGTTGGGGAGGCTCGATGGCGGAACTGCTGGCGAGCAAGGCCATTACGAGAAGTTCGACACTAAGCGCCGAGCGTTGGAGACCGTGCGAGTAGACGAGTCGTCCTTGCGCGATGAGTGAACTTTCCGCAGTCGGTGATTACCTATATGCCCGCAACGAACTCGAATCTGTAGTCGAGGACCTGGAGGATGGAGATGACTAGGACTGGTGGGCGTGCCGCAACCACTGGAGTGATCCCGGGAGATGTCGCACTGAGTGTCGGAAATCCGGGGACGATTCCGCCTCAGGGTTTTCGGTGGGTAATGTTGTCATCGTACGCCCGCCTCGAAAGTGGTCACACGCCAAGTCGAAAGCATCCTGAATATTGGAACGGCGGCATTCCATGGGTTGGCATTAAGGATGCCACCAGGAATCATGGCCTAGAGATCGACACAACACTGCAATCCATAACGCAAGCTGGTCTGGATAATTCTTCGGCTCGGCTCCTTCCGAGCGGGACTGTCTGCTTGTCTCGCACCGCGTCGGTCGGCTATGTGATTACCATGGGAGTTCCTATGGCCACAAGTCAGGATTTTATCAATTGGGTGTGTGGGCCGAGGCTAGCTTCACGTTATCTTCACTACATCCTTGTCGCAGAACAAGAAGCCATCAGGCGTTTTGCTCACGGCACCACTCATCAGACGGTGTATTATCCCGAGGCGAAGGCGTTCCATGTCTGCATCCCCGAGCGTCGCGAGCAGGATGCGATTGTCGAAATTCTCACGTCTTTGGATGGCAAGATCGCTGTCAACGAGCGTGTCCGCTCCCATTCGATGGATCTTGCGAACGCTCTCTACGAAAACTCAACCCCAGATGAAGAGTTCACCCTGGGGGACGTGGCAGAGATCTTCGATGGTCCACACGCTACGCCCAAGAAGACCGAAAGTGGGCCTTGGTTCCTCAGTATCAGTAGCCTAAATCGGGGATTGCTCGATCTGAGCGAATCCGCCCATCTGAGCGAAGAGGACTTCCCGCGCTGGACGCGACGAGTCCAGCCACAAGCAGGCGACGTACTGTTCTCATATGAGACTCGGCTTGGCGATGCGGCCCTGATGCTGCCCGAAATACGCGCGTCTCTGGGGCGACGCATGGGACTTCTCCGGACAAAGAGGCCGCAGCTTGCTGGCTCTGTCCTGCTCTGCGCCTACCTAAGCAAAAACTTTCAGAGCGAGATCACTAAGAGGGCCATTCACGGGGCTACCGTGGAACGGATCCCTATCAACGACCTCGCTTCGTGGCCGATCAAGCTTCCTTCCCCCAGTCGCTGGGAGGAATTGTCTGGCATGCTGAACTCCTTGAGCGACAGTATCGCCATACGAACCAGCGAAAATCGCGCCTTGATGGAACTCCGTGACACCCTGCTCCCTCAACTCCTGTCCGGTCGCCTCCGAGTCCGGGATGCCGAAAAGATTGTCGAGGATATGACGTGACCCCTCCTCGCCCCTCAAAATCCGACTTCCGCCCTCTAGAAGCCGACTGGGAGATCCTCGCCCACGACGAATTGGCCGAACTCGCCTGGGAGCCCGCTCACGGCAACGAGTTCACCCCCGGTTCGGGTCACCGCAAGTCCTGGGACGATCTCATCCTCTACCCGGACCTGCGAGAGGCGATCGAGCGTCTCAACCCTGCCCTCCCCCCAGAGGGGGTCCGGGACGCCATGGACCATGCCACTCGCGTTCACTCCAAGGACACCTACGAGGAGAACCGGGCCGCCCACCGGAACCTGGTCGAGGGCATCAGGAGCGTCACCTACACCGACCAGTTCGGCGGGAGCCACAACCCGACCATCCGTCTGATCGACTTCACCACCCCCGGCAACAACACGTATCGCGCTCACCGCCAGGTCACCGTCATCCGGGGCGAGCACAACCGCCGCTTCGACCTCGTCCTCTACGTCAACGGGCTGCCGCTCGCCGTACTGGAGATCAAGCGCGGCGGCGACGAGAACTCCACCCTGGAGAACGCTCACGCCCAGATCGGCTGGTACGTCAGCGAGTTCCCCACCGCCTTCCGCTACAACGCGGTCGTACTCCTATCGGACGGCATCACGGCCAAGTACGGCACCCCGTTCACCGCGTTCGAGCACTACGCACCATGGAATCTGGACGCGGAGGGCAAGCGCGTCGACTCCTTCCGCGAGCCGGCCCAGACGCTCGCCCTCCACGGCCTCTTCACCCAGGCCCGTTTTCTCCGCATCGTGGAGCGTTTCATCAACTTTGTGCCCTCGAAGCGGGTGAAGCGCATCGCCAAACCGCACCAGTTCTTCGCGGTCACGCACGCCGTGCAAGCCGTACGAAAGGCCGCGGAGACCGACGGCAGAGCGGGGGTGGTCTGGCACACCCAAGGGTCGGGCAAGTCCGAAGAGATGGTGTTGACCAGCAACCTGATCATGCGTGATCCGCTGCTACTGAATCCGACGATCATCGTCATCACCGACCGGAACGATCTCGACGACCAGCTCTACTCCACCTTTCAGGAAAGCGAGATCCTTCCGGAGGAGCCTCAGCAGATCCTCTCCCGCGCCGAACTGCGCGAAGAGCTCACCACCAAGCGGACCGGCGGCATCCTCTTCACCACCTTGCAGAAGTTCGGTAAGACCAAGGAGGAGAGAGAATCAGGCACGGATCACCCGCTGCTCTCAGAGCGCCGCAACATCATCGTCGTCGTGGATGAGGCACATCGCAGCCACTACGATGCCCTGGACGGCTACGCTCGGCACCTGCGCGACGCGCTCCCGCACGCCACCATGCTCGCCTTCACCGGCACCCCGATCTCGGAAGCGGACCGCAATACCCGCGATGTCTTCGGCGACTACATCGACGTCTACGACCTGAAGCGAGCCGCTGACGACGGCGCGACGGTCAAGGTCTACCACGAGAGCCGCGTCGTCGAGCTGGTCCTGGACGGCAGGACCAACCCGGAGACGATCGATGCGGAGGCCAACCGGATCACCGATGGCCTGGACGAGACCGAGCGACAGCGCATCGAGCAGCACGTCGCCACCATGAACGCGATGTACGGCGCACCCGCCCGCATTCGTGACCTGGTCGCTGACCTGGTCGCGCATTGGGAAGTGCGGCACGAGCGGATGCAGCCCTTCGTGGGCGCCTCGGAGACCGGCTCGCCGGGTAAGGCGATGATCGTCTGCGCGACCCGGGACATCTGTGTCCGTGTCTACGACGAGTTGCGCAAGCTCCGCCCCGAGTGGCACCACGACGACCCGGCCAAGGGCGTCATGAAGATCGTATTCTCGTCGGACTCCAGGAAGGACCCCGAGCACCTGCGCGCCCACGCCCTACGCGACTCCCAGCGCAAGGCCGTCATCAACCGGGCCAAGAACCTCGACGACGAACTACAACTGCTCATCGTCAACAACATGCTGCTGACCGGCTTCGACGCCCCGCCGATCCACACCATGTACCTGGACCGGCCGCTCAGGGGCGCCACCCTGATGCAGGCCCTGGCCCGGGTAAACCGCCGCTTCCGCGGCAAGGAGGACGGCCTGCTGGTCGGGTACGCCCCGCTGACCGAGAAACTCCAGGCGGCCATCGCCGAATACTCTGCGGCCGACCAGCAGGACCAGACCCTCGGTCAGGACCTGGACCGGGCGCTGGACGAGTTGCGCAACGAGTACGACATCATCGACGGCATCCTGCGCGATGGCCCCAAGTGGCGGGAACTGCTTGCCGTACCGAGCAAGACTGCCTTCATCGACGCGGCTCTCGCGGTCGCGGAGTACCTGCTGAAGTCCAAGAAGGCCGAAGACGTCAAGCAGACCCCCTGGTATCGCTTCCGCGAGCACGCCCACCGGCTGGAGCGCTTCTTCGCGCTCACCGCCAACGCGGCCAACCTGGCCGAGCGCTTCCCAGGCAACCCGTACTGGCGGCGCGACATCCAGTTCTTCGTGGAGGTCCGCGCCTACATGGCCAAGCTGGACGCCATGGACCGCGAGGCGCGCGGCCTGCCCGTCACCCGGGACGTGGAGCTCTACCTCGCCCAGTTGACCTCCGCCGTGGTGGAGACGAAGGGCGTGACCGATCTGTTCGCGGAAGCGGGTTTGGAGACGGCCGACCTCACCCACCTCAATGACGCGCTGGTGGCCAAACTGGCGCAGAGCAAGACCCCGCACCTGGCCGCGGAAGCGCTGCGCCGTCTGATCAACAAGAAGATGCGGGAGGTCACCAAGCACAACATCGTGCGCAGGGCAACGTTCTCTGAGCGGCTTCAGGACTTGATGTACCGCTACATGCGCGAGCAGCTCACCAGCGCGGAGATCATCGCCAAACTGGTGGAGTTGGCCAAGGAGATCGCCAGCGACCATCGGCGCGGTGAGCGCTTCAACCCGAAACTCGACTGGCGCGAACTCGCCTTCTACGACGCGGTGGCCGACCACGGCACAGCCCGAGAATTGATGGGCGACGAGGTGCTCGCCACCATTGCACGAGATCTCGTCGCGCAGGTGCAGGCCAACCTCAAGAAGGACTGGATCGCACGAGAACCGGTTCGCGCTCGTCTCCGGGCCACGATCAAACGACTCCTGGCGCGCTATAACTACCCACCCGACCAGGAAGCGAAGGCCATAGACCTGGTCATCCGGCAAATGGAGCACTTCGCCGATATCTGGTCCAAGGGCGGCAGGGCTACGTGACCTCTTCTCAGGTGAAGGAGTGGCCGCCGCAGGCCCTGTATCACGTCAAAACGCTCCCATGACGGCAGTAGCTGTACCTCCGCTGGCCGGCCAGACAGGTGATACAGCCACCGGACTTGCTGGCCTGGTAGCCAAGCGCCCGGAAACCACCGATCAGGTAGGGGGATTTGGCCAGCAGTCGCGTCCGAGCGTCATCAACGTGCCAGCGTCGTGGGCACCGTCTGTTCCGTAAAGCACGTTCCGTACGGTGAGGAACAAGGCGATCCGCTCAGCAGGCGCATCCACGCGCTGACGGTACCTGTCGGACGCCGCATACGCAGCGCTCCACGCCAAGGAAGCGCCGGATCCAGCGAGCAGGCGTCTGGAGGAATCGACGCGTTGATGCTGCGGGTGTTGTAGTCGGGAAGGGCAACGGGTGCGGTCCTCCGAAGTGTGGAGAGGACTGAATTATGAATAGCCCTTTGCGCGCTGCTCGATCAGTCTCATAAGGCTTACCGAAGGAGTACCAGACACCTGCTAGTAGCGGACTGTAACTTTACGACTACCAATAGCTTCCGAGGTGCTTGGAGCGTACATGCGCCTGTCCTTTTCTGTTGCCTGTGTCGGTTTTGGCGCTGGTCTCGTCTTCGCCGTGCTGCCGGCCCATGCGTCCTTGAAGCCGAATGTGCTCTTCCTGGCTGTCTCGTCCCACGGAAACACCTCGCTCAGCGCGATAGCGATTCAATGCCCGGATCGTGCTGACCAGCATCCATACGGCGAGATCACCTGCGCCATCGTCGATGCTGTGGATGGAGACTTCGACCGTCTCCCCGGTAACCCGCGATCCTGCAGCAAGGAGTATGACCCGGTCACCGCGACCATGAACGGCTTGTGGCGGAATCGACCCATCGGATGGCAAAAGACCTACTCCAACGCCTGCATGCTCGACGCCAGGACAGGACCCATCTTCCGCTTCTGAAGCTCCTCTCTACGCCGCCGACCTCGTTCGCGGTGACGACTAGAGCTCGCCGACCCCCGGGGGATGCACACCCCAGACGCCTACGCTGTTGCGGCTCCGCCTTGAGGGTCGATGTGCGCGGGCAAAGACCGTACGCGCTCAGCGAGATCGGACACGTCGCTCGCGTCGACGTTCGCCAACGAGTGGCTCAGAGCGGTCAGGCGCGTGCGCGCGGTGGCCCGGAGCCTGTGCGCCGGAACTCGGCGGAGGATATCCAGTGCTCGCTGGGCAGCGTCGGAAGGGTGACGAGGTGCCTCGGCTTGGGCCAGCACCAGCGTGGCTGCGGCCCATCCTGGAGTGTCGGGTTGGCAGGCTTCGACGGACGCGTTCGCCTGGGCGGCTGCTTCGTCGAGGTGCCCGAGTCCAAGATGGGACTCGGCCGCGTGAAGTCGGAATTCGGCGATGTCGAACCCGAAGCGGCCAGGTGATTCGCCTGGTGCGGTTTCGAGCGCCCGAGAGGCCTCGGTCAGGGTGGCGTTCGCGTCGTCGGATCGGCCTTGGGCGGCCAAGGCCGGCAACTTCCCCCAGGCAAGGAGTTGCGCCCGCTGGAGATTGTCCACCGCGAGCGTCACCCCCTGTTCAGCCAGGTGCAGGGCGTCTTCGGGGTTGCCGTGTGCGCGGGTGGTCATGCTCTGCGCCCCGTACGCCCAGGCGGTCAAGCGTTGATCACCTGTGCTGCTGCCGAGGTGGGTGGCCGTCAGCAGATGCGTTCGCGCGCCTGAATGATCTCCCAGGTGGAACGCCAGGTTGCCGAGCAGGGCGGACATCCACCCCAGCAGGCGGCGCAGCTCGACGCCACTGGATTGCCTGGAGACGGCCGCCATGGGATTCATGAGCAGGCTACGGGCGGTGTGGACCTCGCTGAACAGGATGGCCGGTGGGTGCTTGGAGTAGTTCAGCGCGTAGTGGGTGACGGCGGCTTCGGCCACCTCCACCACGACGGTCCCGCCTTCGGGATGTTCGAGGACGGCAAGGTGGAGAGACTCGCGGACGGCAGGTAGCCCGGCGGCTGTGCTCATCGTTTCCACCTCATATGGGGGTACGCCCCAAGCGGTCGGAGTCTTATGAGGCTGACCGTACCCGAGATCAACATGACCGTTGGCGAGGTTGCAGCCGCAGATCGTGAGCCCAAGTTGCGCCGGGTCAGCCCCGTACGCGCGGGCGAGCATGGTCGCGTATTCGCCTCCCGGCCTGTCCTGTCCATGCTCGAATCGGCAGAGCTGCTGCTGGGACAGGCCAGGCGGCAGCAGCCCATCGGAGATGTACTGCTCGGCGACCTGCTGAACCGCCTCGGTGCGCGTCCACCCCAATGCCAACCGCCACGCCTCCAGAGCGGACACTTCCGGGATGGCCGAACACATCGCGGTGACGATGCGCTCGACCGGAAAGCGGTCCAGTTGGCCCCGCTGGCGGATCCGCGCCGCTTCGCGCTGGATCTCGGTACGCCGCGCTCGAGTGACCGCTGGCATTTTCCGTGCCTCCGAGGTGCGCTACCTGTCTGGGACTGCACCGTAACTCAGAGACACGAGCGTGGACAGCCACAACGTCCAACATTGACCCCTGCCCGCAATGACGCTCGCCGCCAAGCGCAATGACGTGGCCGTCGTACGCGCGGACCATCGGGGTGGGGCCAGGAGACGACAGCTCATGGCGGAGGAGAACCCGGCAGGCCGGACAACCCCCTTGATCCTCGGCATGGGGACGGGTGAAGCTGAGAGCTGCCCTGGTCACGTTTGGTCACACACCCGACAGCGGAGGGCACGATGCGGCTAAGTTTCGTAGGTATCACTCCCAACACCCCGGTGAACGAGTGCCCGGCGGTGTACGTCGATGAGGACACCGGCGAGTTCTGGTTCCAGGGCGAAACGGTGACGGACCCCGTCGCGCTCGCCGAGGTGGCGGCCCACAGCCCCATCGGCGCGCACGAGTCCGTCGTCAAGCTCCCGCCGATCATGGCGTCGATCATTCTGGAGGCCGTCAGTGGTAGATACGAACGCGGTCGCCAAGGGCCAGGCCGGCACGGCGTCGCCGGTGCCGCCTGACCGCGCCATGTCGACGGCGCCGGTGCCGCAGTCCTTCATCGACCTGATGCGGGGGTGCACCTCGTCGGCGGTGCATCTGGAGATGCGGGATGCGTACACGCCTGCCGACCCTGACTACCTGCGATGGCGGGGCGGCGACATGTTCGACCCCCTCGAACGGTGGCCCGAATGGGGGGAGCTGGTCGGTGGAATGGCGGCTCGTGGGGTGGTCGTACGGCGCGCGAGGATCGTCTCTGAGCCCGTGACCGACTACATCCGGTACGAGCACGCGCTGACGGCACGCCTCAACATCGGCTCCGGCGAGTTGGTGCGGTGGCTGCCTCGCAGGCACGCCTCGGACCTGTGCCTGCCCGGTAACGACTTCTGGCTGTTCGACGACAGGGCGGTGCTGTTCAACCACTTCGCTGGGGACGGCTCGTCCGGGGACAAGGAACTCCGCGCCGAACCCAGCGTGATCAAGCTGTGCGCCGCGGCCTTCGAGGCCGTGTGGGAACGCGCGATCCCTCATGAAGACTATGAGCTGAAGTAATCCGACGTCGCCCCCAACCTGCGTATATGTCCACGTCATCCAGCGCTCAGCAGGCAAGGCAGGCCCTTGCCAGAGAACTCCGCGAACTCCGTGAAGAGGCCGGCCTGACGGCGGTCGCGCTCGCGGCCGCCGCCGGGTGGGACAGGACGAAGATCTCCCAGATCGAGCATGCGCGCAGATCCCCATCCGTCCAGGACATCCGCACGTGGTGTCAGATCTGCGACGCGGAACAGAAGGCGGCCGATCTCGTTGCCGCCTTGCATGCCGTCGAAGGCATGTGGATCGAGTGGCGTCGGATGGAACGCGCCGGGCTCCGCCGACCCCAAGAGGCGGTACGTCCCCTCTTCGAGCGCACCAGGATGTTCCGCGCCTACTCCTCCTGGGTGGTCCCTGGCCTGATCCAGACCGAGGCAACGACGCGCGTCCTGCTCCAGGCCGTCGCCCGGCGACGGGGAATCGTCGACGACGTGGACGCGGCGGTCGCGGTCCGGATGGAGCGCCAACGCATCTTGCGCCTTGGCGGCCGGACGTTCGCCTTCTTGATCGAGGAATCCGTGCTGAGAACCGGCGTGGGCGGGGCAGCGGTCGTCGCCGCCCAACTCGCTCATCTGCGTGAGATCTCCACGCTGCCCTCCATTTCGCTCGGCGTGATCCCCAGCGGGCCCGATCGTGATGGCTCGCGTCCCGTTGAAGACTTCTGGATCTTCGACAGCGAGCAGGTCAGCGTCGAGCTGGTGTCGGGCTATCTGACGATCACTCAACCGCATGAGATCGCGATGTACGCCCAGGTCTTCGCGACGATGGCCGAGACCGCGGTCTACGGGCCGCGTGCACGGCAGCTCATCGAGGCCGCTACCGAGACGCTCCCGTAGGTCCCTTGTCACATACCGTCACACCGCTGGGGGTAGCGAGAGGGGCGAGCCTAATGTGCCGGTGACGGGCCAACACCCCATCGGCAGGAAGACTCCCCATGGCTTCAACCGAGCACCTCCAGGACGTCGCTGAGATGTCCCAAGCGCAGGCCCTCCCCGCTAACCCGCCGTCCGCGACGCTGAGCACCGCGTGTCCGCCAGGCGACGGCGCGGGATCGGCCATGGCGATGGCCTGCGAGCTGCAGACCACGCTGGAGCACTTGAACGTCCCCTCCCACGTCCTAGGCGGCAAGAACAGGGCGGCTGTCTCGCTGTGGCCCTACCTCGTTGCCATGACCGACGGGCAGAGGATCTGGTGGCAGGTTCCCCACCCCAGCGCGCGCGGAAGCGCCCTGTGGACGATGGCCTGGACTCCCGCTACAGCAGCTCCGCGACTGCTGGCCCACTATCGCGAGTGCCGGAAGCGGCCCTTGCCGGAACCGCTCGCCGAGCTTGTCCTGCTTACCGTGGCCGGCGGCGACTGCCCATGACCGCGGCTGCGTGGCTTCTGCCGGCCCGCGGCACTCCCCAAGCTCGTGGCCTGGAGACGGTCCAGGCCACGGGAATCAACCACCTCTATGAGAAGGAAGATCATGACCGCTCAGACGCCGGTCCTGACGAGCTCCAGCACGGATCTCGAGGACCTGTTCACGCTGGACATCACCTTCATCGAACACGGGCCGAACGCGAACACGGTGATCGCCATGACGGACGACAACTGCGGCACCACCTGCCCGAGCGCCTGCACCACGTCCTCCGGCGCCTAACCGCCCCTGACGCAGGCCGAGTCTGCGATCACATTCGCTCCGCCGCCATGACCAGAAAGACTCCGTGATGCCACCCGGCAAGAACCGATATGAGTACCGGCGTGTTGAGGCCGCGCAGCTGCGCGCCGCCACGCAGCCGGTTGAATCGGCGCTACCGCTTTGGCCGACGCCGCAGGACTCGGCCAGAGCCGGTGCTGAGCGGTGGGTTGCATGGCTGCGTCTGGCCTGGGCCGACTCTTGGGTCGCTGATTCCGTTGAGGTCGCGAGCCCGGCTCTTGCCTCCCGGATCGAGGCTGTGGTCGGCGGCGCGGTGGTGGACGAGCGTCGAGCGCGGCGGATGGCGCTCGCGCTCGCCCGCTACGTACTACGGGCCGGATCGCGCGCCACCCCGTACGGCATGTTCGCGGGCGTTATCCCCGCCAGGTTCGCGACCATGCCCGACGTACGGTTCGGCCAGCAGCATCGCGGCCGGCTGCGGCCGGATGCCCGCTGGCTGGATGAGGTGATCGCACTCCTAGAGCAAGACCCGGTGCTGCTGCCCCGCCTTCCCGTCATCGCCAACACCCTGGGCCGAGTCGTCGGCGACCGGCTGCGCATTCCTGCTTCGGCAGCCGACGGCGCGGGCCCGGCCGAGGTCTGCCTGCGGCTGACCCGCGCAGTTACCTTCGCCCTGGCCGCCGCGGCGTCACCGGTGCGGTTCGCAGACCTAGCCGCGAAACTGGCGGCGGAGTTCCCGGGTGTGCCCCTGAAGAAGACCCACGCGCTGCTCGCCGACCTGGTGAAGCAGCGGGCGTTGATCAGCGCCTTGCGCGCACCCGCAACGGTGCCCGACCCTTTCGAATATCTTCTCGACCAGCTCGACGCACTCAGCGCGGACACCCTGCCGCAACTGCGGACGTTGGACGAAATCCACTCATGTATAGAGGACGCGAGCAAGGCGCCGGTGTTCTCCGGCCCGAGCCGAACGTTGCGCGCGGCCGTGGCCGAGAGGATGCGCGGTCTTGCGCCGGTGATCGGCGCACCGCTGGCCGTGGACGTACGGCTGGATGGCCGAGTCGTGCTGCCGGAAGCGGTCGCTCGTGAGGCGGAGATCGCGGCTGGGGTGCTGGCGCGCCTGGCTGCCTATCCGCAAGGGAGCCCGGTCTGGCGTGAGTACGCCGAACGGTTCGCGAGCCGGTACGGGCCTGGGGCGCTGGTCCCGGTCGCCGAACTCGTGGATCCGCTCGTCGGGCTCGGCTACCCGAACGGATACTCCACCTCCGTGCCCCAGCCTCCGCCGGCCCACACGCCGCGCGATGAGCATCTCCTCGCCCTGGCCCAACGCGCTGCGCTCGACCACGCCACCGAGGTCCCTCTGACCGACACGATGATCACCGATCTACAAGCCGCCGCAAGCGGGCAGCAGGTACGGTTGCCGCCCCATCTGGAGCTCAACGTCCAGGTGTTCGCCGAATCGCACGACGCCTTGTCCACGGGAAGGTTCATCGTGCGGGTTCTCGGCGTCTCCCGCGCCGCCGCCACCATGACCGGCCGTTTCATTCCCCTTCTGGAGTCGGACGATCAGGCGCGGATGGTCGCCGCGTTCACGTACCTGCCCACCGTCACCGCCGAGGCCACCACCGCACAGTTGTCGTTCGCTCCGCTACGCCTGCGGGCCGATCACGTGGTGCGGTCCCCTCGCGTGCTGTCGTCGGTCATCAGCCTGGGCGAATACCCGGACCAGGCCGCTCGCCCGATCCCGGTAGACGATCTGGCGGTCGGTTGCGGAGAGGATCACCGGCTGTTTCTCGCTTCGCTGTCGCGCGGCTGCGCGGTCGAAACGCTGGCACCGACCTCCCTGAATTACCGGACCGCCGTACACACTCCGCCGCTGGGCCGGTTCCTGGCCGAGATCGCCCGCGCCGGCGTCGCCCAGGTCACCGGGTTCGACTGGGGTGCGGCCAGCGTGCTGCCGTTTCTGCCCGCGCTGCGCTACGGCCGCATCGTCATGACGCCCGCCCGTTGGAGGCTTGCCTGCACGGAACTGCCCGGCCCCCGAGCGCCCCTACCCGAGTGGATTCAGGCACTGCACACGTGGCGGGAACGGTGGTACGTTCCCGCTCGCGTCCTGCTCGCCGAAGGAGACCAGCATCTTCTCCTCGATCTCGATCATGCTGGTCCGGCCGAACTGCTACGTGACCACCTGGACCGGATCCGGCGAGCAACCTTGATCGAAGCCCCCGAGTCCAACGACCTGGGATGGATCAACGGGCGAGCCCACAGCCTCGTCGTCCCGCTGATCTCCACTCAACCTCCCGCGCCGCCACGGCACGTGCGCGCCTCCGCCCTGATCCACACTCGAAGCCACGGAACCATGCCCGCAACCCGTCCACGCCTGGATACCGAGCTATCGGTCGACCCAGAGGCACAAACTCACGTCCTCCTTCACATACCTGAGCTGATGGCATCCCTCGTTCCTGGCGCGCTGTGGTGGTTCGACCGTGTCAACGCCCCGGAACCGCGCCTACGGCTGCACATCACGCTGCCCGAGGAAGCGGCCTTCGGGACGGCCGCCGAGGCGCTCGGCTCCTGGGCGAACGGGCTTCGCGCTCAAGGGCTGCTGCGCGAGCTCCAGCTGACGGGTTACACCCCACACACCGGACAGTGGGGGAGCGGGGAGGTGCTGGCGACGGCGGAGCGCGTGTTCCACACCGACTCTCGCGTGGTCCTCGCCCAGCTCACCACACCTCACTCGGTGAACGCGGCGGTGCTCGGCGCGGCGAACATCGCCGCACTCGCCACAGGATTCTTCGGTACGCCCAGCCGCGCGATGCACTGGCTCGCCGAGCACGCCCGGCCGGAACCCGCTCCGCCACCCGTGACCCGCGCCGTGCACGCTGAATCGATCCGCCTGGCCGATCCGGCCAACGACTTCGCCGCCCTGCACACCGCGCTCGACACCACGCCGGCCGCCCAGCAGGCGTGGCGAGAACGCGCCCAAGCCCTGGCCACCTACCGGCGAACGGCAATCCAGGACGCAGGCCATGACCTGGACGCGAGTCTCGCCGCGATCCTTCACGCCCACGCTGTGCGCGCCAGGGGCGTCGATGACGTCCATCACCGCACCAGTTTGCGCCTGGCGCGCACCGCCGCCCTCGCCTACCTGCACGCCGAAGGAGAAGCGTGACCCCCACCGCCCCAGCCATCACGCCGCCCGCGCTCTCCCCGACCGCCGAAGAGATCGCGGACCGCCTCGCCGATGAGCTCGCCGTGCCGCCACAACTCGGTGGCCACCTGCCCAACTGGTGGCCACAGTCCCTCGCGCACGGCGGCGCCGGCATCGCGCTGCTGCATATCGAGCGCGCGGCAACAGGCCGCGGACCTCAGAGCCGAGCACAGCACTGGCTGCAGTTCGTCACCACCGGCGAGCTCAGCATCGGCTCCAACGCCGCGCTCTACTACGGAGCCCCCGCCGTGGAGTTCGTCATGCACGCCGCCGCCCCGCACTTTCCTGGCCTGGTCACGCACAACCTGCCCACCCTGGAGAAGGCCACCAACCGCGTCATCGACCACCGCCTGGAGGCAGCCCGGCACCGCCTGAACCGGCGGCAGCGGCCGTCGCTGGCGGAGTTCGACGGCATCCGGGGCCTGGCTGGGCTCGGCGCCCTCCTGCTCTGCCGGGCCGATCCCGCCACCGGCCCGCTCGAAAAGGTGCTGGCCCACCTGGTGGCGTTGACCGAACCCGTTGCGGACGGCGACGAACTGCTGCCCGGCTGGTGGAGCGACGTGGGGCCCGACGGCACGATTTCCCCCGAGTATCCAGGCGGTCACGCCAACACTGGCATGGCGCACGGGATTGCTGGAGTGCTGGCTGTGCTCGCTCTCGCCCATCGCCGGGGATTCACGGTCACCGGGCACGCCAGCGCCATCGCGCGGATCCTGGCATGGCTGGACCTGTGGCAACACCACAGGCGGGTCGGCCCGTGGTGGCCGTACTGGATCACCCGACAGCAACTGCACGCCAAAGGGGCGATCGAGGAGCAACCCCGGCGCCCCTCCTGGTGCTACGGAACCCTGGGCGTGGCCCGTGCCCAGCAACTGGCGGCGCTCGCGCTCGGCGACCCACGACGCCAAGCAGAAGCTGAGCTCGCCGGCGCCGCGGCCTTGAGCGATCCCGAGCAACTGCGGCTGATCGAAGACACCTCCCTATGCCATGGGTACGCCGGTGTGATCCACATCGCTGGGCTCATGGCCGCTGACTCGTCCACCCCGAACCCGCTCACCAGCACGATCGCTCCCCTGGTCGAGGCACTCACGCATCGCCTCACCAGCCAGCGCGATCCGGGCTGGATGGAGGGCAAGGCGGGCACCGCCCTGGCTTTGCACGCTCTGTCCGTACGGCCGAGCACGGGCTGGGATCGCGCCCTGCTGGTCGTCTAACCCCATACGTCGGGAGCACTATCTATGCCTTCACAGCTTGACCTTCGTACCGTCGGACCGGCCGTGCTCGCTGTCTTGGCCGGGGAGCCCTCCGATGCCGTCGCCGGTCGCTTCCAGCTCTCTGAACCCGACCTCAGTCACGCGGTTGAGGCGTACAGAACCGCCGGCGAGGCGGCGCTGCTACGGATGGCCGAGCGGTCTGCCTGGCTGCAGGCCACCCTCACCGGCGTGAACCGGAGCCCCACCCGCCACGGGCTTTCGCCGGTTGCGATCGCCCGGCTCGCACTCGAGCTGACCAGAGCTGAGGGGGACGGCATGATCAACGGCTACCACTTCCTGTACAAACAGGGCGGTCTTCGCCTGCGTGTCACCCCCAACGACGAAACAGCCGAACAGAGCCTGGCCACCATCTTGGACGGCCTGGCCGCCGATGACCAGATCAGCGGATGGGTACGCGGGATCTACGAGCCGGAAGAGTACGCCTTCGGCGGCCCGGCAGCCATGGACGTGGCCCATGCGCTGTTCTGCGCAGACTCCCGCGCCGCCTTGGCCGCTGCCGGGCACACCACCGACCACCGCGGACCCGGTCCTCGCGAACTCGCGATCCTGCTGGCCAGCGCTCTCCTGCGCGCCACGGGCCTGGACTGGTATGAACAGGGCGCGGTCTGGGCCTTGGTCGCGAAACACCGCCCGTCACCGCCATCGGCGTCAACCGCGCAGCTGGCCGAGGCGCTGACCGCGATGCGCCGCCTGATGACCGCCACGCCTGCCGCCCAGCGAGTCGGCGAAGGCTGGCCTGCCCGGCTGGCCGCCTTCGAGACCGCAGGTCGCGACCTCGCCCGCCTCGCCCGCACCGGTCAACTCCAGCGAGGGCTGCGCGCTGTCCTCGCCCATCACCTGATCTTCGCCTTCAACCGGGCCGGGCTGTCCGCCGAGCAGCAGTCCGCCCTTTCCCACCTCGCGAAAGAAGTGATCATGCACGAACCGACCGTGTCCACCCCCGCCGCCAGCGATGACGAGGCTAGCCTCGCTCAGATGGGCAGCCCCACCTTCGAGGAAGAAGCCGCTCGGCTCCGCGCACAGCTCGTCACCGGTCTGCGCGAGCGCGGCACGATCCGCTCGGCCCGCGTCGCCGACGCGGTCACCGCCGTCCTGCGGCACACGTTCGTCCCCGGTGTGCCGCTCGTGGACGCCTACGCCGACACAGCGCTCTACACCAAGCACGATGCAGGAACCGGCGAGGCGATCTCCGCCGCCTCCCAGCCCACCGTCGTCGCCATGATGCTGGAGCAACTCGACGCCCAACCCGGCGACAACGTACTGGAGGCAGGCGCCGGTACCGGCTACAACGCCGCCCTCATCGGCCACCTGGTCGGCCCGGACGGGCACGTCACCACGCTGGATGTGGACGACGACCTCATCCAGGACGCTCAGGCGAACCTCCAAACCGCTGGTGTCCACAACGTCACCGCCCTTCTGAAGGATGGCGCGCTCGGCCACCCGGAAGCAGCCCCCTACCAGCGGATCATCGCCACCGTGGGCGCCGGCGACATTCCTCCCGCCTGGCTCGACCAGCTCGCCCCGGACGGCCTGCTGCTCGTACCGCTACGCATCAGCGGCGGCGTCTCCCGCTCGATCGCCTTCGTCCGCGAGCACGGCGAGGGACCCGAGCACTGGCGCGCTGTCTCCCACGAGATGTGCACCTTCATGCCGCTACGAGGCATCGCCGACGACACCCGCCGCATCATCCCCCTCACCGATGACGGCCAGGTCAGCCTCCACACCCACCGCGACCAGAACGCCGACCCGGACGCACTGGCCACCGTCCTGAAGCAGCCACCCACCGAGGTCTACGCAGGGGCGATCTTCCGCAAGGGTGACCCGTGGGAGTTCACCTACCTTTACCTGGCCTGCGTACTGCCGGGCGGCATCGTTCGCATGCCCATGGGAGGCCCGGCACTGGAGACGGAGCTGTTGCGGCCCCAGTTCCCGTGGGGTGCGATGGCGGCCGTAGACGGTGACTCACTCGCCTACTTCACCCTGCGCGCCGGACATGACGAGGAGGGCCCCTACTGGGAAGGGGGCCTCATCGGCCATGGCCCCCGAGGCGGCGAGCTGGCAGATCAGGTCGCCGAGCACCTGCGCGTGTGGGACCGCGACTACCGCGACACCAAGCCGACGATCCGCATGGCCCGAGACGAGCACCGAACCTCTCTGAGCGGCCAGTTCATCATCGACAAGCCCAACATCCGACTGGCGATCGACTGGGCTTGAAATGGATCTGCAGGCGATAGCCCGCCGATTCCCGCTGGTCTCTCGCTCGCGACCTCCGGGCCTCACCCTCCAGGCCCGCGTCGCCGAGCTGCGGAAGATCGCTCAGGAATCGTCCGGGCTCGACGACCACGAGCGGGTGACCAGGGCCAGCGAGGTGTGCAACAAGGCGGCGCTGATCGCTTCGGACTGTGCACTACCTGAGCTCGCCCGCGAGCTGTGCTGGCGGCAGTACGACGCGTTCACCCGGGCCGGCTCCCTCCCCGTGTGGGCGGCGAAGTTGGCCCTGCAGCCCGTGTTGAACATCGCCCGCCAGTTGATCCGTGAAGGCGACGGCGACGGCGCCTACCGGATCCTTCATCGGCTTTTCCACGCCGCTCTGAACCGGGCGGAGGCCGAGATCGCTGGTCGGCGGGTCGGCCTGCGGGAGGTGACCGGAAATCCCGGCGATCACGAAACGGTGACCAAGCTGCTGTGGGCGGCGCTGCTGGCCGATGGCGCCCGCGCGCTGGCCCTGGCCGGACGCTGGCAGGAAGCAGCCGAGCACGCGGCCAAGAACCGCGGCGTCGGCACCCGCCTGCTCGATGGCCGCCAAGTCACCATCCTGGCGCTCGTGGACCGAGGCCAACTGGATCAGGCCGTATCCATGATCCGGGACAGCGTGGCCGCAGAACCCTGGGAGGAGGCGGTGGCCAGCCTTCTGCACGTCTACTGTCAGCGCGCGGCCGGAGTCGACACCGAGCAGAGCGTGATGGTCATGATCCGTCACGCTCTCAGAATCGTCGAGCAGGCTGACCCCTCAACAACGGTCTTCCGCACCCGCATCGGCATCACCGCGCTCGACCTCGCCGGTGACTACGACAGTGCGCTCCTACAGCGCTTACGGCAGGCGGTCATAAGCGAGTCGGCGTCCGACGCCTACGCCGGCCGAGAAGCCCTCGCGCATCCAGAGCTTCGCCCGATGATGACGGTCAAGCAGCGGCAAGGGCTGGAAGCATTGGTCCAGGAGTCCGGTCTCGGATGCGGCTCAATGCCGCAGGACCTCCTGGAGGATCTCATGTCCTCGGTCACCATGGCTGAGAGACGGCTACAGCAGGTATGCAGCGGCAGCCCTCGTTGACAGCTGCCGGATGCCGAGCAGCGGGCCATTGCGTCCCCAGAGCGAGCAGGTCCCGTGTGATTTTGCCGATGAAGAGTGGCAGCGCCCAGCGGGGCGGGTCTGGCTCCAGTGCCTGTGTCCATAGCCATCGCTTCCGCTGAGTTCGGTGCACGTGGCACAGTCTTCACTGTGTCGTTGGACGATCTGCCGGACTGGTTGCCAGCTTGGTGTCTGGACCATCTGGGTGACGAACCCGCCCACGTGCTGTTCCAGCTACAACAGACGTCGATGGTGTTCGGTCTCCGGTTGGCCGGTGGTACGGACGTCGTGGTCAAGGCGCGCGCCGATGACGGTCGGGCCGTGTCGTGTGTCGCGGCGCAGGCCCAGTTGGCCGAGCGTGGGTTTCCGTGTGCCCGGCTGCTCACGCCGGTGGTCGGGGTTGGTTCGCTGGCCGTGCACGCCGAGGAGTTCCGGCCCGGCGGCGATGTGTTGCAGGGGGACTCGCCGGACGTGGCCGTGCGCTATGCGGAGGTGTTTGCCCAGTTGATGGCCGCACTGACCGACGTGACCGTCGCGCCGCCGCTGCCGAATCCGCGCTGGGTGCGTTGGGACCACCCGGACTCAGGGGTGTGGCCGGTGATCGAGTTCCTCGATGAGCGGGACCAGAGCGCCGTGCCCGCGTACGTCGTTGACACAGCGGACCGGGCCCGCAGGCGGATACTGGCCGCCGGTTTGCCGTGTGTGCTGGGCCACGCCGACTTCGAGGCGCAGAACCTCCGGTGGCACGGTTGGGAGGTGTGGGCGGTGCACGACTGGGACAGCCTGGCGTGGCAACCGGAGGCGGCGTTGGTGGGGGCGGCGAGTGGGGTGTTCGCCAGCGCCGGCCCGCCGACGCTGGCGCCGATTGAAAGTTCCGAGGCGTTCTTGGTGGCTTATCAGGACGTTCGGGGGCGCTTGTTCACGGCTGTGGAGCAGGAGATCGCGTGGGCGGCCAGCTTGTGGCCGGCGGCGCACAACGCCCGATGGGAAGCGCTGCATGGCGACATCCCGGTGTCCGGCGATGCGCTCCGGGCACAAGCAGCCGAACGCCTCCGCCGAGCGAATGCCTAGCACCAGTATGCGAGCTCTGGCGAACGCCAACCTCCGCACCAGCGTCTGAGCCCGCCATCGAGAATCCTGACGGATCGCCGCGTACAACTCGGCCTTGGATTTGGGCTGCACCACTGCCACTCGCCTCCAGCGAGCCTTCCCGAGGTGGATTCCTCGATGGAACGTGGTGAGCACACCCGGCAGGGGCCGCTGTCATCTCGTGTATCCCGGTGTTGACAGTAAAACGGCTCGAGAGCGGAAGGGGCGCATGCGTCGAACGGGCGCGTTGGAGTGCCGTTGCCTTGCCTATTTGTGTGCATATGTGATGTCCATTCGTTCGGCTTTGGTATCGCATTTTCATCCAGGATCAAGGTTTGGTGTTTTGTATTTGATTCACATAGTCAAGATCGCAAGACTGGGGTGGTAGATCGGAAGTGGCATATACAACGCCTCCGGAGGTGCCTGATGGTTCGGGAGGGGTTTCCAGCAGCAGGCAGAGGTGGATATTTCGGGCCATTGGTTCGATCCACATGCATTGGAACTATCGTCGTCTCCGCGTTTCTGCTCGGCCAGTCCGGGGCGATGGCTGATACGGAGCCGTATTGTCCGCCGGTTTCGAAGCAAGCGCATGAGCTGTACGACATCGACAAGTGGTGTGCGCTGGTTAATCAGGATATCCGGCAGGGACGGCTCCCTGATTTGGTCGGACACTTGGAGCAGTCGCATCGGCACCGCTCGGCGACGCCGTCGGTCACGCCACGTACGAAGTCGAAGGTCCCGATGCCCACGGCCAGGCCATCGAAGCCTCCGAGCTGGGTTCAGGTCCATGAGGAGTCGCGGCGGGGGCGAGTTGCTGAGGAGCCTCGGCGGCAGCCCTCTGCTGAGGAGCCGAGGCGGCCGGCGCGCCCGGTTGTTACCGAGGAACCGGCAGAGAGCCCGAGGCCGAAACGAGGCCGCGAGCGGAAGCCTCGGCACAAGAAGCCGACTGTTAGGCCCACCGGAACCGTGCATCCCTCGCCGTCGGTGTCACCTGTCCCGTCTGCGGCCAGCAGCCCGAGCCCTGCGCCTGCTCAGGTGGCGCTTGTCGAGCGGGAAAGGGAAGGGGACGTGGCCAACACGCGCTCGGTGACGGGTCCTTTGGTCGGTGCTTCGCTGTTCGGGCTCCTGGTCATGGCGTTGAGCGCTGTGGTGATGCGTCAGCGTCGTGTACGGGTGGGGCCTGCGGTGGCGGTCGACGACCTGCTGGCCGGAGGCGACACCGGCCATGGCCGTACCAGCGGGAGCGAGGAAGGAACTGTCGCGGCGGGGACACCGCAGCCGACCGGCTCGGCGCCATCCGGTGATGCGGTCTTGCCCGGTGCTGATGAGAAGGCGCTTGCTCCGTTCGGCGAGAACGGTGTCGAAAAGGTGGCTGAGCAGACGTCCGCAGATACGGCCGCCTCAACCTTGCTGGCGTCCACGTTCGTGGCCGGACCGGGGCGGGTGAAGGGTGAGGTGCTGGGGCCGGTGCGGCTGTCGTTGGCGGGTAAGGCCGTGTCGTTCGGGCGGGCAGAGGCGTGGGACCTTTTCGCGTTGCTGTCGACATCGAAGGACGGGGTGCTGTCCAAGAGTCTGGTTGAGACGCTGTGGCCGGAGGACGGGGAGCGGAGCGCTCGCCGGCTGGAGTCGGCGATCCGGGATATCAACAGGGTGATGCGGGCCGCGACGGGTCTGTCGGCAGACGTGAGGTTCGTGGTGAAAGCCGAACAGCGGCGGCGCCTGTCGGCGGCGTACTTCGATGTGGACTTCTGGCGGTTCGAGGATGCCTATGTCCAGGCCAGTACTGCGACGGAGGAGTCGGTCCGGCTCTCTGCTCTACGGGAGATGGTGGGCTTGTACCAGGGGCCGCTGCTCGCGCAGCGTGATGATCTATGGTGCCTGCCGCTTCGTCAGGCGGCTCAGAGGCAGGCAGTCAACGCCGCGGAGCGGCTGGCCGAGGCGGAGCGGAAGAGTGATCCGGACAGGGCGCTGGATGTTCTGCGTCTGGCGGTGGACCGCATCGATGCCTACAGCGAGTTGCTGTGGTGCCTGATCATGACGATTCAGGGGGAGTTGGGACGCGTGCCGGCGGTGCGTTGGTCGTACGAGCAGTTGACCGAGCGATTGGCGGAGATCGATGCGCGACCGAGCATCGAGGCACGGCGGACGTACGAGCGGTTCATCGCGTAAGTAGGAGAAGCCGAGATCCTGCCGGTGGTCTTACTCGTCTGGGTGTCGGATGGCGTACTGGTCGCGGATGGAATAAGTGGCCAGGGCTTTGGCAGTGAGGAGTCGGCTGGGTCGGGTGCCGTAGATGCGGGCCAGCATGATCAAGGTGAAGGCGGAGGGGCGTCGGCCTCCCGCTAGCTCGTAGTCGTACAGGCGTGCCTCGCGAAGGGTGGCACGCGCCGTGGCTTCAAGCCTGGCGTAGGCCGCGACGACGTCGGCTGCGGTGAGTCCGGCGGCATAGCGGTAGAGCCGTAGCGGGGTGACGGGGTAGTCGAGACTGATGACGACCGCGATCTGGTCGATCGTGAAGCCGTGCTCGCGTAGAAGTCTGCCGCGGCGTCGGCAGTCGAGGAGGTCCTGGTAGCCCTTGCCAGACACGCTGTTACGTCCTTCCCGGTGATCGGTGGCCACCCTGTAGGGGGTAGGGCGGCTGCGGCGAGGGGCTCAAGCTGCTGCCTGGGGTGGTCGTTTGGCCCTTGGCGGGGTGGTTCATGTCCGGGCGGATGACGATTTCGCAGGTCGCGGTGGGGGTTTGGCGGGGGATGGCGACGTACAGGTTGGGGATGTGATTCGGGCGAGGAGGTGGGGGACGGTGCTGGCCGCTTCCGGGTAAGCCGGGATGCGTCACGAACGGTGGCCAGCGGTGAACCAGCACGAGAGTCAGTACGGAAAGCAGCGTCAACCGCGCAGGGGCGAGACCGGGCCTGGGCATGAGGACGAGGTCGTGTTCACGCGAGGGCGGGCGGACCGGTTTCCGGAGCTTGCGCCGAGCCTGGTGACGGGATGCGTGCGGTCACGCCGGGAGTGGGGTGGGATGGCGTGGCGGCGGGCCTTCGCTGGTCGTGGGGACCAAGTCGCTCCGGCTCGTCATCTGGTTCATCAGCTTCTGTCCGACACCGTTTGTGCGGATGACGCTGCGTGGGTGGTGACCGAGCTGATCAGCAACGCGCTGCGGCACACGCGCTCGGGGACGGTACGGGGCTTCTTCGTGGTGGAAGTCCTACGCGGTCTGCGCAGCGTACGGGTGGTGGTCTACGACCTGGGTGGGCGTTCGGTGCCGGATTTCAACCGTGCGCAGGAGGCGGCACGGCGGGCGGTTCCAGCTCAAGCCGAGGACGGGCGTGGGCTGGCCGGGGTGACCGAGTTGGCGGTCCGGGTGGGAATCGCGGGCGATGCGATCACCGGGCACGCCGTCTGGGCGGAGTTCGCCTTGTCCAATGAGCCGTCAATGCCTGAGCCGGGAGAGGTCGTGCTGTCCGAGCCGTCTCGTAACGATGACGCGGGCGGCGCCTCCACCAGGCCGATCTCTGATGAGCCGCCGACGAATTCTCCTGCTGTGGATGTGCCGGCGAGTTCCATATCTGCCCGTGCATGGGAGGAGGCAATGGTCCTGGACCCTCCGAGGGGCTGGCGGGAGGTCTGGTGAGGCAGGTGGCGGACCAGGGGTCCGCGTTCGGGCAGGAGCTCTGGGCACAGCGGGAGCTACAGGAGTTGCGGCGGCAGTGGCCGGACTGGGCCTTTCTTGTGGTGCATCACCGGTGGATCGCCGTACGTGGCAAGAAGGCCATGATCAGTGAGTCCGGGCCGGGGAAGTTGCGCACAGCACTCCTGCTGATGTCAGCTCCAAGTGCCGTTCCCACGTGCGGCGAGGCGACGAACCGGGTGCCGGTGATGGCGCGGGCGACCGGTTCAGGGATGGACGGTGCGGCGGTGGTGGGGCTGAGGGCCACGGTGATGGCCGCTCGATCCGTGCCGGGGGCCTTGCCCGCTCGGCGTACCAGGACGGGAACGTGGGCCGTTGTCGCTGATCCGGTGGAGAGGGCGTCCTGGTGGCCGCTGCGTCGGCCGTGGTCAGGTCGCCGAAGTGCTCGGTCTCAGCCGGAGCGTCATGCTGATCCGGCCGATTCTCCAACTGGCCGAGACGGACTTGAGCGGCGCGAGCCGTCACGGCGCCGAAGGCGTAGGCGGTCCAAGGCCTTGCCGGGAAACTGACGCGGATGGATGGGACGGCCTTGACACCTGGCA
This sequence comes from Nonomuraea sp. NPDC049714, assembly GCF_044465295.1. Classification (NCBI taxonomy): domain Bacteria; kingdom Bacillati; phylum Actinomycetota; class Actinomycetes; order Streptosporangiales; family Streptosporangiaceae; genus Nonomuraea; species Nonomuraea sp. NPDC049714. The sequence goes on along the minus strand of NZ_JBITLM010000005.1, from coordinate 2,644 downwards.
TGCAGGTGGGGGTCGATTCCCGGTGACGGTGCGCAAGTGGTGGCGGATAGGCACGCGCGAGGCGAAACCCATGCCATTCCTCTAATCAAAGGTCTGCGGTGTGAAGGCCGTGCGGAATTTGGTGATTCCCCTGCCGGGGGAGTGGCGTTCGGTGAGCGCTGGGGTAGAACTTGCTGCCACTCGTCGTTGAGGTCGGTGGTGTTGCTCGTGTCGCGGCCGGTGTTTCGGCTGAGAAGAGCTGTCCGGCGACGGGCGTCTTTGCACGTCAGACGGTTTTCGTACGATGCGTTGCGCGCCCCGACTCGCCTAAGGGCGACGCGCGAATATGTGCAGGCCCGTTCTCATACGACTCTATTCGTTTCTCGTTGTGGCCACCCTTCGCTCGTTACTTTCCCTTTCCGCTTGGCTGGCCTTGCCAAGTGCGCGGCTGGGCCGGCTGCCGGCTCCCCGCCACTGAACTGGGGGTTATGAGCAGAATCTCGTCCGTTGACCCTGACCGGTGCCGGATATGCCGCATTGGTCCGGGAGGCGGTTGCCCAGTTCCGTGAACTGCTTCCTCGCTCCGACTACGAGAAGCGCTCGACTCGCCCATATGAGAACTTCGCACCCCTTGCGCGATGTCATTCGCCACCTTCTCCCATAGTCAGAAAATCCGCTCCTGTCATATATAAGCTCTCCTTCGCTATTGAACTTTCTTGCGCCTTCAAGATGAAATTCGGTCGAAGCCGTACGACTTGATCTCGTGCTAAAAGTCAAGCGTTTTAGCAGGCCGGAGGCAGGTCTGCACAGGTAAGCCTTTCCAGCCGTTGCGGTTATGGAGAAATTTTCGGCACGGCTTGCAATAGCCAACGACGAGAGACATCGTCGAGCTCCAAACGAAATACGGACCGGCCGGGAACGCGCCGGAACCCGAAAGGAAAGGGGCCTTACCAATGACTATTCACACGCCGGAGATTCCCGCCACGGAAAGCACGCCCAACGACCTGCCGGACCCGCTCGCGTCCGACGCAGGGAACGCCACCGACGGCGCCACCACCGAACTGAACCCCCGTCAGGAGGCGGTGTGGCGGGCGTTGGTGGCCAACCCCGGGAGCTCGGCCACCACGATCGGAGCGGCGGCTGACATGAGCCGAGTGGCGGCTGGCAAGATCCTCAACCAGCTCGAAGCGGACGGCCGTGCCAGGCGCACACCGGGCGGTCAGGACGGACAGACCAAGGGCCGGACTCCGGACCAGTGGTACGCGATCGACGCTCCCACGACCGCCACGGATGGCGCAGATCTTCCTGACGCTGCCGAGACCGCCCTCGCCGGAGACCCGGACCCGGTCACCCCGGAAACGCCCGCTGACAGCCCCGAGCCGGTGAACGCGACGGACGACACCACGATCAAACTGGATGCCCGTCAGGAGGGTGTTCTGGCCGCGTTGTACGCCAACCCGGGCTGGCCTGCCGCGCCGCTGAGCGTCCTCTCGGGACTCACGCAGAAGGCGACGACCGAGGTCCTCCACCAACTCGAAGCGGCCGGGCTGGTTTCGCGCCCCGTGGGCGAGGGCGAGGACCAGAACATCGACGAGTGGTACCTCGTCTCCGACGAGCACGTCATGGCCCTCCTGAACGAGGACCGGGATGCTCCCGCAGAGGAGGCCAGGCCCACCAATCCGCCGGAGAGCGAGGTCCCCGACGAGCCGTTGGAAATCCAGGGCGAGACGGACGACGCGCTCACCCCGACGACACCTGACGTGAGCCCCGCGATGGACTTCGGCGAGGAGAGCGCGAGCGAGTCGGACGCCGAGCCGGAGGACCCCGAGCGCGCACAGGCGCGCCGGGAACTGCTGGAGCTGGCCGATCTGATCCTCGGGGCGGCGGCTGCGATGGAGGCCGACGGGGACGCGGTCTTGGCGTTGGGCCGGTTGGAAATGGCCATGGCCAAGGCCCCGCAGGCCCACCGCAACGCCCGCGCGGTCCTCACTGGCACCACCCCGACCCGCTCGGCTACGGGCCGCACCACACCGGCCCGTAGCGCCGGATCCGGGGCCACGGCCCGGCCGAGCGGCCTGCGCGACCGGGTCTTGAACCACCTGGCCGAGCACCCCGGTAAGGACTTCACCCCGTACGAGATCGGGCGGGTGCTGGACTCCTCGTCCGGCGCGGTCGCCAACGCCCTGGACCGGCTCGTCAGCCTCGGTCAGGCGGAGCTGACCTGCGAGCGTCCCCGCCGGTTCAGCCTCTCCGAGGTCCCGAGCGCCGATGCGTGACAGCGCGGGCGGGCCGCTACGTGGCGCGGCCCGCCCCAGTCCAACCCCCTCATCACTATTCACCACCTGCCAAGGAGGCACTTGTCATGGCTCACGAGATCGAGATCTTCGCCAACGGTTCGGCCGGATTCGCCGCCGCCGGGAAGCCCGGCTGGCACCGGCTCGGCTACACCGCCCCCGGTCCGATGACCGCCGAGGACCTGCTCACCAACGCCCAGCTCGCCGGATGGAACGTCCGCAAGGTGGCCGTCGGGGCGGTCACCGACCCCGACACCGGCCAGCTCGTCACCTCCGACGAGGACTTCCTGATCGTCCGCACCAACCCGGTAACCGGCCAGCCGGAACGCCTCGGCATGGTCGGCAAGGACTACAAGATCGTGCAGAACGAG
>NZ_JBITLM010000004.1:0-673354 GCF_044465295.1 Nonomuraea sp. NPDC049714 | reverse complement strand
CCCAGTCCTCCACCTTGATCACCCTCCAGATTGAACTCTGCAGGGGGTCAGATTTCGGCCGTCGCCTGGGGGTCAGTATTCACGCGCCGTCGACACGCCTCTTGCCCCTGGCGAGGATGACGGCATCGGAGGCTCCCAGCCACGCAGGTTTCCTGCCATCGGGCACGGCGACGAGCTGTTGGTGGCTTTACCGGCCCCCTGTCGCCTTTCAGCCGGCAGCAGCCGAACCCACGCTGTCAGCTTGGGTATTGCGATGGTCGCGGGTCAGCCACCTGAGGTGCCCGGATCTCTGTCCTACGGTGTGCGGTCACCGTATTTGTCGATGATCGAGCTGAGAGTGTGGGGGACTGACGACACCGGAGTGCTACACCCACGTGGCGGCTCTCCAGATGAGGGACGCCAGCGACCGCATGGACGCGGCCCTGTGGGGCTCTGCCTGAGGGGCAACTGCAACCCTGACGTCTCAGGAACGACAAAGGCCCTCGACCCGACGAACGGGCGAGGGCCTTTCACCTGCGGAGGATCGGGGACTTGAACCCCGGAGGGTGTTGCCACCAAACCGCATTAGCAGCTCGGATCTCGACCGTCCCGGTCGGTTCCACCTGGACCAATACGTTCGCCCATGTCGGAGCCTCCAGCACTGCTATCCGGTTGCTCAGCCACCTGGCCACCTCGGCGGGATACAGCTCGGGCACGAAGAGCCAATGGTGGCCGATGAGAAAGGGATGCTGTTGCAGCTGATCGGCGAGGGCCGATGGGGTGCAGACGGTGAGCTGAAACCGTTCCTCGCCCGGCTGGCTACGTCGGTCTCACCTGACACCGGATGTCGGTCTCGTTCGACACCAGCATCGATGGGGGCGTGCCGGGTGTCGATGTGCGTCGACACCGAGGGTAACGCGGAAGTACCAGTCCTGGCTTATATAAGTCCAACCTGGTATGCTTCTGGTTCGTGCACGCGTTCGACATTCTCGGCGACCCGGTGCGCCGGCGCATTCTGGAGCTGCTCGCCGAGGGTGAGCAGACCTCTGGGGCGATCACGGACGTGATCCGGGCTGAGTTCGCACTGTCCCAGCCGGCTGTTTCCCAGCATCTTCGCGTTCTGCGTGAGAACGGGTTCGCGTCGGTCCGGGCCGAGGGGGCTCGCCGGTTCTATGCCGTCGACCCGACGTCGCTAAGCGAGGTTGACGTGTGGTTGGACCGGTTTCGCGGGTTCTGGGATCAACGGCTCGATGCCCTGGGCACTGAGTTGGCCCGAGGCAGGCGTGCATCCCGGTCCCGGGCTGGCCAGCAGCCCGACACGGCACCGACGTCGGCAAGGCCGATCCGCCAGTGAAAGGAACATGACATGAAGGACGTGCTGGACGAACTGGCCGCTGCGCGCCGGACGATGGGAACAGCGAACCTGCCCGCCGGCGACGCGTACACGATGGAGTTGCGGCGTCGCTACGACGCGCCGGTCGACGACGTGTGGAACGCCATCACCGACCCTGAGCGGCTGGGCCGTTGGCTGAAGTCGGTCACCGGAGACCTGCGGCTCGGCGGGTCGTTCGAGTTGGACGGCGGTGAGCACGGGGAGATCCTCCGGTGCGAGCCGCCGCGTCTGCTGCGGGTGTCCTGGCTCTTCGGGCCGGACGCCGACGAGTGGCCGGGCACGAGCGAGGTCGAGGTGCGCCTGTCCCCGGGCCCTTCCGGGGACACCGAGCTTGAACTGGTCCATGCAGCGGCCGTCGGGGAGCCCATGTTCCCGACCTACGGCCCCGGTGCCGGCGGTGTGGGCTGGGACCTGCATCTCCTCACCCTGGCCCGGTTCCTGGCAGACGGCGAGACCCTCGATCACGAGGAGTTCCAGACCTCGCCCACGGGGCGCGAGTTCGTGCGGCGCAGCGCTGCGGCATGGGGCGAAGCTCACCTGGCCGCCGGTGGCGATCCGGATCACGTGGCGGCCGCCGTCAAGGCCACCACCGCGTTCTACGCCCCCGGAGGGAACGCTTGATGAAGTACACCACCTCGATCGAGATCGCCCTGCCGCGGGAGAAGGTGCTCCAGGTGCTCGCGGACCCGGCGCACATGCCGAAGTGGCTGCGGGGCCTGGTACTGCACGAGCCGGTGGACGGAGCGCACGGCCGGCTCGGCACCACCTCGCGAGTCGTGTTTCAAATGGGGAAGCAGAGGATGGAGGCCACCGAGACCATCACGCGCCTGGAACCTGAAGACCTGCACGCCATCCCCAGTTCTGTCGTCGTGCACTACGACCGCGAGATCGTCGGCGAGGGCATGTGGCAGGCCCAGCGCGACCGGCTGATCGCAGCCGGTCCGGACACCACGCTGTGGGAGAGCGAGAGCGAATTCCGGTTCGACGGATTGCTGGTGCGGCTGGTGGGGCTTGTCATGCCTGGCTCTTTCCGCAAGCAGTCGCAGCAGCACATGGAGGACTTCAAGGCGTTCGCCGAGCACGGGACGGACGTCCGCCAAGGGACGAACTGATCTGCCACTGAGTTGGGTCTGAGCATCATGGCTCGCGCACCCACCTCACGCGTCGACCTGTACGCCGCGATCCGACGCGACGCCAAGGCGGGGTTGTCCAAGCGCGCTCTGCAGCGCAAGCACGGTGTCGGGTACCGCACCGTCGCTGCCGCGTTGGAGTCGGCGCGGCGCAAACAGCCGAGGCCACCACCGAAGAGAGGGTCCCGGCTTAAGCGGCTCGCCTCCGCTCTCTGGGGCAATCCCCAGTGATGTGACTGGAAAAGATCACCTGGGATGGTGTTCCCGGGCCAGCGATCAGCCAGCCCCGCTGGTCAGCCGACGGAGGGAATGCCTACCTTGGCCGCGAACTCGGCGGTGAAGACCACCATGACATCGTCGGTACCCAGGTGGTAGACCTCGGTCGGCGGCCATTCCGCCGGGCTCCCAGCGGCTATCCACACAGCCTTCTCCCGCGAGCACAACCTGATCGCGTCCGGCGTCCGGAGGCAACCTTCAGGGGCTTGGGACCAGACGATATCGACGCAGGTGAGCTTCCTGTCGACCAGGCTCGACCAGCGTGGGTGATCGGTCACATCCACCGCCGCCGACCCGCCTGGCTCCCCGATCATCCGCAGGCGAGCGGTCAGCGGCTCAGGGAAGAGTTCAAGCCCGTAATGGTCGAAGGGCGTGGCTCTGCTCTAGGTACTGCGATCTTTGGCTTTGACCTGGGAGTTCGCTGATCCCTGCGACTGGAGTGCGGGGTTCCTACCGTCGAGGCAGGAGGTCGCGATGGGGTCGCTGCTGGGTCGCTGGGAGGGCCGCGAGGCCGCCGCGCGGGAACGTGCAGAGCGGTTGCGGGTCGAGATAGCCCGGCTTGGGCGAGGACGCCGGGAATGACAGTGAGGATGAGCATGCCGTGATCGCGCGGGCCTTGCATCCACGACCGAGCAGTCTACGGTTTGTGGATGCCTGATCTGCAGGCTGCGGCGAGAGCATGAGGATGGTGGCGGGCTTGGATTGGGCGGCGTTTGAGGACGAACTGGTGGCAGGCGTCGTCGTGAAGCTGGCTGAGCGCGCCTCCGCGGGTGACCGGCTGTATGCGGCTGGGCTGGCCGAGATCTATGCCGAAACCGATGGTGTGATCGGGCTGCCGATGCTGGGCGCCGTCTCTGAGGAGGAGGTGGCCGGGGATGAAGATCTGCTCTGGAGCGTGCCTGATTGGGACACCCAGTGGTTTGAATGGTTGCCGGAAGGCCGCTGGAGGCAGTGGGAGCAGACGCTGACCGACGAGGCCGGTCGAAGCTCGACACGGCATTGGGAACGGACCTTCGCCAGGTACCTGACGGTCCTCACTCGGGTGTGCAAACGCGCCCGCAAACAGTTGCTCGCAGCTGGTGCGACCGACCGGCAGTTCGTGGTGGTGCTACTGACCGACGACGATGAGGAGGAACAGCTCCTGCGCCGCATCCTGGGCGAGCGCGAGCTGCAGCGTCTATTTCCCGGCTACGACCAGGCGGCAGCCGTGACCGCCGAACTGGAGGCCAAGGAACCAGCGGACCGTGCCGTCCACTACGCCCGAGCGCTCAGCGATGACGGCGGGCTAATTGGTCCGGAGAATGCAGAGAGGAGGCTGCGCGACCTCGGCCCTGTCGCACTCCCGGTTCTGACCGACCTGTTGATCCAAGGCCCGGACCGGTGGAGGGCAGCGAAGCTGCTCGCTGACATCGGCTACGCCTCCGACGAGGTGATCGAGGCGCTTACCCACGCACTGAGGCGCACCACTGGCGCAGACCAGAACTGGGTCGCGGCTGCCCTGTCGCGCCTGGACCGGCTGGACATCGTACTGGTCGCCCCCGACCTTCCCAGCGAGGTAGTGGTCACCGCAGTGTCAGCGCCGTATTCGTCATTTCGTGATCAGGCGACATCGCCACCTCTCCTCGACTACAGCCCGCTGGAGAGGTTCCTGACGGACCACGTAGAGCTGAGTGAAGCCGTTTCCGAGCGGCTGAACCCGGGATCGAGCTATTGCACGATCCGGGCCGAGGAAGTCGGGACCGCGATCGACGCTCTGCGCTCGCCACACCCTGTGGTCCGTCGCCATTCCGTCTGTGTCCTCGGTGAACGCGCTCTCGGCGCCGTTGTAGGTCGGCAGGTCATCCCTTGTCTCACCGCGGTCGTCGTCAACGATCCCGACTCTGCTACTCGCCGTCTTGCAATCTTGTCCCTGCAGTGGTGGAAACACGACGCCCGGCACTGCGCCGAGACAGGCCGCCAGGCGCTCCACGATTCAGATCCCAACGTACGCGCCACCGCGCAACGCTGGCTGGACGAACTGAGCCAATGAGCTGCGGCGGCGGCAATGAACTCGTCGGCGGACAGGTTCACCGACAGCTCCGAGCGCGAGCCGTTGCAACTAGCGCTGCAACTATGACTGCCTCAAAGATCGAAAGGCCCTCTCCCCGAATCCGGGGCGAGGGCCTTCAACCTGCGGAGGATCGGGGATTTGAACCCCGGATGGGCGTGAACCCAAACCGCATTAGCAGTGCGGCGCCATAGACCTGACTAGGCGAATCCTCCTGGTAGCCACGCGGCTCAGGACAGCGTACCGGCCTTCTGGCGAGGCAGCAAAGCGGTTCGCCGACGCGTCTGCGCCAACATCTGTCCACAGCCTGTGCATAACCGGCTGTGGACAAAGCCCGCTCCTGCTGGGAGCGGGCTTGAGCCTGTGGATAACCACCTTAGGCAGGGTTCGCCTCGCCCTCGATCTCAATCTTGATCTTCTTGCCCACCAGGACGCCGCCGGTCTCCAGGGCCTGGTTCCAGGTGAGGCCGAAGTCCTCGCGGTCGATCTCGGTGGTGATCGAGAAGCCCCAGACGACGCCGCCCCACGGGTTGGTGCCGACGCCGCCGTGCTCGACCTTGAGCTCCACTTCCTTGGTGGTCTCGCGGATCGTCAGGTCGCCGACGACGGTGAACTCGTCGCCCGACTGGCCGGTGACGCGGCCGTTCCTGAAGGTGATCTCCGGGAACTTCTCCGCAGACAGGAAGTCGTCGCTGCGCAGGTGGCCGTCACGGTCGGGGGCCTGCGTGTTGATGCTCTCAGTCTTGATGGTGAGCTCGGCCGTCGACTCCAGCGGGTTCTCGGCGACCGTGACGGAGCCGGAGAAGTCCGTGAAGTCGCCGCGCACCTTGCTGACCATCATGTGCTTGACCGTGAAACCGACCCGGGTGTGGGCGACGTCGATCGTGTACGTGCCCGCGGCGGGGATGGTCAGACCGTTCCAGGTGGTGGTGCTCATAGTGGGGTCCTCCGAGGATGAAGCTTGCTGTGCGGACGGTTGCTACAACGAATGTCTACACGAGGAATATTCCGCGCGTCAACTAACGTCGGCTACAGTGTGAACGTGACGCAAATTGACGACCCCCGGCTGACGGCCATGGGCTTGCTGGCGGAGGTGCATGCAGGCATGACGGCCCGGATGCAGCCCGTTTTCGGCGCGGCCGGACTGTCAGAGATCGATTTCGAGACGTTGATCAGGCTCGGGCGCTCGCCACAGCAGCGGCTCCGGATGACCGATCTCGCGGCCCAGACCGGCCTGTCCACCAGTGGCGTGACGCGTGTCGTCGACCGCTTGGAACGCGACGGTCTGGTCCGCAGGCAGGCCTGTGCCACCGACCGGCGGGCCTCCTACGCCACCCTCACCGACGCCGGGCGTGACAAGCTCCAGGAGGTGCTGCCACGACACCTCGCGGACATAGACGAGATCCTGACCGGGATGCTCGACTCGGCAGAGCTGGAGTCGTTCCTCACCACCCTGCGCAAGATCAGGGATGTCGTACGACCTTGCGCTACGGCGGGGGCGGCCGACGAGGAATCCCCAGTTCGGACCTGAGCTTGGCCATCGCCCGCGACACCGTGCTCTTCACCGTGCCGACGCTGATCCCCAGGGTGTGCGCGATCTCCGGCTCGGTCATGTCCTCGTAGTACCGCAGCACGATCGCGGCCCGCATCCGCTCGGGCAGCCGCTGCAGCGCCAGTTCGAGCCGTTCCTGCATGTCGCAGCGCGTGTCGAAGGGGGTTTCCACCACTCCGACGACCTCGGGCAGCTCGTCGGAGGGATACTCCTCCAGCTTGCGCCGGCGCCACTGGGAGATGTTGATGTTGACCATCGCCCGCCGCACGTAGCCGTCGAGCGCGCCCCGGTCCTGAATGCGGTCCCACGCCAGATACGTACGGGTAAGCGCGTTCTGCAGCAGATCCTCCGCATCCAGCGGATGGCCGGTGAGCTGATGGGCGGCACGCAGCAGTGCGGGCCCGCGCGCCTGGACGTACGCGCGGAACTCCTCGTCGAAGCCGGTGGTCTGCATCGTGGCCAGAATCGCAGCCTGATGCCCTGTTCTGACTGAACCGCAATTCAGGATTCGGCCCGCCGACGATAAAGGTAGGTCAAGGTTGGTGGCGGTTTGTACGACGCCGGATGTCATCTCCTTCCCTGGGGGATGCGTATTTTGCTCTCTTCTGCGTCGTACGGCGCGAGCCCTCGCGGAGTCGTGTGACCCTAGTACCCGGGACGAGGGAGGGGCCGATGATTCATCCGAGCATTGAGCGCCGCCGGGTGCTCGCGGCGGCGGTGCTGGGCCGGGAGACGGGCGCCCCGGATTCGGGGCTCGAGGACGGCGAGCCGCTGCACGCGGTCACGGGTGAGATCCGTGACATCAGCCCCCATTTGATCGTTGTCGAGACCGCCGAGGGCGGCGAAGAGCGGTTGATCATCGCGCCGTGGGCGACCGCCTGGCACGGCGGCGACACCCCGCCGGGCGACCTCCCCGTGGGGGCCAGGGTGACGATGCGCGCCCTGCGCGACGGCCGGGTGGTGGAGCGGATCTGGGCCGACACCATCCGGCTGACCGGGACCATCGAGTCGATCGAGGGCCGCAAGGACATCACGGTCCAGCTCGACTGCGGCCCGCATCGCGGCCGGCGGACGGCCGTCATCCCCTACCGCGCCAGCGGCCGCCTGCGGGTGCGCCATCCGCAGTTCGAGCCGGGTTACCTCTTCGACGCGATCGGCGTCCGGAAGGACGGCGCGTCCCTGGCACTGCTTCCCGCCACCTCACAGCCGGCCCATCCCGCGCCCCCACCCCCCTACACCGGGGCACAATCACACATCTCCGGCACCATCACCTGGTCCGACATCTTCGACGCCGAAGAGCGGGGCGCCGCCTACCCGATGGTGGAGCCCTCCGACGCCGCCTGCCCGGATGCCGGCATGTCGTGCGCGGGCCTGCCGTACCTTGCCATCGGGTCGCTGATGCACGTACGGAATGTGTGCGCGAGCCGGTCGGCGAGCATGTCGATCGTGGCGTGCGGCTGTGTGGCGGGCCGCTTCTGCGACCGGTGCGTGGAGTGCGGCACCTCGCCGCGCGGCCGGATCGCGGAGCTCGCCCCCGCCTCCTTCGTGGAGCTGGGCGGCGAGCTGATCGACGGATGTTTCAACGCGCAGATCGGATGGGGGTGACGCACATGCTGGCATCGCAACTGCCGGTCCTGATCGTCCTGCTGTGCCTGGGGACGGTGGCCAAGATCAGTGTCGTACGGTCAGGCGCGGAGGCCGGGGCGCTGGCCCAGTTGGGCCCGGCGATCCTGGTGCCCGATCGCTTCCGGTCGGCGGCACTGCTGTGCTGCGCGGTGGTCGAGGTGGTGCTCGCCGCCGGGCTGCTGGTCACCGCCTACCCGATCTTCAGGTGGGCCACGGTCGGGTTCTTCGCCATGTCCACGTACGTACTCCTCGAACTGCGCAGGCGGCGGCCCGATGCCGGCTGTGGGTGCTTCGGCGAGGTCAGCTCGGCGCCGGTCGGGCGGCGGTCGATAGGGCGGACCGTCGCGCTGACCGGTATGGCGGGGATGTCGGTGTGGGCCGAGGGGCCGGGCTGGCTGGCCTTCGCGCACCCGTCCTGGGAGTACGTGCTCGTCGGGGTGGCCGTGCTCGCGCTGCTGTCGCCGGAGATCGGGACACTGGCCGAACGCGCCCGCTATCGAGCCCCCTGCGAGCGGAGCCGCGGCCCCGCCGAGAACGTCACGCTGACGCGGCTCAGGTCGAGCGAAGCCTGGCAGGCCCACGAGTCGCACCTGACCACGGCCGAGCCGTACGACAGCTGGCGCGAGCTGTGCTGGCGCTTCTTCGCCTTCCGCAACCACGACGAGCACGATGTGGTCTTCGCCGTCTCGCTGGCCGGGCGTCGGCCGACGGTGCGGGTCGCGGTGGTCGGCTCGGAGGACAGCAAGCCTCTGCCGGTGTATAAACCCCTATCGGTGTGACGCTAGACAGGGCTAGATTTCCCTCGACGGGCATGACGATATAGCTCTATTGGGCTATCTAGCTTCCCCACTAGACAGCCCAATAGAGGTCTAGGGGTGCCGCTCAGACGGGCTGGGCACGCAGGAACCTCCCGAAGTGCGGCACGGTGAACGCGATCAGGCCGCGCTCGGCACTGTAGATCAGCCCCTTCTTGATGAGGCTGTCGCGGGCGGGGGACAGGCTGGACGGCTTGCGCCCCAGGGCCTCGGCCACCTCGGCGGTGGGGACCGGCTCGTCGCCGATCTCCGCCATGGCGTGCATGTAGTCGCGCTCGGCGGGGGTGGCGCGCTCGTAGCGGCTGCCGAAGAAGCCCACGGCGAGCTCCTCCTCCGCCTCGGGGGCCGACACCTTGACGTCGTCGAGGGTGATCGGGGTGCGCGGCGCCAGATCCCAGGCGACCTTGCCATAGGCCTGGACGAAGTAGGGATAGCCGTCGGCGGCGTCGTAAAGGGCGTCGAGCGCCTCCTGGGTGAACTCGACCTCCTCCTCGCGCGCCGGCAGGATCAGCGCCAGATCGGCCGCCTCGCGGTCGAGCTTGTCGATGCGCGCGTAGCGGAAGAGCCGCTCGGAATAGCTCTTGCTGGCCGACAGCACGCTCGGCAGGTGCGGCAGCCCGGCCCCGACCACGATCAGCGGGCCGCCCGACTGCGACAGCTCGTGGCAGGCGGCGCAGAGCGCGGAGACGTCGGCGGCCTGCACGTCCTGCATCTCGTCGATGAACAGGGCGATGCCGACGCCGAGATCGGTCGCCACGCCCGAGGCGTCGACGAACAGCTCGGTGAGGTCGATCTCCAGGTCGCCGGAGTCGGCCCGGCCCCGGCTGGCGGGCACCTCGATCCCGGGGGACCAGTGTGAGGTGCCCTTGGCCGCGGCCGGATCGCGCATGGCGAACGCCTTGAGCACGCCGAGGAACTCCTCGATGCGCTCCGGCGCGCGATGCCGGGGGGCCAGCTCGCGGATCGCCATGTGCAGGGCGGCGGCGACGGGACGGCGGATCGACTGATCGGGCCGGGCCTCGATCTTGCCCGTGCCCCACAGCCGCTGGATCGCCATGGACTTGAAGGTGTTGAGCAGGACGGTCTTGCCGACGCCGCGCAGGCCGGTGACGACCATGCTCCGCTCGGGACGGCCGCGGGCCACCCGCTCCAGCACGACCTCGAACTGCTGCAGCTCGCGGTCGCGCCCGGCGAGCTCCGGCGGACGCTGACCGGCTCCGGGGGCATAGGGGTTGCGCACAGGGTCCACGCTCTCGGACTCTATTGCCGGATATAGCGGCCGTCTTAGATTTGGGAAGAAAGTGCTACGGCGTGTCCGGGCAGGGGCGAGCGCGAGCACCGTCATCGGACACACCCCCTCTCACCTGGCCGAACCCTTGTTCGATTCGAGTACCTAAGACTGTAGCGCCCACTCGAACACCTGCGCGATGTTTTCGAGTAAAGAAGTTTGCAACGCGAAGCCCCGTTCAAGCGTCTGGGTGGTGTGGAGTTCGAGGATTTCGTCCGCGCCAGGGGGCCTGCCCTGCTCAGGTACGGCTACGTGCTCTCCGGCAACCCCGATGACGCCGCCGACCTGGTGCAGGAGGCGTTGCTCAAGCTGAGCGACACCTGGAGGCGGGTGCGGAACAAGGACAATCCCGAGGCGTACGTACGCACGATCATGGCTCGCCAGCACATCAGCTGGTGGCGCAGGAGGCGCCGGGAGCACCTGACGGACGACGTGCCCGAGGGCTCCTACACCGACCGCCACGCGACCGGCGAGCTCTGGAGAGAGCTGGCCACGCTGCCGAGGAAACAGCGCACCGTGCTGGTGCTGCGCTACTTCGAAGACCTGCCGGACCAGGAGATCGCCGACATCCTCGGCATTTCTTGCGGAACGGTGCGAAGCCAGGCCTTCCGCGCGCTCCAAACGTTGCGGGTCAGACCTGAGATGCTCGAAAGGGGACGGGCATGAGGACCGAGGCCGACCTGGTCGCCGCGCTGCGTGAAGGGGCGGACGACGCGCCGATGCCCGATCTGATCGCGGGTGTGGAACGGCTCAAGCGGCGGCGCGGCAGGAGACGTACCCAACTTCTCGCCGCGGCGGCGGTGATCACGGTGGCGAGCACGAGCATGGCGGTCGTTCTCAGGGGTGGACAGGTCGCTCCCGTGCAACCCGCCGTGACCACGTCCGCGAGCGTCGCGTCGCCGTCCGCCGCCGCCACGTCGACCCCGCCACAGGTGGAGGTGCCGACGGTCCGTGCCGCCGACATCTGGCCCGACGCGCTGTTCACGATGCCGGCGAAGAACGCCGACGGCTGGCGCTACCGGCCGATCACCGCGCTCAGCGCCACCGAGGTGCTGCTCAGCGCGGAGTCGTCGTTCGAACGAGCAGGGCGATTCGAGATTTACGACAGCAGTTCCGGCAAAGCCAGAGTAGTAACGGAAGCGCCGAAAAATCCGGACCTGAGGGGGTACATCACGCAGACCGCGACCGTCGACGGACGGAACATGGTCTGGTTCTCCTTCGGCCGGCAGGCGGACGGGACGCCGGCGCGCGACATCTGGACGGCGCCGCTGGCAGGCGGGCAGGCCAGGCTCGTCACCACCCGCACCGGCCCCGACGCGTCCATCGACGCGATCGCGGTCAACGGCGACAGGGTCGTCTGGTCACTGGTGCAGGGTGGCGTCTGGGAGGTGCCCCTGGCGGGAGGAACCCCGAGCCGGTTGCCGGGCGGCGACGGACTGCACCTGATCAGATGGCCGTGGGCGGGCGACGCGGGGACCGGCCCGGGTGACCAGAAACGCGTCCAGACCAAGGTCGTGGACCTGACGAACGGCTACGTCTCCGAAGTGGCCGCCCAGGAAGGGGTGACGGATCTGCGGTGCGCTCCGTTCTGGTGTTTCGGCCGCAGCACGAACGGCGGGGTCGTGCAGCGCATCGACGGGACGGACCGCCTGGAATCACGAAAGATCTCCCATGGAGGAGCCCTGCGGCCGTATCCCATCCTCGACCGCTTCCTGTGGATGGGCAGCAGCGTGTACGACATGTGGACCGGGCAGTTGGCGACCATCGACAATCCCGGCAACTGGTACGGCGCTGGGACGTCCTCCGAACCCAGCACGATCCTCTACTGGGGGGCCAGCAAGGGGGACAAGCCGGACAAACTCCGGGTGCTGAACTTGGCAGCCGTGCCGCCCGCGCAATAACGTTCGACCTCATGCGGACCTTCGCGAACGTACAAGAACTCAAGGCGAGCGTCGGCGAGAAGTTCGGCCCGACCGAGTGGCGCACGATCACCCAGGAGCAGGTCAACCTCTTCGCCGACGCCACCGACGACCACCAGTGGATCCACGTCGACGTGGAGCGCGCCAAGGAGGGGCCGTTCGGTGGCACGATCGCGCACGGCTATCTGAGCCTGTCGCTGCTTCCGGCGTTCATGTTCGAGCTCATCAGGGTCGAGGGCATCGCGATGGGCGTCAACTTCGGCCTGAACAAGGTCCGCTTCCCCCGGCCGGTGCCGGTCGGCGTGCGCGTCAGGGCCAGCGCGGAGTTGTCCGACGTCAAGGGCACCCCCGCCGGCTACCTGTCCAACCTGAAGATGACGATCGAGATCGAGGGCGAGCGGCGTCCCGCCTGCGTCGCCGAGACGCTCAGCCTGTACGTTCCCGCCCAATAACTTCTTTTTCGCTTCTCGTGCAACACAGGCGTGTCCTCGACGGTCCCTGGGTTCGTGGACCCAACTGAGTTCGACGAGTTCATCCGGACCCGGGGTGACGCGCTTCTTCGGTACGGCTACGTGCTGACGGGTAACTCCGAGGATGCGGCCGATCTCGTCCAGGAGGCGCTGGCCCGCCTCGGAGACGCCTGGCCCCGCGTACGCAAGAAGGACAGCCCCGAGGGCTACGTGCGCACCATCATGGTCAGGCTGCACATCAACGCGTGGCGACGGCGGCGCCGGGAGGACCTGGTGGCCGCCGTGCCCGAGAGCGGCCGGTTCGACGACTACGGCGACGCCGACCTCTGGGCCGAGCTCCAGGAACTGCCGCGCAGGATGCGGGCCGTGCTCGTGCTGCGCTACTACGAGGACCTTCCCGATGCGGAGATCGCCCGGATTCTCGGCGTCTCGCGCGGAACCGTACGCAGTCAGGCCGCCCGTGCCCTGGACAAGCTCCGGATCAAGCGAGTGCTGCAGGAGGCGCGATGAGAAGCGAAGAAGACCTGGTCAGGACCCTGCGCGCCGCCGCCGACCAGGCGGCGCGGCCGCCGGCTGCGCCCGGCTCGCCGGCGGCCGGCTCGCTGGCGCACGCGGTCGCCGCGCGCCGCCGCGCCCGGCGGTTCCGGCAGCGGGCGCAGGTGGCGCTGGCCGCCGCCGCGGTGGTGATCGTGGCGGGAGGCACGGCGACCGTCCTGTCGGGCGGGGGCGGGCAGGTGCAGCCGGCCGTCACGGTGGACGAGCCTAGGGTGAAGGAGGTGTTTCCGCAGGTGAAGCCCGCTGGCGAGGTGTGGCCCGGGGCCGTCGTCAAGATGCCTGCCAAGGCCGCCGATGGCTGGAAATATCGCCCGGTGACCGGCATCAGCCCGACCGAGGTGCTGGTGACCGCCGAGTCGTCCTTCGAGAAGGCCGGACGCCTGGAGGTGTACGACACCTCGGCCGGGACGGCGCGGGTGGTGGGCGAGATGCCCGCGCCCGAAGGGGTGAAGGGCTACTACTCCCAGGCCGTCGAAGTGGGGGAGAAGTACTACGCCTGGTACGGCGAAACGCCGAACAACAGTGATAAATGGGCAGATTTCTGGATCATGCCAAGAGAGGGCGGCAAGGCACGGCAGGTAGGCGAGGTCACCGGCGACCTGTCCCGAGTGGAGCGGATCGGCGTCACCGACGATCACCTCGTCTGGTCCGTGGACCAGGGCGGCGTCTACCGCATCCCACTGACCGGCGGCGCTCCCGAGAAGATCGCCGACGACCTCCACCTGACCTCCTGGCCCCTGGCGGCCGGCTACGCGCCCGGCGGGCGGGGGGAGAAGAACCAGAACCGCGTCGTCAACCTGGAGACCGGCCAGTCGACGGCCATCAAGGCACCGCCCGGCGTCACGAACCTGACCTGCGCCATCGAATGGTGCTTCGGCGTGCAACGCGACCGCACCGTCAGGCAGCGGATCGACGGGTCCGGCCGCGAACCGCTCCCCGACGGCCTTGGTCCCTACCGCGAAGTCCTCGGCGGTCGGTTCCCGCTCCTCTCGCCCCCCGGCGGTGACCCGGCTAAGCAGTACATCCCGGTCAAGACCGTGTACGACCCCACGACCGGCCTGTTCGGCGGTGCCCACAGGCGTTCGCCGGAGGGCAGCAGCTACGGCTTCGGCACCTCCTCCTCGCCCACCACGATCATGTACTGGGACGAGGACAAGAAGCAGCGTCGGGTATGCCGGACAACCTCCCCCACGGGGGCTACGTCCTGCGAGACCAAGGAGAGCGGCGGCGGTAAGGAGTTCACGGTGCTGAACACGCTGGCCATCAGATCAGGGAGTTGACGATCGCGGCCGCCGCCACCAGCGCGAGCAGCCCCAGATAGCCCAGTACGAGCCGGGTGTCCCGCAGCACGCACTTGCTCCGGGTCAACCCGGCTCGCCGCGCCTTCCAGTACCCGGCGAACCCCAGCCCCGCGAACCCCAGCAACGCCCACGGCCCCAGCAGCCAAGCCAGCAGCGCGATCGTCGCGTACACACACAACCGGAGCGGATCGTACGGCTCCGCCTTCTGCTCGGTGGTCACGTGATCACCTCCAGCGGAAGCCGTACCCTCGGCTCGGACGCCACCGCGGACAGCCGCTGGGCCGACAGTTGCGGCCACGCCTGCACCGCGCAGAACGGCGCGCACTGATCCTGGGCGGCCCGCGTGCCGACGTGCACGCAGCACTGCGTGAGCCGCTCCTCGATCATCGTCGAGATGTCCATGAACGGCTTGACCGTGATCCGCACCACCCGCTCGCCCAGCATCCTGCGCAGCTTCTTACGCCTGCCGGGCAGCGCCGACGAGGCCAGCGTGAGCAGCGTGGACACGCCGAGGTCGCAGTTCTCGCAGATGTTGCGCCACAGGTCGCCCATCTGCGGGTGCGACAGCGACGACTGCTCCGACAGCAGTCCGAGCAGCGACTCCTGTACGGCCAGCCGCAGCTCGCGGGGGATCTCGGTGTCGGCGATCCGGTTGGAGACCAGGCCCAGGTTCTCCTTGAGCCGGTCGTGGCCGATCAGCGCGACCAGCGAGCGCCACTGCCGGGAGTCGTCGCGGATGAGGTAGCCGACCGAGCAGCAGTGGGGGTGCGAGCACGGCAACGCCGTCAGGTCGCGCCAGGTCACCAGGCCGCCGGTCTGCGGGCCGAGCCGCTTGAGCACGCCGGTGTGCGTGAGCCGGTCCATCGGGTCGATCGCGCCGGACCTGCCCGAGCCGAACTGCGGCTGCAACGACACCCCGCCGACGAACGGCGTGTCGAGTGCGAGCCGTACGACGTCACCGATCTCGTCGTCGTTCACGCCCAGCGCGGCGGTCATCACCAGCGTGGTGAAGATCTCCCGCTCCGACAGCCGTTGTACGGCCTGCGCCTTGAGTTTGCGCAGGTCACCGCCCCGGTGGTGTCGGGAGGACTCGGCCGAGGAGCCGTCGTACTGCAGGTAGACCTCGACCCGCTCGCGGTGCTCGGTGAGCAGGTCGAGCAGGGAGTCGTCCCTGGCGATCAGGACGCCGTTGGTGTTGATCAGGATGCGGGTGATGGGACGCTCGTGCAGCTCGGCCAGGAGCGTCTTCAGCTCGGGATGCAGGGTCGGCTCGCCGCCGCTCAGCATCAGCACGTCGAGCCGGCCGTTCTCCCTGGCGAGCCGCTGGTCGATGTTGGCGAGCACCTCACGGACCGGGACGACTCCGCTCAGGTCGGGCGAGCTGCCGGCGAAGCAGGTGGGGCAGCGCAGGTTGCACGCCTCGGCGATGTCCTCCAGGAGAATGCAGGTGTGCTGGGTCTGCATCTCGGGCAGCCCGTCCAGATAGGCGGCCGGAACCGGCGCGAAATTCCCCGAGATATCCGGCAGGTGCTCCTTGGTGGGAGCGGTCCATTCTTCGAGGTACGCGAGAATCTCCGGATCCTCGTCGTAGAGCGTGCGCACCAGCCCGTGCTTCCGGCACCCGCGCTCCAGCCACACCTTGCCGTCCCTGGCCGCCAGATAGCCGCTCAGCCGCTCCACCTGGTCCAGGTCCTGGCCATGGCAGTGGGGGCAGAACGCGTTGACGTATCTGAGAATGCGGTCACCCCGCAGTCCCATTCCTGAGCTCATGTCATGACCTTTCGCCGGAAAAGTGGATCGTAGTGGCCGCGCCGCCAGCCGTACGCCACCCGCAACCCCAGCAGCAGCAGGCCCGGAACGAGAAAGCACTGCGGTCCGGTGAGCTCCAGCCACAGAATCTCGTTCGCCCGGGTGAACTCCACGAGGAACCGGAAGGTGGCATATCCCGCCAGATAGAGCGTGAACAACTCACCCGGCTCGGTAAGCCGCTTACGCGCCCAGATCAGGGCGGCGAACGCCGCGAGATGGAAGACGATCTCGTAGATGAACGACGGGTGCATCGCCTGCCCGGCCAGACAGCCGGGACACTCCGGCGTCGACGCGGGCGCGTGCACGCCCCATGGCAGGTCCGTGGGCCGTCCAGGCGCTTCGGTCAGATGACAGCCGATCCGGCCCACCGCCATGCCGAGCGCCACCGCCGGAGCGAACAGGTCGCCGGTGCGCTCCCGGTAGCCGATGATCCGCTTGGCGATCAGGACACCGACGTACGCGCCGGTCAGGCCGCCGAGGATGCTGCGTGAGCCGTACATCCACAGGTCCGCGAGGCTCAGCGTCTCCAGCCAGCCCGCCAGTCGCATGCCGATCGCACCGCCGACCAGCGCTCCCGTGACGGCGACCAGCGACTGCTCGTTCAGCGCACCCCGACTGCGGGCCTCGCGGACGAAGACCACGGAGGCCACCAGCACTCCCAGGCCGACGAAGATCTCGTGAAGAGGCAGCATGGTCAGCCGTACAGGCCCGGATTGATGCCCGTACAGAAGCCGGCTGTGGTGATCGACCACAGCGCCCAGCCGATCATGAGCCCGAGGCCCATTCCGGTGGCCCACGGTTTACGGACGAACAGCAGCCCGACACCGGCGACCAGGCCGACGAGCACCAGGACCACGGCTCCGACGACGAGAAAGGCGGTGGCGCCACCGGTGCCGCTCGAGTTGGACTGGCTCAGGGCGGCGAAGAAGATGAAGAACCCGAGCACGGTGTTCACGGCGCTGTAGACGCCGACACCGGCGAAGACCATCGCGACGGTGACGCCTGTGGAGTTGTCGGCGGGCGGGGGCGGAGGCGGCGGCATCCACTGCGGCCCCCCTTGTGGCCCCGGCCCGTACGGGGGAGGCCCGTAGGGCGGCGGCCCTTGACCGGGCGCCCCATGCCAGGCAGGACCTTGCGCGAACGGTCCTTGCGGTGGGCCCTGCTGCCCTGACCACCCCTGCGGCCCTTGCCCTTGTCCATGCCCTGCTTGCGACCCGGGCGGCCCCTGCTGACCTTGCGGGTCCTGCGGGTCCTGCGGGTCCTGCGGGTCCTGTGGGTCCTGTGGGTCCTGTGGGTTCGCTCCATACGGCGGTGGTGGCCCTTGTACGGGCGGCCCTTGCGGAGGCGGCGGCCCCTGCGGTGCCTGGTGAGGCGGGGTCCAGGTCTGGCCGTTGTCGTCCGGCTCCTCTGGTGGCGGTGTGCTCACGTGATCTCCCCTCCGATCCCGAACAGGGTAGAGGGCGTGGATCGCCGCCCGATCAACGCCACCACCTAGGCATACAGCCCGGGATTGAGCCCCGTGCAGAAGCCGGCCGACGCGATGGACACCAGCGCCCAGCCGATCATCAGCCCCATCCCCAACCCCCGCGACCAGGGCTTACGCATGAACACCAGCGTCAGCCCAAGCCCGATGGCGAAGACGGCGAGGAACGCCGCCCCGACGCCGACGCCCACGCTGGACTCCGTGGCCAGGGCCGCGAACCCCACCACCACATTGACGACGATGTACCCGAAGACCCCCACGAACGCCAGCCCGACGATCAGCCCCGTCTGACGAGGTTGCTGCGGTGGCTGAGGCGGTGGCGTGCTCACGGCGTTCAGACTACGGCCCTATATCCCCCTCTGAGTAGTAGATGGCGGCCTGGACTCGGCTCCGCAGGTTGAGCTTGTTCAGCACTCGGCTGACGTGGGTCTTCGTGGTGGCCTCCGCCATGTCGAGCGCTCTGGCGATCTCCGCGTTGGACATCCCCTGCCCGATGCAGGCCAGCACCTCCCGCTCGCGCGGCGTCAGAGTGGCCGTGTCACCCTGCTCCCGGCGCGGAGCCTGCTCGGCGAAGGCCGAGATCAGCCGCCGTGTCACCCCCGGCGAGATCAACCCGTCCCCCCTGGCCACCAACCGCACCGCATCGACCAGCGAATCGGCATCAGTGTTCTTCAGCAGGAACCCGGCAGCCCCGGCCCGCAACGCCCCGAACACGTACTCGTCAATGTCGAACGTCGTAAGAATCAGCACATCGGTCACCCCCGCCAACTCCTTGGTGGCGGAGATCCCATCCATCCGGGGCATGCGCACATCCATCAACACCACGTCAGGCCGCGTCTCACCGGCCAGCGCCACGGCCTCCACACCATCGGCCGCCTCACCCACCACCTCGATGTCGTCCACCCCATCGAGGATCATCACGATCCCAGCCCTGACTGCCGCATGATCGTCAGCCACCAGCACTCTGATGGTCATCTTTCCTCCAGCTGGGTCATATCGCCTCGCCATACGGATCCGCACAGGCGTCGCCTCGTGCGTTGCACGATCATGGAGGAACCCCGTCCGACGCAGGCTTGTCCGGCGCGGGCTTGTCCGACGTGGGAAGGGTCGCGGCGACACGCCAGCTGCTGTCCCGGGGGCCGGCCTCGAACTCGCCGCCCACCAGTTTGGTCCGCTCCCGCATGCCGATCAGCCCCACCCCAGCGCCTGGCAGGCTCGCCTTCCTGCCGTTGACCGGGTTGTCGACGATCAGCGACACCTGGTGAGGCTGGTAGCGAATGCTGACGGCGGCCGGTTGCTCGCCGTGTTTGAGGGCATTCGTTAGCGCCTCCTGAATGATGCGGTAACCGGCCAGATCGACCGAGGGAGACAGTTCGCGCGGCTCGCCCTCGACCTGGAAATCGACGGCCATCCCCGACTGCCGGGACCTGTCGACCAGCGTTTCCACGTCGAGCAGCCGCGGCCGCATGGCCTCGCCCTCGTCGCCTTCCTGCCGCAGCAGCCCGATCATGGACCGCATCTCGGCCATCCCCTTCACGCTGTTCTCGCGTACGGACTCCATGACCTTGCGCACGGTCGACGGATCGAGGTCCTTGCGGGAGAGCGCGGCGGTGGACTGGATGGCGATGGCGCTGAAATGGTTCGCGATCATGTCGTGGAGCTCGCGGGCCATCCGCGTCCGCTCGGCGGTGATCGCCGCCTGGCGGTCGAGCTCGGCGAGCCGTACGACCTGCTCGGCCTTGGCGCGCTCGATGACCACCTGGTCACGATGTTGCCGCAGGACCATCGCGGTGGTCACCGGCGTCACCAGGACCAGCGCCAGCTGGAAGCCGACCAACGCCAGCAGCCGCCAGTCCCCGGCGATGAACCAGCCGGCGGCCCCTGCCGACACGGCGAGCACGGTGGTGATCCCCAGGAGCCACCGGGAGAACCGCGCCGGACCGTACAGCGCGGCGGAGTAGAGATTGTCGGTGTAAACGAGGACCGTCCCCAGCGACGGCCCCACGAACGCGTCGAGCACGACCCCCACGGTGCCCAGCCCGAGCGACCAGAGCGGCGCGCGCGTCCGCAGCAGCACGGCTGCGCACACGATCGCCAGCGGAATCACCTGCGGCCCCATGGGCGCGTCGCGGCGCAGGGAGGCCCCGGCCACGATGAGGATCAGGCCCATGAGGAAGGCCAGCCCGGCCCACAGGGCCACGCGTTTCATGCCCCCTATCCCACCACCGAACGCGACCGTTTCCCTCCTTCGTCGGTCAGCCTGTGGATACACACTTCGATGTATCCACAGGCTCGTCTTCTCAGGGGATGAAAACCCGGAAAGCATCCGTGAGCATGAATAACGTGCTTGTTGCCATCATCATCGCTTGTGAAGTCGGCTTCTGGGTGCTGCTCGCCCTCGGCCTCGCCAGCCGCTACCTGTGGGGCCTCCGCCGGCTCAGCAACGTCCTCCTGATCAGCGTCCCGCTCCTGGACGTGATCCTCCTCGCGGCCGCGGTGTTCGACATGCGCGGCGGCGCCACGGCTGACCTCAGACACGCCCTCGCCGTGGCGTACCTCGCCTATTCGGTTGTTTTCGGACACCGCACCCTGCGCTGGGCCGACGCCAAGTTCCACCACCGCTTCGCCGACGGCCCCCCGCCACCGCGGCCTCCGGCCGGCGGCATGGCCAGGGCTCGGTACGAGTGGGTGCTCTGGTTGTGGATCGCGGTCGCGTATGGAGTGGCCTGGATGATCGGATTCGCTCTGGTCTGGCTCGTGGGGGATCCGGCACGTACCGAGCCGTTGATGGACCTGGTGGGAGGGCTCAGCAAGATCGTGCTGATCGCCCTTCTCTGGCCGGTCAGCTACACCCTCTGGCCCAAGAAGGTCGAGCCGGCGGAGTCATGATTGCGGAAACCGGTTCGAGGCACGGCTGAGGACCCGCTATGCTTGTTCCAGAAACGAGCGGCCGTAGCTCAATGGATAGAGCATCTGACTACGGATCAGAAGGTTACGGGTTCGACTCCTGTCGGCCGCACTCACTCGCAAGGCCCGCCACCAGGGAAAACCTGGAGCGGGCCTTGATGTTTGTCAGGACAATTTCGGGATCTTGCTAACAGCGTGGCCGGCTCTACTTATCGAGGGCCTGGGCGAAGACGTCCGCAGCAACACCGCATCACGTGATCACATGGCGTCGACCCATATCCACCGCTTCAGCGGGGGCGGACGAGGTCGCGTCAATCCATCCAGGTAACGCGAACGATCAGCACAAGGCGCAGATGCTCCGCGACGATGAAGTTGAGGAACCCGCGACCGCCGAACAGATCGAGCGTCCGAAGACCTGCCCCATGCAACGAGCCTCTGCCGGCGTGGACCGCATCTCTTCCGAGGACTGCGAGTTGGTCGGCAAGCCGCTCAACCTCATGGATGACGGTCGGCGGAAGCCCAGCGATGACATGCTCGGCGTCGGGGTTGTACTCCCAGGTCCAGGCGTCACTCACCGATGGCCTCTCGGCGTGCGGATGTCGTGATCTCGTTGATTTCCGCCAAGGTCGAGTCCAATGTGACTCTGTCGGTTGCGGTGGCGACCTCCGTCTCCAACGCGTGCAGGCGGGCTGCTCGGGCGGGGTAGCGCTGAATTGCCACGAACTCACCCCATTGTTGCAAGAAGCTCTGCAGGGGTGCCACGGTGCTTTGCCGAGCCGCCTGCTCGGTCGCCTGGTCGAGGTGGTCGACGAACTGGCTGAGATAGGCCGGAGCGATCTGGGCGACTGCTGCCCTGAGGGCGGCGGTGGTCAGTGGCGGGCAAGGGATCAGTGCCTCGCTGTCTTGATGCGGGGTGGACATCGTTGACCTCCAAGCTGTTACGCCTTCACGCTATCGGTACAACCGACCCCTTCCACCGTTGAGCTGCAGGTCAAAGCCCTGATGTAGATGGCCGGTGTCCCCGCGTCCCTGGCGGTGGGTCTGGAACGCCTGATCCTCAGAATAGACCTCTGCTGTATGACGAGGCCGCCTTTGGCTCAGACGTCACCATCCTGCCGTCGAACGATCAGCACCCCGGAGCCATAACCCACCACCCTTTCGGCTGGGCCCTCAACCACGGGAAGACGAGTGCTAGGCGAGCTGCTGCTGACGAGGCGTCCCCCTTCCCTACGGATCAGGTGGTCAGGTGTCGTACATGCCGTCCCACGGTTCGTAGAAGCCGATGTTGTTCGGGTAGAACTCGGCGTGTTCTTCGCCTTCGAAGGTCTCGATGACGAGGCCGAACAGCACTCCGTCGAACGTGTACCGGAACGGCCGGATGGCGATGTCGTCGAAGCGAAGGCCCGGAAGCGCGTCGAGCCAGTGCTTCAGGCGCCCGTTGGCGAGGTCGACGGCTGCCCGATGGTCGTCTTCGGCGCCGGTGTGCTCGACGCGGGAGTCGAGGTGGTGGCCGGCGGCGTCGAAGGTGTGCAGAACGGCGTACCAGCGTTTGTGCGCCCTCCAGTCATCGGTGCGGGTGTATCCCTCGCGGAAGGCGGCGATGACGGAGCCGAAGAACTGCCCGCCATCCCAGTGGCCGATCGTGCCGGTGTGGTAGTCGGGTTCGTAGACGATGGGGATGATCTCGGGTACTGCCATGCGCTGGAGAGTAGCCATCGGGTCCGACAACCACTCCGGACTGTCACGATCTTGCTAACGTCGGCGCTAACAACATCCTTGAACACCCCTGGACGGCTCTGGAGTCCCCGAGGCCAGGCGTCCCAAATGACCAGCAGTTTCTGTCGGTGGTGGGCGTTGCCGGACGTCTCTGGCCCTCCGGGATGATCCTGGAGGGCCTTTTTGATCTCCGTACAGCAGCGTTGTACAGGAACGCGGGCTTATACGGCCGATCTTCTACCAGTGTGTACGCGCCATGTCCGGGGCAGGCAGGGTGACGTGGTTGGTCACAGCAGGGCCTGCCTGCTGGGGTACACGCGCCGCCACCGGGACCGGCACAGGGTGCGGTGGCGGCGGATGAGGCGGCGAGGTCGTTCAGGGAAGGGAGGCGGCGGTGGCGCCGGGCTGGCCGTGGCCGCACCCGGCGCCGCCGCCGTCACGCCGTGGGGTCGACGATCACCTTGCCCACCGCACCGTTCTGCAAGGCGAGCTGCGCCGCGGCGGTCTCGGCCAGCGGGAAGCGAACCACCGGCAGGCCGTGCTCCTCGCCCACTCCCATCGCGCCGTCCCGCACCGCCGCCGTGACGTCGTCGGCCGCGGCCGCCATGCGCTCGGCGTCGGTGAAGAGCAAGAGGAACTGGAACCGAGCGTTGAGCTGTATGTTCTGCAGGATGTCCAGCTCTACCTTGGGGCTGTCGTCGGCGTAGACCGCGATCGTGCCGCCGTTCTTGAGCACCGCCAGGTCGAGGCCGATGTTCTTCGCCACGGCGACCTCGACGATGATGTCCACGCCGTCTTTCGCCACCGCGCGGATCTCGGCCGCCGGGTCGCCCTCGCGGTAGTTGACCACGTGGTGCGCGCCGGCCGCGGTGGCCAGCGCCGCCTTCTCCGGCCCGCTGACCGTGGTGATCACGGTGGCGCCGGCCCAGCGGGCGAGCTGGATCGCGGCGTGCCCGACCGCGCCCGCGCCGCCGGTCACCAGCACGGTGCAGCCGTCCAGCGCGTTGGGGGCCAGGCGGCGCGGGCCGTCCTCGGCGACGGTGAGCGCTCGGTGCGCGGTGAGCGCGGGCACCCCGAGCGATGCGCCCACCGCGAACGACGCTTCCTCCGCCAGCGGTCGCACCCAGGACGCGGGCACGACGGTGAACTCCTGGGCGGTGCCGGTGTTGTAGCCGAACCCCGCCATCATCACCCACACCCGGTCGCCGGGCGCGAATGTCTCGACGCCCGGACCGACCGCGTCGATCACGCCGCCGCCGTCGTGGTGCGGGGTCACTTCGGGATATGGCATCGGCCACGCGGCGCTGGAGCGTGCCCTCCAGTCGGTCGGGTTGATGCCGGAGGCGTGGATGCGGACGCGGACCTCGCCGGGCTCGGGCTCGGGCACGTCCCGCTCGATGAGTTCCAGGACGGACGGATCACCGATTTTGCGGTACACGATGGCTTTCATTTTCTCTCCATGGTGGTGTGACAGCGGCCGGGCGGTCTTCTCAGGAGTCGTCCGCCGCGGGGGTCGATGGCGAAGTCGTCACGGGACAGGGCGGTCGGGTCCCACCGGCGCTTGAGGTCCCGGCGCCGCCGCAGGTGGGTGCGCGGGAAGGCGCGTGCCAAGGCCTCCGGGCCGATGTCGGTCTCGAAGCTCAGGTACGTGCCCTCGAACAGCGACAGGAGATGCCGCCGGCGGTCCTCGTACTCGGGTGACGTGCCGACGAGGGCCGCGATCAGGAAGTTGGCGTCGCCTCAGGCGTACGCGGTGGTGGCGGCGACGGCACCCCGGGTGGCCCCAGCCAACTATTTGATCTTCCGCTCGTCCTGCTCCCTGGGCCTGCCCTACCTTCGGCGTCTATGCCGGTTGAGTTCTTGAGCGCTTCTCGGGTGCTCCGTCGCAGGTGGGAGCTGGAGCGGTTCTTCTACCTGGACGACGCGGATCGGGCGTTGATTGCTGAGCGGTGGGGGGCGCACGCCCGCCTCGGCTTCGACCTCCAGCTGACGACAGCCCGTAACATCGGGCGCTTCCTGATCGACCCGCTGGACGTGCCCGAGGAGGTGTTGACATATCTCGGCGAGAAACTCGGGATCGAGGATGTCTCGCAGATCACCTCCAGAAGCATCTCCGGGATCACCCGCTGCCGTGGCGACAGCACCTGCGCAGCGAGTCATGGAGACGGTGGGTGGCCTCATCCCGTATCCAGGCGACCAGCCGGGTCAGCGTGGTCACGCCCGGGAGCAGGGTCAGTCAGGCCTTCCCTGACCGGCCCGAGAAGCCGCGGTTCAGGCGTTCGGACGTTGAGCCGCCGCCAGCGCCGCACGGACCTTTTCGGCACTCGCTGACCCGCCGGGGTCATCCATGGTCATTTCCTGCGGATTTTTGAAATACAGCCCAACGTAGGTTGGAGCGTCGCGCTGGAAGCGCCAGCTGTCGGCAAGGGCTCCGGCGTCGACGATGTCGAAGCCGAGCAGGTCGAGCAGTTGGGTGGCGGCGGCCTTCGCTTCCGTTGCGTCACCGGCGATCGGCAGGACCGAACGATCGGGCGCGCCCGTCGGGCGCGCCAGCGTGGGCAGGTGTTTGACCCAGATGTTGTTGAACGCCTTGACGATCTTGCTGTCCGGCAGGTGCTGCTGGAGAAGCTCGCTACTCGTGACCTCCTCAGCGTCCAGCTCCGCAATCGAGCCGTCGCGTTCGGGATAGTAGTTGGTCGCGTCGAGTACGACCTTGCCGGCCAGCGGCTCCACCGGGATCTGGCGGTAGTGGTTGAACGGCACGGCGACCACGACCCAGTCGCCGGCGGCCGCTGCTTCCGCCGGGGTGGCGGCGCGGGCCTGTGGTCCCAGCTCCGCGACCAGGTCGGCCAGGGTTTCCGGGCCGCGGGAGTTGCTGAGGACGACGTCCAGACCGGCGTCGACAGCGAGCCGGGCGAGGGCGCCGCCGATGTTTCCGCTGCCGATGAGTCCCAGGGTGGGCTGGTGTGACATGCGAGGACCTCCTAGAATCGGGATGGGCATCCCGCTTGTTCGCAATATACGGGATGGCCGTCCCGTTTGTCGATAGAGAGGTGCGGACCATGGCGGACGAACGCGCGTTGCGGGCCGATGCGCGGCGTAACCGGGCACGCGTGCTGGAAGTGGCGGCCGAGGTGTTCGCCACCGAAGGGCTTTCCGTGCCAATACACGAGATCGCTCGCCGTGCCGGGGTCGGTACCGGCACGGTGAGTCGGCACTTCCCGACGAAGGAGGATCTCCTCACCGCGATCATGACCACCCGGCTGGTGGAGCTCATCGCCGAAGCCGACGAGCTCGCCGGCCGAGAAGATCCCGGCACCGCCTTCTTCGCTCTCTTCGCCGCTCTGGTGCGAGCGGGTGCGGCCGACTGCGGGCTGGCCGAGCTGGCCGGAACCGATCGCCGGTTGGACGCCCTCGGCGAACGCGCGGGCGCCGACCTGTGCGGACGGCTGCACGAACTCCTTGCCGCCGCCCAAAAATCGGGCGATGTGCGAGACGATGTCAGCTACGCGGACATCAGGGCGCTGATGTCGGCTTGCATGGCCAGGAAAGAAGACCCGCTGGAACCGATCCTCGCCGTCGTCACCGACGGACTGCGAAAGAGGTCCTAACAGAAAGATCAGCGGACAAGGCGGCGCCGGCTACCCCGTGTCCGTCCCCCCTCGCCCTGAGGAGCATCCCGACGAGTGTGGGATCGCTGAGCCCGGACACCCCCTCTGAACAGGTGCTCGTGTCGAATGCGGACATCACCGGTCTCGCCACGGATCAGAGGTTCAATCCCGGCTCACCACGTTGTCCGATCGGTGTGTGTCCCAGGTTTGGGACTTTAGGTCGAAGGTCAGGTGCAGGGAGAAGTCGTCAGATAGGGGTGAGCCGAGCCGCCACCGCGTGGGGGTGAAGCCCATGGTGACCTGTCCGCAGGGGTCGCTGGTCAGGACGGTGCCGACCCAGTGTTCGCTCTCTCGGAGCATGTTCTCTGCCATGGAGAGCTGAGGTTCGGCAACCATGACCGACTCCGAGTGCTCGTCGAGAAGCGCGGATCCGCCGAACAGTGCGATCAGGCGGGTGAGGATCCGCGCGGGCATGGTCGGGTCAGTGCTCTGCACATGGAGATAGCAGTCATCGTGGCCTGAGTAGAACACGCGTGACTGCGGGAATTCACGCAGGAGCCAAGAGTCTTGGCCCTGGAGGTGGAATGCGAGTGCGACTTCGTCCGCCACATCATCGGGAAGCGGCCCCTCCGCGTCCATGATGTCGGCACCGTAATGGCTCCAGTTGCCGTCGAAGAACCGGTGGAGATCGTTCCAGCTCATCGTGAGCAGGTCACTTGGCGCTGATCCACGGGCTTGCGTCCAGGTGATGTCATGGGCGGCGAACTGGACCCCTTGCTGTCGAGCGATCTCACGGGAGCGAAGGGGATCGCCATGAGGATCGAGCCAGGAGTAGTGATCGATATTCAGGACCACAGCGGTGTTCTGCGCTGCTGAGCTGAGCACGTCTATGAGGTCGCAGGCTCGCGCCGCGGTTCCGTTGACGATGTGGATGCCCTGGGATGCGCTGACGTCGACCGTCAGCGGAAAACCGGTGCCGTCGAGGCCGAGTCGGTTGGTTCCGAAGGCGTTCCAGGCATCGACACGGACGTCCTTCATGAGCCGCTGTCTTCGTGCCAGGTCGCTGGTGGGTCGATGACCGGTTGCCCAGGATGCGGGAGGGCCGCTGGTTCGTCCTCGATGGAGTGGACCTCGAAGTACGGCAGGTTGCAGCGGTCGGTTACGACGGCGGCCGGAACCTGGGCGCGCAGTTGCTCACAACCGAGGAAGTCCTGCACCGGCATGGCCGGCACCCCGGCCTGTTCCTCAGCGGTCATACGCGATCCGTCCTGGTCACGTGATCTACGGTACGCGAGCGGAGTCCGCCGGCAGCGTCGTGTGCTCGCCCGGGCCACACCGATCACCGCACGAGGGGGCGGCTCATCCTCGGTCGGCGACTTCGGCCGCCCACGCGCGCAGCCCGGCCAGGAAGCCTTCGCGCTGCTGAGGCGTAAGCGCGTCCATCGCGCGCAGGAGCGGGCCTGCTCGCATCTCCAGGAACTCCGCCACGACGGCGCGGTGCTCTGGGCTGAGGTGGACGAGCGTGCGCCTCCGGTTGGCCGGGTCGGGGGCGCGGTCGGCCAAGCCGGCTCGGCACAGGTCGCTCACCAGGTCGCTGGCGTTGGGCAGGGAGACGCCCAGTCGTGCGGCCAGTTGGGAGACGGTCAGCGGGGAGTCGATGCCGAGCTGCGTGACGACCGCACCGTGGCGCCGGGTAAGGGAGTGGCTCTCGAAGACGGTGCGCAGGCCGTCGGGCATTCCCGGCGCGGGGTGCCGGCGGAAGTAGACGGCCACCTGGGGGATCAGTTCGAGGATCTCGCGCCGGGCCGCCTCGGAGTTGCTGGACATGGACACGGAGTCTACAGTTCAAAAAATCGAACAGTTAAAATATTTGAACTGTGGAGGTGTCGTGTCGAGACAGCGTGCGCTCCGGGTCAGCCTGCGCGTCGACGGCGTCGGGACGGCGATCTTCGGCGTCCTGGTGCTGGCCGGCGGGCAGAGGCTGGCCGACGTGATCGGTGTGCCCGGCTCCTGGATTGTTCCCATCGGCGTCGGCATGCTGGGCGGAGCCGTCCTTCTGCTCGTCTTCAGCGGCCGTCCCGCCCTGCCTCGTGTCGCGGTCGCGGTCAACGCCGGCTCCGGCGTCGCCATGGTAGGAGTGACGGCAAGCGGCGTCCTGCCGCTCACTGGGCCAGGCATCGCCTTCATGCTGGCCGGGGCCGCCTGGGTGGCCACGTTCGCGATTCTCGCGGGTGTCCTGCTGCGCCAGGCGGAGGGTGACCGATGAAGATCGTGGTCTTCGGCGCCAGCGGCGGCACAGGGCGCGCGTTGGTCGAGCAGGCGCGGGCGGCCGGCCATCACGTCACGGCGGTAGTGCGCGCGCCGGGAGATCTCGCCGACGCCGTCGTGGCCGACATCTTCGACCCCCCGTCGCTGATCCCGCTTCTGACCGGGAACGACGCCGTCCTGTCTGCGCTGGGGCCGCGCGGGCGTACCGCGACCTCGGTCTGCTCGACGGCCGTGGCGGGGATCATCGAGGCGATGGCAGGGGCGGGCGTACGCCGGATCGTCGCCATCAGTGCTCAGCCGGTGCTGCGCGGCGGGGCGGGGGAGCCATGGTGGCACCGCCTGACCACCCGGCCGCTGCTGCGGACGATCTACCGCCACGTCTACCGTGACCTGGAACGCATGGAGCGAACCCTCTCGGCCAGCGACACCGACTGGACAGTCCTGCGGCCGCCCTACCTCACCGACGACCCGCCCGTTGGCCGCTACCGCACCGCGATGGACGCCAACGTCCCCGGCTGGAGCCTGGCACGGAGCGATCTCGCCCGCGCCATGCTCGACGCCCTGGACCACCCCGCCACCATCCGCCGGGCCTTGGGCGTCGGGCCGAACTGAGGAAGCGCTCCGTGTTGGGCGGGCGGCTCTGGCTCAACGGCTTGTAGAGATGGCCCACGCTGAAAATCCAGTACGGGGCACGCGCTGATCGCCTCCCAGCAGTGGATCTCCGCCGAGAAGGTCAGCGGCCTCGTCACCGCGATCACCACTGGACGAATTAGCCTGGAGACCGCCAACGAGGAGCGGGACCGAACATGAGCGACACGCCTTCCGCCGGCAGCCGCGACGTCCCCGGAGCGGTCGGCGTGTTCCTCGTCCTCGCCACCGCGTTGCTGCTCGTCTGGGCGACCGGTTCATGGCTCAGCAAGATGTTCGACTGGACGGACCAGGGTTTCTCGTCGGCATCCCTCCTCCAGCTCGCGGGCTACTCCATCGGCGGTGCGCTGAAATATTTCGCGATCTTCGCCTGGCCTGTGCTGCTCGTCCAGATCGGGCGGGCGCTGTCCCGGCGGCGGTACGCGGCCATGAGCGGCGTCCTGCTGGGCGCTGGGCTCACCACCTTCGCTCTGACGTTATGGCTGGGCGGCGACAACACCCCGGTCACGACCTGGCCGCACTGGCTCCTGGTGGGGACGGCGCTGCACGGGACGCTCGCCGGGATCGCCGGGTTCGGCCACTGCGCCTATCTCACCCGGAAATCACGAAAGGCAGGAAAGCCGGAGAATTCCCTCTGACCGGCCCCCTGCACCCTTCTCACCTCGACCGACCGTTGATGGTGGCCTACTGATCAGCGGGGGCGGCTGAGGGCGGCCTCGGCCAGATCCGTCCATTTCTCGGCCCAGGAGTGGGGCACGACCACCCAGTCCTTCACCGCCCTGCCCTGCCCCGAGGGGTCGAACAGGGACGCACCGGCCAGCTGGAGCGCGGATGTGTGTTCGGGGGTGTCCCTGACCAGCCGGAACACCATCGCGCCGTCGCGCTGCAGGCTCGCGAACACCTTCCCCGCCTGATCTTTGAGCGCGGGTCTCCCCATCATCCTGGAGATCCGTACACCCAGGTCGGCCAGCTCGGCGCCGACCTGCTTGAAATCCTCTTCCGCACTCATCAGCAGTCGGCCCCAAACTTCATGGCGGTGTGGTCGAGCAGTTCGTCGTCCATCCTCGACGCCGGTCGTGAGGCGCTAACGTACCAGGCCATGATCACAGTAGGGACGGCGTGGTGATGACGCGTCTTCATGTCTGGCGAGAGGGTGAAGCGAACCTCGCGGCGGCCGACACGACCCGTAGCCCGGCGGACGGTACGCGCCTGTTGCCCCAGGCGATCTTCCCCAGGCGATACGAGCACCGAAACCACAGCCGGCGTGGGGACTTCGATGTCGCCCCCGACCTGCGCACCGCCGTCTACTACGCGCACGACGGCCTCGTCTTCTGCATCGACACCTCGGGCGCTGTCGTATGGGAGCGTGATCTGCACGCCGCAGGCGCCCCGGAGGGTATGACCTTCGTGACACTCGGCTACGACGACGCCGGCCGCGTGTGGGCGCTTTGGTCGCTCCAGCGGAGAGGGCGCGGAGCCGACGGCAGGGTGGACGAGTGGTGTGTGCTCGACGCGGAGACGGGGGCGGTCCTGGCTCGCGCCGGCGTGGAGGTTGCGGGAGCCGCGCGCATACTGGCCCATCCGGACGGGAGCATGCTGCTCGTCACCAGGGGGATGTACTGGGGTTTTGCCACATATCACGGACGGATGGCCGACGGCAGGCTCACTGTCGCGGAGCTGGACGCTCCTTGCTGGGAAGGTCGCATCATCTGCGATGTGTCTCCCAGCGGGGCCATGCTGGTCAGCACGGGGGCGGAGGATGGCGACCCGGATGTCCGGGTGCACCGATACCCGGACGGTGAGGTGCTCTCGACGTTCACGGTCGAGGACCTTGTCCGAGGCGCCGACGAGCCGCAAGAGCCCTACATCTCGACGGGCGGTGCTGGGTTCATCGACGACCATCACCTGATGATCACGGTCGAAAGGGGTGATGACGACGTCGAGCATCCTCATGAGGTGGACTGGGAGATCCACGTCGTCGTCGATCTGCGGACCCGCCGATCCGCGGTGCTCCCACCGGAGATCGGCGGCGACAGCACGTCGATCGAACCCTTCGGCGACGGCACTTACCTCACGCATCAGATGTTCGGAGACGCCCACTACCGACTGCCGGACGGATTCGTCACAGGGCGCACCGGGCAG
The DNA here is from genome assembly GCF_044465295.1 of Nonomuraea sp. NPDC049714. NCBI lineage: Bacteria > Bacillati > Actinomycetota > Actinomycetes > Streptosporangiales > Streptosporangiaceae > Nonomuraea > Nonomuraea sp. NPDC049714. The sequence continues at coordinate 642,419 of NZ_JBITLM010000004.1, read as the reverse complement.
GACGCCGGTGCGCCGGGGTCGGCGCCTTTCACCGGCATGCGGTAGTGGCCCGGGTCAAGCGGCCGCGAGGACCGGAGTGCATGCGCAGCCGGCCAGCCGCGCGGGCAGCGTCCCGGTGTTCGCGGCGGCTTCGATGTCGCTGAGCATGTGCTCTCGCTGGCCGGCGTTGATGAGCTTGCCGCCTACGATCACCGCGTGGATCCGCTTGGTGTTGCGGATGTCGGCGAGGGGGTCGGCGTCGAGGACGGCGAGATCGGCGATCGCGTTGCGGCGTACGGTGCCCACGTCAGGCAGGCCGAGGAACCGGGCGGGTGCGCTGGTCGCCGCCTGGAGGGCCTGCATCGGGCTGAAGCCCGCTTCGACCAGGTTCTCCAGTTCGTCGTGCAGGCTGAAACCGGGGTAGACGTAGGCGGTTCCGGTGTCGGTGCCGGCGAGGACCGGCACGCCGGCCCGGTGCGCGGCGCTGATCCAGTGCAGGCGGGCCCGGAACAGTTCCCGGTGCTCGGCCACGTCCTTCGCCGAGCGCCCGGCGAGGTAGAGCTGTTCGAGCTGGGCCTGCCAGCCGTTGCGGGTGGCGGCGGGCAGGTAGCGCAGCCGGTCGTCGTGCACCGCGACGGACTCGGGCAGGTCGAACACGCGGTGCTGGGTCAGCGTGGGCACCTGGTGTGAGCCGTCGGCGGCGAGCCTGCCGAACACCTGCCGGGCGCGGGCCGGGTCGAACGTGCGCGCGGCCAGTACCTCCAGCGGATGGGTCTGGTTGAACCAGCTGTTGTACTCGCCCCCGCCGACGCGGATCTTCGCGAGGCGGCGGCGGATCTCCGTCTCCTGGCTGGAGGTGTCGAACCAGCTCGTGTAGATGTGCTCGAAGCTGCGCTGACCGGCGGCACTCGCCTCGGCCAGCGGTATCGCGTCCGGGGTGTGGCCGACGAACGTGACGCCGAGCTTGCGGCATTCGTGCGCGATCGCGTAGTAGGCGTCCGGGGTGAGCCGGGCGTACACCTTGATGAAGTCGGCTCCGTCGGCCACCGCCTGACGCACCGCCGCCCTGGCCTCACGGGCGTTCGCGACCTCGACGTACGGCGAGCCGAGGCCGGCGAGCAGCGACGGGTCGCCGTCCACGATGCCGCTGGCGACCACGGAGCGGGGGCCGAAGAGCGTCCCGGCGGCGACCCGGTCCCGCCATTCGTACAGCCGCGCGTGGCCGTTCATGTCGCGCACCGTGGTGACGCCGTTGACCAGGAACAACGGCGGATCGATCGCCTCCTGGCCGCTGCCGTGCACGTGGGAGTCGACGAATCCGGGGACGACGAACTTGCCGCGCCCGTCGACCACTTCCGCGTCCGTCGGCACGCGCACCTCGCGGGCGGTGCCGATGGCGGCGATCCTGCCGCCGCGTACCAGTACAGTGACGTCGCGGAGCGGCCTGGCTCCCGTCGCGTCGATCACCGTGGTCCCGGTGATGGCGACGGCCGGGCCCGAGCCCGTGCTGTGAGCCGCGGCACCTCCCATGGTCCCCACTGCGATGCCGGCGCCGATTCCGATGCCCGCGCCGATGACTCGACGTCGGGAAAACCCTGCTGCCATCACGTGTCTCCATCGTTGGTCCGGATGAACACGGGGAGCGTAATTGCTGACATCAGTGTGAGAGGCAAGTGACGCTGGTCACACCGCGCGGCGGAGGTGTTCGGACCCCGATTCAGGCTCCATCGAAGGTGTAAGGCTTGAAAACGTCAGTGACATTCATCAGGAACGCCGAGAGCAGCTTGCTCCGCACGTCGCCTCGCAATATTCCCGCGAGGAAATCCGTGGTCGTCATGTCGAACCGCTCCCAGGTGTCACCCTCATAACTTTCGAAATAAACAGGATATTCTCCGGGCGGCACCCCGGGCCGGGTCAGCCAGAACAGTTTGTGCCCGGCGGCGGTGGCCGCCCATGCGATCAGTCGCGCATCGGCCGGCAGATCCGCCGGTGGGGCCGAGTATCCCTCTTCCCAGAAAAGCAAAAGATCGTCCCATACGGCGCCGGAGTCGAGGAGGTCGCGATCCTGATAGCGCTTGCCCGGTGCGTACATCTGAATGTAGTCGAACCAGACTCCGGCGCCTCCCGCGTCGAGCAGCATACGGAAGTCCTCGGGAATCCGCGTCTGAAGCCGGCTATGGGCCCCCTCCCAGTCGAAGGTGCCGGGGCCCGGGATCAGCCCTCCGGCGTCGGTCAGGTGTTCCAGGCTCGATTTCACCGCTCCGCCTTCATTCCGGAAATCAGGGCCCGCTTTCGGGACGCCTCAACAGGGTAGTTCGGCTCACGTCCGGAACGTGCGGCGATAAGCGTCCGGTGGTACGCCGACCGTGCGGTGGAAGTGGCGGCGCAGTGTCGTCGCCGTGCCCATGCCCGCGGCCGAGGCGATGGTGTCGACGCTGTCGTCCGTGGTCTCCAGCAGCTCCTGCGCGCGCCGGATGCGCTGCGTCAGCAACCACTGCAGCGGGGTGGTGCCGGTGACCGAGCGGAAGTGACGGGCCAGGTGGCGCGAGCTCATGTTCGCCTGGCGGGCCAGATCCTCCACGGTGAGCGGCCGGTCCAGCCGCCGCATCACCCAGGGGAGCAGCTCGGCCAGGGGATGGCCGTCCTGGGCGGGCACCGGTGTGGTGACGAACTGGGCCTGGCCACCCGCCCGGTGGGGCGGCACGACCAGGCGGCGGGCGACCACGTTGGCGATCGCCGAGCCGTGGTCGCGGCGGACCAGATGCAGGCACAGATCCATCGCCGCGGCCTTGCCCGCGGACGTGAGCACGTTGCCGTTGTCGACGTAGAGCACGTCCGGGTCGACCGTCACCCGGGGATAGCGCGCGGCCAGTTCCTCGGTGTGGGCCCAGTGCGTGGTCGCACGCAGCCCGTCCAGCAGGCCGGCGGCGGCGAGCACGAACACGCCGGTGCACAGGGAGACCACCCGCGCGCCCGACTCGTGGGCCGCGCGCACCGCCTCGACCAGGTCGGCCGGCGGGTCCTCGTCGACGTCCGCCAGGGCGGGCACGATCACGGTGCCGGCGTGCGCCAGCCGGTCGAGCCCGCAGTCCGGCTCCAGCAGGAACCGGCCGACCCGGACGGCACGCGTGCCGCACACCCTCACGTCGTACCAGGGGCCTGGCAGGGCGGCCGGGGCGGAGCCGAACACCTCGTAGGCCAGGGACAACTCGAAGTGCAGCATGCCTTCGGTGGCGGCGACCGCGACGGAACGTGGGAGAACACTCATGTCCGGAATTGTACGGGCCGTGTCGTTCCAGACACTGGGCATCGATCCTCAACAAGGACAGGATTCAGGCAGTGGTTCACTTCGAGGGAGCAAGTATGAAGAACGTGGCGGTTTTCGGCGCTTACGGACACACCGGGCGGTTCGTGGTCGCGGAGTTGCGCGAGCGCGGATACGTACCCCTGCTCCTCGGCCGTGATCAGGACAAGTTGCTGGCGCTGGCGGGACCGGGGCTTGAGGCGCGGCAGGCGTCGGCCGACGATCCGGCCTCGCTCGACCGCGCGCTGACCGGCGCGGCCGCCGTGATCAACTGCGCCGGGCCCTTCGCCACGACCGCCGCCCCGCTGATCGAGGCGGCCCTGCGCGCCGGCATCCCGTATGTCGACGTGGCGGCCGAGATCGAGGCGAACGTCGACACGTTCGCGCACTTCGCGGAGCGCGCCCGCGCCGCGGGCACCGTGGTGGTCCCGGCGATGGCCTTCTACGGCGGCCTCGGCGACCTGCTGGTCACGACCGCGATGGGCGACTGGACGGCGGCGGACGAGGCGCACATCGCCTACGGCCTGAGCAGTTGGCACCCCACACCCGGGACACTCGCTGCGGGCGTGGTCTCGGGGCAGCGGCGGGGTGGTCGTCGTGTTCGCTTCACCGGTGGGCGGCTGGAGTACCACGATGACGCTCTGCCGACCCTGGAGTGGCACTTCCCGGCTCCGCTCGGCTCCCAGAGCGTCATCGGGGAGTTCACCATGGCCGACGTCGTCACCGTCCCCAGCCACCTGGCCGTCCCGGAGGTGCGCACCTACATGACCGCCAAGGCGGCCGCCGACCTGTCCGCCCCGGACGCCTCGGCGCCGGCCGCCGTCGACGAGCGCGGCCGATCCGCGCAGACCTTCGTCATCGACGTCCTCGTCCGCTCCGGCGGCACCGAACGTCGCGTGACCGCCGCCGGTCAGGACATCTACGCCATCAGCGCGCCGCTCGCCGTCGAGGCCGTGGACCGCATCCTGACCGGTCGGACCAGGACCACCGGCGTCGCCTCGGCGGGCGCGGTCTTCGACGCCCCGGACTTCCTCCGCGCCCTGTCCTCGCACCTCTCGCTGAACGTCCCGCTCGACGCGAACGGCTGACCGGTCACCGTCAGCGGGCCGGTGTCCGGGGGCGGTTCCACCAGAGGGAGAGGGACAGGGCGGCGGTGATGAGGATGCCGCCGCCGGCGGCGAAGGCGGCGGCTGTGTCGACCCGCTGGCGGATGACGGTGAAGCTGCCGGGGAGGGCGTCGAGGGCGCTCTGGAGCTGGTCGGCGTTCTGGGCGCGGTGGTAGGAGCCGCCGGTGGTCTGGGCGATCTGTTTGAGCGTGGGCTCGTCGATCATGCGGACGTTGCGGCCCCTGTCGAAACCGCCGCGACCACCCCAGCCGCCGAAGCCGCGGCCGTCGAACTGGGAGTTGTCGCACACCATCGGGGCGGGGGTCGTGGTGCCGAAGCCGATGGTGAAGACGCGGACGCGGCGCAGGGCCGCCTCCTGGGCGGCGACCCGAGGGTCGACGCCCCGGGTGTTCGCGCCGTCGGTGAGCACGACGATCGCGGCTCCGACGTAGCCTTCACCACCGCCGCCGGGATCGGCCCCGGTGGCGGCGACCGACGGGTCGACCTCCGCGATCGCGTCGATCGAGGTGAGGATGGCCTGCCCGATCGCGGTGTCGCGGGCCACGGTGAGGCCGTCCAGCGCCTCGATCAGCGCGTCGGTGTCGTCGGTGGGAGGGACGAGCAGGCCCGCGCTGCCCGCGAAGGTGACCAGGCCGATGCGCGGCCCGCCGCGCTGCGACTCGATGAACTCCGCGGCGGCCTTCTTCGCGGCGGTGATGCGGTTGGGGTCGACGTCCGTTGAGCACATGGAGCCGGAGGTGTCGAGCGCGAGCAGGATCGTCGCCGACGTCTGCGGCACCGGTACCGACGCCTGCGGTCGCGCGGCCCCGACCGCGAGCAGCACGAGCCCGGCGATGAACAGGGCAGGGGGAACCTTCCGCGTCCAGCGCGTACGGCCCGGCAGGGCGCTGCGTACGAGCGCGATCGAGGTGACGCGGACGGCGGCCCGCCGGCGGCGGCGCCGCGTCCACCAGCGGATGGCGAAGATCAGCGGGATGATCAAGAGGGACAGCAGCGCCCACGGCCATGAGAACGACATTCAGATCACCCGTCCAGACCGGAGCACGGTGAGCGCCGCTCCGGCGGTGAGCAGCGCGAGGGCGAGCCCGATCAGCCCGCCCGCGAGGGGCAGCGGCTCGTCGGAGACGGTGAGCCGCAGATCGATCGTGTCGGCGACCCCGTCGAGCCGCGCGGTGTCGGAGGCGGGATGGTAGCCGCCGCCGGTGGTCTGCGCGATCAAGGTGAGGGTGTCCTCCTCCAGCGAGGTCTGGAGGTGGTAGCCGTCGACCTTCACCGTCGCCCCGGCCGTGGTGCCGACCCCGACGGTGTGGATGTGCACGCCTCCCCGCTGGGCCACGGCCGCTGCCCGTTCGACGTCCCCGCCCTGGTTCTGGCCGTCGGAGAACATCACGATCGTCGCCGACGGCCAGTAGCCGATGTCGGGCGCGTCGCCGTCGCGGCCGAGGGCGACCTGCTTGCCGGTGATCGCCGACAGTGAGGCCGTGATGGCCGTGCCCAGCGAGGTGCCGCCGGTGATCTTCAGTCGGTCGATGGCCTTGAGCGCGACGGAGTGGTCGGCGTCGGGCCGTGCGGTGGTGAGCGCGCCGCGCTCGAACGCGACCACGCCGATGTCGACGCTGTCGGGCTGCGCCGCCACGAACGCGCGGGCCGCCCGCTGCGCGGCCGCCAGCCGGGTGGGGGCGACGTCGTCGGCGCTCATGCTGTTGGAGACGTCGATGGCGAGGATGACGGTGCCTGCAGCTCGCGGGACCGGCACCATGGCCGCCGGTCCGGCGGTGGCGATCGCGAGTACGGCGACGCCGGCGATCGTCAGGCCGATCCCGAGGTACGCCCGGCGTCCGCCAGGCACGGCGACGCCGGCCGAGGAGAGGGCGGCCGTCCGGCGCCGCGCCGAGACGACGGCCGCCCAGGCGAGCGCCGCCGTGACGAGCAGCCCGACGGCCAGCAGCAGCGGAGACGACAGGGTCACGACGGCCGCTCCCAGGTCGAGGCGGTCATGACGGCCGCTCGCAGGTCGGGGACGGTCATGACGGCCGCTCCCCGGTGCGGGCGGTCATGACGGCCGCTCGCGGGTTCGGGCGACGACCTCGACGAGCGCCTCGGCCAGGTCGCGGTCGGTGTCGACACGGTGTACGGGGACTCCGGCCCGGCGCATGCCCGCCGTGAGCCGGGCGTCGCGGGCGTCGACGGCCTCGCGGAACCGTACCCGCAACAACGGGTCGGCGGAGTCGACGACGAGCTGCTCGCCGGTCTCGGCGTCCTCGACCACGATCAGCCCGGCCTCGGGCAGCACGTCGTCGGCGGTGTCCACGATCCGCAGGGCGACCACCTCGTGCCGCCGGGTCAGGCGCTGGAGTGAGCGTTCCCAGTCGCCGTCGCCGATGAAGTCGGACAGGACGACGATGAGCGCGCGGCGGCGCGCGAGCCGTCCGGCCGCGTCGAGCATCTCCGCCAGGTCGGTGGTGGTGTCGCCGCGCGAGTCGGCGGTGCGTTGCAGCTCGGCGGCGATCCGCAGCGCGTGCCGCCGGGAGGTGCCTGGCGGCACGACACGCAGCATCCCGGTGTCGAACAACAGGGCGCCGACGCGGTTGCCGCCCCGGCCGAACAGCCGGGCGAGGACGAGCGCGAGCTCGGCGAGCACGTCGTGCTTGCCGCGCCCCGGCCGGCCGGCCGCCATCGACGCGGACCGGTCGAGCACCAGCCACACCGTCAGCTCGCGGTCCTCGGTGAACACGCGCAGGTGCGGCTCGTCCAGCCGTGCGGTCACGTTCCAGTCGATGTGCCGGGCGTCGTCGCCGTCGCTGTACGGGCGCAACCCGGTGAAGTCGATCCCGGAGCCGCGGTGCGCGGTGCGGTGGGCGCCCTGGAGCCGGCCGTCGAGCCTGCGGACGACCTTCCACTCCAGGCGGAGCAGCAGTTTCTCGGGGGCGGTGGCCATGGCTCAGCGGTTCTGCAGGACGACGTCGGGCGCCCGGACGGCCCCGAGCACCCTGTTGATGATCGTGTCGGGGTCGACGTCGTCCGCCAAGGCCTCGTAGGACAGCACGAGGCGGTGGCGCAGCACGTCGAGCGCGAGTTCGGACAGGTCGTGCGGCAGCACGTAGTCGCGGCCGCGCAGGAACGCGAGCGCCCGGGAGCCCGTGACGAGCGCGATGGACGCCCGCGGGCTGGCCCCGTGGGTGACGTACCGCTCCAGCTCGCCGAGCCCGGCCGTCGCGGGGGAACGCGTCACGGAGACCAGCCGTACCGCGTAGTCGACGATCGCCGGATCGACGTACACCTGCTGGGCGCGGGCCCGCATCGCGATCAGATCCTCGGCCGACACCATCGGCTGTGGCGGCTCCGGCGGACGCAGCGCCCGGCCGACGATCGCCTGCTCCTCGGCCTGCGTCGGATAGTCGACGACCACCTTCATCATGAAACGGTCGACCTGCGCCTCGGGCAGCGGGTAGGTGCCCTCCGACTCGATCGGGTTCTCCGTCGCCATGACCAGGAACGGCTCGGGCACCCGGAAGGTCTCACGGCCGATCGTCACCTGGTGCTCCTGCATCACTTCCAGCAGGGCGCTCTGCACCTTGGCGGGGGCGCGGTTGATCTCGTCGGCCAGCAGCAGGTTCGCGAACACCGGGCCGAGCTCGGTACGGAACTCCCCGGAGTGCTGGTGGTAGACCCGCGTGCCGACGAGGTCGGCGGGCACCAGGTCGGGGGTGAACTGGACGCGCTGGAAACTCCCGGCGATCGCGGCGGCCAGCGACCGCACCGCGAGCGTCTTGGCCAGGCCGGGCACGCCCTCGACGAGCAGGTGGCCGTCGGCGATCAGCGCGACGGCCATGCGCTCCAGCAGGACGTCCTGGCCGACGATCGTGCGTTTGACCTCGAACAGCACGTGTTCGAGCGGATGTGCCGACTCCGGGTTCATGGTCTTCCTTCTCGTGACGCTTCGGTCAAATCAGGGGCCCGTCGCCCGGTGGGCCGTCGCCTTCGCCGCCGCCCAGGGCCACGCCGATCGGCACCGCGAACGCGATGCCGGCGAACGCCTCGTCGCCTCCCGGGTCGGCGATCGAGACGACGATCCCGATGACCAGGCCGCGCGCGTCCAGGAGGGGACCGCCGGAGCTGCCCGGGTTGACGGAGGCGTCGAACTGGATGAGCCCGCTCAGGTCGCCTTTCTCGGTGGTCCGGTTCAGGCCCGACACCACGCCGGAGGAGACGCTGTAGGCCAGGCCCAGCGGGTTGCCGATCGCCACGACGGGCGCGCCCACGGCCACGGCGCCGCCGAGCGTCGCCGGGACGACGATCTCGGGCAGCTTCGCGGGCTTGAGGGTCGCGACGTCGCGCTTGGGGTTCGCCGACGCGACGACGGCCGTCGTCTTGGTGCCGTCCGCGAACGTCAGGGTGACGTCCTTCGTGCCCTTGACGACGTGGTGCGCGGTCAGGATCGTCCCGTCGTCGGCCGCGATCACCCCGGTTCCGAGCGACTTCCCGGCCTGGATGACCACCACCGACGGCCCGGCCCTCTTGTAGAGGTCGGGCACCGTGAGCGTCGCGCTGGGCGTCGGTGTCGCGCTCGGTCCGGGCGCGGCGACCCCGCCGTCGCCGCCACCGCCCCCCAGCCAGTACGCCAGCACCGCCACGACGACAAGGACGACAAGGACACAGCCCCCGACGACGAACCGCCGAGCCCTTCTTCCGGCCACGGCCCCCTGAGCCCCGACCGCACCGGCGTCCTGCGGCGCGTGCTCCATTGCCCCATCGTCATAAATTTCAGTTGAAAGTGCTACAAAGTCCGCCTGAGAACTCCATGAGAACCGGCCGATGGGACCAGAACAGCCGCGACGAGCAGCGCGGCCTCCCCGGAATGATCAATCCGGGTCGGAGTAGCGGTCGCCTTCGTGGTTCTTCCTCTACTTCTCATACAGTCTGGCGACCTCGGCCTCGGAGCCGGCGAACTGCATGGTGCCCTTCTTCGGGTCGGTCGTCACGAAGTAGAGCCAGGGGCCGGTGGCCGGCTTCAGGGCCGGACCGATATGCGTCAAGGGCTGCCGGCCACGGCCGAGCGGCGCCACCTGAACCAGTGCCGATGGCCGCGGACGAAGGTCACCACGAAGAGCGCCTGGATGGCACCCTCGATGAGGATGAGCAGCCCGGAGTCCAGCATCAGCAGCACCGAGCCGCCGTTGAGGCCGTCGACGACGGCGCCGATCGCACGGAACAGCGCGACGATCGCGATCGGGGCGGCGAACAGCGCGAACGCGGTGAGCGAGACGGTGGCGCCGACGACGAGGAAGACGGAGTAGACGCGGGTGGCCCGCCGCTCGTGCGGCGCGAGCTCATCGGTCGGGTCCGCGATCGGGCAGGGGCGCCGGCGCAGGCGCGCGACGGCCCGCGCGCGGAGGTAGCGGGCGAAGGCGAGCCCGTCGTCGAAGAGGTTGCGGGTACGCAGCAGGTCGCGGAGGACGTAGTACAGATCCGTGCGCATGTAGACCTGGAGCTGGAAGGGGATGGTCATGAGCACGGCCACGACCAGCGCCTGGAACAGGGCCTTCGTCAAGGACGGCAGCGCCACGTGGGCGACCAGCAGGGTCAGCGACGCCATGAGGAACAGGTCCCAGGCCATCCCGGCCAGATAGACGCGGTAGCGGGACCGCCGGGGCACGCCCCACACCGCGGTGACGTCGGTTTGCACGACCAGGTTGTGCAGGCGGGTGCCGAAGCCGATGCGTCCTGGCACGCCGAGCGACCGGGCGGCCATCAAATGCATCATCTCGTGCGTGCTGAGCGTCAACGACACCATCACGGTGTTGACCAGCACCGTGAAGCCGACGTACTCACCCCAGAAGAAGTCCTCGTAGTGCGGCAGCAGGTCGGGCCGGAACGCCAGCGTGACCAGCGCCGCCCCCACGACCAGCAGCCAGGCGAGCTTCATCGGCCGGCTGAAGATCCAGGCGACGTGCCGGTGGGTCAGCCACGGGAAGTGGCTGCGCGGGGCGTCCGCGCCGGGGTCGGGCACCGGATCCCCGTCCACCGACTCGACGAAGCCCAGCTCGGTGAGCGCCTCCACGAGCTCGGCGACGTCGATCTCCACGTCCTGCTCGGCCGCCAGGCGCTGCTCCACCTCGCTGACCGGCAGCTTCTTCCGCAGGAGCCGGATGGCCTCGCCGTACACGGCGGGTAGTTCGATGAACTCCCCGATCTCCGCCCTGCCCACCACCACGACATCCGGATCGTCGTCGTCCGGGCGGATGATCAGCCGGTGGAAGCCGACCAGGCTCTCGTCGGTGACCGGTGCGGTCGTCACGACGGTTCTGCTCCGCACGCCGGGCAGTCGTCGTAATGCGGGATGTCGATGTAGTAGGAGTGGTCCCACATGCCGTAGTTCCAGTGGAAGACGCGGCCACGCGCCTGTACGGGCAGGCCGCCGAGGTGGTACATCACTTCGAGGGCGCACAGGTGGCCGCTGATGTTGGCGCTGGCCGCGATCACCGCGTTGGGCCGTTCCTCGGTGAGCGAGCGGCCGTGCGCCTTGAACTCGCGCTGGTCCTCCTGGCGCCGCAGGCACATCCAGCAGCCGGTCTGGCGCGGGATGAGGGATCCGACGACGGCCATGGGCCCGGTGTAGAAGCTGACGAACCATGGCGTACCCGTACGCAACGCGGCGTCGTTGGTCCAGAACATGATGTCCGGGTGAGGTTCGTCCGCGCACAGGATGAACACGTCACACTCGTCCATCAGCCGGGCGATGTCGTCCGCTCCGCCGGCTTTCAGGGTGCTGCCGGTGACCTTGACCAGGCTGTTCATCTGTCGCAGGCGCGCGACGGCCGTGTCGAGCTTGGGGCGGCCGATGTCCGCCTCGGTGTAGAGGAGCTGCCGGGTGAGGTTGGCCTCCTCGACGGTGTCGAAGTCGGCCAGGTGGAGGGCCCCGATGCCGCTGGAGACCAGCCCCGCCGCCACCGCCGAGCCGGTGCCGCCGATGCCGAGCAGGCAGACCCGGGCATCCTTGATCTTGGACTGGATCTCGTACGGCGAACTGCGCGGAACGGGGTCGATCCAGGCGAAGTAGTTCCTGGCCGGCTCGTAGCGGCCGGCCTCGCGTTCGGTGAGATTCGCCGGCAGCGGCGCGCCCGCCTCCTCGACGAACCCGTTGTCGACCAACCCCGCGATGACGTCACGTACATCCTGCTCGTCGACGTCGGGATGGGTTTCGGCGAAGGCGGCGCAGACCTCGTCGACCGTACGGGTGCCGTCCATGAGGACGATCAGGCGGGCTATCGAGCCGTCCTCGTCATCCTGGATCTCGGAGGAGATGCCCTGCTGCATGAGGCCGATCATGATGCGATCACCGGGCAGGGTCATGGGCTGATGAACGCGCTTGATGCGGGGGACGCGCACGAGAACCTTCCAGGTCACAAGACATAGGAAGCCGGTCAGGTTTACCCTGACCGGCCGGCGAACCTGTTAGAGATCAGCCACCTTCGCGCAGTCCGGTGGTCTCCACCTTCTCGAGTCGCTTGATCTCCAGCTTGATCTTCTTGGTGGCCTTCTTGTCGTCGGTTACCTGATCACGCTGTTCCATGCTGCCTCCCGAAGGGGTCGAGGCCGGCCGTCAATTCGTGATCATACCTGCGCAATAATCCGGACGTAAGATCATATTTGATGCTAATCGAACGCATTCTGTCACTTGCGCAATGTACGGAGCCTTGGACGCCAGCCGGATGCAAGATCTCTCCAAGTCGCGTCTCATACCGTCCCGCTCATGGGAAAGAAGCATGTCATCGGTGCGGTCCTGGCCTTCGTGCTCGGCGCGGGCGTCCCGGCCTCGGCGGAGGCAGCGGTGACCGCCCGCATTCATTGGGGCCCCGTCAAGTCGTCTGCGGGACACTCCGGCCACGCCAAGGCCGACGTCTGGGTCACCGGTTTCAGCGCCGAGACGTTCACCGTGTCCGGCACTCTCCACGACCGCGACCGGCACCGCGGCCACTGCGCCTACATCCGTGCCCGCTTCCACTACACAGGCGGTGGCACCGGCTGGAGCCGGCCCAGCTCGACCTGCTCGGCGAAGAGATCCTTCCGGCTCACCTCCGACGGGGAGATCAACCGTGTGGACGTCAAGGTCTGCCTCTACCAAATCGGCTCGCGCAAGACGCTCAGGTGCCACGTCGACGCCATCAAGCCCGAGATCATCGCCAACTGGCCCCAGTAGGCACCGACCGGCCGATCGGTCCTGGGTGAGCCGGTTTCGGCCTGACGGTCGATCTCGTCCAGGAGGTCGCGGAAGTAGACGGCGCGATGGCGAGCCGGCGGATTCTTCGTGCGTCATTGCGCGCTTACAGCTCGTGATCTTGTCTAGCGATCCATGATGGTTGTCAGGGCACGACGTGCGGTGGTTCGGGCAAGTGTTCATCGCCCCGGTCACATCGCGGAGGGGAGTGCGGCGTGGATCCATTAGTGCTGGCGGCGGCCACGGCTTTGGTGACCGCGATGGCCACCGACGGGTGGCAGCAGGCACGTTCCGGAGCGGTCGCGTTGTGGCGGCGGGTGCATCCGGAGCGGGTGACCGCGATCGAGGCCGAACTCGGCGAGGTCCGTACTGAGTTACTGGCGGCCCGGGAGGCGAGCGATGCCCCAGCGGAAGAGGGGCTGGTCGCTGACTGGCAGCGTAAGTTGCGGCGGCTGCTGGCCGAGGACCCGCAGTTGGCCGGGGAATTGCGGCGAGTGCTGGATGAGCAGTGGACTCCGCTGTTGGGCGCCGCTGAGCGGACGACGGTGGACGTGATCGTCCAATCCGCGAGCGCCACCGGCCATGGGCAGGTCTATCAGGCCGGCCGCGACCAGAACATCTACAAGCGGTGAAGACGGCAGGCGGAAGCCAAAGATCGGCGTGAGAGGGTCACCGCAATGCAGGTGACTCCGCCATCCATTGTTACTTCACGGCTAGTGGCATGAGCCTGCGTGGACGCGCATACTATGGGAAATCCAAGGCCAAGTAGCCGCGCGGAGTAGCTATGAGTCTTGTCCATGTTCAGCTTGAAACCAGCGACTCCGATATGCTACGTGATGCCGCAATTCGATTGGCTGGAAGCGTAAACCGCTTGGAAGATATCTCGGCCTTGGACCAGACCGCCGGCCTGATATCCGAGCTCCCGGATAAAATTCGTGATCTCACGAGTCATCTGCGATCGACGGGAGGGCAAGCCGCGGCGGTGCTTTTATCTGGTATCGACATCGGGACGCTCGCTGAACTGCCGACACCGAGCGCTTTCGGACAGTACGACCTGGAGCGGGCGGTCCGCCTAACAGACAGCACGATGTTTATGCTCGGTGCCACGATCGGTATACCGTACTGCTTCGCGTCCCAGCAGCGGGGCCGGATCGTTCTTGACGTCTTTCCGCTGATCGGACGCGAGAACCGGCAGTTGGGATGCAGTTCTACGACAGCGTTGGAGTGGCATAACGAGGACGCCTTCCACCCGCTGCGTGCAGACTATAGTCTGCTCTGTTGTATTAGAAATGAGCGACAGGTCGCCACTCGGTACGTAATCGCCCGGGAGCTTGTGCTCGATCCGGCTGTGGAGGCGCAACTTCGCATACCGGAATTCGCCATTGTGCCGGACGAGTCGCACACCTACGTTTACAACCTGGCCACATCCGGCGTCGCTAAATCAGGGGTCGCCGCTTTCGCGCGGGTCAAGGCAATGGCGGATGACCTGCCGAGAGCCGCCGTGCTGTCCGGTGCCGTGGATGATCCATGGATCAATGTCGACTTCGCTTACATGCCCGCCGAAATTCATAGCGAAGACGCCAATGCCGCGCTGGCGGAGCTGAGAGTCGCGATCGAGCGCGCCAGCAGGCGAATCGAGCTCTCTGCCGGCGATGTTCTCGTCATCGACAACAAACGCGCTGTGCACGGGCGGGACAGCTTTGTTCCCCAGTATGACGGCAGCGATCGCTGGCTGCGTCGACTCAACGTGTTACAGGAGCTTCCGCCCAGGGAGTCTCATTTCATCCCCGGAACCCTGCAGATCACCTGATCTCTCTCGCCTGCGGTGAGCCGATGCGTCGGTAAATCGCCTTAGCCTGACGAAGGACCTCATCGTCGGACGTCGCGGTGGCAAGTCCTTCAAGAGCGCGCGCTTCCTCCAGTGGGCTGCGTGCCTCGCGGGCCAGGTCCAGCGCGACCGAATACCGTGCCTGTGCGGCAGCGGGCCCTTCCGTCTCAAGGAGCAGGGCCGCGAGCGTATTGGTGGCCTCCGCCTCGCCCAGGCGATGGCCCAGGTCTTGGTAGAGGGCCAGTGCCTCGGTGGTCGCGGTTCGGGCGCTCGAGTGGTTTCCTGCCAGCCGTAGGACGTCCCCCAGCGCATTGAGAGCGCTCGCCTGGCCGAGTCGATCCTCCAGCGCGCTACAAATGGAGTGAGCCCGGCGCAGTGCATCCTCGGCGTCGCCGTAGTGCCCCATCTGGCCAGCCAGCCGACCGAGTCGATTGAGTGCGTCCGCTTCGCCGAGCTGGCTGCCCAACTCGCGATAGATATCGAGAGCGCGCGATGACGCCTCCGCGGCGTCCCCGTAGTCGCCCGTGAGCCGACGCACGTTGCCGAGCTCGTTGAGCGCGAATGCCTCGGCGAAGTTGTCCCTGAGCTCGCGCGCGATCTCCAATGATTGGGCCAGCACGGTTACGGCGCCTGGATAGTCCCCGATCAACGGCCGGATCGTGCCGAGCTCGTTCAGGGCGTACGCTTCCGCCAACCTATCGCCCAGCTCGCGGGAAAGATCCAGCGCTTGGCTGAGCGCGCGGTTGGCCTGGGCATAGTCCCCGACCATGGGATGAACGGTTCCGAGCTCCGTGAGCACGTATGCCTGGCCTGACCGGTCGTCCAGTGCGCGATAAATCTCGAGAGCCTGTGATTGCGCGTCGATGGCGGCCTCGAAATTCCCCGTCAGCCGCTGAAAGGTGCCCATCTGGGCGAGTGCGTGGGCGCGCCCGGGAGGATCGTCGATCTCCTGGTAGAGCTCAAGCGATCGGGTCAAGGCCGCACGCGCGTCCGGATAGTCGCCCCGGAGGAAGGCGATGATGCCGACATTCACCAGTGCCTCAGCCTGACCGGCCCGGTCGGCGGTTCGCTCAGCGGCCTCCACGGCTTTCCGGTGAAGCCGGACGGCTTCTTCCCAAGGCCCGGCGTGCCGCATGAACCCTGCCATGGCGCTGGCAAGGTTGACCACGAGTGGATAGCGGTGTTCGGCATCGGCGAGGTCGACGCAGGCCAGAAGTGATGCACGTTCGGCGCGAAACCACTGAACCGCCGCATCCTGGGTGGCCAGTTCCGGAACGGTGAGCTGGGAGGTGATCTCCGCAGCAGGTGTGGCCCCGGTGTGCGCGATGCGGCTTCCGGCCGTCTGTGCCACGACGAGGTAATAGTCGAACAAGCGTTGCAGAGCCGCCATCCGCTCCACATGATCGAGTTGATTGGAGACTTTTCCCGCATATTCCCGGATGAGGTCATGCATCAGATAGCGCCCACGGACGGGTTCGTCCAATACATGAACGTCGTAAAGGCCTGATAGGCAGCTTTCAACGGCTGGTAGATCCAGGTTGCTCAGCGCGGCAGCTGCGTGAGCGTCGAACTCGGTGCCCGGGTGCATGCCCAAGTAGCGGAACACCAGCTTCTGGCCGGCATGCAAATCGTTGTATGACATCTCCAACGCTGCTTCGACCGTTATGCCTTCAGCTTGCAATTCGCCCAGGCGGTCTTGGGTGACGCGCAAGTCGGAGGCCAGGTCCGCGACGGTCCAGGCCGGCCGGTGCCGGAGCCTGCCGGCCAACAGGGAGATGGCCAGTGGCAGGTAGCCACACAACTGGACCAACTGCGCGACTGGTTCGGCGTCCTCACGATCCAGTTGGCGGCCGGAGAGACGGGCGAAGAGCTCGGCCGCCTTCGCTGGTTTCAAGACGTCCAACGGTATCGAGATGGCCGCGTCGAGAGCCGCCATACGCCGTCGGCTGGTGATGATGACCAGGCAGCCGGAGGCGCTCGGAATCAGATGCTTGACGTGGTCGTAACCGACCGCGTCGTCGAGGATGACCAAGGTTTGACGCCCAGCGAGCCGACTGCGCCACAATGCCGACCGGGCGTCGATCCCGGTGGGAATGTCCTGAGGAAGGACGCCATCGGCGGTCAACAACGATCCGAGTGCGTCCTCGGTCTCCACGGGCTTTTTTCCCGGAGTGTGGGCATGGAGGCGAAGGAAGTACTGTCCATCCCGAAAACGGCTTTGTAGGATATGTCCGACATGTACGGCTAGTGCCGTTTTGCCAATACCGGCCATGCCGTCGATCGCATGAATGGCTATGATGTGGCTTGAGGCGATCGCTGCCATGACGTTGTGGACCAGAGCGTCGATTTCGTCCTCGCGGCCGGTAAACGCCACCGTGTCGCGCGGAAGTGTGTGCATGGCCGTTGCCGTCGCCCTGACAGGAGTGTCGTAAATGTTGATGTCCCCATATGCTTGATACACGCGCCCGGCACCATCAGCTGTACCGCGAATCTCCACAGCTCGGCCGATGGACTCCGCCATAGGAGATCAACGTGGGACCGACGAATGGGTGACAGCCGACCTGGAGCGCGTACCCCGTCGCTGGGCTTCTGACCCACGACAGCATAGTGGCAGCAGGCATAAATTTGTCTCATGCAACCAGCTGGTCATCGCCAACACTCCCTATGACGACTCCGCTCTCACTTACGATTACTGTCTAGAGGTGCGCACCGACCGTCAATATCCACGAGGTGTGGGAAGACATTCATGTCGTTGGACGTCGGCATGCTCAGCGCGCCAGGCGGGATCGGTCACCGCTGCAGCGATGGCGCGCAACTTGGGCCTCGGAGTGTGCAGTGAGAGCGCTCCAACCCGTAAATGATCGCCAAGCAGCCGGTGGCACAGGCTATCCCTAGCACTACTGCCCGCGCTGAGCTGGTCGGATACTTTCGGGGGGTGGTCTCCCTCACCGCGCTGCACGCCATGTCCACCCGGCCGCTGCGCTATCTCACCTCCGCCTGGCCGTGGCGCGCTCTGGCCTACCTGCTGGTCAGCGTCGGCATGGTGCCGGTGGTGGCCGGGCTGGTCCAGCTGGCGTACACAGCGGGTCTGCCGGTGGCGGTGCTGGCCGGGACGGTGCTGACGGTGGCCGTCGCGCCGTGGCTGGCCCGGTTCGAGAGGTGGCGGCTGCGGCTGGTCGACCGCATGCCCGTCCGCGATCCCCATGGGCCCCCTGGCCCCGGGCCGCTGGGCCGGATGCGCACCCGGCTGCGGGAGCCGGCGAGCTGGCGTGAGCTGGGCTTCGCGGCGGTCGCCGTGCTCGCGCTGTGGTGGATCGACCTGGGGCTCGTCGCTCTCGGCCTGTGGCTGCCGCTCGCGCTGATGAGCGCGCCGCTGCAGCCGACCACCGAGCTGCTGACCAGCCTGCCCCTCACGGCGGCGGGTCTGGTGATGCTGCCGCTGGCCGCCTACCCGGTCACCGCGTGGGCGGCGGTGCGCGCGACGCTCGTCCGCACCGTGCTGGCCGGGGACGAGGCGGAGCTCGTCCGTTCCCGGGCCCGGCTCGTGGACGCCTTCGAGAACGAGCGCCGGCGGATCGAGCGCGACCTGCACGACGGCGCCCAGCAGCGGCTCGTCGCGCTCACCATGAAGCTCGGCCTGGCCCGGCTCGACCTGCCGCCGGGCTCCCCTGCCGAGGTGCAGGTGCGGGAGGCGTACGACGAGGCGCAGCGGGCGCTGGCCGAGCTGCGCGAGCTCATCCGTGGCGTGCATCCGCAGGTGCTCACCGACCGGGGCCTGCCGGCCGCCGTGCTCGACGTGGCGGGCCGCTCCCAGGTGCCGGTGGACGTCGATCTCGTCCTGCAGGAGGGACGGCGGCTGCCGCCCGCCGTCGAGGTGACCGCCTACTACGTCGTCTCCGAGGCGCTCACCAACGTGGCCAAGCACAGCGGCGCGTCCCGCTGCCGGGTCCGGGGGCGGCTGGTGAAGGGGGTGCTCGACCTGGAAGTACGTGACGACGGGGTGGGCGGCGCGGACCAGAGCGGGGGGAGCGGGCTGGAAGGGCTGGCCGACCGGCTCGCCGTCGTCGACGGTGCCATGTCCCTGTCCAGCCCAGTGGGCGGGCCGACGGTGCTCAGGGCGGAGATCCCGTGCGCGTAGTCATCGCCGAGGACGTCGTTCTGCTCCGCGAGGGCCTGGTGAGCCTGCTCGAACGCTTCGGCCACGAGGTCGTCGCGGCCGTCGGCGACCCCGTCGCGCTCCTGGCCGCCGTCGACGAGCACGAGCCCGACATCCTCCTCACCGACGTCAGGATGCCGCCCGGCTTCACCGACGAGGGGCTGCGCGCCGCACTGGAGCTACGCGCCCGCCGACCGTCGCTCGCCGTGCTCGTGCTCAGCCAGTACGTCGAGCAGACGTACGCCGCGGAGCTGCTCGACTCCGGCACCGGCGCCGGGATCGGCTACCTCCTCAAGGACAGGATCGGCGCCGTGCAGGAGTTCGTCGACGCGCTGGAGCGGGTCGCGGGCGGCCACGCCGTGGTCGATCCGGAGGTCGTCCGGCAACTCCTGCAGCGCCGCCGTGACCCGCTGACCCGCCTGACGCCGCGCGAGCTCGAAGTGCTCGGCCTGGTGGCGGAGGGCCGCTCCAACTCCGCCGTGGCCCGCGCCCTGGTGGTCACCGAAGCGGCCGTCGCCAAGCACATCGCCAACATCCTGAGCAAACTCGACCTGCCCCCCGCCCCGGACGACCACCGCCGCGTCCTGGCCGTCCTCGCCTACCTGCGGGGGTGACCGGCTATCCGACGAGAACGGATCGTGCCAACGTGTTCAGGCGGAGGCCGTCATCGGTGGGGACGGCCTCGACGATCTCGGCCGCCCCCATCTCGGCGAGACCGATGGGGACGTCGGCACGCTCGTCGCACCAGGCCACGATCGCTGCCGGGTCGGTCACCGGCGTCGCGAAGTGCACCAGGCTCACGTACCAGCGGTCCCGCACCCAGGACTCGAACTCCGCCACGCCGCGCGTACGCAGCGACTGCGCGAACCGCCGCTGCAAGGTCGTCAGCGTGTCATCGACCGGGTGACCGAAGGCGAGCACCCCGCCCGCATGCGGGCTGACCCCGCGCAACTCGATCCGAACCGGCGGCAACCCGGCGGCAGCCTCGGCCAAGGAGGCCGCGTAGGCCAGACGGCGCGGATCATCACCCGGGATCACCCGCCGGTAGCGTTCCAGCGACCGCAGCGTGAAGTGCAGCGTCTCACGCCCATGCACCCAGTGCCCGGCCCCGGCAGCCCCGCTCACGGACTTGGCCAGATCGATCAACTCCGCAAGGACGGGACCACCGGGCCGCAGGACCGCCGCGGCCCCCCACCGCATCCCGTCCTCGACCAGCGGCCGTTCGTAGGTGGCCGCGCCCGCGAGGAGCGCGGCCCGCCCCCTGGTGAAGAAATCCGCGTAGTCACTCATCGCAGAAGTATGCAACGGAGGACCGGACCGCCGGGTCCTGGTGTGGCAGGCTCACCGGTCGTGACCAGCTCCGACGAGAACCCGGAACGCCGCCTGATCCTCATCTCAGGGCAGGAGGGCGCGGGCAAGACCACGATCATCCGGGCCTTGCTGCCGCACACCCCGCGCGAAGCACAGGTCGTGGCAGCCGTCATGCGCGGGATTCCCGAGATCTACGGAGGTCAGGGGGCGACGTAGGCGGCGAGGTGTTCGCCGGTGATGGTGGAGCGGGCGGCGATGAGGTCGGCGGGGGTGCCCTCGAAGACGATGCGGCCGCCGTCGTGGCCGGCGCCGGGGCCGAGGTCGATGATCCAGTCGGCGTGTGCCATGACCGCCTGGTGGTGCTCGATGACGATGACGGACTTGCCGGCGTCCACGAGCCGGTCGAGCAGGCCGAGCAGTTGCTCGACGTCGGCCAGGTGGAGGCCGGTGGTCGGCTCGTCGAGGACGTAGACGCCGCCCTTGTCGGCCATGCGGGTGGCCAGCTTGAGCCGCTGCCGCTCGCCGCCGGACAGCGTGGTGAGCGGCTGGCCGAGGCTGAGGTAACCGAGCCCGACGTCGGCGAGCCGGTCGAGGATGGCGTGTGCGGCCGGTGTGCGGGCCTCGCCCGTGCCGAAGAACTCCTTGGCCTCGATCACCGGCATCGCGAGCACCTCGCTGATGTCGCGGCCGCCGAGGTGGTGGTCCAGCACCGACGCCAGGAACCGCTTCCCCTCGCACTCCTCGCAGGTGGTGGCGACGCCGGCCATCATGGCCAGGTCGGTGTAGATGACGCCGGCGCCGTTGCAGTTGGGGCAGGCGCCCTCGGAGTTGGCGCTGAACAGCGCGGGCTTCACGCCGTTGGCCTTCGCGAACGCCTTGCGGATCGGGTCGAGCAGTCCGGTGTACGTCGCCGGGTTGCTCCGCCTGGAGCCGCGGATCGCGCCCTGGTCGATCGAGACCACATCGGCGCCGGCCGGGATCGACCCGTGCACGAGCGAGCTCTTGCCGGAGCCCGCGACGCCGGTGATCACGCAGAGCACGCCGAGCGGGATGTCGACGTCGACGTTCCGCAGGTTGTTGGCGGTCGCGCCGCGGATCTCCAGCGCGCCCTTGGGCGTCCGCAGCGTCTCCTTGAGGGTGGCCCGGTCGTCGAGGTGGCGGCCAGTGAGGGTGTCGCTGGCCCGCAGCCCCTCGACGGTGCCCTCGAAGCAGACGGTGCCGCCCGCCGTGCCGGCGCCGGGGCCCAGGTCCACGACGTGGTCGGCGATCGCGATCATCTCCGGCTTGTGCTCGACGACGAGCACCGTGTTGCCCTTGTCCCGCAGCCGCCGCAGCAGGTCGTTCATCCGCTGGATGTCATGGGGGTGCAGGCCGATGCTGGGCTCGTCGAAGACGTAGGTGGTGTCGGTGAGCGAGGAGCCGAGGTGGCGGATCATCTTGACGCGCTGCGCCTCGCCGCCCGACAGGCTGCCCGACGGCCGGTCCAGCGAGATGTAGCCCAGCCCGATCTCCACGAACGAGTCGAGGGTCCGCAGCAGCGTGGCGAGCAGCGGCGCGACCGACGGCTCGGTCAGGCCACGGACCCATTCGGCCAGGTCGCTGATCTGCATCGCGCAGGCGTCGGCGATGCTGATCCCGCCGATCCGCGACGACCGGGCCGCCTCGCTGAGCCGGGTGCCGTCGCACTCGGGGCAGGTGGTGAAGGTGACCGCCCGGTCCACGAACGCCCGGATGTGCGGCTGCATCGCCTCCCGGTCCTTGGCCAGGAACGACTTCTGGATCTTCGGGATCAGCCCCTCGTAGGTGAGGTTGACGCCGTCGATCTTCACCTTGACGGCCTCCTTGTACAGGAAGTCGTTCATCTCCCTCTTGGTGAACTCGCGGATAGGCTTGTTCGGGTCGACGAAGCCCGACTCGGCGTAGACGCGTACCGTCCAGAAGCTGTCCGACTTCCAGCCGGGGATGGTGAACGCGCCCTCGGCGATCGACTTGGAGTCGTCGTACAGCTGGGTGAGGTCGAGGTCGGTGACCTTGCCCCGGCCTTCGCAGCGCAGGCACATGCCGCCGGTGATGCTGAACTCGCGACGCTCCTTCATGGTCTGCCCGCCACGGCTCAGGGTGACCGCGCCCGCTCCGCTGATCGAGGCGACGTTGAAGGAGAACGCCTGGGGTGAGCCGATGTGCGGCTGCCCGAGCCGGCTGAACAGGATGCGCAGCATCGCGTTGGCGTCGGTGGCGGTGCCGACCGTGGAGCGGGGGTCGGCCCCCAGGCGCTGCTGGTCGACGATGATCGCGGTCGTCAGCCCGTCGAGCACGTCGACCTCGGGCCGGGCCAGCGTCGGCATGAAGCCCTGTACGAAGGTGCTGTAGGTCTCGTTGATCAGCCGCTGCGACTCGGCGGCGATCGTGCCGAACACCAGCGAGCTCTTGCCCGAGCCGGACACTCCGGTGAACACCGTCAGCCGGCGCTTCGGGATCTCGACACTGATGTCCTTGAGGTTGTTCACGCGCGCGCCGTGGACGCGGATCAGGTCGTGGGCGTCCGCGATGTGCGGCGCGGGCGACTGCGTGTCCGTCCTCTTGGGCATGCTCATGGTGTCTCCATCCGTTACGCGGGGGCTGTTCACGGTCTACGTCGGCGCCGCCGGGCTCGATCGGACCAGCTTCGAGCGTATGTCGGGTTTCCTCCGTTTTCGCGCGCCGAGCCGAGCTGTCAGGCTAGTCGCGGTCCGGTGACCGGCGCTTCTCCGTTCCTGACCGGTTCAGTACGTGGGCCGGCTCGAATGGGCAGGCCAGGGGCCGGGAGAGACCATGGTGTTGGTGAGGGCCCAGCGTTCGTGGTCGCGCCAGGCGCCGGCGATGAACAGCACGTCGGGCGAGGTGCCCTCGTACCGGAAGCCGAGGCGCTGGACCAGCTTGAGTGAGGGGTGGTTGTCCGGCTGGATCTGGGCTTCCAGGCGGTGCAGCCGCAGGCGCTCGAAGGCGTACCCGATCACCAGGCCGAGGCCCTCGGTCATGTAGCCGCGTCCGGCGCTGGGGGCGAAGGCCGCGTAACCGAGCGAAGCGTTCTGGAAGCGGCCGCGGATGATGCTGTTGAGGTTGACCGTGCCCGCGATGGCGCCGGTATCGCGCAGGCAGATCAGCAGGCCCTGGGTGGTCACATGGTCGAACCGGGTGAGGAACGCCTTGAACTCCTCCGGGGTGGAGGGGTACGACATCCGCGGAGCATGCAGGTCCGCGGATGCGGCGGTGAGATCCAGGAACTCGTCCTGATCGCGGGCCGTGATGGCGCGCAAGGTCACGCGCGACGCCTCTGCCGTCCCGGCTGCGAGGAATGCCGCTACTTCTGCCTGTGTCTGCGTGTGAGCCGCGTCTCCCGTGCTGTCATCCATGCGCCGAAGCTAGCCCACGCCATGAGCGACCGGGCGACGCGACCTCACCCCTGCCGGGCCGACGCCGACCCGGCTCCGTCAGTCGGCGATCGGCAGGTAGACCCTGTTGCCCGACTCCGCGAACTCGCGGGACTTGGCGAGCATCCCTTCCCGCACCTCCTCCTCGGTGAGCGAGTCAGGCCCGTCAGGGCCGAACTTCTCCATCACCTCTTTGCTGATCTTCATCGAGCAGAACTTCGGCCCGCACATCGAGCAGAAGTGGGCCGTCTTGGCCGGGGCGGCGGGCAGGGTCTCGTCGTGGAAGGACCGGGCCGTGTCCGGGTCGAGCGACAGGTCGAACTGGTCCTCCCAGCGGAACTCGAACCGGGCGTCCGACAGCGCGTCGTCCCAGGCCTGGGCCTGCGGATGCCCCTTGGCCAGGTCCGCCGCGTGCGCTGCGATCTTGTACGTGATCACGCCCGTCTTGACGTCGTCCCTGTTGGGCAGGCCGAGGTGCTCCTTGGGGGTGACGTAGCAGAGCATCGCGGTGCCGAACCAGCCGATCATCGCCGCCCCGATGCCCGAGGTGATGTGGTCGTAGCCGGGAGCGATGTCGGTGACCAGGGGGCCGAGCGTGTAGAAGGGCGCGTCGTCGCAGAGCTCGCGCTGCAGGTCGACGTTCTCCTTGATCTTGTGCATGGGCACGTGGCCGGGGCCCTCGATCATCACCTGGACGCCGTGGTCGCGGGCGATGGAGGTGAGCTCGCCGAGCGTGCGGAGCTCCGCGAACTGGGCCTCGTCGTTGGCGTCGGCGATGGAGCCGGGCCGCAGCCCGTCGCCGAGGGAGAACGCCACGTCGTAGGCGGCCAGGAGCTCGCACATGTCGGCGAAGTGTTCGTACAGGAAGCTCTCGCGGTGGTGCGCCAGGCACCAGGCGGCCATGATCGAGCCGCCGCGCGAGACGATGCCGGTCTTGCGGCGGGCCGTCAGCGGCACGTACGCCAGCCGGACGCCGGCGTGCACGGTCATGTAGTCGACGCCCTGCTCGCACTGCTCGATCAGGGTGTCGCGGTAGACCTCCCACGACAGGTCGGCGGCGACCCCGTTGACCTTCTCCAGGGCCTGGTAGATGGGCACGGTGCCGACGGGGACGGGGGAGTTGCGGATGATCCACTCGCGGGTGGCGTGGATGTCCTTGCCGGTGGACAGGTCCATGATGGTGTCGGCTCCCCAGCGGGTGGCCCAGGTCATCTTCTCCACCTCCTCCTCGATGGAGGAGGAGACGGCCGAGTTGCCGATGTTGGCGTTGATCTTCACCAGGAAGTTGCGGCCGATGATCATGGGCTCGGTCTCGGGGTGGTTGACGTTCGCCGGGATGATGGCCCGGCCGGC
Organism: Nonomuraea sp. NPDC049714; assembly: GCF_044465295.1. Classification (NCBI taxonomy): domain Bacteria; kingdom Bacillati; phylum Actinomycetota; class Actinomycetes; order Streptosporangiales; family Streptosporangiaceae; genus Nonomuraea; species Nonomuraea sp. NPDC049714. The sequence continues at coordinate 617,733 of NZ_JBITLM010000004.1, read as the reverse complement.
GGCCACCTCGTCCCGGACGAACTCCGGCGCGACCCCTTCCCTGACCGCGACGAACTCCATCTCGCGGGTGATCAGGCCCGCGCGGGCGTAGGCGAGCTGGGTGACCGGCGCCCCGGTCGCCCGCAGCGTCCCCGACGCCTGCGGGGCGACGTCGCCCCGGTCGAGGATCCACTCCCGGCGCAGCGGCGGCAGGCCCTGGGTGAGGTCGGTGGTCACGGACTGGTCGGTGTACGGCCCGGAGGTGTCGTACAGGCGCACCCGTTCGCCGTTGGACAGCAGGATCTCGCGCATGGGGACTCGGAGATCACCGATGTGGACCTTGGAAAAGCGCGCGTCGCTCACCACGCAACTCCCTTCGCCGGCATTACCCGGAGCAGGTTCTGGCGGTCGGCGGCTGATGAGTAGCCGTCCTCTCAGCCCGGTCGAACCGGGCTCCCGCGTTGGACTGCCTCAAGCTAACCCGGCATCCGGCGACGCGCAAGATCCGTGTCAGAAGTCGAACAGGCGGCGCGGCCCCGGGCCGTCCTGGCCGAGCCGGTCGGCCGGGTTGGTCAGGGCGCAGACCTCGAAGGACAGGCAGCCGCAGCCGATGCAGTCGGTGAACCGGTCCCGCATCCGCTCCAGCCGCTCGATCCGGGCGTCGATCTCCGCGCTCCAGCATGCGGACGCCTTGACCCAGAACTCGCGGGTCGGCGCCACACCGTCGGGCAGCAGGGCGAGCACGTCGCCGATCACCGTGAGCGGGATGCCCAGGTGGTGCGAGGCGCGGATGAAGGCGAGCTGGCGCAGCGTCTGGCGGGGGTAGCGGCGCTGGTTGCCCGTCGTGCGGCGGCTGGCGATGAGGCCCTGCCGCTCGTAGAAGCGCAGCGCCGAGGCGGGAACGCCGCTGCGCTCCGACAGCTCGCCGATCGTCAGCTCCGTGGTCTCCGGAGGGATCGATGCCATGCCGGGCAGCCTAGCCCTTGACTTAAACCTTTGTTCAAGTTCGACGCTTGGGGGGTCGACCTTGAAAGGACCGCGTATGTCTGACAGACCGCTCCACCTCGCGTTGATCGTGGGGAGCACGCGTGCGGGCCGGTTCGGCCCCACGGTCGCCGCCTGGTTCGCCGAGCAGGCCGCCGCGCGTCAGGACGTCGTCGTCGATCTCATCGACCTGGCGCAGGCACGGCTGCCCGCGCACCTGACCGGCGAACCCGGCGCGGAGGACGCGCGGGCGCTCGCGGCCGTGAGCGAACGGCTGACCCGGGCCGACGGGTTCGTCGTGGTGACGCCCGAGTACAACCACAGCTATCCCGCGTCCCTCAAATCCGCCATCGACTGGCATTTCACCGAATGGCAGGCCAAGCCCGTCGGATTCATCTCGTACGGCGGCGTATCCGGCGGGCTGCGGGCTGTCGAGCACCTCCGGCAGGTGTTCGCCGAGCTGCACGCGGTCACCATCCGCGACACCGTCAGCTTCCACGGAGCCGCCTACCAGTTCACCCCGGACGGGCGGCCCAAGGACCCGGCGTCCTGCGAGGCAGCCGCGACCCGCCTGCTCGACCAGTTCGTCTGGTGGGCCCGCGCACTGCGCTCGGCCCGCTCCCATCACCCCTACGCCGCCTGACCAGGAGGACACCGTTCATGAGCAGCATGTGGCCACAGATCGCCCGACCCGATGCCGGCACCGTCCTGGTGACCGAATCCTCCTCGGCCGCCGCCTGGGAGGGGGCGCCGTGGCCGGCGGGGCTCCTGTCGGTCACCGAGTTCGCCGCCACGGACGGCGGCGCCGTACTGACCTACACGCAGTGGGTGAGCGGCGCGGCCGATCGCGCGTTCGTGACCGGGCTGACGGGAGCCGAGCCCGTCGAGTACGAGCTGTACCGCAGCGGAGAGCGGGAGGACCGGCCGACGCCGGGGTGCCTGGTCGCCGTGCGCGTCGAGTTCGACGGGCCCGACCGGGAGCGGCAGCGGCAGTGGATCGACACCGTGTTCCAGGCGCTGGCGAGCGAGGCCGAGCCGCATCCCGGCGGGATTTCGGGCCACTTCCACGTGAGCGCCGACGGCACGCGCGTGCTCAACTACGCCGAGTGGACCGACGAGCGGGCACACCGGGACGCCATCGCGAGCTCCGGCCAGGGCGCGGTGGGCGGTTCGGCCGACTGGCGACGGGTCCAGCGGTTCCCCGGAGTGAAGAACAGCCAGGTCAGGCGCTACCACCTGCTGCGCAGCCTCCCCGCGCCCGCCAAGGACGCGCCCGCCGCTAGCGGGCCGGCTGAGGAAGTGCTGGACAGCCCGACGGGGTGGGTGGCCGAGCACATCCGCACGTACGTGGACAGCGACGGACGAGACGGTCACCTCTACCAGGGCTTGCCGACCCTGCTGCTCACCACCCGGGGCCGTAAGTCCGGCAGGCTCCGCCGTACCGCGCTGATCTACGGGCGGGACGGCGACCGCCACCTGCTGGTGGCCTCGAACGGCGGCTCGCCCCAGCACCCCGCCTGGTACCTCAACCTGTCCGCGAACCCCGGCGTCACCGTCCAGGTCGGCGGCGACATCTTCGACGCGCGGGCGCGGGTGGCCACCCCGCAGGAGAAGCGACGGCTCTGGCGGGTGATGGCGGAGGTCTTCCCGCTCTACGACACCTACCAGGAGGGGACGGAGCGCGACCTTCCCCTGGTCATCCTGGAGAGGGCGTAACGTCACGGTGGCGTCCCGGGTCGTCCGGTCGACTAGGCTCCGCCTCGTGAAGCGCCAAATCGTCGCCGGACTGATCATCGTGGGGCTCGTCGGTACGAGTGGCCTGGCCGTGGTCGCCTCGGCGGCCGGCTCGTTCTTCGATGCCGACACCGGCTGCGCCGGGGCCGAGAAGCGACTCCTCCCGGTGTTGAGCTCGCTCGCCATCCTCGATCAGGCGCCCGGGGACGCCGTGGCGCTGGGTGGCAGGTCGTCCGGCTGTGAGCCCGACTACCAGCAGGTGTACGTCGGCCAGAACTACCGCTTCACCGTTCCCAGAGCCGACGTGCTCGCCTTCTACGACCAGCAGGCCACGCAGTCCGGCTGGCGCCGCGTCGCCGCCAACCCGTCGGTGACGAACGACCGGAGCCTCTGCTACACCGGCTCGGTCGGCGGTGCGACGGCCTACGCGTACGTCTGGTTCCCCGGCGACTCCGGCCTGGCCGCCTCCAACGAGTACAACGTCACCGTCTCCGCCCTCGACGGCGAACTCCCGCCCGCCGGCGACGCCGCGATGTGCTGACGGCCTCCGGCTGATCTGGTTGTCCGAACGGTCCTGACGCGGGGCCGGATTCGTGTCACGATGGCGGCGCGTGCGACTCCAGGGAGTGTTCGATGTGTGACGATTCGCTGCTTCCCGACAGCGTGGCCCGGGCCCTCGCCGACTACCGGGGCCTGCGCGACCGGCACGGGGTGAGCTGGGGCGAGGAGCCGATCGGGTACGTGGTCCAGGCCCGGGCCACCGTCTATCTCGACCGGCGTTACGACTCTTGGGGATCGAGCCTGCGCCAGCTCGCCGAGCGTTTCCCCGGCCTGTCGGAGGAGGAGCTGGAGGATCGGTTCGGCGAGGTGGACGTCGACCGGGTGGTGCGTGACGCGCTGGCCGGCGACGTGCTCGCCAACCTGGCCGTGCTCCGGCTGACCCCCGCCGGGGCCGCGCTTGAGGCCCGCACGCAGGTGGTCCTCGGCGACGCGCCCTTCCGTACGGCGCTGCTGCTGGATTCCAGCCGGGCCGAGGCGGCCACGGTGGTCGTGGACGGGGTCGCGCACGACGTGGCGGCGGGCGGGGCCAGGGTGGTGGAGGTGGCCCGGGAGCTGATCGCCGACGGCCGGCCGGTGGACCTGGCGCCGCTGTCCAGGCGGGCGGCCACGGCCACGATCCGGCTGTCGGCCGGGTTCCCCTGCCGGTGGAGCGTGACGGGCGCGGGCGGGCAGGGGTGGTATCCCGAGGGCGTCCCGGCCAAGGTGGACGGCCTGCTGCGACCGTACTTCCACGGCGACGACGTGGTGCTCGCGGTGCCCGCCGAGGAGATCACGGTGGAGGTGACCCGTGGCATGGAGTACGCCACCGCCGAGGTGACGCTCACCCCGGCGGCGGGGCGGGAGACGCTGGTCGAGCTGACGCCCGAGCGACTGTACGACGCCGCCGCGCATGGCTGGTTCGGCGGCGACATGCACGTACATCTCAACTGGATGGGTGAGGAGCCGGCGGCGCCCGCGCTCGCCGCGGCGGCGCAGCACGGCGAGGACCTGCACGTCCTCAACCTCGTGGCGGGCAATGTGGCGGGCGAGCGGGTCTACGACGTGGAGGCGCTGGCCCACTGGGTGGGCGTGGACCTGCCGTGGTCCGACGAGCGGCACCTGGCCAGGCTGGGCGTCGAATACCGCAGCGACCTCGTCGGGCACATCAGCGCCTTCGGGCTGCACGGCCTGCCGAAGCGCTTCCACACGGGCTTCGCCGGCACGGTCGACTGGCCGCCCAACGCGACCGCCTGTGAGGAGTTGCGGGAGCTCGGCGGGCTGCTCGGGTACGGGCATCCGTTCCACACGCCGTTCTCCGACACCGATCCGCCCGACGTGGTGATCAGCCGGGGGCGTAACTGCTCGGCGCGGGAGATCGTCGCCGACGCGGCGCTCGGCCTGATCGACACCCTCGACGTGCTCAACCACTCCTCGATCGCCGCGACGGCGTCGGTCTACCGCCGCCTGATCGGTGCGGGCAACCGGGTGACGGTCACGGCGGGCACCGACGCGGTGCTCTCCTGGTGCCGCCGCGGCACCTCCTCCGGCCCTCCCGGCTGGGAGCGGGTGTACGCGCATGTGGAAGGCCCGCTCACGGCCGAGTCCTTCATGGAGGCGATCCTGCTCGGCCGCACCTTCGCCACCACGGGGCCGTGGCTGGAGCTCACGGTCAACGGCCATGAGCCGGGCGACACGCTGGACCTGGCGCCGGGTGAGCGGGTGGAGGTGGTCGTGGAGTCGGTCGGGCCGGAGGTGGAGACGCTGGAGCTGCGCACCGCCGACGGCGTCATCGCGCAGGGGCCGCCCGGCCGGCTGGCCACGACGCTGGTGGCGGGCGAGCCGACGTACGTGGTGGCCGTCGCGACCGGCGGCGCCCATCCACGCGCCCACCACCGCGGCGGCGCGTACGCGCACACGAGCCCCGTCTACCTGGACGTGGCGGGCGGGCACGTGGCCAGGGAAGCGGACGTGCGCTGGTGCCTGGCCTGGCTGGACCGGCTGGAGGCGGTGGTGCGCGAGTTCGGCCGCTTCGACGCCAAGGAGCAGTACGACGACCATCTGCAGCTGTACGAACGCGCCAGGGACGTCTATCGCGGCCGGCTGGCACGATCCTGATTCTGTGCATTTCTACGTGGAACGTTGGCTCCCCGGGTGACGATGATCAGATGTCACCCGGACAGGAGAGAAGGCAGGGGCCGCGATGGCGCAAACGGTTCGGCTGGACAACTCACCACTGTTCGCCAGCTCGGACCTGGACGAGGTCCGCGAGGAGGTGGGGCGGGTCTTCTGCGCGCACCGGCTGGACCTGACCGGCGATCCCGACTTACTGGCCGCGCGGTTCAACTCCGCGCAACCGGGCTCCGTACGGGTGAGCTACCTCGACTACGGAGCCGACGTCCGCATCGAGCCGGGCGAGCTGGAGTCGTTCTACCTGGTGCAGATACCCCTGACCGGGCGCAGCCTGATCCGCTGCGGGAGCCAGGAGATCGTCTCCACCTCCTCGCTCGCCTCGCTGCCGTCGCCCACCGAATACCTCGACATGCGCTGGGGCGCGCAGTGCCCCCAGGTGATCGTCAAGTTCGACCGGGACACCGTCGAGAGCACGCTGGAGCAGATGCTCGGCGAGCGGCTCGCCCGGCCCCTGGTCTTCGATCTGGGCCTGGACCTGACCAGCGGCTGGGCGCGGAGCTGGCGGGCGATGGCCGACCTGGTCGTGACCGCGGCCGAGGACGGCGCCGGGCTTGCCGCCCAGCCGCTGGCCCTCGCCCACCTGGAGAACGCCCTGCTGTCCAGTCTGCTCACCATGCAGCCGTCCAACTACCGGTCGAAGCTGACCGCGCCCCGCCGGCCGGCCGTGCCGAAGGTGGTGCGGCGGGCCATGGAGTTCATCGCGGAGCACGCGCACCTGCCGATCACCACCGACGACGTGGCGCGGGCCGTCGCGGTCAGCACCCGCTCGCTGCAGGAGGGCTTCCGGGCGCACCTGGGCCAGACGCCGATGGCGCACCTGCGTGACGTACGGCTGGCCCGCGTGCGCGAGGACCTGCTCGCCGCCGACCCGGCCCGCGTCACGGTCACCGCCGTCGCCGCACGCTGGGGATTCCCGCACCAGGGCCGCTTCGCCGCCGCCTACAGGGACCGGTACGGCCAGCCCCCGTCGGCGACGCTGCGCCTCGCCTGAGGTAAGTCCGCGCCCAGCGGACGGAACCCGCGCTCAGCGGATGGATGACCTGCGGCAGCGAAACGTACCTTTTGCTCATCCACTCCTCCAGCACGCGAAGGACCACCCACCATGCGCGAGATCCTCATCGTCGGCGCCGGGCAGGCCGGGCTGCACCTGGCGCTCGGCCTGCTGCACCACGGTTACGGCGTCACCGTCATCTCCAACCGAACCCCCGAGGCGATCCGGGACGGCCGGGTCACCTCCAGCCAGGCCATGTTCGGCACCGCGCTCGGCCACGAGCGCGACCTGGGCATCGATCTGTGGCCCGACTGCCCGCCGATCGACGGGATCCAGCTCTCCGTCCCGGGCCCCGACGGGACCAAGGCGATCGGCTGGACGGGCCGGCTGGACGAGCCCGCCCGCTCGGTCGACCAGCGGGTGAAGATGCCCGCCTGGCTCGCCGAGGTCGAGAGACTGGGCGGCAAGGTCGTCTACCACGACGCGACGGCCGCGGACCTGGAGACGTACGCCGCCGACTACGACCTGGTCCTGGTGGCCGCCGGCAAGGGGCAGATCGCCTCCCTGTTCGAGCGGGACGCCGGCCGGTCGCCGTACGACGTCCCGCAGCGCGCCCTGGCCCTCACCTACGTCAACGGTCTCACGCCCCGGCCGGAGCACTCCGCCGTCTGCTTCAACCTGATCCCGGGCGTCGGCGAGTACTTCGTCTTCCCCGCGCTCACCCTCACCGGGCCGTGCGAGATCATGGTGTTCGAGGGTGTCCCCGGCGGGCCGATGGACTGCTGGGGTGACATCCGCACCCCCGCCGAGCATCTGGCCAGGAGCCGCTCCATCCTGGAGACGTACCTGCCGTGGGAGGCCGCACGCTGCGCGGACATCGAGCTCACCGACGAGCGCGGCACCCTCGCCGGCCGGTTCGCGCCCACGGTCCGCCGGCCCGTCGCCGTCCTGCCGACGGGCGCGCCGGTGCTCGGCGTCGCCGACGTGGTGGTGCTCAACGACCCCATCACCGGCCAGGGCGCGGGCAACGCCGCCAAGTGCGCCGCCTCCTACCTGGCCGACGTCGTCGAGCGCGGCGACCTGCCGTTCGACCAGGCGTGGATGGAGGCCACCTTCGAGCGCTACTGGGCCGACGCCCGGCACGCCACCGAGTGGACCAACGCCCTGCTCTCCCCGCCGCCGCCGCACGTCCTGGAGATCCTCGGCGCCGCGGGCTCCCTGCCCGAGGTGGCCGCCCGCTTCGCCAACGGCTTCGACGACCCCAGGGACTTCGCCGAGTGGTTCATGGACCCGGCCAAGGCCGCCGCCTACCTCGCGCAGGCCGGGAGCCGGTCATGAGAACGCTGCGCGACGCCCTCGGCCGCTTCGCCACCGGGGTGGCGGTGGTCACCACCACCTCCCCGGACGGCCGGCGGACCGGAGTCACGGTGAACTCCTTCACCTCCGTCTCCCTCGATCCCGCCCTGGTGCTGTGGTGCCTGTCGGAGCGGGCGCCGAGCGTCCCGGCGTTCCTGCGGGCCGGGCGGTTCGCCGTCAACGTGCTGGCCAGCGGGCAGGACGACCTGTCACAGCGGTTCGCCAGGCCGGCGCCGGACAAGTTCGCCGGGGTGGAGACCCGCCTCACGCCCAGCGGCCTGCCGGCGCTGGCCGGCGCACTGGCCTTCTTCGCCTGCCGTACCGTGACGACGTACGAGGCCGGCGACCACCGCCTGTTCATCGGCGAGGTCGAGCACTTCCAGTGGCAGGAGGGCGAGCCGCTGGTCTTCCACGGGGGCCGCTACCGGGAGTTGTGCGCCATGGACCGGGTCATGGACCGGATCGGAGCCTGACCTGGTGGGTAGTGGGCTGCGGTGGACGAACCCGTGGCCAGTGCGCTGCACCAGATGACGGGGCCCTTCTACCTGCTGGACAAGGAGGTCGCGGAGGGCCGTCACGGCGAGGTGTCGTCCTCCTGGGGGCAGGAGGTGAGCCCTCCGGGGCAGGAGTGGCTGGCGGTGGGCGCCAACAGCCTGCTGTTCCAGGTGTGGCCCAAGAAGACCAGTTACGTGCGGCTCGACCTGTGGGGCGGGCCGCCGGTCGCGGCCGACCCGTGGGAGCTGAGCTGGGACGGGCGGCTCTTCCTGCCGTCGGGGCTGGTGGTCCTCGTCGAGTTCGAGAACGGGGAGCCGGACGACTACGCCCCCTTCGACCTGCGGGCCCGCGACGCCCACTGGCGGACGCGGGTGCACGCCAAGTTCGGAAAGTATGATCATGGGCCCGACGTCCCCGCCGAGACCTATGACGTGGATTTCTATCGGGTGTGGCTGTGGCCGGAGTGACTAGGCCAGGCAGAGCTCGGTGAGGGATGGGGCCTGGTCCCCGTCGAGGCTGTCGAGGCCGTCGCTGCTGTCGAGGCCGTCGAGCAGGATGGCGGCCAACTGGCGGCGCTGGGCGCTGGTCAGCGTCATGGGCAGCACGATCGGCATGAGCTCGATCGCGTCGCCGGGCAGCTGCCGGACATGGCAGGGCAGGAGGGAGAAGGTGTGAACCACTCCCTCACTATCGCAGGCGCCACCGACAAGATCAGGCGGTTTTTCTAGAAGGACGGCCAGGTGGCGCCCAGCGACGTGATGACCGCCGCGGCCGACGCCATGCCGGCCGAGCCGGCCAAGCTCACGGGCGCGCGCTGCGGCCGATGCGCCTGGCCGGTTAGCGGTCGTCCTCCTCGTCGTCGACCAGGTTGTCCAGGACACGGGTGACGGCGTCGCCCAAGGGGCGGAAGGCCTGGGTGAGCGCGTTGGCGAGCGGGCCGAAGATGTCGGTCACCTCGCGCAGCAGGTCGTTGTCGCGCTTGCTCTCCGGAGGCGCCCAGCGCATGGCGTCGGCGCTCAACGTCTCCCACTCCTCGACGACGCCGTCGATGGCGTCGAGCACGTGATCAGGATCCCTCGGCATGACCGTTCTCCCAGAGAGGAATCGGATATTTCCACGGTAACCCGACGGGACCCCATGACGCCTTCCTCAACAGGGATGGAAATCCCAACGCCCGCCGCGCCGTTCAGGCTCGTGACCACCTCGAAGCCGAGCACCCCGCGGCGGAACACGCTCACGTCCTGGCGGGAAACTGTCGGTGGCAGGCCGTAGCGTTGCGCGGGTAACCGAAGCGAGGAGACGGGGATGCGCGACACCGAAGAGGCGCTGTTCATGACGGTCCACGGCATCGCGGAGCGGCTGGCCGGCCAGCCGGTGCCCGTGGTCATGGACGCGTTGACGAGACAGCTCCCTCCGGCGCCCGGCATCGCGGTGGCCGAGCTCCGCCGGATCGCCGAGGAGATCAGCGTCGGGCGCGACCCATCGGGCCTGTGAGGTCAATGCTCCCGCAGCCCCCATGGCGAGCCGTAGTCCCGCAGCAGGTCGAGGAAGGGGCGCGGCGCGAAGGCCTCGGGCCCGAGCACGCCGCTGCCCTTCCACCGGCCGGTGGCCAGCAGTTCCAGCGCCACCACCGGGTTGACGGCGGTCTGCCAGACCACCGCCTGGGAGCCGTACTCCCGCATCGACCACTGGTTGTCGACCACGTGGTAGAGGTAGACCTCGCGGGGCTCGCCGTCCTTGGTGCCCTTCACCCAGGTGCCGGCGCAGGTCTTGCCGTGCATCCGGTCGCCGAGGCCGGCCGGGTCGGGCAGGAGCGCGGCGACCAGGTCACGGGGTGAGACCCGGGCCGGCCCGTCCTCGGTGCGCACGGTGACCGGCTCGGTGCGGTCCAGGCCGAGCTCGTGCAGGGTCCTGAGCTTGGCGATGAAGTCCTCGCCGAGCCCGTACTTGAAGGTGACCCGGCCGGCGTCGATCCAGCGGGGCACCAGCAGCACCTCCTCGTGCTCGACGTTCACGCACTCGACCGGGCCGATCCCCTCGGGGAAGTCGAAGATCTCGGGCTCGCTGAACGGCTCGGTGGTGAACCAGCCGCGCTCCTGCTCGTAGATCAGCGGCGGGTTGAGGCACTCCTCGATGGTGGTCCAGATGGAGAACGACGGCGCGAAGTCGTAGCCGTCGACGGTGAGGTCGCCGCCGTCGCGTACGCCGATCTCCTCGATCTCGTCGAAGAGCTCGTCGGCGGCGTAGCGGGCGAACACGTCCGACAGGCCGGGCTCCACGCCCATCCCCACCAGGGCCAGCCGCCCGGCGTCCGCCCACGCGCCGGACCTGGCGAACTGCTCGTCGCCCAGCTTGACCCCGGTCTGCTCGTACGGCCGATCGGGGTGCGGGCTCGACATGGACATCGCCATGTCGAGGTAGTCGGCCCCGGCCGTGAGCGCGGCCTCGAACAGCGGCATCACGAAGCGCGGGTCGGTGGCGTTCAGCAGCACGTCGCAGCGGTGCTCGGTCAGCAGGCCGATGACGGCGGCCCGGTCGGAGGCGTCGACCCGGGCCGCGGTGAAGCGGGGCCCGAGGGTGGCGACCGCGGCCTCGGCGCGGGAGGGATCGTAGTCGGCGACCACCATGTGGTCGAAGAACGGCCGCCGGGTGGCGATCCGGGTGACGGCGGTCCCCACACCACCGGCGCCCACGAGAAGAATGCGCATGATCGTGGACCATCTCCTGATTTCTGGGGGATGCGTTCCCCAGCAAAGCCGCTACGCTCCATCAACGTCAATGGCGTTGGCATAAGGACGAGCATGGCCAAGCGAGTAGTGCCCGACGCGGCCAGGAAGCGTCGGCGCCCGACCCGGCAGGGGCAGGTCCTCACCCACGAGCTCATCGTCGAGACGGCCCTGCGGATGCTCCGCGAGCACGGCGCGGCCGGGCTCACCGCCCGCCGCCTGGGCCTGGCGCTGGGCGCCGACGCCAGCGCGATCTACCGTTACTTCCGCGGCATGGACGACCTCACCCTGGCCATCGCCGACGAGCTGTTCGCGCACGCGCTCGCGGACTGGCGCCCCATCGGCCACTGGCGGGCCGACCTGCGCGCCCTCGGGCTGAGCGTCCACGCCGCCTACCTGGCCCACCCGCAGGCGGCGGTCCTGACGGCCAGCCGGGTGGCCGGCCGCCCGCACGAGGTCACGGTGGACGAGACGATCCTGGCCATCCTGCGTACGGCCGGCTTCCCCGGCCCCGACGCGGTCCGGATCTACCACGCCTTCATCGACCAGAGCCTCGCCTTCGCCGTCCTGGACGCCGCCTCCCTGGCGCTGCCCACCGCCACCAGGCAGGCCGACGAGCAGGTGTGGCAGGCCACCTACGCCCGCCTGCCGGCGCGCACCCACCCGCACATCGCCGCCACGGCCGGCCTGCTGGTGGCCCACATGAACGACAGCGCCTACCCCACCGCCCTGGACATGCTGCTGGACAGCGCCGCCGCCCAGCTGGCCGGACTCAGGGACGGGTCAGGGTCGCCTCGGGGATGAGGCCCGATGCGGGGAAGACGAACCGTCTTCAAACTGTTGCACATGACCGCAGTGAAGAGGCTGTATCCGCTCATCGCGCTCGCCGCGATCACGTTCGCCGTGGCAGGGGTCCTGGCCGGGCCAGGCGCCTCGATGAACGTGACCGTGAGCGAGTACGCCGTGGCCGACCGCGGGGGCGTCACGGAGCTGGCGATGGCGGTCATGGCCTTGGGGTCTGTGGCCCTGCTGGCGGGGCTGCGGGGGGCGGGGGCGCCGGTCCGGGGGATGCCGGCGGGGTTGTTCATGGTGTGGTCGGGGGCGCTCGCCGTCGCGGCGGTCGTCCCGGCCACACCACTGGGCATGGAGTCGGCCGTACAGGTGCACAGGTGGGCGCTGGTCGCGGCGTTCGTGAGCCTCCCGGTTGCGGCGGCGCTGCTGGTGCCGAGGCTCGCGGCCGACGAGGGCTGGAAGCCGGTGGCCAGGGTGGTGGAGTGGCTGGCCCTGGCGGGTGGCCTCGGGGTGCTGGCGATGACGTACGTGGCGCTGCCCGGCGGCGGAGTGCTGATCGGTCTGGTCGAGTGGGCGCTGCTGGGGGCGGAGGTGGCGCTGCTCACCGTGCTCGCGGGATGGCTGGTCCGGGTGGTCTGGCTGGGCAGCGTGCGGCGTACCGCCAATTTCCCGACATATCACAGAATAATCGCTAGTCGATCTTAAAAGCGCCTCGTTCGATGCTATTCTCTCCGGCGATCTTCTATCCGGGAGCGGGTGTCATGGCATCGGGCAGATCCATTAGATTCAAGATCTCGACGCTGCTCGTCATCCCCCTGATCTCCCTGGTCGTGCTCTGGGGGTTCGCGGCGAGCACCACGTCGAAAGAGGCGCTGAGCCTGCTGAAGGTCGAGGCCATCTGGAGAGGGGTCATCGACCACACCGAGAGGCTCACCCTGCGCCTCCAGGAAGAGCGCCTGGCCTCCGCCGAGCTCATCGGCGGCGCCACCGACGCCGCCGCGCTCGCCGCCGCCCGCGACCGGGTCGACGAGGCCGAGAAGACGCTCACGGCGTCGGCCAAGTCCGACGGCACCCAGTCGGCGCTGACGCCCGAGATGCGGACCCAGCTCAGCGCCATGCTCAAGGCCGTCGCCCGGCTGCCGGAGATCAGGCGCCAGGCCGACAGCGGCCAGCTCACCCCGCACACCCTGATCACCGAGTACGCCACCATCCCCGACGCCATCGACGACCTCTACTCGGCGTTCACGGTCAGCACCGACGTCGAGCTGGCCAGGCAGGCGAACGGGCTGATCGTCGCCCAGCAGGTGCGCGAGCTGCTGAGCCGCGAGCACGCGCTGATCGTGGCGGGCAACGCCGCCCCCGGCGCGGACAAGTGGACCATGGACGAGGTGCACCTGCTCGCGGGCATCGACGGCGCCAGGACCTACCTGTTCCCCAAGGCCATGGCCAATCTCGACGACGAGCTCCGCGCCCCGCTGGAGGCCATGCGAGCCACCCCGCGCTACGCCACGATGGAGCGCTCCCTGGAGGGCTACGTCACCGGCAAGCCGATCGACATGCAGCTCTGGCGCGGCACGGTCGACCCGGTGCTGACGGAGTTCTCCCAGGCGCTCGGCGGCTCCGGTGACGTCCTGCTGGCGCGCATGGAGCCGGCCGGCATGGTCATCATCGTGCGGGCCGTGGTCACGGGCGCGCTGGGCCTCATCGCGGTCGTCTTCTCCATCTTCATCTCGATCCGGGTCGCCAGGCGGGTCTCCGGCGAGCTGACGGTGCTCCGCCACAGCGCCCTCGACCTGGCCGAGAACCGGCTGCCCACCGTCGTGACGAAGCTGCGTCAGGGCGAGGACGTGGACATCGAGGCGGAGGCGCCGCGCATCGAGGTCCGCTCCGACGCCACCCGCGAGGTCGCCGACCTGGCGACCGCCTTCGACAGCGTCCAGCGCACCGCTGTCGACGCGGCCGTCGAGCAGGCCCGGCTGCGTGAGGGCATCTCCGAGGCGCTGCGCAACCTGGCCAGGCGGACCCAGTCGCTGGTCCAGCGGCAGATCAAGCAGCTCGACGAGATGCAGCGCCAGACCGAGGAACCGGAGGCGCTGGAGCGGCTGTTCAAGCTCGACCACCTCACCACCCGCATGCGCCGGCACGCGGAGGGCCTGGTGCTGCTGGCGGGCGGTTCGGCCGGGCGCAGGTGGCGCGGCGTCATCCCCATGGAGGACGTGCTCAGCGGCGCGGCCGGGCAGGTCGAGGAGTACACCCGTGTCCGGGTCTACCCGATGCCGGAGGCGGGCGTCACGGGCGCCGCCGTGGCCGACCTCATGCACCTGTTCGCCGAGCTGATCGAGAACGCCGCCACCTTCTCCTCGCCGGGCAACGAGGTGTCGGTCCGGGGTGACCTGGTGGGCAAGGGGTTCGCGGTCGAGATCGAGGACCGCGGCCTCGGCATGTCGCAGGAGGCCCGCGACGCCATCAACCGCCGGCTGGCCCGCCCGGCCGAGTTCGACCCCGCGCAGAGCGAGCGCCTGGGCTTCTCCGTCGTCGCCATGCTGGCGGCCAGGCACGGCATCGGGGTGACGCTCAAGCCGTCCCCGTACGGCGGCACCACGGCCATCGTGCTGGTGCCCGCGGGCCTGGTGCAGCAACTGCCGGCCATGCAGCCCTCGCAGATGCCGGAGCTGGAGTCGATCTCGGTGTCGGTCGTCGGCGGCGACCCGGGACCGGGTGAGCTGCCCCGCCGTATCCGGACGCACAAGCGCGGCGTGGAAACGGCCTCGCCCCAGGCCCTGGCATCAGCACCCCCGGCCCAGGGGGACCTGCCCACCCGAACACGCACACAGCCCCCGGCGCAGGACGAGATCCCGGCGCGGCGACCCGTACAGTCCGTCGGCCCGGACGAGCTTCCGGCGCGGCGACCCGCACCGTCCTCTGACCACGGAGAACTCCCGGCGCGGACGCGCGCTCAGTCGCCGGCGGCGGGTGACCTTCCGGTGCGCGCAGGCGCACAGTCCTCTGGCGAGGCGGAGCTGGCGCCCGCGCCCGCGCCCGCGCCCGCGCCCGCGCCCGCGCCCGCGCCGGCGCCGGCGACCGCGCAGGCGCAGGCGGCGGGGGCCGGGCTGCCCCGGCGGGTCCGGCAGGCCAATCTGCCGCCGAAGCTGCAGAAGCCGCCGCCCGCCCCGGCCGGCCCTGTGGAGAGCCGCTCGCCCGAGGAGGCCAGGGCCCTGCTGTCCTCGCTCCAGTCCGGCTGGCAGCGCGGACGCCAGGACACCGAACAGAACGGCGGGGGATCGCGATCGTGAGCCATGAGCGGGAATGGGTGGACGACGAAGCAGGACCCGTCGTCCGCCCGTACGCGGTGGCTCGCGGACGCACGAAATCCACGTCCACCGCGCTCGACCTGCTGGCCACGGTGGCGCTGACGGGACAACCGGCGCCGGTCCAGGCGGACCTGGGCTCCCAGCATCGGCGGCTGCTCACCTGCGTCGCCGGTCATGCCAGGCCGATCGCCGAGGTGGCCTCCGAGCTGAACCTTCCGGTCCAGGTGGTCAGGGTGCTGCTCGGAGATCTGCTCGGCTACGGCCTGGTCACGGTGCGCCCGCCGCGTTCCAAAGAGGCGTCGTCTCCCACGGAGAGCCTGCTCCGCGAGGTCATCAACGGCCTGCGGGCGCTCTAACCGGCGGCGGTCAGCGTCCGGAGCGAGTGCTCGACGAGCGTGATCATGACTTCCTTGGCGGACGTGCGCCGCCGTACGTCGCACAGCATCACGGGCACGTCGTGGTCCAGGTCCAGCGCGATCCGCACGTCGTCGACGGTGTGCCGGTCGGCCCCGTCGAAGCAGTTGACGGCCACCACGAACGGCGTGCCACGCTGCTCGAAGTAGTCGACGGAGGGGAAGCAGTCGGTCAGCCGGCGGGTGTCGGCGATCACGACCGCGCCCAGCGCGCCGTAGGAAAGCTCGTCCCACATGAACCAGAACCGCTCCTGGCCGGGCGTGCCGAACAGGTAGACGACCAGGCCCTCGCGGATGGTGATCCGGCCGAAGTCCATGGCCACGGTCGTGGTGGTCTTGGTCTCGACGCCGTCGATGTCGTCGACGCCGATGCCGCGGTCGGAGAGCACCTCTTCCGTGCGCAGCGGCCTGATCTCGCTGATCGCCCCGACCAGGGTGGTCTTGCCCACGCCGAAGCCGCCGGCGATGAGGATCTTCAGTGCGACTGGGTCCTCAGAGAGCACGGAGTCCATTGATCACTTCCTTGAGAATGCCCTCATTCGGGCGCGACCCGGTGGCTGAGGGGGACGTCACCTTGATCAGGTCGTGGTCACGCAGGTCGCCGAGCATCACTCGGACGACCCCGACGGGCAGGTCGAGCTCGACGGCCAGGTCGGCCACCGAGATCGGGCTGCGCGCCGCGCGGTAGATCAGCAACTGCTCGGGGCCGAGGTCCGAAGTCGGCTCCCCGATCGTGCTGACGGTCGCGATGAGGTCGAACGTGTCCCCCGAGGACCTCGTGCGTCCGCGAATGAGGGCGTAGGGCCGGACGATGGGCCCCGCCTCGTCGTCTAACCACTGGCTCCCGCTCATGGGGCGGTTCGCGGGTTGGTGGTGATGTGCTGCCCCACCCGCTTCACCAGCATCGCCATCTCGTAGGCGATGTGGCCCACGTCGACGTTGGCGTCGGCGAGCACCGCCAGGCAGGTGCCCTGGCCCGCCGCCGTCACGAAGAGGAACGCCGACTCCATCTCGACGATGGTCTGGCGCACGTCTCCGCCGCCGAAGTGGCGTCCCGTGCCGCGGGCCAGACTCTGGAACCCGGACGCCACGGCCGACAGATGCTCGGCGTCCTCGCGTACCAGGCCCTTGGAGTGCCCGACCGCGAGCCCGTCGGTCGACAGGATCACAGCCTGCCTGACCGCGGCCACCCGCGTCGTCAGGTCGTCAAGGAGCCAGTTCAGTTCACCGGTGTTGGTCGTCGGCACACTCATGCCTCCCCCTCCTCGTTAGCTTCTTCTCGGGCGCGTTGCGTTCCCCGCTGGAACGCGGAGAACATGTCGCGTACCTCATCGGGAGAGCGTTCGTTGGTCCGCTCAGGCTCCGGCTCGGGCGGCGGGCCGTCCTTGAGCCGGGATGACAGGTTGGCCTGCCGCACGCGCCTTGGCAAGCCCGCGTGCGTGCCGCCGCTCACGACCGCGAGCGCTTTCTTTCTCGTACGGGCCGGCAGCGCGGCCGATTCCTCGGGCACGGCGGGAAGTTCGGCCTGGTCGGTGATGAGCGAGGCGGGCATGAACACGATGGCCGTGGTGCCGCCGAAGGGGGAGCGGCGCAGCAACACGTTGATGCCATGCCGCTCGGCCAGCTTCGCCACCACGAACAGGCCGAGCCGGTCGCTGTCGGCGAGGTCGAACTCGGGCGGGTTCGACAGGACCGCGTTGTAGGCCGCGTACTCCTCGGCCGATTGGCCGAGCCCCCGGTCCTCGACCTCGATCGTGTAGCCGTTGCTCACCCGGTCGCCGCGCACCTGGACGGTGGACTGCGGCGGGGAGTAGAGCGTGGCGTTCTCGACCAGTTCGGCGACCAGGTGGGTGAGGTCCGCCGCGGCGCCGCCGTCGACGGCGCTGCCGGGCATGTTCTGGACGTCGACCCTGGTGTAGTCCTCGACCTCGGCGACCGAGGCCCGGACGATGTCCATCACGGGCACCGGCTTGCGCCAGGCCCGGCCGGGCGCGGAGCCGGACAGGATGATCAGGCTCTCCGCGTGCCGGCGCATGCGGGTGGTCAGGTGGTCCAGCCGGAAGAGCTCTTCCAGCTGGTCGGGGTCGTGGGTGCGGCGCTGCATGGCGTCCAGCAGCGCGAGCTGGCGGTGCAGCAGCCCCTGCTTGCGCCTGGCGAGGTTGAGGAAGACCTGGCCGACACCGCGTCGCAGCGCGGCCTGGCCCACCGCGGCGAGCACGGCGGTGCGCTGCACGGATCCGAACGCCTTGGCCACGTCGGTGATCTCGGCGGAGCCGATGACCTTGATCGGTTTGGTGGCCTTCTCGACGTCCACCTCTTCGCCGCTGCTCAGCCGGGCCACCAGGGTGGGCAGGCGCTGCTCCGACAGCTCGACGGCCACGGACCGCAGGCCGGCCAGCTCGGCGGCCAGGCGGCGGCCGAAGCGCACCGAGATGATGATCGAGGCGAGCACGGCGACCAGCCCGACGCCGCCCGCGACGCCGATCTGCAGCTTGATGGAGTTGGCCCCGTCCGCCGCGCGGGCGGCGAGCGATTCGGCCGCCTCGGCGCCGAGCTTGTCCAGCTGGGTCGTCAGGTGGTCGATCGCGGAGTTCCAGGCCTGCACGTCCGGTGGCGGCGCGCCCGTCCTGATGATCCGCGCCTCCATCGTGGCGAAGCTCAGGAACGGCTCGCTCTGGAAGAGCTGCTCGTACGGTTTGCGGAGCTGGATGTCGAGCCCCGCCTGGCCGCCGGCGTGCAGGTACCTGCGGGAGGAGACGTATTCGGCGAAGGCGGCGGCCTCGGGCCCGGTCAGCCGCTTGTCGATGAGCACGGCCCTGATCAGCGCGTGCTCCCTGGCGACGAACTCGCGGGCGTTGCCCATCGTCTGCAGGGAGGAGGCCTGCTGGTAGACCGACAGGTCGGGCACGGGGGTCAGGTGGTCGTAGAACCTGAAGACCGCGTCCAGCACCTGGTTGTACCTCTCGAGCCCGGCCAGCCGGGAGCTCTGGCCGTCGTCGATGTCGGTGCGGATGAACTCGAGCCGGGACAGCTCGATGCGGAGCATGGCGAGGGGCACCCGCATGTCTTCGGTGATCTCGTCCTCGGCCTCGACGGTGGCCCGCTGGAAGGCCGCCACCGCACTGTCCGTGCGGGCGCGCTGATCGCCGAGGTCCTCGGTGAGCTCACGCGTGGTGACCGCGACGACCGAGCCCTCGCGCTCGGCCTGAAGTTGTAGTCCCAGGTCGGTCGAGGTGACGCCGACCGTCCGGTAAAGCGTGTCGCCACGCAGCAGTGACTGACCGTCGCTCACAGTGAGGTTGAGCACGAAGCCCCAGAGCGCGCTCAGGGACAGGAGGGGTAGCAGCAGTAATAAGAAGATCTTGAACCGAATTGACCGGTTTTGCGAGCCCATGTCCCAACCTCAGGAGTCGAGGGCATTTCCACACCTGGTGTAAATACACCTCCGGAAGATCGCACAGGAGACTAGCACCGATTATGCGTCTGGCGCAGGAGGGAGGAACAGGATGTTCCACGTTGTTACCGGGGCAACTCTCTGGCCCTTACCCACCCACGCCGGACACGGTCACAAAGGCGTCTTCTAAGGACGGTTCATCGGGACAGTTCCGCCACCGCTCGGCGTGCCGCGGCGACGGCGCCGTCGGTCCGGCCCACGGCGGTGTCGGAGCCGGCGATCGCGATCCGGCCGAACCGCCTGCGCGCCACCTCGGCCGGGAACGGGCCGTCAGGGTAGAACGCGTTCCAGGGCCGGCAGTACTCCGCCGCGCGCCCATGGCCCCACCTGCGGATCTCGATCCCCTCGATGTCCCTGGCGGGGTCGAACCCGCCCGGCCCGAGCAGCCGGGCGAGCTGATCGCGGGCGCTGTGCTCCAGGAAGCGGTACGGCGTCCTGTACAGCGCCCGCCGCCCGGCGACCGCGCCCTCGGCGGGCCCCAGCTCCGAACGGCAGGGCGCGGCCACCAGCCGCGCGGTGACCGGCCCCCCGCCTTCCGGCCCGTCCGGCTCGTCCAGCTCCGTCGTGCACCAGTAAGCCCCGGTCCAGCGGGTGCGGGTGACGCCGACCCGCTGCCACGCCCGCCCGTCGCGCAGCCGCACCACGGCCTCCACCAGCGGCAGCCGCACCGCGGCGGCCAGTGCCTCGCGCTGATCGGCGGGCAGGTCCGGCGCGAGGTAGGGGATGACCATGCTCCAGCAGGCCAGGATCACCGCCTCGGCGGCGACGGTCCTGACCTCGTGGCCGTCGAAGTAGCCGACGCTCGCGCCGCCCCTCGGGCCCTCGTCGCGCACGGAGACGACCGGGCTGGACAGCCGCAGCCGGACCGGGTCGCCGGGCCGGTCCAGCGAGGCGGTGGCGAGCAGGCCCGTCGGCGCCCCGGCCGGGCCCGGGATCAGCGGGTCCGCCGAGTCGCTCAGGTCACCGGGCCGGCGCCGCCAGTCCCGCTGCACACTGGGCGAGTTGAACCGCGACGGTTTCCCGGCGTCCAGCCCCAGACCGTCGAGCCCGGGATACTCCCAGCCCCCGTCCCGGCCCTGGTCCCGCCCTTGGTCCCGGCTCCGGCCCCGCCCTCGATCTCCCCCGTGGTCCCGGCCGTGAGCGCGGCGGTCGGCGCAACCCCAGGCGTCGATCGCGCCGAGGGCGCGGGTGTCGTAGGCCCACTCGGCGCTGGACATGGTCCGGCAGAACCGCTCGACGTCCGGGTGCGCCCGGCAGACCTTCAGCAGGAAGTCCGAGTACGTCGACCCGGCCAGCCGCTCCTCCTTCTCCTCGGGCGTCAGCCGGGGGAACCAGTCGGGCGCGTCCAGGTAGAGCCGCAGCAGGTCCTTCCTGGCCTGGTCGGCGACCGGCAGCCGGGAGATCCACCGCTCGGCGGGGCTCCCGGGCCGGTGCCGGATCAGCGTCTCCACGGGGAAGCTCTCCCGGTCGCACATCACGCTGTCGTACGGCGCGCGGCCGGGCTTGCGACGGCGCTCGCCGAGTTGTTCGTGGTTGTCCAGGATGAGCACCCGCGCGTCCGGGTCGGCCCGCAGCCACTCGGCCGCCGCGCTCAGCCCGCTGGCACCCGCGCCGACCACCACGAGGTCGTAGCGCTCCCCGGTGGGCACGGCGGGTCCCGCGTGCTCCCAGAACCGCCCGTCCCGCAGCGCGTGGGGCACGCTGAGAGCGTGTGCGGTGTCCCCGTGCCACCCTGTGCGGCCCGGGGTGGCCGTGGCCCCATGGGCCGTACCAGAGGCGGCCGTGCCCAGGGGCGTCTCCAGGGCCGGCGTGCCGCCGTCCCCTGAGCCGACGGCGGCCAGACCCGCGGTCATGGCGATCCCGTCGAGGAAGTCGCGGCGCGAAAGAGGCCGCTCCGGTCCGGGGGCGCGGGTCTGGCCTTCTGATGCCGAGATGTCGCTCATGCCGCGAGCATCATCACCGTGGCCGGATACCGTGGGGGGACGCGCAATGCTTCGAGCAACATTTAGCGCCACCTGGTGCCGAAATTATCCGGCGGATGTGACGTACGGAAATTTCTGGATAAATCCGAGTATGAGATGGTAAAGGGTGAAGCCGCTGCTCGGTAGGGATGGGGACGTACGAGTCCTCACCGCCGCCGCTGCCATGAAGCCGCCGAATTCCGCGAATAGCGACGTTGCCCGTCCTCGGGTTGGCCGTTTCCTCTAGCGTCTATTCACGGTCGCTGAAGTGAAATGGAGAACTCATGCTTAAGGCCTTTACGGGGATATGTCTGAGCATGACGGTCATAGCGGGATGTTCCGCGAGTGAGGTCGCCGAGCAGCCGGTCAGGACGGCCCAGGCGCCCTCGCCGTCCTCGGCCATGGCGGGCAAGCTGCGCGCCGCCCTGCTGCCCGTGCCCAAGGGGATGCGCGTGGTGCACGGCCCGGAGGTCGGCCCCTACGGCACGCTCAAGGCCACCAAACAGGGCCTGGAGGCCGTACGGCAGGCCAAGCTGAACCGGCCGGAGTGCGCGGGCGCGCCCCAGCTCGACCCGGCCAGGCCGGAGGTCGCGCGGGCGCCCGCGGCCGTGATCGCCTTCGCCTCCGACAGGGGCTCCATCAGCCAGGCCGTGGTGGCGCTCCCGCCGGCCGCGTTCCCGGGCCCGCTGCCCGGCCAGTGCGGCGCCTACTCGGCCGACGTGCACGGCACCGAGGTCACCTACCGCACCCGGGACCTGGACATGCCCAGGCAGGGCGACGAGTCGCGCGCCTACCTGACCACCGCGTCGGGCGGCGACAGGAACGCGCAGATCGGCTCGGTGGTGATCCGCCGGGGCAACGTCGTGATGAGCCTCATGGTGGTGGGCAAGGAGGTCAAGCGCGCCGGGCTGCTGGAGCTGGGGCGACTCGCGGACCAGAACCTCTCCCGCGTCGCCACCTGACTCAGATCAGCACCCGGATCAGCGCTTAGATCAGCACGTGGTCGTCGGGGCGGCCCGCGAAGGAGAACTGGGCGTTCCTGGTCAGCTTGATGTGGTCGGCCTGCCAGGTGTGCATGGCGGCGTCGGCGCTGCGCCAGTAGACGAAGTTGAACCGGTCCGCCGAGTAGATCTTCACCCCGTCCTCCTTCAGCCTGCGGACCAGGTGGGTGTCCTCGCCGCGGGTCAGGTCGGGGAAGCCGTAGGAGCGGAACATCTCCGCCGTGCCGAGGAACGTGCCGCCCTGCACCAGGAAGGAGTAGCGGTGCTCCAGGCCGGGCAGGCGCAGCATCGTGGTATTGCGGCCCTCGAAGTAGGCGTAGTGGGCGCCCTTGCCGACCAGCTCGGCGTCGGAGTAGTCGAAGGCGCGGACCAGGTCCGACAGGTAGTGCTCGCCGTACAGGTTGTCGTCGTCCATCTTGGCGATCAGCTCGCCCTCGGCGGCTGCGATGCCCAGGTTCATGCACGCCCCGAGCGACAGCTCGGGGGCGGCGGGCAGCACCGTGACGTCAGTGATGCCGGCCATGCGCGCCTTGTCGGCCACCACGACGGGGTCGATGTCGAGGCCGTGCAGCACCATGATCAGCTGCAGCGGCCGGTGGATCTGCTTGGCCACCGAGGAGATCGCGTGCTCGATCTGCGAGGCGCGGTTGGTGGGCAGCACCACGGAGATCGAGCGTGAGCGGAGCTGCGTGGGCCGGCCGAGCATCTGGAGGATCTGGTCCACGCGGTGGGAGAACAGGTGCTTGTCGAAGACCTCGCGCATCGCCAGGTGTCCCATCCTGGCGCGCAGCTCGGGGCTGTTGATCAGGTGCAGGACCTGGTTGTACGACTCGACCGGCTCGCGGGCGATGGGCACCAGGTCGCCGAATGTCTCCTCGATGGCCCTGGACCAGCCGGACACGACCGGGGTGGCGCAGGCCGACAGCTCGAAGACGCGGCGCGCGCACATGGTGGGCGAGTCCAGCACCGAGTTGACGTTGAGGAAGACCTTGTACATGCGGTAGGCGGCGAGCATCTGGTCGTAGGGGAGCTCGCCGACGATGTGCGGGCGGTACTTCTCCGGCCAGCCGTACTTGTCGTCCACCTCGCCGTTGCGGGCGAAGATGTGCAGGCCGAGCTCGCGCACGGGGTCGAGGACGGTCTCCATCTGCTCGCGGCGCTCGGGATGCTTGTCCCGGAAGTACATGCCGGCGAAGACCACGTCGTGCAGGCGGCCCTGCTTCTGCTGGATCGGGTTGTGCACGCGGGGCTGGGCCGCGAACTGCAGCACGTCCACCCGATCATGTCCCAGAACTTCGCGATATTTCGGCACCATGTCGCCGTCGCAGGTGAACACGTAGTCGAACAGCTTGGCCGTGTCGATGAAGAAGTCGAAGTTCGGCGGGTCCTCCTTGTTCCAGAAGACCGTCGGGATCCCCTCGGCCCGGCACCAGGCGACCAGGTCGCGCAGCGGCTCCTTGGGCGCGTTGGTGCCGGTCATCTGGTAGCGCCAGCGACCCTGGTTGCCGTGCCAGGCCGACTCGCAGAACAGCAGGTCGGGCCGCTTGTCGGCGAAGATCTCCGGCCAGTCCTTGAGCCCGAACTCGATCTGGTCCCACTCGTACTTGAACGCCATCCTGGAGAAGTCGTCCAGGATGACCGCCACCCGCAGGTCCGGCCGGTTCACCGGCCCGAGCGGCCACTTGGCCTTGGGCACCTCCACCAGCGGCGGCCGGTGGTTGGCCAGCTCGACCGCCTCGGTGACCGGCATCGGCGCCTTGGGGGCGCGGGACTTGGACCTGACCGCCTCCAGCACCTTGCCGGGGCTCTTGGACCCGATCGCCTCGCCCAGCTTGAAGGTCCGCTTGGCCTGGGTGGCCTCCAGCTTCCAGCCGGCGTAGGCGGCCTTGGCCTCGGCTATCTCCAGCCGCCTGCGCAGCTCCACGATCTCCGTCTCGTACCGTTCGACGAGCTTGCGCTCTTCGGGCAGCCAGTTGACGGGGCCGAGTCGCTGGAACGTGGGCTCTTCGGGGGATTCGGCCATGGGTACTCGCCTAACGCTCTGCGGGGTATGTCATGTTACGGCGGGAGCCGTACGAAATGTGGGGGTTATTCGGAACGCGTCCCCTGCGCGGCAGGCGAGAGGTTGTCCCCCTTGAGCCAGGCGGA
Organism: Nonomuraea sp. NPDC049714; assembly: GCF_044465295.1. Classification (NCBI taxonomy): domain Bacteria; kingdom Bacillati; phylum Actinomycetota; class Actinomycetes; order Streptosporangiales; family Streptosporangiaceae; genus Nonomuraea; species Nonomuraea sp. NPDC049714. The sequence goes on along the minus strand of NZ_JBITLM010000004.1, from coordinate 593,658 downwards.
GATCACCCTGGCGATGCGCGGTCCCGCGGCGCCGTCCCAGAGCGGGGGCAGCGCGCCGGAAGGGGTCACCGCCCCGTCGGCCAGCGCCTTCTCCGCCGCGGCGGGCAGCAGCGCGGGCGTGACCAGGCGGTTGGTGCCGTGGGTGATCGTGATCGGCCGCTCGGTGTTGGGCCGCACGGTCAGGCAGGGCACGCTCAGCATGGTCGTCTCCTCCTGCACGCCGCCCGAGTCGGTGACGACCAGCGCGGCGCCGCGTACGAGGGAGAGGAAGTCCACGTAGCCGAGCGGGTCCACGACCCGGACCGACGGGCCGTCCACCAGCCCCGCCTCGGCCAGCCGGGTGCGGCCGCGCGGGTGGATCGGCACCACGATCGGGATCTGCCGCGACACCTCCAGCACGGCCGAGACCAGCTCCTGCGCGGCCTCCGGGGTGTCGACGTTGGCGGGGCGGTGCAGCGTCGCCACGGCGTAGCGCTCCGGCAGGCCCAGCCGGGCCACCACCGGCGCCGGATCGAGCGAGGGCAGCGCCGAGAACAGGCTGTCGATCATGGGGTTGCCCACCAGGTGCACCTTCGAGGCGGGCACGCCCTCGGCCGCCAGGTGCGACAGCGCCTCCGGGGAGGTGGCGAAGAGCAGGTCGGACAGCGAGTCGGTGACGATCCGGTTGACCTCCTCCGGCATGCCGCGGTCGAACGAGCGCAGCCCCGCCTCGACGTGCGCGCTGGGGATGCCGAGCTTGGCGCAGACCAGGATGGCGGCCAGCGTGGAGTTCACGTCTCCGTAGACGACCACGAGGTCCGGGTCCTGCTCCTGGAAGGTGTCCTCCAGGCCGACGAGCAGCGCGGCGGTCTGCCTGGCGTGCGTGCCGGACCCGACGGCCAGGTTCGCCACCGGCTCGGGCAGGCCCAGGTCGGCGAAGAAGACGTCCGACATGAGCGTGTCGTAGTGCTGACCGGTGTGGATGATGCCCTGCCGCACACCGAGCTCGCCGAGTGCTCGCACCACCGGGGCCGCTTTCACGAAATTGGGACGAGCACCCAAAACGTGCAGGACCAGGGGGTTCTCCCTCATTGACCTCGCCTTTCATAGCGGAAGGGAAAAAACGCTGCCTATGGTACGGTCACCGCGTGGCATCCGACGCCAGTCGTCAAGACTCCTCCAAGGTTCCCGCTGGAGTTTCCGCGAAGTCTGCCCGTGCCGGCGTCGGTGGACTTCTCAAGGGTTTCATCCAGCATCCGATCATCGTCACCCGCGTCGTCTCGACGAAGGTGCGAGCCGACCCGGTCCGCGCCGCCCAGGCGGCGGCCGACGCCATGCCTCCCCGGTTGCGCCCGGTCGTCGGCAAGGTGGCCTGGCCGGCCGCGCGCCGCGCCAGGCGCATGGTGCGCAAGTTCGGCATGCGCCTGATCCGAGCGCCGTGGAACGACGCCAAGGAGCACTGGAACACCGGCCGTGTCACCCAGGCCGCCGAGGTGCTCGAACCCTTCGTCAAATACCCGTTCGTCAAGCGCAGGGCGGCCTACTACCGCGGCGAGCTGGCCGCGATCAGCCCCGACCCGATCCCGCCGGGGCCCAAGGTGGCCATCCTGGAGCGGGTGGCCGGTCGCGTGGTCCACCTGGTCACCAACGCGCTGCCCTACACCCAGGCCGGCTACACGGTCAGGACCCACCGCATCGTCACGGCGCAGAAGGCGGCCGGGCTCGATCCGCACGTGGTGACCAGCTGGGGCTGGCCCATGCTCCAGGGGCACGCCGACGCGTCGCCGTACGAGGAGCTGGAGGGGATCCCCTACTACCGGCTGATCCCCGACGGGCGCGGCGAGGTGCCGTTCGAGATGCACGGCCGCATGGTCAAGGGCGCGGACGCCGTCACCACGCTCGTCACGCAGCTGCGCCCGCAGGTGGTCCACGCGGCCACCGACCACCGCAACGGCTCGGTGGCGCACGCCGTCCGCGACCGGACGGGCACCCCCTTCGTCTACGAGGTGCGCGGCTTCCTTGAGGAGACGTGGGCCTCGCGTGACCCGGTGCGCATCGGCAGCGAGCGGCATCTGCTCCAGCGGGAGCGCGAGGCGTTCCTGATGCGCGAGGCCGACGCGGTCGTCACCCTGGCCGAGACGATGGCCACGGAGATCGTCGAGCGCGGCGTGCCGAGGGACAAGATCTATCTCGCCCCCAACGCGGTCGACGACACGCTGCTGACCGCCCACTACGACGGCGCGTCGTTCCGGCGCGAGATGGGGATCGACGACAAGGAGATCGTCGTCGGCTCGGTCTCCAGCCTGGTCGGCTACGAGGGTTTCGCGACCCTGCTGCGGGCGGCGGCGCTGCTGCGCGACGAGGGCACGCCGGTGCGGGTGCTCCTGGTGGGCGACGGCACCGAGCGGCCCAACCTCCTGGAGCTGGTCGAGGAGCTGGGGCTGGCCACGGCGATCCTGCCCGGCCGGGTGGGGCCCGAGGAGGCCCTGCAGGCCCAGGACGCCATCGACATCTTCGTCTGCCCCCGCGACGACCTCCGGGTGACCCGGCTGGTCACGCCGCTGAAGCCGGTCGAGGCGATGGCGCTGGGCAAGCCCGTGGTGCTCAGCGACCTGCCGGCCCTGTCGGAGCTGGTCGGCTCCGAGGGCGCGGGCCTGCTCGTGCCACCGGAGGATCCGGCCGCACTGGCCCAGGCGCTGGCCGCGCTCAGCCTCGATCCCGCCAGGCGGGCCGAGATGGGCGAGGCCGGGCGCGCGGAGGTCGCGGCCAAGCGCACGTGGAGCCGCGTTGCCGAGACTTACCGCACTGTCTACCGAACGCTTACCGAGTCATGACCTACCGATTGGCTGTCTGTTCTGACAGGTTCACTCGCATTAGGCGTGAGCTAGGTGGACTTGAGATAACCTTTGCGACCATGAAGTGTTGTTTCCGGCTCTCCAGGGCACAGCTGTGACAGAAATAGACTTGGCTGTCATCGGTCTGGGCTACGTCGGTATGCCGCTCGCCAAGGAGGCGGTGGCCGCCGGGCTCCGGGTCGTCGGCGTCGACGTCGACCCCGTCAAGGTCGAGGCGCTCAACGCCGGCCGGTCCTACATCGACGACCTGACCGACGCGGACCTCGATCACATGCTGGCCAACGGTTTCAGCGCCACGCTGGACGAGACCGTGCTGGCCAGAAGCGACACCGTCGTCATCTGCGTGCCGACCCCGCTGGACGAGGACCACCGCCCGGACCTGTCCTCCGTCGAGGGCGCCACCATGACCGTGGCCCGCAACCTGACCAAGGGGACGCTGGTCGTGCTGGAGTCCACCACGTGGCCCGGCACCACCGACGAGGTGGCCCGCCCGCTGCTCGAAGCCTCGGGCCTGGTCGCGGGCGAGGACTTCCACCTGGCCTTCTCGCCCGAGCGCATCGACCCGGGAAACCCCAAGTACGGCCTGCGCAACACGCCCAAGGTCGTCGGCGGGTTCACCCCCGGCTGCCGGGACCGGGCGACCGCCTTCTACGGGCAGTTCATCGAGCAGGTGGTGACCGTCAGCGGCACCCGCGAGGCCGAGATGGCCAAGCTGCTGGAGAACACCTACCGGCACGTCAACATCGCCCTCGTCAACGAGATGGCGATCTTCTGTGACGAGCTCGGCGTCGACCTGTGGGAAGCGATCGAGGCCGCGGCGACCAAGCCGTTCGGCTTCCACAAGTTCCTGCCGGGACCGGGCGTCGGGGGTCACTGCATCCCCGTGGACCCGTCCTACCTGTCCTACACGGTACGCAAGCTCGGCTACCCGTTCAGGTTCGTCGAGCTGGCGCAGGAGATCAACGAGCGGATGCCGTCCTATGTGGTGGCCCGCGTCCAGCGCTTGCTCAACAGGTACAAGAAGCCAGTGAACGGCGCCAGAGTCGTTATGCTCGGCGTCACCTACAAGCCGGACATCGCCGATGAGCGCGAGACCCCGGCCCTGCCAGTGGCGCGTGCGCTGCTGGAGCTGGGGGCCGAGCTCACGTTCGCGGATCCGTACGTCAAGGAGTGGTCGGTTGACGGCACCCCCGTGCCGCGAGAGGAAGATCTGGCCGAGGCCGTGGCCAATGCAGACGTGACGCTGCTGTTGCAGCAGCACGCCGCGTTCGACCTCGGCATGGTCGAGGCCAAAGCCAAGCTCGTGCTCGACACCCGCGGTGTTCTCACCGAGGGTGAACGCGTCGAGCGGCTGTAGCGACGGAGGGTTGCGCGCAGTGCACGTGCTCGTCATGACGGTGGTGCATAACCCCGAGGACGCGAGAATCCTGCATAGGCAGATCCGCGCCCTTGTGGACGCCGGTCATGAGGTCACGTACGCCGCCTCTTTCTCGGCTCACGGTGTCGTACCGCGACCTTGGGTGAACGGCGTGGATCTGCCCCGGGCCGCTCAGCGTAAACGGATCTCGGCCGTGTGGGCGGCCCGCAAGCTGTTCAAGCGCATGCGGCGCAAGGTCGACCTGGTGCTCATCCACGACCCCGAGCTGCTGTTCGCGGTCTGGGGGCTGCGCAACAGGCCGCCCGTGGTGTGGGACGTGCACGAGGACACCCCGGCGACGCTGTCGCTCAAGCCGTGGCTGCCCTCCTTGCTGCGCCCGCCGGTGCGGTTCCTGGCCCGCATGCTGGAGAGCATCGCCGAGAACCACCTCAACCTGCTGCTGGCGGAGACGGCCTACGCGGGCCGGTTCAAGCACGCCCACCTCATCGTGCCGAACGAGACGTGGGTGCCCGACGCGGTCACCCCGCCGGGCGACGACCGGGTGGTCTACCTCGGCTGGCTGTCCAGGGCCAGAGGGGTGCTGGAGGCCGTGGAGGTCGCCAAGCTGCTGCAGCCGTACCGGGTCGCGGTGGAGCTGATCGGCTACGCCGACCCGCAGAGCCGCCCGGTGCTCAACCAGGCGGTCACCGACGGCCTGCTGGAGTGGCGCGACTTCATGCCCAACGACGAGGCTCTCAAGCGCCTGGACGGCGCACTGGCGGGCCTGTCGCTGCTGCACGACGAGCCGAACTACCGGCACTCGATGCCCACCAAGATCGTCGAGTACATGGCGCACGGCATCCCCGTCATCACCACCCCGTCCCCCCGGGCGGTGGAGCTGGTGGAGCGCTACGGCAGCGGCGTCGTGGTGCCCTGGGAGGACCCCAAGGCCGTGGCGCAGGCGGTGCTGACCCTGCGGGACGACGTGCGCGAGCGGCGGGCGCAGGGCGCGCGCGGCTACACGGCCGCCCGGACGAACCACCACTGGCCCAACTCGGCCAAGCGGTTCGTGACCCAGCTCGAGGCGTGGGCCGGTGTCAAGCGTTAGCGGTTTATCTCCGGCAGATCACTAAGGCGGTAGGTTTCCCAACGTGCGCTGGCTCTTTGTACTCCTGGGCGCAGTGATCTTGACCGCGGTGGCCGTCGTGATCGTGGTCATGCCCGGGGACGACCCCGTCAGGACGGCCGCCCAGGAGCCGAACCCCACCCCGGCCCGCACCCAGCCGACGCCGAAGGTGAGCGAGTTCACCGACCCGTGTGGAACGTTCGAGACCCAGCAGAAGGCGCCGTACGCCATCACCGGCTACTGGATCACGCCCCGGTCCAACCCGTGCACCTGGCGCCGCCAGCTCCAGGAGATCCACGACGTCGGCGGCGACACCATCATCAGGATCGGCTACGGCCTGCAGTTCCGCTTCGTCGACGACGAGGGCTTCGTCAAGGCCAAGGACGGCGAGCTCGACCCGCTCTACGCCAAGTGCGTCGAGGACGGCCTCTCCTGCCACGACGCCGCCGAGCGCGACCTCAAGGAGGCGCACCCGGACAACCGCATCGGGCGCACGTACGTCTACCGCACCGACGAGTCGTTCGGCCCGAACCTCTTCAGGTGCGCCCCGATGGAGCGCGCGGTCCCCGGCGGCAAGCGCCTCTACTTCCGCATGCTGGCGCCTCCCGACGGCTCCGACGACGCCAGCTGCGACTTCAGCAAGGGCCGGACGTACGACCTGATCCTGGTCGCCGGCGCGCCCGAGGACAGCCTCACCAAGCTGCTCGACCTCGGCGACCAGTTCGGCATGCGGGTCTTCCCCGCCCTGCCGCTGGCCCCGCGTGACCCGAAGACGCCGACCAGGGCCAACCCGAAGCACATCGACGTCCTCACCACGCTGACCCGGCGCATCCTGCAGGACTACGGTGTCCGCTTCGCCGGCAGGGAGTCGCTCGGCGGCGTCTACCAGCCGTTCGAGGTGCAGATGAGCGACACGCTGGCCGACAACCGCACCCTTGAGGTGTACGCGGGCCAGCACCAGATCGTCGACCAGGAGTTACCGGACAAACCCATCCTGATCAGCCCCTACCTGGACGGGCGCAAACGCGTCGCCTTCGGCCAGACCCCTGAGCAGGTGGCCGAGGCGTTCAAGGCGCTGGCCAGGACCGGCGTCGGCATCATCGCGCCGCAGGACAGCCGGGGCACCGGCAAGGTGGGCCTGTTCTGGCCGGACGAGCGTGACGACGAGGTGGACGCGCGGCTGCGCCCGGTCGTCGGCGAGGCGACCTACGACACCGCCTACCACGGCTCCACCCGCGACTACTACCGCGAGATGGCCAAGGCCCGCGAAGAGATGCTCCAGGGCAACTACCAGGTGGAGCTGTGGGCGAACGTGGAGGCCTTCGAGCCGTCCGGCGACAAGCCCTGCGCCCCCCACGGCACCCGCGGCAAGACCGACAAGGAGCGCCTGGACCAGGCCGTCACCATGGCCGGCCGGTACGTGCAGAAGATCGTCTCCTACATGTGGAGCGACTTCATGACCTGTGGCGCCCCGTCGCCGGAGACCGAGATCACCAAGGACTGGCAGCGCCCCATCGCGGTGGACGCCATCAGGCGCGCCCGCGACCCCCAGGACGGCCTGGAGGTACGCGGCTACAACCTGGAGAACGGGACCGTCTCCATCACCTGGTCGGGCGGCACCGTGGATCTCGTGGTCGCCGAGGTGGGCTGGCTGGACAAGGACCCGCTGGAGGAGCTGCCCGAGCACATGCAGACCGCCTGGGTGCCGTTCGACTGGAGCAAGGTGACGCCCGGGGAGTGGCTCAAGGTGAACGTGAAGATCCCCTCGGGCCAGTCCACGACCGAGCCGCTGCACGTCCGGATCATCACCTGACCCTCGGTGATACCGCGAACGTGTAACGTGCCTGCCATGGTTCCGAGCATCCCGGTCAGCGTCGACCTGGTCGTGCTCACCGTGCGCTGCCAGGCCCTCAGCGCGCTCGTCTGGCGTCGCGACAACCCGCCGTTCCTGCGGCGCTGGTCGCTGCCCGGCGGCTTCATCCAGCTCGACGAGGACCTCCCACAGGCGGCCCAGCGCATCCTCGCCGAACGGGCCGGCCTCCCCGGCGCCCCCGTCCACCTGGAGCAGCTCCAGACCTACGGCTACCCCGACCGCGACCCCCGCCAGCGCGTCCTCAGCGTCGCCTACCTCGGCCTCGCCCCCGACCTGCCCGCCTCGGAGAAGGCCCACATGAGCTGGCAGCCGATCGACGCGCTGACCGCCATGGCCTTCGACCACCGCCGCATCATGCTCGACGGCGTCGAGCGAGCCAGGGCCAAGCTCGAATACACCTCGCTCGGCGTCGCGTTCTGCCCGCCGGAGTTCACGGTCGCGGACCTGCGCCGGGTGTACGAGATCGTCTGGGGCCGCCCGCTCGACCCGCGCAACTTCCACCGCAAGGTCACCAAGGCCGAAGGCTTCCTGGTGGAGACGGGCGCCACCACCACCCGGGACGGCGGCCGCCCGGCCAAGCTCTACCGCCGCGGCCCCTCCGAGCTCCTCCACCCCCCGATGCTCCGCTCCCTGAAGGAGTGACCCGTCAGCGAGCCGATCCTGCGGATCGCCCGCCGAGAAGTCGTCACTTCGTCCGGCTTGGGGTCGTCAGATCGACTGCATGGCCCCCAGGATCTGGGAAGATGTCAGCGGCGGTCACGCAGAGCGTGCCGGGGGGCGCGTGGCTGATCTCGTCGCGGGCGCACACCGCGAATCGGAGATCTCCGGCCTCTGACGTCAGATGGGCGGCCTTCGCCGCGAGCCCCGAGATGATGCGGGACGCGTTCACCTTCCTGCTCCATTTCGCCTCTCCCACCAGGACCGGCCGCCGGGAGCGCCCGGTCAGCACGGCCGCGTCGATCTGGTGCTGACCGTCAGCCTGCCACCAGGGCCCGATGGCGACGACCTGTGGGTGGATGTCGGCGGCCCGTAGCCGCAGATGATCGCGGAACGCCTCCTCCCAGGCGTCGCCCAGATGGTCATTGAGGGAGTCGACGAGCACCGGAAGCACGGTCTCGCCGAGACCGCGGTCGATCTCAGGGAGCACACGGGAAAGCGTGCCGAGATAGAAAGCGAGAAAGTTGTCCGCGATGCGGTAGATCTTCCGGCGGCTGCGACCGGTATCGGTCACGGGCTGGATGCGTTCGACCAGCCGGAGTGCCAGCAGGTCGTTCAGGGTTCGGCTCGGATCGGCCCGAATCGCGTCCGCGATCTCATTGTGCTTGGTGTAGCCCTCGGCGATGGCCTGGAGAGCCGCGGCCAAGTGGACACCTTTGCCGGCCTCTGTCGCTAGGACCAGATCTCCTTCCCTGATCATCTTGGCGTCGGGATGGCAGGCCAGGCGCGCGAGATTGCGTTCGATGGACAACTCGGAGCGCCACCAGGAGAGGTAGAGCGGCATGCCGCCGAGCAGGCCGTGGACCAGCGCCCGATCGGCAGGTGTGAGATCGGGCAGCATCTCCGCCGCCTCGTGCGGACGGAAGGGGTGAAGCTGCATGGTCAGGTCGAATCGCCCGTACAGGGGAGCTCGGTACTCCTGAACGGCCCTCATGGTCCGCACCGCCGAGCCGCACACGACGATCCGCAAGCGGGATCGGCCGTGGGCGTGGTCGAGGAAGGCACGGAGCACACCTTCGAGCTCAGGAGCCGAGGTGATCAGCTCGGGGAACTCGTCGAGGATGAGCAGGAGCGGCTCGCCCCCTGCTTCTCTGCTGAGGTTGTCCAGTGCCTCGTCCCACGTCTCATAGGGCCTATTGGCCAGGTCTCGAGTGGACGAGGTGACCGTTGAGGCGGCCCTGTTGGACAACTCCCGCAACTCCCGGGCAGGAGTGCGTCCGCCACCCGTGTGGAAGATCACCCGCTTGTCACGCGCGAAGTGCTGGAGCAGCGCAGTCTTGCCGACACGCCGTCGACCCCAGATCAGTGCCGGGCGCGGATTTCGCTCCTCCCACCAGTCCTGAAGCGTGCGAAGCTCGGCTTTCCTGCCGACGAAATCCATGACATCACCGTAACCGACATCTTTGTCAGTGACAGAGATGTCACCGACAAAGATGTCGCCAACGCTCGCGACCCATGGGTGTGGCGCTTCGGTCTGCTGCCTTATGGTGTGGCCATGCCTCGTTTCCGTCCGATTCTGGACACGATGCCCGCCTACAAGCCGGGCAAGGCCGTGATGACCCCCGACGGCCGGTCGTACAAGCTCTCCTCCAACGAGTCGCCCTACGGTCCGCTGCCTTCGGTGGTGGAGGCGATCGCGGAGGGGGCGCTGCAGGTCAACCGCTATCCCGACCCGGCCGCGGTCAAGCTGACCGAGGCCGTCGCGGAGCGGTTCGGCGTGCCGGTCGAGCACATCGCGCTCGGCGCGGGCTCGGTCACCGTGGCGCAGCAGCTCTTCGAGACCGTGGGCGAGCCCGGCGCCGAGGTGATCTACGCTTGGCGCTCGTTCGAGGCCTATCCGCTGCTGGCCGACCTGGCCGGGGTGCGGTCCGTACAGGTGCCGCTGGCAGGTGAGGACCACGACCTGGACGCCATGGCTGAGGCGATCACCCCCGACACCCGCATGATCTTCGTCTGCAACCCCAACAACCCGACGGGCACGGCCGTCAGGAGCCGGGAGCTGGTGGCGTTCCTCGACCGGGTGCCGGCGAACGTGCTGGTCGTGCTGGACGAGGCCTACCGCGAGTATGTGCGCGACGAGTCCGTGCCCGACGGCCTGGTCCTCTACCGCGACCGGCCCAACGTGTGCGTGCTGCGCACCTTCTCCAAGGCGTACGGCCTGGCGGGGCTGCGCGTGGGCTATCTGATCGGGCACGAGCCGGTGGCCACGGCCGTGCGCAAGACGATCATCCCGTTCGCCGTCAACCACCTGGCCCAGGTGGCGGCCGTCGCGTCGCTGAAGGCCGAGGACGAGCTGCTCGAACGGGTGGACACCGTGGTCAAGGAGCGCACCCGGGTGCGTGAGGCGCTCATCGCGCAGGGCTGGACGGTGCCGCCCTCGGAGGCGAACTTCGTCTGGCTCAGACTGGGCGAGCGCACCATGGACTTCGCCGCGGCGTGCGCGGTCGAGGGCGTGGCGGTGCGCCCGTTCGCCGGGGAGGGGGCCCGGGTCTCCATCGGCGACCCGGAGGCCAACGACGCGTTCCTGACGGCCGCGGCCGCCTTCAGGCGACCCTGACCTCCTCCGGCTCGGGCTCGGGCGTCTTGGGGCGCCGCTCGGTGGACACCACCAGGGCGACGCCCACCAGGATGATCAGGCCGCCGGCCAGGATTTGCCAGGTGACCTGCTCGCTCAGGATGAGCACGCCGAGGAGCACCGCGACGACCGGGTTGACGTAGGCGTAGGTGGACACCAGCGAGATGGGCGCGTTGCCGAGCAGCCAGCTGTAGGCGGTGAAGCCGATCAGGGAGCCCACCAGCACCAGGTAGGCGAGCGCCGCCCAGGACCGGCCGGAGACCGCGGCGATGTCGAGGTGCTCGCCCGCGGTCAGGCCCACCACGACCATCCCGGCGCCGCCGACGAGCATCTCGACGGTGCTGGCGGCGAGCGCGTTGGCGGGCATCGCGATCCGCGACGACAGGAACGAGCCGACCGACCACGACCCGGCGGCGAGCAGGATCACCACGATCCCGGCCGAACTGCCCGAGGTGCCGCCGCTCAGCGACACCGCAGCCACGCCACCGAAGCCGACCAGCACCCCGGCCAGGGTGAGCACCTGCGGCCGGTCCCGGAACGCGATCCTCAGCACCACCAGCCACAGCGGCACGGACGCGACGAGCAGGGCGGCCAGGCCGCTGGAGATGTGCTGCTCGGCCACGGCCACCATGCCGTTGCCGCCGGTCAGCAGCAGCAGTCCGACGACCGCCGCGCCGCCGAGCTGCCGCGCCGTCATCCTGAACGGGGCCAGCCCCTTCCTGATGACCAGGAATCCACCGAGCAGCACCGCCGCGGACACGAACCGCAGGGCGCCGCTGAGCATGGGCGGCATGGTCTCGATGACGATGGCGATGCCGAGATAGGTCGAACCCCACACCACGTAGACGACGCCCAAGGCTCCCCAGACGAGGAGCCGGCGCCGCTTGTCATCAGTGTCAACTGTCATGACTCATGACAATAGTCCCCGGCTCCGACATTTCGCGCGCGGATATCAGACGCTGAGATGGTGGCAGGCGGCCCTCGCACCAGTGGGGAAGGCTTCGCGGTCGACTCCGCCGCAGGCGGGTCGGCCGGTCGAAGGACCCGGTGCCGGCCGCGACGTCCGCCTGCAGGCGGAGGACCAGATAACGATTGGTGCCCCCGTCCGAATCCCGTCGATCGGGGGCGTCGAAAACATACCCCTCAATCAGTGCGGTCAATCGCTGAAATCAGAAGTGTCAACCCCCGATCCGCAAAAGTCCGTACACGAAGCTGGAGGCCCGCCGCCGTCTAGGGGGAAGGCAGACGGCGGGCCCCGGTATCAGCGCGGCCCCAGCTTCTCCACGATGAGCCGGTAGAGCTGCCTGGGGCGTCCCGGCTGCGGCGTGCGGTTCGGCGGAAGCGGCCACGCGAGTCCCTCGTCGACCAGCGTGCGCAGCAACCGCCGAGCCGTGCGCGGCGTCACCCCCAGCATTTTCCCCGCGCCCTCGGCGTCCACCACGGTGTCGCCGCCTTCGAGCTTGGCCGCCAGCCGGGCCAGCACCTCGACCCCCTTGGGCTTGAGCGCGGTGGTCCCCGTCGGCGGCATCCGGGGCGCCGGGATCAGCGCCCTCCCCTCCCGGTCGACGGCGAACCCCTGCGCCTGTTTACCCGTCTGGGTGCGTGCCAGCGCGGCCCGTGCGTGCGACTCGGCGTCGTGCGTCGTACGGCCCATGCCCACGCCCACCTCGACCGCCAGCCCCAGCTCGTCGCGGATCCTGCCGGCGAACGGCAGCACCCGGAACCCGTCGGTGGCCGCCGCCACCGAGCCCCTGGTCGCGGTGACCAGGTAGCTGTGATCGTCGATCGGCCAGACGGTGGCGTTGATCCGGTTCGCCTCCTGGACGAGCAGCCGGTGCAGCGACAGCCGCAGCTCGTCGCGCCAGTAGCGCGGCGCCGCGCGGCGCACGGGCTCGCGCAGCGTCGGCACCTCCACCAGCACGACGGTGAGCTGTGACTCCTCCAACCGGTGGTGCGCGCCCAGCAGCGCGGCGGTGTGCAGCGCGGTGCGCACGGCCGCCGACGTCGGCCTGATCCTGATCACGGGCACGCCCGAGGTCTGCAGGCGCTCCGCCACGGCGGGCAGACACGTCAGCGCTCCCGTGGTGATCCCCTGCCGGGACAGCCGCTCGTGGTAGGCGGCGATGGTTCCCGTCGCCCCCGGCTCGTCGCGGCTGTGCACGTCCGTCGCCGGAATGCCCAGATCGGTGTACGCCTCCTCGACGTCGGCGCGGCTGACCACGTCGACGCTGACCCGTTGTGGATCGACGCGTGGATCAAGCGCCGCCTTGGCCAGCGCCGCCACCAGTGCCGCCCCGCCGAGCTGGACGTAGGTGGCGGGCATCGTCAGCACGCCGGAACGCCTCGCCAGGTCGTACGGGACCGGACTGGCGAACAGGCACGCGTCCACGCCGGGACCGAGCCGGGTCACCTTGTCAGGCGCTTCCTGCTCGTCGCGGTACGCGGCTGCCACCAGCCGGCAAGGCAGCGGCGCTGCGGCGTGACCCATCAGCATGACGCGCTCGACCAGATCATGGGGTCCGACCACGCCAATAGTGAGGTCCGGTGTCATGGCGCCCGGGCGTGACACTCGGGGTGTTTCTTCGGCCCTCTCGACCAATGTTCGTCCCATCCTGCGGTCCGTTGCAGTGCTCTCTTTTGGAACGATCGCTCGCGGGGGCCGTAATGTCACGCCCGACTTTTCCGGAAAGCCGTTCTGGTTGACCACCCGAGAAGGCGTCTCAGCAGCTCAACGCGCCATTCCCCACGATTTTCAACCCTCGGAAATCTCTCGTGTAATGTCCGCTCCCAGTGCCCGCATTCGCGTGGCGAGATCTGCGTGGCCGCGATCGATGAGGTATCCCGAGTCGATGACGGTCTCGCCTTTGGCGGCCAGTCCGGCGAGCACCAGGGCTATACCCGAACGCAGATCGTGAGCCGTTACGCGAGTGCCGGTCAGCGGAGTGGCGCCGCGCACGACCGCCCGGCTGCCGTCCACCTCCACGTTGGCGCCCATCTTGTTCAGCTCGCCGGCGAGCGCGAAGCGGCCGTCGAAGATGCGCTCGTGGATGTAGCTGGTGCCGTCGGCGAGAGCCGCCACGGTCATCATCGGCGACTGCAGGTCGGTGGCGAAGCCCGGGTAGGTGTCGGTGATGATGTTGATCGGCCGCAGCGGGCCGTCGCAGCGGACGTGCAGCACCGCGCCCTGGCGGGCGAAGTCGACGCCCATCTGCTCCAGTTTGTAGCGCACCACGCCCAGGTCGAGGCCGGTGCCGACAAGGCTCAGCTCGCCCTGCGTGATGGCCGCGGCCATGGCGAACACGCCCGCGTCGAGGCGGTCCGGCATCACGGTGTGCTCGACGGCGTGGAGCTCGTCCACACCCTCGACGGTGATGAACCCGGTGCCGCCGCCGCTGATGCGCGCACCCATCTTGGCGAGCATGTCGATGACGTCGAGCACCTCCGGCTCCAGCGCCGCGTTCTCGATCACGGTGGTGCCCTTGGCCAGGGCGGCGGCCATGATCAGGTTCTCGGTGCCGGTGTGGGAGGGGGTGTCGAGGTAGAGGGTGGCGCCGGTCAGGCCGGAGGCCTTGACGTGGATGACGGTCTCGCCCTCGTCCACGATCGCGCCGAGCCGCTTGTAGCCGAGGTAGTGGAAGTCGAGGTTGCGGCTGCCGAGGTTGCAGCCGCCGACCCCCTCCACGATGGCCTCGCCCAGCCGGTGGAGCAGGGCCGGGGTGAACAGGACCGAGCCGCGGAAGCGCCGGGCGATCTCGGCGGGGAGCACCGGGCTGGTCAGGCGCGAGGCGTCGATCACCAGCGTGCGCTCGGACTCGTGCAGCTCGACGTACGCGCCGACGGCCTCGGCCAGCTCGACCGCGCGGCGTACGTCCTCGATCAGCGGGACGTTGCGCAGCACGGTGCGGCCCTTGGCGGCCAGCAGAGCCGCACCGATCATCGGCAGCACGGCGTTCTTCGCGCCCTGGATGAAGGCGGTTCCACGCAGTGCGTTGCCACCGCGCACGCGGTAACGGACCATTCGTGCTGCTCCTCGGGAAATTATCGATCGGGAAAGAGGGTGAGGGTCGATCCGGCCAACAGTAGCCGCTCACAACACCTGGCCCAGCCGAATCATCCGGTAAAGGAAGCCCCAGTGATGCGCTCGTATGCCTCCAGGTATCGCTGCCTGGTGCGCATGACCACTTCGTCCGGTAGGCGAGGTGGGGGATTTGTGGAGTTTTTGTCCCATCCGGATTCGGGCGACGTTAGCCAATCACGGACATACTGCTTATCGAATGACGGTTGCGGTCGCCCCGGCTGCCACTCATCGGCCGGCCAGAATCGCGACGAGTCGGGGGTGAGCACCTCGTCCCCCAGGGTCAGCACCCCGTCGGCGTCCCAGCCGAGCTCGATCTTGGTGTCTGCCAGGATGATGCCCCGCTCGCGGGCGATCTCCGCGCCGCGCGTGTAAACGGCGAGCGTGACGCGCCGCAGCTCCGCCGCCGTCTCCGCGCCGACCTGGTCCACCACCTGCGCGTAGGAGATGGGCTCGTCGTGCTCGCCCTGGGGCGCCTTCGACGACGGCGTGAAGATCGGCTCGGGCAGCCGGGACCCGTCGACGAGCCCCTCGGGCAGCCGTACGCCGGAGACCGTCCCGTCACGGTGGTACTCGCTCAGCCCACCCCCGGCCAGATAGCCGCGCGCCACGCACTCCACCTGCACCATCGTCAGCGGCTTGACCAGCACGCTGCGCGGGGCGTCGCCCGGCGCCACGACGTGGTTGGGCACCAGGTCGCGGAGCTGGTCGAACCACCACAGCGACATCTGGGTGAGAATCGCGCCCTTGTCCGGGATGTCGGGCTCAAGCACATGGTCGAAGGCCGAGATGCGGTCGGAGGCGACCATCAGCAGCAGACCGTCGTCGGTCTGGTAGAGGTCGCGGACCTTGCCGGAGTGGAGGTGCTTCATCGGGCGATGTCCGTCCTGTGGAAGGAGCCGCGCATCTCGATCCGCGACACCAGGTCGTAGGCGTTGCGGCGCGCGCTCTCCTGGTCGGGCCCGCTGCCCACCACGCTCAGCACCCGCCCGCCCGCGGAGACGATCTCGCCGTCCACCCGCGAGGTCCCGGCGTGCAGCACATAGGCGTGCTCGGCCGGCTCCAGCCCCTTGATCACGTCGCCCTTGACCGGGGCACCCGGATAGCCTTCCGCCGCGATGACCACCGTCACGGCGGCCCCGCCCGCGAACACCGGATCCGGCCCCAGCTCGCCCGTGGCGCACGCCATCAGCAGCCCGCCCAGCGGCGTCTCCAGCCGGTCGAGGATCACCTGGGTCTCCGGGTCGCCGAACCGCGCGTTGAACTCGATCACCTTCGGCCCCTTGGCGGTCAGGGCCAGCCCGACGTACAGCACGCCCTGGTAGGGGAGCCCGCGTCGGCTCAGCTCGCCGATCGTGGGGTGCACGACCTCCCGCATGACCTGCTCGGTCAGCCCCTCCGGCGCCCACGGCAGCGGCGTGTAGGCGCCCATGCCGCCGGTGTTGGGCCCCTGGTCGCCGTCGTGGGCCCGCTTGAAGTCCTGCGCCGGCTGCAGGGGCACCGCGGTGCTGCCGTCGCAGAGCGCGAACAGCGACACCTCAGGCCCGTCCAGGAACTCCTCGATGACGACCCGCTCGCAGGCCGCCGCATGGGCCAGCGCCACCTCGCGGTCGTCGGTGACCACCACGCCCTTCCCGGCCGCCAGCCCGTCGTCCTTGACGACGTACGGCGTCCCGAACTCCGCCAGCGCGGCCGCGGTCTCCTCGGCCGTCCGGCACACCCGCGCCTGCGCGGTGGGCACTCCGGCGGCCCGCATGATGTCCTTGGCGAAGGCCTTGGAGCCCTCGATCATCGCCGCCTGGCCGGACGGCCCGAAGCAGGCGATGCCCGCCTCGCGCACCGCGTCGGCCACCCCGGCCACCAGCGGCGCCTCGGGGCCCACGACCACGAGGTCGACCCGCAGCCGCCGGGCCAGCCCGGCGACCTCCACCGGATCGACGGGGTCGACGGGGTGCAGCCTCGCGACCTCCTCGATCCCGGGATTCCCCGGAGCACAGTGAAGCTCGCTGACCTGGGGATCGAGTTTGAGCGAACGACACAGGGCGTGCTCACGCCCACCGGAACCTACGACTAGAACGCGCACCCGCCCATTCTCGCAGCCCACCGTCCCTGCCCGTCCCCGCCCCGGCCACTCCCCGCCACGCGAATGCGGGCGAGTACCGTCGTGCCGTTACCTCTCTGTGGTAACTTGAGGCGGCTCTGTGGTCTCTTGTGTGATTGGAGGTGGTCCGGGATGAAACCTGGTGATCCCAGCAGTACGTGCTCGTACACGTACACCCCAGATACCCCCGACCACTCCAATCCGGCAGCCTGATCGTGCCTCCACGCATTCTTTTCGATTGAGGTGACATTTCATCGCGCGTGGAGCGTGCCAGGTCGGGCGGAAAGAGACTGCCATGCGCTCCTCGACACTCTTCCGTCGCATCAACCGTCACCCCGTACAGCGTCACCAGCCGCGCCAGCACGCGCAGCCGGTGCTTGAGGTCCGCGTGCCGCCCGTCGACTCCATCGTCGAGTACGCCGCCTACATCGACGGCCGCAAGACCACCGCCTCCGGCATCGTCGAGTGCCTGGACCTGGTCCGCAGCCACAACAAGGACTCCGGCGGCCCGAAGGCCTTCGTCTGGGTCGGGCTGCACGAGCCCGCGGCTCCCGAGGTGGAGTGGCTCGCCGAGGTCTTCGACCTGCACCCGCTGTCGGTGGAGGACGCCGTCAAGGCGCACCAGCGGCCCAAGGTCGAGCGCTACGGCGACTCCCTGTTCATGGTCCTCAAGACCATCGCCTACCTGGACCACGACGAGCTGACCGCGACCAGTGAGATCATCGCCACCGGCGAGATCATGGTGTTCCTCGGCGTGGACTTCGTGGTGACCGTGCGCCACGGCCGGCACTGCCCGCTCACGGAGGTGCGCGAGCGCATCGAGGACCGCCCCGAGTTGCTGGACCGCGGCCCGTCGGGCGTGCTGCACGCGATCTCCGACCATGTCGTGGACCGCTACCTTCAGGTGGCCGACCTGATGCAGATGGAGCTGGAAGAGGTCGAGGCCACCGTGTTCGCGGACGTCAGCTCCCGCGACATCAACCGGATCTACCAGCTCAAGCGGGAGATGCTGGAGCTCAAGCGGGCGGTCACCCCGTTGCAGGCGCCGCTGGCCGCCCTGCCCCAGCGCCGGGTGATCCCGTCGGAGATGCGCGAGTACTTCCGTGACGTCGGCGACCACCTGTCCCGGGTCTGCGAGCAGGTGGAGTCCTCCAACGAGCTGTGCAGCTCGATCCTGCAGGCGGCCCTGGCCCGCTCGAACGCGCTGGCCAACGAGGACATGCGCAAGATCTCGTCCTGGGTGGCGATCCTGGCCGTGCCCACGATGATCGCCGGCGTCTACGGCATGAACTTCGACTTCATGCCCGAGACCAAGCAGGTCTGGGGCTATCCGGCCGTCCTGGCCGTGATGATCACCGCCTGCGTCGTGCTGCATCGCGGCTTCCGCCGCAACGGCTGGTTGTAATCAGAGGCTGTAGTCGAATGTTGTAGCCAGACGCTGTAGTCAGACCCCGACCGGCTTGAGCGGGCCGACCGGCTCGGGCAGCTCGAGCCCGCGCTCCTGCCACACCTCACGCATGCGGTCCGGGTAGTCGGTGACGATGCCGGACACCCCGAGGTCGAGCATGCGCGCGGCGAGCGCGTGGTCGTTGACCGTCCAGACCGCCACGTCCAGGCCCGCCGCCGCGGCCTGGGACATCAGCCGCTCGTCCACCATGGCGTGCTCGGGCGAGAGCGTGGTGGCCCCCGCGTCGCGGGCGGCGGCGGGCACGTCGTCGCCCAGCGGGCCGTTCCAGTCCAGCGTGTCGAGCTCGATCAGCGCGAAACGCCGCGTGTCGGGAGCCAGCTCGGCCGCGCAGCCGAGGATCCGCCAGTCGAAGCTCAGGATCGCGGCGTTGCGCAGCCTGCCGTGCCGGTCGAGCTCGTCGATCACCATCTCGGTGAACAGCTCGGGGTCGGCGGTGAGCGCGGGCCTGGTCGGGTCGGACTTCAGCTCGACGTGCAGGCGTACGCCCTCGGCGGCGTAGGCGCCGGCCAGTCCGAGCACCGCGCCGAGCGTGGGCATCCTGGTGTCGGGCATCGCCACCTGCGTCACCGCGAACACGTCGTCGGGGTGCCGGGGCAGCCGCACGCCGACGTCCAGGGTGCGCAACTGCGCGAGGCTCAGCGAGTTGATGGGCTTGCCGACGTACGGGAAGGCGGGGTCGTCCGGTGTGACCGGTCGTGTGTCAGCGCTGGTCACGGCCGAGACCGTGAGGTCGTGCGTCAGCACGAGCCGCCGATCGGCGGTGAGCGCGACGTCGAGCTCGAGCGCGTGCACTCCGAGCTCCAGCGTACGGCTCATGCCGGGCAGCGTGTTCTCGGGCCAGAGGCCTCTCGCTCCCCGATGACCATGTATCTCAACGCGCACACCGGGGACACTACCGGGCGCGGGTCACCTCCACGCGCCGCCACGCCGTGTCCTTTTTGCGGTGATACGCGGAGTCCCTACCGCTGGTCGAGCGGCCAAGAGGCGACAACCTTCGCTTAACTTTCCGTACCCGATATTGAATCGATAAGTGCAACATCGTTGCAATAAGCTGGGGAACCATGACGGAGGCTCTCGTAACTACCCAACTCGACATGGTTCGGGCATGGGTGGACGGCTGGGTCATCTCTCGCAACACCCCGCCACCGGTGCCCGAGCCCTGGGGCTTCCGCGTCGACGTCGGCCTGCCCGGCCACGTGGCACGGCACATCCTGCCCACGCCGACGCCCGCCCTCGTCCAGCACCTGACGGCGGCCATCACCACCCCCGGCACCTGGCTGAAGCTCTGCGCCCCGGCGGAGCTGATCGCCCCATGGCTCCCGCCCACCTGGTCGATCGACCCGCCGGAGTTCATGATGACCAGCCCGCTGACACGCGAACGCGCAGAACCGCCCGCCGGCTACACGACGGCGATCACCACCCGCTCCGACGTCACCGCCGCCCGCCTGCTGACGGAGGCCGGCGAGATAGCCGCCCGCGGCCAGCTCGCCGTCGCCGGCCGGGTGGCGGTGGTGGACCGGGTCGAGACCGCCCCCGAGCACCGCCGCCGCGGCCTCGGCGGCGCCGTCATCCGGACGCTGATCGCCACCGCCGTCGCCAGAGGCGCGACCACCGGCGTCCTGGTGGCCACCCCCGAGGGCAGAGCGCTGTACGAGAGCCTCGGCTGGCGGCTGGTGACACCGGTGACCGCGGCGGTCCTGTCACCCCGTTAGGGGTCAGATCAGCGAGCGGATGACCAGCGTCTGGTCGCGGCCCGGCCCCACGCCGATGGCCGAGATCGGCGCGCCGCTCATCTCCTCCAGCGTGCGCACGTACGACTGCGCGTTCGGCGGGAGGTCGTCGAACGTCTTTGCGCCCGTGATGTCCTCCTGCCAGCCGGGGAACTCCTCGTAGATCGGCTTGGCGTGGTGGAAGTCCGTCTGCGTCATCGGGATCTCGTCGTGCCGGACCCCGTCCACGTCGTAGGCCACGCACACCGGGATCCGCTCCAGCCCGGACAGCACGTCCAGCTTGGTGAGGAAGAAGTCGGTGACCCCGTTGATGCGGGTCGCGTAACGGGCGATGACCGCGTCGAACCAGCCGCAGCGCCGGTTGCGCCCGGTGGTGACGCCGTACTCGCCGCCCGTCTGCCGCAGCCACTCGCCCATCTCGTCCTCCAGCTCCGTGGGGAACGGTCCGGAGCCGACGCGGGTGGTGTACGCCTTCAGGATGCCGATGATCCGGGTCAGCCGCGTCGGCGGGATGCCGGAGCCGGCGCAGGCGCCGCCCGAGGTGGGCGAGGAGGAGGTGACGAACGGGTAGGTGCCGTGGTCGATGTCCAGCAGCGTGCCCTGCCCGCCTTCGAGCAGCACGAACTTGCCCTCGTCCAGGGCGTTGCTCAGCACCAGCGAGGTGTCGGCGATGTGCGGCTTGAGCCGCTCGGCGTAGGCGAGGTACTCCTCCACGACCGCGTCCGGCTCGATGCCGCGGCGGTTGTAGAGCTTGGTGAGCACCTGGTTCTTCTCCGCCAGCGCCACCTCGATCTTCTTGGCCAGGATGCCCGGGTCGAGCAGGTCCTGGACCCGCACGCCCACGCGGTAGATCTTGTCGCCGTAGGCGGGGCCGATGCCGCGGCCGGTCGTGCCGATCCTGGCCTTGCCGAGGTAGCGCTCGGTGACCTTGTCCAGCGACTTGTGGTGCGGCATGATCAGATGCGCGTTGGCCGAGATGAGCAGCCGCTCGGCCGAGATGCCGCGCGCGGCCAGGCCGTCGATCTCGCCCAGCAGCACGCCGGGATCGATCACCACGCCGTTGCCGATCACGGGCACCACGTCCGGCGACAGGATGCCCGTCGGCAGCAGGTGCAGCGCGTATTTCTGGTCACCGATGACCACAGTGTGACCCGCGTTGTTACCGCCCTGGTAACGGACGACGTAGTCGACGTCGCCACCGAGAAGGTCGGTGGCCTTGCCCTTGCCCTCATCGCCCCATTGGGCTCCTACGAGAACGGCAGCCGGCATTGTGAGTCTCCCGAACACAAAACGAAACCCCTGGCGCAAGCACGACAGGGGCTCTTGCGTACAGAGACTACCCGAGTGGGCCCATTCGTCCCAAGCGCTAGCTCTTGGCCAGCGCGTCGTAGGCCTCCTGACTGCTGTCCTTGAGGAACTGGGTGCAGCGCTCGGCCTCGTCCTTCTCACCGATGGACTGGGCGGCCTTGGCCAGTGCGGCCAGGCAGCGCAGGAACCCCCGGTTCGGCTCGTGGTCCCAGGGGATGGGCCCGTGCCCCTTCCAGCCACTGCGGCGCAACTGGTCCAGGCCCCGGTGGTAGCCGGTGCGGGCGAAAGCGTAGGAGGTGACCGCGTGGCCCTGCGCGAAGTACTCCTCCGCGAGCTGGGCCCAGGCCGCGGGATATGCGGGGAACCGGGCGGCCACGTCAGCGGCCTTGGCGCCTGCTTCGAGCGCCTCCCTGGCCTCGGGCAGATCCGGCAGATGCGTCGGGGGCGGCCCGGCGAGAAGGTTATCCATAGGACAAGTCATACCCGCCGGGCCGTCAATGTGGCTAGGAGATCTTCGTCCCACTGCTCTTGAGGTGCTCACAGGCCTCGACGACACGGGCGGCCATGCCGGCCTCCGCGGCCTTGCCATAGGCGCGCGGGTCGTAGGCCTTCTTGTTGCCGACGTCGCCGTCGACCTTGAGCACGCCGTCGTAGTTGCGGAACATGTGGTCCGCCACCGGGCGGGTGAAGGCGTACTGCGTGTCGGTGTCCACGTTCATCTTGACCACCCCGTAGGAGATGGCCTCGTGGATCTCCTCCATCAGCGAGCCGGAGCCGCCGTGGAAGACCAGGTCGAACGGCTTCTCCTTGCCGTACTTGGCGCCGACCGCCTCCTGGATGTCCTTGAGCACGCTGGGCCGCAGCTTGACGTGACCGGGCTTGTAGACGCCGTGCACATTGCCGAACGTGGCGGCCAGCATGTAGCGGCCCCGCTCGCCCAGCCCGACGGCCTCGGCGGTGGCCAGGGCGTCACCCGGGGTGGTGTAGAGCTTCTCGTTGATCTCGCCGACGACGCCGTCCTCCTCGCCGCCGACCACGCCGATCTCCATCTCCATGATGATCCTGGCGCGGGCGCACTTGTCGAGGAGTTCCTCGGCGATCTGCAGGTTCTCCTCCAGGGGTACGGCCGAGCCGTCCCACATGTGCGACTGGAAGAGCGGGTCGAGCCCCTTGGCCACCCGCTCCAGCGAGATGTCGATCAGCGGCCGCATGAAGCCGTCGAGCTTGTTCTTCGGGCAGTGGTCGGTGTGCAGGGCCACGGTCACCGGATACTTGGCGGCCACCACGCGGGCGTACTCGGCCAGCGCGGTCGCGCCCACCACCATGTCCTTGACCGTGGCGCCCGACAGGAACTCGGCGCCGCCGGTGGACACCTGGACGATGCCGTCGCTCTCCGCCTCGGCGAAGCCGCGCAGCGCGGCGTTCAGCGTCTGGGAGGAGGTCACGTTGATCGCTGGGTAGGCGAACCCGCCAGCCTTGGCACGGTCGAGCATCTCGGCGTAGACCTCTGGGGTCGCTATAGGCATGAGTCATCTCCCTGAGAAGTACGGCTTCGCGGTGCCAGTATCCCGGTCTGCTACCCGCCGTGGTAGAGACAACGCCCGCTCGGCTTTCGCGGCTGCTCAGGAGGGGACGCCACCGGCGGGCAACGGGAAAGCCGCCTTACCACCAGGTACGCTCCCCACTGTGGGACGCCACAGGTCAGCCCCGATGGGCCTCGCCCGCCTGATGCTCGCCGTGCTCGCGGCCGTGGCGGTGGTGACGCTCCTGGTGATCGGCGGGCGGGCGCTGTTCGCCTCGGCCGGCGGCGAGCGGGTGCCCGTGCGCGAGCCCGCCTCCGGCAGTCCCTCCAGCAGCGCCCCGGTGCCGACCGTGCGCATCGAGTGCGTGGCCGACACCTGCCCCCTGGTGACCGTACGGGTGCCCGGCGGCGACGTGCTGCAGCACCGCGACATGAGCAGGGGCGAAGAGGTCAGCTACTTCGAGCCGGAGCTGGACGTGGTGCTGTCCGACGCCGGCACGGTCCGCGTCACCGAGAACGGCGAGCGGCGGCCTCAGGGAGAGCCGGGGGAGCGGGAGGCCTTCACAGCCCGAGGTCCTGGAGAGTGAAGGCCGTGCGGTAGTCCAGGCCCTCCTCCGCCATCCGGGCGCTCGCCCCCCTGTCGACGATCGTGGCGACCGCCACCACCTCGGCGCCCGCCTCGCGCAACGCCTCGACGGCGGTCAGCGGGGAGGAGCCGGTCGTGGAGGTGTCCTCGACCGCCAGCACCCGCCGGCCCTTCACCTCCGGTCCCTCGATCCTGCGCTGCATGCCGTGCGCCTTCTGCGCCTTGCGCACCACGAACGCGTCCAGCGTGCGGCCCCGCGCCGCCGCGGCGTGCAGCATGGCCGTCGCCACCGGGTCCGCGCCGAGCGTGAGCCCGCCCACCGCGTCGAACTCCAGATCCGCGGTGAGGTCGAGCATGACCCGCCCGACCAGGGGCGCGGCCACCCCGTCGAGAGTGATGCGGCGCAGGTCGAGATAGAAGTCGGCCTCCTTGCCGGAGGAGAGCACCACGCGGCCGTGCACGACGGCCTTCTTCTTGATCTCGGCCAGCAGGCTGTCGCGGTCTGTCATGGAACCAAGCTTAGAGTCCGAATCAGGTGATCCAAGCCCCTCCCATAGGCAAAGAGGCGCGTTCGGTTTAACCATGGGGGTGGGTGCGGAATGACTGTGCGGGCAACGGTTCGTAACCGCGAGGTCACTATGAGTGTGGAATCACCGCAGAGCGACACAGAGCTCCTTCATGCCGTCAGAGCGGGCAATGCCCCCGCCTACGGCCGGCTCTACGAGCGCCACGTCGCGGCCGCCCGCGCCCTGGCCCGCCAGCTCGTCCACGGTGAGGACGAGGTCGAGGACGTGGTCGCCGAGTCCTTCACCAAGATCCTGGACCTGGTGGGCCGCGGCGGCGGGCCGGACACCGCCTTCAGGACCTACCTGCTGACCGTGGTCCGCCGGACCGTCCACGACCGCTCCCGGGTCCAGATCCACCAGGTGACGAGCGGCGAGGTCGAGCTGTTCGACCCCGGCATGCCCTTCACCGACCCGGCGCTGACCGGGCTCGAAGGCTCGCTGATCGCCAAGGCCTACCTGTCGCTGCCCGAGCGGTGGCGCGCCGTCCTCTGGCACACCGAGGTCGAGCGCGCCCGGCCCGCCGACGTCGCGCCCCTG
This sequence comes from Nonomuraea sp. NPDC049714, assembly GCF_044465295.1. Lineage (NCBI taxonomy): Bacteria > Bacillati > Actinomycetota > Actinomycetes > Streptosporangiales > Streptosporangiaceae > Nonomuraea > Nonomuraea sp. NPDC049714. Next base: position 569,283 of record NZ_JBITLM010000004.1, on the reverse strand, counting down.
CTGGGCCTGTCGACCAACGGGGTGGCCGCGCTCGCCTACCGGGCCCGCGAAGGCCTGCGCCAGGCCTACCTGCAGGCCCACCTCGCGAGTTCGCCGCCGCCCGAGTGCAGGCCGGTGCTCGGCAGGCTCGGCGCGTACGTCAGGGGAGGGCTGACCCGGCGCGACGCCAAGGCCGTGGACGAGCACGTGAGCGACTGCTCCGGCTGCCACACCGTCCTGCGGGAGCTGACCGAGGTCAACCGGAGCCTGCGCGCCGTCGTCGGCCCTCTCGTCCTCGGCACGGCCGCCGCCGGCTACGCCACCGCGATGACCGAGCCCGGCTTCGCCCACGGCTGGCTGATGACGAGCGGCCTGCCACGCGCCCTCGGCCTGATGCGGCGGCTGCCCGGCCGGCAGTGGCTCGTCGTGGCCGGCGGGGCCGCCACGGTGCTGGCCGTGGCCGCCTCCTTCGCCCTGGTCCCCGCCGACCCGCCGGCCCCGGTCACCCGATCCGCGGGGTCCGTCCAGCCGTCACCCCTCCAGGCGCCGCCCCTGACCCCCTCCCACGTCCTGCCCACGCCCCTTCCCGAACGCGTCCCCGCCCGCGAACCCGCCGCGCCTCCCGCCCACGACCGCCCCGAACCGGCCGGAGCGGGCCTGCGCGCCACGATCGCCGTCATGGGCTCGCTGGTACGCGCCCAGCGCGGGATCGTCGCCATGCGCCTCCACAACGACGGCGACGCACCCAGCGAGGGGATCTACACGGCCATCGAACTGCCACCGGGCGTCACCCTGGTGACCCCCCGCCCCGACAGCGTCACCCCGATCACCCAGCCTGCGCCCGCCGATGGCCTGCGAGAAGCAGGAGCGCCCCCCGAGACCCACTCGGCCCGGCCGGGCCGTGTCGGCAGGGTGGCGCAGGTCGCGTCAGGTGGTCGTACCGGGAGTGGGGTGGCGGTCGCGGCGGGCGGCTGGGGCGCTCCCGTACGGCCGGTGGGGATCGCGGACGGCTGGTCGTGCCGTCCGGCCGGGAGCGGAGCGAGGTGTGCCAGGAGGCCGCTGGCTCCGGGGCGCAGGACGGCGGTGTTCCTGCGGGTGCAGGTGGCCGCCGAGGCGCCGGTGGGTAAGAGGCCTGCCCTGCGGGTCGAGGCCGGCTCCGTCAAGCTCACCGCGAGGGCCGCCACGGGGGTGCGGCCCTCCGGTGTCCCCGCCAGATTCGCCGCCGACGGCAAGGTCACCGTCAGGGCGGTCGGCAACTCGTTCCTGACCTGCCCGGCCGAGCGCGAGGACTGCCTGGAGGCCCGGCTCCGCAGGGGAGACCAGCGTGACAACGACCTGTGGCCGATGCGCCTGCTCGACGAGGACAGGGCGGCCGGCACCCACGCCTCCAGCGGAGCCGAACTCGCCCTGCCCAAGGGGGGCCGCGTCGTCTGGGCGGGCCTCTACTGGTCCGCGACCGCCACAGAAGCCGGCCCCATCAAGCTCAGGCCCCCGGGCCGCAAGCGCTACGTGACCATCCTCCCCAGCCAGGTGGCCCACCGCGACCTGCCCGCAGGACCCGCCTACCAGGCGTACGCGGACGTCACCGGCCTGGTCGGCGGCGTCCGCCGCCAGGGAACCTGGTGGGCGGCGGACGCACCGATGGGCGCCCTGCCATCCGACTACGAATCCGACTACGAATCCGATCCGTCATCCGACGAGGCGGCTGCGCCGATGGGCGACCCGCAGTCCGACCCTGGGACACGCCCGCCGGCGGAAGCCGTCGCGCCGGTGGGGGTGGCTGTTCGTGCTGGGCTCGGGGGGCACGCGGGGTGGAGTCTCGTGGTGGTCGTCACCGACCCGCGCAGGCCGTACAGCCAGGCTGTCGTGCTCGACGGCGCCGCCGTGATCGGCGGCGGGACGGGGCCGGTACGGATGCCGCTCGGTGGGCTGGAGCCCGCCGGCTCGCCCGCGAGGGCGGAGCTGGTGACCTGGGAGGGCGACGCCGACCTCGGCGGTGACAAGGTGTCGCTCGGCTCCGGCCCACTGGAGCCGGCCGGGGGCGACCGGGATCCGGCGAACGTGTTCGACGGCTCCTCCAACGGTGTGGCGGAGATGACGTTCGGTGTCGACGTCGATACGGTCAGCGCCGAACTCAGGGCCCGCCCGGGGCTGGCGATCGTCGCGGAGAAGGACGTCGTGCTGTTCGGAGTCGCCGCCGTGAGTGTGCGAGCACGACCGTGACCGATATCAGGACAAACTGGTACGGTTCGCCTAATTGGCGAGGCACCGCGCAGGTCCAGGGGCGAATCGTCGGGATTAACCCTCGCACGATCACCAGCTTTCATTACCCTGAGACAGGGCCGCCGAGTCCGGCTCTGACGGTGCAGAGCCAGCAAGTCGGACCACCAAGAAAGGGGCGGTGTCAGTGGATCGCTGCGCGCTGTTCGTGGACGCTGGCTATCTGCTGGCCGACGGCGCGATGGCCGTACATGGGACCCGCCATCGCGAATCCGTCTCCTGGGACTACCCAGGTCTGCTGCAGCTCCTGTCGGGCCTGTCAGGTGAGCGTACCGGCCTGCCGCTGCTGCGCTGCTACTGGTACGAAGCGACGGTCGAAGGCCGCCGCACCCCCGAGCACGACGTGCTCGCCGACATCCCCGGCCTCAAGCTGCGCCTGTCGCGCATCCGGCCGGGCCGCCGCGAGGGCGTCGACGCGCAGGTCCACCGCGACCTGATGACCCTGGCCCGCAACAGCGCCATTTGCGACGCGGTCGTGGTCAGCGGCGACGAGGACCTGGCCCAGGTGGTCTGCGATGCGCAGGACCTCGGCATCAGGGTCACCGTGGTGCACATCGCCGCCGACGCGAGCTGGGCCGTGTCCCGCACGCTCAGGCAGGAGAGCGACGACCTCATCGAGCTCGGCGGCGCCAACCTGCGCCCCTACGTCACCCTGGTGACCGGCACGAGCGAGGCGTCCAACGGCCACCACCAGGCGGTCAGCAACGGCCACGGCTCCCACTCGCTGCCGCCCGCCACCTCGTCGCCGCCGCCTTCGCTGCCGGCCCCGTCGCTGCCGTCGGCGATGCAGTCGTCGCTGCCGTCCGCCTCGTCGAGCACCGGCAGCCACGCCTCGCCGCACTCCGGCAGTCACGCCGCCCACCACTCGGGCGCCCAGGCGCAGAGCCAGCCGTCCTCCAACGGTCCCTCCGCCGGCCGCGGGCAGTCCTCCAATCCGCCCGCGCTGCCCACCTACTCCTATCCCGATCCGCCCTCGCCCTCGCCTTCGCAGCAGTCGGCGCCGGCCACCGGCCCCATGCAGCAGCAGTCGCCGACGACCGGCCAGTTCTCCTCCCCGGCCAGCAGCGGCACCTACCAGCCGTCACAGCTCGGCGCCTACACGGGCCCGCAGTCCGCGCCCGTCGCGCCGCCGTCCGCCGCCACGGCCGGAGCCACCACGCTGTCCGACGCGGTCAAGTCCGCCCACCGGGAAGGCCACGACTTCGGCGAGTCCGTGGCCCGCGACGCCCCCGCCCTCTGGCTTGAGGCCGTCCTCGCCCGCAAACCCCGGATGCCCTCGGACCTGGAGGCCCGCCTGCTCCAGGGCTCCTCCCTCCCGATCGACTTCCTCCTGCACGACGAGGTCCGCCACGCCCTGCGCCGCGGCTTCTGGGACGCCCTCGAACGCGCCAGACACTGACAGCAGCGACCCCCCAGACGGCGTCGCCGGCGGGCGGGCCCTCCCGGGCAGGCCGTAAAAGCATCTCCTCCGAGAGGAGAGGTCTCCGCCAGAGCGGCCCCGAGAGGCGAGAAGTTCCTTTGGGAGGAGGGGCTTTCCCAGAGTGGCCCCGGAGGAGAGGGGCTTGCCGAGGGAAGGTGCCCGAGGAGGGGTTGTTACGCGAGGGCGTCGAAGCCGGAGCGGAGGCTGGCGACGCGGTCGGCGAGGTCGGTGAGGGGGCTGGTGAGGGCGGGATCCTGGGACTTGCGGGCCAGCTCGCGCACCCGGGCGAGCTCCTCCTCGACGGCTGTGAGCCGCCGGGACAGCTCCGGCAGGACCGCGCCCTGTTCGCCCGCGCCCGGCGGCAGCTCGCCGGCGAGGCGGTCGCGCAGGAGGGAGGCCTGCTCGGCGAGCCGCTTGTTCATGTTGTACAGCTCGCTGAACACCGACACCTTGGCCCGCAGCACCCACGGGTCGAACGGCTTGGTGAGGTAGTCGACGGCGCCGGCCGCGTAGCCCCGGAAGGCGTAGTCGGGCGCGCTGTCGACCACCGTCAGGAAGATGATCGGGATGTTACGGGTGCGCTCACGCCGCTTGATGTGCGCGGCGGTCTCGAACCCATCCATGCCGGGCATCCGCACGTCCAGCAGGATGAGCGAGAACTCGGTGTTGAGCAGCGCCTTGAGCGCCTCCTCGCCGGACCTGGCGCGCACCGGCACCAGGTCGAGCGAGCTGAGGATGGCCTCAAGCGCGATCAGATTCTCCTCGCGGTCATCGACCAGGAGGATCTTCGCTCGATCGGACATCGATCACGACCCTTCGGGTGATGAGTCGGTCACGGGGGTCCGCCCTCGGCTGAGCCAGCCGCGCAGCCTTTCGAGCAGGCGATCCACATCGACCGGCTTGGGCACATAGTCCGATGCGCCCGAGGCGATGCTCTTCTCACGGTCTCCGCGCATGACCTTGGCGGTCAGCGCGATGATCGGCAGGTCGGCGAACTGCGGCATGCGCCGGATGGCGGACGTCGTCGCCCAGCCGTCCATCTCCGGCATCATGATGTCCATCAGCACGAGCGCGACATCCTCGTTCCGTTCGAGCTGCTCGATCCCCTCACGTCCGTTTTCAGCGTAGACGATCGTGGAGCCGTGTCGCTCCAGCACGCTGGTCAGCGCGAACACGTTGCGGATGTCGTCGTCGACGATGAGGATCTTCGCGCCGCTGAGCGGGTCGTCGCCCTGCCACTGGCTGCTCTCGACCGGCGCCTCGACCAGCTCGGGCAGCGGCAGGTCCAGCGGCATCGGGGGCTCCGGCGCCTCGGGCTCCTCGACGGAGGCGGTCATGAGCTGCCTGCGGGGCGCGCCGCCGTCGGTGGCCGCGAGCGGGCCGGTGTAGGAGGCGGGCAGGTAGAGGGTGAACGTGCTGCCCTTGCCCAGCTCGCTGTCCACGTGGATCTCGCCGCCGAGCAGCCGGGCGATGTCCCGGCAGATGGCCAGGCCGAGGCCGGTGCCGCCGTACTTGCGGCTGGTGGTGCCGTCGGCCTGCCTGAACGCCTCGAAGATGACCTCGCGCTTGTCCGGCGCGATGCCGATGCCGGTGTCGACCACCTGGAAGGCGAGCAGGTCGTGGGCGGCGTGCAGGGTCTCGTCGTCGAAGTCGACGTCGTCGGGGGCCGGCACCACCCGCAGCTTCACCTCGCCCTTCGGGGTGAACTTCACCGCGTTGGACAGCAGGTTGCGCAGCACCTGCTGCAGGCGCTGCTCGTCGGCGCGCAGCTCCTGCGGCACGTCCGGATCGACGTCCACGGTGAGCGTCAGGCCCTTGTCGGCCGCCAGCGGGGCGAACGCCGCCTCCAGCAGGTCGACCAGCTTCGGCAGCGACACCTGGATCGGGTGGATGTCCATCCGGCCCGCCTCGACCTTGGACAGGTCGAGCATGTCGTTGATGAGCTGGAGCAGCGCCGAGCCGGCGCCGTGGATGGTGCGGGCGAACTCGACCTGCTGCGAGGTCAGGTTGCCCTCGGCGTTCTCGGTGAGCAGCTTGGCCAGCACCAGGAGGCTGTTGAGCGGCGTGCGCAGCTCGTGGGACATGTTGGCGAGGAACTCGGACTTGTAGCGGGAGGAGACCGCGAGCTGCTCGGCGCGCTCCTCCAGAGTCCGGCGGGCCTGCTCGATCTGGAAGTTCTGGATCTCGATCGCGCGGTTCTGCTTGGCCAGCAGGGCCGCCTTGTCCTCCAGCTCGGCGTTGGACCTGCGCAGCTCCTCCTGCTGGCGCTGCAGCTCGTGGGAGCGCTCCTGCAGCTCGCGGGTGAGGCGCTGCGACTCGGTCAGCAGGTCCTCGGTCCGCGAGTTGGCGATGATCGTGTTCATGGTGACGCCGATGGTCTCCACGAGCTGCGTCAGGAAGTCCAGGTGGACCTCGCCGAACGGGGTGAAGGAGGCCAGCTCCAGCACGCCGAGCACGCGGCTCTCGAACAGGATCGGCAGCACCACGATCTGCGCGGGGGTCGACTGACTGAGCCCGCTGTCGATGGTGATGAACTTCGGTGGCACGTCGTCGAGGATGATGTGGCGGCCCTCCGCGGCCGCCTGGCCGACGATGCCCTCGCCGATGGCGAAGCGCTGGCGCGGGCCCCGTTCGGGCCGTACGCCGTAGCCGCCGATCAGCAGCAGCTCGTGCTCGCCCTCGGGGTCGACCCCGTAGAAGGCGCCGTAGCGGGCCGACACCAGTGGCGTCAGCTCGCTCATCGTCAGCTTGGCGACCTCGAACAGGTCGCGGTGACCCTGCATGAGCCGGGAGATGCGGGCCAGGTTGGACTTGAGCCAGTCCTGCTCCTGGTTGGCCTGGGTGGTCTCGCGGAGGTTGGCCACCATCGAGTTGATGTAGTCCTTGAGCTCCGCCAGCTCGCCCTGCGCCTCGACGGCGATCGAGCGGGTCAGGTCGCCGCGCGCCACGGCGCTGGTCACGGTGGCGATGGCGCGGACCTGGGTGGTGAGGTTGCCCGCCAGCTCGTTGACGCTCTCGGTGAGCCGCTTCCAGGTGCCTTCGACGCCTTCGACGCGGGCCTGGCCGCCGAGCTGGCCCTCGGAGCCCACCTCGCGGGCGACTCGGGTGACCTCGGAGGCGAAGGACGACAGCTGGTCGACCATCCGGTTGATGGTGGTCTTCAGCGCGAGGATCTCACCCTGCGCGTCCACGTCGATCTTGCGGGTGAGGTCGCCGTTGGCGACCGCGGTGGTCACTTCGGCGATGTTGCGCACCTGGTACGTCAGGTTGTTCGCCATGAAGTTGACGTTGTCGGTGAGGTCCTGCCAGACGCCCGACACGCCCTGCACCCGCGCCTGGCCGCCGAGCTGCCCCTGCGTGCCGACCTCGCGGGCGACTCGGGTCACCTCGTCGGCGAAGGAGGACAGCTGGTCCACCATCGTGTTGAGGGTGTCCTTGAGCTGGAGGATCTCGCCCTGGGCGTCGACGGTGATCTTCTTGGACAGGTTGCCCTGCGCCACCGCCGACGACACCGCCGCGATCTGGCGCACCTGGGAGGTCAGGTTGTTGGCCATCGAGTTGACGTTCTCCGTGAGGTCCTTCCAGACCCCGGAGACGCCGCGTACCTGCGCCTGGCCGCCGAGCTGGCCCTCGGTGCCGACCTCGCGGGCGACTCGGGTGACCTCGGAGGCGAAGGACGACAGCTGGTCGACCATCGTGTTCATGGTCGACTTGAGCTCCAGGATCTCGCCCTGGGCGTCGACGTCGATCTTGCGGGTGAGGTCGCCGTTGGCGACGGCCGTGGTCACCTGGGCGATGTTGCGGACCTGGTACGTCAGGTTGTTGGCCATCGAGTTGACGTTGTCGGTGAGGTCCTTCCAGACGCCCGACACGCCCTTGACCTCGGCGCGACCGCCCAGCTTGCCCTCGGTGCCGACCTCGCGGGCGACTCGGGTCACCTCGTCGGCGAAGGAGGACAGCTGGTCCACCATCGTGTTGAGGGTGTCCTTGAGCTGGAGGATCTCGCCCTGGGCATCGACGGTGATCTTCTTGGACAGGTTGCCCTGCGCCACCGCGGTCGCCACGGTGGCGATGCTGCGCACCTGGGAGGTCAGGTTGTTGGCCATGAAGTTGACGTTGTCGGTGAGGTCCTTCCAGACGCCCGACACGCCCGTCACCTGCGCCTGGCCGCCGAGCTGACCCTCGGTGCCGACCTCGCGGGCGACTCGGGTCACCTCCTCGGCGAAGCCGGACAGCTGGTCGACCATGGTGTTGACGGTGTTCTTCAGCTCGAACATCTCGCCCACCGCGTCGACCGTCACCTTGCGGCTCAGGTCGCCCTTGGCCACCGCGGTGGTCACCACCGCGATGTCGCGCACCTGCGCGGCCACGCGGGACGACATGGTGTTGACCGCCTCGGTGAGGTCGCGCCAGCTCCCGGACATGCCCCGCAGGTTGGCGCTGCCGCCGAGCCGTCCCTCGGTGCCGGCCTCCCTGGCCACATGGGTCACCTCGGAGTTGAACAGGGCGAGCTGGTCCACCATCCCGTTGATGGCCTTGCCGAGCCGGCGCACCTCACCGCGGGCCGAGCGGTCGAGGTCGATCCGGCGCGAGAGGTCACCCTTCGCAACCGCGTCGATGACGTCCGCGGCGCCGCTCACCGGGCTGACGAGGGCGTCGATCAGCGCGTTGACCGACTCCACGCTCTCGGCCCAGGCCCCCACGCCCGGCCCCGGCGTCAGCCGCTCGCCGAACCGGCCTTCCTTGACAACCTCTCGGCGTACTCTGCTCAGTTCGTTGGTGAGGTGCTCACGACGGTCTGCCACCTCGTTGAGCAGCAACCGCACCTCGCTGAGCACGCCGTCAGGCGCGTGCGGGACCCGACGCCGGAAGTCACCGTCACGCCAGGAGAACAGCGTCTCCAGGATCGGGACGAGATCCGCCTCGGTGTAGGTCCTCTCCTCAGCAGTCGGCACGGTCTTGGCCGTTGTCATGGGGCCTCCTTCACTCGCGGGTGACTCCGACGAGTGATTCAAGTCTGTCACGATGAGTAGCTCGTAGTCCTGTCCTTGGATTTACCCCAAGTCAACGGGAAGTGTGGTAGGCACGGTGGGATGACTGCTTCTGCTCATGCGGTGCTCGCGGCTACGTTCGCGCCCGACGAGACCGCTGTGATGGATGCGATGAGGTTCACGCGCGAGGTGATGACCGCGTGGGCCACCGGAGGCATGCTCCATATCGCCGAGCAGGTCGCGGGCGATCTTGCGGCACAGGTCGTAGACGAGCCGTTTGAGATGATCTGGAAGCATTACGGAGATGCTGTCCAGGTCGAGCTGAGGCAGCGAAGCACGTCACAGGGCGATCCGAAGGCTCCTTCCGTCAACGTGGAGCAGTGGGGGATCACCTTCGCGGGCGATTCCCGTGTCCACTGGGCTAGGCTCACGCTACCTGGCTCTCCGGACCAAGTGGGTTCGGAGTGGCTGGAGCACACCTCCAGAGGGCCACACTGGCTGGGCTTCCTCGCCGACGCCAGCGATCTGCTGGCCGGCACGCTCGATCCCGACATGGTGCCCGCCATCATCGCCCAGATCGTGGTGCCCCGGCTGAGCAGTTGGTGCGCCGTCTACACCGCCGACAGCGCGTCCGGGCCGCTGCGCCTGGTCTACCTGTGGCACGCCGACGAGGCCAGGATCGACGGGCTGCGCGAGCAGCTCGCCGAGATGGACGTGAGCGCCGTCGGCACCCGCGTCGCCTCGACCTTCCACCTGGCCGACTCCCAGGTGCTCGCCGTCCCGCTGACCGCCAGGGGCCGCGGCCTCGGGGTGATGTGCCTGGGCCGGCCCGACCGCTTCACCGACGAGGTCATCCAGTTCGCCGAGGACATCGGCAGGCGCGCCGCGCTGGCCACCGACAACGCCAGGGTGTACGCCCAGCAGGCCGCCGCCAACCGCGCCCTGCAGCGCAGCCTGCTGCCACCGAGCGAGCCGGAGGTGCCCGGCCTCGACTACGGCGTCGTCTACGAGCCCGCAGGCGAGGTCAACGAGGTCGGCGGCGACTTCTACGACCTGTTCAAGGCCGGCGACGACTGCTGGCGGTTCGCGATCGGCGACGTCTGCGGCACCGGTCCCGAGGCCGCCGCCGTCACCGGTCTGGCCCGCCACACACTGCGGTTGCTCGCCCGCGAGGGCTACGGCGTGGCCGCCGTGCTCGGCCGCCTCAACCAGGCGATCCTCGAAGAGGGGGAGCGGGCCAGGTTCCTGACCCTGCTGCACGGCGACATCACGCCGGTGGAGACGGGCCTGGAGGTGCGGCTGGTGTCCGCCGGTCACCCCGAGGCGCTGTGCCTCAGGGCGAACGGCGAGGTGGAGGCGGTGACCACCCCGCAGTCGCTGCTCGGCGTCTTCCAGGAGGTGGTGTTCGAGGCCGACACCATCCACCTCGACCACGGCGACGTGTTGCTCGCGGTCACCGACGGGGTGACCGAGCGGCGGTCGGACGGCCGCCTGCTCGACGACGACGGCGGCCTGGCCAAGATGCTCGCCGAGTGCGCGGGGCTGTCGGCCAGAGCCGTGGCCGAGCGGATCCGCAGAGGGGCCGCGGACTTCGCGGTCGAGCCGAGCGCCGACGACCTGGCCATCCTGGTCCTGCGCGCCCGCTGACCGCCGGGTCACACGTCAGCGCTCGTCAGTGCCCCCGTGCCCGTCAGTGCTTGCCAGTGCTCGTCAGCGGCCGTTCACGTGCTTGCGGGCGAACTCCAGCTGCAGCGTCGTCTGCGCGAGGCGCTCGGCGACCACCAGGCTCTCCCGGACGGCGTCGTAGGTGTAGACCTCGTGCTCGCGGCCGTGCTCGGCCAGCTGGCTGACGTACTGGTTGATCTGACGCAGCGGGCAGCGCAGGTCGTTCTCGCCGGACAGGATGAGCACGGGGCTCTTGACCTGGTCGACGTAGGTGATCGGCGAGCTGGCGGCGTAGCGCTCCGGATGCTCGTCCGGCGAGCCGCCGAACAGCGCCCGGTGGTGCGCGCGCAGGCTCCCTGTCTCGTCCTCGTAGGAGGTGCGGTGGCAGGCGATCGGGACGGCCGCGATCCCGGCGGCCCACAGGCCCGGCTGGGTGCCGAGGCCGAGCAGCGTCAGATAGCCGCCCCAGGCGGTGCCGGCCAGGATGAGCCGCCCGGGATCGGAGATGCCGCGATCGACGACGTACTGGCGCACCGCCGCGACGTCGGCGAGCTCGATGTGCCCGACCTCGCCGTACAGGGCGTCGCGCCACTTGGAGCCGTAGCCGGTCGAGCCGCGGTAGTTGACCCGGACCACGGCGAAGCCGGCGTCGACCCAGGCCGCCACCTCCGGGGAGAAGGCGTCACGGTCGTGCTTGGACGGGCCACCGTGCAGGAGGAAGACGGTGGGGAAGGGCGCGACGGCGTTCTCCGGCCGCGAGACGAGCGCGTGGATGCGCCCGCCGGGGCCTTCGACGTCGAGGTCCTCGACCGGGACGCTCGGCGGCGCGGCGGGACCGCCGGCGTTCAGCACGACCTGGCCGTTGGTGGAGCGGATGACGGGCGGGCGGGAGGCGCTCGACCAGGAGTACTCGACGTAGCCGCCGGGGCGGGGCGTCGCCTCCTCGATCACGCCGAGCGGCGTCTCGATCAGGGTCAGCCCGCCGCCTGCCAGGTCGTAGCGGTGCAGGTAGGTGCGGGCCCGGTCGTCGCGGCGCAGCAGCAGGCCACGGCCGTCGTGGTACCAGTCGGCGGTCAGGTCGCCGGTGTCCCGCAGCCAGATCTCACGCTGCTCGCCGGTCTCCGGATCCCACACCAGGGGCTCGGAACGGTGGCGGCGCTCGTGCAGGGCGAGCATGCGGTGGTCGCCCGGCACGGGGGCGAAGGTGAGGCCGGCCACGCCCTTGCCGGGGCCGTCGTGGAGCTCGCCGACGACCTCTCCGGACTGCCGGACGACGCGGAGCGCGGGGTGGCGGAAGTCGCCGTACTCGCCGTGGTTGATCGCGACGAGCTCGCCGTCCAGCGACATGTCGGCGACCCAGGCGGCCTCCGTGTGCTCGTACAGCAGGCGGGACGGCTGGCCCTTGGAGACCAGGTGGATGGTGAAGGCGCCCTCGCCGGCCAGGCTGATCGCGGTGACGCCGGTGGCCGACAGGGCGATGCCGCTCGGCTGGCCGGGTGCCAGGTCGGGGGCGGCGGGCTCGTCGGGGCCGCCGTTGAACGGCTGGCGCTGCCACACGCCGACCTCTTCGCCCTCGGTGTCGGCGAACCAGTAGATCCACTGGCCGGTCGGGTCGATTGCGGCGTGGACGGTGCCGCGGGGCCTGTCGGTGACCTGGCGGGTGGCGCCGGTCGCGCGGTCCCAGGCGTAGACCTCCCACGTCCCGGTGACGTTGGAGCGGTAGATCGAGCGGTTGGGGGCCAGACGTGCCCAGGATGGCAGCGACATGCGCGACGCCCGGAACCTGGCGTGCCAGCGTTCCTCGGCCTTCATCCGGTCGCGCCCCCTCCCTCTGCTAACCCGTGCCTTCAGGGCGTGGGCTGCCGTCCAGTATTGCGCCTGCGTCGCGGAAATACTCCAGGAATGTGGGGGAATTTCGGACTAAATGCCCCATCAGTAACATGTGCCTCATACGCCCGTCAAGCGACATCCCTTGACTCAGATGTCACCTCGAAGGTAGATAGGTGAAATCTCGCCCTCGCGACCACTTTTTCCCGCCTTTTCCCGCCGTTGCGGGAGAAAAAGGACGAAATCCGTTGCTCTAGCTGGGCTGTGTCAGTGTGCCACGCGCTGGGCCCCATCCCCACCACTCCGAGGATGTCGGCAGGTCCCAGCTCCATGTCGAACGCCACCTCCCGCCGCCGCGCCTCGGTGAACCCTTCCAGGCTGCGAGCCAGCCGGCTCTCTTTCTCGGCGTCCACCGAGAGCAGTCCCAGCTCCTCGACCAGCGGACTCAGGTGCTCCGGCGCGGGGGTCACGACGATCACCGCGCCACCGGGCCGCAGAATCCTGCGGAACTCGGGCCCGTTCCTGGGTGCGAACACGTTGATCACCACATCCGCCGTCCCGTCCAGGATCGGCAGCGGCCGCCAGACGTCCGCCACGAACGCGCCCAGCCGGGGATGCGCCCGCGCGGCCCGGCGTACGGCATGTTTGGACACGTCGAACGCCATCCCGATGCCCTGCGCCGTCGCTTCGAGCACGGCCGCCAGGTAGTAACCGGTCCCGGTGCCCGCGTCGACGACGACCGGCCGCCTTCCCAGCCACGCCTGTCGCCTTTCATGACCAATGCTCACTTCCGCCCCACCGTACGCCTCCGTCGCGCTGCCGTCAGCCGGGTGTGCGAACGATTCGGCGGGAAAATCACGCGTGACCCTGGCGCTCACGGCCTGGGCGAGGGCTCGGGCGAGCGGGGCGTAGTGGCCCGCGTTCAGGAAGTCGGCGCGGGCGGCGACCATGGCCGTGCTGTCGGCCGTGCCCGGTGGCCGGGAGCCGACCAGCAGGCTGACGTATCCCTGCTTGGCGACGTCGTAGCCGTGCCCGTTCGCGCACCTGAGCGCGGGGTGCTCCAGCCGCAGCGGCCGTCGGCAGACGGGGCAGGCGAGATGTTCGACGATGTCGGCCAGCATGTGTTCATTGTCGGTCACATACTCGCCTGCAGGATGAACTCGGCGTTGGAGGTGGTCTCGCGGAGCTTGCCGATGAGCATCTCCAGGCCCTGCTGCCTGCCCAGCGAGCCCAGCATGCGGCGCAGCCGCCACACGGCCCGGCGCTCCCGCTCGGGCAGGAGGATCTCCTCCCGCCGGGTGCCGGAGGCGTCGAGGTCGACGGCGGGGTACAGGCGGCGCTCCGCCAGGTCGCGCACCAGGTGCAGCTCCATGTTGCCGGTGCCCTTGAACTCCTCGTACAGACTGTTGTCCATCCGGGAGCCGGTGTCGACCAGCGCGGTGGCGAGGATCGTCAGCGAGCCGCCGCCCTCCACGTTGCGCGCGGCGCCGAAGAAGCGCTTGGGCGGGTACAGGGCGGTGGCGTCGAGGCCGCCGGTGAGCACGCGCCCGCCGCCGGGCGCCACGTTGTTGTAGGCGCGGCCGAGCCGCGTCAGGGAGTCGAGCAGCAGGACGACGTCCTCGCCGTTCTCGACCAGCCGCTTGGCCCGCTCGATGGCCAGCTCGGCGATGCGGGTGTGGTCACGGTCGGGGTGGTCGAAGGTGGAGGAGAAGATCTCGCCGCGCACCGAGGCGCGCATGTCGGTGACCTCTTCGGGCCGCTCGCCGACCAGGAGCAGCATGAGGTGCACGTCGGGGTGGTTACGCGTGATGGCGGCCGCCATCGCCTGCAGGACCATGGTCTTGCCGGCCTTGGGCGGGGCGACGATGAGGCCGCGCTGGCCCTTGCCGATGGGCGCGAACAGGTCGATGACGCGGGTGCTGAGCGACTCGGTCTCCAGGTGGAGGCGTTCGCGCGGGTGCACGGGCGTCAGGTCGCCGAAGTGCGGCCGGTGCCGCCACTCGGTCCGGCCGTTGACGGCCTCGACGCCGACCAGCTTGCCGCCGCTCGCCGAGGCGACGACATGGTCGCCGGGGCGCAGCCCGAGCTGCTTGGCCTTGTCCGGGTGCAGCCGGACGTCGTCGGGTGCGGGCAGGTTTCCGGTGCGGATGAAGGCGGCCCGGTCCTGTACGTCCAGCAGGCCCGCGACCTGACTGGTGTCGGACGTGTGGGCACGCTGACGGGGAAGGGTGTTGACAGACATGGTGACCCCTTGAGGGTGCGCCGAACGGAGTCGGCGGTGAAGTGATGAAGAAGCCCGTGCCGGCCTCTGCAAGGGGGCCCGGGGAAGGAAACAGCGGAGCCTGAGCTCAACGCTGGACGCAACGTATCACACGTCGCTGCCCAGTCAACGCCTAGCCCTGTTGAGCTATTCCCGGGCGGTTCTCGTGTCTTTACCCGCGCTTGGGGTAGCAGTCCGTAACAATGTTCTTGTCACTCCACCGCGGGCGGGACGTCGCCACGCCGGGTGTGAAGAACGACACGAAGCCCTCAAGCGTTCTGCAGGACCTTTGCAATGCGTACGGGCTTCCATGGAAGAAGAAGAATCCTAGGGGGATGACATGAACACCACCCACTGCCCACGTTGTCACAACGAGCTCGACGAGGGCCCGATCATGTACCGGTGCGCCCACTGCTGCCGCGCCGTCTTCGCCGCGGACCTGGAGAACGAGTACGTTCCGCGTCACCCCGTGGCCGCCTAGTCTGGGCGGATGCCGCACCAGTCGAAGGTCATCGCGGGCGTCGAAGTGACGCCGCTCTGTGACGCCGTGGGCCCCATGGGGGAGGCGATCCGCCGCCCGCTGGCGGAGATGTTCCCGGGAGGGAGTCTCGCCGAGGCGCAGTGGACCCTCCATTTCCACTGCTACCTGCTCCGCGATCCCGCCGGCCGTCTGACGCTCGTCGACACGGGCATCGGCGGCGTCGACTCACCGGCGTCGAGTTGGGCGCCGGTTCCCGGCACCCTGCGGGGCGAGCTGGCCGCCGCGGGCGTCGAGCCCGCCGAGATCGGCACCGTGATCCTCACGCACCTGCACAGCGACCACGCCGGTGGGGCCGTCGCCGACGGGCGGCCGCTGTTCGAGAACGCCCGCTACGTGCTCCAGCAGGCCGAGTTCGACGCCGCCCGCGGCCCGATGCTCGACCAGGTCGTCACCCCGCTCAAGGGGCAGCTGCAGGTCGTCGACGGCGACGCGGAGATCGCGCCGGGCGTGCGCGTCCACCTGGCGCCCGGACACACGCCCGGGCACCAGATCGCCCGGGCCGGCGACCTCGCCATGACCGGTGATCTCGTGCTCCACCCGGTGCAGCTCGACGACCCGGCCGTGCGCTACCTCTACGACGACGACCCGGACCGGGCCGCCGCCACTCGCGCCGAGGTGCTCGCCGAGCTGCGGGCCGAGCACGCCATCCTCGCCACCGCCCACTTCAGCGAGCCGTTCCTCAGGCTCTAGCGCCCGGCCGGCACCGCCAGGTCCGTCAGCAGGGACGACGGCAGGAACACGCTCGCGGTCAGACCGCCGTAGGGCGACGGGCTGAGCGAGACCTTGATCCCGTGCCGGGACGCCAACCGGCCGACCACGAACAGGCCCAGCCGGTCGCTCTGCGCCAGGTCGAACTCCGGCTTCTCGGCGAGACGGGTGTTGAGCTCGTCGAGCTCGGTCCGGGGCAGGCCCAGGCCGCGGTCCTCCACCTCGACGGTGAGCCCGTTCGGGGTGGCCGTGGTGCGCAGGTCCACCCGGGTCCGCGGCGGCGAGAACAGCGTGGCGTTCTCGACCAGCTCGGCCATCAGGTGCGCGACGTCGGTGACGGCGGCGCCGGTCAGCGCCAGCGGCGGCGGCTGCAGCACCTCCACCCGCTGGTACTCCTCCACCTCGGCCACGGCGGCGCGCAGCACGTCCATGATCGGCACGGGGTTGCGCCAGCCACGGCCCGGCGTCTGGTCCGACAGGATGATCAGGCTCTCCGCGTGCCGGCGCATACGGGTGGTCAGGTGGTCGAGCTTGAACAGGTCCTCCAGCACCGTCGGGTCCTCGGTGCCCCGCTCCATGCCGTCCAGCTGCAGCAACTGGCGGTGCAGCAGCGACTGGTTGCGCCTGGCCAGGTTGACGAAGACCTGATTGACGCCGTGGCGCAGCCTGGCCTGGCTCACCGCGGCCTCCACGGCCGTGGACTGCACGTTGTTGAACGCCTGGACGATGTCGCGTACCTCGGAGGTCTCGGCCTTGACCTCCAGCGGCTCGACCTCGGCCGACGAGGACGGGTTCGCGGACGTACGCAACCGATCGACCAGCTGGACCAGCCGCACCTCGGCCAGCTCGGTGGCGGCGTCGCGCAGTCCGGCGAGCTCGCGTACCAGGCGCTTGCGGAAGCGCAGCGACAGCAGGATGGAGGCGACCACGGCGAGCAGCCCGGCGCCGCCCGCCACGCCGATCTTGGCGAGGATGCCGGCGGCGGCGGGCGTGATGCGCTCCGCGACGGCCTGGCTGGAGTTGCGCTGGTTGCGCTCGATGGCCTTCCACAGGTTGTTCGCGTCGACCGGCCAGGTGGCCGCGGTGGCGGGCAGGCCGTTCATGATGGCCTGCCCCTTCATGGCGTCCTCGGTCTCGATGAACTCGGTGTAGATCGGCGAGATGATGAGCCGCTGGTACGGCGTGCGCAGCTCGTCGTCGAGGTTGGACAGCGCCTGGGACCAGAGCAGGCGCCGGGTGGCGACCATGTCGGCGAAGGCCTCACGCTCGCCGGTGCCCATCCTGCCCCGGCTGACGATCAGCGTGATCATGGCCCGTTCGCGGGACAGCAGCTCCTTGGCCTCGCCCAGCATGGCCAGCGCCTTGACGTTGCGGTAGAGCGACATCTCGGGCACCAGGATCATCGCGTCGTACAGGCGGAAGGACGCGTCCACGATCTGGCTGTAGCCGTTGATCAGGTCGAGCGGGGTGGAGTTGAGGCTGTCGACCTCGCGCCTGAGCTGAGGGAGCTGGTCGAGCTTGCGGTAGAGGTTGGTGAGCTGCGCGGTCATCTCCGGGCTGAGGTTGCGCTGCGCGCCGGCCAGCTCGCGGAAGGACCGCACTGCCTTGTCGGTGATGTCGCGCTGGACGACCAGCCCGGTGTTGTTGCGTCGCGCGGTCACGTACTGCACCGAGGACAGGCGCTCGTTCTGCAGGTGGGTGGTGAGCTGTTCGGAGGGGGCCGCGAGGTTGGTCGCCAGCTCGTCGATCTCCAGCATGCGCAGCCCGTCGCCCGCGGTCAGGGCGGCGGCGAAGGCCCATAGGCCGACCAGCGAGGTCAGGGGTACGAGGAGGAGGATGAGGAGTTTGATCGCGATAGGGCGGCCACGTGTGGGGGGCATGCGACCTCCGGGTGCATGAGGAGAGCGCCTCGCAGATTACACCCCCCATGCCGGAATGCCGCGAATCTCCGGGCGGATCCTCCGGCGCGAGGGCGGCCGGCCCCCGCGCCGGTGAGGTCACCGCGCGGTTTTCTCCGTGCGGCCGGCGACCAGCCGGTCGTCGGTGGTGCGCTCGTGTTCGAGCTTGCGCTCCAGCTCCCGCTTCTCCTCCTCCAGCTTGGCCACGCGGTCGGAGGCGTCGGCGCGGACGCTGCGCAGCCGGCGACGGCGCTGCGCCGACCTGCGCGAAGCCTGTGCGATCAGCCAGATGCCCACCAGCAGGACGGCCGCCGTGGCCGCGCCCGCGAGAAACATCTCGATGTGGTTCGGCTCGAAGGTGACGCCGAACAGGACATACCTAGCGCTCTCCTCGGTGGCGATCAACACGACCGCGGCACCGGCGAGCAGAACCAGTAACAGACCCAGGAAGATCATTTGAACTCACCCCTTGTCTCAGGCGAGTCTCAACTGCCCACACTCCGGCGCGGTATGCCCTCTGTGGCAGGGGGTTGCGGAGATGATGGCGTTCATGAGACCGGAGCCGGGCCAGGTGCTGCACTTCTCCGAAGATCCGACCATCGAGCGGTTCGTCCCGCACGTCGCGCCGACCTCGCAGCTACGCGAGCCGTACGTCTGGGCGGTCGCCGCCGACCGCTGCCCTGACTACTGGTTCCCCCGCGCCTGCCCGCGAGCCATGGCCTGGAAGGGCCCGAGAACCACCGAGGAGGACGCCGGGAGGATCATCGGCGCCGGGAGCGGGGACCGGGTGCACGCGGTCGAGTACGGCTGGCTCAGGGCGATCATGGATGTCCGCCTGTACGCCTACCGGCTGCCCGCCGAGCACTTCTCGCCCGTCGGGGAGCCCGCGCACGCCGTCGTCGCGCGGGTGCCGGTGCGGCCGCTCGGCCCGCCGGAGCCGGTCAGCGACCTGCTGGAGCTGCACGAGCAGGCCGGGATCCAGCTCCGCGTGCTGGACAACCTCTGGCCCTTCTGGAGCCAGGTGACGGCGAGCACGCTGGAGTTCAGCGGGATCCGGCTGCGGAACGCTCGTCGATGAGCCCGGACAGCGTCTCCAGCTCCATCGAGCCCGGCCGCCGCCTCTCCCGCGCGAACCTGTTGGCCTCGCGCTGCAGCACCGCGTTGGCCGGGGTGGGGATGCCGAGCTCGCGGCCGAGCAGGACGATCTCCCCGTTGAGGTAGTCGGCCTCGATCGAGCCGGTGCCCCTGGCGAGGCTCTGCCAGGACGATCCGCCGTCGCGGGTCTCGCCGCCGATCGGCAGCACCTCCACCCGGTCGCGGCGGAGCTCGCGCTCCTCGCGGGGCGTGGAGTAGACGAGGCCGGCCTCTTCGAGCACCGCCATGCCCTCCGCACGGGCCTGCTCCATGATCTCTTCCACGCCGGGCCCGTGGCCGACGAGGGCCTCGACGGCGTTGTTCAGGTTGCCCAGCAGCTTGCCGTACTTCCAGCGCATCACCTCGGGCGAGGGCAGCGCGATGAAGGAGCTGCCGTCGAGGTCGGTGGCGATCTGCTTGGCCATCGCGTCGGCGCCGTGCGGGTAGCAGCCGATGTGCAGCAGACCCGAGCGCGGTGATCCGTAGCAGGCCACGACGCCGGGCTCGGTGTGCTGGGCCGGCAGCCACACGCACATGCCGTAGACCCGGTCGAACCTACGCAGGGCGACGCGTTCGTTCTCGACGCCGTTCTGCGCGCAGACCACGGGCAGGTGCCTGGGCCACGGGTCGAGCGCGGCCACCGTGTCCTGGGACTTGGTCGCCAGGATCAGCACGTCGTCCTCGCGGACCGGCACCGGGCCGGCCGCCACGGGGATGTGCATCCGGAGGTCGTCGTGCGGGGTGATCAGGCGCAGGCCCGCACTCTTCAACGCTTCGTAGTGGGGCCCCCGGGCGATCAGCAGCACGTCGTGCCCGCTTTGGTGCAGCCGGGCTCCGATGGTGCCGCCGATCGCCCCCGCTCCGATCACGATGTAGCGCATGATTCAGAGGATGTCATCTCTCACTTCACGAGTGCCACCTGGGTCCTGGGCGCGTCCGCCGCGCGAAATCGTTCGCGCAGGATCGTCCTGAGCACACGCAGGCCGTCGCGCACGGCGTGCAGGTTGCTCTCGCCGTGGATGCGGCAGCGCTCGTGGCTGGGCACCTCCCGGATGGTCAGACCGGCCTGGACGGCGCGGACGTTCATCAGGGTCTCGATCTCGAAGCCGTCGCAGTCGAGGTCGAGGGCGGCGAGGTGGTGGGCCCAGAAGGCGTTGTAGCCGTAGCACAGGTCCGTGTACGAGGTGCCGTACAGCAGGTTCGTCAGGCCCGTCAGGGCTCTGTTGCCGAGCGAGCGGAGTCGGCTGAGGTCGTCGGAGCCCCCGCCGGGCGCGTAGCGGGAGCCCTTGGCGAAGTCGGCGCCGTCGACGAGCGCGGTGACGAACGAGAAGATCTCCCTGCCGTCGGTGGATCCGTCCGCGTCGATCATGACGATGATGTCGCCCTTGGCCGCCGCGAAGCCTTCGATGAGCGCGTTGCCCTTGCCGCGCCTGGTCTGGGTGACCACGTGCAGATCGGGGCGGAGGGTGCGCGCCACCGCGACGGTGTCGTCGCTGGAGTTGCCGTCGACGAGGATGACCTCGTCGATCCATGAGGGGAGGGTCGCGAAGACGTGGGGCAGGTTGTCGGCCTCGTTCATCGCGGGGACGATGACGCTTACGCTGACGGAGAAGGGCTGCCTGTTCATGTGGTCAAGGTTCACCATCACACATGCAAGTCGCTTGACTACGCCTTGCATTGATTGCGGACCTATGTGTTCACCTGGGACTGTTTTCTTCCCGTGACCTGGGGTCACATGTGATTCAGGAGCACTGTTGTCCGACTTGACCTGATAGGTCAAATATGTGCGGCTAGCGTAGCAGGGGCAGTCTGCCCGTGTGGCGCTCCACCTCCGCGCGCGGCCCGAGCAGGCTCACGGCGAAGTACGACAGGTCCTCCACGGCGGCGCCGGCGAGCTCGGCCAGATAGTCGTCGTAGACGTCGGCCCGCTGCGCGATCGCCGCCATGTCCGTGACGAGCAGCTCCGGATCGCCCGCCGCGTCGTCCCTGACGCGCTTGACGACCGCGGCCGGGGCGGCCAGCACCGTGCAGCCGGTCCACGGCAGGCCCGCGTGAGCCTGACCGGAGGCGTCGAACCCGCCCGAGCCCAGGATCGCCGGCGCCGCCTGGCTCACCGACGCCGCCAGACACGCCGCCGCGTTCGCCTGCAGCCCGCGGGGCAGGTCGCGATCCACCACGATCACCCATTTGACCGGCAGCTTCTTCGTAGGCAGGTCGCTGCGGCGGTCGATCTCCATGATGACCATCAAGGTCTCCCTCTGTCCGAACTTGCTAAGGAAGACTCGCGCTTGTCTCGGCGATGGAGCAACGTCAACAGGCCCATTCCGAAGAAAGTTCGGAACATCGTGAGAGCATGGGCCCGTGGACGAACTTGATACGGCCATCCTGGTCGAGCTGCAGCGTGACGGCCGCCAGACCAACCGCGAACTCGCCGAACGCATCGGCATCGCCGCCTCCACCTGCCTCGAACGGGTGCGCTCGCTGCGCGGCGACGGCGTGATCGAGGGCTTCCACGCCGAGGTCAACCTCGACGCCATCGGCAGGCCGGTGCAGGCGCTCATCCACGTCCGGCTGCATCCGAAGATCCGGGAGGCGGTGGAGGGATTCCGCGACTACGTCGCCGCGCTGCCCGAGACGCTCGCCGTCTTCGTGGTGTCCGGCGGCGACGACTTCATCATCCAGGTGGCCGTCCGCGACACCACCCATCTGCGCGACTTCGTCCTCGATCACGTCGCCCGCCACCGCAACATCGCCGACGTGCGGACCTCGCTGGTCTACGACCACATCCGCAAGACCTCCGTCGAGGTCCTGCCTCCCGGACGGGCCCCCAGGCCGCGCACCGGCCGCAAGTCCCGCTAGCCGGCCCCTTGGCGGCCGACCCTTTGCCGACTTCGTCGGCGACTCCTCAGACGACCACGGCCTCGTCGGCCCTCGCCAGGATCTCCTCGACGGTCTCGGCGGGCGTCTGCGCCGAGGTGTCGAGCCAGAGGCCGATGCGCGGGGTGTCGCGGCGCAGGGCCGTGTCGAGCTGCGCCACCGTCCAGGCGCCGTAGCCCGTCTTGGCCCGCTCCCGCTCGCGCCGCTCGACGGTGACCGCGTCGGGCGCCAGCACGACCACCATCAGCGGACGAGTGCGGATCAGCTTCACGAACAGCGACAGCTCCGGTCCGAGCACCACGTCCTGCACGATCGGGGTGAACCCCTCCTCGACGTACAGATCCGCCGCGGCCGCCGCGATCCGGTAGCGCAGGTGAAGCTGGCGCAGCGCCTCCCGCTGCGCTTCCTGCGACGGCTCCGGCGTCATCCCCTCGCCACCGCTGACCACCATGCGCCTGAACGCGTCTCCCCGTACGTGCGCCGACCGGGGCAGCCGCTCGGCCAGCGCCTGCCCGACCGTGGACTTGCCCGAGGCGGAGATCCCGGTGATCAGGAAGACCCCCTTCACACGCCGACCAGCTTCCGCACCCGGTCCGCACCCACCGCCAGCAGCAGCGTGGGCAGCCGGGGCCCGGTGTCGCGCCCGACCAGCAGCTTGTAGAGCAGCGCGAAGAAGGCCCGCTGCGCCGTCTTCACCTCGGGCGTCGGCTTGGCGTCCGCCGCCAGCCCGGCGCGCACCTTCGGCACGCCGTACACCAGCGTGGTGAGCCCGTCGAGCGACCAGTGCTCGTCCAGCCCCTCGACCAGCAGCCGCAGCGAGTCGCGCGCATCGTCGCCGAGTGAGCCGAGCAGCTCCGCGTCGGGCTCCTCGCGCACCCGGGTGCGCTGGTCGGCGGCCACCTGCGTGTCGATCCACCGCTGCGCCCGGTCCAGCCTCGGCCGGGTGTCCTCCAGCGAGGTGATCGCGTCGAGGTCGCCCAGGATCCGCAGCGTCTGGTCGGGGTCGCCGGTCGTGACGTCCACGATGGAGGCCAGCGTGCGGTAGGCCACCGGCCGCGGCGTCTCCGGCAGCGGCCTCTCCGCCGTCCGTACGGCCCGGTTGTAGGCGGCCAGCTCCGACGGCTGGCAGCTCCCGTCGGCGACCTTGCGGCCCAGGGCGTCCCACTCGTCGTAGAGCCGCTGGATCTCCTGGTCGAAAGCGATCTTGAAGGACTGGGACGGCTTGCGGCGCGCGTACAGCCAGCGCAGCACCGGCGCCTCCATGATCTCCAGCGCGTCGGCCGGAGTCGGCACGTCACCCTTGGAGCTGCTCATCTTGGCCATGCCGGTGATCCCGACGAAGGCGTACATCGGCCCGATCGGCTGCTCGCCGCCGTACACCTCGCCCACCAGCTGCCCGCCGACGATCCACGCCGACCCCGGCGAGTGATGGTCCACCCCCGACGGCTCGAACACCACCCCTTCGTACGCCCACCGCATCGGCCAGTCGACCTTCCACACCAGCTTGCCGCGGTCGTGCTCGGCCAGCCGCACGGTCTCCCCGAACCCGCAGGCGCACGTGTAGGCCAGCTCGGTGCTGTCGTCGTCGTAGGCGGTGACCGTGGTCAGATCACGCTCGCACAGCTCGCAATAGGGCTTGTACGGGTAGTAGGCGGCGCTCTCCTGGACCGTCTCCTTCGTCCGGTAGCGCGCCAGGACCGCGTCGATCCGGTCACGCTCCCGCATGGCGATGAGGATCTGCTCCCGGTAGGCGCCGGAGGTGTACTGCTCGGTCTGGCTGATGCTCCGGTATTCGACGCCCAGCTCGGTCAGCGCGGCCTCCATCGGGGCCTTGAAGTGCGCGGCCCAGGAGTCGTGCGCGCTGCCGGGAGGTGCGGGCACCGAGGTCAGCGGCTTGCCGATGTGCTCGGCCCACGCCGGGTCGACGCCCGCGGGCACCCGGCGGAAACGGTCGTAGTCGTCCCAGGACAGCAGGTGCACGCACTCGTGCCCACGCCGCCTGATCTCGTCGGCGACCAGGTGGGGGGTCATCACCTCGCGCAGGTTGCCCAGATGGATCGGCCCTGACGGACTCAGCCCGGACGCGCACACGATCGGTTTGCCCGGCGCGCGACGCTCCGCCTCGGAGATCACCTCGTCCGCGAACCTGGATACCCAGTCGGTCTCCGTGCTGTCAGCCACGCTCATCGCGCCATTCTTGCGGTTCGTCCGCCTTCAGGCGAACGTGATGCCCAGATCTACCGGGCGGTTCTACTGGGCAGTGCGCCAGGTCTGCTCCTCCACCAGCTCCCGGCTCCGCCAGCCGGCCTCGGTGCGCCGCATCCGGTGGTGGTACCAGCCGCCGCCCTGCAGCAGGCCCTCGGTCCCCGCGGGGATCAGCTCTCTCGACGGGGCGAGGGTGTCGGTGAACGGCGCGTGCACGACCGCCTCACCGTCCTCGAAGCCGATCACGGCGGCGCCCACCAGATGCAGCCGCCCCGGCCAGTGGGAGAGCACGGACGCCAGCCAGGACTTGACCTCCGGCAGCGTCCCCCGGATCCCGCCCGCCGACCGGTAGTCGATCACCGCGTCCGGGGTGAACACCTCGTCGAGGTCGTCCCACCGCCCCGAGTCGATGGCGTAGGTGTAACGGGCCAGCACGTCGATGATCTCCGAACGGTCCATCCGGTGAGCCCCTTGGTCTGTTCGCCTGGTCTATTCGCCGGTCCTGCCGTCGATCCGCTCGCGCAGCAGGTCGGCATGGCCGTTGTGGCGGGCGTACTCCTGAATGACGTGCACCAGGATCCGCCGGTGGGACACGTCGTTGCCGTCGCGCTGCCGCTTGGCGACCGCGTCCAGCGGCAGCCCGGCCGACACCTTGCGCGCCCGCTCGATCTCCTCACGCCAGGTGGCGATGGCCTCCCCGGCCGACGCGCCGTCGACCTCGTCGAAGTCGGCGTCCTGCCGCTCCTCCTTGCCGTACAGCAGGGGCACGTCCTCGTCGTCCAGCATCCGCCGGAACCACGCCCGCTCGACGTGCGCCATGTGCCGCACCAGCCCGAGCAGGGACATGCCCGACGGCGGCACGGCCCGGCGGCGCAGTTGCTCATCCGACAGTCCGGCGCACTTGGCCGCGAGGGTCTCGCGATGCCAGTCGAGCCAGCTGTAGAGGATGGCTCGCTCGTCGCCGTCGTAGATGGGAGGAATGCGCTCGTCCATGACGAAAACCTACTCGCCCGCAAGCCCGGTTAGGCTTCCGGTGTGGCGAGATCGCTGCTGGACCGCTTGGACTATTACGTCATCCTGGCCGAGGCGGGCGCCGGCGAGGCTGAGGCGATCGTCGTGGAGGAGCTCGTGCTCGCCGGTGACGGCACCGCGACCGGTCTCGACAGCGCCGGGTGGGGCACGGCCGCGGCGCGCGTGGCCGGCGACGCGTTCACCTGGGACGTACGCCGGATCGGCCCCGGCACGGCCTGGTGCCTCGACGTGACCGTACGCCTGGGCGCCCTGGTCCCGCGCAGCGGAAGGCCCGCTCGCGGTTGTGCGAGCGGGCCTGGTACGGCGGGTCAGATCAGATGTTCACCTGGTGCCAGGCGCCCTTCCTGATCACGTAGTCGCTGTACTTGCCGATCTGGCTGACGCGGATGCGGACCTTGTCCACGTTGTGGTTCCAGAAGGTGAAGTGCTTCACCGTGCCGGCGTCGCACAGCTTGTAGGAGGGGGCGCTGTCCCACTTCCAGTTCGGCTGGTAGAGGTGGTGGACCTTGACCTGGACGAAGGCGCACTTGCCGCCCTCGGCGAGGGTGCGGAAGTCCAGGTCGTACAGCCGGCCCCTGACCTGGACGTTGTTCGACGTCTCGGCCCCGTTCCAGTTGACCCGGACCGTGCCGTTGGCCCTGGCCTTGAAGTTGCTGGAGTAGTACGAACCCCAGCTCTCCACGGCCGGGCCGGCGACCAGCGGCTGGGGGTCGGTGGAGGCGGAGGCGGGGGCGCCCATGACCACGGCGGTGGCGGCGGTGGCGGCGGCGAGGGTGACCAGGGTACGAATCGAGCGACGCATGATGACTCCTTGAGGGTGAGGACTTCTGGGTTTCCCCCAAGGTCCTCAGGTGCTTTTCGGGGTGTACATCACCATTGATAGGCGCATCCGCCTGCTAGCCACTTACGCCGCCTATGCGCATGCCTGCAGGGTGCTTTATCCGTGGTTGCACGTGATCCGTGGTTGCACGTGCCGATATCAGTCAGCCGGCGAGCGCGCCTCGCCGGCCGCCGCCTCCCTCTTCGTCCTAGTTCGAGAAGCCGCCCGACCGGCTCCATCGCAGCGTGGCCGAGCCGCGCCTGAAGGTGACCTCCTTGCCGCCGTCGCTCGCCGACACCCGCTCCCAGCCGTCGAAGCTCCTGGTCAGGTGGTGGTCCCAGGTGCGCAGGCCGCCCACGCCCACGGCCGCGACGGACTCCATCGGCGGCTCGCCGTCCGAACAGTAGACGCCGAAGTCCGCCACGGCGGTGACGGTCCCGCCGAACGCCCGCAGGTGGATCCCCTGGCACGCCTCGGTCTTGGTGCCGTAGATCAGGCGCGGCTTCGTCCACCCGGCGGCCCGCAGGCTGGAGTGCTGTTCGTAGAGGCCCTTGCCGCGCCGATAGTGCATGGCCACCCGCCGCCCGTCGTCCAGCTCCACCGTGGCGTTGTACGGATCCCCGGTGCCGTGCCACGGGATGTCGCTCTTGCGGAGCTCGTGGGCCCTAGGAGAGGCGGCGGTCGGCGCGGACGCCGCCGGGGCAGGGGTCGCCCGTGTGACCGTCGGCTCCTGACCACCGCAGGCCGCCACCGTCATTAACAGCAGCATCACGGCCGACGCCGACGTGCTTGTCTTACGCATACCCCACGGTCCTCCTCGCTACGGCGACTGTTGTCAAGAGGTGGGCCCCTGGTCGAGGCCCGGCCACACTCTTATCCGCTCGAGTGCTTTCCTTGCCTCCCCGTCGGCATTGCCGATGAGAGCGCCCGCTCTGGCCAGACAGGTGAACGTACCGTCCTTCTCCGCCTGCTTGATCAGCTCTGGTGTCTTGAGCGCGGTGAAGAAGCCCAGGACCGTGTCGAGGAAGAAGAGCCGGTTGCCGATGGCCGGGCTCACCTGCGCCACCTGCTCACTCAGGTCGGTCAGCGTGTCGCACCCGCGCGTGATCTCGCTCCGGATGAGTGCGGACGCTTCGGGCGGGAGTTCGGCGCTCATGTTGCCGGCGATCCGCTTCAGCTCGCGTTCGACCAGTCGCGCCGTCGTCGCCCCCAGGTCCTCCTGGACCGTTCGCTGCCCGCTGCCGTCGACGGCGGTGTGGCCGGCGGTGTTGCCGGCAGAGTGGCCGGCATCGTGGTCCGCGAAGAGGATCGCCGCTCTCGCGATGCGGAGCAAGTTGCGGGGGATGCCGCCGGCCAGGGCGTTGAACAGGGCGGTGAAGCCCACGGGCAGGCCGATGACCCGCGCCGCCAGCAGCCGGCGCGCGTCTTCCTGATCGAGCGGTTCCACCCGCACCACCTCGTCGATGGCGCTGTCGAAGACGTCGCGCCCGCCTACCGGCGCGAGCTCGGCGGCACGTAGTGCCTCGTCCGACACCGACAGCACGAACAGGCAGCCGGGGACGTCGAAGATCACCTTGATCTCGTTGAAGAAGGTCTGCGCCTCGGATGAGGGATGGATCCGGTCGAGTTCGTCGATTCCTATCACCAGGCGGCTGCCGTTGCCGAGCCCGCGACTCGCGCTGGTGAGGAAGCGCTTGAACTCGTGCACGATCTCGGGGTACGTCAGCGGCTGACGCGACCTGGTGCGCCCGAGCTTGAAGCTCACGGCGGGAACGCCGAGTGAGGCATCGACGTTGTGCGACTGCAGGTACCAGATCTGCCGGAGCTGCCGGCCGGCCTGCCGGCGCAGCGACCGTGGGCCGTCCTTGGCCATCCGCTTGCAGACTTCGGCGAACAGGTGCAGCACGAACTCCCTCCTGTCGTAGTTCACCGGCGCGACCACCACCACGCCCACCCTCGTGGGGTCGTCGCAGAATGTCGTGAGCAGCTCGGTCTTGCCGACGCCGCGCGGGCCGGACAGCGCGATGCTGCCGTCGTCCATGCCCTTTCCCGCCACGATCAGGCTCCGCTCCGCCGGCGTTCCGACGTGCAGCGACTTACTCCGAACCCGCTTCAGGCTCGCGGTCGCCCGGATGGACATCCTGATCGCGTGTGCTCGCTCCGCTGCCGCCTCGATCGTCGGGCGGAGCTGCTCGGTGATGTCCCTGGTGAGCTCCCTGAGCCACTCCTCCTGGAGCCGCGCGAGGCGTTCTCTGTCCCTGGCGAGAGTCCCCAGGCGGGCGTAGGCCAGCCACCGGTTCCGGTTGCCGGGGGTGAGGGCGAAGGTCCACGCCGCGGCTGACAACAGCAAGGCGGGCACGGCCGCGACCCCGCTGTCGCACGCCACGGACACCAGGACGGTCAGGCCGGGTGTGACGATGCCGCCGATCACCGCCGCCATCGCGACGTAGGCCTCGTCCGGTGGCTTCCTGCTCGCCGGCCCACCTGGGACCGGCGTCAGCGCCCAGGCGATCCCGAAGGCGACGCCGCCGGCGGCCAGCAGACCGGCCAGGGCCGTCGTCGCGTTGAGCAGGAGTGAGCCGCCGGAGGGCAGGAAGTCCTGTCTGGTGACGGCCCAGCCGTACAGCAGGCAGGCCGCGACCGTCGCCGACAGGCACACAAGCAGATCAACGCCACACAGTACGGCCCGGACCGGGGCATCCGCGGCGCCCGGGGGGATGCGAAGAGCAGTCTGCCGGTAGTCGCGGGCGAAGGCGCTGCGGCTGAGCCGGGACTCCCATTCACGCTCCGCCACCGCCCGCAGCTCATCCTCGTCCGTCTCGGCTCCCTGCTCCGCCGCCTCGTTCTGGATGTCCTTGATGGCGCGGGCGAGGGCCTCATCGAAGATCTTCATCTGACCTCGTACGGTGTGAACTTCTCCGGCAGCCCGGCCGGCTGTGTTTCGCGTCCGAGCTGGACGATGGGGATGAATCGCCCCACGGCCCGCCCCTGCGCCGTCTTGGGGAAGCTGAGTGTTCCCGAGGCGCCGTTCACCTTGAAGGCCAGGACGAGGCGGCTGAGCCTGTCGTGCAGGTCGGCCCGGCTGGGCGGCTCGTGGTCGTCCGTGCCCAGCCTGATCGCCCGGGCCGCGGTGGCGAGCGCGTCGTGGTGGGCGATCGCCATGCCGTCGTTCAGGTCCTCGACCGGGAAGCCGTGCGCCTTGTAACTCCTGAGGAACTCCGTGAACCCAGCGGGCACCGGGGCGCCGACGCTGCCCGGCACCCGTGCGTCGACGGACGTCCAGGCCGCGGGATTGGCGGGGGAGGCGAAGAACACGTCGAGCTTCGCGTGGTCGATGACGGGCCGGAAACGCCGCGCCGACGCGAACCCGGTCGCGGCCGTGAGCACGGTCAGCCGGGAACTGCACGATCGCTTGACCGCCAGAGCCTGTGCGAATGCCCCGAAATCCGTCATCCGTCCGGCATAGAGGACCGTGTCGAGCGGATGCTCACGGTCGTTGGCCGCCGTGCAGACATTCGTGACCAGCTCGGCGAAATCATTGGCAGTCGCGGGTTGATCGAGTGTGCCGCCGTGGTAGGTCTGCGGAGGAAAGTGCAGGTAGCGGGTGAGCCGCGTCTGGAAACCCGCTGCCAACGAGGCCGTGTACGGATCCTCGTTGACGTCCTGGACGAGCACCGCGGACTTCAGATCCGCACGCGCGCTGAGGTAATGCTCGATCGCCTGGACGTACTGCGTGTTGCCGGGCGACACGCTCCAGAAGCCCGGCTTCCCGGTCAGGGTGTCGGCCGAGGTGATGGCGCCGACCATCGGAATGCGCTCTTCCTCCGCGCCCTTCGCGCCCAGGCTCTCCACCAACGTCGCGGTGCTGCCGACGCTTGAGCCGAGCCCGATGACCGTCAGCAGCGGATGCTCCGCCTCCGACTCGCCGCGGATCTTGTTCATCAGGCGGTCGCTCGCGTCCTGCCTGCTGCCTTGGTTGGCGAGGATCAGCTGGATCTGCCGGCCGGAGTCGCCGATCGCCTGGCTGTGGTTGGCGCGGACCAGTGCCGTGTAGGCGCCCTGGAGGGCGTGTTCGATCTGGTCGAGCGGCATCGCGGACGCGTTGGTCCTGGAGACGGTGAGGGGCATGAGCAGGGCGATCTTGACGTACCGGTCGCTGTTCGTGGCGACCCGCTCGTTCTCCTGATAGATCTTCGCCTGGATCTGGTTGATCCTGCGCATGACGGCCGCCTTGGCGGGGTCCCGCTCAGCCGCTGGCTTGTTGAACAGGACGTCGCCGTAACTGGTGCCGATTCGTTCGCCATGACGGGAATCGTTCTGCCAAGTGCGTTGCGCGTTGTGGATCGCGACAGAGAAGATTCCGGTGACCCCGATGACGACAAGCAACGAGAACGCATATATGAGTATTTTTCGTATTGAGCCGCTTTCTGTAGGTGAGTTACTGCCACGGGCGTGTTTCGGCGGCCCGCTCCTGCCGGACTTCGCGCAGCTCAGTACTGCCACGTCAGCACATCCTTTCCCGTTCTGATCGGCGCTGGTCGCCGCAAGTTAGCGCCGGTCTTCGGGGGACGGTCCCGGGCATGCCGGCTCCTGTGCTCGGGCACGCAGGGGAAATGTGAGGTAAAACTGCGCATCGCACATCGGCCCAGTAAATTCGGAGCACGCGATGTTCCGAATGGCCGGCGAGGGGGGATCGCGGTGCGCCAGGGCATGACAGTTGGTGAGCGATATGAGTTGGCCGAATGTCTGGTCGGCAGCCAGGTGACCGAGGTCTGGCTGGCCCGCGATCTCCAGCTGGGCCGGGACGTCGTGCTCAAGCGCCTGCTGGCCGACAGCGCCGAGTCCAACCGGTTGCTCGCCGAGGCACGCGCTCTCGCCGCCTTCAACCACCCGCACGTGGTCACCCTGTACGGCACCGTGGACGACTGGCTCGTGATGGAGTACGTGCCGGGCGGCAATCTGGACGGACGGCCGAGAATGTCGCCGAAGAAGGCGGCACACGTCGGCGCGAAGATCGCCGGCGCCCTGGCCGCCCTGCACGACAAGGATCTCGTCCACCTCGACGTGAAGCCGGCCAACATCGTCGGCGGCGGGGATGGCGTGGTGAAGCTGACCGACTTCGGCGCCGCGTACCGGATCGGGGGGCGGGACACCGCCACCCGCAACGGCGCCATCAGCTGCACCTTCGCGTACGCCGCCCCCGAGGTCATCAAGGGACAGCCGGGGGCGAAAGCGGATGTCTTCTCCCTCGGGGCCACCATCTACGCGCTGGTCGCCGGCCATCCGCCACGTCAGGAAACCGACGGCGGTGAGTCGGACGAGGACTCGGTGGCGTGGGAGCTCGCCCATACGGACGTCCCGCTGACGGCGGACGTGGGTCCGTTGAGGGAGCTGCTGCAGGAGATGCTGCGGCTGGATCCGCGTGCGCGGCCGAAGATGAGGCAGGTGCAGAAGCGGCTCGAGAAGATCGCGGGGGAGTCGACCGCTGTGGCAGGAAGGGCCCTCATCGTGTCGGGGGCCTGCGTGGCGCTGGTGGCCGTCTGGTACGGATACGGGCTGAACCAGGATCGCAAGGTCTCCGCGCCCACACCGCCCACGACTGCGGCGACCCCGGCCCCCGCTCCCTCCTCGAAGGGCCCCGCCTCACCCCTGATCGGCGACCACCGTACGGCCGACCCCTGCGCCATGACCGACCCCGCCGCGCTCGGCCGGTTCGGCGAGACGGAGCTCGACATCGACTACGGCAACTTCGACCGGTGCGATGTCATCATCTCCCCGCCGGGTGGCGGAGCCGTGGACGTCATGGTGGACCTCAACCACCTCGCCCCGCCCGAGCAGGCCGGGGAGCTGAGGACCGTGGGCACGATCACCGTGGCCGGCGAACCCCGCGAGAGCGGGGAGTGCTCGCGGACGCTCGTGCTGCCCGGCGTGGCCGACACCACGGTGCGAGTGCGCGCGCAGTGGGAGGACGAGGGCAAGGCCGACCTCTGTGAGATCGCCGATGCCGCCGCCACCATCGCGGCCCGGGCGCTCGACCGGGGCCCGCTCGAACGCCGGTCCCCGCCACTCCCGGAGAGCTCGCTGGCACAGCGGGACGCCTGCGCGCTGCTCTCCGGCAAGGCGCTGGAGACCATCCCCGGCGTCGACGCCGCGGACCCGGACTTCGCGTTCGCCGGTTGGGGATGCACCTGGGGCAGCACCACCAGTGACACAGGGGTGGACCTCCGGTTCGACCGCGGTATGCCGCCCACCGCGGAGGACGGCACGGCCACCCGGATCAACGGATACCGCGCGGTCATCGAGCCGGCGGGCGAGGGCGGCCGGACCTGCCTGGTCCAGGTGGTGTACCGCTCGTACACCGATCAGAACGGCCGGACGGCGGCCGAGAAGGTACGCCTCGTGGTCAGCGGCTCGCGCCCCGTGGACCGGCTCTGCCGGATGGCGACCACTCTCGCCGACTCCGCCACCGACACGCTTCGCGGCACCTGAGCTTCCCGCTTCCGGGAGGGGTCCCGGAGAGGTTCGGGCATCATACGGCTGCGTCCCGCGAACGCTCAGGAGGCGAGCAGATGAGCTTCACCAAAAGCCTGGCCCACGGCGTGGATCCGGCGGTGCCAGGCACCCTCCGCGCCCGCACTGTCATGGGCCGCATCACGGTCCCGCCACAGCCGGGCCGCCACGTCCGCTTCGGGCGGGACAAGCGCCCGAACGTCGACCTGAGCGTCGGCGCGGACGACCAGTCGGTGAGCCGCCTGCACGCCGAGGTGACGTATCAGGACAATCTGTGGTGGCTGCACAATGTGGGCCGGCAGCTCATCCGCCTGCCACGCGGCCAGCTGATGCACAAGTCCGCCGACCCCGTCCCGCTGGCGGCCGGCTACACCCCGCTGTTCATCAGGGGCTCGGGTTACCGCCACCACCTGGTGGAGCTTCATGTCATGAGCCCGTACGGCGACGTTCTGAAGGATCTGCACGAGGCCGAGACCGTTCCGCCGAAGATCTGGGAGATCAGCGAGACCGAACGCCTGCTCCTGGTCGTCCTGGGCCAGCGCTACTTGCTGTACGAGGAGACTCCTCGCCCGTTGACGTACAACCAGGCCGAGGCCCGGCTGGCCGCTCTCCGGCCTGCGGAGAGATGGCGGGCCGGCATCATCGAGAACCGGGTCGAGGCCATCCGCTACCGCCTCCACGAGGCCGGCTTCCCGTACCCGCTCCGGCACGACCCGTCGGAGGGCCGGCCGTACGACAACAACCTCCTGCACAACCTGCTCAAGGGCATGGTGGAGTCGACCACCCTCGTCCCTCCGGACCTGGACCTCCTGGAGTCCGACCCCGAATGAGCCGTCCCCACCGTCGGTCAGCGGTCAGCCACGGCCCCCGGCACAGTGCTGAAGGCACGGCCTGTGGACCAGCCCTCGGTGACGCTGGAGCACACCGTCGCGCCCTCCCCGCGCCGCGTCAGCAGAGTCGCGCGCTCCCCGCGCCGCGTCATCAGATAGGCGTACGGCGACTGCCCGTAGGCGAGCCGGAACTCACGGTCGAGGTCACCGGGCGCCATGGCCACGTCGCGGGCGAGCGCCTCGATGTTCAGTGGCCGCGCGTACTCCCGGTCGATCCGGTCGCGGACGCGGCGCAGTCGCGCGAGGTCGTTCAGGCGCTGCGCAGCGGCGAGGGCGCGCCCCCATGCGGGGTGACACATGAGACGACTCCTTTCACATCGATCAGCGAACGGCTCAGCGAAGCTCTTGGATGCGGATCAGGTTGCCCGCGGGATCGCGGAGGGCGCAGTCGCGAATGCCGTACGGCTGCTCGGTCGGCTCCTGAACGATCTCGGCGTCGCGGGCCCGCAGCCCTTCGAAGGTGGCGTCGAGGTTCGGGGTGGCCAGCAGGATCCACCCGTAGGTGCCCTTGGCCATCATCTCGAGGATGGTGCGGCGCTCGTCCTCGGTGACCCCGGGGTCGGCGGCGGGCGGCGCCAGGAGGATGGACGGGTCGGGCCGGCCTTCGGGGCCGACCGTGATCCAGCGCATCTTGCCCTGCCCGACATCGCTGCGGACTTCGAAGCCGAGGGTGTCGCGGTAGAAGGCCAGGGAGGCGTCCGGGTCGGTGTGCGGCAGGACGGTCGTGTGAATGGTGATGTCCATGGCTGTCACGTTAGCCGCGGCTCGGCGGCCATCGCTTCTCGGTTCCTGATCAAGGCCCGGCCCGGCGCCCTCCTGGTGCAGCACTTCGACACCAACCCCGTCCGTGGCACCGGGGGACCTCCACCGTGTTCACAACTGGATGGTGGGGAGCGCGCTCAGACGTTCTGGGCTGGCTGATGCGGTGAAGCGGGGATCAGACCCCCGGGAGGCGATCAGGCGCCCCGAACGTGATGACGCCGCTCACGTCACTCGCGCCCAAGACGCCTGATACCTGACTTCTGACTGACCGCTAGCCCAGCCCTACCGGGGTAGCGGTGCCCCATCAAGTCACCTCGAAGACGATGACCGTGTCCCATTCCACCCTTCGGTCAAGCCGGAGGGCATGCTTGACCTTGAAACGCTCGTGGGACTAGATGGCACCCTGCCGTTCCAGCCATTTCAAAATCGCTTGGTTTGTTTCTTCCGGCTTTTCTTGCTGGATCCAATGACCGCAGTCCAGATTGACCACTTCCACATTGGGCACGAACTCTGTCAGGTTTTCGGACCTCGCGACCGCATCCCGGTCGCCGTAGATCATGAGAGTGGGCTGCTGGATGATGGGGTTCGCATCCGCCAACAAGCGCCAGTTGCGGTCGAGATTTCTGTACCAATTGATACTGCCCGTGAAGCCCGATGACTCGAAAGCGGAGACGAAAACGGCCAGTTCGCTGTCGCTCATTATGGACTCACCGAGTGGTGTTTCCGCTCTGGCGAGATTGATCAACGCCATACCCGGCTGGGGCTCCGTGGGTGGCACGTTCTTCCGGTGCATGTTGCGAAGGAACTGGAAGGTGTTGTCTTCGAATACGGCGTCTGCGACGCCTGGCTGCCGATTGAAGTGGACGAAATAGAAGTCGCCGCCAAGCGTATCTTCCATGACCTCGATCCAGGGCTTTTCTCCGCGCTCGAGGTACGGCAAGCTCAGGTTGATCACCTTGTTCACGCGGTTCGGATGCAACAAGGTCAATCCCCAAACGACAAACGAACCCCAATCGTGACCGACAAAGGTGGCATCTTCGTATCCGTAGTGATCGAGAAGTGCGATGAGATCACCCGACAAGTGTTCAATGTCATAGTCTGTTACTTCGGTCGGACGGGATGAGTTGCCGTAACCTCGCTGGTTCGGGACGATGACGTGGTAGCCCGCTGCGACAAGGGCAGGCACCTGATGGCGCCAAGAAAAGGCATGCTCCGGCCAGCCGTGACAGAGCACGATGGGCTCTCCGGCATTTTGCCGGCCTGCTTCGAAGACCTCGAGTTCCACACCGTTGACTGAAATAGCGGTGGGCTCGGGAAAATCGGTTGGATTGAACATCGCATTTCCTCCTTGGCTTTCGGGGTGATCAGGCGATCGCCGGAATTGAAGACGCGAGTGAGTTCTCGGGCCGAGATCGGCGGGGTTTGGGTGACGGCATGACCCATCGAAGTTCCTTTCGGTGGGTTGCCGATCTTGGGGGCGGCTGATCGGTTGCTACCGTAGGACGCATTGCGGACAAGATCCGTCCTCAGTAGGTGGCAAACTGAGAAAAATGCGGAAAGATCCCACCGGTCGAGCGCTGCAGCTGCTCTCGCTCCTTCAGACCCATCGATTGTGGCGTGGTGCCGAGCTCGCCGAACGCCTCGAGGTCACGGAGCGAACGGTGCGCCGTGACGTCGACCGGCTGCGCGACCTTGGCTATCCGGTCGATGCCACGTCGGGAAAGGACGGGGGCTACCGACTTGCAAAGGGAGCGCACGTGCCGCCCCTGGTCCTCGACGATGACGAGGCCGTCGCGGTAGCCGTCGGACTGCGCTACGCCGCGGAGGCCGCCATCGGCGGCATGGAAGAAACGTCGCTGCGCGCCCTGACGAAAATCGAACAACTCCTGCCCTATCGCCTCCGCCGACGGGTGTCGGCGCTGCATTCGAGCGTCGCCTCGATGCGGTGGGCAGCCGACGACGTCGTCGTCGACCCCGAAGCACTCAGTGTGCTCGCCGCGGCGTGTCGAGACCGTGAGGACGTGCGTTTTGACTACCGACGACGTGATGGCGAAGACAGCCGACGGCTCGTCCAGCCGCACCAACTCGTCACCGCCGGCCGTCGCTGGTATCTCGTGGCATGGGACCAACGTCGCCGCGACTGGCGCACGTTTCGGCTGGATCGGCTCCGGGAGCCCCGGCTGGCGGGCAGCCATTTCACGCCCCGCCAGATCCCGGGTGGCGATGCGGCGAGCTTCGTCGCAAGCTCACTCGGCTCGATACCCCGTCACCATGAAGCGAAGCTCACCGTCAACGCCGCGTTCGCCGAACTCGAGGGCGTGCTCCGAGGGGTGGACCACACACCGATCGAGATGGAGGCGGACTCTTGTTCCGTCCAGATCCGCGGCGAAGATCTCGACTGGCTTGCCATGACTGTTGCCCGCATTGCGCTCACCGCCCCAGTGGCCGTCATCGAACCAGCCGAGGTCGCCGACACCGTCAGGCAGCTCGCCACTCACCTCACTGTCTCGCCACCATGACGATCAGGCCATGTGGGGCCCGTCCCCGCGCGCCCACCGTCGGGTGCGACAGCATCGGTCGGTCGGTCTTCTGTTTGTCGCTCAGGCCGGTGGCGGCCGGTCTGAGCGACCTGAAGTCCCTGTACGGTCAGCGCGGCCGTCAGGCGGCGTCGAGGGCTGTGGTGATCTTGCGGGCCATCTCGGTCATGGTGGGGCTGGGTTCGCCGTTCTGGGTGCGGGCGGATGCTTCGATGGCGACGATGACGGTGTTGCGGAAGTTGTCGGCCTCGGCGGGGGCCTGCTGCTTGAGCAGGCTCATGGCCGCCGTCAGGGCCGGCAGCACGACGTCGGCGAGGTCGGCCACGGACTTGCCGTACTTCACGCCCTTGGGGGCCTTGGTCAGGACGTGCCCGACCGGGCCGGTCGCGGAGGTCAGGGCGATGGATCCGTGCGTGGCGACCTTGTGGGGCGAGCCGGCGGCACCGGCGGCCGACATCAGCGAGACCGCGCCCCACGCGGCCGTACGCAGAGTGAGCTTGTCCTGGTCGGTGAGAGCGAGAGACATGGCGGCGTGCTCCTTCGGATCTGAGATGCAAGAGAACGAACGGCCGGTGGAACGCGGTCCTGTCGGTGTCCGGGGCTTGGATCGCTCAGGCCGGGTCGCCTGAGCGGATCTCACCGGGCCTTGAGGCCGCGATCGCTGAACCGTTCATGGCACTGACGATCGCCGATCGCTCTGATAGCGGGCCGTCGCCGTGCTGACACGGCCGCTGACACAACGCCGCATCCCACCCGTTCGCCGCCAGGACCTCGGCCGGACCGTGATTCCGGGCCCTGTCACGCTTCTGGCCGCTTTGTGCGCAGGCACTAGGATGACCATCGTGAGTTCCCGAGGACGGCGCCGGATCGACGAGATCGGTGAAGAGAGTCGTCGCCGCATTCTGGACGCAGCCGAAGAGCTGTTCGCCGAGCGCGGGTTCGACCGGACGTCCTTCGTCGACATCTCCGAGCGCTCGGGCATCAGCCGCGGCTCCATCCCGTGGCACTTCAAGAACAAAGACGGTCTCGTGATGGCCGTTGTAGAACGCGCGATCGACCGCTTGATGCCCCCGGAGCGCTACCAGTCCGTGCCGGCGCTCGCCGAGTTGTTCGACGACTCCGCCGCCTTGGTGCGCAGCGGCAATTCGGCGCTGGTATTCATGATCTTGGGTGAAGCCATCAGCGGCACGGGCGCCGTCCGCACCCAGTACCAAGAGTTCCTCGCCCGGCGGCGCGGCGGCCTTGAGCTCTGGCTGCGCGCGCATCGCCCCGCAAGCGCGGATTCCGCGACCGCGTCGAGGCAGGAGCGCGCCTCCGCGGCCGCACTCAACGGAGCGCTCCTCGGGATCCACCTCCAGGCGCTCGTCGACCCCGAGGCCTTCGACCTCGACGAGGCCTTGCAGTCGGTCGCGGCCATGTTCGACAAGAACCTCGCCGATGTCTGGTCCACTCCGCCGGGCGTCGCCCCCGCACGCCGCGACGCCCCGAAGACCGGCGACGGCCGGGACGTGCGCACCGACTGACCCGATTCCCGACCGGCCGTCGTCCAGGTCCGTGGGCTCGAATCACGAGCGAAAGCGGGACGGTACGGCGGTTGCCGTTCTGTCCCGCTGACTCACCTTCTTGGATGCTCGGCGCCCTGCAGTCCGATCGGGCGTTCTCCCGTCAGAAAGCCCCGTCAGAGAGCCCCGTTGACGGCCGGAGCCGGGATGGAGTTGAGGAGGCTCTCCATCCGCTTCTCCACATAGGGCCGGAGCATGTCTCCGGTGTGGATCCACATCGAGCGGGCCTCCATGCCGGCGATGACCATCTCGCCGACGGAGTCGATGCCGGCACCCCCCTTGAGGAACGTCTCGGCGTCCTGGCGGACGTTGTCCGTCAACCCGATGGAAACGCCCTCGTCCGCTGACCGGGTGTTACGAATGATGTCGGTGTCGACGGGGCCTGGACACAGCACGCTGACGTCGATGCCGTGCTTGCTCACCGCCAGCTGCAGTGACTCCGAGAGCCCGACCACCGCGAACTTGGCGGTCACGTACAGCAGGTTCGTGTCGGCTACCAGACCGGCGCCCGACGAGGTGTTCACGATGTACCCGCCCTCGCCGCGCTCGATCATGCGAGGCAAGAAGGTCTGCAGGCCGTTGACCACACCGGTGAGGTTGACGCCAAGGGCCAGGTCCCACTTCTCGTACTCCAGCTCCGCCACCGGTGAGTACGGCACGATGCCGGCGTTGTTGAACAGCAGATCGACGGGCCCCAGCTTCGACTCGACCTCGTCGGCGACCGAGGCGAACGCCGCACGGTCGCGCACGTCCAGCCGAAAGGTCTCCACGGCCGTCACGTGCGACAGCTCAGCTTCGCTGCGGGTCAGCGCTGCCTCGTCGATGTCGGCCAGTGCGAGACGCACCCCACGTCTGCCCAGGGCGCGTGCGATGCCGAGACCGATTCCCTGGCCACCTCCTGTGATGAAGGCGACCGACCCTCTCCACTCTCTCATGAGACCGCCGTTCCTCAGTGGGCCCCTCTGACGGGCCACTGACGCGAAGTTTCGTACCAACCAACTCTATGTCGATTAACATAGAGAATGACGATCAACAGTGTCTATGTTTGATTACTGTGACCATGCTGGTCAAACCAGGGACAACCCCGTTGAAAGGGCTCCGATGACCGAAGAAGATCGCACGGAGGTCGCGCTCGCCGCCGCCCCCGCGCAGAAGATGACGTTCAAAGAGGTCATGTCCGCCGGCGGGGGCACGATGCTGGGCGTGCTTCTCGGTCTCCAGTTGCTCGACAGCGTCGACAACGCGATGTTCAGCATCTTCGCCCCCGAGATCCGGGAGTCGCTGGGCATCGGTTCCGCGGCGGTCGCCACCGTCGGAACGCTCGCCGGGGTCATGGTCTTCGTCGCCGCGCTTCCCCTCGGTCTGCTCGGGGACCGTCGCCGTCGCACCACCATCGCCGGCGTCTGCACCCTCCTCTGGGCCGTCGCAGCCGCACTCCTCGGCCTGGTCCAGAACCTGTGGCAGGTGGTCATGGTCCGCATCCTCGCGGGCATCGGCAAGGCCAACGAAGGGCCCATCCAGGTCTCGCTCCTGACCGACGCCTACCCACCCGCCGGCCGCGGCCGAGTGCTCGGCGTTCACCGCGGCGGCCAACCCCTGGGCATCGTCATCGGCCCTCTTCTGGTCGTGCTCTTCGCGGCGATCATTCCCGGCGAGTACGAGCCGTGGAGGTGGGCCTTCGCCTTCGTCGCCGTGTCAGGCCTGGTTCTCGCCCTGGCCACCCTGCGACTGCGCGAACCGGTCCGGGGCCGCTTCGAGCAGGAGGCACTGCTCGGGGACGAGCTGCTGCCGAGCCCGACCACCCGGCAGGTGCCGCTGCTGGCCGCGTTCGCGCAACTGAGGAAGATCCGCACCTTCTACTTCGTGATGATCGCACTCGGCGCGTTCGGTCTGGCCGCGACCACGGTGCCGATCTATCTGAACCTCATCCTCGAAGACCATTTCGGGCAGGGCATCATGGCTCGCGGCATGATCGCCGCCGTCAGCTCCGTCGGCGGGCTGACCGGCGCGGTGCTCGGTGGCGTCTACAGCGACCGCCTGTTCCGACGCAGCCCCACAGCGGCCCTGTATCTGGCCGCCGGAGCGGTCGCCATCCTCGGCGTCGGCTTCGCCATCCAGGCCTACTCGCCCGACATCGCGACCTTCGTCGTCATCGGAGTGGTCACTTCGGGCACGACCTTCGCCGGTCTCGTCCCGTTGAGTCTCGTCGTCGCCTCGGTGACTCCTCCCGAGATCCGCGCGACGGCGTTCGCACTGGTCGGCCTGTATCTGGCGCTCGTCGGCGGACTCGGCGGCGCGCTGCTCACCGGTGTGGCCGAGCAGCTGTGGGGTGCTCAGGCCGCCGTCGCCGTGATCGCACCGGCTGCATCCATCGTGGCGGCCCTCGTCCTGGCAGTTGCCGCCGGCCACCTCCTCCGCGACATCCGCACGGGTCACCGCTGACGCGTTCGCGAAGTCTCCCGCCGGTTCACCCTGCGGTGTCGTGTCAGCGACCGCGTCAGGACGGCGACGGGCCGGTATCAGTGCGGTCGGCGATCGTAAAGCCCATCAACGGCTCAGCGATCGCGGCCATGGGCCGCACGCCAGGCCGGGTCGCGCAGATCGAACACGGTACGTAGGGAGATTCGTGATGGAAACCGGCAACAGCGGCTTCTCCAAGTCCGGGCTGCACAGGATGCGCGAGGTGCTGGCACGGCATGTCGATTCCGGGAAGATTCCCGGGCTCGTCGCCCTGGTCAGCCGGGGTGACGAGACGCACGTCGAGGCGATCGGGACGATGCGTCATGACGGTGGCGCGCCGATGCGCCGGGGATCTCCTCGGCGTGCTGGTGGCCAGGGTCACCGGCCAGTCGTTCGAGACGTTCCTGCGCGCGCTCTACCAGGCCATCGACTGACCCCGAGCCCGCGCTCAGGAGGCCTGTCCTCATCGATGTTCCCGCGCGGAGTTCGGTCTTGAGGCCGGGCACCGGCGGGGCCCCTCTCTACCCTCTTGCATCTCAGATCCGAAGGAGCACGCCGCCATGTCTCTCGCTCTCACCGACCAGGACAAGCTCACTCTGCGTACGGCCGCGTGGGGCGCGGTCTCGCTGATGTCGGCCGCCGGTGCCGCCGGCTCGCCCCACAAGGTCGCCACGCACGGATCCATCGCCCTGACCTCCGCGACCGGCCCGGTCGGGCACGTCCTGACCAAGGCCCCCAAGGGCGTGAAGTACGGCAAGTCCGTGGCCGACCTCGCCGACGTCGTGCTGCCGGCCCTGACGGCGGCCATGAGCCTGCTCAAGCAGCAGGCCCCCGCCGAGGCCGACAACTTCCGCAACACCGTCATCGTCGCCATCGAAGCATCCGCCCGCACCCAGAACGGCGACCCCAACCCCACCATGACCGAGATGGCCCGCAAGATCACCACAGCCCTCGACGCCGCCTGATCGCCACCCATGCCCCAGGGTCCTCCCGGACCCGTGACACGGCGGCGTGCGGGGCCGAGCCCGGTCATGAGAACGGGCTCGGCTCACTTGTGAGAACGAGCTCGCCGGGTA
This sequence comes from Nonomuraea sp. NPDC049714, assembly GCF_044465295.1. NCBI lineage: Bacteria > Bacillati > Actinomycetota > Actinomycetes > Streptosporangiales > Streptosporangiaceae > Nonomuraea > Nonomuraea sp. NPDC049714. The sequence continues at coordinate 527,849 of NZ_JBITLM010000004.1, read as the reverse complement.
CTTTACAGATGACATCGGAGAGTTATCGTCTGATTACGTGGAGAATCATCATCCTGGTCAGTCCCCCGCCGAAGGGGGAGGCACGGGCGGTTCGGAGCCCGATGTGCGCTTCACCTTCGCCAACGAGCGCACGATGCTGGCGTGGAACCGTACCGCGCTGGCCCTGGTCGTCGCGGGCCTGGCGATCGTGCAGCTACTCCCGCCCTTCGCCGGATTACCGGGCGGCCGGCGCCTGCTGGCGCTTCCCCTGATCCTGCTCGGCGCCCTCCTGCCAGGTGGCGCCTACCTGGAGTGGCGTCGCAACCAGCGCGCGCTGCGGCGTGGCCGCACCCTGCCGAGCTCGCCCCTGCCTGGGGTCCTGGTCGCGATCATCACGGCCGTGGCGGTCACCGCCTGCATCCTCGCGCTGTGGCAAGGCTGACATGGCCCACTCGGATTGCCGCCCTGGCGAGGCCGATGACCCCGGGGCGGATCCGGGGCTGGCGCGTGAGCGAACCCATCTGGCCTGGACGCGTACGAGCATGTCGTTGATCGCGTTGTGCGTCACCGTGATCAAGGCGGCCCCCCTGCTCGGCCTGGTCACCCTGCTCGCCGGGGTGCTGGCCTGGACCGCCGGTCGCGACCACCAGCCCGCCGAGCGCGCCCACCGCGGCGGTGGGAATCGGCCGTATCCGAAGCGGCGACACGGGCGAGGCGTCCTGAGCAGGCTGCCCGGCAAGGCCGCTCTGGCGGGCGGCCTTGTCGGCCATGGCCCGGTAGCCGCGGTGTGCCAACGCGATGGCCGCGATCAGCAGCGCGGCCCCCATGGCGATCTCGATGACGTCGTGCACACGATCGCCGTCGCCCAGCGCCTTGGCCACCAGCACGCCGCTGAACGCGGCCGGCACCGATCCGGCGCACAACCATGCCACCAGCCGCAGATCGATGGTGCCCCGGCGGTAGTGCACCACGCTGCCCACCGGCTTCATCACCGCGGCGGCCACCAGGTCGCTGGAAACCGCCGCCAAAGGAGAAACGCCGAAGAAGGTGACCAGCATCGGGGTCATCAGCGCACCTCCTCCCATGCCGGTGAGCCCGATCAGCACGGCCACCGCAAAAGCGCCGAATGCCATCGCGAAGTCGAATTGCATGGCTTTCCTCTTGGTTGGTCAGGTGGGGGGATAGAGGTGTTTGGGCAGGTCATCATGGCCAAGATGATGCACGGGAATGTTTATGCAAGGGGGATCGTATGCGGTCCGGCGACGATTTTAATCGCCTTCTCCGGTCTGCCCTCGGCGCTTAATTGCTTAACCTAAATGAGAAAACGCTAATCGAGGCGAACGGACAGAAGTCGTTGTGGCTGATATCAAGCATTTGAACGGGATTTTTGTGAGATCGGGCGACGTAGGCCTCCCATGGAGCTGAACGCCCTCATCGGCCAGAGCGTCCGGCTCCTGCTCACCCGCCCGGACCTGGCGGCGTGCCTGCGCGCCGATCCGGACGCCGTCCCGGCGGGCGTGGGGGAGTTCCTGCGCGTGACCGGGCCGGCCGAGATCGCGGTCATGCGCTACACGCTCCAGCCGGTGGAGCTCGGCGGCTTGGCCATCCCGGAGCGCTCTGTTTAGATGGATGTCTAATTTGACATCCCTCTAATCATGTTGCAGACTTCTTCTTGCTTAGATGTTCTTCTATTCAGGAGTGGTCATGGTTCTCTCACTGCTCGAACGGCTGCGCGGATCGTCCGGGCATGTCACCTTCGACGAGTCCCGCTCGCAGGTCTGTGACGCCGCCTGCCGCGCCGCCGGAGTCATCGATCGCGTCCGTACCCACACTCTGATGTACCGCTGAGCCTGGAGAAACAGTCATGAGCGACGGATGCTGCGGCCCTGCCGCGATCGAGATCGAGCAGTTCACCACCCCGGCCACCCGGTCAGCGCCGTCCGACCCGGTCGTGGTGATCGGCGGCGGCCCCGTCGGCCTGGCCGCCGCCGCCCACCTGGCCGAGCGCGGCCGTGACTTCCTGGTCCTGGAGGCCGGCGAGCAGGTGGCCGCCTCGGTCGCCCAGTGGGGTCACGTCCGGGTGTTCAGCCCGTGGAAGTTCGACATCGACGCCGCCGCCAAGCGGCTGCTGGAGGCCGGCGGCTGGAGCGAGCCGGACCCCGAGTGGCTGCCCACCGGCGCCGAGCTGATCTCGGACTATCTCGCCCCGCTGGCCAAGCTCTTCGGTGACCGGGTACGGCTGGGCGCCAGGGTGAGCGCGATCAGCCGCCTCGGCTACGACCGGGTCCGGACCAACGGCCGCGAGAACGTCCCGTTCCTGATCCGCCTCGACGACGGCGAGGAGCTGCGGGCCGGCGCGATCATCGACGCCTCCGGCACCTACACCAGCCCGAACGTGCTGGGCGCCGGCGGCCTGCCCGCCCACGGCGAAGCGGCGGCGAGCGAGCTGGTCGACCACGCGCTCCCCGACGTGCTCGGCGCCGACCGTGACCGCTACGAAGGCCGGCACACCCTGGTCGTGGGCGCCGGCCACTCGGCGGCCACCACCCTGCTCGCCCTGGCCCAGCTGGAGGATGTCCGGATCACCTGGGCGATCCGCGGAGGCAGCGCAGGGCGTGCCTATGGCGGCGGCGGGGCCGACGCGCTGCCCGCCCGTGGCGCGCTCGGCACCCGCCTGCGCGCCCACGTCGAGTCCGGCCGCATCCAGCTGGTGACCGGCTTCTTCGTCCACTCCGTCACCCGCGACGGCGACCAGGTGAGCGTGGTCAGCCGTGATCCGTCCGGCGCGGAGCAGTCGGTCACCGTGGACCGCATCGTGGCCGCGACCGGCTACCGCCCGGACCACTCCATCGCCTCCGAGCTGCGCCTGGACCTGGACCCGATCCTCGGGTCGACCCGGCGGCTGGCCCCGCTGATCGACCCCAACCAGCACTCCTGCGGCACCGTCCCCGCCCACGGCGTCGACGAGCTGTCCCACCCCGAACCGGGCTACTACGCGGTCGGCGTCAAGAGCTACGGCCGCGCCCCGACGTTCCTGATGGCCACCGGCTATGAGCAGGTCCGCTCGGTCGTCGCGGCCATCGCGGGCGACTGGGAGGCGGCCCGCGAGGTGCGGCTCGACCTGCCGGAGACCGGCGTGTGCTCCTCCAACCTCGCCGAGGCCCAGGAGCAGCGCGTCGGCCTGGCCACCGGCATCAGCGGCGGCCTGCTCGCCACCCCACTGCCGCTCGCCACCGTGGGCGCCGCCAACGACGGCGGCGGCTGCTGCGGCTGAAAGAAGGATCGACATGTCAGACGGCTGCCCCACCGCCGCCCACTCCGGCGCCCCGGGGTGAGCTCCGCCTCCCCGACCGCCGCTCCTGACGCCAGGGGCGGCGGTCAGCCGCGTTCCGGTCACGGCCGGCGCATCGTCGCCGCGCTGGCCGTCACTCAGACCATCGGGTACGGCGTGCTGTACTACGCCTTCTCCGTCTTCCTCGCGCCGATGGCTCGCGACCTGCACGCCACCAACGCCCAGATCGCCGCCGCGCTGACCCTCTCGATCCTGATCGCCGCGCTCTGCGCCCCGCTGGTCGGCCGCCGGCTGGACGCGCGCGGTGGCCGTGGCCTCATGACCGCCGGGTCGCTGCTCGGCGCGGTCGCCGTGCTGGCCTGGTCGCGGGTGGAGAGCGTGCCGCAGCTGTACGCCGTCTTCGCCGCGATCGGCGTCGCGTGCGCGATGGTGTTGTACGAGGCGGCCTTCGCCGTCATCGTCAGCTGGTTCGACGGCCCTGCCCACGCGCGGAGCCGGGCCAACGCGCTGCTGGCGGTCACCGTCGTCGCCGGGTTCGCCTCCGCGATCTTCCTGCCGCTCACCGGCCTGCTGGTGGAGTGGTACGGCTGGCGGCATGCCGTCGTCGTCCTGGCCCTGATCTACGGCTTGGCCGCGATTCCCCTGCACGCGCTCGTCCTGCGTCGCCGTACCCATGCCAGGCAGGCGCCCGCCAGAGCGCGGGAGCGTGCCGAGATCGTCAGGGCGGCCACGCGCCGGCGGCCGTTCTGGCTGCTGGTGATCGCCTTCACCGCAAACGGCGGCGCGGTGGCCGTGATGGCGGTCCTGCTCATCACCTATCTCGTTCATCTGGGCCACTCGCCGGTCCTGGCCGCCACCCTGGCCGGCCTCCTCGGCGTACTGTCGGTCACCGGACGGCTCATCGCCACCGGCCTGCAGACCCGCATGCCCGCCGCGCTCATCGCGGCCACGATCTTCGCCTTCCAGGGCGTCGCCGCCGTGCTCCTGCCGCTGGTCGGGCGGACGGTGCCGGGCGCGATCGGCGCTGTGCTGCTGTTCGGGCTGGGCTTCGGCATCGCCTCCATCACCCTGCCGCACCTGCTGGTCGGCCGGTACGGCACCGCCGCCTACGCCTCGTTGGCGGGCCGGATCGCCGCATTCGCCGTCGCCGACAAGGCCCTGGCCCCGCTGGGAGCGGTCGCGCTCGCGCAGGCGGCAGGCTATGCCTGGGTGATGGGCGCGGTGGCCACGGCCTGCGTGATCGCCGCGTTGGCCTTGGTCGCCTACCATCGCGTATAATTTCGATGGATTTCGAATTAAGGGGTGCCGCATGACCGCCGTCACGATCCAGTGCTGCGCGCCGATCGCGCGCGAGCCGCTGTCGGAGACCGACGCCGGCGAGCTCGCCGTCATGCTCAAGGCCGTCGCCGACCCCGTACGGCTGCGCCTGCTGTCGATGATCGGCTCCCACGCCGGCGGCGAGGCCTGCGTGTGCGACCTCACCGACGCCTTCGACCTGACCGCCCCCACGATCTCCCACCACCTCAAGGTGTTGCGCACGGCGGGCCTGATCGACGGCGAACGACGCGGCACCTGGGTCTACTACCGGATCGTTCCCGAGGCGGTGAACAAGCTGGGCGCCCTGTTCGCGCCGCTGACCGAGCCCGCGCCCAGCAGGCCGGGTGAGCTGGAGCTCACCCCTGTGTGACCGCTGGACCGCGCGAACCGCTCATGCCGGGAGCAGCTCACTGACGAGCCGCTCGATTCGAGCCCGGATGTCATCGCGGATCTCCCGTACGGCCTCGATGCCCTGACCGGCCGGGTCGTCCAGCTTCCAGTCCTCATACCGCTTGCCCGGGAAGATCGGGCAGGCGTCGCCGCAGCCCATGGTGATGACCACGTCGCTGGCCTGGACGGCCTCGGGCGTAAGGATCTCGGGCTGCCGGCCGGTGATGTCGATGCCCACCTCGCCCATGGCCTCGACGGCGATGGGGTTGATCCGGTCGGCGGGCGCGGATCCGGCTGAGCGGACTTCGACGCGGTCCCCGGCCAGGTGGGTGAGCCAGCCGGCGGCCATCTGGGAGCGGCCGGCGTTGTGGACGCAGACGAACAGGACACTAGGCATGGGTGGGCTCCTCGCTGAACAGGCGTCGGCCCCACAGGCTGACGTAGACCAGGGCGACCAGGACGGGCACCTCGATGAGCGGGCCGACGACGCCGGCGAGCGCCTGGCCGGAGGTGACGCCGAAGACGCCGACCGCGACCGCGATGGCCAGCTCGAAGTTGTTGCCGGCCGCGGTGAAGGCGAGCGTGGTGGTGCGGTCGTACCCGAGTCCGATGGCGCGTCCGGCCAGGAAGGAGCCGCCCCACATGAGCGCGAAGTAGGCCAGCAGCGGCAGCGCGATGCGGGCCACGTCCAGGGGCCGCTCGCTGATCGTGTGGCCCTGCAGGGCGAACAGGATGACGATGGTGAACAGCAGGCCGTACAGCGCGATCGGGCCGATCCTCGGCAGGAAGCGGGTCTCGTACCACTCCCGGCCCCTGGACCTCTCGCCGAGCTTGCGGGACAGGTACCCGGCCAGGAGGGGGATGCCGAGGAACATCAGTACGTACTGGGCGATGTCCCACATCGAGACGTCCAGGGCCGCCTCCGCCAGGCCGAGCCAGCCGGGCAGGACCTCCAGGTAGAACCAGCCCAGCACGCCGAAGGCGATCACCTGGAAGACGGAGTTGATGGCGACCAGGACGGCGGCGGCCTCGCGGTCGCCGCAGGCCAGGTCGTTCCAGATGAGCACCATGGCGATGCACCGGGCGAGCCCGACGATGATCAGACCGGTGCGGTACTCGGGCAGGTCCGGCAGCAGGGCCCAGGCCAGCGCGAACATCAGCGCCGGGCCGGCGATCCAGTTCAGCACCAGGGACGCCACCAGCATGCGACGGTCGCCGGTGACCGTGTCGAGCCGGTCGTAGCGGACCTTGGCCAGCACCGGATACATCATCAGCAGCAGGCCGAGCGCGATGGGCAGCGAGATCTCGCCGACCTTCACCGCTTCCAGCGCCGTGTCCAGCCCGGGCACCTGCCGCCCGAGCAGGAGCCCGGCCGCCATCGCCAGGCCGATCCACACCGGCAGGAACCGGTCCAGCGTGGACAGCCCGCCGACCACACCTGAGCTCTTGGCCGGGACGGTCGTGGACGACATCCAGCCTCCTAGACCGTGGCGGGCGTGTTGAGCAGCGCCGACAGGTCGGCGAGCGTCTCGGGCACCAGCCGGTAGTAGACCCAGGAGGCACGCCGCTCGGAGGTGAGCAGGCCGACCTCCTTGAGCACCTTCAGGTGATGGCTGATCGTCGGCTGGGACAGCTCGAAGGCGTCGGTGATGTCACAGACGCACACCTCGCCGCCTTCACGGCTGGCCACGATCGACAGAATGCGCAGCCGTACGGGATCGCCCAGCGCCTTGAACACCCGCGCCACCCCCGCGGCCTGCTCGGCGTCGAGCGGTTCGCGTGCCAGCGGCGGGCTGCACTCCAGGAGTTCGAGCAGTTCCATGCGATCTCCCCGGATAGACCTCGGTCGAAGTCGACTCCTGTCTATATTGACATACATCTATTCATGCTCGTGGCAGTGGGTCAGGTCGGGGTAGGCCGGGCAGGCGCCGCCGCAGCCCATGGTGATCGCGACGATCTCCTCGGTCCACGGCTTGGGGCACTCGCGTGAGATGTCGATGCCGCGCCTGGTCATCATTGAAGTGAGTACTTGATTGACTGATGTTCAATGACTTATATTCAATGAGTTGACGCGTCAACCTTCGACACCGTCGGAGAGGGTCGCAGGGCGCAGGAAAGGAGCTCGCCATGGGGCGAGTAGGGGGAAAGACGGCGTTGGTCACCGGCGGCGCGATGGGGATGGGCGGCGCGGTCGTCCGGCGGCTCGTCGCCGAGGGCGCGAACGTGGTCATCGCCGACGTGAACGTCGCCGCGGCGCAGGCTCTCGCCGACGAACTCGGACCACATGCCATCATCGAGAAGCTCGACGTCCGGTCTCCGGAAGAGTGGGCCCTGGTCGTCGACCGGACCGAAATGCGGTTCGGCTCCGTCGACATCCTGGTCAACAATGCGGGCATCGCGGATCCGGCTCCCCTGGAGCAGTGGGACGCCGCGCGGCTGCAACGCACGCTGGATGTGAACCTGATCGGTGTCTTCAACGGTATCCAGGCCGTGGTCCCGGTCATGAAACGGGCGGGCGGTGGATCGATCGTCAACATCGGTTCCGTCGGAGCGTTGCAGGGGGTGCCGAGGATGTCCGGCTACGTCGTCTCCAAGTGGGCGGTCCGTGGCCTGACCAAGACCGCCGCGCTGGAGTTGGGCGCGTATGGGATCCGAGTGAATGCCGTCCACCCCGGGCAGATCAGGACCCCGATGACCGCCGGCGTCACTTTCGACACCAGCAACGTCGCGCTGGGCCGGGTCGGCGAGCCGGATGACATTGCCGGGATCGTGCTCTTCTTCGCCGGCGACGACGCCCGGTTCGTCACCGGCAGCGAGGTGGCCGGCGACGGCGGACAGATCGCCGGCCAGGCCGACTACCAGGGCCTGCCTCAGTAGCAGCACTAGTGGCGCGGGACCTCGGACGATCACCACACGATCGTCGGCGGTCGCTCATGACATCGGGTGCCGGTCAGGCTCCGGCCACCGCGCTGCGGCGTTCGATGAGCAGTACGTCACGCCAGGCGCCGTGGTGGCGGCCCATCCGCTCGCGGGTGCCGACGACCCGGAAGCCGAGCGCCTGGTGCAGGGAGAGGCTGGCGGCGTTCTCGGGGAAGATCCCGGACTGGATGGTCCAGACACCCGCCTCTTCCGATGCGGCGATGAAGGCGGCGAGCAGCGAGCGGCCGATGCCGTGGGCCTGGCAGCCGGGGTGGACGTAGATGCTGTGCTCGACGACACCCGCGTAGACCGGCCGGCTGGAGACCGGCGAGGCGGCCACCCAGGCCACGACGTCGCCGGTCTCGGTGTCGACGGCGACGTGGCGTAGGTTCGCCGGTCTGTTCGCGGTGAAGGCCTCCCAGCTCGGCGCGGTGGTCTCGAAGCTCGCCTGTCCGGTGTCCAGGCCCAGCTGATAGATGGCGAGCACCTGCTCGGCGTCGGCGTCACGCATCGGGCGGATCTCCAGGCCGGGGCCGATGGCGGGCTTGGCCGCCTGGACGATCGCGGAGTGCACGCCATCGCCGTGATCCGCGGTGAGGGCGATCGTCGCACCGACGAACCCGGTCGCGCGCAGCAGGTCCCGGTACTCCGGCACGCTGAGGGCGCCGGCTTCGCAGCCCACCCGGCGTTCGGCGGCTGTACGCCGTACGGGATCGGTGTCGCCGTCGGTGACCACGTCGCTGATCCCCAGGCGGCCGCCGGGCCGCAGCACCCGGAACGCCTCGGAGAGGACGGCCGCCTTGTCGTCGGACAGGTTGACCACGCAGTTGGAGATGATCACGTCGACCGTTCGGCCGGGGAGCGGGATGTCCTCGATCGTGCCGTGCAGGAACTCCACGTTCGCCGCGCCCGCCTCCGCCGCGTTGCGCCGGGCCAGCTCGATCATGTCGGGGCTGGCGTCCAGCCCGTAGGCCTTGCCGTGCGAACCCACCCGGCGGGCCGAGAGCAGCACGTCGATGCCGCCGCCGGAGCCCAGGTCCAGCACGGTCTCCCCGGCGCGCAGCTCGGCCACGGCGACGGGGTTGCCGCAGCCGAGGCTGGCCCTGAGCGCGCCTCCGGGCAGGCCTGAGGTGTCGTCGTAGCCGGCGGTGCCGAAGCGGCCCTCGCCGAACTCGTCGGTGGCGCAGTCGACGACGGTCTCGCCGGTCAGCGCGGCACGGGCGAGACCGGAGTAGCGCTGGACGACTTCATCGTGTGCCATGGCGGATCTCCTCACTAGCCATCGTTGATCGACGATAATCGATGATATTCCCGTGGTCCAGCCCCGGAGTTCGGGTGGCCCTGGCCGGCGCCGCCCGCTTCGTCAGGACGAGGCCGGTGTCGGCAAGCGGGGTATCGTCAGCAGAACCTTTCGGCTCCTTCTCCGAAGCTCGCCAAAGGTTAAGCTGACGTAAGGGTAGGTTTTGCCCAGGAGCATGCGTACGGGCGAACTCGATGTGGAGGACGGATGCCGGACGGGCTGGTGCAGATCGGCGAGGTGGCCGAGCGGCTCGGGCTGTCCTTGCGGACGATCCGGCACTACGAGGAGGTCGGCCTGGTGGTGCCCGAGCGCACGCCCGGCGGCTTCCGCCTCTACAGCGAGACCGACATCGGCCGGCTGGCCCTGATCAAGCGGATGAAGCCGCTCGGGTTCAGCCTGGAGGAGATGCGTGACCTGCTGGAGATCACCGACCGGCTCGGCGCCGGGGACGACGATCCGACGCTGATCAGCCGGCTGCAGATGTTCGAGCGCGCGGTGGCCGAGCGGGCTGACAAGCTGCGGGAGCAGCTGGCCATGGCCAGGGAGTTCGGTGAGCAACTGCGCCGTCAGCGGATGCGGGCCGAACCCTTCGCCTGACCGGGTGAGACCTTTGTCACGCTGCGATCGCCTGACTCTAACCCTTACGTCAGGGTACCTTTGGTGAGGACGCGCTCCTCTGCGAGCCTGCTCGACACGACGGCGACACCGCCGCGTCACATGCCCGCCACACTCCTGCGTGAGCCTGGGCGGTAGCGCGCGTCCGGCCTTCTCGTTCATGCATCGGTCACGCCGTGCCCGGTCTCCGCCCGCCTGTAGGGATGTGCTGTTGTCTGCTCGTTCCGGCGTGTTCGCGCGCCGTCCGTCCTTGCCCGATCTCCGTCACCTGACGCCCCGCGTGCTGCGTGTGGAGCTGCTGTCCGGCCTGGTGGTGGCGCTGGCGCTGATCCCCGAGGCGATCTCGTTCTCGATCATCGCCGGGGTGGATCCCAGCGTCGGGTTGTTCGCCTCGTTCACCATGGCCGTGGTCATCTCCGTCGTGGGCGGGCGCTCGGCCATGATCTCGGCGGCGACCGGCGCGATCGCGCTGGTGGTGGCGCCGCTGGCCCGCGAGTACGGGCTCGGTCACCTGGTCGCCGTGGTCATTCTCGGCGGCGTTCTCCAGGTGGTGCTGGGTGCGCTGGGGGTGGCCAAGCTGATGCGGTTCGTGCCGCGCAGCGTGATGGTCGGCTTCGTCAACGCGCTGGCCATCCTCATCTTCATGGCCCAGGTGCCGGAGCTCACCGGCGTCCCGTGGGTGGTCTACCCGCTGGTCATCGGCGGACTGGCGCTGATGGTGTTCTTCCCGCACATCACCCGGGCCGTGCCCGCGCCGCTGGTGTCCATCGCCATCCTGACCGCGATCACGCTCGGCGCCGGCCTGGCCGTGCCGACCGTGGGCGACAAGGGCGTCCTGCCGTCCTCGCTGCCCGTCCCGGGCCTGCCCGACGTGCCGTTCACGCTCGACACCCTCACCCTGCTCATGCCGTACGCCATCGCGTTCGCGCTCGTCGGGCTGATGGAGTCGCTGATGACCGCCAAGCTCGTCGACGACATCACCGACACCCACTCCAACAAGACCCGCGAGTCCATCGGCCAGGGCGTCGCCAACATCGTCACCGGCTGCTTCGGCGGCATGGGCGGCTGCGCCATGATCGGCCAGACGATGATCAACGTGAAGAACGGCGCCCGCACCCGGATCTCCACCTTCGCCGCCGGCGTGCTGCTCATGGTGCTGTGCATCGTCTTCGGCCCGTGGGTGTCGCAGATCCCGATGGCCGCCCTGGTCGCCGTCATGATCCTGGTCTCGGTCGGCACCTTCGACTGGCACTCCATCGCCCCGGCCACCCTCAGGCGGATGCCGTGGGGCGAGATCAGCGTCATGGTCATCACCGTCGCCGTGGTCGTCGCCACCCACAACCTGGCCATCGGCGTGGTCGTCGGCAGCCTGACCGCCATGGTCATCTTCGCCCGTCGCGTCGCCCACCTGGCCAACGTCACCGCCTGCCTGGACCCCGACGGCAGGCAGGTCGTCTACGCGGTCACCGGCGAGCTGTTCTTCGCCTCCAGCAACGACCTGGTCTACCAGTTCTCCTACGCCACCGACCCCGACGACGTCGTCATCGACCTCACCGACGCGCACATCTGGGACGCCTCCTCCGTCGCCGCCCTGGACGCGGTGGAGACCAAGTACGCCGCCCGCGGCAAGAAGGTCACCATCATCGGCCTCAACCAGCCCAGCGCCGCACTGCACGACACGCTCGCCGGCCGGCTCAGCAGTCACTGACCCACCTGGCGCAGCGCTTCGATGACGACGGGGGCCAGCCGCTCGGTGTTGGACGGCGCGGGGGAGGCTTTCAGCCGGCCGAGGGTGCCGCAGACGCGAGGCCCTGACAGCCGCGATCCTTTCGCGCCGTCAGTGATCCAGACGCCGTCCAGGAACGAATTGAAGTCACCTCTCCAAGAAGGGACTTCGATGACTCAGCCTCACTGGTTACGCAAGACCCTGACGGCAGGCGTGATCCTGGCCGTCGCCGTAGGCGTTCTGGCGCCCGCGTCCTTCGCCGCCGCCGTGCCGCCGTCCTACGCGGCCGACCTGCCCGACCTCGGCACTCCCGCCGTGGCCTACGACCGCGCCTTCCAGCCCACCGTGACCGGCGTCGCCGTACGCGGCGCCGATGGCTCGCTGCTGTACAGTGCCCGCTCGGGCTCCGCCTTCGGTCCCCTCCAGTCGCTTGGCGGGGCGATCGTCGGCGACCCGTCGGTGGTGGTGACCTCCGCAGGCACCCACTTCTTCGTCCGCGGCACCGACGACCAGGTGTACACCAACACGATCACCCCCTCCGGCGCCGTCTCCGGCTACGCACAGGTGCCCGGTCTGACGGTCACCGGCGACGTCGAGGCGCTTGTGCCCAACCTCGCACCGGCGGGCAGCCTGCGGATCTTCGCCCGCGGCACTGACGGCGCCGTGTGGACCAACAACCTCAACGGCGGCGCGTGGAGTGGCTGGAGCAGCCTCGGCGGCTTCGCCACCAGCGACATCACCGCCGCCCGCACCTTCGCCTTCCCGAACGACACCGTCCGGGTGTTCATCCGGGGGGCCGACCACCGCGTCTACGTCAACAGGGTGAGCGCCAGTGGCGTCACCGGTTTCGAGCCGCTCGGCGAACTGCAGGTCACCAGCAACATCGCCGTGGCCGAGGACGCCGTCTTCGGCGGCGGCTTCATCGCCGCCCGGGGCGCGGACAATGGTCTCTGGACGCTCAACCTGTTCAGCATTCCGTACACCTGGAGGTCGCTCGGCGGCACCGTCACCAGCGACATCGCCTTGAGCTCCCAGCCCAATGTCACCGCCCTCTACAGCCGGGGCACCGACAACGCCCTCTACGTCAACAAGGCGACCTCTTCCGACGCGGTCTACCGCGGCTTCGAACGGATCGACGGCACGGTCACCGGCAACCCGGCGGCGTTCGGCACCGGTCCCAACGCCCCCGGCACCGGGTTCCTGTTGGCCCGCCTCGCCGGCGGATCCCTGGGCCTGAACGTCGAGCCCAGCCCCACCGTCCTGCCGCCGCACAAGTTCGGCGGCTACACCCCGATCCCGGGCCCGGCCGTCAGTTGAGCCACGGTCGCCCGCGTCCCCTGAGGCGCGGGCGACCGTCGCGGCCCCGGCCGATGGTCGCCGCCGGGGTCAGAGGAGTTCGACGTGGTCGCGGTAGGGGTCGAGGCGGTCGTCGGAGACGTCGAGTTCGGTGACCATCAGGTCGATGCCGTCCCAGGGCAGGCAGCGGGCGGCGGCGCCCGTGCCGAGCTTCTGTGAGTCCACGGCCATGACGACGTGGTCCGACAGCTCGGCCATGAGCCGCTTGATCTCGCACTCCTCGGCGCTGAACTCGCTGGTGCCGAAGTGCGGGTCCACCGCGGCGGCGGACAGGAAGGCGCGCGCGAAGGAGAACTGCTTCAGCGCCAGGGAGGCGACCGGGCCGATGAGGCTGCCGGCGTTGGGGTCCTTCTGGCCGCCGGTCAGGTACGCGTGCACGAGGGGGTCGCGGGTCAGGGTCAGGAAGGTCTCGATGCCGTCGGTGACCACGGACAGGTTCTCCGAGCGGGGCATCGAACCGGCGAGGACGCACAGCGTGGAGGAGGCGTCCATGCAGATCCCCACCCCGCCCGAGGGCACCAGGCTGGTCAGCTTCCGCGCGATCTCCTCCTTCGCCCGCCCGGCGCGGGTCCGGCGTGCCTCGAAGGGCTGCGCCGAGCTGACCGCGCCGCCGCGCACCCGGCGGACCAAGCCCTCGTCCTCCAGTGCTTGGAGGTCCCTGCGGATCGTCATGGTGCTGACTTCGAAGCGGGCGGCCAGGTCCTCGATGCGCAGGCTGCCGCTGGACGAAAGCAGGTCGGCGAGCGCCTGACGTCTGCTTTCGAGGTTCACGGTGCTCCTGACGACCATGCCGTCTCCGTCTCCTTCGGTGTTCAATCTTGTCAATTGTCACACAGGTGGGTTCGGCTGGAGACAGCGTCCGCCTGCTGGCGTGTGAACGATAAATGATCCGGCGGATGACTTCAAGGCCCGCCCACCAGGGGATTTGCGGCCCCGACCGGTGGGATGTCGGCTTCGCCGCACCTTCTGTCAGATGTAACAAGTGGGCAACGTCCTCTTGACGTGGGGATGTCGCTTCGTGTGATGTTCACATGAAACAACAACTACGGGTCCCGTCCGGGAGCCCGGAGGGTGGCGGCCGACCTGCCGGACGGCCACCGTCCGAGGAGCGGGCCCCACCGCACACCGAGCCGCCGAGGCCGGGTCTGGAGATCAGTCGTGGAAGATGTCGCTTTGGAGTGCCGGGATCTGGCCAAGGCATTTGGCGGCGTGCCCGTACTGAAGGGCGTCTCTCTGACTCTCACGGCCGGTTCCGTGACCGCGCTGGCGGGTGAGAACGGCGCCGGCAAGTCGACGATGATGAAGATCGCGTCCGGTCAGGTGCGGCCCGACCGGGGCCAGGTCCTGGTCGGCGGTGAGCCGTTGCCCCAGGGGGACCCGCAGGCGGCTCACCGGCAGGGAGTCGCGATCATCCCGCAGGAGCTCGCGCCGATCATGGACATGAAGGTGTACGAGAACCTGTTCATCGGGCGGGAGATCCGTACCCGGGCCGGGCTGCTCGACCGGCGCGCGATGGCCCGCAGGGCGCGCGAGATCCTGGACGTGTTCGGCGTCGAGATCGATCCGCAGGCCACGATGCGGCGGCTGCCGGTCGGCCTGCGCCAGCTCGTGGAGATCGCCAAGAGCACGACCGGTGGCGCGAAGGTCCTGCTCCTGGACGAGCCCAGCTCCGCCATCTCCGAGCGCGAGGTCGACCGCCTGTACGCCGTGGTGGGCAAGCTGCGCGAGCAGGGCGTCGCCATGCTCTACACCACCCACAAGATGGAGGAGATCCGCGCCCTGGCCGACCGGGTGGTCGTCCTGCGTGACGGAGGGCTGGTCCTGGACCGGCCGATCGGCGAGATCAGCGACGACGACATCGTGCACGCGATGATCGGCCGCGAGTTGCAGGACTTCTTCCCCACGCTGCACCCGGCGGGCGACGAGGTCGCCCTGCAGGTCAGCGGGCTGCAGGTGAGCGGCTACGCGCGGCCGGTGGACCTGACCGTGCGCCGCGGCGAGATCCTCGGGCTGGCCGGCCTCGTCGGCGCAGGCCGGACCGAGCTGCTTGAGGCGATCTTCGGCGTGCGCAAGAGCACCGAGGGCGCCATCACCGTCGCCGGCAAGCCGGTCAAGCGCAACGCCCCCGCCGCCGCGATCACCCACGGCATGGCCCTGGTGCCGGAGGACCGCAAGGGAGCCGGGGCCGTGCTGTCCATGAACGTGCTGGACAACGGCTCACTGCCGCGCCTGTCGGGTTTCACCCTCGGCGGCTGGCTGCGGCAACGCGAGCGCACCAAGAAGGTCGGCGCCGCGATGGACTCGGTGAAGCTGCGCAGCCGCGGCCTGTCCCAGCAGGTCGGCACCCTCTCCGGCGGCAACCAGCAGAAGGTGGTCCTGGCACGCTGGCTGACCGGCCACGTGAACGTCCTGCTGCTCGACGAGCCCACCCGGGGCGTGGACGTCGGCGCCCGCAGCGAGATCTACCGCATCATCACCGAACTGGCGGCCTCCGGGATGGCCGTGGTCATGGCCTCCTCCGACATGCCGGAGATCCTCAGCCTCGCGCACCGCGCGCTCGTCATGCGCGGCGGAGCGGTCGCGGGCGAGCTGAGCCGCGACGACCTGTCCGCACCGAACGTCCAGGACTCGATCTTCCGGCTGGCCGCGGGCCTGAGCCCCGGCTCGGCCGATCCACCGCCCCCGGATCGCCAACCCACCCCGACAGCAAGCAAGGAGGACGGCCGATGACCCCGCAGGAGTCAGCGCCGGACAGAGGAACGGCCGCGGGGCTCCTGGCCTGGCGCCCCTCCGGACCGTGGGTCCGCGACCAGTTGATCCGCCACGCCATGGTGTGGGTGATGCTGCTGATCATCGCGTACTTCAGCTACCGGAGCGCGCGCTTCGGCACCCCCGACAACCTGCAGACGATCGCCATCGCCGCGGCCCCCTTCGCCCTCATCGCGCTGGGTCAGACGCTGGTCATCCTCACCGGCGGCATCGACCTGTCAGTAGGCAGCGTGATCGCGCTCAGCGCGATGGCGGCGGCGGCGACGGTCAAGGACCATCCCGAACGCCTGTGGCTGTCGCTCGTGGTCGCCATGCTCGTCGGGCTCGCCGCCGGCGCGATCAACGGCTTCCTGGTCTCTAAGGTGAACGTGCCGCCCTTCATCGCCACGCTCGGCATGCTCACCACGGCGTCCGGGCTGGCGTACGTCGTGGGCCAGGGCGCGCCGATCAACGGCCTGCCGCAGAACTTCGGCGAGATCGCCAACAACCAGATCCTCGGCCTGCAGATCCCGGTCATCGTCATGATCGTCGGCATCCTGGCGCTGGCCCTGATCATGAAGCGGACCTCCTACGGCATGCGCGTGTACGCGGTGGGCGGCAACCCCGTCGCCGCGCAGATCGCCGGTGTCAAGACCACCCGGATCCTGTTCAGCGTCTACGCCCTGAGCGGCCTGCTCGCCGGCCTGTCCGGCGTGATGCTCGCCTCCCGGGTCATCTCCGGCCCGCCCAACCTCGGCCAGGGCTACGAGCTGGACGCCATCGCGGCCGTCGTCATCGGCGGCGCCAGCCTGCTGGGCGGCCGGGGCAGCATCATCGGCACCGCGCTCGGCCTGTTCCTGATCCAGACCCTCAACAACGGCCTGGACATCCTCTTGGTGCCCGCTTACTGGCAGAGCGTCATCAAGGGCACCCTGATCGTCGCCGCCGTCACCGTCGACGTCTGGTCGGCCAAACGCAGGGTCTGACCGTCGTCAGGCCTTCCACATCCATCCAGCGAACAACCCCCCAGTACAAGGAGTTTCCATGCGCATCAAGAGTGCATTCGCCGCCGCGGCGGCGGGCGTGGCCATGCTGGCCACCTCCGCCTGCGGAGCCGGAGATACCAGCGCCAACACCGGTGAGGCCGGGGCGCCGGACGCGAGCGGCGTCCGCGTCGGCATCAGCGTCTACGACATGTCGTCCTTCATCACCGCCGGCAAGGCGGGCATCGACGCCTACGCCAAGGCGAACGACATCGAAGTCCTGTGGAACTCGGCCAACCTGGACGTCGCCACGCAGGCCAACCAGGTCGACCAGTTCATCAACGCCGGCGTCGACGCGATCATGGTCGTCCCGGTGCAGGCGGACTCGCTCGGCCCGCAGGTCGCCGCGGCCAAGGCGAAGGACATCCCCTTCCTGGCCGTGAACGCCGGACTCGCCAGCGGTGACCTCGCCGGCACCGTGCTGCCCGACGACGTCAAGGCCGGCGAGCAGGAAATGCAGATGATGGCCGACGAGCTCGGCGGCAAGGGCAACATCGTCGTCCTGCAAGGCCCCCTGGGTCAGTCGGGCGAGTTGGACCGTACCAAGGGCATCGAGAACGTGCTGGCCAAGAACCCCGGGATCAAGATCCTGGCCAAGGACACGGCCAACTGGAAGCGCGACGAGGCCGTCAACAAGACGAAGAACTGGCTGTCCAGCTTCGGCGACAAGATCGACGGCATCGTCGCGGAGAACGACGACATGGGCCTGGGCGCACTCCAGGCGACCCGCGAGGCCGGCCTCAAGATCCCGATCGTCGGGGTCGACGGCATCGAGGACGGCCTGAACGCCGTCAAGAGCGGCGACTTCATCGGCACCAACCTCCAGCACGGCACCGTCGAGCTGGCCACCGGACTCGCCGTGGCGGCCAAGATCGCCAAGGGCGAGGAGGTCAACAAGAACCCGGTCTACCTGATGCCCCAGGTCACCCCCGAGAACGTGGACACCTACATGGAGCACGTCGTCACCAAGAAGGACGAGTTCCTGGGCCAGCTGCCCGCGCTGATCGAGGCGAACCTCAAGACCGGCGACATCGCCAACGAAGAACTGGCCGGATAGGCGGGTGCGGGCGTCCGCCCGCACCCCGTACCAGCCCGAGCAGCGCGTAGCCGAGGAGAACATCATGACCACGATGCAGGCAGCGGTCCTGCGTGGAATCCAGCAGTTGGCCATCGAGGAGCGTCCCGTACCGCAGCCGGCGCCCGGCGAGGTGCTGGTGCGGATCACGGCGGTCGGGGTCTGCGGGTCCGACGTGCACTACTACCAGCACGGCCGGATCGGCGACTTCGTGGTGGAACGACCCATGGTGCTCGGCCACGAGTCCGGGGGCGTCATCGTCGGCGTGGGAGCCGGCGTGGACGCCTCCCGGGTCGGCCAGCGGGTGTCCGTCGAGCCGGGCGTGCCCGACCTGACCTGCTCCGAGTGCCTCGCCGGACGGTACAACCTCTGCCCGGACATGCGGTTCTTCGCCACGCCGCCGTTCGACGGCTCCCTCGCCGAGTTCGTCACCGTGCACGCCGCGTTCGCGCACCCGGTGCCGGACACGATCTCGGACGACGCGGCGGCGCTGCTCGAACCGCTGTCCGTCGGCGTCTGGGCCAACCGCAAGGGGCAGGTCGGCGCGGGCAGCCGGGTCCTGATCACCGGCGCCGGCCCGATCGGGCTGGTCGCCACCCAGTGCGCCCGCGCGTTCGGCGCCACCGAGATCGTGGTGGCCGACCTCAACCCGCACCGCCTCAAGCTCGCCGAGGACCTGGGCGCGACGGCGACCATCAACGTCGGCGAGACCTCGCTGCGCGACGCGGGCCTCGAACCCACCGTGCTGCTGGAGTGCTCCGGCCACCCGGGCGCGACCGGCGACGGCATCCGTACGCTGGCCAGGGCGGGCCGCGCGGTGCTGGTGGGGATGGGCGACGACGGGCTGCCGCTGCCGCTCACCCACATCCAGAGCCGCGAGATCGAGGTCACCGGCACCTTCCGCTACGCGAACACCTGGCCCACCGCCATCGCGCTCGCCGCGTCCGGGCGGGTCGACGTGGACACCCTGGTCACCGGCCACTTCGCGCTGGCCGACTCCGAGGCGGCCCTGCTCGCCGGCGAGCGAGACCCTCTCGCCGTCAAATCGGTGATCAATCCGCAGCGCTGACCTGGCGACCGAAGGGACAACAATCATGACTCGTCTGTACGACGATCCCAGCGCCTTCACCGACGACATGCTCGCCGGCTTCCTGGACGTGCACCGGGGCAGCGTCGCGGGTGTGCCTGGCGGTGTCGTACGGGCCACCGAGACGCCGCCGGGCAAGGTCGCGGTCGTGGTCGGCGGCGGTTCCGGGCACTACCCCGCCTTCTGTGGCGTGGTGGGGCCCGGGTTCGCCGACGGCGCCGTCGTGGGCAACATCTTCACCTCCCCGTCGGCGCAGGACGCGTACTCGGTGGGCAAGGCGGCGGCGGGCGACGCCGGCCTGATCTTCTCCACCGGCAACTACGCCGGTGACGTCATGAACTTCACCCTGGCCCAGCAGCGGCTGTGCCAGGAGGGCATCGACACCCGGGTGGTGTTCGTCACCGACGACATCGCCAGCGCGCCGCCGTCGGACGTCCACGCACGCCGGGGGATCGCCGGTGACTTCGTCGTGTTCAAGGTCGCGGGCGCCGCCGCCGAGGCGGGCTACGACCTGGACGCGGTCGAGCGGGCCGCCCGGCACGCCAACGACCGCACCCGCACCCTGGGGGTCGCCTTCGGCGGGTGCACCATGCCCGGCGGTACCGAGCCGCTGTTCACCGTCCCAGCAGGGCGGATGGGCGTCGGCCTGGGCATCCACGGCGAGCCGGGCGTGGGCGAGGACGCGCTGCCCCGGGCGGCGGACCTGGCGCGGCGGCTGGTGTCCGGCGTCCTGGCGGAGAAGCCCGCCGGGTCCGGCACCAGGGTCACCGCGATCCTGAACGGCCTCGGCACCACCAAGTACGAAGAGCTGTTCGTCGTCTGGCGCACCGTGGCCCGGCTCCTGGCGGAGGAAGGGCTCCAGGTCGTCGCCCCGGAGGTGGGCGAGCTGGTGACCAGCCTGGACATGGCCGGGTGCTCGCTGACCCTGGTCTTCCTCGACGAGGAGTTGGAGCGGCTGTGGTGCGCGCCCGCGGACACGCCGGCGTACCGGAGAGGGCAGGTGGAGCCGCGTACGGCGGCGCCGGCCCGGCGGACCGAGTCCACGCAGGCGGAGGCCGTCGCGGCGGTCAGCCCGAGCACGCCGGGGTCGCGCGCCTGCGGCCGGGTCGTCGTCGCGGGGCTGGAGGCCGTCGCGGCGGCCATGGCCGAGGCCGAGGGGGAGCTGGGCCGGATCGACGCGGTCGCCGGCGACGGCGACCACGGACGTGGCATGGTCAAGGGCTCGGCGGCGGCGCTCGCCGCCGCCCGTGACGCGGCCGGTGCCGCAGCGGGCGCGCGGTCGGTCCTGGTCGCGGCGGGCGAGGCGTGGGCCGCCAAGGCGGGCGGCACGTCCGGCGTCCTGTGGGGCGCCGCGCTCTGCGCCATCGGCGAGCGGCTGGGCGACGACCGGGAGGAGATCGCGGGCGCCGACGTGGCGGACGCCGTACGGGCCGGGCTGGACGCGCTCCAGCGCCTCGGCGGTGCGCGGCCGGGGGACAAGACCATGATCGACGCGTTCGCGCCGTTCGCCGACGCGCTCGCCGAGCGGGTCCGGGGCGGGACGGAACTCGCCGCCGCCTGGCGTGAGGCCGCCGAGGTGTGCGAGGTCGCGGCGCTCGCGACCGCGGAGCTGCGCCCACTGGTCGGCCGGGCGCGCCCGCTCGCCGAACGCAGCGTCGGCACCCCGGACGCGGGGGCGACGTCTCTCGCCCTGTGCGCCCGCGCTGTCTCGGGCGTGCTGTCGCTCGCCCGCTGAGTTGCTCGACACGAAGGGATGGGGGGCCATGCCTCACAAATGGCGGATCATCGTCGGTTGCGACGATGCCGGTCTGGAGTACAAGAACGTCCTGAGGGCCGACCTGGAGGGCGATGACCGGGTGGAGAAGGTCGTCGACATCGGGGTAGGGGCTGAGGAGACGACGCCATATCCGCACATCGCGGTCATGGCGGCGCGCATGGTGGCCGCCGGCGAGGCGGACCGCGCGTTGCTGGTGTGCGGTACCGGGCTGGGAGTCGCGATCAGCGCCAACAAGGTGCCCGGGATCCGCGCGGTGACGGCACACGACAGCTTCTCCGTCGAACGGTCCGTGCTGAGCAACAACGCCCAGATCCTGTGCTTCGGGCAGCGCGTCGTCGGTCTGGAGCTGGCCCGCCGCCTGGCCGCCGAATGGCTCGACTACCGCTTCGACCAGAACTCCAGCTCCGCGGCCAAGGTTCGGACCCTGTTGAACTATGAGGCCGGGCACGACCAGGCCGACCAGGCCGAGACCCTGCGGCAGGGTGAGGAACTGGTGCGCACGGCCATGCTGAGCACCGAACCGCGCTCCCACAAGAGCGTCCAGACCGACTGCGAGGAGTAGAGGACATGACGGCAGCGGAGAAGGCGCCCGACCTGAGCTTCGGGCTCACCGGCAAGGTGGCGCTGGTGACCGGCGGCGCGTCGGGGATCGGCGCGGCGATCGCGGACACGTACGCGGTGAAGGGCGCCCGGGTCGCCGTGGTCGACATCGACGGCGAGGCGGCCAGGAGGAAGGCGGCCGAGCTGGGGGAGACGCACGCCGGGTTCGCCTGTGACGTGTCCGACCCCGCCGCCGTGCGCGCGGCGGTCGGCGCGGTCCTGGAGGCGTTCGGCCGGATCGACATCCTGGTGAACAGCGCGGGCGTCGCGATCCTGGCCCCGGCCGAGGACCTGGAGATCAGCGCGTTCGACCGGACGATCGGGATCAACCTGAAGGGCACCTTCCTGGTGTGCCAGGAGGTCGGCCGGCACATGCTCGGCGCCGGCGGCGGGAAGATCATCAACCTGGCGTCACAGGCCGCCTCGGTCGCGCTGGACCAGCACGTGGCGTACTGCGCCTCCAAGTTCGGCGTGGTCGGCCTGTCGAAGGTGCTCGCCTCCGAATGGGCCGGCCGGGGCGTGACCGTCAACACGATCTCCCCCACCGTCGTCCTCACCGACCTGGGCCGCAAGGCGTGGGACGGCCCCAAGGGCGACGCGCTGAAGGCGCAGATCCCCACCGGCCGTTTCGCCTACCCGGGGGAGATCGCCGCCACGGCGCTGTTCCTCGCCTCGGACGGCGCCGACATGATCAACGGCGCGGACATCGTCGTGGACGGCGGCTACACCATCCGCTGACCGCGCCGCTGATCGTGCCGATGACGACGGTGGAGCCCGCGCCGGCGGCCGGCGCGGGCCACGGCTCGTCGCTCGGCGTTGCCGAAACGGCAAGAAAGATCGACACCGTCGGAAGGGTTGAGGATGCTGGTGGGCAGAGACGACAACGCGTCCTGTGACCTGCCGGCCAGGGCTGCCGCGGCACAGCACCGGAAGGAACCACCTGATGAGCGGACACGACCATCGGCTCACCGAACATGAGGCTGACGCCATGTTCGAACCGCCGAGCTGGGACGAGCGCTACTCCGGCCCCGAGAAGATCTTCAGCGGCGATCCCAATCCGCAGCTCGTCGCCGAGGCGACCGGGCTGACGCCGGGCACGGCGCTCGACGTCGGTTGTGGCGAGGGCGGGGACGTGATCTGGCTGGCGGGGCGAGGCTGGACCGTCACCGGGGCCGACTTCTCCGCCAACGGCCTGGCCCGCGCCGCCCGGCACGCCGAGCAGGCCGGAGTCGCCGACCGCGTCGACTGGTGGCAGGTCGACGCCAGGACCTTCGCCGCGGGCGGCCGGACCTACGACCTGGTCACCAGCCACTTCCTGCATCCGCCGAACGGCGGCATGGTGGAGGTGACCCGCCGGCTGGCCGAGGCCGTCGCGCGCGGCGGGCATCTGCTCGTCGTCGGCCACGCGCCGTCCGAGGTGTTCACCCGGCTGATGGAGAGCCGGCGCAAGGCGATGTTCCTCGCCGAGGAACTGCTGCCCGCCCTGCCGGACGACTTCGACGTCCTGGTGGCCGAACAGCGGCCGCGCACGATGACCCGCGACGGCGTCACGGTGGACGTACACGACTCCACGCTGCTGGCCCGGCGTACGTCCTGAGGCCCCCGGCCTGGCTTCCCTCAGCTCACCGCCTGCTTCACCAGTGCGCTGATCCGCGCCTCCACCTCGGCCGTCACCTCGGTCAGCGCGAAACCGGCGGCCCACATCGTGCCGTCGTCCAGCGCCGCCAGGTCGCTGAACCCGAGCGTCGCGTACCGTGTCTTGAACTTCGCCGCGCTCTGGAAGTGGCAGACGATCTTGCCGTCCAGCGCGTAGGCGGGCATCCCGTACCAGAGCTTCGGCGCGAGGGCCGGGGCGCTGCCGGTGATGACGGCATGGACCCGCTCGGCCATGATCCGGTCCGAGTCCCGCATCTCGGCGATCTTCGCGATCACGTCGGCCTGGTCCTGCGCCGCCTTGTCAGCACGCGAGCTGCGGCGTGCCGCCTTCTTCTGCCCTTGGGCGTGCTCCTTCATCGCGGCCCGCTCTTCGGCCGTGAATGCCTGGTAAGTGCTGCTCATGGTGGATTCTCCTTGAGATGATCGTGAGACGGTCGCGTGCCTCAGGCGGATGCGGCTTCCCAGACGAAGCCGTCGGGGTCGGTGAAGGGCGCGGCGTCGCCGCCGATCACGATGCGGTGGGATCCGGTGCCCTCCTGGGGGAGGCCGGTGTCCTTGGCGAGGGCGCGGCGCGGGTAGAGCGCCAGCGTGACGGCCGATGACGGGGTGTCGAACTCGACGTACTTGCCGCCGTAGCTCTTGGCCACGGTCAGGCCGCGGTCGACGTAGAACCGCTTGCTCGCCTTGACGTCCGCGACTCCCAGCAGGAGTGCGATCTGGTCGATGTGGCGGGTGGCGGGGCCGGTGTCCTTCTTCTTCGCGGTCGCGATCTTGCAGATCGTCCCGTCCGGAGCCCGTACGACGCCGCCGTAGCCCCAGAACCCCTTCGTGGCCGGCTTCAGCACCGTGGCGCCGGCGTCGAGGGCGGCGCCGATGAGGGCGTCGACGTTGCCCGGCTGGGACACCACGAGTGACAGCGCGAATCCGCGAAAGCCGGTCGTCGGCGCGTCCGAGGCGCGTACGTTCACGTAAGGGCCCAGGCCGAAGGCGTCGTAGAAGGCCTGTGCGGCGGTGGGGTCGGGAACTTCCAGGGTGACGGTGTCGAACGAGGTCATGGCAGGTCCTTCGCGTGAGGTGGGTTCTGTGGGCGAGCCGGCGGTCACCGGTCCTGGATCAGCCCGAGGACGTTGCCGTCGGGGTCGGTGACGGTGGCCACCAGGCGGCCGCCACCGACCTCGTGCGCGGCCTCCTTCACGGTGGCTCCCGCGGCGGTGACCTCGGCGAGCTTCGCCTCGATGTCCCGCACGTGCCAGTAGGCCACCGGCGAGGTCATGCCCTGCGGTCCACCGTTCGGCACCAGTCCGATGTGCTGGCCCTCGGCCTCGAAGCCGACGTAGTAGGGCGAGTCGGTTCCCGGCGGGGTACCGAGCAGGGCCGCGTACACCGCCTTGGCCTTCGCCAGATCGGACACGGGGTGCAGCACGGTCCTGATTCCCTCGGGGGAAGAGCCGGTCATGATCACTCCTGAGGTAGTGGGGGCAGATCGTCCCGCTGTGTGCGTACTCACAGCTTTGTCCTGGCCAGGCCGATCCACATCCGTGCCGACCACTGAACCGCTCCACGGATCGCCAGCACGGATCGCCAGCACGGAGCGCGTACGGTGGCCGTTCCGGAGGGATGCTGCAAACTGGGACAGTGACGGCAACAGTGGACATCTCGCCCCGGGAAACCGAGGTCCTGGAACTGGTCGGGGCCCACCTCAGCAACGCGGAGATCGGGGCACGGCTGTCCATCTCGGTGCGTACCGTGGAGAGCCACGTCTCCTCGCTGCTGCGCAAGCTGGAGCTGCCGGACCGGAGGGCGCTCGCCCAGCGCGCGCCCGAGCCGGCCGCCGGCCCGTCTCATCCGGCACCGGTTCTGCCGGCTCCGCTGACCTCGTTCGTCGGCCGGGTCGGCGAGCGGGCCGAGCTGGCCGAGATGCTCAAGGGGCATCGCCAGGTGACCGCCGCTGGTCCCGGCGGCGTGGGCAAGACCCGGCTGGCGTTGGCGGTGGCCGCGGAGGCAGCCGGCGAGTACGTCGACGGGGTGTGGTTCGTCGACCTCGTCCCGGTCACCGATCCGGACCTGATCGCGACCGCGGTCGCCGGGGCGCTCGGCCTCGGCGAGCAGCCCGGCCGCGACATGACCGAGTCCGTGGGCGCCGCGCTGGCCGACCGTCATGCGCTGCTGGTGCTGGACAACTGCGAGCACGTGGTGGACGGGGTGGCGCTGTTTCTCGAGCGGCTGCTGGCGACGTGCCCTCGGGTGACGGTGCTGGCCACCAGCCGGGCACGGCTGATGGTGCCGTTCGAACGGGTGTATCCGGTCCCGCCGCTGTCGCTGCCCGCCGACGGCGGGTCCGACGCGGTCGCGTTGTTCACGGAGCGGGCGGCGGCGATGGGCCGGTCGCCGGATCCCGCGCTGCGCGATCAGATCGCCTCGATCTGCGAGCGGCTGGACGGGATGGCGCTGGCCATCGAGCTGGCCGCCGCCCGGTATCCCACGCTCGGGCTGGACGGCATCAACGCCGCCCTGTCCCACCCGCTGCGGATGCTCACCGGCGGCTCCCGTGCCGATGAGCGGCACCGCTCGGTGCGGGGGGCGCTGGACTGGAGCCATGCCTTGCTGGAACCGGCCGACCGGGCGCTGCTGCGTCAGGTGTCGGTGTTCGTGGCACCGTTCACCGCTGCTGCGGCGGCGGAGGTGGCCGGGTCCGAGGACGGCATCGCCGCCGAGGGACTGGCCCGGCTGGCCGAACAGAGCCTGCTGGTGGTGACGGCCTCCCCGGGCGGGACCCAGTACCGGGCGCTGGAGACCATCCGCCAGTACGGGACGGAGCGGCTGACCGAGGCCGGGGAGCTGGACGACGCCCGATCCCGCCACGTTCGCTGGTGCCTGGCCATGGCCGCCGAGCTGGCGGTGGTGGCAGCGGACTGGCGGGCCCGGTTCGACGCGGTGGCGGACGATCTGCGCGCCGCCCTGGCATGGGCCGCCGACCGGCCGGAACGACGCGCGGAGGCGTACCGCCTCGCCCGCATCATGGCGGAGCTGACCTTCACCCGGCATCTGATCGGCGAGTCCCAGGGGCGCTATGAGCAGGCCGCCGCGCTCGCCGACGACCCCGCCGCCGGCGCGTCGATGCTCCGGCACGCCGCGGCCGTGGCCGGCTGCCGGATGCACGGTGACGACATGTACCGTCTGCGCCGCGCGGCCGCGGATGCCGCCCGCCGATCCGGTGACACCGCCGGCGCCGCCTGTGATCTGGCGACCGCCGCCGCCGACGCCTACCGGTTCTCCGGCAAGTTCGTCCGGAATCTGCCGCCGGAAGAGGCGCTGGCGCTCATCACTCAGGCGCGGGAGCTGGCCGGCGACGACCCGGCCGCCCAGGCCGCGCTGGCGCTGGCCGAGGCCGGGCGGGCGCTCACCGAGATCGGCGCCACGCCGGGCCTGAACGACAACGCGGTGCCCATGACGATCGAACGCGCCGAACGAGCGGTCGAACTCGCTCACCGCACCGGCGACCCGCTCGCCGAGTCCGCCGCGCTCGACACGCTCACCTGCGCCCAGAGCTGGGCCGGTGACACGTTCGCCGCCGCCGGCACGGCCCGGCGCCGGGTCACGCTGCTCTCGTCCACACCGGATACCCCGGCCGGCACCCACGAGCTGATCGAGGCGCTCGGTGAGGCCACCGAGGCCAGCCTCGGCACCGGCGACCTGCCCGGTGCCCGCCGGTGGGCACGGCAACTCGCGGAGCACCCCTTGCTGGCGGAAGTCGGCCACCGTGCCACGGGCTGGCTCCTTGTGGCGGACGCGCTGGCGGGCGACAGCGAGGGGACACTCGCCGGCAGCATCCGGTTCCTCGACGCGTGGCAGCGCGCCGACGGTCCCGCCGGCTCCGTCCTCGGCCCACCGGCCGCCGCGGTGGCGACGATCCACGGTCTACGCGACGACCACGACGCCTGGCGCGAATGGAGCGCGCTGCTGGGTCAGCTCGACCCCTCACCCAGGAACACCCACGGCTACGGGGCGGTCTTCGACGCGATGCTTCTGCTCCACCGTGGGCAGGCGCCGGAGGCGGTGGAGCGGTTGGCGCCCGAGCCCGGCGAGGTGTGGCGATGGGTGACCTGGATCTGGCTCCACTGGTATGTGGCGCTGCGCGCCGAAGCCGCCGTGCTCGCCAGGAGCTCCGACGCCCGCGACCGCCTGGCCGAGGCCTGGACCGTCGTGGCCGGCAACTCGGTCGCCACTGCCCTGGTGGAGCGGGCCCAAGCGCTGCTCGACGATGACCGGGAGCGGTTGCTCGCCACAGCGGACGCCTTCGACGCCGCCGGCTGTCGCTACCAGTCGGCGCGGACCCTGGTGCTCGCCGGCGGCGACCACGCCGCCCGCGGCGCGGCCGCGCTGGCCGACCTCGGCTTCGCCCCGATGATCCCCGCCTCGGCATCCACGACGACCCCGGAGTGATGTCCGCCGCAAGCGCGGGCGATCTCAGTCGCCGGACAGGTGCTCGACCGCGCCGAGGATCGTATGCGGATCCTGCGCTCGAATCTGCTGGCCGACCGGCATATCACGGGCCATGACCGGGGCACGGTCCTCTCACATCTCGAAGCCCGTAGCGTCCCCTGAGGTGAGGTGTTGCGACGACCACCAGCCAGCGAGCGGTATGAAGGCTCGCCACGGGGGTAGAAGCGGGCGGATGTGGAGAGTGAGTTCGCTCTATCAGCGTAACCTCGCCCATGTCGGTGCACGGGACATCATTCTCGCGGGCTACGGCGGTGCCGGTCAGAGCATCGTGGCCGCCGTCGTGCGACAGCTGGGGCTGGACTACATCGATCCTTACACCGAGCGATTAGTGGAGGATGGCACCAGCACGGAGGTCGAGGGACACCGGGAGTTCCAGGACCGGCTCTCGTTGCCGCAGGGCAGCGACGGTACGGGCGCGATGCGCTTCTTCAAGACGCACCTGCCACCCCACGTCTTCGATGGCCGGGGAGCCGGCGGGTCCTGGCTGGTCGTCCGCGATCCCCGTGACTCCCTCTACTCCTGGTACCGGTGGCGGGTGGCTTTCGGGGAGGAGGAGTGGGACACGTTCGACGGGTCGTTCGAGAGCTTCCTGCGCCACCGCGACGCGACCGGACGCACCCCGGTGGAGGACTGGACGTACTTCCACGACCACTGGCTGCGGTGGCCGCCTCGGCGTGACCGGTTCATCGTCACCCGCTTCGAGGATCTCAAGACCGACCCCACCACCACCTGTGGCAAGGCTCTGCGGACGATCGGGCTGCCCATGCCGCAGGACAGGTTGCGGGAGGCGGTCGAGGCGAGCAGCTTCACCGCCATGCGCGCCCGCGAGGACGCGGCCGCCGGCTCGGGCGCGCGGGTCATGCGTCGCGGCAAGGTGGGCGAGTGGCGGGAGTGGCTGACACCACGGCTCGGCCGCTACTTCCGCGACGAGCAACTGTGGCGGGTGGCCGGGCGCTTCGGATACGCGCCGGCATGAGCCTGATCACCGGTCGCGCCGAGAGCGCGACGCGGCTGTGGGTGATGGCCGCAGTCCTGGCGGGCGCCTTCTTCCTGGTGCTCTTCGACGGGCTGGCCGTCTCCACGGCGCTGCCGACGATCGGCCGTGAGCTGGGCACTGGGCCGGACGGGCTCCAGTGGGTGCTGAACGTCTACTCCCTGTGCATCGGCGGCCTGCTGCTGCTCGGCGGGCGCGCCTGCGACCGGTGGGGCCACCGGCGCGTGCTGGTGTCCGCGCTCGTGGTGCTGACGGTCGCGACCGTACTGGCGGGCACGGCGCATGCCCTGCCGGTCCTGCTGGCCGCCAGGGCGCTGCAAGGAGGGGCGGCCGCCTTCATCCTGCCGGTGGCGCTGGCGATGTCCGGCACGCTGTTCCCGCGCGAGCCGTGGACGAGCCGCGCCTTCAGCGTCATCCTCGTCTCCGGCGCCACGGCCGGGCTGACCGGGGCCATCTGCGGTGGCCTGCTCACGCAGGCGCTGGGGTGGCGGTGGGTGTTCCTGGCGACGGTGCCCTTGGCGCTGGCGGTGCTCGGCTTGGCCATGGCGGTGCTGCCCCGCACTGGACGCGCGGCAGCCCGGCGCGAGGAGTTCGATCTGGTCGGCGCGGTCGTGGCCACCGCCTCCCTGCTCGCCTTGCTGTACGGCATCAGCGAGGCCGAGCCGGTGCCCGCGCTGCTGGGCCTGGCGGGGCTGGGCGCCTTCGCCGCGCTGCAGAGCCGCAGGCGTCACCCTCTGCTGCCGCTGGGCCTGCTGCGGTCGCCCACGTTGATCGGCGGATGCGTGGGCATCGCCGCCCATTCGGCCGTCTACTCGGCGGGTATCGTCGTCACCAGCCTCTACCTCCAGGATGTCTACCACTTGACCCCGGCGGGGGCCGGCCTCGCGCTCGCGCCCACCCTGGCCACCGCGATGCTCACCGGCTTGATCGCCGCCCGGCTGGTACGTCGTCACGGCTCGGCCCGAGTCGCGGGCACGGGTCTGGTGCTGGCTGCGGTGTCGCTGCTGGGCATCGGACTGATGGCCGGCAACACGAGCTACGCGGTCGCGGTACTTCCGTGGCTGCTGCTGCGCGGCGCGGCGGAGGGGGTCAACTACGTGGCGCTGACCCGGCAGGCCATCAGCGGGGCCGCGCGGGAGAGCAGCGGGATCACCTCCGGGGTGTTCGAGGCGACCACGCACATCGGTGGGGCGGTGGCGGTCGCGGCTTACCTGACGCTTCTGGCAGGGGGCGCGCAGTACCAGGGGGCCTATCTTCTGGGCGCGCTGATCGCCGCATGCGCCGCCGTGATCGTCGTGCCGCTGTTCGGCCAGGCGGCACGACCGAGCGGGGCGGAAAACCCAGGATGGGCGGGGCAGGACGTGCCGGTGGAACGCCCCGGCGAGGCGGAGTGAACATGGGACCGATGGGGCTGCGGATCCTCGCCACCACCGCCCTGGGCTTCAGCGAGCCGCGCGCTGCTCACGGTGCTGCGCCGAGGTCGTAGCCGAAGCCGGCCGCGGTCCGCTGGAGCTCACTGCCGGCGAAGTGACGGCTGAGGTCGGCGGTCATCCATCATCGCGATGGCGAAGGCCACACCGGTGCCCGCGAGCACGGGCCAGATGCCGTGCCGGTCCATGCGGCGGCCGAGCAGGGGCGCGACCAGGCCACTGGCGGTGACGTACAGCCCCACGACCACGCCGGCGAAGGAGTAGGAGCCGCTGGAGTGGGCGATGCCGAGCAGCAGGGTCAGGGTGACCATGCCGATCGGCATGTGCCCGATCAGGCTTCCCGCCAGCAGCCTCTTGGCCGAGGGCAGGGCGACCACCGCGCCGTAGCGGTGCCGCCAGGTCGGCGTGGGCCGGTCGGCGGCCTTGGTCATGCGGCGCGCCGGGCCATCCAACCCACCGTCCGGTACGGGATCTCGATCGGGTCGGCGCCGGTAGTGCCCACCACCTTCTCGATCTCGTCGATGATCTCTCCGAAGCGGGCGCCGGCCTGGCGCTGAAGGGTGCCGTGCGAGCGCCAGGCGTCCAGCCAGTCCTGCGCGGGCAGGCGGAAGGTGATCGCCTGGTCCAGGCGGGTGACGGTGCCGAACAGGCCGCTGCCCTCGATGAGGGGCTGCTGGTCCTCGCGTCGCACTCCGTAGGAGTAGCCCGGGATGCGGTCCCGGATGAGTGCCTCGATCCGGGCCTG
Source organism: Nonomuraea sp. NPDC049714 (assembly GCF_044465295.1). Classification (NCBI taxonomy): domain Bacteria; kingdom Bacillati; phylum Actinomycetota; class Actinomycetes; order Streptosporangiales; family Streptosporangiaceae; genus Nonomuraea; species Nonomuraea sp. NPDC049714. The sequence goes on along the minus strand of NZ_JBITLM010000004.1, from coordinate 497,297 downwards.
GAGCGGATCGTCCAGCACCCGGTGATTCCAGATGCAGGCGAACCAGCCGTCCGGCCGCAGGATCCGGGCGCTCTCCTTCAGCGCTTCCTCTCGGCGCGTGGTGCTGAACGCCGACCCGTACGCCACCAGGTCGTACGTCCCGTCGGGCAGGCCGTTGTCCTCGGCGACCGCGTCGATCCAGGTGACGCGGTCACTGCCGGCCGTGCGGGCCATGCCGATCTCCCGCATCGCGGCGTTGGGCTCGACCGCGTCCACCACGCAGCCGCGGGCGAGCAGGTCCACGGTGAGGTGGGCGTTGCCGGCGCCGATGTCCGCGGTGCGCGGGCGCGGTCGGCCGGGGGCCGCCACGATCGTGTCGACCACCTGCGGCGAGTACGGCGGGCGGTTGGTGTAGGTGGCGGCGAGCTGGGTGTAGTCCCAATCCAGCTTCCTGGTCATGGTCATCTCCTCGGGTAGGCGGCCCAGCCGGTGGCGGCCGGGCAGCGGGCGTCGGCGGCTGCCAGGTCCTGGGCGCTGTCGATCTCACACCAGTCCTCGCCGCGCACGTACAAGGGTTTGATGGGCGACTGCTTGGCCAGTTCTCTGATCGCGTACGGGTACCAGGTGTCGCGCACCCCGTCGGCGATCATGCGGGCGGCGACCTCACCGAGCAGCCGCGCGCCCTCCGGGCTCCAGCGGGAGACGCCGAAGAACTCGCCGCACACGCGGCCGGGCGGCAGGTTCTTGTCCAGATGCCACACGTGCCCGTTCCGCAGCTCGACGGCCATGTCGATGGCGGCGATCGGCCGGGTCACGTCCACGGCCATGACGTCGTGGGGGGAGGCCATCAGCCGCTCCAGCGCCTCGGTGGAGATCAGCACGTCGGAGTCGACGATGACGATGCCGTCGTGCCACCAGCGCCTGGTCAGCATGAGCGAGACGATGTTGTCGGAGCGGGCGTAGTCCGGGTTCGGCACGAAGCGTACGGGCGGCCGGTTGCGCAGCGCCCGCACATGGCAGGTGAGCCGCCCAGCGGCGTGGCCGGTGACGCAGACGACCTCGTCGGCGCCCAGCGCGGCGAGCTGGCCGAGCAGCCTCTCGATGATGGGGATGCCGCCGACCGGCAGGAGGCACTTGGGCCGGTCCGCGGTGTGGGGCCGCAGCCGGTTCCCCTGTCCGGCCGCGGGGATGATGACGCGCATGCGCGTCCCTCCTTGGTGATCAGAGCATGGTGGCGAGTTCGCCGACGGCCGTCCCGCCCGTCAGATCCACGGGGTTGTTGGCAGAGCGCGCCGAGCATGTGCCTGCCTCGGCCAGGGCGGCCAGATGCCGGCGGCGGACGCCGTAGGCCCCTAGCCGGTCGGGAAGGCCGGCGCGGGCGAGCAACGCGCGCAGCCCGGCCGGGACGTCACCGTCCGGCGCCAGTGCGGCCAGCGCCTGGGCCAACTCCGGCATCGGATCCAGATGGCGCATGTTGTAGCGGTAGACCCAGATGAGGTTCAGGAGGCACGCGGTCCCGTGATGCACGCCGTGATCGGCGGTCAGCTTGTAGGCGAAGGCGTGGGCGGCGGTGGTCCGCGTGTGGTCGATGGCCAGGCCGGCCGTGGTCGCGGCGTGGGCCAGCCGGCCGCGCCGGTCCCCGTCGGACACCGTCAGCCGCCCGCCCGCCAGCAGCGGGATGAGCTGTCTGAGCGCCGCGAGGGCGAGGGCGCGGGAGAAGGGGCCGGCACGGCGGCTCCAGTACGACTCGACCGCGTGGCACAGGGCGTCGAAGGCGCATGAGGAGGCCAGCCGGCGCGGGCAGTCGCTCAGCAGGTCAGGGTCGACCAGCGCGTGGTCGGGCAGCACGCTGTCGTGGTCGAGGGAGGCCTTGACACCGCGGACGTAGACGGTGGCGAAGCGCGTCACCTCGCTGCCACTGCCCGCTGTCGTGGGTAACGCGATCAGCGGGGGCCGGTGTTCGTCCGGCGCGCGCCTGCCGGACAGCACCTCAAGCGCGCCGTCCATGGTCGCGGGCAGGGAGCGCAGCAGCTTGGCGGTGTCCAGGGTGCTGCCTCCGCCCGCGGCGACAATGAGATCCGGCCGCCAGGACGCGCGCACGCCGCTTCCCGCGAGCACCTGCTCGATCGTGGGATTGGGGGTGAAGCCGGTGAACTGCCGGACCTCGGCGTACTCCCGCAGGTCGAGCACCCCGCTGCAGCGGGCCGCGCGCGGGCTGGCGACGACGAGCACACGGGCGGCGCGCAGGCTCTCGACGAGGGCGGGCAGACGGCGGCGCACCCCGGCCCGGATGAGCACGCTCATGACGCGGCTCGCCTGAACCGGTCGGCGATACCGGGCGCGGAGATCACCGAGGTGGCGCGGGGCGGCGCGGCGCCGCCGCTGGAGACCGGCACCGCGATCAGGTGCGGCCCGGGTAGCCGCGCGGTCTCGCGCAGCCGCTCGCCGAGCTCCCGCGGATTGCGGCAGACCGCGGCGCTGCGGTAGCCGACCGCCGTCCCGACGGCGGCGAAGTCGGTCGTGCCGGAGGTGGTGGCCTGGCCGCCGGTGGAGGCGTAGGAGCCGTTGTCCAGGATGACGTGGACCAGGCGGTATGGACAGGCGGCACCGATCGTGGACAGGCTGCCGAGGTGCATCAGAGCCGCTCCGTCCCCGTCCAGCACGACCACGGGCCGGTCGTCGCCGGACATCGCCACGCCCAGCGCGAAGGCGGAGGCGTGCCCCATCGAGCCCTGCATGTAGAAGGCGCGCGGGCTGTCGGCGAGCGCGAACAGCTCGCGGGAGGTGTGCCCGGTCGTGGCGACGAGCAGCGCGTCGGGTAATTCGTCGACCACGAGGCGCAACGCCTGCGTCCGGCTCATGTCCGCCGGCTGAGGGCATGGCTCTGAGCTGCCGCTGATCGCGCCTCGCTCCAGCAGGACGAAGGCGCAGGCGCCCCGGGCGGTGTGCGCGAGGGCACCGTCTATCACCGTCTCGGCATCGGTGTCGTCGCGGCGCAGCGTCCAGTGCCGTACGCCCATGATGGTCAGGAGGTCGTGGGTGGTCCGGCCCATCACCTCGTGCTGCGGCTCATCGGCACCAGGGTCGGGCCAGCCGCGCAGGCTCATGAGGACCAGCGCCGGGAGCCGGTAGGGGATGAGCAGCGAGGTCAGCGGGTTGATCAGATTCCCGAGGCCGGAGTTCTGCGCGTAGACGGCCGCGCATCCGCCCCGTGCGCCCACCCCGGCGGCCAGGGCGAGCGCGGTCCCCTCGTTGGCCGCCGGGACGTACCGGTGGCCGTGGGTGAGCTCGTCGATCACCGCGGAGAAGGTCGAGCACGGGACACCGGTGTGCAGGTGGACCTGGCGCCGATCGAGGGCGTGGACGAGTTCGCCTGCCGAGATCATCATTCGACCTCTAGCCACTGGTCGAGTTGTTGCAGCCGGAAGATCTCGCTCACCGGGGCGATCTGCTCCTCCACGGGGACCGAGGTGCCCTCCTTGAGAATGGTCTCCAGCACGCTTCGCATGCTGCTGACCGTCGCGCGCAGGGACTGGTTGGCATAAATGATCATGGATACGCCGGCGGCGTGCGCTTCCTCGGCATTCCAGCTCGGATAGGTGGTCGGCACGACGATGACCGGTGCACGCCCGCCCCAATGAGCGAGAAAGCGCATGATCGGCTCGGGCGTGGTGGATTTCGAATGCACCAGGACGGAATCGGCTCCGGCGCAGACATATTGCTCGCACCGTTCCAGCGCTTCGTCGACCCCGTGGCCGGCGATCAGGGCTTCCGTTCTGGCGATAATGTGGAACTGGTCGCTCTGCCGCAGTTCGGTGGCGACCTCGAGTTTTCTGCAGAATTCCATGGTGGGCAGGAGTTCGTGCGCGCCGGCGGCGAAGCTGTTCAGCTTCGGGAAGATCTTGTCTTCCATGCAGACTGCGGAGATCCCCTCGCGCTCGTACTCCCGGACCATATGGGCGACATTCATCGTGCCGCCGAACCCGGTGTCGACGTCCGCGACGATCGGGACGGCGCACGCCTCGAGCATCTGGACCGTCACCTGCAGGTAGTCGGTCATGGTCAGGAGGCTGGCGTCAGGCAGGCAGCGTGCCGCAGAGATCTCGAAGCTCGACGCCCAGATCGCGTCGAAGCCCACCTCCTGGGCGATGGCGGCGCCGAGCGCGCTGTGCGCGCCCGCCGTTCGGACGAGCCGGTCCTGCCGGAACAGGTCGCCCAGCGCGGGCGCCTGAAGGAAGGGTCGTACGGCCGGTCTAGCCATGGCAACTCCCCGTCTAAGGCTCGGATGAGTTGTCCGGCGTACCCGAGAGATTGACGGCAAACATGGTGAAGGAATTGAGCGAGTGACAAATTTCTAACTAGCAGGTTAACGAAGGATATTCCTTTATCATGCGCTTGAAGAAGCGTCCAGTGGTCATTGCGTCAGATGATTCTTACCCGTCCTCCGCTGATATCGCGGGTTTTGTCGCGGATGCCGCGGGTAGCCGGGCCCACCGCGCGAGCGGAAGGAGCCCCAATTGGTATTCTGGATTACCGGATTGTCCGGCGCGGGAAAAACCGCCGTGGCCAGGGAATTGTCGGCCCTGCTCGCCGCCGACGGGCACGCGCCGATCGTGCTCGACGGCGACGACCTGCTGGAGGTCCTGCAAGCCGGCGACGCCTACGATCGGGAGAGCAGGCATCGACGCGCGTACACCTACGCCCGCCTGTGCGCGCTCCTGGCACGTCAGGGCCACACCGTGGTGATGGCCACGATCGCGCTGTTCCACGACGTTCACGCCTGGAACCGGCGCAACATCGCCGGCTACTTCGAGATCTACCTCGACGTTCCGCTGGACGTGCTGCGTGAGCGGGACACCAAGGGCATCTACGGGGGAGGCGGCGAGGTCGTCGGCATCGACGTTCAGGCTCAGGTTCCCCTGCGGCCCGATCTGGTGCTGCCCACCCATGGCCCGCTGACGCCCGCGCACGCAGCCGCACGCATCTACGACCTGCACCTCAGGAAAGGACATGCGACATGAACGACGCGTTCGACGCCCAGCGTTTCCCCCACGACACCGACCTTTCGAAGCTGGTCGACGAGCACCTCGACCACGGGCCCGGATACGTGATCCTCACCGGGCTGGACGTCGGCCGGCACCCCGCCGAGCTGTGCGAGCGCCTTTCGTCCGCGATCGGCGCCCTGCGCCCCCAGGACTCCTCCGGCACCATGGTGCGCGAGGTCGCCGACCGAGGAACGCGCATCGGCGAGGGGACCACCGCCCGCTACGCCGACTCCCGGTTCGGCGGCAGTCTCCACACCGACGGAGCCGAGGCCCCCTTCCCCGTCCCCGACTGTTTCGCGCTGCTGTGTGTGCGCCAAGCCCCGGTAGGCGGCGCCCTGCGCCTGGTGCACGTCGACGACGTGGTGAAGGAACTGTCCGGCGACGACGGCGTACTGGACACGCTGCGTCGCCCCTTCCACTTCGACCGGCGCGGCGACCAGGGTGACGGCGAGGACCCCACGACGTTCAAGCCGGTCCTTCTCCGCGAAGGCGGCGCCAACGCCGTCACCTACCTGCGCGAGTACATCGAAGCCGGTCACCGGCACCCGGGCGTCGGCCCGCTGGAGGAGCGGCAGCGAGCTGCCCTGGACCGCCTCGACGAGGTGCTCACGCAGACGCCGTCAGCGGTGGAGGGCAAGCTGCGGCCGGGGGAATTCGCCGTTTTCGCCAACAAGCGGGTGTTGCACGGCCGCACCACGTTCGAGGATCACGCCGAGCCCGGCCACAAGCGGCTGCTCATGCGTACATGGATCGACCGGACGCCCTCGGCGGCCTGACTCGCCCGCCGGCCCCGCCGCGTCCGGCACCCCAATGAGCAAGAGCGGAGACCGATGCTGGGACGTCGCGAGGGAGATCACGTCGGCGTCGGCGAGAATTCGAATGCAGCTCGGGCGTATCGCCTCGGCGGAATGCCCATGACGCGCTTGAATGGTAAGAATCGTGTCACCCGGCCCGAGCGAACGGGTGTCGCCGAAGATGTGTGTTCGTCTTCGGGCTGACGGGCAGGGATCCTGGATCAGCGGGTTTCGATTGATGGACTCAGGAGGTGCCGGTGCGTACGGCGGTCGCGGCCAGGGTGGTGTAGTTCATCGTGAAGCGGCCTCCCAGGGAGTCGATGGCGGCCCCGACCGCGTCCAGCACCTCGGCCAGCTGATCGGGCCGGAGTTGGGAGAGGCCACCGGTGGTGGGTAGCAGGTCCAGCCATTGGTCGCGCGTGTAGGACCGCTCCCAGTCGAATCGCCACTGGTCGAAATCGGTGAACTGCTCGGTCTCGCGGACCTTGTCGGCGAGCTTCGCGTATCCCGCCTGGTAGAGGTCGAGCGGACGTCGGGCCGGTTGGCCGTTGAGCGGGGAGTCGGGCGCCGCCCGCCGGTAGGCAGCGGCGAACGGCTCGGCCACCTCGGTAGGCGGCTCGTACACGTGCCCGAAGATCGCCAGCCGTCCTCTTGGGCGCAGCACGCGTGCGGCCTTCGCCGCGCCGGCGACCGGATCCACCCAGTGCCACGACTGGGCGGCGATGACCGCGTCGAACATCCGGCCTGCCGGCTGCCAGGATTCGAAGGTCGACACCTCGACCCGCAGGCCACGGGATCGCGCGACGTCGGCCATCCGCGCATCGGGCTCCACGCCGAGCACGGCGCAGCCGGCCGCCTGGAACTGGCGGGCGGCGATGCCGGTGCCGCAGCCGACGTCGAGCACGTCAGGCCCGGGGCTCCCGGTGACGATCCGCGTCACCAACGCATCGGGGTAGCCGGGCCGGGCCTGGTCGTAGTGTTGCGCGTCCACGCCGAACGACTCGGCCATCCGCCGGGCCTTGTACGACTCCGATGGGGACGGCTCTGGCTGCTTTCGAGGTAGTATGGGCACGTGCCCACTTTAGTGGGCGTGTGCCCACTAGGCAACGTGTGCCGGCGGGTCGACGCACGAAAGGATCTCTGAGTGCCGACTGGCGTGCACCTTCGCGACGCGCGGCAGCAGCTGTTCGACGCTGCCGAACGAGTGCTTCTACGGGACGGGCCGAACGGGCTGACCAGCCGGGCCGTCACCGACGAGGCGGGCTGCGCCAAAGGCGTCCTGCACCGGCACTTCGCCGACTTCGACGCCTTCCTCGCCGACCTGGTACTCGACCGGGCCGCGCAGCTCGAGACGCAGGCGAGCGTGCTGCGCGAGTCCGTCGGCACCGGCACGGTGGCCGGCAACCTCACCAGCGGGCTGACCATCCTGTTCGGACCGATACCGATGGCGATCCTCCCGCTCATCACCTTCAGGGACGAGCTGCGCGCACGGCTGCGGCAAGCCAGACCCGGAGGCGGCATCGCGATCCTCGCCCAGGCCACGACCGCAGTCTCCGCCTATCTGACGGACGAGCGCGAACTGGGCCGCATCGCGGCCGATGCCGACATCGACTCACTCACCCTCTCCCTGGTCGGTGGCGGGCATCTCCTGTTCGCAGACCGCGACCCCGGCCCACCGACCCCGGCAGCCGTCAGCAAGTTCGTGACAGCGGTCATCGCCGACGCCGTGCAACGACGACCGGACCAGGGGCACCGGTAACGCCCGTGCCACCGGCGCGACCCGACTGGCCGCCCTATATGGGCGTATCCTGCCGATATGGGGTGGTTGGAACGCTTGTCGGGTGCCCTGCACGGAAGCTGTACGGATCGTGGCGTGGCCAGGGGATAGCGCCGCGTTCCCGGGGGCGGCGGACACGTCGTCTCGTCTGGACGATCTGCTGATCGAAGCCGTGTTCAGCACCGGGGCGCACATCGGCATGGTGTACGTCCTGGCCGCGGACGGTCACCTCCTGCAGATGCAGGCCACGATCGGTTTTCCCGCCACCATCGCCCGGACCTGGGCCAGGATCAGGGTGCACGATTCCATGCCGATCGCGGTGGCGGTGCGTGAGCAGAGGCTGGTCTGGCTGAGCGACCGGGCGGTCCTGGCGCGAGAATTCCCAGCGGCGGCGTTGTCGCTGCCGTACGACTTCGCGCTGGCCGCCTCGCCGGTCTGCGCCGGCGGTGTCGTCTGGGGCGGGATCGTCATGGGCTGGCCCACGGGAGGCGAACCCCGGCTCAGCCGGCGCCAGCTCGACGTCATCGACAGCATCTGCGCTGAAATGGGGCGGCTGCTCCGCCGGGCGAGTGAGGGCGGACGGCCGGTCGTCCCCAGCTTTCCGCCTCGCGTTCTGGACCCGGTTCCCGCTCACCGGCCGGGCTCGGACGCCTGCCTGACCGCCTTGGCCTGCCTCGACTCCTTGCCCGAGGGCTACTGTCACCTGGACGCGCACGCGCGGGTGAGCCTCGTCACCGCCACGGCCGCTGACCTGCTCGCCGCGAACCCGTCCGACATGGTCGGCAAGCGCCTGTGCAAGGCACTGCCCTGGCTGGACGACCCCCTCTACGAAGACCGCTACCGGGCCGCGGTCGTCAGCCACCAGGTCACCCAGTTCACCGCCCGCCACCCCGACGGGCGGCGCCTGTCGTTCCAGTGCCATCCGCGCCTGCCCGGCATCACCATACGGATCACGCCCGCCGGCACGCCCGAGACCGCCGCTGAGGCCGCAGACCGGCGTCCTTCGGTGATCGGGCTGCACGACGGCCTCCACCTCGCGGCCTCCCTCGTACAGGCGACGACCGCTCAGGACGTGGTGAACCTGGTGGCCGACCACGTCATGTCGGCATGCAAGGCCCAGGCCATGGCCATCTTGACCTGGAACAGCGGGCGGATGCACGTGGTCGGCTCGCGCGGCTACAGCAGCCGCGGCCTGGAAGGGTTCAACGGACGCCCGGTGGTCGAAGCGGTCCGCTGGGCGCGCGGCTACGACGAGGGCAAACCGGCGTTCTATCCGACCTGGGAGGAGTTCGAGCGGACCTACCCCGACGCCATCCGCATCGACGACATGGGCGCCTGGGTGCTCCTGCCGCTGGTCGCCATGGGCCGGTCCATAGGTACGTGTGTCCTCGCCTATGACCGTCCCCGCCAGTTCAGCGACAGCGAGCGGTCCAGCGTCACCACGATCGGCGAGCTGATCACCCAGGCGTTCGAGCGTACCTGGCTCTACGACAACAGGCGCCGGCTCGCCGAGTCCCTGCAGGCGGGGCAGCTACCGCAGGATCTCCATGAGTTCCCCGCCTTGGACGTGGCCGCCCGATACGTGCCCGCCACCCCCGGCATGGACATCGGCGGCGACTTCTACGACCTGATCCGCCTCAGCGACACCCTGGCCGGGGCGGTGATCGGCGACGTCCAGGGCCATGACGTGACGGCCGCCGCACTCATGGGTCAGGTACGCACCGCCATCCGCGCCCACGCCACCGCGGGCGCCGACCCCGGCGAGGTGCTGACGCGCACCAACCGGCTGCTCACCGAGCTGGCCACGGACCGCTTCACGAGTTGCCTGTACGTCAGCTTCGACCTGCGCCGCCGCACCGCCTCCCTGGCCAGCGCGGGCCACCTGCCGCCGGTGCTCAGCAGGCCCGGAGGTCCGGCCGAGATCATCGAAACCCCGGCCGGCCTGCTCCTCGGCATCGACCCCGACGCGGAGTACGGCACCACGGACCTGAACATGCCGCCGGGCGCGGTCATGGCCCTCTACACCGACGGCCTGGTCGAGAGACCCGGCCTCGACCTGGGCGACGCCATCGCCGCCCTGGCCACCCGGTTCGCCCCCACGCCCGGACAGCCCCTGCCCGCGCTGGCGGAGTCGCTCATCGAGCACACCACGAACGAGCAGCGTGCCGACGACATCGCCCTCCTTCTCCTGCGAACCACCCCGGTATCCCCGTGATCACGCCCGCCGGCTAGGCGTCGCGTCGCAGCGTGAACCAGAAGGTCGGCACCGAGTTGGTGCCCGGCGTGACGTCGAGCAGTTCCCAGCCGGCGAACCTGGCGTCGAGTTCGTCGGCTGTGACGCCCGCCGCCCACGACGTGATCTCGGAAGTCGGATTGCCGACCGGCTCGGGGCCGTACCCGAACATCAGCAACCGTGCTCCGGGAGCGGCGCGGTGGGTGAGCCCGGTGGCGTAGGCGTCGCGGCGGTGCAGCGGGATCCCGCAGTAGCAGCTCAGGTCGAAGAACAGGTCGAAGGGTCCGGGCACGTTCAGGTCATCGAGGCGGGTGGCGTCCCCGTGCAGCAGCCGGATCGTCACCCCCGCCGCCTCGGCCTGCTCCCTGGCCTGGTCGACGGCGCGGTCGATCAGGTCGACGGCCGTCACCTCCCAGCCGTGCCGTGCGAGGTAGGTGGCGTTGGTCCCCGTGCCGCAGCCGAGTTCGAGAACGCGGCCGGGCGGCAGCGCGCCGCGCCCCTCTACCAGGGCGACCAGCTCGGGCGGTGTCACGCCGGTGTCCCACGGCGGCTTGCCGGCGCGGTAATAGCCCTCCAGCGCACGGTGGACGGACTCCTCCTCCTGGTCTTGCTGCGTTGAGATCCGCTGGGTGGTGTCGGGGTGGTCCATCGTTTCCTCCAGGAAGTTAGAGTTGAACTCTAGTGGACAACTCTAGATATATACTCGCAATATGGACAGAGTCAAACGGCCGGACAAGCGAGCCGAGCGCTCACGCCACACCCGTGAAAAGGTCGTCGAGGCGGCTCGCGAGTTGTTCGTCGCGCAGGGTTACGGGGCGACGAGCCTGCAGGAGGTCGCGGACCGGGCGGGCGTGGCCGTCCAGACGATCTACTTCGTGTTCCGTAACAAGCGCACGCTGTTCAAGGACGTCGTCGACACGTCCATCGCCGGGGACACCGAGCCTGTCGCCACCATGGATCGTGAGTGGTTCCGCGCCGCGTGCGCCGAGCCCACCGCGGCCGGGCAACTGCGCGCGCACGTCCGCGGCACCCGCGAGATCCTGGGCCGGGTCGCCCCGATCATGTCGCTGATCGCGACTGCCGCGGCCACCGATCCCGAGATCGCCGCGCAGTGGCCGGACGGCCCCGACCCGCGTTACACCGTGCACTACACGGCTGCCGAAGCCCTGGCCGGCAAGCCCGACGCCCGTCCCGGCATCTCCGTCGAGATGGCCGCGGACGTGCTGTTCGGCCTGCTCAGCCCACAGCTCTACCTGATCTTCGTCCGCGACCGCGACTGGTCACCGGACACGTGGGAAGAGTGGGCCCGCACCGCTCTGACCTCCCAGCTCTGCGCCGGCCCAGGGTAGACAGGCGGGCGGACGCCATCCGAGCGGCTTGAGGCGCACGGTCGGGGATGTATGCCCTGTGGCAGATGTAGCGGAAGGTCCGCCTGTCTAGCCTGTGAGGTCGTCTGCGGCGCTCGCCGCACTGTTTATCGGAGAATTCGATGACCTGGCCAAGATCAGCCTTGCTCGCTCTGCCCCTGGTGATGGCGCTGGGAGCGTACGCTCCCGCCGGCGCCTCCTCCCTTTCGCCTGCCGCGACACCGGCGTCGTCCCTCACCTGGTCAGCATGCGGCGGGAACGTCTCGGCCGAGTTGCAGTGCGCCGGACTGGCCGTTCCCGTCGACTGGGCGAAGCCCGGCGGGAAGACGATCACGCTCACCCTGGCCAGGGCGTCGGCGACCGGCGAGGCCGCGGGAACCGTCCTGTTCAGTCCGGGAGGTCCCGGCGGGGCGGGCGTCCAGGAACTGTCCCGGCGGCTGGCCCACTTCGCCGGTCTGCGTACCCGGATGGACGTCGTCACCTGGAACCCGCGCGGCGGGGCGAGCGGCGAGCACATCCCGATGGCGTCCTGTGTGAAGGGTCCCGCGTTCGCCACTCCGGACAGCAGGCGCGAGTACGACCGGGTGCTCAAGGCGAACGCCGCCGCGATCGCTCCCTGCCGGGACGCCGTGCCCGAGCTGTTCGCCCACATGGACTCCGCCACCCAGGCCCGCGACATGGACGCCATCCGCGCCGCCCTGGGCGAGGAGAAGATCTCCTTTCTCGGCAACTCCTACGGCGGCGTGCTCGGAGCCTCGTACGCGCGGCTGTTCCCGCAGCGGTTGCGCGCCATGGCGCTGGACAGCGTGCCCGACCACGTGGACCCGGTCGCGGATTCGGAGCGGCTGCAGTACGAGGGTTTGGAGAACGGTTTCAAGCGCTTCGTGCGCTGGTGCGCCGGCGCCTCCGACTGCGCGCTGCACGGCAGAGACGTGGAAAAGACCTGGCAGGACGTCGTGAAGCGGGCCGAGCGCCGTCCCCTGCCCGGTGCCGAGGCCGCCGGTGATCGCCGCTACGACGGCGACGACCTCAAGTGGAGCGCGTACGGCTTGGTCGACGACAGATCGGGCTGGCCCGCGCTCGCCAAGGCCATCGCGATCGCCTCGAAGGGCGACGCGTCCGGTTTCGACCCGCAAGGCCGCGGGCCGGGGACGCAAGTGACCGCCCTGCTGGCGGTGCGGTGTGCCGATGGATACCACTACGACGGCTACCGTGCCTATCAGGCGGCGGTACGGCGCTCGGCCAAGGTGTCGCCGAACTTCTCCGGCCTGCGGGAGAACGGTCATCTCGCGTGTTCGCCGTGGACGGCGGCCAAGGTCCCCAACCCGCCGGCGCCGCTGCCGGCCCGCAAGCTGCCGCCGTTGCTCGGCGTCGGACCCGTTTACGAGTACCCCTCTGTCCGCGCCATCACCGACCAGGTGCCCGGCTCGGTCACGATCAAGTACGACGACATCGGCCACGGCCGGTACCTGAACGCCGGCGATCCCTGCGTGACCACGCACGTCGACCGATACCTGATCGACGGCAAGCTGCCCGCTCCCGGCACCACGTGCCCCGCATGGCCGGCGTGATACTGGTCCCGTGAGACGATCGGCGACTTTCCGCACCTCCCCAGCGGGAGACGCGGTCGGCGTCTGGGGGCGCATCCCGCTGATGGGCCGCGACGCCGTGCTCGCCTGCGCCGTGGCGGTCATCGCGTTGGCGGTCTCGGCGCTGGACGGATGGTGGCGCGGTCAGCCCGCGGTGGTCACCGACGCGGGCTCGGCGGCGGCGTGGGCGGTACCGACCCTGGCCGCCTGCGCGCCGCTGGCGGTCCGCAGGCGGCTGCCGCTGACGGCGGTCGCCGCGTCCGCGGTGGTGATGCTGGCGGCCAGTCTCGCGCTGGAGCGCGACACCGGGACGTGGGTGCTGGGCCTGATCGTCGCCTCAGCGGCCTACTACCGCCACCGGCTGCGCTCGGCCCTCCTGATCGGCTCCGTCGTCCTGGCTGTGGTGATGGCGGTGGGCACCGGGGGCATGTCCACGCCTGATCTCGCCACCGTGTTCGTCTACGCGGCGGCCGGCGCGGCACCGGTCGCCGTCGGGTACGCGTTGCGACTGCGGGCCGACCGCGCCGCGCAGGCCGTACGGCTGCAACGGGCCCGGGAGGAGTGGGCGCGCTCGCAGGAGGCCGCGCGGATCGCCCGGGACGTCCACGACATCGTGGGTCACCACCTCAGTGCGATCAGGCTCCAGGCGGTCGGCGCCCGGCGGGCGCTGGCCGGTCGCGACGGCGAGGCCGACCGCGCACTGGCCGGGATCGCCGGTCTCTCGGCCGAGGCGCTGGCCGAGATCCGGGGGCTCCTCGCGACGTTGGTGCGATCGGACGGCGAGGAGCATGTGACGGGGCGAGGCCTCGCCGACCTGCCCGCACTGGTGGAACGCAGCGGCGGTCCGGAGCTGGCCGTCGCCCTGGAGGTCGATCCCCGCTTGGAGAGCACCGTCCACCCCGAGACGGCGGTCTGCGCGTACCGGGTTGTGCAGGAGGCGCTGACCAACGTGGCGCGGCACTCCACGGCCGCGACGGCCTCGGTCACGGTCCATGGGGCCAATAGCCGGGTCATCGTCACCATCGACGATCCGGGTCCGCCCCGCCCATCGTCCGGCGGCGAACCGGCGGACGACCGCGTCCCGAGCGGAGGGCCCAGCGGAGGGCCCAGTGGAGGGCCCAGTGGAGGGTGCGGCGGCGGGCCCAGCGGACGGCCCAGTGGAGGGACCAGCGGACGGCACGGTGGAGGGCACGGCGTGGCGGGCATGCGCGAGCGCGTGGCGGCACTCGGAGGGCGCTGCCACATCGGCCCGCGTGGCAAGAACGGCTGGCGGGTGCGCGCTGACCTGCCCGCGCTCCCCCCGAACGCGCGTGCGGAGCGCGGATCGGCGGCGAAGGCCGGCGGTGCCGAGCTCGGCCCCGCCACGGTGTCCCCGGCGCACGATCATCCGGCCCGGCAGGTGGTCCCGTGATCCGCCTCCTGATCGCCGACGATCAGCATCTCGCCCGCGAGGGCCTACGGCAGTTGCTGAGTCACGAGCCCGAGATCGCCTTCCTCGGCGCCGCGCGCGACGGGGCAGAGCTGATCAGCATGGCGCGTGAGCACCGGCCGGACGTGATCCTCACCGACCTCCGTATGCCGGGCACGGACGGGATCACGGCGATCCGGCGGCTGACGGCGCGGGCGCCGGACACGGCGATCATCGCGCTGACCACGTTCGACACGGACGAGTACCTCTTCGGGGCGCTCGAAGCGGGTGCCGTGGGCTTCCTGCTCAAGGACGGTGACCCCGACCTCTACCTGGCGGCGGTGCGCGCGGCTCACCGAGGTCAGGGGCTGATCGACCCCCAGGTCACGCGCAAGCTTGTGCGCCGCTTCGCGACCCCGCCGGTTCAGGCCGACGCTCGGGAGCTCACGGTGCGGGAAACGGAGGTGCTCCGGCTGGTCGCGCTGGGCGGGTCCAACGCCGAGATCGCCGACGACCTGGCCATCGCCGCGGGGACGGTCAAGATCCACGTGTCCCGCGTCCTCGCCAAGATCGGCGTGCGCACCCGTGTCCAGGCCGCGATCTACGCGTACCGGTCGGGACTGGTGTCCCCAGACGAGTAACGCACCCGGAGGCCCGGGACGTGTTCCGGGAGCCCGAACGGCAGGCCGTCCGGCCTCGCCTTCCTCGGCGACCCGTGCGCCGAGGCCGGCACCCTCGCGCGCCCGGGGAGCCAGGCGCCGAGCTCGCCGGATCCGGGCCGGCGCACGCAGCGCCTGGGGCGATCAGCCTGCCCGCGCCCACCCGCGCAACGCGCCGCTGTAGGCCTCGGTCAGCCGGGTGATGACCTCGCGGCGGGACAGATCCGTCACCTGCACCAGGTCCTGGATCTCGCGCGGATCGAACATCATGTTACAGAGGAACAGGGCGTACTCGATCATCTCGTTCGGGAGGCCGATGTCGTCGAGCAGCCCCCGCACCGGCTCGTTCCAGGCATCCCGCACGGCGGTTATGATCGCGTCGCCGTCGTTGAGCCGCTCCAGGTAACCCTGGCGGGATCGAAGCTGCACCAACGCCGGGCCGTGCTCCGCGAGCAGGTCCACCCATTTGTCCACGACGGAATCGAACAGCGGTCGCCCTTCCGCGGTCGACCTCGCGCTGAAGTCGCGGAGTTCCTCGACGACGCTGAGCACGTAGGCCGCGAGCACGTCGTCCATCGAGGAGTAGTAGCGGTAGGCGGTGGCCGGGCCGATCTCCGCCCGGGACGCGACGGCCTGCATGGTGAGCTGGCCGGGCGCCTCCCGGGCGAGCTCGCCGACGGCCTTGAGGAGGCGCCGGCGGTTACGGCGGGTGTCACTGCGCAGCTTGTGCCCGCCGTTCGGGGCGGCCTGCTGATCGGTCACGCGCCTCCTTCGCCCCTCATCGAAGTGCAGGCGAAGTATATCCCCTGAGTGAACGTCCGTTCGGCTGCCCGGACATGCGCCGTATGCTGTACGGTCGCCGGACCTCGTCAGGATCTCGCATCGCCGAGGTGACGGACGATGCGGTCCAGCCCGGTCCGCAGGTCGTCCTCGGAGGCCGCGAACGAGATCCGGATGTGCCCTTCGCCCGAGGGCCCGTACTCAGCGCCGGCCCGGACCATCACCCCACGCCCGGCGAGCTCGCGGGCGACCGCCTCGGAGGGCAGGTCGGCGTCGTAGCGGAGGAACCCGTAGAACGCTCCCTCCGGCGGAACCAGGTGCAGGCCGGGAATCCCGGACAGGTGCGCGACCACGAGCTCTCGGCGCTGCCGGTACCTGTCGGTCATGGCGTCGAGGACGCCGTCCGGCAGATCGAGGGCGGCGAGGGCCGCGTGCTGGGCCGCCGTGTTCAACGAGCCGTTGTAGGTCCGGTGCACGTGGGCCGCCGCGTCCACCACCTCGCGTGGCCCGGTCAGGTATCCCACCCGCCAGCCGGTCATCGCGTACGTCTTGGAGAAGGTCTGGACGTACACCGTCCGGTCTCGCAGCGATTCGATCTCCAGCGCCGAGGTCAGCGCATGCCCCGGGTACACCAGCCGGTGGTACGCCTCATCGCTGACGAGCAGGACGTCGGAGCCGTCGAGGATCTTTCCGAGGGCCTGGAGCTCCTGCTCGCGGTGCACGATACCGGTCGGGTTCGACGGGTTCGAGAAGATCATCATCGCGGCCCCGGGAAGCGCGGCGGCCAACGCGTCGAGGTCCCAGTGCAGGTCCGGGGCGAGCGGGACGAAGTCCACGGTGCCCCCGGCGAGGACGACCAGGTCGGCGTACAGCGAGTAGGCGGGCTCCGGGATGACCACACGGTCGCCGGGGCCGATCATCGCCAGCACGACGGCCGCCAGCGCGGCGGTCGCGCCGTGGGTGACCACGACGTCGTCCGCGGTCCAGGTCCGGCCGGGGTGCGCCGGCAACCTGGACGCGAGCGCGGCGCGCAGCTCCCGCAGGCCTTTCTGGTCGGCGTAGTGGGTGTGCCCCGCGCGCAAGGCGGCCACGGCGGCCTCGATCACCGGCGGCGGTGTCGGGAAGTCCGGCTCACCCATGGCGAGGGAGACGGCCCCCGGCGGGGCCGGGGCGAGGGCCGGACGCCGCGAGCAGCGGCGCAGTTCCTCGATCCGGAAGGCGGGCAGCATGGCGGTCATCGGGCCACCGCCGCATGGTCGGAGCGCGCGGCGAGGATGCGCTGCCGGAGCTCCTCCTCCTTCTCGACGATCCCGTCGACCGCGCCCACGACCTCGTGCACGCGGAGCCGTGGGACGACGACGACGCCGTCGGCGTCACCGACGAGCACGTCACCTGCCGCCACCACCACGCCGCCGACTGCCACCGGGGCACCGATGGTGCCGGGCCCGCCCTTGAACGGCCCGGCGGGGGTGATCGCCCGCGCGTAGACGGTCAGGCCCATCTCGGACAGCGCCTGGACGTCGCGGACGGCACCGTCGACCACTGCGCCGGCGACCCCGGTATTCACCATGATCTCGCCGATGAGGTCGCCGATCAGCGCACGGGTCATGTCCCCGTGCCCGTTGACGACCAGGACGTCACCTGGTCGGGCTTCGTCGAGCGCCCGGTGAATGGCCAGGTTGTCACCCGACCGCACGTCCACCGTCAGGGCGTTTCCCAGGAGCGCGGCCCGCTCGGTGAACAGCCGGATGCCGCCGTCCATGACGGTCATCCGCTGCAGCGCGTCGCCGACGTTGGCGGCCGGCACTTCCCCCAGGCGGCGAGTCTCCTCCGCTGTTACGCGATCCCAGTTCGGAGCGATGAACACGCTGTCCGTCGCCGCAGCAATGAACATAATAGGGCTCCATCCTTAAATGAGAATCTTTTCTCAGATGAGACGACTATAACTCTCAAGGCGTCCGCCTACAATGACTCAAGCCGTTGGACTGGGCCGTCCGCCGCGGCGGGGCCGGATGCGTGAGGTGACGCCGCGCGCGAGCGGCGAGGACGGGGCATCGGCCGGTGCGACGGTCGTCGCACCGGCCGCACGCGCGTGCGCGACGGCCTTCACGCTGTCCACGATGTGCCGCCGGATCGATGCCGCCACGACTGCGAAGAACGTGCCGAAACTGGCCAAAATCACGGAATGGGCCGGTCGGCGGGTGGGAGTAGCGCTCCCCGATCGGCGCACCCACCGTCAGCGGCGCCCGGGTCCGTACCGGTGGCCCCGGCCGCCGGGGACGCCCGTCATCGGCGCGCGTCCCCGGGCTGCTCAGGTCATCGACATGAACGCGGGCAGGGTGAGGGCCGAATGGGCCGGACGTCCCTCCGCGACGGGTATGGCGCTGAGCTTGCGCAGCCTGTTGTTGCGCTGTTCCAGGGCCTGAGCGGTGGTCGGGAAGAGCGTGGCGGAGCCCTCGCCGACCAGCCCCTGGTTCAGGGTCACGAACTCACGGGTGTCGTGTTCGTAGGCGGCGAAGCCCTCGGCGTGGTCCCGGTCGGCCAGGGAACCGGCGAGCATGTACGCGCCGACGAGCGCCAGGCTGGTGCCCTGTCCGGTAAGGAAGGAGGGCGCGTACGCGGCGTCGCCCACCAGCGCGACCCTGCCGCTGGACCAGCCGGGCATGCGGATCTGGCTGACCGCGTCGAAGAACAGGTCGTCCGAGTCGCGCATGGCGGCCAGCATGCCCGGGACCTCCCAACCCGCGTCGGCGAAGACCGTGGCGATCAGGTCCCGTTGGGCTTCCGGGTTCGGGAACGCGTCGAACGGCGGTTGCGGGTGGGCGAAGTTCAGGAACGCGTGCACTTCGTCGTCGTCCCCTACGGCGTATAGTGCCGCGGCCCTGCCCGGGGTGTTCCACATCACGGTCTCGTGGGAGAGCCCGAAGGTGTTGCGCATGGTGAACACGGCGAAGCAGTACCCCAGGAAGCGGTGGAACTGCTCTTCGGGGCCGAACAGCATCTCGCGGGTGCGTGAGTGCATACCGTCCGCCCCGAATACCATGTCGAACGTACGCTTGCCGCCCCCGCGGAAGGTGACGTCGACCCCGTGGCCGGACTGGTCGAGGGTGTCGATGGAGTCGTTGAACAGAAACTCCACGTCGTCACGGACCGCCGCGTAAAGAGCGTCGCTCAGATCCCCGCGCCGCACCTCCAGGTCCCGTCCCGCGACACCGCCGGTGACGGCGTGCGGGTTGACCGAGACCACCTCGCTGCCGTCCCCGTCGAGGAAGGTCAGCCGGCGCAGGTCGATGTGCGAGTCCCGCAGTCGCGGCAGGATTCCCATCCTCTCGACGACATCCAGTGCGGTGCCGCGCACGTCGATGGGATAACCACCGGCACGAAGCGTGTCCGCCTTCTCCACCACCG
Organism: Nonomuraea sp. NPDC049714; assembly: GCF_044465295.1. Lineage (NCBI taxonomy): Bacteria > Bacillati > Actinomycetota > Actinomycetes > Streptosporangiales > Streptosporangiaceae > Nonomuraea > Nonomuraea sp. NPDC049714. The sequence continues at coordinate 478,258 of NZ_JBITLM010000004.1, read as the reverse complement.
TGACGTCGAAACCGTAGCGGTTCAGCCAGAACGCGAGGGCAGGACCCGCGATGCTGGCTCCCGAGATCAGGACCTTGCGCCTCGGCGCGGTACGGACATCCGTCCTCAGGTCGGTGCGGGTCATTCCTTGGCTCCTTTGCTCAGGGTTCGGACGGCAAGCAGGGACAGCGCCGTGACGACGCCGGTGATGACGAAGACGGTGGTGAAGGCCGATTCGGCCGGGATGTTCGACCCGGCAGGGGTCGCGGCGGTGAGGAAGGCACCGCTGATCTGTGCGCCCGCGGCGTAGGCGATCACGCGAATCACCAGGACCAGGCTGGTGGCGGTGCCGGTGTCGCCTTGATCGACAGAGGTGGCGGTCTTGACGACCATCGCCGTGACGCAGATGCCACTGGCCAGAGCGACCAGCACCTTGCCGATGACGAGATGCCAGACATCGGTGTGGATGAACGCCATGGCGACCAACGTGGCCGACAGGAAGCCGATTCCGGCAGCGACCACGGCACTCGCGCCGAAACGCCGCGCCAGGACCCCGCTGAGCGGCCCGGCGACCGCCGCCGCGACGGCGCCGGGCAACAGGTACCGCCCGATGTCGGTGGCGCTGGCCCCGAAGCCGTACGCTTCGGCGGGCACCTCGAACAGCTGCGGAACGAGAAACATCGACGCCGAGGTACCTAGGCAGATGGCGAAGGTGATCACATAGGAGCTCCAGATCGCAGGCTTCGCGAGCATCTGCAGATCGACCATCGGCGAGGCTGACCGGCGTTCCACGAAGACCCACCCGGCCACGAGGGCGGCCAGGAGAACGACGACGGCGCCGAACACGAGTGGCTGGCTGCCGATCTCGGCCACCATCGAGAGGCCGAACATGAGCGTCAGCAGAATGCCGCTCAGGAGAACCAGGCCGGGCCAGTCCATCCTCGCGCCGGTCCGGGCCGGCGGATCGTTCGGCATCAGCCTGTGCACCAACAGGGTCGCCACGACGATCGCGAACGTCGGTATCGCGAACATCCAGTGCCGGGACAGCCCCTCCGCGATGGGCCCGGCTATCAGCGTGCCCAGCATGCCGCCGCCCAGGAACAACCCGCTGACCAACCCGATGGCCACCCCGGACTCTCCCGCTGGGAGGTACTTGCGTACCAGGATGAACGACAGCGGCATCGCGCCCACCATCGCGCCCTGCAGCACCTGACCGAGCAGCATCACCGGCAGGTTCGGTGCCAGCGCGGACACCAGACCACCGACCACGACCACCGCCATCAGCCGGGTGATGACCCATTTCCCGCCGTGACGGTCACCGAGATTGCCCGCGATGGGCGCGAAGATGGCGCCGGTGATGAGCATCGCGATGCTGAGCAGTGCCCCTTCGGCACGAGTTATCGACAGTTCCTGTTGCAACAGCGGAAGCGTCGGTGACACCACCGCCTCCAGGACGCCAGTGGCGAGTGCCAGAATGCCGAGAGCCCCGACAGCGGCCTTCCCGATGCGGACCGGGGGAGCCAGGGATGGTGTGGTCATGAACGTCCTTTCCTCGTTGCCGTGCTGGTGCAGGGTCGGCAGCGCATGTAGCGCTGCCGCCTAGCGGGGAGTACTCACGCCGCGAGCGCGGTCAGGCTGGAGGTGCCGGGCGTGAAGTACTCGTCGTCGGCGGGCGGCGTCATCGCGCCGAAGCCGGGGGCGGTCGGTCCGGTGCCGAGGCCAAGGACCTGCTCGTCGGGGACATGGTCGATCCGGTCGTGGCTGCCGCCACGTAGCCGGCGGAGCGAACGGCCACGTGGCCGAGGACGGTCACGGCCAGCACGACGAACGCTGCCGCCGCCACCGCGAGACCTTCGTGCACGTGGCACAACGCCGCGCCGGTGACCGCTCCGACGATGATGAGGGTGACGGCCGCGCCGCGGCGCAGTGCCCCTTGGCCGCGGGCCGCTCCCAGCCGGGAGTCCGCCGCGAGGCCGGTCAGGGTGGAGGTGACGACCACGGTGGTGACGTCCTTCACCGCCAGATGGCGGGCCGTCGCCGCCTGCACCCCCATGGCCAGGGCGAGCGACGACGCCATCACCACGCGGGCGGCAGGGGCGCCCACCCCGGCTACGGCCAGGCCGAGCGCCGTGGCGGCCAGGACCAGTCCGACGCCGCCCAGCAGACCCGTGCACCGGCGGCACCAGCCCGGGGCGGCGGTGCGCAGCACCCGCCCGGCCACGGCCGCGCCGACGAGAAAGAACACCAGCGCCATGGCCGGACCGAGCACGGGCAGCCCCGTCCCGCCTGCGGCCGCCATGCCGAGGATGACCACGTTGCCCGTCATGTTGCCCGCGAACACCTGGTCCAGGCGCAGGTACCCGACAGCGTCGACGACGCCCGTCGCGAAGGTGAGGGCGAGCATCAGACCCACCGGCGTGACACGCCGTCGCACGAGCCGGCCGCGGGTGCGGGGGCGGGTGCGGGGGCGGGTGCGGGACGCAACGCCGTTCATCGCCCTGCCGCGTAGCCCTGAGCGCCGCGCGGGTTCGCCGCCGCCTGGAGGACGCCGCTGTCCGGATCACGCGTGACGACTGACAGCCGGCCCTGGCTCCAGGGTCCGGAGACGGTCACGTCGTGGCCACGTTCGCGCAGTTCGTCGATGACCGCCTCGTCCGCTCGTTCCTCGATCACCAATCCCCCCGGCGTCCAGGTCCGGGGCCAGAACGAGCTCGGTACCGCGGTGGTGTGGAACGCGGGTGCGTCGATCGCCTCCTGCGGATCCATCCCGAGAGCGAGCGTGCGCACCAGGTAGAGCAGTTGCCACTGGTCTTGCTGGTCGCCTCCCGGTGTGCCCAGCGCGGCCACGGGGCTGCCGTCGCGCAGCAGCAGGGTCGGAGTCAGCGTCGTACGAGGCCGCCGCCCCGGCGCCAGGCGCGACGGGGCAGCCGGGTCCAGCCAGGTCATCTGGAGCCGGGTGCCCAGCGCGAAACCGAGATCCGGCACGGCGGGGGAGGACTGGAGCCACCCTCCCGACGGCGTGGCGGAGATCATGTTGCCCCAGCGGTCCACGACGTCGATGTGGCAGGTGTCGCCCCGGGTCTCCCCGGTCTGTTGCACGGTGGGCTCTCCGACGCCGTCGGCCTGGACGGCGTGCTGACGGGTGACGAGCGGTGGCGTGAACGGTGTGACGCCGATGTCACCGGGCCTGAACGCGGTCGACGCGACCGCGCTGATCAGCCCGGCGCGCTCCTTGCTGTACCGAGGGGACAACAGACGGCACACCACGGCCTTCGCGTCCGCCGGATCGAGATGCCCGTAGAACGCCTCCCGGTCGGCCATGGCCAGCTTCAAAGCCTCGGTGATGGTGTGGATGCCCCCGGCGGTCGACGGATCGATCTGTTCGTCGTCGAAGTGGTCGAGCATGGTGAGGGCCTGCAGCAGCACGGGACCCTGGGACCACAAGCCCGCCTTCGCCACCGTGATCCCCCGGAACTCCGCGGTGACCGCGGGTTCGATGGACGGAAGGAAGTCGGTGAAGTCGGCGGCGGTGATCACTCCGGCGTGGTCCCCGCCCGAGGAGTGCCGATGCGGCTTGGCCGCGAACTCCGCCAAGGCGGCCGCCACGAACCCGGTTCGCCAGGTGTGCCGCGCGGAGTCGATCCGTGCGGTTCTCGTCTCGCCGGCACCCGCGGTGATCAGCCGGCGCAGGGTCCGGGCGTAGGCGGGGTTGACGAGAGTCGCATGCGGTTGCGGGACCTGTCCTCCGGGCATCCACAGCGCGTACGACGTCGGCCAGTGCGTGCGGAAGAGATCCTCGACCGTGGCCAGGACACGCGCCAATTGGGGTACGACCGGAACTCCGTGCTCCGCGTAGTCGATCGCGTAGGCCAGGACGTCGGCGAGCTCCCAGGTACCGAACTCGGAGAGCAGCCAGAGCCAGGAGTCGACGGCGCCCGGGACGGCGGCGGCCAGGGCGCCAGCGCCCGGGACGTGGTCCAGTCCTTCGGCCCGGAAGTGCTCGATCGTGGCTCCCCGCGGAGCGTGGCCCTGTCCCGCCAGCACGAGCGGGGACGAGTCCGCCGCGGTTGCCAACACGGCGACGAGATCACCGCCGGGCCCGTTCAGATGGGGTTCGGCCACGTGCAGCACGAAGGCGCCGGCCGTCGCCGCGTCGAACGCGTTGCCACCCCGCTCCAGTACGGACTGGGCCGTCGCGGAGGCCAGCCAGTGCGTCGACGCGCACATGCCGAAGGATCCCCGCAGCGTGGGGCGCGTTTTATGGGAGGGAGCGTCGGTCGGTGATGGCTGTTGGCCGGCCATGTCTGTCTCATTCCGTTCTTATGGCACGTGGTGAGCTGCGTGGTGGGCGGCGAGGACGTCGCCGCCGAAGTCGGTCTCCGGGTCCCGCCACACGGCGTGGGCGTGGTTGACGCCGCGGTGGATGTTGGTCCACTCGACGAGCAGCCGCGGGCCCTGCAGGCGGTAGTAGTGCGGCTCGCCCGCCGTGGTGGAGCCGGCCCAGGCGAGGTGCACGGCGTCCAGCGCCGCCGGGTCGTCGTAGCGGGGCAGCGGGGACACCCCGTCCGGGACGCGGTCGAGGTAGGTGCCGAGCAGGGCCCGCAGCAGCTCCCGCTGCGCGGCGTCGAGCTCGGCGCCCGGCACGCCCTTGGGCGTCGGGGTGAGGGCCAGCGCCTGCCGGTTCGCACCGTCGAGGCCGGTGGCCGGGTTCTCGGCACCGTCCGGGGTGAACGGGCCGGGACGCCAGAGTTCGCTGCGCTTCACCACGCGGTCGTCGATCCGGGCGCTGTTGCCCGCCACGATGTCGTTCGGGGCGCGCGCCAGCAGGACCGCGCGGGCGGCGAACTCGGGGCGCAGGGAGCGGACCAGCTCGCGGGCCAGGTCCTCGGCCGTCCCCAGCGGGCGCAGCGTCGCGCCGCCCAGCAGTGGCGACGCGGCCGGGTCGGCGCCCAGGAAACACGGCGTGGTGGCGGCGACGCGCCCGTCCACCACGAGGTTGTTGAGCGAGACGTGGTGGCCGCCGAACCGCCATCCCCACGGCTGTGGCCCGCCGGGCTCGCCGAAGACCCGCAGGTAGTACATGCCGGGGTCGCGGGTGCGTTCCCGCCCCCAGTTCACCGAGAAGCCCTCGACGCGGTCGAGTACGTTCTCCAGGCCGAGCACGGTGGCGACGGTGGTGTACCCGGCTTCGGACAGCCCGCTCGCGACCAGCCGCATCACCAGCCGGTGCTGGGCGGGGCGTTGCTGGTGGAAGGTGAGGCCGCCGTGATCGGTGGGCGTGTAGAACCAGCGGGTGCGTTCGGCCTCGGCCGCGCCGTCGGCGCCCGGCGGCGGTCCGACCGCCATCGGGCGCTGGTCCGCGTCCAGGGAGTCCAGCCATGCCTGGGCCGCCTCGGCCATCCGGTTCGCGACCTCGCGGCCGGCGTCACTCATGGCTGCGGAGCCCGCCGGACGCGGGCGTGCGTCGTGTCGCTCACGCTGCTGTCACTTCGAGGAACTCGCGCACCCAGGGGCCGATCGTGGGCGCGAACTCCATCGCGATCGCGTGGCGCCCATCCTCGATCGAACGCAGTTCGGCGTTCGGAATCTGTTGCGCCATCAGGGTGGCGCCGGTGTAGGGCGCCAGCAGGTCCGCCGTGCCGTGCACGATCAGGGTGGGTGCGGTGATCTCCCCGAGGCGGTCCCGGACCTCGTGCTGCCGGGCGGCATCGTGGCGGCGGCCGCTCTTCTCGGGATCACGGTAGGCGAGCGTCTGGGCGGCCCGGGTGTGGAGCTCGTTCTGGCCTCCGGGTCTGACGAAGAAGTCCTTGACCGCCTTCTGCCGGTTGTCATGGGACATGTCGAACAGCTCGTTGACCTTCCCGGGACACAGCGCGAAGCTCGGCGTGGTGGCGACCAGGATGAGGGAGGCGACCCGCTCGGGATGCCGGAGCGCGGTGTGCTGCGCGACGGCGCCGCCGAAGGAGGTGCCCAGCAGGTGCGCGCTCTGGAGCCCCAGCGCATCCAGCAAGGCGACGAGGTCATCGGCGAGGTCGCCCAGCGTGTACGGAACCGGCGGGTTCACGGTGATCCCCGAGTCGCGCTGATCGTAGGAGATCGCCCGGATTCCGGCGCCGAGGTGGGCGCGGAGTGTCGCGTACTGGGTACGGTCGCTCTCGCCGCCATGGACGAGCACGAGCGGCACACCACTGCCGCCGTCGTCGATGTACCCGACTTCGAGCTCACCCGCCCGGATAGTGACATTTGCCGATTCGGCGGGTTCGTGCTCCACCTGCTGCTTGGCCACTGCTGGCTCCCTTTGTCTAACAGTACGTAGACAACTCTACGAATTGAGATGAACGTATCAGTTCATGTCGCGCGTGGGAAGGTTCATATCACGCGACTGAAGCGCAGCGCCTGCCGGGGCTGTGCGGCGGCGCATCGGGCGCCAACGCGTTGACCGCCATGTTCGGATGTCCTCTCCATCGTTGCTGGTGGGCAAGGGGTGACCTGCAAGATATGCGCACGTACGCCCCTCCCTGAGTGACAAGTTCCCTGGGCGCTCTGGGGGGTCTGTCCGGATTGAGGTGTCGGCCTGCGCCTGGGGGAGGACACCTTTGCGGTCCAGAACACTGAGCGAGCCGTGGCGACGCATGGACACGCGGGTGTGGGCCCTGCGGTGCTCGCACGCCCGAGATCAGAGCCTTAACGACGGCCGCTCCCAGTGGCTCCCGAGATTACACTGCAGCATGTAGTGTAGGAAGCTACAACATGCAGTGTAGTTCTGGTGGGATTCGGTTCATGCCGATGGCACAGGCCCTGCGTGAGGCTGGTCGACGCGACGCCTCCAGCGTCGCGATAGGGGAGACCCTGTCCTTCCCGGCTTCCGTACGCAGCCGCGCCCTTGGGGAAATTGGTAGCGGTGCCGGAACCCGGGTCGGTGGCGTACGTCATCAGGTGGCGAAGATCTGCGAGTCGTCGGCGAAGGCCTTGAACTCCAGGGCGTTGCCCGCCGGGTCGAGCAGGAACATCGTCCACTGCTCGCCGGCGTGGAGCGCACGCTCCTGAACTTGGTCCACTCGGCCAGCAGCATGCCCCTCATCGCGCGGCCCCCTGTCCGGCGCTGTACTCGACGCTGTCGCGGGTGAGCTCCATGAACGCCGTCTCCAGCGAGGTACGGCGCGGTGTCAGCTCGTACAGGGTCACGCCCTCGGCGGCGGCCAGCCGGCCGACGTCGGGCGCGGTGATGCCGGCGACGACGAATCCGCCCTCCTGGGACAGCACCTGGGCGCCCACGAGCTCCAGCCGCCGGGCGAAGGCGGGATCGTCGGTCCGGACGAACACCTCCTCGCCGGTCGTGGTGAACTCGGCGGTGTCCGCCTCGGCGATGAGCCGGCCCTTCCCGACGATCACGAGGCGGTCGGCGGTGAGCGCCATCTCGCTCATCAGGTGGCTGGACACCAGCACCGTGCGCCCCAAGCTGAATCATGCGGCCAGCCTGGCCTGCCAGGTTGGAGGCGATCTGAGGCAGTCTGTGAGGGTTCTGTGAGGGGTGGAGCGTCAGGGGAGGAGGGGCGCCCGACTCACCGGGAACTCACAGGTTCACAGCCAGCCCATGTCGCGGGCGCGGCGGACGGCGGTGTGCCGGTTCTCGACGGCCAGCTTGGTCACCGCCGAGGACAGGTAGTTGCGCACGGTGCCCTCCGACAGGCTCAGCTCGCGGGCGATCCGCGACACGGGAGCCCCGCTGGAGGCCGCGCGGAGGGTGTCGAGCTCACGTGGGGTCAGGGGGCACTCGCGCATCGACAGCGCGTCCGCCGCCAGCTCCGGGTCGATGTAGCGGCCGCCCTCGTGCACCTGCCTGATCACCTTCGCCAGCGCGGCCGCCGGGTTGTCCTTGCCGACGAAGCCGCGCACGCCCGCCGCCATCGCCCGGCGCAGGTAGCCGGGCCGCCCGTGCCCGGTCACGATCACCACCTGGCAGCGGCGGTGTGCTGCCGGCCATCCTGGCCGGGGGAGGCCGGGGGAGGCCGAGGGCTGTGCGGTAGGTCAGGCGGGGGTGAGGACGGTCTTGCCGGCCAGCCGTCCGGTGATGGCCTCGTCGTGGACGGCGGCCAGGTCGGACAGGGGCCGCCGGGCGGCGACGTCGATCTTCAGATCGCCGGAGTCGACGCGGGCGACGAGCTCGGCGAGCTGGGCGGCGTCACTGCGGGCGAAGACCCGCACAGCCCGTACGTCCCGGTCGGTGTCATCCTGGCCGGGGGTGGTGGTGCTGACGAACACCCCGCCGTCGGCCACGAGGCCGACCAGCGCCGCGGTCTCCTGCGGTGAGGTGATCACCAGGTTGAGGACGACGTCGAACCGCTCACCGGTCCCGGTGACGGGGGTGGCGGTGTAGTCGACGATCTCCTCGGCGCCGTAGCCGCGTACCCGGTCGGCGCTGCGGGCGCTGGCGGTCGCGGTGACCACGGCCCCGGCCTGCGCGGCGAGTTGGACGGCGTACCCGCCGACCGCACCGCCCGCCCCGTTGACCAGGATGCTCTGCCCGGCCTTCAGATCGGCGTGCTCGAACAGCGACTGCCAGGCCGTCAGGCCGACCGCGGGCAGTGCCGCGGCGTCGGCCGGCTCCACCGTCCGGGGTGCGGCGGCCAGGATCTCGGCCGGGACGGCGACGTAGGCGGCGGCCGCGCCGTCGGCGTTCATCGGCGAGAACCCCACGACCGCGTCGCCGGCCCTCCAGCCGAGGACGCCCGCACCGACCTCGTCGACGGTTCCCGCCACGTCTATGCCCGGCACGTGCGGGAAGGCCAGGGGGAACGCCTGCTGCAGATGACCGGCGCGGATCGCCACGTCGACCGGGTTGAAAGAGGTGCCGGCCACCTTCACCACCACCTGCCCTGCCGCCGGAACCGGGCGGGCGGCCTCCTCGTAGACCAGGACGTCGCTGTCGCCGTAACGGTGGTACCGAACTGCCTTCATGGCTTGTCTCCCTCACTCATGTGCTTCGAATACGAAGCAGATGGCGACTGTAACCTGCTTCGAGTTCAAAGCAATACCCATGAGTCATGTGACGTCGGTCACTATGCTGCGAATTTGAAGCAGATACGGTAGGGGGATGACCGACACCGACGACCACGGCGCCCTCAAACCCGAGCAACTGGGGGCCTACTTCGCTCTCATGGAGGCCGTCAGCCTGCTCCAGCACGCCGTTGAGCAGCAGCTACGCGCCGAGGGCGATCTCAGCTGGGTGCAGTTCCAGCTCCTGGCCCGTCTGGCCGACGCCCACGGGCAGCTGACCATGACCGCGCTGGCCGACAGCGTCGTCTACAGCCGCAGCGGCCTCACCTACCAGGCCGCCCAGTTGGAGAAGGCCGGTCTCGTCACTCGCGCCCCCAGCTCCGACGACGAACGTGCCACCCTGGTCACCATCACCCCCGCCGGCCTCGAACGCGTCGCCGCCGTGCTGCCCGGCCACATCGAGGTCGCCCGCCACCTGCTGTTCGACCCCCTCGCCGACGACGACCTGCGCCACCTCGGCGACATCATGACCCGCGTTCGCGACCACATGCGCGCCCAGCCGCCCCGCTCCGCCGCCCCCCGCAAACGCCGCACACCCACCGACGAACCCACAGACCCGGCCGCAGCACAGCCCTGACCCCCACCGAGCTGCGACCCGCTGCCGATCACCCCTGGAAGTACTCGACGAGTCCCGTCACACAGCCGGCGGCCCGGCACACAGCGATCCCGGCGGCGAAATGCACGTTCCGGGACAGATCACCGCCATCGGTGACGTACGCGGCGCATTTGCCAGCCGCAGCCGAGAACGCATCGCCCCTGCCACCCGACCGGTGACCGCTTCATCGTCAAGGAATACCCCAAGGACAAGGAGTTCCGTCGATTCAAGCTGAGCCGGCAGATGGTCGACAAGCTTGAGGAGCACGTCAGGAACGAAGGGCTGGAAGATCCGAGCCGGGCCCAGCGCTCAAGGGCGGACGAGCACCTTTCCGACCGCGCCCTTCTCCACGGCCAACTGCGCGGCGACTATGTCGCTGAGTTCGTAGTTGGAGATGGGCAGCGCGGACAGTGCGTCCGCCTCGATGGCGGCATTCGTCCATGACAACAACCGCTTGAACTCGGCTGCGGAGACGGTGTACATCAGCGCGAACTGAATCGACGCATTCGCCTTCGCCAATGGCAGGATCGGTATTCTGGGCTGTTCGGATTCCCCGGCGTAAACGGCGATCACGGCATTGGGTCCGATGACGGCGGCGTCGGTGTCGATGTTCGCCCCCAGCGCGACCTCGACGACGCGATCGACATGTCCGACGGACGCCAGGATTCTTTCCGCGACGTCCTCCTCGCGATAGTTCAGCACGAGGTCGGCGCCTGCGGCACGCGCCAGCTCCCCCTTCGCCTCGGAGCTGACCGTGGTGATCACGTGGGCCCCCGCATGCTTCGCCAACTCGATCGCGAAGTGCCCGACGGCTCCCGCGCCCCCCGCGACGAGGACCGTCCGCCCTCGTACCGCGCTGGGATCGCCACCGAGGCAGTACGCCGCCGTCAGCGCGGGAACACCGAGGCAGGCGCCGAGCTCGTCCGACGCGTTGTCGGGGAGCGGGACCACGTTGTCCGCCGGTACCACCGCGAACTCCGCGGCCGTGCCGTACCGGTTACCGGCCGCGGCGAGATAGAGCCACACGCGTTGGCCGACGGCAAGCCCGGTCACCCCCGGGCCGATGGCGTCCACCCGGCCGGCGCCGTCGTGATGGGGCACCTGGAAACCGTCGGGATCGCTGCCGGTGAGCCCGGCGCGGGCCTTCCAGTCCGTGGGGTTCACACCGGAAGCCGAGATCTCGACGCGTACCTCTCCCGCCTTGGGGTCGGGTACATCCAACTCGACGAGTTCGAGCACGTCCGATGCCTGCCCGGTCGCCCGATAAATTGCTGCTCTCATGCAATACATCGTGCCCGGGCCTGGTTGGAGCGCGGCACAACCTCGTCGCGGCAGAGTTGGTCGCACCGCCATACCCAGACATGCCCGAGTGGCGAAGAGTGAGCGGCGTCACACCCACACAGGCCCCGATGGGGAGAAGTGAGCGGCTACGGCATCTGGTGCGGTCGGTCTGACCGAGTCGCCGCGCCGGATGGGCCGAGCCGCTCAGCCCACGAGATCCGCAGGAGCCACCTATGAGCACGACCCAAGACCCGGTAGTCACCGACCCCCTGACGGAGCGCGAGATCCTCGCCATCCACCACCTCATCGCCGAGATCGCGTTCGCCTTCGACAGCGGCGGCGACTACGCCGTACGGCTGGGCGAACTGCTGGCCGACGACATCCAGTACGAGAACCCCGGGAAGACGCACCTCCACAGCCTGGCGGAGCTCGTCGAAACGCTCGAGAACTCGGCCGACCCCGCGTTGAGCCACCACCTGTCCACCTTGACCGCCCAGCCGGCGGGACCGGGCACGGCGACCTGCCGCTCCAAGGTGGTGACCTTCCGCTCGGGTGGACGGCTGAGTGTCGGCGAGTTCACCGACACGGTGCGCCGCGGGCCGGACGGCCGCTGGAAGCTCACCCACCGACTCGTGCGCCCGATCATCTGACCCCCTCGGAGGAGACCCATGACCATGCCCTTCGGGCCGATTCGGCAACTCGGCTACATCGTCACGGACATCCACGCGGCCATGCGGCAGTGGATCGAAGGCCCAGGCGTCGGGCCGTTCTACTACCTGGAGAACAACGGCGCGCTGGCCCAGTCCGGTGGCGTGCAGATCGAGCTGATCCAACTGCGCGACGACTCGCCGTCGTTCTTCCACACGTTCGTCGGCGAGTTCGGCGAGGGCCTGCACCATGTCGCCTTCTGGACCGAGCACTTCGACGCCTGCGTGGAGGCCGCGCTGGCCCGCGGGTACGTCGAGATCCACCACGGCAGGTCGGGTCGCGGCAGGCCCGACGACCGGTTCGCCTACTTCGACGGCGGGTCCGCCGACGGCACCGCCATCGAGATCTCCGAGCGGGGGGTCGATAAGCGTGCGCTGTTCGACGCGATCGCCCACGCCGCCGAGGGCTGGGACGGCACCGGGCCCGTCCGCGACATGGCGGCCCTGCTGTCCGAGGTCACCGGGACGGGGAACGGGACGCCGCGATGAAAGCAGTGCTGATCGACCGGCACGCCGACGGCGCGACGCTCGCCCTCGGCGACGTCCCGGAGCCGAAACTCGGCCCCGGCCAGGTCCGGATCTCCGTCCGCGCCGTCTCGGTCAACTACGTCGACCGGTTCGTGCCTCAGGGTGGGTACGGCAAGCCCCCGGCGGACGGCGTTCCGTGGGTGGCGGGCCTGGACGCCGCCGGGGAGGTCACCGAGGTCGGCGACGGCGTCACCGGCGTGCGGGTCGGTGACCGGGTGATGGCCATGGTGCCCAGCAGCCTGGCCGAGCAGGTGGTCGCCGACGCGCGGTTCACCGTCCCGATCCCGCCGGAATGGTCCCACGAGGAGGGCGCGGCCGCGATCGTCGCGCTGCTGACCGAATGCAGCGCGCTGACCGCGGCCGACGGCCTGCGTGCCGGCGAGAGCGTCGTCATCACCGGGGCCACCTCGGGCATGGGCCTGCAGGGGGTGCAACTCGCACGGCATCTCGGGGCCGGCCGGATCATCGCCGTGGCGCGATCGGACCGCGCGGACGACGTCCTCCACCGCCTCGGCGCCGACCTGGTCCTGCACAGCACGGGGCGCGGCTTCGCGGACCGCGTGCTCGACGCGACCGGCGGGACGGGCGCCGACGTGGCCGTGGACCACGTCGGCGGGAGCTACTTCCCCGACCTCGTCGCCGCGGCGGCGATCAAAGGGCGGATCGTCAACGTCGGGCGTGCCGCGGGCGCGGAGGTGGCGGCGGATCTGGAGGCGTTCTCGCTGAAGCAACTCACCCTCCGCGGGGTCACGTTCCGCACCCGCACCCCGGCCGAGCTGGCCGATCTCTACCAGCAGGTCCGGAATCTGGACCTCACGAAGCTTCGCCCGGTCATCGAGCGTGTCGTCCCCTGGCAACAGACCGAGGAGGCACAAGGACTCCTGTCCACCGGCACCGTCGTCGGGAAGGTCGTCATCCGAGTCGCCGCCGAGGACTAGCACTTCCGGGGCCGTCCCTCGCGACCCCCACCCCCTGCACCAAGGAGTACGGTCATGACAACAGATCAGCGGGGGACATACCCCTCCCACTCTCTGAAGCACACGCGGCGTGCGGCCGCCGCGAGCTTGGGTGGGACGATACTCGAGTACTACGACTTCGCCATCTACGGGCTGGCCTCGGCCCTGGTCTTCGGACCGCTCTTCTTCCCCTCCGCCGATCCGACGCTGGGTGTGCTGGCGTCGTTCGTCACCTTCGGCGTCGGCTTCCTCGCCCGCCCGCTCGGCGGCATTGTCTTCGGCCACTTCGGTGACCGGCTGGGGCGAAAGAACGTCCTCGTCACGACGATGCTCATCATGGGCGTGTCGACGGTGCTGATCGGCTGCCTGCCCGGATACGACTCGATCGGTTACTGGGGAGCGGTGCTGCTCGTCCTGCTCCGGCTCGCGCAGGGGTTCGCCTTCGGCGGCGAACAACCCGGGGCGGTCCTCCTCGTCGCCGAGCACGCCGCCGAGGGGCGCCGGGGGTTGTTCGCGTCACTGCCCGGAGCGGGTGTGTCCTTCGGCCTGGTCCTCGGCAATCTCGCGTTCCTCGCCGTCAACAACACGATGGACCCCGTGGCGGTGCAGACGTGGGGCTGGCGCATCCCGTTCTGGGCGGGCGGTCTTCTGGTCCTCATCGGACTCCTGATCAGGTTCGGACTGGCCGAGACCCCGGACTTCGAGCGGAACAAGGCGAACGATCAGGTGTCGGCCTCCCCGATCCGCGACGTCATCCGCACCCACCCGGCCCAGATCCTGCTCGCCGGCGGCGTACAGGCAGGCCAGGCGGTGGCGTCGTACATCACCGTCATCTACAGCCTGGCGTACGCACGCGAGCACGATGTGCCCGCCTCACTGCCGCTGCTCGGGATCATTCTCAGCGGCGCGCTGCACCTCGCCCTCGTCCCCGCCGCAGGCGCCCTGTCCGACCGTTTCGGCAGGCTGCCCACGTATCTCGCGGGCGCGGTGTTCATCGCGATCACCGCGTTGTTCTTCTTCCCCATGATCGGGAGCGGCTCCGCGGTGCTCGTGATCTCCGCCTACCTGCTGCTCTTCGGAATCGGCTGGGCCGTCATCACGGGCGTCTACCCCGTGATGATCGCCGAGGCTTTCGCTACGAAGGTCAGCTATTCCGGCCTGTCGCTGGGAATGCAGCTCGGGGTCGTCATCGGCGGTCTGACACCTTTCGTCGCCACACTGGTCGCGACGTTGCCGAACGGCTCGACGCTGCTCGGCATCGGCCTCTCGGTGGTCGTACTGCTGTCCGGCTGGTGTGCCGCGGCGATCGTCCGGCGCACGACCCGGGCGGGCGTGGCCGCCGCCATGGATCGGTCCGTCGCCGTCAGGGCCGACGACGCGGGGCTGTGACGGCGGGCGGCGTGCCGACCTTACCTGGCCCGTCTGATTGGAGGCCGCTACAACGGGTGTGCGACTGGCCGAGGACTTTCTCCGCGACCGGGCGATTCATATCGTCTCGTCCGGGTCCGCGGCGAGGGCCCAGGCCACTTCGAGCAACGTATCCGCGGAATCCAGGTTCGCCCCGGTGATCTCTGTGAAGCGCGCGAGCCGGTAGCGAAGGGTGTTCTGGTGGACGACCAGTGCCTCGGCCGCGCGAGCCACGCTCTTGTCCGCGCTCACGTAGGCACGGACGCTGCGCCAGATGAGCGCGCCGAACTCGCCCATCGAGTCGAGCGGCGCTCGGTAGCGGCGTAGCAGGAGCGAGGTGACGGCGGCGTCCCGGTCCACCGCGAGCCGCCAGCCGATGTCCTCGATCCTGCGCCGGCCGCGAACGCCATGCCGCCGCATCCAGTCGTAAATGCGTGTCGCGAGCTCGAACGAGCCCGCCACCTCGGGCAGCGGTGCCGCGGGACCGAGCGCGACGACGTCCTCGCCCGCCAGTACGCCGATGGGACCGGACAGCAACCCGAAGCAATATCCGTCGGCGACCACGAGCAGGTCTGTCGCCCGCGTTTCCAGGCGACGTCGCAGAACCTCCACCGACGCGCCCTGCCCGGTGCCGGCCTTCACCGTCAGGTAGTCGATGGTGGTGTCCAGGCCGAGCTCCTCCCCCCGCGCGTGAACCTCGGGAACCGGTAGCCCTCCGGCGAGGACCTTGTCCAGGAACTCCGCGCGCAGCTGGGAGTGCCGCAGCGCGCCGGTGAGCTGCCGGCTCCGAAAGAGCCCGGTCATCTGATTGGTCATCAGGTCGCTCAGTTGCCAGAGCACGCGGACGGCATTGAGCACTTCGGCCACGTCGACGTCTTGTTCGGCCGCGATCTCGATGAATCGTTCCTGGATGACGCCGATGGACTTACGCCAGCCCTGGATCCCGTCCTCGACCCGGAGGCCCTGTCCGAGGCGCTCGTCGACCCGGATGGTCAGGGCCTCGACATCGCGGTCGTCGATGACGGGCGACCCGGCGAGAAGGGAGTTGCGGACGGTCTCCAGGTTCATCCGGACCGACGCCTCGATGGCACTGCGCGGCACCACCGCGTACGGCGGCCGTTGCTCGTCGCCGAACGCGACGGTTCGCGCGACGAGTTCGTCGACGTCGTCCATCAGCCTCGCCACGCTGTCGCGAAACGATTGCCCGGCGACATCGCCGCGCGGTGCTGATGGTTCCAATCCCGCCTCCTGCCACGGCATTGTGCCAGACGTTGTAGCCGCATCCAATCGCGGTCGCCGACGGTTGGGCCGCTCGCCGTAGAAGCGGGGGTGGCCGCACTGGACCATCGAGTCGTTGAAGCACTGCGCACCCGGCGACACGCCGGCCGGTTGGCAGTGCCACAGGTCGACGAGAGGAGCCGGCTGAATGAGCAGCGCTGCCGACATCGTGACGAACCTCATATCGCCGTCCAAGCCGCCCCGCGTCGGCGACGCCGGCACGTCGAAGGGACGTGGGGCGTGAGAATCACCGAATTCTTCGATCGCGGGCTCCGTCAGAACCCTGACGGTCCGGCGTACATCATGGACGGCCGCCAGTGGACCTACCGCGAGGCCTATGCCTTGTCCTGCCGGGTGGCGCAGGGGTTGAGCGCCGCCCTGGAGCCGGGCACGAAGGTCGCCGTCCTGTCGCCGAACCACCCGGAGGCCTGGATCTGCGTGATCGGCAGCTGGCGGGCCGGGATGGTCTGGGTGCCGCTGAACCCCGCCATGCCGCAGGAGGAGACGGCCGAGCTCGCCGCGGCCTTCGACTGCGAGGCGATCTTCTACCACTCGTCGATGGCAGGCGTGGTGGAGTCGCTGCGGGCCAAGTCGCCTGGGTTCCGATTGGCCGTATGCCTCGACCGGGAGATGGCGGACGGCCGCGAACTGCACCGCTGGTGCGCCGCCTACCCCGCCGAACCCCCGGACGTCCGGACCGCGATCGACGACGTCGTCGCGATTCCGCCGACCGGTGGGACGACGGGCAGGCCCAAGGGTGTGATGAGCACCCATCGCAACTTCCACACGTCCACCGCTCACCTGCTGATGCTGCTGAGCTATGAGGCTCACCAGCCGATCGTCAACCTCGCCGCGGCGCCGATGACGCACACCAGCGGGCTCCTCAGCCTGCCGGCGACAGCGCGGGGCGGCACGGTCGTGGTCCTGGAGAAGGCCGACTACACGGTGCTCGCCGACGTGGTCGAACAGTACGGCGTCACCGAGATGTTCCTGCCCCCGACGGTGATCTACCGCTGGCTCGACCATCTGGAGGGCCAGAAACGCGACTTCTCGTCGCTGCGCTACCTGATCTATGCCTCCGCGCCGATGTCGGTCGAGCGGCTCAGACAGGCCATCGACGTCTTCGGACCCGTGATGACGGCCGCGTACGGTCAGACGGAGTCGCCGGGAACCATCGCGCTGATGCGATGCGCGGAACTTTTCGATCCGGACGGCAGCCTCAACGAGACGCGGCTCGCCTCCTGCGGCCGGCCGACCCCGCTCATCTCCTTCGAGATCCGCGACGACAAGGGCAACGCCGTGCCCCGGGGGACGGCGGGCGAGATCTGCGTGCGCGGGGACACGGTCATGGCGGGCTACTACGCCCAGCCCGAGCAGACGGCGGAGACGGTGGTCGAGGGCTGGGTGCACACCGGTGACATCGGCCACCTCGACGGCGACGGCTACCTCTACATCACCGACCGGAAGAAAGACCTGATCATTTCGGGAGGGTTCAACGTGTACCCGAGCGAGGTGGAACAGGTCCTGTGGAGCCACCCCGCGGTGGGTGACTGCGCCGTCGTCGGCATTCCGCATCCGGACTGGGGCGAAGCGGTGACCGGCGTGGTCGAGCTGCGTCCAGGGGCCGACACCACCCCCGAGGAGCTCGTCGCCTGGTGTCGCGAGCGGCTGGGCGGCATCCGGGCTCCGAAGCGCATCGACATCGTCCGGGAGCTTCCGCGCAGCCCCAACGGAAAGGTTCTCAAGAACCGTGTGCGCGAGCCGTACTGGCGTGGCGTCGACCGGCAGATCTGACGCCTGCCGCAGAAGACCGAAGGAGAACCCCCCATGCCATCCGACGAGCCGATCCGACGGCGACGCCGTCTTCCGCGGTGGTCAGACCTCACCGACGTGATCGACCTGCGCGC
Organism: Nonomuraea sp. NPDC049714; assembly: GCF_044465295.1. Taxonomy (NCBI): domain Bacteria; kingdom Bacillati; phylum Actinomycetota; class Actinomycetes; order Streptosporangiales; family Streptosporangiaceae; genus Nonomuraea; species Nonomuraea sp. NPDC049714. The sequence goes on along the minus strand of NZ_JBITLM010000004.1, from coordinate 460,563 downwards.
CTTCGCCCCGCCGACGACGGAGCGCCGCCTCGCCCGCGCCCGCACCCTCGGGGATCTCCGTGCGATCGCCCGGCGGCGCGTTCCCCGCGCCGTGTTCGACTATGTCGACGGCGGCGCGGAGTCGGAGATCAGCCTGGCCCGTGCCCGTGCGGCCTACCGGGACGTCCACTTCCACCCGGCGGTACTGCGCGACGTCTCCCAGGTCGAGCTCGGCCGCGTGCTGCTCGGCAAGAGGTCGGAGCTCCCCGTCGTGTTCGCGCCGACCGGCTACACCAGGATGATGCACCACGACGGGGAGGTGGCCGTGGCGCGCGCCGCCGCGCGGGCGGGCATCCCCTACACCCTGTCGACGATGGGGACCACGTCCGTCGAGGACCTCGTCGCCGCCGAGCCCACCGGCCGGAAATGGTTCCAGCTGTACCTCTGGCGCGATCGGGCGGCGGGGGAGGACCTCGTCAAGCGGGCCCTGGCGGCCGGCTACGACACCCTGGTGCTGACCGTCGACACACCGGTCTCCGGCGCTCGGCTACGGGACCTGCGCAACGGCCTGACCATCCCACCGATGATCGGCCCCCGGACGCTCGCTGACATGGCCCTCCATCCGCGTTGGTGGGCGAACCTGCTGACCACCGATCCGCTGAGGTTCGCGTCGTTCGGCTCCTGGAAGGGCACGGCCGCCGAGCTCGCCGACAGCCTGTTCGACCCCAGCGCGGGCATCGACGACCTCCACTGGCTACGCGGTGCCTGGCCCCACTCGCTGGTGGTGAAAGGGATCCAGACCGTCGAGGACGCCCGCATGGTGGTCGACGCCGGAGCCGACGGCGTGGTCGTCTCCAACCACGGCGGGCGGCAACTGGACCGGGCGGCGACGCCGTTGCGGGTGCTGCCGCACGTCCGCGCGGCCGTCGGCGACCGTGCCGAGGTTTTCGTCGACGGCGGTGTCAGGTCCGGAGCGGACGTCGCCGCGGCGATCGCCCTCGGGGCGACAGGCGTCCTGGTGGGTCGGGCCTACCTCTACGGCCTGATGGCGGGCGGGGAGCGAGGCGTGGACCGGACGCTGGACATCCTGCGCACCGAACTGACCCGCGCCCTCCGCCTGCTCGGGGTCGCGGAGATCGACGCGCTCCCGAACGGCCACGTCACGCTGGGCGACCCGACAGGTGGATAGGGCGTGTGGTCGTCACGAGCCGACCGCACGCCGGGTTTGGAGCGGCGGCCAACGTCGCGCCTTCTGCGTTGGGTTCTCCTCCGTTGGCGCGCCCCGGACCGGCCGGGATCATCGGTCCTGTCCCTCTGCGTGCGGGCACCGTACATGAAACGCACAGAGTCGACGACACCCGCTCAAGGAGCACCGATGTTGTTGTCCCAGCCCATCGACGACTTCCGCCTCGCCTACGACCGGCATGGCGACCCTGCCGGGTCCCCCGTCCTGCTGCTGCACGGCTGGCCGGGTGACCGGACCGACCATGCGGCTGTGGCCGAACGGCTCGCCGGCACCGGGTACGACGTCGTCGTACCGGACCTGCGTGGGTTCGGGCAGTCCGACAAGCACGACCGGGATCCCTCCGAGTACTACCGCGCCCCCGCCCAGGCGCGCAGCGTGGCCGGGCTGCTCGACGAGCTGGGAGTCTCGGCGGCCGTGGTCGGCGGTTACGACATCGGCGGCCGCGTCGGCCTGCAGCTCGCCGTCGACCGGCCGGACCTGGCGCGCGCCCTGGTGGTCACCCCGCCGGCTCCGGGCGTCGGGCGGCGGGTCCTCGACGAGCATCCGATACGCGAGTTCTGGTACCAGTCGTTCCACCAGCTCGAACTCGCCCGCGAGCTGATCGACGGCGACGTGAGCCGCGCCCGCGCCTACCTGAAGCACTTCTGGTCACACTGGTCCGGCCCGGACTACACCGTCGACGACGAGCGGCTCGACCACCTCGCCGCCGTCTACGGCGCTCCCGGGGCGTTCGTCGCGTCGATCGGCTGGTACCGCGCGGCGAGCGGAATGGTCGCCCGCGCGCTCGCCGAGACCGAGCCGGACCCCGCCGACCGGATCGCCGTCCCGACGACGTTCCTGTGGCCCGAACACGACCCGCTCTTCCCCCGCGCGTGGTCCGACCGGCTCGACGCGTTCTTCGCGGACGTGACGGTGGTGCCCGTGGACGGGGTCGGGCACTTCGTGCCCGTGGAGGCACCCGGCGTGTTCGCCGACACGATCGCCGCAGTGGCGGCGTAACCCGCTCCTGGCAGACGGCCACCGACACGGTCCATGTCGATCCGGGCCGGTGTTCGCCAGGCCCCCTCAACACCGACGATGACAGGAGCAGCAGATGTACAGCGACTACGAATTCCTCAAGGTGGAGCCGGGGGCGGATCGAGTCCTCCGCATCACCATGAACCGCCCCGAGAAGCTGAACGCGTCCGGCGAGATCGGGCACGCCGAACAGGGCCGCATCTGGCGTGAGTTCGACGCCGACCCGGAGATGAACGTCGCCCTGATCACCGGCGCGGGACGTGCCTTCTGCGCGGGCGGTGACATCAAAGAGGGAAACGGGCCCCTCCCCACCGACACGCGCGACGGCCGCGCCCTGGTGCGCAACATGATCGCATGCCGCAAGCCGATCGTCTCCGCCATCAACGGAGTCGCGGTCGGCGGAGGTTTGGCGATCGCCCTGCTCGCGGACATCTCGATCGCCAGCGAGCGAGCGGTGCTCATCGACGGCCACGTCAGACTCGGTCTCGCGGCGGGCGACCACGCCGCCCTCGTGTGGCCCCTCGCGATCGGCATGGCCCGCTCGAAGTACCACCTCCTGCTCGGCAACCGGATCACCGGCCGGGAAGCCGCCGAGATCGGGCTGGTCGGCACGTGCGTCCCCCACGAGGACCTCATGCCGACCGCGAACGAGATCGCGACGCGGCTCGCCGAGGGGCCGCAGTTCGCCATCCAGGGCACCAAGGCGGCGTTGAACGACTGGTACCTGCACAACATGGGCATCTTCGAGCACTCGCTCTACGTCGAGGCCCTCAGCGCGACGCTGCCGGACGCCGAGGCCGGAATCCGTGCCGTGCGCGAGGGCACCGAACCCGAGTTCCCCGGGGCCGTCAACTCCGACAGGTACTAGCCCACGCCCCTTCCCGACCCCCAGCCAGACGAGAGAAGAGGAACTCGCACATGCAGCAGATCACCGTCTCGGCCGACATCCCGCTGGAAATCGCCGTCGACGCGCTTCCAGACGACGACCGGGTGTGGGTGCCGCAGGCCCCGGGCGTCTTCTTCCGCCCGCTGTTCATCAATACCGTGACCGGCCAGTGGTGCAACCTTCTCAAGGTGACCAAGTCAGGCATCGTCTCCCGCCACAGGCATCCCGGCATCGTCATCGGATACGTCATCGCGGGCGAGTGGAAGTACGACGAGCACGACTGGACGGCTCGCGCCGGAGGGTTCGTCTACGAGCCGCCCGGCGAGATCCACACCCTGCGGGTTCCCGACCACTGCCAAGAGATGATCACCTTCTTCAACATCAGCGGCGCGATGATCTACCTCGACGAGGACAGCCGCCAGATCGGCTACGAGGACGCCTTCACCAAGTTGGACATGTGCCGCGCCCACTACGCGGCGAACGGCCTGGGAGCCGACTATGCCGACCAGTTCCGACGCTGACCCAGGCACCCCGGCGAGCCCTCGACGCCGATGGCGAACCGGACCGAAGAGACTCAAGGAGCTCTGACCATGGCGACGAACGCCGTGTCGCGGAACGCCACCATGCGTGCCGTCGTCTGGACCGATCCGGGACGCGTCGACGTACGCGACGTCCCGTACCCGCAGGTACCGGACGGATGGCTGCTGCTGCGGGTGGAGTACGGCGGCATCTGCGGAACCGACCTCGCCATCGTCGCGGGAAGGCACCCCCGAGCGACCGCCCCCCTGGTGATCGGCCACGAGATCGTCGGAACCGTCGAACGAACGGGTCCGGACGGACCGCCCGTCGGAACGCGAGCGGTCGTCGAGCCGCTCATCACCTGCGGCCGTTGCTGGGCCTGCCGCCATCAGGCAGCACACGTATGCCGCGAGCTCGAACTGTTCGGAATCGACGCGGCGGGCGGCCTCGCCGACTACATGGCGGTGCCGGCCAACCGGGTCGTCCCGGTGCAGCCTGGGGTGCCAGTTCGTCGCGCCGCATGGGCGGAGCCCCTCGCCGTCGCGGTGCACTCGGTGGCTCAAGCGCAGATGCGGGGAGGCGAGTCGGTGCTCGTCTTCGGCGCGGGCCCGATCGGCATCCTCGTCGCACTGGTCGCCCGCAAGGCCGGTGCCGCCCGAACAGTCGTCGCCGAACCGAAGGCGAGCCGCAGAAGAACAGCCGCCGCCTGCGGCTTCGAAACCGTCCCCGACGGCGTCGACCCAGCGACATGGTTCCGCTCCACGAACGAATCCGAGGGGGCGGATATCGTCTTCGACACGGCAGGACATCCCAGCGTCGCCGGCGTGCTGCCCGCCTCGGCTCGCGAGACCGGCACGATCGTGCTGGTGGCCGTCTACCAGGACCCGGTAGCCCTCGACCTGAGAGCCATGTGTTTCGGCGAGCAGCGCCTACTCGGTTCCCGGGTCTACACCCGCGATGACCTCACCAAGGCCGTAGCACTCCTCCCGGACGACCCACTCGGCCTCGACCGATTGCCGGTGGCGGTCTTCCCTCTGGAGGAAGCCGCTGCGGCCTTCCACGAAGCGCGCGCCGACGACGCCCCCATGAAGGTCCTGCTCGAAATCGCCGAGGCATCCACCACGAGGAGGAGGAGCTAGTGCTCTGACCGGGAAGGTTCGCCGGGGCGATCGTCCGGGCGGTTGGATGCACGGTGACGTCCGCTCCGACTGCTGGGGGTTGTGGTGATTGGCCCGGTGGTGTGAAGGTCATGAATCTCCGAACCAGTTCGTGAAGGTTGGGTGGGCGACCGAAGCACGGGCTTCCCGGCCGCGACAGTGCGCGCGTTTCGGCGACCGGGATGCCATGTGGCGGCTGGTGGCACGTATCTAACGGCGCCCCGACCCGCGCGCTAGCCACGCTGTCAGCTCTCTCACAAGCGTTCCCGTGAGCGTCTCAAACCGCGATCTTTCGCGCACCGGACTGGGCTGGCCGGCCATCCGACGTTGCGCTCGACGCCAGGATCGGGAGTGGGCCCAGGGTGGCCGGAATCCCTTCATCTCGTCGTAGATCTGGTCCATGAGCTCGGACAGGCGTTGGGCGAACTTCTCATCTGTTGCCTGGATCGTCGCCATGTGGATCGCGTACCGGTTGAAGAACGTGGTGCGGGCCTCGTCCAGTTGCAGGAGCCATTCTCGCTGGTCACGCGGTCCTGGCACGCGTGCCAGGCGCATTATCGATCGCATCAGTTTCTCCGTGTCCTGGATCAGCGTCCGCGCCGCGTTCCGGGCGTCGATGACAAGCGCCTGGCGGTGCGCCTGTCTTCCCGTGCCGGCGACAACGGCCCAAGCCGTGAGGGCTGCCACGACGCCGCCGATGACGGCGCTGATGGCGCCCTGCAGAAGATTTGCCCACCAGTCCATGAAATGTGGTCTACCGGCAAGCGCCTGGTCCACGCCAGGGGGCCGAGACTAGAGAAGCCTTCCGCTCGTCTGGGGTTCATGACACATGTCCTAGCAGCACCCCTTCTTGTCGCCGACGGACTGGGAACGGGCGCACTCCAACAAGCGCCGGTGTGGCGCAAATCCCCATCCATTTCGCGATGATACGACTACTGATTGTGACGAAATGGAATGCGGCAACGGCCGCGCAGCACCACACATACGCCGCTGAGCACCCAAAGGTAGCGAGATCCAGCGGATCGAGGAAACCATCGCCCAGGTCGATCGCCGCAGCGGGGTCGGTCAGCGTCCTCATGGCAGGAGTGATCGCCTGGTCCGGGGTTGCCGACGCCAGGACACAACCGCCGACGTGCTTCGGCGTGCCGGCCACGATCATCGCGGCCCCCAACATGCCGACCAGCGGAACCGCAGGCCGGGATGTGATCGTCGGGACCGCGGGTCCGGACGTCATCGACGGCCGGCAGGGTAACGACCTGATCTGCGGCATGGCCGGAGACGACATCCTCGTCGGCGGGCTGGGCGACGACCAGATAGATGGCGGTACCGGCAATGACGGCGTGCATGGCGACATCTTCCGCCAGAGCGGACACGCCTCCGGTAAAGGCAATGACCGCCTGTTCGGCGGCGCCGGAGACGACCTCATGAACGGCGACAGCTTCGCCCCCGACGGCACCGCCGCGGGTGGGGGGAACGACCTTCTGTTCGGCGGTGACGGCGATGATCTCATGACCGGCGACAGCCGGGGGCTCAGGGCATCCGGTGGCGGAAACGACCGTCTGGACGGCGGCGCCGACAGCGGCACCGGCGAGGAACACCTGGTCGGCGACTCCGGCTCAACAGTCGGCGACGCCTCGGGCGCCGGGGACGACCTACTCCTGGGTGGGCCCGGCAGCGAAATCTTGATCGGAGACAGCAACGCTGCCCAGAACGCGAGGGGAAGCGGCGGGAATGACCTCCTTAACCTGGGCACTGACGGCGGATTCGCGGCGATCGGGGACCACAACATCAATGACCCCGCAGGGGGAAGGGCCACCGGCTCCGGCCGGGACCTGATCATGGGCGGCAGCGCGGACGACTTTCTCGTCGGCGATAGCGCCGTGGTGGATGCCACCGTCACCAGAGCCGGCGACGATGTGATCTCCGGCCGTGGGGGCAACGACGCACTGTTCGGCGACAACACCGACTTCGATGTCACCATGACCGTGGGGACGGCAGGCGGCAACGACCGCCTCGATGGCGGCGACGGCGGCGACACGCTCAGGGCAGGCCCCCGCAACGACTTCCTCGACGGCGGCCCCGGTGCCCCAGACGACTGTGATGGGGAGGCAGGCATCGACGCCGCAACCCGCTGCGAGATCGTCTCGAACGTCCCATAGGCGCATACGCCGGCCCTGGCGTTGTGGTGGCCAACATGGGTTCCCGTCGGTGAGAGCGTGCCGGCGGCGTTGTCGCTAACCCGCAGCCGCGGAGCGGCGCATTGAAGAGCCGTAGATGGGGCCATCGGCGTAGCCACGGTGAACTCACCCGCCTCGGCCACAAGGTCTCGGCTTCTACCGTGTGGAACATCGTGAAACGGGCCGGGATCGATTCCGCACCGCGTCGCGCCGCCCGGCGTCACCCCGGAACGTCAAAGACCGTAGGTTCGAGACCGCCGATGTGCGGTTCTCCGGCTGGGGAGACGCCATCGACATCAAGCCGCCTCCCGCCGAGAAGGTGGCCACCCGCGATGAACTGGTCTTCCCTGACGACGACTGAACGCGGTGCTGCCGCCGCGTTCACGAAAGACGTCGACCATGTGGCACGGGTAGTCGAACCCATCGGCCCCCACCACTGCGCCGGCAACGGCCCGGATGAAGATCAACCCAAGGTCGAGAAACTTGCCTGACCGCGCTCTTCGTTATCGCGGTTCGTAACGGAGAGAGGGCCAGCGCCTCCCAAACCGGATGGGCGCGGCTCTCTTTGGGGGAGCCGCACCCGTCGAGCGTTCTGGGCGGCGGCGGAGCGTCTGTGCGTGTCAGGTCTGTTGGTAGATCGTGGCGGCAAGGCCGCAGGACGCGTCGAGGAATAGGTAGGTGGTGCCTTCGGCGATGGGGTCGCCTTCCGGGTCCTGTGCTTCCTCTCGCCCGATGTAGTCCATGGTTCGCGCGCAGCTGGGGCAGGTGGGGTACTCCGCGTCGTTGATCCATTCGGGGTGCCCGCCGATGGACGGGGTCGTCATATCCCAGCCACCGGCGGACATGTCGGGGTTGGTGAGGAGCTCTCCTGGCACCTTGCGGAGGGTGACGGGCGGGCTTTGGTCGTCGATGACGCGGAAGGGTTCCGCGGAGTAGTCGGAGAGACCGGATCTGCCGTCGGGGCTTACCGTGGAGTAGAGGGTGGTGTAGGCGTGACATCCCTGGCAGGTGACGATCCTGAGCCGACCGGACCAGCCGGTGTGGGCGAGCGCTTCCGCGACTCGCCGGTCGCCGGTGTCGATGTCAAGAACCGTCCATAGTGGGGCACGGCACCAAGGGCACTCGCCTTGAGCCGGGGGCTCCACCGTCTTGTCAGGATCGGGCTTCAGCGAGTAGGCGGTGCGCCCGCAAAGTTCGCGGGCCCGGCCGTTCTCCAGGGCCCAGCCTCCTTCCGGCATGTAGTCGGCCGGGCGGACGCAGAGGTCATCGGCCCCTGGTGGCAGTTGTTCCTGCCAGCGGCGGAAAGCGTTCTCGGCGACGGGGCCTCGCGTGTGCGCCAGGATGAGCAACAGCGCGTTCAGTTCCGATGTGCCGTCGTCGATCATGGTGACGATGGCCCGTTGCATGTCGTCGCCGGCCGTGCGGTAAAGCTTCGCCGGGTGCAGGACACCGGCCGCGAGCAGGCTCGACAGGTGCGGGGTGAGCATTGACGGGGTCTCATCGGCCAGCCGCTCAAGTTTGTACTCGGCATCGAACTCCTCCGCCGCCGCGCGGAGTATCAGATCCTGGATCATCTGCGGGATACTAGCCGCTGGCTCCGACACCCTTCGATCGACCTTTCGTGACACGTAGAAGCCCCCAGATGGCAATTCGACGTGGGTGCAAACCCGAACAGTGTGCGGCCCCCTGAAGCGAGCGGCCATCGGGGACCATCCCCACAGCGGTGATGTGGTGCGACCCGTACCCTGAGGCTACATTTCCCTCGCTACCTGCATATTCCACACTACTAGTCGGTCGAATGGTAGCTGTGAAACTACGGCGTCCACGCCTGGAACGGACCCTGAGTCGGCCGGTAAGTGCGGTCATCTTCACCGCCATCGACATTTCGACCCTTCACCTGCTCGCCGACGGTCCTGCCCGCGACTGGTGGCAGCCGGTTCTGGGATGGCTTCCCGACTACCTGACTCCGCCGTACTCCACAGCGGACCTCCCGCCTATGCTGCTTACCGGCCTGGTGGTCGCCGGTCTCTTGTTCGGTGGGATCCGCTGGATCGTGACCAGAGGACGTCCCCGGTTGCGGCCGCTCACCGGGGTGGAGCTCGAGTCCCTGCAGCCGAAGGAGCGCTTCGACGCTCTCATAGCCGAGCGTGGGACGCGGCTCCAGCGGTGGAGTACCTGGGGCGTCGTCTTCGGGTTGGTGTTCACCGCAGGTGGCCTGGTCTACACCGCCAGCTCTTTGGAGACCACTCAAGAAGGGCAGATCACCGACCGTTACATCAGAGCCGTCGAGCAGCTCGGCTCCAAAACGATCGACGTACGATTTGGAGCGATCCACGCATTGGATCGCTTGGCGCAGGACTCTCCACGTGACCGTGTCACGATCGCCAACGTCATGGCCGCATATGTGCGTGAACACGACCCCAAGCCAAAGAAACGGCCCCCCGAGCAGCCGACTACCGATGTCCAGGCGGCCCTGACGGTGCTGGGCAGCGTCTACGGTACGCCGCGTGCTGAAAAGGGGTACGAGCGCCGATGCGATTGCAGGCTAGCGCGGATCCGTATACCAGGCGCGGATTTGAGTTTCCTGAATCTCAGCAGAGCCAACTTGAGCAGGGCGGACCTGCGAGGGGTGGACCTGTCCTCAGCAGATCTCCCCAAAGCAATCCTGTTCCGGGCGGACCTGCGCGGCGCGAAGCTGGATGACACGGATCTGACCGGAACAGACTTGCGCCGTGCGGACCTGCGCGGGACGGATCTAAGTGAAGCGGACCTAACTGACGCAAACCTGATTGGCGCGAAGACCAACGACGAGACGAAGTTCCCTCCCGGGATCAAGGGAACGTGAGTGCGGGACCCCGCCACCATGCGCCGCATGGTCTGACGGGGCAGACGCCGGGCGAAATCGATCGGTCGGGCGCCCAGCCGGGAAGCCAGATGCAGGTAGATGGTGAGTGCCTGCTGGGCGGTGGCGCAGCCGGCGTCGACGTCGCCGCAGCGGGCGTGGAGGGTGGCGAACGCCAGTACGGCCAGGAGCCCAACCTGGAGGAGTACATGGACAACCTGCGGGCCACCTTCACCGAGGCCCGCCGGATGCTCGCCGACGACGGCCCGCGCTGGCGGCAACAAGTCGAACAGCATCAAGACGGCCTGGCCGCCAACCGGCAAGTACGGCATGACCAGCGAGGACTCCGCCTGCACGCGGCACGGAACGGCAACGCAACCCACAGCCCACACCTCCGGAAGGGTCTCCGATTCCCGATGGCGGAGACGAGAGGGGGCTTCATGAGGCCGCTGACGCTCGCGGAGGTGCAAGCCCTGCCGGCCGTCGTGCCCCTCCTGGCGGCCGCTCGCGCTCTTGGCCTGAGCAGTTTCCCTGTCGGGTCATCAAGGTCGGCGACACCTACCGCGTGCCGACCATCGAGCTGCTCGTTCTGATCGGCGTGGACAAGGAGAACGTACGGAGAGCTTCCGGCTCCAGCGCCTGACATCCGGCTCGTGAGGCTCTGGACGGAGCCTTGAGCGATTACCGGCGGATGGAGCGGCCAGGTTGCTGCTGGAGGCGATGGATGGGCCGATCGGTGAGCAGCGGGATCAATCCAGATGCAACTCCTGAGCTCAGCCTCATAGCCTCGGCCTCATGAACGACCATGCCTTCGTCCCTGACGACTTCGCTGTCCCTCTGTACCTGGCGACCCCGCAGTTCCGTCTGGAACCCTTGGGACCCCAGCACAATGCTGCCGACCACGTCGCCTGGACCAGCAGCATCGAGCACATCCGCGCGACCCCCGGCTACCCGGACGGAGACTGGCCTCCCGAGGGCGGCATGACCCTGGAGGCGAACCTCGCCGACCTGCAGCGCCACGCGAACGACTTCGCCCAGCGCCGTGGATTCACCTACACCGTCCTCGACCCGGACAGCGGCGAGGTGATCGGATGCGTCTACATCTACCCCTCACACAGCGACGACCACGACGCCGATGTGTCCTCCTGGGTCCGGGCCGACCGAGCCGAGCTGGACGTACCCCTGTACGAAGCCGTGACAGCCTGGCTGTCCACGCACTGGCCCCTCGGAACGCTCAACTATCACCCGCGCTGAAGACCACAGCATTCCGTAGGGAGCCCCAGCGGCCTCTGCGGACGGCTTCCTCCTCGACTTTCACAGCACCACCCGTCGCGTCCGGAGCTGGGCGGCAGGGTCCGGTACGCAGCCTCGGGCACGACATGGGTCCGAACCTGTCATGTGCGTTGTCGTTCGATCTGTCAGGCGAGCAGGTGGAGGACAGCAGCGGCACTACGGGTATCACCCGCAGGATGCTCAGGATGATCGCGGCAGCAACGCATATCGGCCCGCGCACGCGCCGCCACCTTGATACCTACCAAGGCTAGGTTCTGCGATCTTCTGGGCCTCGACGAGGTCGGCTACGAGGGTGACCATGCCCCGACGTTGATGAATCAAGCGGTGATCCGGGTCATCTGCCGAAGTTCCCCCCGGGTCGACTCGCAGTCCATCGCCCGCAGCCGGGCCAGCACCGGTCCGGCGTCCGCGTTGAATCGCAGCTCCTCCGGGCAGCCCTCGACGATCCGCCACAGCAGCGCCATGGCCGCGCTCGAGTCGCCGTCCATCGCGTGCGCGGTGGCCACGGCCAGCAGGTGCCGCGCCTGGCGGTCCTTGTCGGGGAGGCGGTCGGCGTCGACGCCCGCCGCGAGGCGGATCGCCTGCGCGCACCGGCCCATCCGGACCGCGACCGCCACTCGGTGCAGGTCCACCTCCATCGCGAACTCCGGGCCCAGCCGGTCGCCGATCCTACGGGCGTGGTTCAGCAGCTCCTCGGTTCGCAGCACGTCGCTCTCCTCGGCGGCGGCGAGCGCGGCCGTCAGATAGCAGAGCCCGGTGACCTCCAGCGACTCGGGCCGCTCGTCGATCACCGCCAGGCACAGCCAGCGCGCGTCGGCGTACCGGCCGAGCGAGACGAGCACGCCCGCCACCTCAGCCTTCGTGATCGCCGAACCCGCCGAGGAGGCCACCGCGCGATCGGCGGCGACCAGGGCCAGCGCGTGCTGGCCGCAGCTTCGCAACAGCGCCGCGAACAGCCGGTACACCTGGGTGAGGCCGGCCGTACCGGCTTCCCGGTCCGCGCCGGTGGCGACCCTGGCCGACAGGTCGGCCATCGACAGCAGCGGCGGCAGGCGGCGCCGCGTCTCGGTGTAGCGGTGGGGCGAACGCTGCCAGATCTCCCACGCCGTCATGACGTGGTGCTGCACCCGCAGCACGCTCTCGGTCGCCTCGCCGGTGAACCGGCCGGGCAGCAGCAGCGCGTTCCCGACCGCGTCGGATTCGCCGTGGTCGAAGGCGGGCGGGAGTTTCGTCCGGCCGCCGACGAACTCGGAGAGATCCTCGACGCGGAGCACTTCGGCGATCCGCATGACGGTCGACAGCCGATCCAGGGGTTTCACCCCGTTCTCGACCAGGCGGAGCCATTCCTCGCTGCAGCCGACCAGGTCGGCCAGAATTCTCCGGGTAAGGCCGCGCGAACGGCGCCTGGCCATGATCCGCGCGCCGTCAACCAAGAAATCGCCGACCATGCCGCCACATTAAGTGAGGAATTCGAGGCCCTCGGTGGCCGGAAATGACGGCAACTCCTTGCCGCTCTATCCTCCTGAAATGTGGGTTACGCTGGAGGTTTCGCCATGACGCAACTCCAGTTGGATCTAGCCGGTCGGGCTCCGCCGACACTGCCGCTACACCATTCGGCAGGAGGAGACCACGATGGCGATCGACGTCGAGTCGATTCGGAAGGAATTCCCGTTCTTCGAACCCGCCCCTGACGGTTCCCGCCCACCCGTGTACCTCGACAGCGCCGCCACCACGCAGAAACCCGCCGTTGTCCTGGACGCGTTGAACCACTACTACATCCGCACCAATGCGAATGTGCACCGTGGCGTGTACCGGCTGGCCGTACAGGCGACCGATCTGTACGAAGGGGCGCGAAGCAAGATCGCCGCGTTCGTGCGCGCACCGCGAGCCGAGGAGATCGTGTTCACCAAGAACGCGACCGAGGCCGTCAACCTGCTGGCCAACTCGTTCATCTGGGCGGACGGACGGCTCCGCGTCGGTCCCGGCGACGAGATCGTCCTGACCGAGATGGAGCACCACTCCAACCTGATCCCCTGGCGGCTGCTGGCCGAGCGGGTGGGTGCGAAGGTCAGATATCTCGGCATCACCGACGACGGCCGCCTGGACCTCTCCGACCTGAGCGAGAAGATCAACGAGCGGACCAAGGTCGTCACGGTCGTGCACGCGTCCAACATCCTGGGCACGGTGAACCCGGTCGCCACGATCGCCGCCCGTGCGCACGAGGTCGGCGCCCTGATGGTCGTCGACGCGGCCCAGTCGGTCCCGCACCTCGGCATCGACGTCACCGCGCTGGGAGCCGACTTCGTCACGTTCTCCGGCCACAAGATGTGCGGCCCAACCGGAATCGGCGCCTTGTGGGGCAGGTACGAACTCCTGGAACAGCTCCCGCCCTTCCTCGGCGGCGGCGAGATGATCGAGCATGTCGCGGTGGACGCCATGCACTTCGCCGCGCCCCCGCTCAAGTTCGAGGCCGGTACACCCCCGGTCGCGCAGGCCGTCGGCCTCGGCGCCGCCTGCGACTTCCTGAGCAACATCGGCATGGACGCGATCGCCGCCCATGACCAGGCCCTGATCGAGTACGCCCTGGGCCGGCTCGGCGACGTTTCCGGCATCCGCTTCATCGGCCCGACCGACACCGCGAACCGGCTGCCGCTCCTGTCGTTCGTGGTGGACGGCATCCCGCTCCAGCGCATGCGCGCGAGTCTGGACGAGGCGGGCATCGCCGTCCGGTCCGGCAACCACTGCGCGCAGCTCGCGTGCAGCCGATTCGGCGTCCCCGCCGCGATCCGGGCCTCGTTCTACCTGTACAACTCCCCCGACGAGGTCGACATCCTCGCTGAGACCCTCGAAACGGCCACGAGGTCCCGGGCCGCCGTGACCGCGGACACCTCCTTCGATGTCAGCCTGGTACGGCCGTACCAGGACATCCTGCTTCCGTCGATCTTCCAGCCGTGGGCGGAGTACATGGTCGAGGCGCTGGCGCCGGCCCCCGGCACTAAGGCGCTCGACGTCGGCACCGGCCCCGGCACCGTCGCCCGGGTGCTGGCCAAGGCGGTCGGCCCCACTGGCGCCGTGGTCGGCACCGACCTCAACCCCGCCATGCTCGCCCTCGCCGCTGAACTGCCTGCCCTCGACGGCGCCCCCATCCAGTACGTTGAATGCGGTGCTACTCCGCTGCACGTCTCCGACCAAGCGTTCGACCTGATCACCATGCAGCAGGTCCTGCAGTTCGTTCCCGATCGCGGCGCGGCGCTGGCCGAGATGCGGCGGGCCGCCCGCCCCGGCGCGCGGATCGCCATCGCCACGTGGCAGCCGCTGCACCGCAACCCGCTCTTCCGCGCCCTGCACGACGCCGTCGTCACCGTCCTCGGCCCCGACAAGGCGGAGCTCTTCGAGGAACCGTGGTCCCTGCCCGGGATCGAGGTCGCCACGCTGGCGAAGGAGGCCGGTTTCGACGACATCGAACTCCGCGAATGGACGCTGCCGGCCACCCTCCCCGGGGAGCCTGACGCGATCTGCTGCCTGTTCGACTTCTCCGCGGTCAGCCCGTACATCGGTTCGCGTCGCGCCGACCTCACGGCCGCCGTACGCGCGAATCTGGCGCACTGCACGGATGAGACCGGCGTCCACTCGGAGACCGCGGTGACGCTGGTGACCGCCCGAGCCTGACCGCCGCTCCTCCCACGAAGGCCACTTCCCGCCGGGAGGTGGCCTTTCGGCGCCCCAACCCACGAGTTCGCCGTGCCCAACCTGACGGCCCCACAACCTGGTGTTCTGTACGAACGTCGGCACTCCGCTCAACGCTTGCGAACGTACGGCGAGCGTTCCGGCACATCACCAAGAACGCGGGGATCGGAACCGACTGGACACCCCGCGAACCACGTCACTCATTCGTCTCCATCATGAGTGACCAGGGCGTACCCCATCGAGACCATCGCCGATCTCGTCGGGCACCAGCGTCACAGAAGCGGTCTACCGGCACCAGTTCAAGCCGGTGATCACCAAGGGCGCCCACACCATGAACACAATCTTCGGCGACAAGCCGACGGGTTGAGTCCGAGTGAGTTGGCTCCCCGATTGGCTCCTGTCGACCTCCAGAACGGAAAAGGGCCCGACCCGCTAAGCGGATCAAGCCCTCTACCTGGTCAAACAGCGTCGGGGTGGCGATATTTGAACCCTGCCTGGCACCGTCCTGGCCCAGTGCGGTCCCAACGAGTGGCGGATAGTCGTCGAGGTGCCCTCTCTGGCCATACCTGACCTCAGCGTGCCCAACGGCGACGCTCCGGAAAACCTGCTCTACCCCGCTTGCTTCCGCGACGCGAACGAGATCCGCGCCGTCTGCATGCATGTGTGGCAGCATGTACGGAACGAGGCAGAGCACGGCTGAACTCTTAGAGCACGGCGACGAGCAGGCCCAGCCCGACCGGCAGCATCATCGTGCCGATCACCCAGATCAGCGTGTTGCGCACCGAGGTGAGCAGGGCGGGGTCGTCGAGCAGCTTGACGAAGTTGGCCGGGCCGATCCACTCCGCCGGCGCGAGCCCGTCGTACCGGGTCAGGCTCAGGTACGCCGTCCACACGAAGCTCGGTGAGCGCGTCGGAGAGGGTGGGCCGTGCTACCTCTGACATATGCCGGTGATGCTGCACCATCATCTGTACGAACATCACGTCGTCGGCGTTCACCGGCGGCTCACCGGCGTCGCCGGACCCGCAGGCGGCCACTAGCAGGAGCGCCAGGGCGGCGAGCCAGCGCGCCACCCCGCCGCGGTCGCGGATCGTGCTCTCGCCCACCGGCGCTCCCCTGATTCGGAGAAGAAACCTCCCCAGGTTTGGGCATACCAACCCGGTGCGTCAAGGGACGGGCCCCGCCGCCCTCACCAGCGCAGGCCCGAGCTCAGCACGTGCCCGCCGAACGGGCCGTCGCTGGGCTTACGCCACCCGGCCCGCGCCGCGTACTCCGGCCCGTACGGCGGCCTGATCTCGTGCCAGCCGCACGTCTGGATCTGGCCCTCTGACGTGACGTACATCCGGTGACACTTCAGCTCCTTGGTGACCGGTTTCTCCAGAAACGTGTCGTACGCCTGCACCACCATGTCCGCCCGGGTGCCGACCGGGCCGCGCAGCCGGCTCCTGATCAGCATGCGGCCCTCGCGGATCCGGACGCACGCCTCCAGTTGCACGCCTTCGCCCGCGTCGGCCCACGTGCTGCAGCGGTCCCCGCCGCTCTGCCCGGCCGTCACGGTGGCGGCGACGGACGGCGCCGGTTCCGTGCCCCAGCTCCGGCCCGCGAGCGCCCCGCCCAGGAAAGAGATCACCGCCACCGTCGCGGTGGCGACGGCGGCGGTCAGGGGCGGCACCGACCTGCGGGGGGCCGGGGCGGGCTGGAGAGCGGCCTCGCGGCCGCGGTGCTCGGCGGCCCTGGCTCGCCAGCCGCGTTCCTCGCCCTCCAGCCGCTTGCGCAGCTCGTCGATGCCGCCGCCGAGCGCGATCAGCGTCCGGGCCCGCTCTGGGGGCAGCTCCAGCGCGGCGGCGATCTGCCGCATCGCCTCCTCGCCGGGCAGGCGGTTGCGGTCGGCGAGTTGGCGGGCTCCCGACAGCCAGCGGGAGATGAGCGAAGGGCTGGCGTCGGCGACCCGGTTCGCGAGGTACTTCTGCGGGCGTCCCTGCGAGCGCAGCGCCTCCCTAATGCCCTCCGCCGCCTCGTCCAGCTCCGCGGCGAGCCGGTCCACGAGCTCCTCGAACGCCCCCATCCGGCGCGCACTCCCTTCCCGCAATTGTTCACCGGACCGTGAAACCGCAGGTGAAGCCAGGGGTGCAAGGCCGCGCACGATTGCACGCCATGCACCCTCTGGCCCCGCCACCGGTCCCGGGCCAACCTGCGTCTTGCGAACCACCCATGCTCGCACAGCAGTGCGAGCCGAAGCCTTGAGGAGACATCATGCGATCGCTGATCGTCGGGCTCGTCGCCGCCGCCGCGCTGGCCGGTCTGCCCGCCGCCGCGTCCGCCCAGTCGACCGCCCAGTTGCCTACCTGCTCCGGAAAGCTGGTGATGCGCGAGGCGGTCTACACGCGGGAGATGCTGAAGGCGGCGTACATCCACGTGTTCTACGACTCCCGCACCTCGACCGCCTGCGCGTACCTCAACTCCACGAACGCCACCTGGGGGACCAGGAAGCACATGACGATCATGCTGAAGCAGTGTGCCCGGCCCGGCCAGGGCTACGGCTCCTGTGACGGCCAACTGCAGTCGACGGCCAGGCGCGGCTGGTACACCGGCCGCACCGACACCGCCCGGCTGAACATCTCGCGCGGCTGCATCATGGCGACGGGCCGGATCTACTGGGGCAAGCACTACGGCCTATTCTCCACCAAGTCCAACATGTGTGTGAGCGGCGCGGGCAGCGCGACCCGGGGCTAGCGAAGCCCGTCAGTGCAGGGGGCCCGTGTTCCACGGGCTGTTCGGGGGCGGCCAGGAGAGCGCGGTGGGCGGCCAGGACCGTGGTGTACCAGTCGCCGAACGTCTCCTCGTCGAAGTGCAGGCAGCGGCCGAGGATGCGTGAGACCCGCCAGCAAGATCTCGGACCTGACTTCTACGAAACAAATATCAACAGACAGCGCCGGGAACGTGACCTAGTACGTCACCTCGAACGTCTCACCGGCAAGAGGATCACCCTTGACCAGCCCGACCAGCAGCCCGCCGCCTGACCACCCCGCGCCCACAGCCTCCTCCCACGATCACAGGCTGAGGTTCGCCGCTGCCTGCCCAGATCAGGTCATGTTTCCACGGTTCGTTGCCGCGGTTAGCTCTTGCGAGGTCGAGCTGAGCGCGGCTGATCAGGACGCCGGGATGCTTGAACGCGGCCGAACAGCCATAAGGGGCGTGCTCAGGGCCTCCCGACCGGGTTCACCGGCGTGGGCACACTGGGCGCCGTACGAGCCGAGGGGGTCGCCGCGATCATGAGGATCGCGGCGACCGGTGCCGCGAGCAGCCATGCCACCCTGCTGTCTTCCCCATGTTCGTGGCCGGGCTCGGACGTTCCCGTACGAAGGCGGAAGGTTCGCCGCCGGTCACGCGCCAGGTGGGCGTCCTCGGCGGCGCGAACACGCGCGAGACGCGCCTGGCGCGTTCCCCCGCCACCTGCAGGAGGCGTCGATGGATCGATCACCGGTCAGAACGCATCGGGGTAGAGCTGCTTCGCGATCTGTCGCACGATCGAGATGTTGCCCAGCGTTCCGGGGAACACATCGGCGCTGGAGACCGCGATCAGCCGACCAGCGCGCACCGCCGGCATGTCCGGGAAGGTAGTGGTGAGGTACTTGCGGGTCGCGGCCTCGTGCTTCTTGTCGTACACCGAGAACACCAGCGCGTCGGGCTGCTCGGCCGCGAGGGACTCGGGGGTGATCGTCGCGGCGAAGAACTTCGCGAACGCCGGCTGATCGGGAGTGTAGACGTTGTCGGCCCCGGCCAGGCGGAGGATGTTGTATTCGACGCCGGCGCCGATGGCCTGCAGCGTGGTGCCGTCGACATACACCTGCGCGACGCGCAGCTTGTCCACGTCAGCAAGCGCCTTGGCGACCTCGTCGAGGTCGGCTCGGCTCTGCGCGATGAGCTTGGTGGCGGCGTCTTCAACGCCGAAGACCTCGCCGATGTTCTTCAAATCGGTGAACAGGTCCGTGACCTCACCGGTCATGCGCCGGTCTTGGCATCCGCCGTTGGCGACGTAGACGGAGGCTCCGGCCTGGTCGAGCTGCTCGATGCTCGCAAAGCCCCGCTCTGCCGTGAACTCGTAGGTGGTGGGCGAGTAGACGAAGTCCGGTTCGACGGCCAGCAGGTCCTCACGGCTGGGCGGGGTGACCCCGCCGATCACCGGAATGTCTTCGGCCAGCGGCGCCACGTCGTCCGGCAGTGCCTGCGCCGTGGCCTGAGCCTGACCGGCGATGCGGTCGGCCAGCCCCAGACGCAGCAGCAGCTCGGTCTACGCCGGATGCATGCCGACGGCTGCTTCTGGAACACCGTCGACGACGACCTTCCGGCCGCAGTTCTCCAGCGTCACCGCGGCGGCCGCGCCGGATCCTTCGGAGGCCTGCGTCACAGAGGAACCGCAGCCGGCGAGAAGCAAGGCCAGGGCGGCGTTCGCGATGGCGGCGGATCGTACCGGGATGCGTGAGACGCGGGTCATGTGCGGACGCTGCTTTCTGTTTGGGTGGAGGGCCCATCGATGTGGCCTTCACCTGCATCGAGGCGGCGGAAGGCGAAGACGGGATCGTCGGTGTCGCCGAGGACGCGGACGTCCACGCCGAAGATGGTGCGGATCAGCTCAGGGCTGAACACTCGGGCCGGCGGCCCGTCGGCGACGATGCGACCGGCGGCGAGCACGACGACACGGTCGCAGTACTGGGTCGCGATTTTCATTGTTGACGCTGGGAGGTCCTGTGCCCACCCCTGTCGTCCTTAGGGCGGGCCAGCGGCCGAGCCCGCCGGCGCGGCCGACCTCAGCATGTGGCCGATCGCCAGAGGATCGGCCCAGTGACCGTCACTTCCTGGGGCATGGTGACCATGGCGCGGTGGACAGCGATATTGAAAGCGGCCGGCATTCGGGCGACGACGCAGCGGCTGCGCGTGCTCGACGTCCTGGCAGCCCACCCGCTGCCCATCTCGGCCCAGCGCATCCACACCGTGCTGCAGGACAGCGGCGAGAACGTCGGTCTCACCACCGTCTACCGCACCCTCTCCTCGATGGCCGAGGTCGGGCTCATTCACGTCTTCACGCACGCGGGTGAGTCTGTTTACCGGCTGTGCGGCCCGGCCAGGCACCACCATCTCGTCTGCCGCGTCTGCGGTCTGGTGGCCGAACGGCAGGAGGAGGACATCGTGGACGGTTTCCGGGCTGAAGAGGTGTACGGCGTCTGCGCGGCGTGCGAGAAACGCTAGCGGGCTACGGGTCACAGCAGAGGAGGAAACGGCCACCGGGGGCCGTCCGTGCAGCCGCGCCCGGCTTGTCCCATGCACGGTTCGGTCCCCGATGACCGGGTCACCTCATTCGACCGTGATCAGGCCCCGCTGGTAGGCGCGGACGAGGCGGCGGGGCACGAGCAGCTCGCGCCCGTTCACGGTGATCGGCACCAGGTCGGGGGCGGTGGCCTTCCACTGGCTGCGGCGGTGGCGGGTGTTGCTGCGGGAGGTCTTGCGCTTGGGTACGGCCATGGCTACCAGCTCGCTTTCGTGATGCCGGGCAGCTCGCCCCGATGCGCCATCTCACGGAAGCGCACCCGGGAGAGCCCGAACTTGGTCAGGTGCCCGCGCGGCCGTCCGTCGACCGCGTCGCGGTTGCGCACGCGAGTGGGGCTGGCGTCGCGCGGCTGGCGGCTCAGCTCGCGTACGGCCTGCTCCCGCTGCTGCGGCGTGCCGGTGCGGATGAGCTCCTTCAGCTCGGCCCGCCGTGCGGCGTAGCGCAGCACCACGGCCTTGCGGCGCTCGTTGGCGGCGATCTTGCTCTTCTTCGCCATCAGACCTTCTCCCCTCGTGCCCGGATCCGGGCGATGGCCTGCTCGATGCCGATCTTGTCGACGGTCTTGATCCCCCGGGCGCTGAGGGTGAGCCGCACGAAGCGGCCCTCGCCGGGGAGCCAGTGGCGGCGGCTCTGGATGTTGGGGTTCCACCGTCGGGGGGTGCGGCGGTGGGAGTGGGAGACGTTGTTGCCGAAGACCGGCTTGACGCCGGTGAGCTGGCAGTGCGCGGACATCAGGTCCTTCCGTAGCGCTGGTTGAACCGCTCGACGCGGCCCGCGGTGTCCAGGACGCGGCTGCGGCCGGTGTAGAAGGGGTGGCTCGCCGAGGACACGTCAACGTCCACCACCGGGTACGTGTTGCCGTCGGTCCACGTGATCGTCTTGTCGCTCCTGATCGTGGACCGGGTGAGGAAGGCGAAGTCGGAGCCGGAGTCGCGGAAGACGACCGGGTGGTAGCCGGGGTGGATGCCCTTCTTCATCGGTCCTCCCGGAAGAGCACGTGCTGGCGGATGGTGGGGTCGTACTTGCGGAGGGTGAGCCGGTCAGGGGTGTTGCGGCGGTTCTTCCTCGTGACGTACGTGTAACCGGTGCCGGCCGTGGACTTGAGTTTGATCACGGGGCGCACCTCATTTCTGGCCAAAGCGGTTCGTTCCTTTCCACGTGTGGTCGTGTGCCATGATAACGATAATGATTTTCATTCTGCCACGTTGGGAGATTCGATGCCCACCCCCGTCGTCCTCGTCGCGGGCCTGCATGGCACGGCCCGCACCGCCGCCGTCCGGCAACTGCTCGTCCGGCATCCCGGATCCGTCGCCATCCACCACGACTTGCGCGAGGTCACCCGGGACCGCGTCCTGCGCGGCGTCCGCGACGCCACCGGCGTGCTGGACACCGCCGAGGTGCACCTCGCCCACGGCTGCATCACGTGCACGGTGCGCGAGGACCTGCTCCCACAGCTCGTACGGCTGGCGGCCACGGCCACGCTGCTGATCGTGGACCTGTGGGACTCCGTGGAGCCTCGCTCGGTGGCCGAGGCCATCGACTGTGACGAAGCCCGCGAGACGATGCGGCTCACCAGCGTGCTCACCGCCCTGGATGCCGAGGCCCTGCCCGACGACATCACCCGCGGCGAGCTTCTCCGAGAGGTCGGCAAACTGGCGGCCACCGGCGACCAGCGCTACCTGGCCGATGTCCTGGCGCGGCAGGTCGAGTACGCCACCGGGCTGGTGCTGCACGGCGGCGACGAGGACGACCACGACCTCTCCCGGCGGGTGCTCACCCACCTGACCCCGGTCACTCCGATTCACTCCGTCCATGACCTGCCACCGATCACCGGTCCGGCTTTGTGCGTGGCTGAGCTGGCCGAACGCGTGGACCCCGCCACCGCTCAGCTCCCCACCGACGCCCGTACCGAAGAGATCATCACCACCGTCTGGCACAGCCGCCGCCCCCTGCATCCCGCCCGCCTCTTCGACGCGGTGGACGAGCTGGTGACGGAGTCCGTGCGCTCACGCGGCCGCTTCTGGCTCGCCACCCGGCCCAGCCGGCTCCTGGGCTGGAGCGCCGTCGCCGGCATCATCTCGGTCGAGGATGCCGGCCCCTGGCTGGCCGCACTGCCCGAAGCGGCCTGGGACCTCGTCTCTCCCGCCCGACGCCTGGCCGCCGACCTCGACTGGGACTCCGAGCACGGCGACCGTGTCCAGCATCTGGTCTTCACGGGCCCTGACCTCGATGTCGAACGCCTGCACGCCCTGCTCGACTCGTGCCTGCTGGCCGAGGGCGAACATCCCGGCCACGACGACCCGTTCGCCCCCGCCCTCAACCTCGAGGAGATCTCATGAAGCCCCGCCGTGTCCCCCGCAAGAAGCCCAACCCGCTGCGGAACGTCGACCGTATCGACTACAAGGACACCGCCCTGCTACGCACGTTCATCTCCGACCGGGGCAAGATTCGCAGCCGCCGCGTCACCGGCGTCACCGTCCAGCAGCAGCGCCGAATCGCCCAGGCCATCAAGACCGCCCGCGAGATGGCCCTGCTGCCCTACACCTCCCGCCCCACCGCATGAACAAGCTGCCGGTGACCGTCCTTTCGGGATTCCTCGGTGCGGGCAAGGCCACCCTTCTCAACCCGGCTGGGGTGACTCTGACGGTGACGGAATCGTGGAGAAGGGCGGGCGGAAGGCCGGGTTCACTCTGATGTACCCGTCGGACGACAAACTCCGCAGCGACCTTGCGCTGGTGGTGGCGGATCAGGCGCGTGCGCTCGGCATCGAGATCACGACCAAGGGCAGCACCTGGGACGGCATCTACATCGACGGCAAGGCCAATGCCGTGACCTGGGGCGGCGGGCGCCACCATGCGCACCAGCTGTACTCGATGTACTCGTCGAAGGTCATCGACACCGGCTACAACAACATGCCGCAGTATTCCAACCCGGCGGTCGACCGTCACCTCGACCGTGCGTTGTCCGCCACCACGCAGGCCGAGGCGAACAAGCATTGGAAGCAGGCGCAGTGGGACGGCGAGACCGGCTTCGCCGGGGAGCACGGCGACGCGCCGATCATCTGGCTCGTCCGGATCGACCACCTCTACCTCGTCCGCGACGGGCTGCACCTCGGTGACCAGCTGATCCAGGGTCACGGACACGAGTGGGCGCTGTTCAACACTCTTGCCCAGTGGCGCTGGGAGAAGTGAACGCCCACAAGACGGTCGGGGCGGTTCTTGTCATGCCGAGATTGATTCTGCTGCGCGTTCTGCGCCTGGCGACCCTGCTGATCGGGGTGTCGGTGCTCGCCTTCACCCCCGTCTACAACTCACCGATCGACCCGATCCAGGCGTACATCGGCGCCGACGTGAACATCACCGATGAACAGCTGGCGAAGCTCCGCGAGCACTGGGGCCTGGATCGCTCGCCGGTCGAGCGGTCGGCGCCGTTGATCAGGGCACCAGTCGTGGCTTGGGTCCTTTGCGGCGAGAGCCCTTTCCGTGGCGGACGTTCAGCTTGCCGAACCGGCCCAGCTCCCAGCGCACGTCGTCCAGGTCCAGCATCCGGGCCTCGTTGATCCGTAACCCGACATCGGCGACCAGTCGGGCCACGGCGTAGTTACGGGCCGCCGGGGCGAACTTGCGGCAGCTCAGTAGCTCTTCGCGCCACCCGGCGAATAGTTGCTCGATCTCCTCGACTGTTGGCGGGACGCGCAGCTGCGGATCCACGGACAACCGTGGACGGTTGACCTCATCGAGCGGACACTCGACGACCCGGCCGGTGAGGTTGTGCAGCTCAACCTTGTGCCTGAGCTCCAGAAACCGGAAGAACACCGTCAGCGCGGCCGCTCGCCCGGTGCGGGTGGAGGGCTTGGCCTCTCGCAGCACCTTGCCGAAGTAGACGTCGCCGTCTTCGGGCTGCATCTCCCACAGCGGCCGGCCGAACCAGTCCCGGATCAGCTCCAGGTGATTGGCGTCGTTGCGGAGGGTGGCGTCGGTCAGCCCGGCCGACGCGCGAGCCAGCACGAACCCGGTCAGGACATCGGCCTCGAAGGCGGCAAGATCTTCTTCGCTGCCAGGGGCTCGGTGCTCGCGTAGATCTCGTACGACTCCCAGCGCCAACCCACACCTCCTGACTTCACCAACGTTGCCGTCTCATCACTCCTGTGACAGAGGCTTCACGGAGAGTGAAGCTACTTCAGGGCGTGGTGGTCGATCCGGCAAACAGAAGAAGACGCAGTTCGCAGTCCGCGAGCGTGCAAGGTGAGGAGGATCCAGCACCCTCAACTCAAGAACTGTTGCTTACCCTAGATGGAACACGGGTGGAGACCCCGCGAACGCCCCGGACTGGGGAAGTGCCCCTCAACTCTTGCGGCCCGCTGGTGCGGGTGATGTACGACCTGGTAACCGACTGGCGCTCGACTGCAGCAGCGCGCTTGCTTCGGCGACGCCGGTGAACGAGCTGATCCACGCGGCGGCTGAGCACGTGGTCGCCTGCGGAGCAATACTCGCCGTCGGCAACGGCTGAATACTCACTGACCCGGCGGCCGCTGGCGACGAGGCTGTTTTGCCAGATTGGCAAATTAGTTTGACGATCGGCCGAGGTGGGCGGTTAGTGTCGAATCATGTTCGAAGAACGTGTGGAAGTGGACTATGAGGCGTGGCGGCGTGGCCGCTGGGACGAGATCGCCGGACCTCTCGGGAAGGCCGGGGTGGTCCAGCTCGCGACGATCACCGGATCGGCTCAGACGGTCGAGGGCGTGCCCGGACGGTGGGACGCGAGCGGCTCGGACGGGCTGAAGTTCACCGCGGCTGGTGCGGACGGGGTGTCGCTGGACGGCCGTCCGGTGAATGGCACAGTCACACTGACCGGGGGCAGCAGTCTGCGGTTGTCGGGTGAGCGCACTGTGGCTATCTCCGGGGCCGAGAAAATCTACGGGCTGACCGTATGGAACCCCGCCGTCCCCTCGCTGGCGCGGTTGCGGGAGATCGCGGTGTTCCCGGTGGATCCGGCGTATGTGGTCGATGCGGAGTACCGGAGGACGCCGGGGCGGGAAGTGGAGATCGAGCGACTGACCGATCCGCCCACCAAGCACATTCTCCCGGCACCCGCCGATCTGGTGTTCGACCTGGCGGGGCAACAGCGCTCTCTGACGGTGATCGAAACGTTCCCCGGCAACCTGCTGGTGGTGTTCACCGACTCCACCAGTGGAGCCGAGACACCGGACATCGGCAGATGGGTGGTGTTACCGCCCGTGGAGGGCGACACCGTCCGGGTCGATTTCAACCAGGCCGTGCTTCCCCTGCACGTCTTCTCCCGCGCTTTTCCGTGCCCGCTGGCGCCGGAGGGCAACCACGTGCCCGTGCCCGTACCGGTGGGTGAGCGCGCACCTGTTTACGGCGAATCGAAAGGAACGCGGAAGGCTATGAGCACCGATATCAAAGACACCGCTATCCGCTACCTGCGACGGCTGGAAGCAGGTGACTACGCCGGGATGCGTGCGCTGTGCACGGACACCGCGATCGTCTGGCACAACGACGGCAAGGGACAGCAGACCATCGACGAGAACCTCGCGATGCTCAAGGACGGTCCTGCGGCGGAGGCGTCGCTGCGGTACGACATTATCCGCCAGTTCACCGAAGCGGACGAGGTACTCCAGCAGCACGTCCTGCGTATCACCAACGCCGACGGGCCCGTCGGCGAAGTGCAGGCGGCGATGTACTTCCGCTTCAAGGACGGACTCATCGACCGGATCGAGGAGTACGC
The DNA here is from genome assembly GCF_044465295.1 of Nonomuraea sp. NPDC049714. Taxonomy (NCBI): domain Bacteria; kingdom Bacillati; phylum Actinomycetota; class Actinomycetes; order Streptosporangiales; family Streptosporangiaceae; genus Nonomuraea; species Nonomuraea sp. NPDC049714. Next base: position 434,688 of record NZ_JBITLM010000004.1, on the reverse strand, counting down.
CAACTTCATCCCGGCCGCTGGCTGACGCCGGATGAAGGTGGTGATCGTGGGTGGCGTGGCTGGTGGAATGTCAGCGGCCACCCGCCTGCGCAGACTTGACGAGAAGGCCGAGATCGTCGTGTTCGAGAAAGGTGAGTACGTTTCGTTCGCCAACTGTGGGCTGCCCTACTACATCGGCGGCGTGATCGGTGAACGGTCGGCGCTGCTGCTGCAGAGTCCGGACGGGCTGAGGGAGAGGTTCGCGCTCGACGTGCGAGTGGGCCAGGAGGTACTGGCGATCGACCGAACAGCTCGCACGGTCACGGTGCGGGATCATCGGTCCGGTGTGGACTACGCACAGCACTGGGATCACCTCGTCCTCAGCATGGGTGCGGAAGCGGTGGTGCCGCCCGTGCCTGGCGTGGAACGCGCGCATGTACTGCGGGACGTCGTCGACGCCGACACCATTGTCCAGGCAGCCGAGCATGCCCGTACCGCCGTGGTGATCGGCGCTGGGTTTATCGGGCTGGAGATGGCCGAGAATCTCCACGCCAGGGGCCTGTCGGTTGCGTTGGTCGAGCAGGCAGGACAGGTGCTGTCCCCGCTGGATCCGGAGATGGCGCAGCCGGTGGCGGCACATCTACATGCTCACGGTGTCGCGGTGCGGCTGGGTACGCGGGTGGCCCAGGTTGGTCCGGACACCGTAGTGCTCGGCGACGGGTCCGCCCTGCCCGCCGACTTGGTCGTCCTGGCCGCCGGGGTACGTCCGCGAAGCGGCCTGGCCAGGGCCGCCGACCTGGCGATCGGCCCAGGTGGTGGAGTCCTGGTAGACGCCTCGTTGCGCACCTCCGATCCACGCGTCTACGCGGTCGGTGATGTCGCCGAGAAGATCGACGCGGTATCGGGGAAGCCTGTGCTCATCCCGCTGGCCGGCCCCGCCAACCGGCAGGGCCGGCTGGCGGCGGATTCAATCACGCGCCGCCCAGCGCGCGACACCGACGGTCGTCGTACCGCCGTGGTCGGCGTGCTTGGGCTCACCGCCGCGGTCACCGGCTGGAATGAGAAACAGTTACGAACCGTCGGACGCGCGCATCGGGTCGTCCACATCCACCCGTCGGCACACGCCGCCTATTACCCAGGGGCAGCGCCGCTGTCGCTGAAGCTGCTCATCGACGGGGACACGGACGGGATCCTTGGTGCGCAGGCAGTGGGAACCGAGGGCGCGGCCAGACGCATCGACGTGCTCGCCACCGCCATGGCCGGAGGACTGAGCGCATCGGATCTGCTCGGGCTCGACCTGGCCTACGCGCCGCAGTACGGTTCGGCCAAGGATCCGGTGAACATGTTGGGGTATGTCGCGGAAAACCTCGCCTCTGTGGCCACGACCACCGTGCAGTGGCACGAGTTGGATGCGGCGCGGGCCGGCGGTGCGACGGTCCTCGACGTTCGGGCACCGGACGAGTTCGCCGCCGGTGCGATCCCCGGTGCGATCAGCGCGCCCCTGGACCAGTTGCGTCAGAACCTAGCCGACCTGCCACCAGGGCGGTTGATCGTGTACTGCCGCGTCGGACAGCGCGGCCACACAGCCACCCGTCTGCTGAGCGCGTACGGTCGGGACACGGCCAACCTCGACGGCGGCTTTCTCACCTGGCAAGCCGGTGTCAGGTCGGCGTCCATGTGACCGAACAACGAACGGTAGTACGTAAGTACACGGCTCCCGCCGAGGCTATGAACGATCAGATTTCCCGGGGCGAGCCCGGATATGCGCACGTTCGCCCTGTTTGCCGAACAGGCTGAGGAACTCGACAGACTCCGTGCCGGCGGCGCCGAACCAGTGGGGAGTGTGCGTGTCGAACTCGGCCACTTCGCCGGGAGTCAGTACGAGATCGTGCTCACCGAGCACCAACCGCAGGCGTCCGTTGAGGACGTACAACCATTCGTAGCCTTCGTGAGTCTGCGGGGACGGTTCTTTCGGGCGGGCTGCGGCCAAGAGTACGAACTTGTATGCCTGGATGCCACCTGGGCGCCGCGTGAGCGGCAGGACTGTCATCCCGCCGTGGCAGCTGATCGGCCGCAGGTGCAGGCGTGGGTCGCCAGTGGGTGGGGCGCCGACAAGCTCGTCGAGTGTGACGTTATGTGCCTTGGCCAGCTGGAGCAGCTGCTCCAGGGTCGGACGGCGACTGCCCGATTCCAAGCGGGACAGGGTGCTCACCGAGATACCGGTCGCAGCGGACAGCTCGGCGAGCGTGGTGTCCCGGTCCTGGCGCAGTGCGCGTAGCCGGACTCCCACGGCGCCGAGTGTTTTCTCCCTGTCGTCCATACCAACCCAGCTTGCCAGTTCAGCAACTCGATTTTCAAGGCTCGGGTAAGGGTGCGATGGTGGCTGTGGAGGTGATCCACGGGTGACCGAAGAGTTGGACGGCCGCTACGACGTGGTGGTCGTTGGTGGGGGTGCCGCTGGCTTGGGCGCGGCGCTGGGGACCTGGGACTCTACTCGCCGGTATTAGCGCTAAGGGTCGCATCTACAGGTCAGCGCGCTGACCTGTAGATGCGAGAAGGGTTCATTGGTCTCGCTTCGGGAGTACCGACTGAGCCGTCAGCCGCCGCCCCACCGAGGCTAGGAACCGCCGCCGCTCGGCCGGCAGCACCGACACATCCAGGGTGTGAGCATCCATCCCGCGCAGGAAGGCCAGCTTGGCCAGCTCGCAGGAAGCCCGCCAGGATCGCGATGTCGACGTCCACGGGGTCTCCGTGCGGCAGGTCGCGGGTCAGGGAGAGCGCCGTTCTGCGCAGGGCCGGCATCGCCATCCACGCGGCGGCGACCGTCCAGGCCGACTGCGGCTGTCGGGCACGGGCGATGAGTTCCGTCCAGACCGCGTCTCGGGCCTGCTGGGTGACGGTCTGGCTGGTGAGCAGCACTCGCAGCTCCAGCAGTTCGATCGGCCCCCGAGGCAGGCCGGGCGCGAATGCTGTGCAGTCCATGGACAGGCAGCCGGGGCCGGTGGTCAGCAGCCGAAACGATGTTTCCGCGGTGTCCAGGGGCGATTCGGTGAGGCGAGGTGCGCTCATGTCGTGCTCCGATTCGAGAAAGGCTCTCGTGGTCTCGGAAACCGGTCTACGCAGCGCCTCAGAAACCGCTCAGAGGTGTGTGGGGAATCGGCTCAGAAATTTCTCAGAAGTCGGCCCTTCTGAGGGCTTCGCCAGCCGCTGATCGGGTGTTTTCGCTCGTTTCTGAGCGGCCTCTGATCCGGCTGCTTGCCTGGTCATGCGCCTCCAGGGTCATGCCTATGGCCTTGAGGGCGCGCATCCGGAAATCGTGTCCCGACAACAGCGATGGAGAAGTCGAATGACATCTACGCGACCGTCAACAATCACCGGCTGACAAAGCCCCTCGGGTGGGAAGAACGGCACCTGGTCATTTCACCGGTCGCTCTCCAGACGGCGCGAGCCTTTGCCGTATGGACACGCCGCGATCTCACCGTGCCCGCCGATGTCGAGCTGGTTCTCGGCGTGTGGGACAGTAACGCGACGTTGGCCGGGGTGGTGTTCGCCGGCTTGCCCAGTTCGTGGCGGGACGACGACGGCGCCACGGTAGAGATCCTCTGCCTGGCCACCGACGGCACACTCGGCGCCGAACGGGCGCTGCTGGGTGGGGTCTGGTGGGCGGCCCGGGTCAAGGGCTATGAGCGGATGCTCGTCAGCGCCTACCCCGGTGGTGCGCGCGCCGTCAAACAGCGGACCTACTGGTTCGACCTGGACCCGATCCGCCAGACTTACACCGGCGACCGTCCACTCACCAGACGCGCCCGAACCGGCGGCACCAAGCCGAACAGCATCACGACGCCCTGGCCACCAACCGGCAAGTACGGCATGACCTGTGAGGACTCCGCAGGCACGCGGCACGGACCGGCAATGCCCCCCACCGGGGAGCGGCACACCACAGCCCACCTCAACGGCAAGAACCCTGGAGACGTCTGGCAGATCTCCACCCGGCCACTGCGGGCGGCGCACTTCGCGGCCTTCCCGATCGACATCCCGTTGCGCGCGATCGCGGCAGGCTGCCGCCCAGGCGGCACCGTCCTTGACCCGTTCACCGGTAGCGGCACGGTCGGCATTGCCACGCGGCGACTCGACCGGCAATTCGTCGGCATCGAGCTGAACGAGCCGTTCGTCCAACTTGCCGTGGCAAGGATCCGAGAGGCCGGAGCGACATTGGGAGGCAGTGCATGAAGCCGATGACCTTTCGTGATCTGCAGGACCTGCCACCCACGGTCGACCTGATGACCGCCGCCTGTGCCCTTGGCATCGGCCGGTCCAAGGCATACCAACTCGCCCGCGACGGCGAGTTCCCCGTTCGCATTATTCGCATCGGCGATCTCTACCGTGTCTGCACTGCTGACCTCATAAAGGTCCTCGGGGCCGACGGGGTGGGCGACTGAGTTGAATTCGAGGTTGCGTCCGTGCCTGCCGGTACGGACGCGACCTCGCAGACAGGTGAGCGCATTTACCGATGTGTGCCCCCTCGACAGTCCAAGCCGCCAGCGTCGTGCCGGCGCCCGTGAAGATCGCAAACCCGCGAACCGGATGTCGGGCCATTCCGTCAGTCCGTGCGATGCGCCGTCCACGTGAGAGCATGCGGCCTCATGGCGCGCATCCACGACATCGTGGTGGACTGTCGGCATCCGGCCTCGCTGGCGCGGTTCTGGGCGGCGGCGCTCGACGATTACCGGATCGCCCCGTACGACGAGGCCGAACTGGACCGCCTGCGGAGCAACGGCATCGACGATCCGGAGGATGATCCGAACGTCCTGGTGGAGGCCGGGCCGGGGGTCAGGCCGCGGTTCTTCTTCTCGCTCGTGCCCGAATCGAAGGTCGTCAAGAACCGGATGCATCTGGACCTGACGGCTGACTCCCCGGCCGCCGAGGTCCGCAGGCTGGTCGGGCTGGGCGCGCGCGTGGTGGCCGAGCATGACGACTGGGTGACGATGGCCGACCCCGAGGGCAACGAGTTCTGCGTCATGCGCTGACCTCAACGGGCTCCGGCCCTCCCTCGGTGATCCAGTCACGGAGCGCAGGAATGGTCGGTCACCCGTAGCGGAGGACGCGAGCCCCGCGCCACCGGCATAGGTCGCTGTCGTCCCAGGTCACCGGCACGTCTGGCGACTCCGTCACCCACGGTTTGCTCCGGCTGGGCTCCGCCGAAGCGCACCCGTGACAGGGTTGAGATTTTCCTTCGCGAAGATCTTCCACAGCCTCCGTTCCGGACGGCACGGAATCGAGAGGGGAAGTATGAGCATGGGTCGATGGACGATGGGGATGGCTCTCGTGCTGACAGCATCGGTCTCGGTCATCGTCCCGCACGCCGAAGCCGCTACCCGTCCCGGTCCGGTCACGGCGCTGAAGCAGCAGCTCAACGGTCATGGCGGAGTGCGGCAGAGCTCGGTCTACCGAGCCGTCTGGGGCCCGAAGAAGGATCACACCACCAGCCGATCTCGGACCGTCTACAAGTTCGGTGGCGGTAAAGTCGTGGCCCTCGACTTCCGCTCCCCGACGTCCCCGACCGGCAGCGGTGCCTCTCGGGCCATCGCCTTCCCGCACCGCACCTACGGCTGGGCGCACGACCCCCTTGATGAGCTGCCGGCGGGCAAGTCCTGGCTCTTGGATACCAAAAAGAACGACCTGTACCTGGATTGCGGGAAGATCAGGCTGAGCAATCCCGCCACCCTCCGGCACGTGCTGGCCACCACGGCGGTCAAACGGCCCGCCGGCGTCTACGACGGCACCCGCACCACCCTCTACGAGGGCAGCACCACCATCGGCGAGCTGTACAAGCTGGATCCGAGCCTGTTGGTGAGCTTCTTCGAAAAGCCCACAGGAAAGTACGCGAGTTACCGCAAATTGCCCGTGAAATGGCGGCTGTGGCTCGGCTCGGATCAACTCGTACGAAGGTGTCAGACGCGGTATGACGAGCCCGACCACCTCGGGAAGGGCAAAGACCGTACGCTCTGGACCGCCGATGTGCGGTTCTCCGGCTGGGGCGACGCCGTCGACATCAAGCCGCCTCCCGCCGAGAAGGTGGCCACCCGCGATGAACTGGTCTCCGACGACGACTGAACGCGGTGCTGCCGCCGCGTTCACGAAAGACGTCGACCATGTGGCACGGGTAGTCGAGCTCATCGGCCCCGACCACTTTGCCGCCAACGGCCCGGATAAAGATCAACCCAGGTCGACAAACCTGCCTGACCCCGCTCTGCTACTGCCACCTGGTGCCGCGACCGGCTGACACTGTCTCGGCTTCGGTTCGCTCTGGATGATCAGCGACTCAGAGTGAGCTCGGTGGGGTACTGGGGTCACATTGTCGTTATCGCGATCTGTAACGGAGAGAGGGTCAGAGCCCCTCAACGGCACGCTCACTCGGCCTGCTCGAACCTGCCGACCCGACACGGAGCAGGGTGCTCAGCCAAGGGGAAACGCTGTGCGCCGGGCCATCGGGACGTGGGCTCCCTCACCCAGATGGCACGGCACGGCCCAGTGCGCCAAGTTCAATCCGATCAATGATCGGGTGATCTTCAGGGTTTTCCGGGGCTGCTAACGGTCACATGATCGGGTTCAAACCACTAACGCCACGCTAACGAACGGTCAAGGGCCTGATCGCTGTCTCCAGCGATCAGGCCCTTGACCTGCTACTGCACTGTCGGGGTGGCGGGATTTGAACCCACGACCTCTTCGTCCCGAACAGGGAAAACGCGTTCATACGGCTCCCTGGTCAGATCGCTTCTTGGGCGTAAAATCGCAGGTAGAAGGGGGTGTTGAGGCACCCAGTGATGACTACGGGTGCCCACTGGTGACAGCGGGTCTCACGGTCAAATGACGGTCAAACGATCAAGGAGGTGATCGACAGGTTGGGATTCTCACGGAAGCGCGGCGGCAGGGACGGCAAGCCTCGATACACGGCCTACTACCTCGACCTGAAGGGTCGGGAGAAGTCCGCCGGTACGTTCTCCAGCAAGAAGGAGGCCGACAGGGCGTGGCGGGACGCCGAGAGTCTGGTCGCGCAGGGGAGGGTGGGGGATCCACGGAGGGGGCGGCAGACGTTCGAGCGGTACGTGCTCGACACCTGGTTGCCGAACCACGAGATCGAGGCCACCACCCGGCAGAGCTACACGTACACGATCCACCGGCACCTGATTCCGGAATTCGGTGCGATGCGGATGATCGACATCTTGCCTGAGCATGTCCGGGTCTGGGTCGCGGCGATGAAGAAGGCCGGGGTCCGTCCGCCGACCATCAAGTACGCCAAGGTGCTGCTGAGTGCGATCTTCACGACGGCGCTCAACGACCAGGTGACGTACCTGCATCCGTGTCGAGGCGTGAAGGTCCCGCCGACGCCGAGGAAGCCCCGGACGATCATCACGCCTGAGCAGTTCGACGAGCTCTATCAGGCGCTGCCCGACGCCGACTCCCGGCTGCTGGTGGAGGTGGCCATCGAGACGGGTCTGAGGTGGGGCGAGTTGACCGAGCTGCGCGTCAAGGACGCGGCGCAGAGGTCGAGAATACTCACCGTCTCCCGCGCGGTCGTCGAGGTAAACCCGAAGTTTCATCCCGACGGTGAACGGTTCATCGTCAAGGAATACCCGAAGGACCGGGAGTTTCGGCGCTTCAAACTCACTGCGCAGATCATGGCGAAGCTTGAGGCGCATATTGAAACAGAGAAGCTGGAGCCCGACGATCTCTTGTTCGTCTGGAGGCAGGAATCGAAGGACAAGCCGATACTCCGGCTTGCTCCAGATCCGCTCAAGCTCGGCCTCACCGAGCCGAACGAGAAAGGGAGAAGTTATCGGCATGGCTCGCTGAGCGCCTACACCGCAGGCAAATGCCGCTGCGAGCACTGTCGTGCGGCCTTTGCCATCTACCGCGCTGGCCGCCGGTCCTCAGGTAAGGACAGCCCGCGCGAGCCACGGCGTCGGGCTACCGATGGCCACATTCCCGCTGACTGGTTCCGGCGACAGATCTGGAAACCCGCGTTGAAGGAGGCTGACCTGGGGATCGACGTTCGAATTCACGACATGCGGCATGCGCATGCCTCCTGGCTGCTCGCGGGTGGTGCGGACTTGCAGGTGGTCAAGGAACGCTTGGGCCACGCCTCGATCGCCACCACCGAGAAGTACCTGCACACGCTGGATGACGCGGACGAGACCGCGCTGGACGCGTTCTCGAAGATCCGGAACCGGTCGGCGAGATGAAGATCAACAGAAGGGGCTATGACATGCGCACTCGTTTTCCCGATTCCCCTCTGACGTTGCCGATCGTGACGTCGCGGACTGCCGTCGGTTGCGGTGCGCTGGCGCTTGCAGGAACTCCTTCGTCGTGCCGGGGGACAGGCGATAACCGCACGCCGCTGGGTGTGTTCGCTCGCCCTGTTCTCCATGGTCGAGAGGGGGTGGGCGGCGCTGGCGCCTGATAATCACGTTGTACTCCGTATCCAGCGCACGACGGTCGTAGGCGTTGCATTCCTGGCCTTGATTGCGGCCGTGGTGTCCTTTCGCCACATGCACGAACTCTGCCTTCGGCACGGTGAAGATGATCTTGCCGCTGTGCTGATCCCTCTGGCCGTGGATGGGTTGATCGTCGTGGCTTCGATGTCCATCTTGCTGTCGAACCAGTACGGCTCCCGAGGCGGCCTCCTGGCCTGGACGCTGCTCGTGGTCGGCAGCCTCGCCAGTCTCGGGGCGAACGTCGCCATCGCCGAACCCAGCTTGATCGGCAGAGTCATCGCCGCTTGGCCGAGCGCCGCTCTGATCGGTAGCTATGAGCTGCTGATGTCCCAGATCCGGCGGGCCGCCGGAGGGCGGGTACGAGATCAGGATGTGCCTGCTTGTGGTGCTGATCCTGTCGCCGGTGCCGATGCCGACCTGGTGGACCAGGAGGAAGAGGCTGGGTTCCCGGTTGAGCACGCCAGGGACGGTCGGGCTTTGCAACGCGAGGCTTGGCGGTGGGCGCTGCAGAACCGGCAGGCGGACGGGGATCTGCCCAGCGGAGTGACCATCGCTCGGGCCTTCTTTCGAAGCCCGCGTTGGGGCCGGCTGGTCAAGAAGGCCGGGCTTACCGGGGAGCTGGTCGACACCGAGAGGTGACAGGCGCGGGGCTGGCTCTCGATACCAGCAGTCCGAGTCTTCGTACAGCAGCCCATCTCCGCAGGACGTGGGGCCGACGCCGTGCGCCACCCCGCTCGAATGCGCCGTAGGGGCCATACCCGCGGTCAGTTAGCCGCAGTCATCTACGACAACCGAACCGCCAACTGATCCGACCGCAACAGGGCCACCCCGGTACCGCCGGGGTGGCCCTGTGTTTGTTCATGGAGGAACCCGGATGATGACGAAGACACCGGCACGCGTGCTCATCAGGGCTCTGTGCCTGATTGGCGCGCTCGCCCACACGGCCGCATGCTTGTCCACACCGCAGGGGCCGGTCACCGCCAAGCGGATCCAGCCCAAGATTTTCACCAAAGGCTGGGACTGTGACCGCGAGCCGATCGCCGGCCACCGCTCGGACGAATGCGTATGGAAAACGCAGTATGTGCCCCAGCGGTACTGGCTGACGGTCAGCCGGACCGACCAGGTGGAGGTCAGGCACTGGCAGTACCGACGTTGCCAAGTCGGCGACCGCTACCCGGACTGCACTCGGGACTGACCCAGTCCGATGGGCTATCCCTAAAGGGGCGCGACAGACGACGGGCCCCTTTAGGCGGTCGGTGTCAGCCATCGTCCGGCGGCGTAACGACCGGAGGGTGGGGTGAGGCCATAGCGACGGGTGGCGACGAGACCCCTAGCATGGAAATGAGGATTCAAAGGCGCCGTCAACATGATCGCCGACTTATTGAGGCCCCTCGTAAGAGCGATGAGGACCAACGCCACCAGCGGCGACACGCAATCGGCCGTTGACAAGACCCTTGGTAGGGGCGATGAGGACCCAAGGCGTACCGGTCCGGCCAGGACGCCGCGATCGTGTTGAGACCCCTCGTAGGGGCGATGAGGACAGACGTCGGACACCGGCACGGCACGCGAAAGCCTGTTGAGACCCCTCGTAGGGGCGATGAGGACCAGGTCGCGGGCGCGTTGAGGGACGCGGCGCTGCTGGTGTTGAGACCCCTGGTAGGGGCGATGAGGACCGAGGAGTACGCGGGGTCGCGGTCCCAGCCCAGCGTTGAGACCCCTCGTAGGGGCGATGAGGACCCTGCGCTTCCGGATGGGCAAGGACATCTCCTACAAGTTGAGACCCCTCGTAGGGGCGATGAGGACAACTGGGCAGGCTCGTTGACACCCTCGTCTGGATCATGTTGAGACCCCTCGTAGGGGCGATGAGGACGTTCTTCACCGCCAACCCGCGACGGGAACCGATCAAGTTGAGACCCCTCGTAGGGGCGATGAGGACCGAACAGCTCAAGGCCGAGTACCGCGCCAACCTGGAGTTGAGACCCCTCGTAGGGGCGATGAGGACGTCGGGTAAGAGCCTGCTGACAATCACGCCGATCAAGTTGAGACCCCTCGTAGGGGCGATGAGGACGCTTCACGGTCCACATCCTCAGCGTCTACATCTGGGTTGAGACCCCTCGTAGGGGCGATGAGGACGACGGCCTCTCCGTCCTGCAGTTCTGGACCTGACCCGTTGAGACCCCTCGTAGGGGCGATGAGGACCCCAAGGTAAAGCCACAGCTCAGGAGTCCTTTTAGGTGCGTCAAGCGGCGAGAATTTGCAGTGAACCTCCGGTCGTGCAGGAAAGCCGGGAGGTTCGCTGCAATATCCTTGATCACCGTGTGCTTAACGCTCCCTGCAGAGCGGAGCACTCGATCAACGTACATCTGAGTTCGGCGAGGCAAGTGGGGGAAGCTTCTTGATCGACATAACACCGTTGCCCTCGCTCTCCATGACGTTCAGCACCCTCAGCCTTCTGCGGTTGACCGTCTATGCGTCGACGGAGAACGCCGCGGTATAGCCGTGGCCTGAGCCAAGATCCTCGTAGACGGTGGTGGGCGCGACGCGGTTCCACCGGTGGCCAAGCAACAGGGCGAGACCTCCGGGGCCAGCGAGGAAGAGGTGTACTCGCTCGGCTGGCGTGCTTTCGAGCTGTGCGCGGACCGCGTTGCGCAGAGATTGCGCGTATGCGACCGCTTGACCAGGGCCGGCCACCGATTGATCATTGGGGCCTTCGGCGGGCATGAGGACCAACAGGGACTGGATGGGAAGGTTCGTAGCCTCAACGAAGGCGGTCACTGCCGAGGTTGGGTCGTTGGTCATGCCGATGGCGACTGCCAGATGGTTGCCTGCGTCGATCGGCACGAGGGAGCGCTGGAGATCCGGGACTGCGATCCGCGGAGCGTTGGAAGCCCAGGGCATGCCAAATCGGACATGACTGACGTTTGTGCCGGTTACCTGCGCCAGTCGGGCGCCCACCGTGAAGAAGGTGGCTTGTCGCATCGCGCCGCGGACGACAACATCCTGAAAGCCTTGGGAGCGGAGGCGCGCTACGGCGTCATCGATATCGTTGCTCATGGCAGCCCAGTCGGCGGGGTCGCGCGGTTGGCGCCTGGTCGGTGGTGACTCTCCCTCATACAAGTCGACCCAGTCCAATGCCACCGTGGCGTCGCTGGGATTCGGGTCGCGGTCGATGGCCTGTATGAGGAGCACCGCGCGTGGGTCGTCGGAGCGTAGTCGCATACGTTCGACCTCCATGGTGATGTCGTCGAGGGTGATTTCTCGCCGGCCTCCGAGAACCCAGTCAGCGACGATGCCGATGCCGCGATCAAGGGCGTCGGCGTCGCTGAGGAGTCCGTTTGCCAGCATGAGGCTCTGGGCTCGGTCTCGCTCGCTGCCGACTGACAGGCCGGGTTTGAAGTGGAGCGAGTCGAGCATGTCGAGGACTTCCTCGCGGGTACAGCTCAGATGCTCTGCCCATTCGTTCAGACGTGCATCAGCGGCCGAGCCTGGTGTCAGCAGGCGGGCAGCGGGATTGAGCAGGTCAGTTCGACCGTCCAACAGGCGGAGCAGGGGATCGCCCGGATCGAGGACGCGGTTGGTGACCAACTCCATGACCGGCGAGTCTCCCGCTGTGGTGAGCTTCTTCCAACTGTTGAAGAACTTCTGCAACAGCGACTTGCTCTTCTTGGTGTCCTGTTTGGTGAGGTAGGCATAGTCAATCATGTTGGTTGGATTAGTGGTCCATTTGACCTGGGTGTAGTGGTGTCGTCCGTTCGCGGAACGAAGGATTACGTCATCGACGTTTCCGACGCCATTGACTTCGATTTCCAGTTGCTGAATTTCGTTAGAGGGGTGCATTACGCGCATTGCGGCGCTCCACCCGATCAGGTCCTGGTAACGGTCGCCGGAGCGGCGAACGCCGCTGCGAGAGTTGGGGCCGGCGGCAGGTCGGAGTACGGTCATCAGACCTCCTAAGGAGATGGATTTTCGGATAGGGATGCCGTTGAGCGGGGGTCCATTTGAGACCCCTCGTAGGGGCGATGAGGACCCGTTTCGGGGTGGTCGGTGAGCGGCAGCTTTTTGCGTTGAGACCCCTCGTAGGGGCGATGAGGACGCGCCCGCGACGGTGTCGATCGTCCACTCGAAGCCGTGTTGAGACCCCTCGTAGGGGCGATGAGGACGAGGACCGGCGACCGGGATAGTGACCAGGTCCGGGCCCGCGTGTTGAGACCCCTCGTAGGGGCGATGAGGACCTGCCCGTCACGCCTGCCTCGATTACGCCCTGTCCGCCAAGTTGAGACCCCTCGTAGGGGCGATGAGGACCCGTCCACCGAATCGGTACCGCTCGATCCCTGGAATGGTTGAGACCCCTCGTAGGGGCGATGAGGACGAGCTCGCGCTTGAGGCCGTCAGCACCGAGATAGAGATGTTGAGACCCCTCGTAGGGGCGATGAGGACATGCCCCCAGTGGTCGGCCGCGCGCGGCAAGAAGCGGTTGAGACCCCTCGTAGGGGCGATGAGGACCCCAATGTAAAGCCACAGCTCAGAAGCCTCTTTAGCTTGGCCTACCGGGCGTGTTTTGCAGTGAACCTCCGGTTGTGCACGCGAGCCGGGAGGTCTGCTGCAAAAACCTTGATCATCATATGGTCGTGGTCTCTAGAGGATGTCGCTTGGAGCGGGTTGGCCGACTCCCCACTCCTGCCGCTCCGGTGTCGTCCCAGGGGGAAAGGTGAAGACGAGCACGCTGTCGTACCCAGCGTCGATCACCTCCTTCACCTGGTGATGGAAGCGTCGTAGCTGTGCCGGGCTGAGGCTGCCTTCGAAGACGCTGCGCTGCACGTGGTGCAGGTACTGTCGGCACAGCCTCAAGATCGCGGCGTTCCGTATGGCGAGGGTGTCGTAGACGACCACGACGTACATGTCGCGTCACCACCAAATCTTGAACGGCTTGTACGGGACGCCTTCCAGGCAGCGGCGGGTGAGCTGCAGAGCCTCGAGGTAAAGAAGTTCGTCATAGGCGACGTTGCGTCCCAGGCCACGGTGATGGATCGTTACGGCCAGCTCGTCTCGTACCGTCTGTACGACCAAGCGGCGGCCGGTCTCGCTGAGCATGGCCTGGTTGACGTCGAGGTCGAAGTGGGTGGGCTTGAGCTGCCCCCGGCCTGCGAGCCGTAGTAGGAGACGTTCGGCGAAGAGCGGCTTGAACACTTCCGACAGGTCGAGGACCAGCGAGTGGCGTTGGCGCTCCATGGTGCTGTGGAGGAAGGCCACACCTGTATGCAGGGGCGTCAGGCGGATCGCGGACAGCAGCCGGGCGTAGACGATGCCGTTGACGTAACTGATGAAGGCGTTTCCGGCATTACGCGGAGGCCGTCTGCTGCGGCCTTCCAGTTTCAGCCAGTCGGGCAGACGGGTGTCCATGACGGCCCAGGCCGAGCGGCGGAAGGTTCCTTCGGCACCCATGAGTTCTTCTCGGGTGGCCGCCGCGGCGACGGAGGATTCAAGGCGTTCCATGGGACGGGTGAGGAGTTTGCGGTCGATCACGCGACGGATGTTGGCCGCCGCGCTGGTCACGATGGCACGGGCGATGTCCAGAGAGGCCGCGTCGTCGCCGGCCAGGCGGGCTTGGGCGATGACGGTCTGACCGGAGGCGCTGGTGTCGGCCGTCAGGAGTGAGCCGGCGTAGTCGCCGTAATGGCTCAGGAAATGGACGTTGATGTGGTGGCGGTTGAGCAGGCTGATCACGGCGGTGTTGAGGTCGACGGACTCGCACGCCACGATGTCGCGTACGTCGGTGATCGGGATGTGTACGGGCTCGCCTCCGATCCGTTCGATACGCAGGGACTGGTCCTTGCGCTGGATCCGGCAGGGTGTAGTGAGCCAGTAGGTGCGGGAGGCAGTAGGCATCTACTCGTTCCAGCAGTAGTCGGTGTAGGAGCAGCCACGGCAGGCCGAACGTGACAAACGCGGTGGTGAGTCGGGCTCTGAGACGACCGCGAGCACCTCGCGGATGTCGGCGGCGGCCTGTTCGGCGGCTTCGGGGGTGTACGGAAGGCGCTTGGTGCGGCGGGTCTTGGGATAGTGGAGGATCCCGCCCTGTGCCGCCACTCCGACTTCATGGAGTCGGAGACAGTAATGCATGGCCTGAGCTTCGTCGGCTCGGCCGGGTTTGGCGGAGGACTTGATTTCGTGCACCCAGGCGGCACCGTCCAGGTGGTCGAGTTTCGCGGCGCCCAGGTCAATAGGTGAGCTCCGGCTGTAGGACGTTTCGTGGACCGCTTCGCCGAGTTGGACGGTGCTGCTGAGCTGTTCGGGCCGGAACCCTCGGGCGTACAGCCACAACTGGCGTCGGCAGTGGTAGAGGTACTTGATATGAACTCCACCCACGTCATCCGCTGTGATCACAGGACCTCCCCTGCTTCATAGGCTTGTACGGCCGGTCCTCGGATCTGGCCCAGGCCCAGCAGGGGGTCGTAGTCGGCGTTCAGGAGGCGTACGCCGAGCTTCTTTTCCCAGACGGTGAGTGGCGCAGCCCAATAGGGCATCGGGATGAGATACCGCTCGGCGAGCAGGCGTCCCGCCTTCTGGTCCCCGTCGGCGCTGTGCAGGTCCGCTTCGTACGCATCACGATCTTCCGCCAGAACGGCTTCTGTCCCGTCGAACAGTTCGTCGAAGCGTTCGGCGAGGTCATCCCTGCTGATGAACGGGTGGGCGAATCCCAGGAAGGCGTCGGTGAACTCCTGACGGTGGCGCTCGACTTCGTCATGCCATTCCTGGCCCCACGCCGTGCCGTACACCTCGTCCAGCCAGAGCCGAGCCTGGGCTTCGTCGACCGGTTCGCCGTCGTACGCGCTGAGGATGTTCCATCCGCTCTCCACAGGTGTTCGCGGGTAGACGCCGTCGGCGAATTCCGGGCCTTGGGCGCGACGAGGTGCGAACGTGGCCGGGTGAACGATGACGTCGGCCGGCGGTCGGGCCGCGATGCGGTTGACCCGGCCGAAGCGCTGCAGCAGGGCCTCCAGGGGCGCCGCCGAGGTGAACAGGCAGTCGAAGTCGACGTCCAGGCTCACCTCGACGACCTGGGTGGCGACCACCAACCCCGGATGACGGCCACAGCCGACGCCGAAACGTTCCCCGATGGCGGTTTCCAGGGCGGAGCGGTCCATGCGCCGGAACCGTGAGTGCAGCAGGTAGGCCGCGTCTTCGTCCACAGCGGGTGAGAGCTCGGCGAACAGGTGCTGGGCGTCGGCCACGTTGTTGGCCACCACCAGCACCGCCTGATGCTCCGCCAGTCGCTGCCGTATCTCCTCGACCGATTTCGGGTCGGTGAGGTGCCTGTCGCGCAAGCCGAGCCGGTGGCGTAGCGGCGTATCCGCCGTATCGGCCTCGACCACGTGAACCGCCGCCTCCAGCGCGGTGCGGAACAGGTCGGCGAGGGCATCGGGCAAGGTCGCCGAGAGTACGGCGATACGTCCGCCGAGCTTCTCCCACAGGCCCGCCATGGCCAGGATGTAGCCGAGCCGCCGAGGATCGTAGGCGTGCAGTTCGTCCAGGACGAACACCGAGTTCGCGCTGTCGATCAGCGTGGAGGAGTGCGCCGGTCCAGCCAGCACGCCGCGCAGGATCTGGTACGGCGTGCCGACGCGTACGGTCTCCCGGAACAGCCGGGTCGCCGCAGCCCGGGAGACGGCCTTGCGGGCGGCGGTGATCTCGTCGTCCGGGCAGACGGCGGCGGCCAGGTGGAAGGAAGCGGCGCGGGAATGCATCACGCCGACCAGGTCGTCGTTTCCCAGCAGCCGCCCGAGCCGGACCGCCATGGCGTTGATCGAGGCGAGGTAGGGCAAGGTGAGGAAGACCCGGGGGATGCCGCCTGTCCCGGTGGAGATCTGGCCCACCTGCGCGGCTGCCCAGAGCAGTCCGGCCTCCGTCTTTCCCGAGCCTGTGGGGGCGCGGAGCAGCAGGTGACCGTCGGTGGCTGCGGCGTCGAATTGGTGGGGGCGGAGTTGATGGCCCTTGTTCGCCAGCAGGCGTTCCAGCTGAGGGCGGAATGCGGCATCCAGCGGCTGGTGCGTGTGCATGACGCCGTGGGCGGAAGAGAGGTGGTCGGCCAGCGTGACAGCCCCTTGCAGGAGAACCGCGGCCAGCCCGCGTTCCTGCGAGGCGGGCTGTTCCCACCACTGCCACAGGGAGGCGAAAAGCTGCCGGGCCTCCCCGATGACGTCGAATTCATGCTGTGGGTCCGGGGTTGTCGGTAGCTGGGCCCCTTGAGCCGTGCCGTGCAGCCAAATGGACAACTCCACAGCGGCGTTCTGCGGAATCGGCTGAAGACGGTCGCGCCATTCGGCGTCGGAGGCGTTGCCATAGGCCAAGAGGAGTGGCCCACGGCCGCCCTCCAGCGAGCGGTGGTGGGTGGCGACGCCTGTCGCCGTCCACAGCAACAGGTGATCATCCTTGATCAACGCCGGGAGGAAGCCCAGGGAGACGACCTCGTGCCGCTCTCCCCATGCCTTGATCTGGCCTTTCAGCATCGCCTGAAAGCCATCTGGGATCTTGCCGGCGTCATGGCACAGCCCGGCCAGGCACGCCGCCGCCCAGAACAGCCCATCGGTCGCCTCCTCCAGGGCGGAGACGGTCCCGACGCGCCGACGCAGGGCGATGGCGCCGTTCAGAGTCGCAGCCAGATGCGCGGTGAGCTGTTCGCGTGGCCGGCTCTTCGCGAGGAGACCTTGCAGGTTCATGACGACGTACTCACGGCGGTGAACTGGCAGGGATGGACCGGCGGCACGAGCGCGATCGCCTGCCCCTCCTCGTCGACCCAATCGCCGGCCACCAGGATGCTTCCGCGGCCGGTGGCGTCGAAGTGATAGCCGTCCCATCGGGTGCGCCCCCGATCCACGGAGATGGCGGTGGGCAGCCGCAGCAGAGTGCCGACCGGCCGCGGCTCTGAGCCTTCGGGCAGTACGGCGTGACCCTGCAGTCCCGATCCGACGTGCAGGATCACACGCTGCGTGGTGACCGCGACCAGGTCTTGGCTCCGGCCGAGCCGCAGCGGCCATACGGGTCTGCGCAGCCGGCGCTCCCACACCTCAAGGTCGGTGTTCAGCCACAGGGTGAGCGTGATGCCGGCGAGGAAGCCTCGCTCTCGCGGAGTCGGATCGGCCTTCTTCCCCGTGGCGTCCAGCGGATGGTAGGTCTCCAGATCGGCTCCCGCTCCACGAGCGTGGAACGCCATGCCGAATCGCAGCGCCGGGTCGACCGCGTCCCATCCGCCTGCTGCGGCCGCCAGCATGCCGCCGACCGTGGCGGGCGGCGGACACGGCAGCGTCAGTTGGACGCCGGCGTACAGCGGGTTGCGGAAAGAGACGATCGGCGCCGTCACCGTCACCCGCAACGCCTCAACCGGCGTCGTCATCCCTTCGGGTCCTCGAACCAGGAATCCCGCTCGCCGCGCTCGATCTGCTGGGCCAGCGCGTTCAGCAGCGACCTCGGATGATCGAGGACAAGGGTCCTGGCGGTGATCAGCTCGGCGAGTTCGGACCGTACGTGATCCTGCTGCGCGCCGAGGAACCCGGGCGCCCAGCCGAGCAGGACCGGGCCGTCCAGCTCATCGGCCCACGCCTCTATCTCGGCCCGCAGCACCGCCGCGTCGAACTGGGTGCGCTCCATCCGCACCCCGAGCACCCTCGTGAACGGATTGATGCCACCCTTGACCGGCGCCAGCAGGACCATGGCCGGAGTCCGATCACCATAGTGCAGCGACTGCTTGGCCCCGCCGCGTACGGCGGACAGGGTCCGCAGCAGCAGGGCGGCCCGGCGGCGCCGCTCCACGATCCCCAGCCGCAGCGCGGACGCTCCCCTGAAGCTGACGTCCTCCGCGCCGTTCTCCTTGGCCTCCTTGGCGGCCGGCTCGGGAAGCGCCACCTTCAGCCCGCCGCCGTCGGTCTCGAACACGCCGATCCTAGGCAGGTCCAGCAGGACGTCGCCAGCCAACTCGGCGCTGTAGAACTCGTGCCCGTGCAGCACCGGATTCTCGCCCGCGGCGAAACCACGGCTCATCGTGCCGAAATCCCGATCCGGGCGGCGCGGTGCGACCGAGACGAACGTCCCCGTGGCGAGGACGGTGTCACGCTGGCAGGTCTTGGCCTTGTCACCCTTCACCGCGACCATGTAGCCGAAGATGTCGTCGTCCAGGTAGAGGTCGGGCCGGCCGCTGGTGTACGCCTGCTGCTTCTGACCACTGCCGGAACGGATCACCGGCGACACCGGCTCGTTCGCGGGCATCGAGTCCCGGACCCAACGCCGGAACGCCTGCGCCGAGACGTACGGATGGACGTCTCGGCCGACCCGTAGCTGTTTCACCCGGGCGACGTTGTCCTCGCCCAGCCCGTTATTCGGTGCCCCGGCGGTCACGTCCAGGACGATTTTCCCCACCAAGTAGCTCATCTACGACTCCTCGCCTTTGAGATAGTCCAGGTCCTCGGGGTGTTCTTGGTGCTCCTCGGCTACCTCCGCCCGATCCGCGGGCGCGAATCCGAGCTCGTGCAGATGCTGGACCACCGACACGACGAGTAGCTGCCGGTGGAACCAGGCCTGGTCGACCTCCGGGTCGAACAGCAGACGGAACTGGCTCTCGGTGATGAGCGGACCATCGATTCTGTCTGCCGTACCGAGCAGCGCATCGATATTGCGACGCATCAGCCAATACCGCATCCGTGACTGGTCCTTCCTGGTCGCGTTGAACGCACGCAGCTGTCCGGCGGAATTCTCCGCCTTCAGCCACGTCGCCACCTGCGCGCCCACGGCCTTGATCTCGTCGATCTCGTTCTGGTTCATTCGCGTCACCTCGCTCACGAAGGACAGGCACAACTCGGCGAGCTCCGTGGTGTCCTTACGGATCAGGCCCTGGTCGAGGTGTGCCGTCAGATACCGGCTGCAGGCAGCGACGATGCGCTCTGGCGCGCGAAAGGCGTTGCGCGCCAGAGCGACGATGCCTGCCTTTTCCGCAGCCGCATGGGCGCGTAGCAGCGCCGCGAAGCCACGCGAGCGCGGCGGGCGTGACGAGCGCCGCAGCCATTCGGCCAGCGGCTGCTCCAAAGACTGGATCTCAAGCATCTGGCCGCGGTTGTTGTTGCTGAATACCAGCAACTCCACGCCCGCCGTCAGCCGATCCTCATGCAGCCTCAGCGCCTGCAGGGCCAGCACCTCGTCCGTGCCCACGCCCTTCGACTCCGGCCGACCCAACGCGATCAGCTGCTGATTCCGCTCCACCCGCCGCGACAGGGTCCGCGCCATGAACCGCTCGTCCCAGCTGTGCAGCGCGATCGACGGTCCGCCGGTCAGGCGGCAACCGTACGGAAGGGCGTAGAAACAGCACAGGCACGGCCAGCAGAGAGCCATCCCGGAGTGCCCTCGGGGCGTGTTGTTCCGGTAGAGATCGCTCTCGGCCAGCGGGACATCCACCTTGCCGAAGAACCCCACCGCCTGCCGCCCGCACAGCATGCACGCCGCCGCCGGCCACAGCACTTCGTCCGGCATCCGACGCCAGGTCCGCACGGCGTCGCCGATCGTGGTGTCGTCCCTCTTCGCATTGGTGTGATGATTCATCTTGGAGTTCGGGAAGAACGACATGCTCGCCTTGAGCCAGAACCCCTCCGCGCTCTTGCCGTCCCGCACCAACGCGGCACGGACGGCGTCCTTCGTCACCGTTTCCACGGCATGGTCGAACGCCTCGGGCAGCAGCGACTCAGGGGCGGGCCCCTTCCCCAGGTGCACCAGTGCGTACGCGCCTATCCGTTGAAGAGGATGTGCTGTCAGCGCCAGTCGGCTTTGGTGGCCGCCTTCGCTCACGCGGTCACCCAGCCGAAGCCGGCGGCGTTGGCCTGCCCCAACCCCCAGCTCCAGATGGCCTGCAGAGTCTCGGGCGCCCCGACCAGCTCCACCTCTATCGGCGCCCCCGGCTTCGCCCCCTGCCCGACCCGATACGAGCGCTTGCCGCCGACCCAGGAGATCTCCGTCAGCGACACCTCGGGATCCAGCCCCAGCGTCTCCGCCTTGCGTCGGAGATTGCCTTGCAAGTACGCCGGGAATTCCTGATCCGTCGGCAGTAACCACGCCTGGCGAGTGGTCCGAATCCCTGCCGAGTCGCGCCCCGACCCCTTCATGACGACCGGGGTACTCGTCCTGAAGCGCGCCCGTCCCGAAGCGAATTCCGGCGGATCCATCGCGGTCACGCTCACCACGTGAAGCGCCGTCCCGCCCCAGTCGAGCAGCTCGCGCTGCTTGATGCCCTGTACGAGTACGGCCGCCACATCGAGGATGGGACTTCCCACCTCGAACCAACCCTGTCCGCCCGCCGCGTACTTTCCCTTCCGGCGCTTCGCCAGCGGAAACATCGGAGCCCCATGCCCCACCGGCACCATGCCGTACGGCTGCATCCCCCCGGCATGGAAGTACCGACCGACCACGGGGGCTTCGCGTTCGAGCACGTCATAGATCAGCCCCCTGCCCGGTGCCAGCACCATGCCCCACGGGATTTCTGCGGCCGTCGTACTGACCTCCACACGCACCCGCATCTCTGCCTCCTCGCTTCTCTTCGTCCTTCACCTACTACAGATGGACGAAGACTCGGCTGACCCCGATCTACGGTCATTCCTGCAGGCCAGGCAGATGGTACGGGCGGTCACGAGATCAGTTGGTATGGTTACTCGCGGCTCTCAACGTGATCAAAGCACGGCCATGCGATCATGGTTTTTGCAGCGAACCCCCAGGGTTTTTTGCACGACCGGAGGTTCACTGCAAAACAGCCCTGAGGCCGCATTTCTTGTGACGTTTGACCTGCGGCTTTACCTTGGGGTCCTCATCGCCCCTAAGAGGGGTCTCAACCGCAGCCCGCCCTGTGGCCGGCACTCCTGGACAGGTCCTCATCGCCCCTAAGAGGGGTCTCAACGAGAGATGGCCGACGTCCGATACGTCACCGCCTACAGTCCTCATCGCCCCTAAGAGGGGTCTCAACCGGTAGATGTCTACGTAGCTGGCCACCTCGGCGTCCAGTCCTCATCGCCCCTAAGAGGGGTCTCAACTCGTGATAGGCGACCAGCAGCAGGTGATCGGCGGAGTCCTCATCGCCCCGGAGAGGGGTCTCAACCCGTCCCGCCAAATGCGGATCTCGACCCGGCCCGGCCCGGGTCCTCATCGCCCCTGCAAGGGGTCTCAACTACATCTGCACCTGCAAGCGAGAATGCTGAATGTAGTAGTCCTCATCGCCCCTGCGAGGGGTCTCAACTCCGGGGAACGGCTGAAGACCAGGTCGTTTGACGCCCGCGTCCTCATCGCCCCTGCGAGGGGTCTCAACCTTGAAAAGAGCCGCAACAGGCCACCGGCACGGGCGGTCCTCATCGCCCCTGCGGGGGGTCTCAACTGGATGTGCAGGCTGTTGAGGATGTTGCTCAGGATCTGGTCCTCATCGCCCCTACGAGGGGTCTCAATATGTTCAGCCTCGCACCCTGGCTGGCCTGGGCAAGTCCTCATCCGCGGGGTCCAATCGGATCTACCTCCCGGGCATAGCGACGAGCGGGCCCATTTCAGCGCCTCCGCGCGTCGTCCATCAGTAAGAGATGGAGGGCAAAGTTGGGAGGGAACGCGCATGGCGGTGCTCAGAGGGCCTGGGAACCTTTGGGAAAAGGCGTCCGGCTGGATGGTGGCGGCGCTGGCGGGTGTGGCGGCGGCCGTGGCTGCTGGAACGTTGCCCGATGTGATCAAAGGTTGGCTGGGCCAACAACAGTGGTTGTTGGCGATCTTGTGCCTGGGGGCGGCCGGGGTCTTCGCGGGCATCAACCTGTGGCAGCAGCGCAGCAAGGGTGTGGGCATTGTCATCACGTTGCCCAGGACACCCTGGCGGGATCCGTGGAACAGCCAATGGACCAGGGCCGCGATCCATCATGCCAGACGGCACAGGGACTCCTGCTTCACCGTGGAGCGGGACATCTCCGGGCCATTACCGGAGGCGGACGCCGCGGCCCGTTCGGCCGCGCGGCGGGATCGTGCGAACACGCTGGAGCTGGTCCGTAGCCTCGTGACGGCTCGGCTCACGGAGTTGTCCGAATCCGATCCGGCCACCCCGGTCTCGATCTACATCAACGCCGCTCTCCCCGACGCCTTCGAGCTGGGGACCAAGCTCAAGTTCCACGTACACCGGGAGTTACGAGGGCTTGGCGTCGATCCAGACCGGCAGCGGCCTGGGGAGATCACGCCGGTCGTTCCGCAGCGCTCGGAAAGCGTCGATGCGGACTTCTTCCCTGCTGTACGGCTGAGCAGCCGGTTGAAGGAGCCGCTGACGAAGGACGAAGCGGCACAGGCGGCGAAGCTCGCCACGGTGATCGAAGAGCCCGCGTTCGAGGCCGACCCGGACGGTCAGGCGGTCGCGCTCATCGTGCATCTGTCGGACAACCCGCAGATGGTGGCCGAGGCGCTCCTCGCAGCTCAGCAGGGCTGCGCTGATACCGATGGCCGCGAGGAAAAGTGCCGGGCGGCGCTCGTCATCGACGGCGGCTCGGCGAACATCCCGGAGACCATACGGGACTTCGAGTTGGCGGTGCGGTTGACATACGCGACCTGGCGCACCTGGAACATCGCCCACCTCGAGTACGCCTCCCTACAGCCCCGCTTGTTCCTGGCCGCACCCGCCAGCGTCGCACTGGCCCTGGGCTGGCTCCTCGGCCACAAGGTGCGAGCCGTGCCGAACCCCTACCGGAAGGAAAGTGAGCCGTGCACCTCGTTGTGATGGCCACAGCCGGCAACCAGAGATACATCTTCGCCTCGGGCAAACGCCAGGAGATCGTCGGCGCGTCCGACCTCATCGCGAGGGTGAACGAGACCTGGGTGTTCGAGGCGTTGGCCGACACATTCCAGGGTTTCGATCATCGTACGTGGCGCATCGAGACCCACGAGGCGGAGCTCCTGGTCGCTGCCGCAGGCCGGATTTCAGTGCTGGTCAAGGATCCGGACGCCGGACGCCGGCTGGTGACGGTGCTGACCCGCCGGGCTCTGGAAGAGGCGCCTGGATTGGACCTCTGCGGAGCGGTGATCGAATGTCCCCCTGGCGAGCTGGGAGCAGTCCTGCGTAGCTCGCAGTCGCAGCTCGGTGCCGTACGGGAGCTGCGACCGAGCCCAGAGGGCCGATTCCTGCGGCTGCCCCTGGTCGCCGACTGCGCGTCCAGTGGCCTGCCCGCATCGGGCGTTCGTCGTGAAGGGCGGGACGAGCCCGTACAGGCGAGGTCGGCGGAGGCGATGAAGAAGCTGGCCGCCTATCCCGGAGCGCTGGAGCGGTTGGGCGAGCGGGTCTCGGCTGATCGGCGGCGGATGCAGGAGATGGTGGACCGGCTGGGGCTGGAGGCCGACTGGGTGGCGGTGGTGCACGCTGACGGCAACGGCTTGGGTGAGGTGTTCCGCAGCGTGGTCGAGTCCAGGAACGGTGATGACGACCGAGCCCAGGCGAACGCGCTACGGAGTTTCTCCCTCGGCGTGGACGGTTGCGCGAAGCGTGCCTTGACCAGCGCACTGGAACGTACGAGCGGAGGGCGGGCGACACTCCCGGTGCTGCCGCTCGTGGTCGGAGGCGATGACCTCACGGTGGTGTGTGAGGGGGACGTGGCGCTGCCTTTCACCCGCAACTATTTGGAGGCGTTCGAGGAAGAGACGGCCCGCGACGAGCACCTGCGCCCGTTGCTGGACGCCTTGGAGCTTCCGCATCTGGGCGCGGGCGCCGGTGTGGCGATCGTGAAGCGTAACTATCCCTTCCACTTCGCGTACGAGCTCGCGGAGAAGCTCGCTACTGAAGAGGCGAAGAAGGTCAAGCAGTGGAGTTCCGCGCTGGCCTTCGTGGCGCTGTACGAGAGCTCGGCGCCGAACCTGGACCGGATCCGTACGAGCGTCTCGCTCTCCGGCGGATCGAGCCGCTCCGCTTCTCCGTACCTGGTCGGAGCTGGTGCGCGGGAGGAGCGCGCTCGCGGGCGTACCTGGGGGGACCTGGAGCGGCGAGTGGCGGCGCTGCGGCGGGAGGACGAGCACGGCGAGCTGCTCATCGCCCGCGGGGCGGCACACGACCTGCGCGAAGGGCTGTGCCTCGCGTCGGACGTGGCCGCCTCCCGGCTCGAACTGCTCCGCCATCGATACGCCGGGGACAGGGTGCGGAAACGGGCTCTGGAAGACCTGACGCACGAGGGCCAACTGGTGTGGACCGTCCACGACGGAAGCGAGGGCAAGCAGGTGACGGGTTTGCTGGATGCGATGGCGGCGCTGCAGTTCCTGCCGGAGGCACGATGAGCGGCGACGGAGAGTTCACGATCTCGCTGTTCATGATGAGCGACTGGCGGGTGGGCACGGGAACGGGGGCGCGAGGCTATGTCGATCGCATCGTCCAGCGGGACGGCGAGGACGGCTCCGGCGGCCCTGCCGCGCCCATCATTCCGGCCAAGACGCTCGTGGGAGTGTGGCGGGACTCCTGCGAAGTCGCGGCGCAGGCGCTCGACAGCGGAGCCGACGGGGTGTGGCACGAGTGGCTGGGCTTCTTGTTCGGTGATCAGTACGCGACCGGTGACGGCCTCCTGCGAGCCGCCGCACTGACGGTCGAAGGACCGTTGCGGCTGCCGGAGAAGTTGACCCGGTTGCTGCGGGAACGGCCGCAACTGGCCTGGGCGACCACGTTCCGCAAGCCGGGCGTGGCCATCGATCCGGCGTCGGGGACCGCCAGTGAAGGCAAGCTCTGGTTCGACGAGATGGCCCGGGCGGGGCTGACGCTCTTCGGGCGTGGCCGCGTCGAGGGGTTCGCCGACCTGGGCGAGGGGCAACGGCGGGCGGCGATGCTGCTGCTGACGGCCGGGGCACGGCTGCTGGAGAACATCGGCGGCAAGCGGCGGCGCGGCGCGGGCCGCTGCACGATGGCTCTCGAAGGGCCGGATGTCGTACCGGACTGGTCGATCACGGACGTGCCCGGTCCACCTCCGGCTCCTGCCTGCGCCATCCCGGTCCACGCGACAGCGCCGGCCGGGGGAGAGCAGGGCTGGGAGCGGGTGGAGCTCGTCATCGCCGTCGAGCAGCCGATCCTGGCCGCCACCACGGTTCTGGGCAACGTCATGAGCGGCGAGAGCCATGTTCCCGGCTGGTGCCTGATGCCGGAGGTGGTCCGGAGGCTCGGCGGCAGAGCCCACGCGCTGGTACGCACCGGCGATCTCGTGGTGACGGCCGCGACACCCCAGGCCGCGACGGGTTCACGTACGCTTCCCGCACCTCGGGTGCTCATGCGCGCCAAGGGCGGCAAGGAGGTCATCGGCAACCGGATGGCCGGCTCCGTCGAGACAGGCAAGCCGTGCAAGAACGGATATGTCGTCCCAGAAACGGCGGAGATCGTCGAGCCAGACAGCACGGTTCGGATGCACAACAGCATCCAGGACCTCTCGCAAAGGCCCACGCGGGAGATCGGCGGCATTTACGTCTATCGGGCGCTGGCTGCCCGGACGGTGCTGCGCGCCGAGGTACGCGTCCGCGCGGGTCGCTTGGACGCTGGCTGGGAGCAGCGGTTGTCGGGCCGCTGGCGGATCGGCCGCTCCTCCAAGGACGACTATGGGCAGGCGAAGGTGACCGTACGATCCGTCACCGATCAACGCAGTGACAAGGAAGCCGTTGATCAGCTCCGGGTGTGGCTGCTGTCGGATCTGCTGGTCCGCGACTGTCGGCTACGTCCCAGCACGGACCTGAAAGATGTCGCCCGGGCCTTGGAGCAGGCGCTGGCGGAAGCAGGCGCCCCCGGCGTATACCTGAAACCTGAGATCACCCCGAAGGATGGCCGCGCGACGGTCGCGATCGGTGCGCATCGTACGGAGAGCTGGCACCGTGGCTGGCGGATGCCACGCACCACCCTGTACGGCCTGGCCGCCGGAAGCTGCCTCACCTTCGCGGTCACCGGCGGCCCCATCCCGGCCCACGTACTGGCGGAAGTGCGTGCAGCAGGCGTCGGGGAGCGTCGAAGCGAAGGTTTTGGGCAACTGGAACTGGATCACGACCTGCTGACTCGTCCCATCTCCGCAGGGGAGACGGCTGCCGAGCCGGCCGAGCAGGGCGCTGCCCACACCGAACCCCTGCTCGCGCCCGGTGAGGCGGGATACGAGGAAGCGCGGATCTTCGAGCGTGCGGCGTGGCTGAGCGAGATCCGGCGCAGCTGTGACGGCATTCGCGGTGACAGCCGGCGCCGTGCCGAGATCGTACCGGCCGGAGTGAGGCCCACCCAGCTGAACGCCCTGCGCGCGATCGTCCGTGAGCCGTCGTCCGGGCGAGCCGTTTCCCGCTTCCTATGGCTGACACGGAAGAAGGCGGGCCGCCCCGACTGGCCTCAGAAAGAGGTCGATGGGTTCCGTGAACTGCTCGAAGACCCGGACAAGATCTGGATGTTGCTCTCGCTTCGGGAGGACCGCTTGGTCGCCACGACGGATGGCGCGGAGAGGCTACGAGCAGATCTGCGGGCGGAGGCCCTGCGCGTCCTCGTCGACTCCTGTCTCGCCGCACACGGCCGGGCCGAGGCAGCCGAGCAAGTCGAAGGGAGCAAGCGATGAGCGCGCTGACAGAGCGTCGGGTGACCAGCCGGATCAGAGTGCGAGGCTGGCTGCGTACCGAGTCGCCTCTGCACGTCGGCGGCCTCGGCCACGACCCGTCCGACCCCCAGCCCATCGCCGTGGACGGAAAGGGCCGGTTGTACGTGCCGGGCACCACGCTCGCCGGAGTACTGCGGGCCTGGTGCCGCGGCGCGGGCGGGATATCCACCGCGATGGACGAGCTGTGGGGGTACGCCCCCGAGGAGGGCGATGACGGTCAGGCCAGCCGGATGATCGTCGCGGACGCGCTGGTGGCCGACACGACGGCGACCGACGAGCGTGGTGTTCCGGTGGATCCTCTTGAGCCCGATGCCCTGGAGTTCCGGCCCTCCGTGGGCATCGACCGGGTGACCGGCGCGGCGGCGCCGGAGTTCCTGTACGGCAGACACGTCGTCCCCATCGGCTGTTACCTGCGGCTGGAACTCGTCATCGAGTCGAGGGATGCCGCCGACCGTGATGAGGCCCTGCTGGGGGCGTTGCTGAGTGCGCTCAGCGGACAGCAGGTCCGCCTCGGCGCGGCGACCAGCAAGGGGCTCGGCTCGGTACGGCTGCTGGACGACCCGCTTGACGTGGTCGTCGACCGGTTCGACTCTCCTGAAGGACTCCTGGCCGTACTGCGGAACGATCCCTCCAGGCAACGGACGGTCGCCTCACTGCGCTCAACATCACTGGAGCTGCCGGAGCGCCGGCGCATTCTCGACGTACGGATCGCGTGGACTCCCACCGCGCCGGTCATGGTGCGCTCCGGCGCCGACGGGCTGTTCGTCGACACGATGCCCCTGACCACCCGGATCGACGGACGACACCTCACGCTGGTGCTGCCGGGCTCATCGATCAAGGGGATGCTGCGTACGCATGCCGAGCTGGTCGAGCGCACTGTACGAGACATTCCTGCGCCCTCGGCTTTGCCTGGCGAATCGGCCGCTAAACACAGTGCGGCGTTCCGGGCACAGCTCGATCAGCTTCTTGCGGTGCGTGCGCTGTTCGGCGCGGCACGGGACGACGTCGGCAGCCGGGGAGCGGGAGCGTTGCGCGCGGAAGAATGCCTGGCCGGCGTGACCATTCCCCAAGAACTGTGGGCGAAGGTGACGGGATTCGACGAGGAGACCGGGCCTTCGGAAGGTGACCAGTCGCCCTCGATGCCGGAGCAGGTTCGTGACCGTCTGGCGGACCTGGGGCTGGAACGCTCGGACCACGTCGCGCTCGACCAGTGGACCGGAGGAGCGGCGGACGGGCGGCTGTTCAGCGTGCTGGAGCCGTACAACGTGCGATGGGAGCCGATCCGGCTCTCGGTGGACCTCACCCGCCTCGACACGGCAGAGGACATCGGTCTCGCCTTGCTGCTCTTCGTCCTCCGCGACCTGGCGGAGGGCCGGATCGCCATCGGCGCGGCCACCAACCGGGGGTTCGGTGATGTGGAGGTCCTCGACATCAAGTTGACCGGCGGCCCGTGGCCGGAGCAGGTGTCGCTCGCCAACGCCCTCACCGGACCCACAGCCTCTGCTCTGTCCGAGGCGTGGGCCGCGTATCTCGCGCAGGAGGCATCGTGACCATGCTCTACACCGCCTACGCCGACGATCTTGCTCTGGGTGAGGCGTTGGCTCAGGCAGGCGTCGAGGGAGGCTGCGCCCTGCTGACCTCGCCCGCGGCTTACCGCGTCGCCAAGGTCCAGGCCAGTGAGTGCCGGACACCCACAGGCGCGGTCGACCTGGACCCCGTGTTCGAAGCTCGGGTGTTCACGTCCCAGGTCGAGCTCCGCTGGGTGGAAAGCGGGCGGCGCGCTGTGGTGCTGGCCGAACAGGAGCACCTGCTTCCGTCCGCGTTCCCCGGGCGCCTGGAGCCGATGCGGGCTGTGACCACTCTGCCGGCTCACTACCTGGTGTGGGGCAAGGACGCGGCACCTGCGGCGGGATGGGTGACGCTGCGCTCCAGGCAGGTCGGCACGCTCGCCCTTCCGATGGCCGGCGTGGCAGCGGAGCGGGTACGGCTCGTCGCCCGCGAATACGTCGTCGCCGACGAAGAACACGGCAACGCCTATGTCGCCGAGGAGAGGCTCGTCGGCTTCGAGCCCTATGCAGTGGAAGGACCGGCATGATGGCCGAAGGCTTTCTCAACCCGTACACCTTCGTCCCGGCATTTCCCCGTGACGGGCTGCCCGAGCCGCTTCGGGACGGGCCACCGCCTTCCCGGGCTCGCCTGCATCCGGAGCGCTGGAGCGGTCGTATCGAAGTTGCCTTGACCACCGAAACGCCGCTCCTGCTCTTGGACCCCGCGCGGGCGCATCCACCGTCGAGTGGGGAGGAGGAGCACAACGTATATCCCGTTCGACTGCGTGATGGTCGTCCTTATCTGGCGTCGACCGCGGTGAAGGGCATGCTGCGATCAGCCTTCGAGACGGTCACCAACTCGCGCTTCGGCGTTTTCCACGGGCACGAGGAGTTGCTGGGGTTCCGTCGGGACGCCGGTTTTGCGCTCAAGTTGCAGCCTGTACGTGTGGCAGGGGAGGGAGCACTCGAGGAATACAAGACGGCACTGCTGCAGATGTACGACGATGAGGGAAATCTGCTGCCGGGACCTCAGCCCAGGCATATGGAGAAACTTCAGGCGGTCATCAAACGCAAAGGCAAGAACAGCGCAAAGGTCGAGCGCATCAAACTAGAAGGCGACAACCGGAGACTTAGAACCGATCAAGGAGAGCGTCGCGTTGACGGCATCGCGTACGTTACCGGTCGTACGGTAGAGGGCAAACGGTTCGAGAGGTTGTTCTATTCAGAGACGGAGAGGCCGAAACGGCTCAAGCTGGGACGTGCCTGGAAAGACATCATCTCCGACTGGGATCGGCTCATCGTCAACTATAAGCGCGCCTCCAAAAACGGCGACCTTCGCGAGCGGTCTGCGGCCGAGGGGCATGCCGCCGAACGTGGTGAGCGAATCGCAGATGGACTGGGTCAGCCCGCATGGAACCCGCACATCCACGACGACGCTTATCAGAAGCTGAAGGTCGGCACCCTGTGCTATGCCTTCATGCGCGGAGGAAGAGTCGAACGACTATACCCCGTCCTGATTCCACGAGACGTATATCCTATCTCTCCTACCAATCTACTAGATGAGTCACTGGCCCCAGTCGGCTCCTACGAGGACATGTCACCAGCCGATCGTTTGTTCGGCTGGGTCGACCAATCCGGAAAGAATGTCAGGACCGCCTATCGAGGACGCCTTCGTATCGGTCCCGTGACATGTCTCGACACAGCAGAAAAAGCCGTACTTGAATTCCCCTTGGATGGGCTGCCACTAGCCATCCTCAGCGCACCCAAGCCTCAACAGGGCCGCTTCTACGTCGCTGAGAGCAACACGCGCCCCGATCAGCCGATCCAAGACGGCACCACGAAGGCCGACATCTACCGCCATGGGCGGGGGTTGCGTGGCCGGAAGGTGTACTGGCACCATGCCGGACTGGATGCGGAGCGACACTGGAAGCCGAACGAAGGCACAGATCCCACTCAGGTCGTGGTAGGTGGACGCTACCGGGAATACCTACGCCCGCGTACTCTGATCGACGATTCCAAACCTCTGACACCCGACCGTAGGCTTTTCGCCACCGCCTATCCGGAGCAACGGGACTCCCAGAATCGATCGATCAGCGGTTGGGTACTGCCTGGCACCACATTCCGCTTCACTGTGGAAGTCCGCGACGTTGATAAGTACGAGCTAGGCGCACTCGCCTGGCTGCTCACCCTCCCCGCCGGACATTTCCATCGCCTCGGGTTCGGTCGCCCTCTCGGTTTCGGTAGCGTCCGTCTGGACATCGAAGAGGCCGAACTGCACGACGGGACCGACTACATGGCCTATTACCAATCGCTCTCCGAGGTCCTTCCGGAAAGCGATTGGCGGGCAGTCCTCGATGCGGCGCGCGAGGCGTTCAACTCTCTGGTGGAAGCATCACCTGCCTTGAAGACCGTACGTGAGGCCATACTCGCTGCCTCACGTGGCGTCCCGACTCTGCCGGTCCACTATCCCCGGCTCCGGCACGAAAAGCTCGACGCCAGGGTCTCGACACCGCCTGATCCACAAGGCCTCCAATACAAGTGGTTCACTGCTAACGAAAAGATAGAAAAAGGCGTAATGATGGACGGGCGAGGACGCTCGCTGCCGCGACCGGTGGGAAGTGAGCCACCCTTGGAGATCTATTTGGACGAGAACGGAAACGCGTCCGCATCAAGAGATACGGGCGGGCGAAGTCGGTCTCGAAACGGGAAAATCGGACATCAAGAGCGTCGAGCGAATCGTAAGAACCGGGAATAGAACTAGTTTTCGATAGCACCCGAATTGTCGGCGGCGGGGGCTAGTCTCATCCAGTTCGCTTCGGTTTCTCTGTCGCGGAGGATGAGATTCCAGACACCCGAGTGCTTTTGGTGCATGCCGTCGGCGACGGAGACCTAGGGTTCTCAGTCCCGGGCTCCGCGCCCGACCTCGAAGGCGACCCGGAGGGGGCAGACAAAGATCGTCGCCCCCTCCGCAAGATCTTCGACGCGATGGCCGCCGGGCTCCGCATCACCGGCATCGTCTTGCTGGGCACCACCAACAGCCGTGGCGCGCATTCCGCGACATTCGCCGCCTGCGCCGCGGAGATCAAAGCCGGATTGACCTCGGACGACGGCCTCTGCGGAGCCCGCTTCCCATCGTCGACCGTCTCCGTGGTCGAAGTCGCAGGCCCCACCATTCACGACACTTCTGCTGCGCTGTGCGACTGGCTGGATCAGAACCCGGCTTCAGAGCTCCTGGTCACCTGCGGCTCAGGGGCCTTCTCCCTCAGCGTCGGTGCCGTCTGCGCCGCCCTGGAGACCCACCACCCGGTCCGCATCTTCCACATCGACGCACCGACAGAGCCCCACACACTGAACCAGCCCGCCGACCCGGACTCGCACCTCAAGTCCTGGCTGTTAAGGCACCGCTTCTGGGATGCGCTCTCCGACGTAGATCCCGCCGGCGCACCCTTGTGGCAGATCCTCGCGGCCCGTCAGGCGGCCGACCCTGGGCTGATGAAACACCTCTCTGCCGGTCAGCCGGAGTGGTCAGGCTCGGCAGGAACGTGGGCGACCGTTCAGGCAGCCGTGTCCGAGCGCTTCGGTCGGGGCGAGGCCGCAGACTATGGCCTCCTACGCGCCTGGTACGGCGAACAACTGCGCCGGTTTTTCGAGGTGGAACAGGAGAAGTTGGCCCCCCATGTGCGGAACGAGATCGAGCGCCTCATCGACACGCTCCGAACTCGAGCCGAAGACGGCGGAGGCATGTCCGCCTACATCAGGCAGATCTCCCGATCCATCGACGAGGACCTGGACTCGGCCTGCGTACGCATGATTCGCGACTCAGCCCTGGCCAAGCTGTACACCGAGGCCGCCACGCACCGCGCACACCTGAAACCCGAACAGCTCCACCCGGGCCCTCTCCCACCGACTCTGTTGTCAGCCATCGAACGATGGGAGAACGGGGATCGAGCGAACCGGCTCATCGCTGATACCGGCCAGACCGCATGGCCCGTCGTCGGCAGCGGCGATGTCCTCGCCCTTGTCGGAGTCGGCCTCGACCGCGAGGGCGTTGAGGTGGAGGACCGGCACACCACGGAAGTCATCCTCACCGAGCTCTGGAAACGACGGGAGCGATTTCTCCGCCGTGGCATGGCCCGGATCCGCCTACTGGCCAGTCCCGAGAGTCTCAACCGGGCCCGCCGCATCGCGCGGGAGATCACCATGACTTACGCCGGCGTGGACGTCCGTGTGGTGGAAGGCGTCCAGGGAGGGGTCGACCACGTCCGTGACACCGTCATCGACGCTCTGAGAGCGGAAGCCCAGCCCACCGGCCGCACCGGATCGGGCAGTCTGCGAGACGTGGACGAGATCGTCCTGTTCCTCAACCCCGGCCCTCCCCTGACCAACTACGGCATGATCGCCGCAGGAGTGGCATGGTCACTGACCGCCGCGTGCCCCCTGTCGATGATGGAGCTGACCCGCATCGGCTCCTCCACACAGGTAAGAGGCGGTCGTCCGGTGCTCGCTCGGCTCGGCGCTGATCGGATGCTGGCGCAGCTAGCCGTAAGCGCCGTCAAACACCTCGACCTCCGCACGGCCCGCCGGCTGCTGGAACGTGGCTCCGCTCAACTGCACTCCGTGCTGCCTGCCCTCGAAAGCCTGGAAGCCAACCTGTACGGTGCCTGTCCACGCATCCCCAGAGGCCCAGACGAGTTCGCTCTTGCCCGGCAGAGGCTGCTCCTCATCGCCCATGTGCACGGTGACCAGCCTGACCTGGCGGCTTATCTGGCGGTCACGGCGCTCCGGCCGGCCTTGTTCTCCTGGAGTGGCTGGGAAGAGATCCGCGAACCCCGCCCTGCCATCGACAAGCTGTCGCTGTGGGCCAACCGTTCGGCACACGGCCATGGGCTGGACCGTCGATGGCGTGCTCCTCGTCGCCGGGGTGGCGGCGGTGATGTTTACGAACTTCTGCTGCAAGCCGTACGCGAGCTTAAGGGGCCGTCTAAAACGGACACAGAACTCATCATGAAGTACAAATCGGTTACAAAAGCACTTGAATTCATATTTCAGGAAGGTGGTTGACGTGGTGGGAAGGTTCCTGCCAATCTCGTGATGTCCAACGGCGACTGCCAGCGGACCTGAGCGATGCAAGTCGCTCCTTCTGAGGGTTCCCGAGACTTCGGGAGCCGATGCCGTCAGAGCGCGTCCCCCGACGCCCTCTGTCGAACTCGGAGGGAGCTTCCGCGTGTCCATCGCCGATCTGGGTGTCAAGCCCATCGATTTCTGCTCTTACTTCATTCTCGTGTCCCCTGCACTTCGCGACGCCGCAGCCCGGCCCCTCCGTCGGGCACGCCATCGCGGTCGGCCGTGTCAGGGCGTACAAGCTCCACGTTGGTGCGACGAATGTGAGCAGACCATCGCTGACCTCCTCCTGGCGGGATACAACCGGCTCAGCGGCACAATGAGTGGCACCCCGCCACGGACGAAGACCGGTGAACCCATCCGGGAAATGCACACCGTCGTGCAGTGGCTGGCCACCCCTCGGGCCGCCGAAGATCTCCATCAGGCGGCCACCCAGATCCGCCGACGTCCAACGCCGCACGAGCTGCCGTACATCCGTGCCGCCCGTGCGCAGCTCGTGTACTACGAGCTGCGCAGCATCGAAGCGAAAGTGGCCCGAGCCGATGCCCAAGCCCGCGGCGCCTCCGCACAACCGGTCCGGGACCTCAAGACAGCGGGCTGGGCGGCACCGCTGCGCACCGACGACCATGAGTTCGAGCTGCTCCTCAACGCCGTCCTGCGCCTGCGGAAGGGCGCCCGTGACCCGCTGGACATCCCCGGCGACCTGATCGATCGCGCCCTCGGCGTGGACCGCTCCCACGCGCAGCGCATGCTTCGGAACAAGCTGGAACAGCTTCGCCAGTTGCATCCCGGCTTCTACTGCGCCAACGTGGTCACCTACCTGTCCACGACAGAGGAACTGTCGGCGTCCGCCCAGACCACGGTCTCCGCGCCCGAAGAGTTGATCATCGACCGAGAGAACGCCCACCTCGCTCGTCGAACCCTCACCGCACTCATCGCCGACCAGGGAGCCCGACCGCCCAAGGACCACTACCGGGCCCTCCTCAAGGACATCTCGGCGACTGTCCTTCCCAGCGGCCCGCAACTGCTCGCGTGGGTCACCCGGCAGTTCGGCATCGACATGAAAGCCGCCGAGACCTTCGTACGAACCCTGATCCGGCTCGCCTGCTCGGCCGGCCTGGACTGGGTGGCCAAGGAGTGCACATGATCTATCCGAAGCTTGGGGTATCCAACAGGCAGGTGAGCGTGTGATGGCAGCGCTAACGTCTGAGGTCGGGGAAGATCGTCCTCGGCGTCCCGGGATTCAAGGAGTTTGGAGATCGGTTTCCTTGGTGGCTCGAATGTGATCTCGGCGTGCCTGCTGCACTGGTTTATGCAGCGAACCTCCGGGGGTTACTGCGCGACCGGAGGTTCGCTGCAGAACTGCTCAGCTGGAGTGTCCTCTTGCGCAGTCTGGCCTGGGACTTTACCTTGGGGTCCTCATCGCCCCTGCGAGGGGTCTCAACGAAGCGGAAGTGCCTCCTGCGCCGATGTAGATCACGTCCTCATCGCCCCTGCGAGGGGTCTCAACCTGGTGAAGGACCGGCAGGGCCTTGCCGCCTGAAGGTCCTCATCGCCCCTGCGAGGGGTCTCAACATGACGGCGCGCTGGTCGCAGTCTGCGCACCCGCAGTCCTCATCGCCCCTGCGAGGGGTCTCAACGCTAAGTGCCCGACCAGATTTTCAGTGAGCAGCGTCCTCATCGCCCCTGCGAGGGGTCTCAACAGCATCTCCCCGGTCCAGTCGTCCAGATCTTCATACGTCCTCATCGCCCCTGCGAGGGGTCTCAACGCGGAACGGCGCACCGTGACGCCGGCCGCCCGCGCGTCCTCATCGCCCCTGCGAGGGGTCTCAACTCGAGCTCGGGGGCCTGGAACCGCTCGCTACACAACCCGGTCCTCATCGCCCCTGCGAGGGGTCTCAACGTGAGCTGGGCGTGGTGGCTGGCGCGGTGCGGGATGGTCCTCATCGCCCCTGCGAGGGGTCTCAACGCGATGTGGTCCCACATGCAGCGCGGCGTGAACTTGAGTCCTCATCGCCCCTGCGAGGGGTCTCAACGCCGAGAGGGCTGACCACAGGGGTCGTCCGGGGTGGGTCCTCATCGCCCCTGCGAGGGGTCTCAACGGCGGACGCCATAGCGGATCTCCACGAGCGAGGCAGTCCTCATCACCCTGCGAGGGGGTCTCAACGCGACCGTCTGCCCGACCTTCGCCGTCGCGGCCGTCCTCATCGCCCCTGTGAGGGGTCTCAACGCGTTGGCGGAGTCGATCGCCTCCTGGAGCTCCGCAGTCCTCATCGCCCCTGCGAGGGGTCTCAACAGGCCGACGCCGCCGTCCTAGGACTCGTGCCACACGTCCTCATCGACCCTGAGAGGGGTCTCACGCAGCCACTAGAACAGCCGTGAAGATCATGGAAAACCGGAATGACGGCGTACTGCTCCTACGTGCTCAAACTGCGCGTCGTCCTACAGATGTCCGGAGCCGGGCTCGACTTGGTGGGAAGAGCGAAAGTTACGGCTTTGCTTGGGTGGCCGGTGGCGGAGGAGGTCGAGTAGGCGACGCAGCGGGCGCCTGAGAGCTGGTGGACCAGAAGAAGCCCTCGGCCGCTCTCCTGGAACCACGTGGTGAGCGGGTCCGCAGTGGTCAGATCGCGGAGAATCTTCGCGACGCGTGTGAAACATGGATCGCCGTCAATGATCTCGCACCAGGTGGGGATGCCGTTCACGGTGGTGATCCGTAGTTCGTACGGCGGGCAGGCGTGCGTCTCGGCGTTGGCGGCGAGTTCGCCCACTGCGAGCTCCGCGTCGTCGACGTCCTCGGTCGCAACGCCGGCGTTCTGGAGTACCTGGCGGAGGATGGTGCGGGCTTGGTGGGCCACAGAACCAGGCTGCAGTCCTTCGGTCACCACGTCGTAGTCGTGCAGTCTGATGGGGAGTTCCACGCTTACCTCCGGAATGGGCCACGACAATTTCGTCGCTCAGTGCATCAGAATGGTGACGAAGGGTTAATGGTCTGGTGGTGTGAAGGTCATGAATCTCCGAACCGGTTCGTGAAGGTCGTGAAGGTTGGGTGGGCGGCCCAAGCGAGCCGCAAAAGACGTAAGGCTGGGAATTACCGTCGCCTCAGGCAGGAAAGGGCCGCGATGACACATGAACCCACGGCGCTGGCGGAGGTCCTGCAGCGCGCCGGTATGAATCCGCGGCAGCTTGCTGTGGCGGTGAACGCGTGGCTGGTGGACCGCGGCCTCGGCTCCCGGCGCATCGACCCCACCGCTCCCTACTCTTGGGTCAGGCACGGCTACAAACCGTATGACCCCCTGCCCTCGGTGGTGGCAGCCGTGCTCTCAGAGCAGGTCGGCTATACGGTCCGCGTAGATCATCTCTGGCCGACTCGGCGCCCGGCGACCGTCTCCGCCGTTTCTGGCTTCGACAAGGACGGGACCGTCGACGAGATGCTCCAGTCGCTTAGCGAGCTGACGACCGTGAGCGCGGCACGGAATGCCGATGTCGGTGCGGCATCGGGTCATGATCTCGCAGCGGCCGTACTCGACGGGCTTCGCATGACGACGACCTGGACGCAGCGGAACGCGAGCCGGGAGCGCGTGCTGCCACCGCAAGTACGGGTCATCGGTGCGCACATCGAGGCGTTGCGCAAGCTCGATGACAGGCACGGTGGCGGCGTGCTCAGCCTTCGCTACGTCACCAGCGAACTGCGCAACATTCTGGACCTGGTGCAGTTCGCGGACTACGAGCCGGCTGTCGGACGGGAGCTGATGGCGATCATCGCAGACCTATCCCAGCTCGTTGGGTGGGTCCACTTCGACGCCAACCGGTACGGTGCGGCTGAGCGTTACCTGCTGCTCAGCGAGCGGATCGCCCGCGGCCTGGGAGAGCCGGGCCGCGCCTGCAACGCCATCGGCATGCTGGCGTACATCTCCGCCTTCGCTGACCACGGCCAGGAGGCTGTCAGCATCGCTTCCGCAGCCATACGCTGCTGTCCTGCTGACTCGATCCTGCGGGCCAGGATCATGGGACGGGTCGCCACCGCGGCAGCCGCCGCAGGGGATCTATCGGCGTTCCGGCAGGCGGCGGAGAAGGCCGGGGAGCTTCTGGCGGAGGGCGGGGATCCTCCGCCGTACCTGTACTACCTGGAGCCTGACCAACTCGCCGCCGAAGCGGGGCAGGCGCTCGTCGTCCTGGGCGAGCACATGACCGTTTACCGCAAGCGCCTGCTCGCGGAAGCGATCGACCTGCTGGCACCGCTTTCCCAGGCCGGAGCCCGCCCCGAGTATCCTCGCTCCGTCGTGATCCACGGGGCGTTCCTGACCAAGGCCTACCTGCTGTGCGGGGACACCGAAGCGGCCGTGAGCGCGGCCCGGGCCACGCTCGGTCGGCTCGACGAGGTCCAGTCGATCCGGAGCATCACCTATCTGCGGCACCTACGTCCGGCCTTCGCGCGGCGGAGCCGTTCTGCTGTGGTGTCGCAGTTTCTTCCTGAGTTCGACAGGGGAGTGCTGCAGCGATGACCATCACCGTCCGCCTGGATCGTTTCGCCCTCCGCGCCCGCCCCTACGATCATCCTGACTCCTCGCTACTGGTCCGGGCGCTGTTCGACGACCAGGTGGAGCGCTACGGCTACGCTGACCCGTTCGAGGCCGATGCCGCGTACTACGCACCGCCGGATGGCCTGTTCCTCGTCGGCTACCACGACGAGGTCCCGGTCACCTGCGGCGGGTATCGGCCCTTTTCCGGACGGCCGGGCACCGTCGAGATCAAGAAGATGTACACCGTTCCGCACCTGCGTGGTCTGGGGCTGGGCGAGCGCATCATCACCGCGCTCGAACGTCGGGCCATGCTGAACGGTGTGCAAGGCTCGATCCTGGAGACCGGCATACGCAATACTGCGGCTCTGGCGCTGTACACCCGGATGGGCTACCAGCCGACAGAGCGGTACGTGGACAACCGTGACCCTGCGATCAACCGGGCTTTCATCAAGGACCTCACTCGCTGCCCTGCCCCTCCTTGAAGACCCGAACGGGATCTGAGGAGAAGTACGGAGGTGCTCGAACATGATCTCGGCGTACCTGCTGGGCTGGTTTGTGCAGCGAACCTCCGGGGGTTTCTGCGCTACCGGAGGTTCGCTGCAGAACGGGTCAGTAAGCGCGGCCTCTTGCGCAGCCTGGCCTGGGACTTTACTTTGGGGTCCTCATCGCCCCTACGAGGGGTCTCAACGCGGCCAGGCGGTGAGCGGCGGCGTAGTTCTGCAGTCCTCATCGCCCCTACGAGGGGTCTCAACGCCAGGTCGCAGCCCTTGGCCGTGGCGGGCACGATCGCGAGTCCTCATCGCCCCTACGAGGGGTCTCAACGTGCTGCCCGCGCGGTGGCCGGCCTGCGAGAGGAGGTCCTCATCGCCCCTACGAGGGGTCTCAACAGCGTGGTTTGCAGGATGGACACGTCGACGGGCGCGTCCTCATCGCCCCTACGAGGGGTCTCAACAGGTTCGCCTGACGGCTCTAGAGACTGCCGTCGAGTCCTCGTCGCCCCTACGAGGGGTCTCAACGCACGCCGACGCTGTGGCGGGCGTACAGGGCGCGGAGTCCTCATCGCCCCTACGAGGAGTCTCAACACAGCGCCGGGCCCGGCAGCGCTGTGACGGCGGCGTCCTCATCGCCCCTACGAGGGGTCTCAACACGAGCGGGACGCTGACGGGCAGGGCGGCCAGTTCGGGTCCTCATCGCCCCTACGAGGGGTCTCAACCTGACTCCCCGAGCCCGGCCGTATCGGACGCGGCCTTGTCCTCATCGCCCCTGCGAGGGGTCTCAACACGGTCCAGAGGCGGTATCGCCCGTCGTAGCCGGTCCTCATCGCCCCTACGAGGGGTCTCAACTCAGAGAAGATGCGCTGGGCGGGCAGTCAGAGGAGGTCCTCATCGCCCCTGCGAGGGGTCTCAACGCGAGCTCGGGCGCCGTGTAGAGCGCATTGCGGCCGGTCCTCATCGCCCCTGCGAGGGGTCTCAACGCGGTGTGGCCGCGCTCCTTCGCCTGGATCGGCCAGGTCCTCATCGCCCCTGCGAGGGATCGCAACACGATCTCGGTTGCGGCTACTGGTGCTCGGTGATCATGCATTGGTTCCTGCAGTGGGCGCACTAAAGTATGCGCGGCGCATTTCGAGGGGCGTTCAGTTGTTGCAGGACAGCTTGAGTTTCGGGTGACGGGATGGCGCCGAGGGTGTTGAGGCGGGTTTTGAGGTGGCGGGCGCGTTGACGGGCTTCGTCGGTTCGGCCGAGGGTGGTCAGGAGGCGGATGGCGGATCGGGTGGCGGTTTCCATGTCGGGGTCGAGGGCGCAGGCTTGGTCGTAGGTTTCCAAGGCGCGTTCGTGGTTGTCGGTGCGTTCGTGGAGGGCGCCGAGCTGGAGGAGGGCTTTGATGCTGGCGATGGTGAGGGGCCAGCGGTGGTCTTGGTCGAGCCAGTCGTATTTGAGTCCTCGGGCGAGTGGGCCGCGGCATAGGGCGGCGGCGGTTTCCAGGGCGGTGAGTTTGGCCTGTTCGGTGGTGGCGGTGCGGGCGTCAGCGAGGGCTTGGTGGAAGGCCCACAGGTCTACATCGATGTGCTGGGGTTGGATGCGGTAGGTCTTGCCGCTGCGTTCAATGAAGTGGGCTTTCTTGTCGTCGGGGGTGGAGGCGTCGCGCAGGGCGATGCGCAGGTCTTTGAGTGCGGCGTGGAAGCGGTAGCCGGCCAGGGTTTCTTCCAGGTCGGGCCAGAGGTGTTCGCAGATCTCCTCGCGGTCCAGGCCCTTGGGGTGGAGAGCGAGCAGGACGAACAGTTCGAGTGCTTTGGTGCGTTTGGACAGGTCGACGGGTGTGCCGCGTACGTCGATGGCGGGTTCGCCCAGGAGGGTGACCCGTACTGGTTGAGGTGTCGTGCTGGGTGGGGGGATGGGGAGGTCGGCGGGCTGTTGGGGGTGGTCGGTGGGCAGGTCGTTGCCGGTGGCGAGGGTGTGGAGCACCGAGGTGGCGGCTTGGGGCGGTAGGTGGAAGAGCGTGGCGTCGCGGAGGTCTGTGGCCAGTGGGCCGGTCGCTTCGGTGATGTGGTGGGTCTGGTCGAGTTCGCAGGTGGTTCCTGATGGGGAGTGGCCTGCCAGGACGGCGCCGATCCCGAGGTTGGTGGTCATGGTCAGGAGGTTGCTGAGGTAGGGGTGGCCTTCGGGGGCGGAGGCGGCCAGTAGGAGTGCGGGCAGGGGTTCGCCGGGTTCGGTTTGGCGGAGTTGGTGGATGTCGTCGGTTTCGTAGTCCTGGAGGATCATTCGGCGGCTGAGGAGTTGTTCTTCGAGGTGGTTGATGGCTTCGTCGAGGGTGGTGGTCAGGCGGAGTCCTGGCAGGTGGTCGGTCAGGGTGGTGATGGTGTTGCCGAGCCAGCGTTCGGCGTCTGGGGTGGGGATGATGATGTCGGCGCGGTAGATGTCGGCTTGGGTGAGCAGGTCGAGGACGATGGCGCGGATGCAGTCGTCGGCGCCTGGGCCGGTGAGGGCCAGGTTCAGCCCGGACAGGGTGAGGTGTACGGGCTTGTCGTCGCGGGTTCCGGCTTTGAGGGTGATGGGTGGGTCGATCTCGAAGGCGGAGCTGACCAGGTCGAAGTCTGGTTCCGTTTCTGGGTTGGCTCGGCGGTGGGCCTGTTCCAGTGCTCGTACGGCTGGATGTTGTGGCTCGGGGGTGAGGACGCTGATGGGTTCGTCGATGGACGGGGCGGGCAGGCGGCGTCGGCGGTGCAGGCGGGCGGCTGCGAGGGCGACGGCCACGCCGGAGGCGAAGGAGAGCGCCATCATCCCGCCCTGGGGCAGGACAACCACGTCGGCAGAGGACGCGGCAGCAGTTGGCGCTAGCTGAGCGGGGCTGGCGGTAGAGCGGCACGAACGCGGCTCGGCTACGGGGCGGGGCGAGCTGGTTGCGGCGGTGGCCGGGTGCACGGCGTGGTGATCGGTCGGGTACAGCGCCGTCTTGATCACATGCTGGGAGAAGGTGCGGCGGTGGACCGGCTGGGCCTTCTGAGCGTCACGCCCGTGTCGGGGCAGGATCAGTCGCCAGCCCGGTTCCAGTACGTCCGGGTCGGTCAGTCGTGTC
Organism: Nonomuraea sp. NPDC049714; assembly: GCF_044465295.1. Lineage (NCBI taxonomy): Bacteria > Bacillati > Actinomycetota > Actinomycetes > Streptosporangiales > Streptosporangiaceae > Nonomuraea > Nonomuraea sp. NPDC049714. The sequence continues at coordinate 392,833 of NZ_JBITLM010000004.1, read as the reverse complement.
CCGCCTGGTTGCGGACGTCCTTTGTTCAGCTTGAAGATCTTCTTGTAGCGGTTGCCCTTGCCGAGGTGCTGTTCGGAGATCCCCCATAGGGTTTCGCCGGATGCGACGGTATGGGTCCGTGGCCGGGTGTGCTCGGGCTTGCTGGCGTCGGTGGGCAGACGCAAGACGCATCCGGGTTGTAGCCACTCGCCGCGGGTGAAGGGTTGCCCGTCGGTCAGGGTGCGGCCCTGGTTGAGGGCGATGATGTCGCGGTAGCGCATCGGGTCCCCGAGCTGCTGTTCGGCGATCGTCCAGAGGGTGTCCCTGGGCTGGACCACGTAGGTCACGTACGACCGCGGGGTCTCCTGCTGGTCGGGCTCGGCGGCGGGAGCGTGATCGGATACGTCGATGGTGACCGCTGCGGCCGGGATCAGGGCTCGGGGTGCGGCGATGGGGGCGGTCGCGGCGACGGTGATCGTGGTGATCAGGTACGCGGCCAGTCGTTGAAACGGCAGCCGTACCTGACTGCGCCGGGCGCGGACGGTGCCCACCAGCTCCACCGTCACCGTGAAGGCGAACAGAGCCCAGCAGATCCACACCGTGGCCAGCAGCAGGGTTTGGATGACGATGGGCTCGCCCGGGGTGGCCAGGTCGTCGAGCGTGGGCAGGTCCACAGGCCAGAAGAAGATCAACAGGATGGCGGGGATACCGGCCAGCAGGGTGGTGAGTGCCGTGCCGGCGGCGGTTCTGGCGAGCAGTGGATGACGCAGCCCGTACATCGTCATGGTCGTCCTTGTTCGATGCCGTGGAACATCCGCGCGGTGGCGGTAGCTGTGGCGGTAACGGTGTCGATGCCGATGAGGGAGATCAGGAAGGTGGGCCGGGACACGGTGACGGTGACCCGTACCTGGTTGCCGGTTGTGGAGACGGTGCCGGGGTGGCCGGCGGTGGACAGGTAGGCGCGGGCGGTGGCGGGTGCCTGGGTGGTGTCGATCTCGAACTGGCCGCTGGTGTAGGCGCGTGCGGTGTTCATTTGTCCGGCTCCGGCGCGGGCCGCCTCCTCGGCGGCGGCGTACGCCTCGCGGTAGGCGCGGATCTTGGCGCCGCCGTCCACCATCAGTCCGGCGCACAGCAGCAGCGCGAATGCGATCACCGCGGTGAAGACCGTGATCGAACCTCGCTCATCGTCCACGGCTGGCCGCGACTCGGCATCTTCGATCATTCCGGCCGGATGGCGACCGGGTGCTGATCGTCCGGCTGGTGCAGGCATCATGGATGGGTGACGCACTGGTTTCGCGCCTACTGGGACGAAGAGGACATCTGGTTCTACTTCGAGGTCGACTCCGAGGGCTGGGTTATCCGGCAGATCGAGCTCCGCGGTCTCGACCACACGCCTATCGCCGCAGCATCGCTGGCCGAATGGCAGGAGGCCCAGAGCACAGGACATCTCAGGCAGTACGAGTCGATCTATGGCCTGACTGCGGAGTCTCCGGTCCATGAATGGGACGGCTACGATCCCCAGCGCCTGACCTTGAGCGATTTCGAGAGCGTTTGGCATCGTGCCCGCCGCCATCTCGAGGCCACTCGCTGAGTCGCAGTTGTTCCGGTTTGGCCGGGCTGCGGTTGGCCAGCCCACGTACCTACTCACGATCGAGCCTTGCCCGAGTGCTCCATGCCGAGAAGCCTTTTGAAGGTGCGAGTCCGAGATTCCTGGCGCGGTAGGGGTCGATCGGGCTGGTGAAGCTGCTGGTGATGTTCTTGGTGCCGGGGATGCCCGGTACGGCGAGGTCGGCCAGGTTCACCTCGCAGGAGACGCGGGCGACCACCACGGCCGGCCTGCCGAGCGGGGCGGACAGCCCCGTGGTGTCCACGGTCACAGACGGCGCGCAAGTCAGCCCTTCACGGGCGAGAGCCGCCCGTGCGCTGGTCACGGCGGCCGATCGCGCGGTGGCCGGGTCGCGGGCGATGGAGGCTTGGCGGGCGGCGTCTCGCGCGGCGGCGTCGAGGGCGTTGTGGGCGAAGGAGACGCGTCCCAGCCCGATGACCATCACCAGCAGGGCGATCAGCGCCGGTGCGACGATCGCCATCTCCAGGGCCATGGATCCGCGCTCGCGCGTCATCCGGTGGTCCATTGCTCGACGGGAGCGCGGGCGACCTGGGTCACGGGCAGCGTGAGCAGGGGGACCAGGGTGATGGCCTGGCCGCTGACGGACACTTCGAGGGTGTTCGCGTCGCGGGTGATGGCGACCTTGGCATGGGTGAGGAACGATCCGCCCGCCTCGTGGATGAAGCGTTCGGCGGTTGCCTGCCCTGCCGACGGGCTGGAGCCGTGGGCCCGGCCGGCGCGTAGTCCCTCCTGGGCGGCGGCCATGGCGAGGGTTCTGGCGTGGTACCACAGCGCGGTGTTCATGGTGAGCATGACGAGCAGGAGCACCGCCGGATAGACCAGGGCGGCCTCCAGCGTCGCCGATCCCCGCTCACGTCCGCTCATTTGATCTTGGCGAGCTGTTCGTTGACGACGGAGGTGATCTTCGTGCCGACGGTGATGGCCAGCAGGAAGACCACGGCCGCGATGATCACCCATTCCACGGTCGACGCGCCGCGTTCAGGGTCCAGCCCTCGTCGTACGGCACAGCGGTTGACCAGCCGCACGGCGAGGGCGAGCACGCGATTACGGATCACGGGTACCTCCGGAAAAGGGGTCAGCCGCCGGTCATCCGCGCGAAGGCGGGATAGCCGAGCAGCAGCAGGAACCCGAGGACCGACAGGGCCATCGGGACGGTCATGGTCTCGGTACGGGAGCGGGCCTTGGCGACCTCGGCCGACAGGTCGGCCTCGCGCAGGGACTGGGCCTTGGCCATCAGGGTGTCGAGGATGCTCGCTCCCCGTGTCCCGGCGAGCTGGGCGATGGCGGCCAGGTCCGCCAACTCGGGGACGTCGACCTCCTCCGACAGCCGGGTGAGCTCGTCCCACGCGCTGCCGGTGCCCCGGCGTGCCGGGTCCAGGGCTTGGGCCAGCCGCTGGAAGGTCCACCCGTGGCCGATCTTCGCGGCGGATTCCAGTGCCTCGGCCGGGCCCGCTCCTGCGGCGCGGGCGAGCGCGACCAGGTCGAGGTAGGCGACGATGGCCTGCCGGAATGCCGTACGCGCCTCGGCCGCCTGGCCGCGGATGGCGGCATCGGGGGCGAAGAACACCGCGACGGCGAATGCCAGGCACGCCGCCCACGAGACGGGCCAGGGCAGCACGACGCCGAGCAGCGCGCACCACGCCCAGAACACGAACGGACCGGCCGCTCCCAGGGCGATCATCAACGCCTTCTGGGCGAGGTGGTCGTGGGGCGTCTTGCCGAGCAGGGCCAGATCCGTGTGCGGCACCCGCGCGCCGATCATCGTTGCGGAGAGTCTCGTGACCAGGCGTGATTTCCAGTCCTGCGCGGGTTCGGCCCGTGGGCCGGGGCGGAGGCGTTCCATCGCGGGGGCGAGCGCCGGAGGGGAGGGGAAGGCGGTGGACAGGGCGAGGGCGACGCCGAGGCCGCTGATCGCGCCGCAGGCCAGCACGATCTCGATCATGTACGTTCACCTGCGGTGTTGAGGAAGCGGTGTCCCTTGGGCGGTCGGGCCAGGCGGTGCAGCCAGGCGAAGGCGCCCGCGTACAGGCCGATCACGATCGCGAGGACGAGCTGCCCGCCGATCGTGCCGAACGGGGCGACGTAGGTGGTGTTGAGCAGGGCGAAGGCGGTGTAGCCGAGCAGGGCGCCGACGACCCAGCGGGCGGTGACGCGGTGGGTGGCGCGTTCGGCGTTGATCTCCCGGCGGGCGGCGACGTCCTTGGCGACCGTACGGGCCAGGCGTTGCAGCACCTCGCGCAGCCCCTGGCCACGGGCCCGGCAGGCCAGGATCAGCGCACCGGCGATCATGTCGCCGGTGGGGTCGGCCAGATCGTCGGCGAACGCCCGCAGGGCCTGCTCGGTGGGGGTGCGGTAGGTGAGGCGCCGCGCCAGCGCCCGCACCTCCGGGGCGATCGGCGCGGGTGGGTGGTCGGCGCTGGAGCGCAGCGCCTCCTCGATGCCCGCGCTGCCGCCGAGCACGTCGGCCAGGTGGCGGATCCAGGCTTCCAGCGCTTCGAGCCGTTCGATCCGCTGGACGGTGTCGCGGCTGGTCAGCATGCGCGGCAGTGCGACCGCGCCGACCGCGGATCCGGCGGCGGCGACCGGCCAGCCGGTCAGCCACCACGTCACGCAGAACGCTCCCAACCCGTACGCCACCGGCATGGCCGCTGAGCGGGGTATCCGGCGACGTGGCGGGCGGGGTGGCCGTACCGGAACCAGGCGTGACCCGGCGGCGGCCAGGAGCGGCCCGGCGATCAGCGCGGCACCGGCGAGAGCCGCGAGCCAGCCGGTCATGCCCACCCTCCGGTGAACAGGCTGGGGTCGAAACCGGCCGCGACCAGCTCGTTCATGCACTGCGGGATGGTGTTCGGCACCGCGCGACCGTCGGGGCCGGGGACGTAGACGCGGTTGACCGCCGGCTCCAGGCCGTCGGCGGGAGGCAGGACCTCGTGGATCTCGGCGACGTAGCGCCGGTTGATCAGGCCGTCCAGGTCGTGGCGGAGTTCGTGGCGCAGATGGACGACGAAGTCCACGGCCATGCCGATGGTGCGGAACAGCGTCTCCGGGGCGATCGACAGGCCGCCTGATCCGGCCAGGATGAGCATGCGGGAGAACACCTGGTCGGCGGAGTCGGCGTGCATGGTGCAGATGGAGCCGGCGCCGCCAGTGTTCATGGCCTCCAGCATCGGGACCAGCTCGTCGCCGCGGACCTCGCCGACGATGATGCGGCGGGCGTTGAAGCGCAGGGCGTCCTCGATCAGCTGGTGGAGGGTAAGCGCGCCGAAGCCTTCGGTGTTGCCCTCGCGGGCCTCCAGGGCGAGTACGTCGCGGTGGCGGTCGGGCTGGGCGTGGAGGAAGAGCTCGTACTCCTTCTCCACGGTGGCGATCCGCTCGTCGGGGTCGATCTCGGCTGCCAGGGCTCGGGCGAAGGTGGTCTTGCCGTCGCCCATCCCGCCGGTGATCACGATGTCCTTGTGGGCGCGTACGGCGGCGGCCAGGAACGCGCGGCAGCTCTTGTCCAGGGTGTCGGAGGCCATCAGGTCGTCCAGATCGGCGTGGAGCATGCCGTGCCTGCGGATCGACAGGGACGGGCGCGGTGTGACGCCCATCAGGGCGGCGATGCGCGTCCGGCCGACCGACAGGTGCAGGCGGGGGCGGGCGATGGAGAAATCCCGGGCGGTCTGGCCTTGGTAGGCGGCCCAGCGGCGGACGTTGGCCACCAGGTCCTCGTCGCTGTCGGCGATGGGCGGGCCGAGCACCTTGCGGCCGTCGGAGTAGGTGATCCACACCTGGTCGCAGCCGTTGACGTCAATGTTCTCCACGTCGGGGTCGTCGACGAACGGCTGGAGTCGACCCAGAGCGAAGATCTCGTTGTGGACGGCTTCGGCCAGCAGGCGTTCCTGCGGCAGGGTGGGGGCGCTGGTGCCGGCGAGGGTTCGGGTGTCGGCGTACTCGCGGACCAGGTTGATGATGACGGCTCGCGCGTACTCGCGGACGGCTTCGTCGCCGGTGACCGTGGCGGTGTCGAGGGCTTCGGTTACCTGTGGCAGGAGCTCTCGCACTGCTTTCTGTACGTCGAAGCTCATGATGCCGGTACCTGTTCGCGCAGCTTGGTTCCGAGTGATCGGGTGGCCCGTAGGAGGAGGGATCGGGACAGGTGGCGCTCGCTGCCTGTGCCGTGTGTCAGGACGGCTGCCGCTTTCGGATCGTGGGGGAGGTGGCCTGCTACTTCGATGTTCAGGGTCTTGGCCACCTCTCTACGGCTGTAGGGGCCGTCGCCGGTCAGCAGCACTCGAGGGCTCGGCCGGTGGGCGCGAGCCGTTGTGATTGCTGCGAGGCGGGGAGCGAGGGCGGACAGGTCTCGTAGCGTCGGCTGGGCGATGAGCAGGACGTGGTCCGCATGGGTCAGCAGGGGGAGGGGTGTGTCCGGGCCGCCGATGCGTCCGACGTCGGCGATCACATCTCCGGGCAGGGTGGCAAAGGTCTCGGCGATGTCCCGCCACAGCGGCTGGACCGACGACACCTGGGAAGGGTTCGCCAGGCCGGGCAGGATACGGTGGTTGTCCGGACCGTTCAGCTGCAGGACCTGTTCGGCCAGCGTGTCCGCCGCGCTGGCGCCGCGTCGTAGCTGTACCGCCCACTCGCCCAAGCCGCGATCCTGTTGATGGCCGACCAGGAACCCCGACAGGACACTCCCACCTGCCGGGTCGCACTCGGCGAACAGGACCGTACGCGGCCAGGCCAGGGTCAGAGCCAGGCCGGCTGTGGTGACGCCGGGGCTGTGGCCGCCGGAACACAGAACGATCAGCATGGGTCACTCACCCGGCCCGCGACTGCAGGACGAGCGCGATCTGGCCATCCGCTGCCTGCCTGGCCAGCGTTGTCCCAGCCTGTGCCGGGACGATCAGGTCGACGACCACCAGGCCGTCCACGTCCGGCTGCCCGACTCGATCCACCTTGGCCGGATGATCCTGGGGGACTCCGCGGCCCGGCTCAGTGGTCGACGCCGTAGTGGCCACGACGCGATCACCCGGCTGGATCCCCCTGGCCGGCAACCGGCTGGGCTTCAACGCCACCGGCACCACGACCTCACCCGGCCCCGGCACCAGCGCCTCGGTCACGTGCACCGGGGCGAGCAGGCTGCCCGCCTTCAGATCCACCGCGGCGCGCTTGCCGATCAGCCCGCCCTTGCCGGCCGCGTCGACGGACTGGACCGCCGGATCCACGCCGAGCGCGACCGTACGCAGATCCTGCGCTTGAATTTGCTGGCCGACCGGCACGTCACGGGCCATGACCAGCACCGGCACCCGTTGACTGGCGACCCCGTACACCTGCCAGGCCACCAGTGCCCCCAGGGCGGTCAACGCGACGCCGGCCACGAGCATCATCGGGCTGCGCCGGCTCGGCAACGGACGCACCTGACCCGCCTCCCTGGGCGGCGAGAGCCGCTGAAGCAGCATCGACCTTCATCCCTTCGTGACGAGCGCCTGGGCTTCGACGATGCGGACCGGGAACGTGACTGACCTGGTGATCGGCGGCAGCACGCCGCCTGCGCCGCCGGAGCCGCGCCAGGTGCCGGCCCAGGTCACAGAAACCGTCACCTGATTCGCATGAGCCGGCTGCTTGTACAGGTGCGAGCACGTTGAACGCTGCACCTCGATCGGACGGTGAGGATCGAACGCGGTTCCCGGACCGTGGCAGGTGATCGTGCGGCCGTCGCCCGTCTCAATGGTCATGCGCTGCGGCTTGGCGGTCGCTTCCGCCCATGTCGACCCGGCACGCACCCGCTTGGATTTGGCCGCCCACTGTCCATCGGCCAGGAAGAACCAATGCGGAAGCCCGACCAGCCCCTCCCGGCCACGCGGTGGCGCGGTGAGCACCTGCGGTACCGCGATCGGAATCTGTTTGTACGCCCGTCGCGCGAGCTGTTCCGAGGCGTCTGGGGCGTGCTGGTTCGCGATCCAGATGATGTTCCGGGAGCCGTCAGAGCACTTGCGCTCGTACCAGGCGCCGTCCTTGGGTTGTTCGGTGCTGAGGACCCGATCGGGATCAACATACCCCCGCCCCACTTTCTGCAGCGTGCTCACGTACGACCATCGTTGGTACGTACAGGTGACCTTCGGCTTCGCGTTGCCAGCCGGAGCGGCGGGCCTGTGACGGGGTGTCTCGTGGGCCCAAACGGCGTAGTGGTCAAAGGGCTGGTGCATCACGCCGACATCGTCCCCGTCGTCCTTCGCTAGGGAGACGACGAGAAATCCGGCGACGAGGAGATGAGTCATGCAGCTGGCGAGCATGGTGCGGTCAACCGTTGCATCTGGACGACACGCCACATGCCGTCCTTCTCTTTGGAGAAGGCCGCAACCATGTGAATATTGGCCATGCCGCGATTGAGGGTTTTTCCTGTCCTGTAGTCTGTCTGGCCGGCGTTTCGGAGGTCCTGGCAATCGTGCAGGGCGGCCCGGTCGCCGTGGATTTCGACGTCGAAGGGGTGAAAGACAGGCTGCCCCCAGGTGACCCTGCCCTTGGCGCGCAGTGCGGCGATGCCCTTCAACATCGTGCCCAGAAGGGGCTGGGTCGCGACCGGCTCGAGAACCGCCCGGCGCTCTTCGGCGGGAGCGTGTTCGGCGCGCGGCCCGGCCCGGAACAGTTCACGCCACACGGCTAGGACGGCGTCCTTGCCCGAGGTGGGGCTGGGAGTTGGCGTGGGGGTGGCAGAGGGCAGTGCCGCCGTGGAGGACGGTTCAGGAACGGAGTCGCCGGATTGGCACGCAGCCAAGGCAATTGCCGTAGAGACGAGCACCGCCGTCAAAGGCATGACTCTTACGGAACTTGGCGAATCGCCCCTCACTGGCCAACCCCCTGCGGACAGCAATTGATATACTACATACAGTTGCCATGTTAGATTAGTCGTCTCTCCCTAGCCTCTGGCGTAACCATCAGCCGATCATTGCCCGATGTTTAGCCGCGGTCAGGAGGCCGTATTCACCTGGGCGCTCGAGACAACGCTGAAGACGAGGCCCCCTTAGGTCAACTTGTCGGCATCGATGCGCCCGCCACGAACTGACGTCGCGGTTCCTGCAGGTAACCAACCAGGAGCGACGAGCGTGCGCCGAAGGCATATGCTCCAGCCTCGATCTTTCGTGAAGTCGGTTGGGTCGCGTAGCGGGGTCAACCGGCCTGGTTTTCGGGTCTTGGTCAGCGTTGGTGCCCAGCTGTCGCGCTGGGTGGGCGGGGTTCCACGGGCCCGGGCGGTTTCCTTCTGAATCGGCTGGGCGATGGGGGCTGGTCAGGGTGCCGGCAGCATCTGCAGGCGGGGGATCGCGGTGGCGATCAGATCGGCCCATGGCCAGTGGTGTGCGAGGCGGAGGCGGAGCCGTCGTCCGCCTTTGACCATGCGTCCGACGGTCGAGAAGAGGCGCAGGCGCAGGCGTTTGGGTTCCCAGCGGCGGGCTGGGTGGCCATCGAGGGCGAGCATCTGCATCCAGGCGGTCAGCTCCGAGGCCAGGGCGACCAACTCGCACCAGATCTGGTTTTGAGCGAATCCGTGCAGCGGCATGTTCCGTAGCCCGGTGTCTTTCGCGCAGCGGATACGGTCCTCGCGGCGGGCTCGGCGGCGGTGACGTAGTTCCAGGTCGGCGAGCTGGCCGCGGCTGCCACCGGGCCGAGTGCCGGTGACGAAGCAGGTGTAGCGGTGTCCGTCGATGTCGGTGAAGCGCAGCTGCGCGCCGGGGTGGGGGCGTTCCTTGCGGACGATGACTCTCATGCCCTTGGGCCAGGACGACAGGTCGAGCAGGCCGGTGAGTTCGGCGACCCAGGCGCCGTCGCGGGGCTGGCGTTCGGCGTCGTAGGCGACCTCCCGCACATCCTTGGGCAGGTGCGGGATCGCGGCGCAGATGTCGTCGGTGAGGTTGAACCCGATGGAGTATTTCAGGCGACGTGCGCTCACCCAGGCGAGGAATGCGCGGGTGCCGCCTGCCGAATCGGCCCGTATCAGGACTTGTTTATGCAGGTGGGCCGGTATCTGATTGAGGGCGAGTCGGCCGGCGGTGATGTGATCGTCGGCGGTGTTCGATCCGGCGTTGCCACGGCGTAGGAGCAGGGCGGCGGCCTCCCCCGTCCCGTCCTGGCCGTGGTCGATGAACGCGGTCATCGGGTGAAAGCCGTAGGTATGTTTCCAGGTCGGTGCTGCTTGTTCTTTGTCGGAATGCGCGATCACGATGGTTGCGTCCAGGTCCACCGGGATCAGCGTGCCGTCCGCCCCCGGAGCGCGTTCACCCGCCAGGGACCATGCCGTGGCCCGCGCCTGGGCGCGGGCGGCGCGGATGGCCCGCAACGCCTTGCCTCCTGCGGCGGCCAGGGTGGTGACCAGCCGTGACACCGTGGGATCGGAGGCCACCGGGCCGTATAGCTCCCGCGAGGATCGCAGCACTGCGATGTCGGCCAGGCAGTCCCCGCCCAGTGCGAGTGTCATGGCCAGATCTGCCACGATCTTGCCGGGATCATGTGCCGCCCGGGGTGCGCGCCATGGCTGGAGCGCCTGCGACAGTCCCTTGCTCAGGCCAGTCGCTCTCAGCGTTTCCATCAGCAGCAGATCGCCGGCCTGGCTGATTAATCCCTTGCCGTCCGTAGACGTGACGATCTTGGAACGATGACCGATAAGCTGCACCTGAAAAGTGCCTCTCGAACTGGTGCGGACAGGACCCTCAGCAAGTCCAATCCTTCCAGTTCAGGGCACTTTTCGCGTTTAAACGATCAACACGGGGTGTCCCCTCGGCGAAAACGCGAGGCTAGGCGCCAGCCGTGGCCAAAGCTTGGCTTGGTCTGTTGTCCGAGCCCGCGCTGTGGCCAGGTTCTTGGAGGATGGCGTCCGTGGAGTGGTGTAATCACCGATCGACGGCTGTGGTTCTGGTTGCGTGGTGAGATCGGCGAGTGGTGTGGCGGTGCCTGCGCGGAGTTCGGCCATGGAGGTCTCCGAGAGGTAGCGGCGGTCGGTGACCTGCCGTTCGTCGTGCAGCTTGGCCAGGCCGCCGTCGGCCAGGCGCTCCAGAGCGGCGGTGTTGGAGAAGGCCTGCACGACGTCGGCGCGGCGTTTGACCTCGCGGTTGAGCCGTTCCATTAACCGGCCCTTGCTCTCGGGGGCGAGGCAGTTGAGGAAATCGCTGGTCAGTGTTCGAAGCGGGGCAGGTGGTCGGCGAGGGCGTCGGCAACGCGAGCATGTCGGGCCGCTTCACCGTTCCAGCCGCGATCTTCGGCGTCCGCCTGAAGGGCTTGAACTTCGGTGAGCTGGGTGCGGAGGCGTCGGTGACGAAGTTGTCGCAGGTCTTGCAGATGTTGGCGTAGGGGCAGGCGCCCGCTGCCTCGTGCCGGGAGCAGTAGCCGTGAGCGACGCGAGTCTTGATCATCTCGCTGTTGAGCCAGGTCACCTTGTCGGGGACGATCGGCTTGCCGGCGGGGGTGAGGGTGAACTGGCGGCGCATCTTGCCCATCGCCTCGTCGTAGGCGGTGCGCAGCGTCGGGGAGGCTAGGGTGGCGTAGCGGATCGGCATCTGCGGGGTGACATGCCGAGCAGCGCCATCAGCGCCTGCAGACTCATCCCGCCGGTGGCCCAGGTGCGGTGAAGCTGATGCGGGGTGACGACGAGCACGCAGCCGTCGGGCGAGCGGAGCCCGGCCAGTTCGGCAGCAGCGAGCAGCCCGTTGCACAACCGGGTCGCGCCGAGTCTGCGGCCGTGCAGGGTGAACAGGAACCGGTGCGTGGACGCGGCAACGTTCGGTGAACTCCGCGCAGCGCGGCCCATTCATCCAGCGCGACGAGGGTGTCGGCGTCCAGGGGGACCATGCGTTCGGTGGCGAGCTTGCCGAGTGGGACTTTCAGCCAGGTCCCGGTGGGGCCGTAGTCGATGATGGTGCCGATCTCCAAGTCGAGCAGCTCCCCGACGCGTAGTCCCGCGCCGACCCCATCGGACTCTGAACCAGAGACCCCCGAACGGACGGCCTGATCTGCCCCCGCCGACAGGCCCCCACTCGGCTCGTCGCAGAGATCGCCTCTGTGGTCTGATCCATGAGTACGCGCAGGTCGCTTAGAGCCTGCTGACAAAGGGATTTGGTGTCGGGGCTCGGGTCAGGAGAGTGCCGGGGTGTGGTCATGATTGGGCTGTTGACCGACGAACAGGAGCGGGCTCCCAGTAGCTGAGATGGTGTCTAAGCAGCTCAGCGGCCAGGAGCCCGTGGTTGTCTGTCTACACGCCTGCGGCCGTGAACGCCAGCGGTTGTGCCTCACCGGGATGCGCATGTCGTGGCCGGAAACCGGCATACCCATCGGATCTGGCCGATGCCGAGTGGTTGGTGCTGGAAGGCGAGGCACGGGCGGTGATGGCCGAGCTGGTCGCGGGCCGGCCGATGGTGCATGACCTGCGCGCGGTGCTGGACGCGATCGGCTACGTGACCCGGTACGGGATCGAGTGGCGGGCCCTGCCGGTCGACTTCCCGCCGCATGAGGCGGTGTATGCGTTCTTCTTGCGCTGGTCGCGGCGTGGTCTGCCCGAACGGCTGGCCGGGAGGTTGCGCGGCCGGCTGCGCGTCCTGGCTGGACGGTCGGAGCTGCCGACAGCCGGGTGCATCGACTCCCAGACGGTCCGGGCGGCTGAGACCGTCGGCGCGGCGACCTGCGGGTACGACGCGGGCAAGAAGCTCAAGGGGCAGAAGCGGCACATCGTGGTGGACACCCTCGGGCTGCTGTTGTGCGTGATGGTCACCGCCGCGTCGGTGCAAGACCGCGACGGCGCGCATCCGGTCCTGGCGCTGCTGCGCGAGAAGTTCTCCACCATCGGCCTGATCTGGGCCGACGGCGGCTACGCCGGACGGCTGGTCATCTGGGCCAGGCAGGTCCTCGGTCTGGCCGTCACGATCGTCAAGCGCAGCGACGACCTGCGCGGCTTCGTGGTGTTACCCCGCAGATGGGTGGTGGAGCGGACATTCGCCTGGCTGGTCCGCTACCGCCGCCTGGTGCGCATCTACGAACGCAAGCCCGAACATCATGAAGCCATGATCTGGTGGGCCACCGTGCACCAGATGACCCGCCGCCTGACGCGCGAACTGGCCGGCCTGCCGCCCCCTGGCCGCTGGAGCGACCCGCCACCGCTGCCGGTCTTGTCCAGCCCCGACCGGCGCGGCAAGGTCCTGCAACTTCTGGCCGCCCAGCCCTGGCACGCCTGGAGAGGAAGCGAACTGGCCGCCATCCTCGGCATCGAGAACGTCAACAGCTTCCGCGTCCAGCTGTCTCAATGGTCCCACCAGGGCTACATCAACAAGATCGGACCAGCCCTCTACGGGCCCATGCCCGCCACCACTTAAGCCTTTGTCAGCAGGCTCTTAGGGTGACACCATTTTCGGCACCCACACGCCTACAGCCGCCTGTGCCTGGAGAAGCTCGGCCGCCTGCCCGGCCTCGACAAGCCCACCTCGCAGAACGCCATGAAAGGCCCTTAAGCGAGGCAGCTCGCTGCCCCTGTGACGCTCAGAAGTCGTCGGCGCGCCAGTAGACCGCGTTCGGCGCGTTGACTGTGACGGAGGGGTCGACCGCCAGCGGGCGGGCCATGCCCGCCGCGTCGAGGACCGGGCGCACCTCTTCCAGCAGGTACGGCAGCGCGGGATCGTCCGGAGTGAGGCGGGCCGAGGCATCGGTGATGCCGCGCCTGGCGGCCTCCGCCGCGACCGCCGACAGCAGCGGCGGCAGGTGGCCGGCCGCCTCGAGTAACTCCACGGACTCTTCGTGCCAGCGCGTCGCGACATAGCCCGAGCCTTCGTCGAGGAGCAGGTCTACGGCGTTGTCGTAGAAGAGCGGGACCCGCCGCCGCCAGTCGCCGGCGGAGCGGGCTGTGCTCAACGGGCGGCTCGCGTTGTGGCGGTCATAGAGCTCGGCAAGCAGGGGCCACTCGTCGAGCGTCGCGCGCCGTACAGACGGGGAGGGGCCGCCCGGCCGCGAGAGCCGGCCGCGGACGTGGGACCGCTGAAAGACCTTCCACCCCGAGCTTTCGTAGACGCCGGGGGTGCCGGTGAACAGCAGCGACCACGCGCAGCCCGAGGCCGTCATCGACTCGACGGCCATGGCCAGCAGCCTCCTGATGTGGCCGCGGCCTCGCGCGGCTGGCGACGTGGCCACGTTGGCGACGCAGCCCACCAGGCCGGACCCGCCGCCGGCGGAACGCAGGCGGCGCGGCATCCAGTAGACGACCGACTCCACCCCCTCCGCCCCTACCGCCACGAAGGTGCGGCCCAGCCGGTCGTCATCGGTCTCGTAGAGCGGGACGAGGCGCGGGGTCGCGAAGGCTGCCGACCAGATGGCGTGAATCTCCGGCTCGTCGGCGGGTACGGCGGCGCGGTAGGTGATCATTCATCCCATCCGTTCGAGGAGTGCCTGGTGACCGCGTGCCGGCGACCAGAACGGCCTCGTGGAGGGCAGCGCGCTGGGGAAGGACCGACCCCGCAGTCGCGGGAACACGCTGACGAGCACCTGGAACCTTTCGCGGGAGCCGATCACGAATGAGATCTTTTGCCACCCCCGAGCCCATGTCAACCGCGTCCCATCATTTTGCCGCGCTGTGGCGACCCCGGCCCCGGATCCGGAGTCTGCCGCGACGAGGGGCTCGGGTCGCCGGACAACGGGGCTCTCGGATTGCTGGGTGAAGTGGTGGGCGGTTGCCGGGCAACGGGGCGATGCCGCGCGACGCGCGGATCGCCCGTCCCGGTGGATGGGCATTTCCACCGGGTCGCGGGCTCTGTCGCAGAAACGGTGGCGACTGATCGTGATGTCACCCGAGCAGGATCCGGTGGCGTAGCCGGAAGCCAGCCCGTTCGTACATCTGTCGTTTGGTGTGTCCTGAACGTGAAGGGGAGTCGATGTAGGTCGAGTTCTTGATGCGGTGCTGCACGGATGATGAAGGATTTGGCCCTTCGGAGCCGCCCTGCGGAGGGAGGCTTCAAACCGCCTCATGCTGCCTTGGCTGAAGACCGTCGTGGTGAGCGATGAGGAAAAGGCGCCCCCGAGGTGTCAGGTGGGGATCAGGAAGACGAACGCAAGTGAATCGTTGCTGACGTGTCGAGACAGATGCAGATGACATCAAAACCGGGGTGTCAAACGGATCCCGGGATGGGTCTGGCGGGTGTTCCGTTTACTGGCCAGACGGTGTCCGGCATGTAGACGACGTGAGCCTAATCTGCGGCTTCCGTGTGGAACAGGAGAAGGCGTGCCCGGATACGCCCTGCTCGCGTGAGCAGGGGAGAGGGAGTATCCCAAGCGGTGCCCCCGCAAGGGATTGAGTACCGTCGCCGGGCGACGCTGGCGGACCGGTTCGTAGTAGCGGTGAGGTCTCTGTAATGGAGACGGAGCGAAGGGGCCGGGTTGACCGTGGCTGGTTTATTCGATCAACCGGAAGTGCTCCGGGAGGAGTCGCGTGAATGAGCTGAAAGCACCAGGCAAGCCGTTCGAGGTTTCGAAGCGGGCAGTCTGGGAGGCGTGGGAGAAGGTCAGGGCAAACAAGGGCGCGCCGGGAGTGGATGGGCAGACGATCGCGGAATTCGAATCGGATCTGAAGAACAACCTGTTCAAGATCTGGAATCGGATGTCGTCGGGGTCGTACTTCCCTCCGCCGGTGCGCGCGGTGGAGATCGAGAAGGCGCACGGAAGCGGCACCAGAATTCTGGGTGTTCCGACCGTCGCTGATCGGATCGCGCAGACGGTGGTGGCCATGGAGTTGGAGGCGAAGGTCGAACCGATCTTCCACCCGGACTCCTATGGTTACCGCCCCAAGCGCTCTGCGCTCAACGCGGTGACGACCTGCCGGCAGCGGTGCTGGAAGACGGACTGGGTAGTCGATCTGGACATCCGGAAGTTCTTCGACAGCGTGCCGTGGGACCTGGTCGTCAAGGCGGTCGAGGCGAACACCGATCTGCCGTGGGTGGTGCTATATGTCAAGCGGTGGCTGAAAGCGCCGCTGGCCCTGCCCGACGGCTCGTCGCAGGTCCGGGGCCGGGGAACCCCACAGGGCTCCGCGGTCTCGCCCGTGCTCGCGAATCTGTTTCTGCACTATGCGTTCGACACTTGGATGACTCGGGAGTTTCCCGGTGTCGCCTTCGAGCGCTATGTGGACGACGCGGTGGTGCATTGCGTCAGCGAGGCCCAGGCACTCCACGTGCTCGCGGCCCTCCAGATCCGGATGCGCGAGGTGGGGTTGGAACTGCACCCGGACAAGACCAGGGTCGTGTACTGCAAGGACAGCAACCGGCACGGCTCCTACGAGCACACCGCGTTCACGTTCCTGGGGTTCACGTTCCGGGCCCGACAGGTGCGGTTGAAGACAGGGAAGATGTTCACCGGCTTCAACCCAGCGATCAGCAACGACGCCTTGAAGAAGATCAGTGCGCAGGTGCGGTCTTGGCGACTGCACCGACACACCGAGGTCTCCGAAGCGGACCTCGCCCGGCGGATCAATCCGATCGTGCGAGGTTGGATGAACTACTACGGCGCCTTCTACCGATCAGCGCTGTATCCCCTCCTGGGGCGCATCAACGCCTACCTGATGCGCTGGCTCCGCAAGAAGTACAAACGACTGCGAGGACGAAAGAAGGCACAGGACGCCTGGACCAAAACCGTCACCAGACGGCCTCGGTTCTTCGCCCACTGGGTCTGGGTACCAACCGTCCCCGTCGTCTGGTGACCAGGGCAACAAGAGCCGTATAACGAGAGATCGTTACGTACGGTTCTGTGAGAGCCGGAGGCTGCAATGCCTCCGGCTACTCGACATCTTTTTTGTCTTGTTGACGCCCTCGGTGCCGCCGTTTTGATGCAGGAGGGTGAGTCCGGCGTTGACGGCGGCGCGGTCCTGATCGAGGCCGGTGCAGAAGCTGTGGAGGTGGGGCAGGTCCGCCTCGCGGCCCACGGTGATCCAGGAGTCGAGGCCTTCGGCATTGTTGGGATCGGGTTTGAGCCTGGCTCTGCTTGGAAGATGAGGCCGGTCAAGGGCTGAGACCGCCCAAGGACCGCAGTTGGGGGCGGCGCGGGGGTGACGCCGGTCGTGAGGGTGTCCGGTAGCGGGTCGGGGACGGTGATGATCGCCGGCTTGATCGCCACCAAGCCCGGCCACATGCCGCGGCTGATCTACCGGATCCGGTTACGGCGCGGCCGCAAGGGCGAGCGCAAGTCGTTCTCCGAGGCCTACCACATCGCGCTACTCGATGCCGCCCACCAGCAGCTGGGCGGCCCGATCGTGCTCGTGTGGGACAACCTGAACACCCACGTCAGCGCACGGATGCGCGGGCTGGTCGAGCATCGTGCCTGGCTGACGGTCATCCTACCCGCCTACGCTCCCGAGCTGAACCCGGTCGAGGGCGTCTGGGCTCACCTGACGAAGAAGATGCTGAACGAACTCGCCCGACTGATCAAGACCCGGCTCAAGAAGAGGCAGTACCGACCCCATCTGATCAGCGGCTTCATCACCAAGATCGGACTGAGCGACAAGCCACCATAACCTCAGCTTTCAAAGCTCTTCTAAACAGCCCTATTGCCCGCCACCCCAGTGAATGCGAGAGACTACGAGTCGAGCGACATTCGGCTGCCCCATGGCGACGCTGTGCGGACCACGCGTATCGTAGATCGAGGTCGCCAAATTCCTCCGTCAGTGGTTAAATAGGGTCCTCCAGGCTTAGCTCCCAGGCTCTCGGGCGGTTACTCATGACTGAATCTAATCAGCAGAAAAATGAGTTTATGTCTTACATAAGAATGGCATATGGGCTGAAATGTGGATCGAAGATGGAGATCACGCCCATCGGTAGAGGTGCGATGGGAATGGTGCATAGGTTGGCTATAGATGGACACCTATATGCCATAAAGGAGTTCTACTGGGAGATGAACGAAGGAGCGGCCCGGAAAGAAGCGGCGTTCCGTGATTTGGCGGCATCAGTGGGAGTCAGATCACCGATAAATATCCGAGCCGTGGATGGTAATTATCTGCAGACCCTTCCCGAAAGCCTAGGCGGTAGGATGGTTCGGCTTTATACATGGCTTGAGGGTGAGCATGTAGACACCAACGATCCGGCGACGGCTGCACAACTCGGAGAATTGATGGGGCGATTGCACGGGCTTGCATCCCCCGTCTACGGAAAATCCCATCCCTGGTATGAGGTTGTCCCGGAGAAGAGCGAATGGGAAGAGATCGCGCGCGCGGCGACCGCAGCTGATGAGGATTGGGCGCCGCTCTTTCGTGAAAGTCTTGAGGAAATCCTCGATCTGGCGAAATGGGTGAAGCCGATACCGGAGCATGAGCGGATCATGTGTCACTTGGACGTCCAACCGTCGAATGTGCTCGTCGACGGTGCGGGTCTCATGCTGCTCGACTGGGATGATGCCGGCCCGGGAAACCCGGAGCGAGAGTTGGCATCGGTACTGTACGACTGGCATGTGCGAGACGGTGTTGTGAACCGTGCCGGGGTATTGCAAACCCTTGCTGCCTATCGACAGGCCGGTGGCCGCGCCGTGTTGAGGGGAGAGCATGCCTTTGCCATGAGCGCGGCAGTGCTTCTCAATTATATCGCGGTTCAGGCGCGGCTCAGACTGGACGCCAATGCCGAACCCATGCATCGCGAGAACGCCCAATCTGAATTGGAGAGCGTGCTGGCCGATCTTCCATCGCAAAGTATATATACGGAAATCCTAGATGTCGTTTCCGAAGAATCGACAGTGGGCCGTCACAAAGAATGACGGTTATTAAGGAATGGAGTCGCGATATGCGGCTTGCTCTCGAAGAGATTGAAAACGTCCAGGGCCTTCCCAAGGTTGCCGGCGACTTCTTCTCAAAAGAGTTCCTACATGCATAGGTAGGTATGCCCTCCTCGATTGATCTCCTCAGGGTAATATCTGCATCATGAGCACCTTGGCCAGACACCTGCGATCATCGTTCAGATATGAATGTCTCCCAAGAGAAGGAAGATGACACGATGCGCGTTCTCCATATCTTAAACAACGGTGGAGTGAGCGGCTCGGAGCGCCACGTCGAGGAGTTGGCATCGGCCCAGCGAATGATAGGTGACCGCGTCGGTGTCCTGTGTATGACGGGGGAGTTCCCAGCAGGAAGCCTCCGCTCGCGTGGAGTGGATGTCGTGGTCGATCCGCAAGTCTCACCTGATAGCACGCTCAGTTCCGGGACGCTGGCAGCGGCCCGTAAGATCGCGATGAAGCGGATAAGAGATTTTGACCCCGAAGTGGTGCATGTGCATTCGAGATGGGCGGGGACGATAGTAGTACCGCCCGCCCTCTTGGAGGGCGTTCCTGTGGTCTATACCCATCATTCATTGGATTGCTCCCCATTTCTGCTTGCGGCCAGTGTGCAAGGACTTCAATTTCCCGTTATTGCCGTCTCTGAGGCGAGTGCTGAGAGGCTACGCTTACGCCTTGGGACTAGCTCACACATTACGTGTGTTCCGAATGGGGTCCGACCCACCACGCCTCTCGCAGATGCTGAGGTCAAGAATGGTTCGCGTCAAACCATAGCCCTAGTTGGCAGCCTCATCCCGGTGAAAGGTATTGACATTGTCATTCTGGCCCTCAGATTAATCTACGACATCAGAGGCGTCGAACGGACCCCCACTCTGAACGTCTTTGGCCAAGGTTGGGAGGAGTGCACGCTACGCATCCTTGCTGAGCAACTTGGAGTCGAAGACTTGGTGCGATTTCGAGGGGAAAAACTTGGCGCCGTGAACGCGCAGATGGGAGCTGATGCGATCATTATCGCTTCTCGGGAAGAGTCCGCTCCGTTAGTTTTGTTGGAGGCTATGCATGCGGGAATTCCGGTAATCGCATCGTCAGTCGGCGGAATTCCTGAAATCCTCCCGGATGCCAGCTTTGGGCTCACATTCGCGGCAGGGTCATACAGGGAACTTTCCGCCAGAATAATGGACACTATCGACGACCCATCTGCGGCAGCGTCCCGAGCTCGGAATGCACAGGAACGATACTGGACGGAGTACACCGCTGAGGTCATGGCCCAGCGAACGCGCGCCGTGTACGCTCATGCTCAGAGCGGTTGATGCGCCGGTACGAACCGAACCAGGCCGTAACCGTTGATCCGGAGCCAGCGCTTGCGCCTAATACGGCCGACGCCATTCACTTGCTGAGGAGGACGTACGCGGTGGCCAGGCGGGTGCCGCCGTGGAACCCGCGGGCGCGGGCTTGATGGCAGCGGCTCCAGGCGGACCAGTAGGCGGTATGTTCTAGGAATGGCCGGTGGGCGATAACGGCGGTAAATAGCCGTTTGATCTGGGTTCCCCCTCGCGAAGTGCTACACAGGCTGAATTCAACCTGTGTACAGAGGTTGAAAGTTCGGGGTTTCATGTCGACCGCGGGTTCGTGATCAGGCCGGTGTGTGCCAGGAAGGCGTCCAGGAGGCTGGCGCGGTATTGCATCTGCTTGAGTCGGCTGCGGATGACTACGGCGAGGTCGTCGAGCGTGCAGGGGGCCAGATTGCCCAGGCCGCGTTTGAGGTGCGACCACACCATCTCCACGGGGTTGAGATCAGGGGCGTAGGTGGGCAGGGGGAACACCGTCAGCCACGGGCGCGTGTCGATCAGGGCGCGCATCCGGGCGTCGACGTGAATGTTGACGTTGTCCCAGATCAGCACGATCGGCTCGCCGAGTTGCTGGTGAGCGGCGTCCAGCAGACGGGCGTAGTCGGTTTCGCTGAAGCCTTTGCGTTCGTTCTTGCGGCGCCGGTAGATCCTCATGCGGTAGATCAGCCGGGTCCGCTGCCCCGGCTTGAGGCAGATCAGTCCGGCCAGATTGATTCGGCCGGAGCCCTTGCCCGAGACGGTGACGGCCGGGTGTGTCCACGGCGGGACCAGGTGCGGGCCTTGGGAGGCCTCAGCGATTGTCCTGCTTCGTCGGCGAAGCAGATCCACGCGTCCTGGTCCCGCGCCGTTGTTCCGCCAGCGGCCAGGTGTCCTTCACCCAGGTGGCGATCGCCTCGTCGTCGCGCTCGGCGGCGCGGCGCCGGGGGACCTGCGGGCTCCAGCCTGTCGACGGCGCGTGAATACTGATCCCCAGGCGACGCTCGGGTTCTAGTGCTTGTCGCAACACACCTGATCATGGAGGGCGTGTTGATGGCGAGGCGAGGGCCCAAGCGCAGGCTGGATGTGGAGTCGGAGTACTGGCGGCTGGTGCTGTCCGGCGTGGGAACGGTTGGGGCGTGCCGGGTTCTCGGAATCGGGCGCAAGACCGGCTACCGGTGGCGGGCGGAGAACGGCGGGCTACCGCCGGTGCGGGTGGCCGAGAGCGCCCGATCCAGCCGGTTCTTATCGCTGCTGGAGCGGCAGCGGATCGCGACCTTGCGGGCGCAGGGCCTGGGAGTGCGCGCGATCGCCGGCCGCCTGGGGCGTTCCCCGTCGACCATCAGCCGCGAGCTGCGGCGCAATACGCTCCCACATGATCGAGGCGCCTACGATGGTGATCTCGCTCATGCGCGAGCGCGGCAACGGGCGAGGCGGCCGCGTCAGTGACGGCTGCTGGAAGACGGGCAGCTCCGCGCGGAGGTGCAGGCCAAGCTGGAGCTGGACTGGAGCCCAGAACAGATCGCCGCGTACTTGCGCAGAGCGTGGCCGGACCGACCGGGCTGGCACGTCTGCCACGAGACGATCTACCAAGCGCTCTATCACGGCGGCAAGGGCGGTCTGAGCCGCAACCTCACCCGCCGGCTACGCACCGGCCGACCGTTGCGCAAGCGCCGCCGCCGACCCGACCGGCGTCAGCCGCGGTTCGTCGCTCCCGCACTACTCATCGACCACCGGCCCGCCGTCGTCGAGCTCCGCCATCGAGTCGGGGACTGGGAGGGAGATCTGATCACGGGTCGGCTGAACCAGTCTGCGATCGCCACCCTCGTCGACCGCAAAAGCCGCTACCTGCGCCTGGTTGCGCTGCCGGCTCGTCACGACGCGCAAGCCGTTCGTGATGGCCTGATCGCTGTCCTCGACGGCCTGCCGACGGCCGCGCGGCTGACGCTGACCTGGGATCAGGGTGCGGAGATGTCTTGCCACGACCAGATCGCCCCGTACCTCAGCGAGGGCGTCTTCTTCGCCCATCCGGGCAGCCCGTGGCAGCGCGGCACCAACGAGAACACCAACGGGCTGCTCCGCCAGTACTTTCCCAAGCGCACCGACCTGTCCGCTCACACCGAAGCAGATCTACGCGCCATCGAGGAACGCCTCAACAACCGTCCCAGGAAGACGCTCGGCTGGCGCACCCCTGCTGACATCTTCCACGAAGGTCTGGCACTATGACTGTCCGTCACCGTTGCGATGATCACTCGAATTCGCCCTAGAACCCGAGCGTCGCCAGGGGGTCAGGATTCGGGCTCTGGCACGATTTTCGTGAAGTGGTCCGGTTCAGTCGGCGAGTAGGACGCGTTTGCGGAGAAGGTCCGGATTCGCTCGCCCGTACATCTGCCGTTTGATCATCTTGACGCGGTTCACATGCCCTTCCACCGGGCCTGAGCTGTACGGCAGGGTCAGCCCGGCGCGTGCGGCGTCCAGGTCGCGGTGTAGGCCGGCGATGAAGGAGTGCAGGTCGGGCAGGTCATCGGCCCTCGCTGCGGCCATCCATTGCTCCAGTCGTTCGCCGTGGCGGTGCAGCATCATGTGTGCGAAGGCGCTGACGTGCTCGCGCAGCGCGGCCAGGGGCGGGCAGGCGGTGGTGAGGTGGTTCAGATGCCGGCGTTCGTCCTGATGCAGGGTGGCCGGGTCGCGGAGCAGCCATCCGGCGGCTTGCCGAACGCTCGGCGGTCGTGCGGGCGCGGGTGGGCGGATGGCGGTGGCGCGCCAGGGGCGCAGGTATTGGCGCAAGGTAGTGGGCCGGCCTTGGTAGCCCTGGGCGCGTAGTTCCTGGTAGAGCTGTTCGGCGTTGGTGTATCCGGCGTTCCAGCGCTGGCGCAGGTAGGGCTCGAAGGCGTCCAGGAGCCGGGGGCGGCGGCCGGTGCCGTCGTTGACCAGGAGTTCTTCAGGGCTGTCGGCGCGGGCGAAGCGGCGTACGGTGTTGCGGCCCAGACCCAGGTGCGTGGCGATGGCACGCAGGTCACGCCCCTGGGCGAGGAGGTCATGGACTGCCGCGTGCCGTTGCCGGGTGCGTTCGGCCATGCGCCCGCTGCGAAGCTGCGGCTCCGGCGCGGGGACGGCTTCGGAGGCCGGTTCGTCCTGGGTGGGCGCGTCAGGAGGCGACGCGGACTCTGTGGGCAGGGTGCGTAGGACGGCGCGGTGCTTGGCCATCGCGCGTTCGACGGCTTCGCCCAGGTTCCTCCACATGTGCCAGCGGTCGGCGACCTGGATCGCTTGCGGGGCGCCACGGGCGGCGCCCTCGGCGTAGCAGCCGGCACGGTCGCGGCAGATGATGTGCACGCCGGGATGGCCGGTCAGCCAGGTGGCCAGCGCATCGGCCGAGCGTTCGGCCAGCATGTCGATCGGGCGGCCGGTACCGATATCGATCAGCAGGGTCCCGTAGCGGTGGCCGCGGCGCAGCGCGAAGTCGTCCACGCCCAGGATCCGCGGCCCCGCGGATAAGACGGGGTCGGGCAGAGCGCGGATGATCCGCAGGAGAGTCATCCGGCCGACCGCCACTGCCAGACGGGCGGCGAGACGAGCCCCGGCCCGACCGCCCAGTGCCAGCGCGATCGCGGTCAACGCCTCACGCAGAGCGGTGCTGTCACGGCCATGACGCCGGGTGAGGCCGGGCACCTGCTCAGCGAAGGTCGCCTTGGCGCACCCGGCGTCGCGGCAGAAGTACCGGGCCACCCGCAGGTGAATCACCACCTCCTGACCGGCCAGCGCCTGGTCGCACAAGCGCCGTTCATAGCGGCTGTGCACCTGCCGCGAAACGATCCCGCACGCCGGGCATCGGGCCTGGGAACTGCCCGTTCTCGCTTCGATCCGCACCGTGGCGCCCGCGCGGAACAGGCGGTCGATGTGGACACCGGCCAGATGGGGAAAGCAGATCCCGAGCAGCTCAGAGACGATCACGCGCCATGATCCACGCTAGCCTGAGCCGCCCGCCGGAAGAATCACGAAAATCGTGCCAGAGCCAGGATTCGACCGTCGTTGACACAGCCCAGCCGATGTAGCAGATAGGAGATGCCGCGCGGGGTGTAGGACAGGTGGAACAACCTGCCGACCAGCACCGTGATGCGCGCCAGGGTCCAGCGCTGATCCTCGGTCCATCCCCAGGTGGCCGGACCGGCGTCCAACGCGGCCTCTAACCGCTGCACCTGTGCATTGCTGAGCCGGCAGCGCTGCCCGCCCGGCCCTTTCGACTCCAGTGCCCCGGTTCCTGCCGTACGCCAGGCCTTGTGCCAGACGTAGGCCGACTTGCGGGAGACCCGCAGCTTCTTGGCCACCGCAGGCGGCGACATGCCCGCGGCGAACAACCCGGCAGCCTCCAAGCGGACCTGTTCACGCTTGGCTCGCGCCGCCGGGGTCAGACCACCACCATCCGGATAACGCATCCCACCGGCATACTCCCGAACCCCGCCGCGAGCAGGCAACCGCGCGGTGACACCTCAGTCTTTCAACCTCTGTACCGCTTCATCGATGTCGTCTGTTCCGAAAATGCGTGGCCGTTCTTTGAGAACTGCATTCTTCACGCGGCTACGCTCGGATCCCAGTTCCATTTCTGACCCTGGAAAGAAGCCCATGAGATCCACATGCCGTTCTATCCGCAGATTTGTAGGTCCAGCCCAGCTCTCCGGCACTCTTCTACAATTCGGTTGTCTGCAGATCCCCCGGTCAGCAACAAATCAGCCTCGGTAAGCTGACAGATCGTTGCCAGATCTTTATGGCCCAACTTGGAGCCCGCTGCGACAAACACCCGGCGCGAGGCAGAACGAATCATCATCTGCTTGATTTCGACCTCTGGCAGATTTCGATCAGTGAAACCATCCTTGGAATGCACGCCACTGCAAGCTAGAAAAGCTGTGTCGACATGGATCTCAGTGAGAATTTTCGTGGCCAGAGGATTAACCAGGGAGTGTTGCAGCGGTCTGAGTGAGCCCCCCGTGACGAATATAGTAAAACGGGGGATGGCGCATTCGAGCCCCAGTGCGATCGGTAAGGAGTTGGTGAATATCACTACATCATGCAAATCGGCGCGCTTGACTAGACTGTGAGCCACGGCCATGGTTGTGGTTCCACCGTCCAGGATGATGCTCTCGCCCGATGAGACAAGCTGAGCAGCGGCATGGCCAATGAGGATCTTTTCCGTTAGAAAGTCATCTTTGGAGTCCTGAAGTGGGGATTCCATAGGATCGCTCGTACGGTCAGAGGGTACGCCGTCGGGCTGTCTACTGTCTAATGCACCACCGCGTACCCGCCGAAGTCTGCCCTGACTGGCCAGGGCATCCAGATCAGTTCGCACGGTGACGCGCGAGACGCCGAACTCGTCGGCCAGATGTCCAACGTGGACAAAACCGCGATCGGCGACAAGGCCTGCGATACGTTCCCGGCGTACTCCTGCTGGTAAACCTTCAGAGTTAAGAATCATGAGAATATTTTGCCGAGTTCTTCAAACGGTCATTGGCGTTCGGGCTAGCGAATCGCCTGCTTGATCAACACTCTAGAATGGCTGGTTGTAGGGTTCGATTGCGCTTATATCGATAATAACAGTGTCTCTCGTGCCCCTCGGGCGATAGGGAATTGCGCTTCAGTGTGGGCCGGTGGTGGTGAACAAAGTAACCTATTCGAGGCCATCTTCCAGATCGGTTTCGCTGGGCCTGACAGCCGTCTCGCAACTTAGCCTAAATCTACTGGGGGAATCCGGAGTGACGGCTGTGAAGTGAGGTGAGTTGCCTCCGAGCTGGGAGGATTCGAGTGTTTAGGCTTCCAACGGTCGCAGTCAAAGAAGACCTTGAAATAAGATTCCTCAACAAGCTCATCCCATGATCTATGAATGTAGTTCTGGGCCCCCTATTTCATCGCCTCCCGTATTCCTGTGGCCACAATCGTATCTGCTAAATGGCAGTCCTGTGCACCTCGAAGGCCTCCGCATGCCTGACACCCATCTCGGCGCCACGCAAGGTCGCCAGCGCTCGCACGGACTCTTCGCTGCGAATGTGCGGACTCGGCCGGTACTGCGTCGCATAGGCCTTTAGGGCCTGTAGCTTCATAAGCAAGTGATCACCAATGTCGGCGAAGGCGGCGCAGCGGCCGAGCGGCTTGACCGCCCACTGGATCTTGGCCATTTCATAACTCATCACATCGGAGACGAGCCATTTGCCGAACTCTCTGCCGATAGGCCTCGCCGCCGCGAAACCCGCCGCGAAGACAGCCGCATGGTCTTGGTCGTAGTCGTCGCCGCTGGGCAGGAGTAGCAGCTCGGGCTCCCGTTTATCGATGTGGTCCTGGATCAGGTCGACAAGATCTCGTTTAGGCAGTGTGTCCAGCCGCTCTGTGAGGCCTCTGTCGCCATAGGCGATCGAGTAGGTGAAGGAGAGTAGCTTGCTGACCTCTTCGACCTCGGCCAGTCGCTGCTCGTACGTCGTCGGCACCGCGAGGCCGTAGTGCTTCATTCCGTCGATAGCGCAGTAGAGGACGTGCACGTCGCTGCCCGTCGAGCTGAGACGGGACACCAGCCCTCCGCAACCGAGCACTTCGTCGTCGGCGTGCGGAGAGACGATTAAGACCTTATTATAGTGGCGCACTGCGACCTCGCACGTCATTGCAATCGCGGTAGTAACGTCCGACGCGCTGAATGAGCTCGTCCAGTTCTACTTCCGGATACCAGCCAAGATCATGAGCGGCCTTGAGCACGGGTATCTTCTGGAAGGAGGCAGCCTCGGCGTACTCAGGCCCGTGCACCTCTCGACCGTCGACGTGAAGAATGGGAGAGTCGCTGGACAGTTGGCTTTTCACCCGCTCGGCGAGCGTGACGATCGATGTCTCATTCGCCGGGTTACCGATGTTGATGATCTCGGTAGGCCCAGCGAGCGCTGCGTCCAGATGCTTGGTGAGGAAGTTCGTCAGGTCCGAGACAGCCGTGAATGCACGTCGTTGCTGCCCGGTACCGAATACCGTGATCGGCCGGCCAGACAGCGCTTGTTGCACGAACGTCGGCATCACGAAGCCACCCGCCCGGGACTGTCGCGTGCCGGCAATGTTAAAGGGACGGATGATAACGACGCAGAGTCCGCGCTGTCGGCTGTTCAGAGCCATAGCCTCGGTCAGGGTCTTGCTGGCGGCGTATTCGATGCGCGCGTTGTAATTCGTCGGAATTCGAATGTCATCGCCTTCGGCGAGCAGGCCGCTGCGACCGTAGACTTCGGCGGAGCTGAACACGCACAACGGGACGTCCGCCACTAAACACGCCTCGATGACGGCAGCAGTGCTGTTGACGATGTCAAATCCGAGACGTCCGGCATGGGGCAGAATTCCTGCCGGCCCCACGTGAGCAGCAGCGTGGATGACCCGGTCCGCACCTGTGAAGTCTCCATGCACAGCCAGATACTGCTCGATCGGCTGGCGAATCACCGTGCACCGATGATCATCGTCATAGTCCGCGCCATCGATCACCGCTCCGACGGCCGAGTCGATGATCCTAACTCGATATCCGGCGGTGAGATACGCGTCTACGACATGTGATCCTATGAACCCAAGCCCGCCGGTAACGACCACTTCTTTCATGCACTCCACCCGTATCAGTCAGGTCAGCGGAACGGTTATTGCGAGTACTCTTGGTTGGACATCCCTCCTAGCCTGTACCGCAGAGTCGCCCTCTCGGAGCACGCCGTGGGGACGGCGAGGCGGCGGAGCTGATCTAGCAGGATGTCGTCCTCCCCGACCCGCCCGGCAACCTCTTCCGGTGTGCGTTCCCGCTGAAACTTAAGGATGTTCAGAAGTCGCCTGCTGAACATCCACTCCCCCATATCTACCATTCCGACAGACACGCTGTCTCTGACGATGTTGAGGCCACTGCGAAAGACCTCTCGAGCGGCCAATTCGCGATATCGCAAAGCAGCCGCTTGGCCGGCGGGCAACCATGGGAATCGGTCCACGGTTGTCGGTTCACCACGCGGATCCATGAGAGTCCGCCACGAATGAACCGCCTGATACCCCCGGCTGATCAGCCTCAGCAGAGTGGAGAGATGATCTGGTTCCCAGATGTTGTCATCGTCGAGGAACGTTACGTAATCCGCAGTGGAGCCGTCCGCTGCTGCTTGACGAATCGCTGCGATTCTGGCGAACGGCTCCTGTGGGGCGATGTCATTGCCCACATGGCGGATCTCCGCGATCGCGGGGTCTGCATCCCGGAGCAGCGCCAGACTCTCAGACGTCTGCCTGGATGTACTATCGAGCCAGAGAGTGACCCGCACATCCGCGTTTACCTGTTGCCGCGCGACGCCCGCGAGCGCGTCGGAGAGACTCTTGCGCTGGCCTTGCGTCGTCACGATCACGTCGATCGACGGCCTCCCGGTGGCGCGTGCGGACCCGAAGGGTGCTGCTGTCCGCCCGTCGAACATGGCATCCGCCAGTCCCGTGAGTTGCTGCCGATCCGCGAGGAAGGCCTGGTGAGGGACCACGACATGGCGTTCGTGCCATCGCCTGGAATGCGTAATCTGGTGACCTATGTGGCCAAGCAGGGCGTACTGTTTGATGGTGTTTGGGCGGTAGAGAGGGCCTTCGACGACTGGTGGGTACACCCGGTCCAGGAGCAGGCCGGTGATTCGATGCACCTCGGCGACGAATTCGCTGGCATCCCCCCATTCGTCGGGGATCTGAACCGCGAGGCCGTAGAAATTTCCTGACTCCAACGCACCCTGATCGGCGAAGTACCTCGCGCCCAGCTCGATGAGACGGTCGCAGAAGGCCGCTGCACCTGAGGACCGCCGTGCCGACTGAGCGGGCATTCGCTCAAGCTGATCCATGAGAAGGCCCGCCGCCAGTTCGGATGCCGCATGGTTAGCTCCGTGAAGCAGGAAGGCAGGCTCCAATTCGTTGGCCGCGGTCTCCTCAACGACCAGCGCGCGACGGCGGGAATCCATCACTAGGGATTCGACTCGCGCTGCAATCGCGGGGTCATCCGTGAGGATCGCACCGCCTTCCCCGCAGGTGAGAATCTTCGTGGCCTGCAGGCTCATGATGCTGATGTCGCCGAGCGTACCCGCCAGGCGCCCTGTCGAGGTAGGCGCCAGCTGCGCGTGCGAGGCGTCCTCGACGAGCTGGACCCCGGGATAGCGTGCGCGCAGCGCTTCTAGGTCGAAGTGCTGCGCATAGAGGTGAACACCCAGCAGCACCGTCGGCTCGCATCCGCCATCGATCGGCAGACACGGAGAATCATCGGTGGCGTCGAAGAATGCTGGAGTCGCGCCGACCCGCAGGACGGAGGTGGCGCAACTGACCCACGTGGTGGCTGGCATGAGCACGATATCTCCTGGGCCGACGCCCAAGGCCTGGAGAGCCACCACGATCGCACTTGATCCACTGGTGGTCAGAGTGCAGTGGCGGCGGCCCACGCGCACCGCGAGCCGTCGAGACGCCACGCTGCCGCGCGATTCCCACGGGCTAGTGGACCCACTGACGGCCAGTCGCCCGCTGAGTAGGGTCGCCGCGAGAGCCTGGGTCGACCACTGGTCGGTCTCCGGCCATTGCGGCCAATGAGATCGGTCGACGGCGGGGGTCATGAATCGCTGCCTTCCTCGGTCAATGGGAGGGGCGCTATCAGTGGTAGAGGGCGTCGATCTGACGGCAGCGGCTGGAAGGAAGCGCAAGCCGCAGAGGTCAACAGCACACGATGCTTCTCGTACGGCGGATAGGAGAGTTCATCGAAGTCGGTGTACCGATTGCTATAGCACCAACGGCACTCTTCGAATCGGGACGAGATTGCTGAACGTCCAACGGTGTGTTCGGCCCGAAGCTGGCGATAGGCCGGTCCGTTCCAGATCTGGCCGAATTCGCTGACGGACAGATTGCCCAGGAGGTACTGGTTTCCAGGGACTCCGATGAGGTGATCGCAGAAGCCGACCTCGCCACGATGATTGATGTAGCAGTACATCCATGGATGCGTGCAGGTCTTGTCAGCGTGCTCAGGGGCGGCCCATTCAGGGGCCAAGGCCGCGTTGAGCTGAACCTCGACATTCTCCTTCTCAGCGGCTGCCGCAGACTGTCGTAGCCGATCAAGCAGCTCCTCGCGGTGGAAGCGTGGGTTATCCGGATCCTCGTCCCCGAGCGAGACGGGATTGAGCCGGATGCTAAGGCCGAGCCTGGCGGCATGCCCGACGATGCCGATCAGCTCTTGCAATGCGGCGGTCTGGACCACCACGTTGAGGTGGATGTTGCCGGTGCCGACCCCGCTACGATGACCTTCATCAGCTAGAATCTCCAGATTGCGAAGAACGATGTCGAGCTTCGTGCCCTTTCGCAATGCACCGAACGTCTCCTGCTCTGCCGCGTCGAAGGAGACCGTAATCAGTGCGCCGCTGCTGACCAAACGGCGCCACAGCCGTTCGTTGGAGACCGTCAGGTTGGTCACCAATCTGACGCGACAGCCGTACGCGAGCGTTTTCTCGACGAACTCGGGGAACTGCTTGAGTATGGCGCTCTCGCCCCAGCCACGCAGGTCCACGATCTCGGCGGTGGGGAACAGCTCTTCCGCGATGCGATCGAAGAGCTCCTGCTTCATGTTCTTCGACTTCTCGAACGGTCCGGCCGAGCGGCACATCGGGCATGCGAGATTGCAGTTCTCGGTCAACTCGACGAACAGTACGCGCGGCCTGCTGATCAGTGCGGTTGCGCGCCGCTCAAATTCCTCCAAGTTGATTCTGCGATTGGTCTCACGACGGACAGTCCAGTCGCTGATCATGGTCACGCCGCCTCCCTCACACCGCTGCGGCCGATATGAAAATGTGGTCAAGACCGGGTGGAAACGCCGCAGGATCCACCTGAGTGATGGCGAACCCGTTGAGCTCTAGGGTTGCCGTGACCTCTCTGAGTCGGCGCGGGTACATGCGCAGGGTTCGATACCAGGTCCGTTCTACGAAACCGGCGGGATCGAGCAGTTCATAGCGGAAGGTGCTCTGGATGATCCCCAAGCCGTCATATTCCGACTGCTCACCGACGCGCAGCGTGCGGTCACCGGGATAAGGGAACGATCCGTGGGTGCGCGTGAGCCCGCCCTCTGTGCCCGTGATGGAGCCCAGGAACACGACGTCGAAGCGGGAAGCATCGAGCAGAACCGTCCCGCCTGTCTTAATGACCGTGCGTACGTTCGCCGCCAGTTCGTTCAACAGGTCATCGCTGAGCATGTGGCCGATGAAGTCGTTGGGTAGAAGGACCGCGTCGACCGTCCCGAGATCCGGCAGCCGTGGTAACTCTTCTTGCTGCAATCGCACCCGTGCTCGCACGTCGGGGCTCTCCTTCTCCAGATGGTCGCTCAGCCGGGCGAGCATGGTTGGAGAACTGTCCAGGCCGATGACGTCGAATCCGTGCCTGGCGAGCGGCAGAAGGGTGTCGCCAGTGCCACAGCCCAGCTCCAGCACTCGGCTTCCAGGAGCCAGCTCACTCGTGTATTTGTGATAGGTCGGCCCGACCCGGGGCGCGTGGCCGACGTTGAGGTCATAGAGATGCGGGTCGTAGAAGTTATTGATCGAGTCCATCACCGTCAGACTCCAGCTGAATGAGTTCTAGACTTGCCATGACGTCGGCAAACGCTGGTCGTGAAGCTCCCGACCACGCAGGGTCGTAGTAGGGGTAAACCGCAAGATCGAAATTGTGGCCCGCGGAGAGAAAGGAGCTGATATACGAGCGGACAGATTCGCGATCAAGGTTGCCGACGGGGGTTGCGGCGTAGGAGACGCTCCACTGCAGCCGGTCGCGCCCAAGCAGGCTGGCGTGCCACAAGTGAACATCGAAGAAGATGACGTCACCTGGATTCGTGGCGAGGACGACTCCGGGCCAGCGCCCAGCCTCGTCGCGCTCATCGAACACCGGTTCCCTGGCTGGCCAACGGTCGCGATATCTGGCGAGGCGTCCTGCTTGCTCGAACTGATGCGAGCCTGGCAGCACCTGAAGCGCTCCCGTGGAAGCTGCCAGTGGGTCGAGGTATGCCACGGCCTTCACCGCCCGCAGCCGTTCATCCGCTGAGTCGCAGTGCCATGGCGACGCGTCCCGGTACAAGATTCCCTTCGCGGGCTTGGGCACGACTTGTGAGCGAAGCAGGGTCCCGGCCACACCCAGGAATCGAGAGTCGGCCAGCAACGCACGGCTGAGCGGCGTGGCAGGCCCGACCATCGGCAGGTACAGGCCGGCCGTTCCCGTCGCGAAATCAAGAGGCCGCCGCCGAAAATCGTAGCTGGAACTCAATGCCTGCTGGACTTCCTCTCGAAGGGCATTGACCTCGCCAGGTTCCAGCAGGCCCCGGACGAGCAGATATCCGTGAACTTCGTAGAAGTCCCTACTGAATCCGTCGATGGAGCACATGCGTCCTCGATCCGTGTCCATCCGGCGACTCTGCGTGCCGCGCATAGGCCGGACTCCTTGGCAGCGGCTTGCTATCGGCCCCTCACTTGCCCCATCGTGGCGCCCATGCCAACGCGCTCCCAGGGCGCCTCAGTCAGCAGGAAGCCCGCTGGCCCGTCAGGAATGACGGCCAGCTCTGCGAGGTCGAACTGGTGAAGCTCCCGCTTGACCTCGACGGTGAACTCCCAATACGGCTGATCATGCTGGTGGAGGGCGGCCGCGAGCTCAGCGTCGGGAGCTGCAGCCGGAGCCGTGCTGACCTTGGACAGCACCAGCACCTCCCGGCAGGTGCGCAGCAGCTCGGAGAAGATCCTCGCGATCGTGCGCTCGGGGAAGTGCCGCCAGTAGTCGGTAATGATGCCGAGGTCGAAGGCCCCGGCCGAATAGGGGATACGCGTGCCGATCAGCGAAAGTCGCTCATCCTCCTGCCTGGTCCCGTGCCCAGGGAAGCAGGACGTCACCGGGAAGGGTAGATCCTTGGGCCAGCCTTCCATCGAACCGGCCAGAAGTATCCGATCAGCGGCGGAGATCCTGGGATGCAGTTCCTCGAGTTCGGCGAGCTTCGAGCAGTCTGCCGACTCCGTGGTGATCCCACCGGCGAATCGCTGGAGCACGGGCGCAAGTTCGCGGGCTCGTACAATGTCGTAGCTGCACACTGCCTCGACTTCGACGTTGGGAAACTTCCCCACGAACACGAGTTCGTTCTGCCGGTCCTTGATGATGTCGCCGTTGCGATCTCTGACGTGCGGCTGGTGCAGCGCCACTACGTTGGGATCAAAGATCGTGGGGAACCCAGCCAGATAGAGCCGATAGCCCATCTCCACGTCTTCGACACCTTTGAAAGGGAAATCCTCAGAGAAGCCGCCGGCCTTATGAAACGCCGCCCTTGTAACGCTGACGTTGTGTGTCCAGAAGAAGGACCAATCGACCGGTGTGGGCATCGCCAGTAGCTCGGTCAATGGGTCGTGCAGAAGACTTTCACCGGCCGCCCGCGCAAACGTGGCCCGGCTGTCAGAGAAGTCCCAGCCATCACCCATGAGCAGCCGCCAGCTGCTTGGGGACAGCTCACGCGTACTTGTGAAGCCACAGATCGCCACATCCCTTCCCTCGTGGGCGACAATATGATTGGCTACGAGGTCAGATCGAGCAATGCAGTCGACATCCAGGAAAATCAGGACTTCGGCTCCGGCTAGTTCGACGCCGGCATTGCGAGCTGCCTGAACTCCTTTCGGCGCCGTATGCCGGAGAAACTTTATCGACGGAGCAGAGTTGAGTTCAGGGATTTCCTGGTCCAAAGGTACGGCCGAGCCATCGTCCACGACGACGACCTCGAAGGTGTCAGCCGGAACATCCTGCTCGCGTAAGCTCGCCAGGACATTGCGTATGGCAGTCGTTCGATTGTGGCAGGGAATGATTACCGATGCGAGTAAGGAAGGCATGGAGATCCCATTTCCTGGCATTAAACAAGTCGGATGAAAGAGAGAACGGTTCAGGCGGTAATGACGTCGATGGTTTCTTGGTAGACGGTTTGCTGCAGGGTGACGTAGAGCGCTCTGAGCGCTTGGTGGTGAGCCCTCTCACGATGTTCCGGGTCGGCTGCCCGATCTAAGGCGAGTCTCGTCTGAGCCCCCTTGTAGTTCATGTTGATGGTCGCGTGCATGGCGATGGATATGCTGGTCAATAGGCCAAGGCCACCCGCCTCGCGGCAAAATCTTCGTCGTCCGGACGGGAGCTTCCAGGTGTAGAGCGCCGTCGCTCGCAAACCAGCGCGGCAGTATGGCCGCCAACTCCCAGCCCGGTGAGCTCGGCCCCGCGTCGTCCCAATCGAGGAGGGTGAAGTCTTCAGAGGTGGTGTGAACATTGGAGGATTGCACATCGAGATGACAGATAATCCGCTCCAGCTGGCCGGGCTGCGTCCTCACGTTGACCTCACCGAAGTGACGAGTTAGATAGGCATGGGGGGCCGCCTCGGTCAAAGCGGCAAGATCGTGTTGCTGTCTCCGTTGTGAGATTCTCCCGTTCTCCTTTCTGGCATTTCCTCATACTGAGGATTCGGTAGCCTGGAGACAACCGTGTTGATTCCATGGAGCGTTGTGAGCAGTGGGCCTAGCTAATCCGGCGCGCTCGGATCAGATGCCTATATCGGTGCCCTGTCCGCCATTGATAGAGCCTGACCATCCTGCCACCCAGAGTCTCTGGAAACCGGTAAAAAGACTTCTATCCGGCGGCGGAATATTTAATGGGACCCGGTGTGGCGGTGGCGACAGCGAGACCCCTGGGTTGAACCGCCCGCACCACAGGCGCGGTATCGACACCGCAGAAACATTCTTTTACGGCATACTGATTGCCACCAACATGCCGCTGCCACGGGCAGCTCATCGCGCCCTTATCGTTGGGCAACATGTGAGTCTCGCCGCGAGACGCCAGCCCAAATACGACCTGAATATTGCTGGGCAGTTCAAGGTGTATGAAGACACAACGATCATAAAACCACGGCGATCTGACAAGCGCAAGATCCGCCTAGTCATAAACCTTGATTGGTTACGGCTTGCACGTGCGTGATCGTCCGGCTGGGTCAGGCCGTTCTACTCTGTCGTCTCGATCCTTCTTGTCAAGCGGCTGGGCAGCGGTCTTGCCCCCTGTGGTCACGTCCACGGACATGGGTAAGCATTCACGTTCGGCGCATTCCGGCGTTGCGTGATTGCGGTGTGTGATCGTTTTCGGCTGTAGGTCATCGCCGGCTGTAGCCGGAATCAGACCGGTGCCGGGTCGGGCGGTATCCAGGCCCGGCCCAGGAGTGCGTCGCGGATCACGGTCATGATGTCCACGCCGTGCTTGGCTGCGGTGTAGACGAAGCCGCAGATGGCGTAGGGGGTTTCAGCTCGGCATGTCGGCAATGACTCGCCGGCCGAGCTGCCGTCGACGTCGGAGCGGGTGAGCGGCTTTTTTGATTTCCTCAAGGTGCAAGCTGCATGTCGCTTCGGCAAGGGTGCTCACACCTCCGGGCCGCGGCCGCGGTGGGTACCCATGCTGGATGGGCTGGACGTGGTGCTGCGTTGGTTCCTCAATGACGTGCGCAGCCGCTTCCCCGACTCGGCGGTGCTGTTCGCCGATGAGTCCGGCGGGGTCCTGCATCGCGGCACCATCCGTAACCGGCTGCGCTATCTCATGCAGTTGGAGGGCCGTCCTCAGAGCGAGTGGTCAGCCCGCATGCGCTGCGCCGGGCGTGTGCCACCACAACTACGAGCGCGGCGTGGACCTGGTGGCCATCTAGCAACTGCTCGGGCACTGCACGGTCAGCTCGACGATGCGCAATGTTCGCCCCTCAGCCACCTTCATCGAAGATGCCTATCGCCGGGCGGTGGCCAGCACCCTGGGCGAGTTGACCGCGCTAGGGGAGCCGACCGCATGAAGATCCGGTGGAAACTGCGGATGGCCGCGGCGCAGCGAGAGGTGTGGACCGGCACTCAGCTGCGGTGGCTGCTGGCGGTTAAGGCCGGGGTGGAGCTGTCGGCGGCGTCGGTGTCGGCGCTGCTGACCAAGAAGCCCACGCAGGTAAAGCTGTCCACCCTGGCCGCGTTGTGCACCGCGTTGGAGTGCACCCCAGCGACCTGTTCGAGGTGGACACCACTCCCGTCGAGCGGCCCGTCCGGCCGCCGCAACCGGTGACCGCGCCGAAGACCGCCTCCAGCGGCGGCCGGTCCATGCCACCGCTGTGACCTGAGCTCGGAGGGCGGCGATGGGGCAACGGCAACGCGACTGCGTGGACTGGGTGGCCCGGTCGGCATCATCGACCGCCAGCGCTGCGGCCGCTGCGTGAGCAGGCTCAAGGAGGCAGCCGCCAAGACGTCCTGCCCGGCCTGTGGCAGGCAACGGGTGCTGCAGACCGGCACCGGCCGGTGCATCACGTGCTCGCGCGTCTGCCTCGAGTACGGGCATCTGGTCCGCTCACCGGATGCGCCGCTGTGCCGGGACTGCGCCCGCAAGGCGCGGCAGTGGGCGGCTCAGCAGCCGTGCCGCCGACTCACCCGAGAATCCACCCCAACCTGGCGATGCACCTGAAATACGAACCAGTCAGAACTCGCATGATCAAACACCCACTTAAGGACTTAAGCATCTAGTGAGCCGGTTTTGAGATTCGGTCGCAGTACAGAGGTTGAAAGACTGAGGTGTCACCGCGCGGTTGCCTGCTCGCGGCGGGGTTCGGGAGTATGCCGGTGGGATGCGTTATCCGGATGGTGGTGGTCTGACCCCGGCGGCGCGAGCCAAGCGTGAACAGGTCCGCTTGGAGGCTGCCGGGTTGTTCGCCGCGGGCATGTCGCCGCCTGCGGTGGCCAGGAAGCTGCGGGGGGTGCAGCTCTTCTGCAGGGCCCCGTCGACCTGGCCGACGCCGAAGCTGTCCTCAAGCTCTGCGCCCTCACGCGTTCAGAGCCGCGCCTCCAGACGTTCCTGCAAAGGCGCGTAGTCATGGCCCGGGAACATCTCCGGACAGATGCGCAGCACTTCGGACAGGTGTCGTGCGGTGTCGTGGAACTCAGGCTCCTTGAAATTGACCTCGGCGAAGAGATACTGCCACTGGTAGGCACCCTTGGTGACCAGTAGGTTCTCCAGGTAACCCGCGTAGTCGAGGTCGAGCAACTCGAGGCGTTCGTGGTTCATGTCGTAGAGCCACACCTGCGGGTCGTCCCCGCCGGGTGTGAGGCGCAGTGCGGAGAGCCGGGCCGTTCCGGCCATCGGCTCCTGGTCCAGAATGCGAAGCTGACCAAGCACCTCCATCTTCACGGGATCCCTGCTGATCGTCCCGAAGCATCCTGCGGCACCTCGCCCCTCAGCAGCGCCCAGTGCAAGTGATTGAGGCAGAACTCACCCCTCAGATCAGGTTTGCTCATGCTTTACCAGAACACTTGCACCCGGTCGGCCGCGGAGAAGTACTCGCGAACGCCAGGCGCCAAGGCCAGCCCGGTTCGCTCGTAGGCATTCAGAAGTTCGTGATCATGCTGGCGTGAGCATCACCAGCAGGGTGGGATGATCTTGGGGTGTCGAAGACCCCGGAGCGCCGCCCGTCGTATGACGAGCTGGCCGCGCTGGTGGTCCGGCAGATGGCCACGATCGAGGCTCAGCGTGAGACGATCTCGCGGCTGGAAACGACGGTGGAGCGGCTGAGCGCGCGGGTCGCCGAGCTGGAACGCAGGCAGAGCCGCAACTCGGGGAACTCCTCGTTACCGCCGTCCAGTGACACTTGCGTCCGTCCGGAGAAGCAGCCACCGGCCAAGGGCGGGCGCAAGCGGGGCCGCCAGCCTGGCACGCCGGGCAACGGCCTGGCCATGGCCGAGGTCCCCGACGAGCTCGAGGGCCACCTCCCGGCCGCCTGCGGCGGATGCGGGAAGACGCTGTCGGCCACCGACAGTGTCGGCTACTCGCGCCGGCAAGTCCGCGACATTCCCCTGGTCACCGTGACGGTGACCGAGCATCGGGCGCATCGCTGCCGGTGCGGCGGGTGCGGTCGCCTCACCAGTGCGGACATGCCCGAGCAGGTGGCGGGCGCACCGTCGTCGTACGGGCCGAACCTGCGCGCGTTGGCGGCGTATCTGCTGGTGTTCCAGCACGTGCCGGTGGAACGCTGTGCCCAGCTGATCGCCGACGTCACCGGAGCGCAGGTCTCGCCCGGCTGGGTGTCGTCGATCCTCGGCGAGGCCGCCGCCCTGGTCGCCGACAGCATCACCGTGATCCGCGCGCTGCTGACACTGGCGCACGTACTGCACGTCGATGAGACCACCACCCGGATCGGGACCAGGCGCCGCTGGCTGCACGTGGCCTGCACGACCACCTTGACCCTGCTCGGCCTGGGCGAACGTTCCCGCCAGGGCGCCAACTCCCTCGGCGTCCTGCCCGAGTTCCGCGGGGTGCTGGTGCACGACTCGCTGTCGCTGTACGACGGCTACCCGCACGCCCGGCACCAACTGTGCGGGGCGCACCTGGTCAGAGAGCTGACCGCCGCAGCCGAAGACCACCCCCGCCAGCGGTGGCCGGCCCAGATCCGCTGGGCCCTGGCCGAGCTGAACAAACACGTCATCAAGGCCCGCGAGGCCGGACTGTCACAGATCCCGCCCGAACGGGCGCGGATCTACCTCGAATCCTTCCACCACGGGATCGCGGTCGGGCTGTCGCTGCATCCCCGCGCCCCAGGACGGAAACAATCCCCGGCCCGTAACCTGCTGGAACGCCTGCGGGACCGGGCCGCTGACGTGCTGCGCTTCGCCGACTTCCCCGGCTGGGTGCCGTTCACGAACAACACCGGCGAGCGCGCGCTGCGCCCGGTCAAGACCCAGGTGAAGATCTCCGGCTGCCATCAATCCGAAAACGGCGCCACGCACTGGCTGACCATCCGCTCCTACCTCGACAGCGCCCGCAAGCACGGGCTGAGCGCCTTCAAGGCGATCCACCGCGCTTTCACCGGCAACCTCTGGATGCCGCCCGTCGCACTCGACGCCTGATCAGCACGTATCACCCAGCGTCACAGAACCCTCTGATTGCTTACCCTCACGTGGCGTCCTTCATACTCACAACCGGCTTACTAGGCCGCGCGCCACCAGCCCACCGACCGCTCGCTCACCGGGAACTCGACCGCCCCCTGCCTGGTCGTGGCCCTGCCTCGAACCTATCGGCTGCCTTCATCCATAACCGTTCACGCCATAGCTACTCCTCAGGCGTGTATCCGCCCCGCTCGCCGTATCGTACACCTCCGGCATACACCCGAAACAGCAGCCAGTCACGATCTCATGACCCTACGAACTCAACATGAGTAAACCGGGTGGTCATCTTCCAAAACCGACGCTTGGGTGATTTCATCACTGGCAAACCAGCGGTCCTTGCTCGGGGCAACTTCCTCTCGAGTGGTCCCATGTCGCTGGCGACAACACCCTGACAAGAAAGCGTGCAGAACTACCACACAACTGATCAGAATGCAAGATCCAAAAGACTTGATCTACGACTTGTTGTATCTGAAGCTAGCGTAAAGATGACAACACTGCATGAAGCAAGAGGTCTGACTATGCACAAGCGCCTTCCAATTACAATACTGGCTGGGCATCTAGGCCATGGGGGCGCGGAGGGCGTTGTGGTCGCACTTGCAGAAGGATTAAGTCGAATGAACTTCGAAGTGACAATCCTTCTTCGGGGAAGGTGGATAGCCCGAGCGATTCCCCCCGGTATCGAGATCGTCATGTTACGTGGCACCTCGGATCGACAGCGAGTGCGCGAGCTTCAAAGCATGTGGCACCGCAGACCGCCAAAGATCGCGATATCCCACTTAACGGAAGTCAATATACAGACGTTGCATGCTCGACAACGCTTAGCGAAAGACTTTCCTGTCGTCGTAGTAGAGCATACAATGCCTTCTCGATTGATCAATGACTACACGGGTGGAGGTTGGATCTATAAGAGAAACCTCTTAAGAAAGGTTCGAAAATACTATCGCGAAGCAGATGCGGTTATTGCTCTATGCGAATCCGCGGCAGTGGATATTTCAGAACTTGCACATATGCCGCGAAATAAGGTAATAACAATCAACAACCCCGTCATCCCGTCGGATATCGATCAGCACATGGACGAAATGTCGGGACATCCCTGGCTAGATAGCACTTCTGGGATAAATGTAGTGCTTGCTGCCGGCAGGTTCGCGCCAGAGAAGAACTTTGAGATGCTAATACGAGCGTTCAAGAAGGTCCACACGGCCCGACCGGACACTCGATTGGTTATTCTAGGCGCAGGTGAATGTGGCCGGAATTATGAAAGACTAGCCGACGAGCTGGGCATTGCCGGCTACATTGCTTTCCCGGGACATATTTCTAATATATATGCCTTCATGAGTCGAGCTTCCGTGTTTGCCTTGCCGTCAATTATTGAGGGCGTTCCCAACGTACTTGTTGAGGCGCTTGCGTGCGAAATTCCTATCGTTGCAACGGATAGTCTAGGAGGAAACCGAGAACTACTGATGAATGGCGTCTACGGGACACTAATCCCGCTCGGCGACGAGGACTCGTTCGCGTCTGCGATCATATCAGCAATCGAAAATCGCCCAACGACAGAAGGCTATCGTGAACGAGTTAAGGATTTCGAAGTAGACTCGTCCATTAATAAGTATGCGCAGCTTATCTCGGAGCTCACTGAAAAGGGGAACGCAAATGCCAAGTCAACCTAGCAATCGCGACCTAAGAAACCTTCTGCTTCGAGATTATCGGCCTCGTACCCAGTTAACTCTTCCAGAACATCATGTCTCCGCCGCCCGATTTCCGGCAATTGACATGCATAATCACCTTGGGAAATGGCTTACCTCCTTCATAGGAGACGGACGAGAGTGGACAGCTCCAGATGTTGGAGAACTCGTAGGATTGATGGATTCGTGCAACATCGCAGGAATAGTCAATCTAGACGGGAGATGGGGCCAGGAGCTTCTAGAGAATCTGAACCGGTACGATAACGCTTACCCGGGACAATTTGCCACCTTCTGTCATGTTGACTGGAACGAGTTAAGAGTACCTGGCTTCGGCCATAGACTCGCAGCAAGCCTTCGACGATCTGTAGAATGCGGAGCCAAAGGGCTCAAGGTGTGGAAAGATCTCGGTTTAAAAGTGAGGGACGGTTCTGGTGATCTGGTCTTGCCGGACGATCCGCGACTTGAAGAACTTTGGATCATGGCAGGCGAGCTTGGCGTACCTGTAGCTATTCACACGGCCGACCCACGAGCCTTCTTTGATCCTGTTGACGAGGAAAATGAATTCCTCGAGCTGCTTTTAACGGCACCTGAATGGTCATACGCAGGAGCTGACACACCTAGCTTCGAACGTCTCATAACGGCCTTCGAGAAGCTAGTACTGAGGCACCCTGGAACGACCTTCGTGGGCCTCCATGTTGGATGCCATGCGGAGGATCTCGGCCGTCTGGATAGGCTACTTCAAAAAGCACCGAATCTATATATCGACATTGCAGCACGCCTCTATCAGCTGGGCCGACAACCGAGAGCTGCGCGGTCTCTAATAGAAAAATATCCGCGACGATTCATGTTCGCCACTGACCACTTCCCACCCGCCCGTAGAGCCTATGAGCTATATTTTCGATTCTTGGAGACGGAAGACGAGTATTTCCCATATAGTTCCAATCCGAAAAACAGTGGCAGATGGAACATTTCAGGCTTAGGACTCTCCGAGAAGATCTTGGAAAGCTTCTATCAACAAAATGCAATTCGGATTTTGCCGAGTCTAACCGTACAATAGCGTCGAGGTTAATGATTTGAATACAGGTGAGCTCGGCAGCATCAGAGCTAATGGCCTTGTCCGAAAATATCGTCGTCCGCAGCGGCAACCTGGGTTACGGGGAGCTCTTCGCCATCTTGTGAAACCTTCCTTCGAGGAAGTTTCTGCCGTAGCAGAGATCGATCTGACGATCGAACCCGGGGAAAGTGTCGGTTACGTCGGAGCCAATGGCGCAGGTAAATCCACTACAATAAAGATGCTGACCGGTGTTATTGAGCCGACTCACGGAACAGTGCGGGTTAATGGTATTGACCCGGCTCGCAAGCGTCGCCAGAACGCTATGCACATCGGTGTTGTATGGGGACAACGGGATCAGCTTTGGTGGGATTTGCCTGTGAGAGAATCATTTCTTGCTCTTAAGGCGATCTATGGGATAAAATCTACGCGGTATAATCGCATCCTCGGCCGACTCGTTGACCTATTAGAGATTGGCGATATTCTATCCGCCCCAGTCCGTCAACTTTCGCTAGGGCAGAGAACGCGTGCCAATATATGTGCAGCCTTACTCCACGAGCCGGCAGTTCTATTTCTAGATGAGCCGACCATTGGTTTGGACATATTCATTAAAGAACGAGTACGTACGGTCCTACGAGAAATGCAGAATCAACGAAGTATGACGCTCGTTCTTACTTCACATGATCTCACGGACGTTGAGCGAATCTGTGATCGCCTAACTATGATTGACAAGGGTCGTTTAATTTTCGACGGCTTGCTGCAGTCTGCGATTAAAGAGTTCGCTAGAATTCGAACACTGCAGGTGACTACGCGGCAAACGGCTGATGCTAATTTGCTGATAAGGCTACCTAACATCGAAGTAGAACAGCCGATGGCGACACAGCTACTCGTGCATTTTGACGAGCAGGCTGTTCAAACAGCGAAATTAGTTTCCGACGTTCTCGCCAACTACGATGTGATAGACCTTGTGATTGAGTCACCTTCTATCGAAGACGCCATTAGACAGCTTACTACAAATGGCCTAGGTGAGAAATCGAGATGAGACACATATGCAGAAGTTGGGAGCCGATATGTGATCTGCTTTATACTCGAATGCTTTTGTACGCGACAATATTGAGACTTAATATTCAGCTTGGATTTGTTGCCAGAGGCTGGCTCTTAGTAAGAATTCCCGCCACTTTAACCGGAGTGGCCGTACCGTTCTTTATTTGGGAGATGGTTTTTGTCGATCGCGCTCAAGTCGCTGGATTTGAATGGTCGCAGATGAAAACCTACGTGCTTGTTTCTGCCCTCTTTACAGTTTTAATGGATAGCAATGGCGGATTGGGTAGCAGAATTTCTCGTGGTGACGTTATCTGTGACTTGACGCGGCCTTGGCGGCTTAGCGTGCTGCGCCTTAGTGAGTCAATTGGACAGTGTAGTCTCGATCTGCTAGCTGGAAT
This sequence comes from Nonomuraea sp. NPDC049714, assembly GCF_044465295.1. NCBI lineage: Bacteria > Bacillati > Actinomycetota > Actinomycetes > Streptosporangiales > Streptosporangiaceae > Nonomuraea > Nonomuraea sp. NPDC049714. Next base: position 350,010 of record NZ_JBITLM010000004.1, on the reverse strand, counting down.
CGCTCTCTTTATTTCCCTCAGTTCTCTCATGGGTGATTTAGCGCTACCATCGAGCTTAACTGGCTGGCTACTCTTCCTTGTTTCCGTCTTACTTGCCGTCGTTGTTAAGGCTTGTATTAGTACAACGTGGGTCTTGGGAACTCTTTGGACTTACAACTCCTATGGGGTGGAGCGGATCCGCCGGGCCGTAACAGCCGTTCTGTCTGGGGCGGTAGTTCCCCTTTCCATGTTTCCCGCATGGCTTCATAGTATTGCCAGTTACTTGCCATTTCAAGGCATAGTAACCATTCCCGCTCAAATTGCGATAGGGCGGGGTGGGTACAGTGAAGCCCTCATAGGCATTGCGATTCAAGTAGGATGGATATTTGGTCTTATTTTTCTTGCCGAACTACTGTGGTATTACGGTCTTCGCCGTATGACGCTGCAAGGCGGGTAAGTTGTGACCAATTGGAAAAGAAATATTGCCTTATATTTCTGGTTTTTCAAGATCCGGCTGCATATATATGCTGAGTATCGATCGGATGCCGTTCTCTTGGCAGGGTCTTCGGCACTATCCGACGGAATGGGCCTACTATTTATTCATGTAATCTATCAACAGGCACCGAATATCAATGGATGGCCTGCCGCTAAGCTTGTCTTAATTTATGGGGTGATGACTATTGCCGCAGGTACTACGCAACTATTCTTTGACGGGATATGGACAACGAGCGATGCGATCTATCGCGGTCGCTTTGATATTTATCTAACTCGCCCCATTTCACCCTTCCTTTCTGTGCTGACCTCATGGATGTCTCCTGAGGGTATCGGCAGTGTCGTACTTGGTGTTGCGTTATGTGCGGGAGCACTCTGGCAGACAGAAATCTCCTGGAGTTTTGCCCATGGGTTGATTGCCACCTGTTTAGTAATTGCCGGATTGGCCTTGCGTGCGGGACTCACTCTTCTCGCGAATTGCATATGTTTCTGGGTCAATAGCCCGTTCGAAACCGGAGACATGGCAGAGCCGTTGTACGAACTTGGACGTTATCCACTCTCGATTTATTCCAGCGCCATCAGAGTCGGATTGACAATCGCTTTTCCGATCGCTTTCATAGCGTATTTTCCGGTGAACTATTTGACGCAGGCTGAAGAGATGGCGTGGGTGGCTCTGATGGGCCCTGTGTGTGCTGCGATTGTCTGGGTGCTAGCCCTGCGGCTCTTTAGGCTTGGCGTACGATCTTATAGCAGCTCCGGTAACTAGTACGGCAGCCGCCATTTGCTGCGTGACCTGAGATGACGCGCGCCTGGTCGCTGTGATCTTCTGATGGGTTTCCCCGACAATGAGAGCAGCCGCTCGTGATCATGTCTGTGTGACGAGAACAAGATCCAAAGCGGCTGCTGCCCTCATCGTAGAGGCCACCCTGGTGCAACGGAACCTCGACGACCTCATGACCGCGCTGGCGCCGATGTTCACCCGGATCGAGCCGCGACTGCAGGCCGCCAAGTACGTTCGAGCCGTCCTGTCTGAGTTGCCCAGACGCAACGGCTGGACGATCGCCGAGTGGATCGGCGATGCTGTCCGGACGCTACCCAGCGCCTGTTGAACCGTGCCCGGTGGGACACCGCGGGCGCGATGAGCACCATCCGCCGCTTCGTCGTCAGCCGACTCGATGCCGCCGCCCGGTCAGGAAGTCTGACCGTGGGCGTGCTGGACGAGTCCGGACAGGAGAAGAAGGGCGTGGCCACGGCGGGCGTCAAGCGCCAGCACATGGGGTGCGCCGGCGGCATCGACAACGGCATCAACACCGTCTACCTGGCCTACGTGCGCGCCGGAGCCGGGCACGCGCTGATCGGTGCCCGGCAGTGGATCCCCGCCGAGCAGATCAGCGACCCCGTCACCGCCATCACCACCGGCCTGCCGCTGGATCTGACCTTCGCCACCAAGGGCGAACTGGCCGGCGATCTGCTGCGCGAGGCCTACGCCGACGGCGTGCGCCTGGACTTCGTGACCGGTGACGAGGTCTACGGCGCCTGCACCAGCCTGCGCGCCTTCCTGGAAGAACACGGCCAGGCCTACGTCCTGCGCATCCGCGCCACCTTTACCCTCACCCTCGGCGCCGGCACCTGCCTGACCTGCGAGCAGGCCGTGGCCAGGTACTTGAAGCAGAAACACAAGTGGACCATCCGCTCAGCTGGAGACGGCTCCAAGGGCGAACGCACCTACGCCTGGGCCTGGATCGCCACCGCCAGCCCCACCCACTTCCTGCTCATCCGCAAGCACCGCACGACCGGCGAGCTGGCCTTCCACTACTGCTTCGTCCCCGACGGCCACCCGGTCACGCTGCCCCGCCTCATCGCCGCCGCAGGCTTGAGATGGCCGGTGGAGGAGAGTTTCGAGGCCGGCAAGAGCCTGTTCGGCCTGGATAAATCCCAGGTCCGCCTCTATGAGGCTCTTCGGCACCTCGTGCTGGTCATGGCCGCCCTGGCCGTCTGCGTGGCCAACGCCGCAGCTGCCCGGCACTGCACCGACACCCAGGCCATGACGCCCAGGCACCCCGACGAACAGCCGCCCGAGGATCTCGGCCTGATCCCGCTGACGGTCGCCGAGATCAAGCATCTGTTCAACGCCACAACCACCCCCACCTCGTCGCTGGAACACGCCGCGCATTGGTCAGCCTGGAGACGACGTCATCAAGCACGCGCCCGCTGGTTCCATCACCGAGCCCGCTTGGCCACCGCATATTCCAGGTCCGCTAACAAATGGCGGCTGCCGTACTAGAGACCTTTAAAGGTGAGGGTTATATGGCCTGGCCTGGGCGTGAGTCGGCAGAGGGCGTCGGTGTGCTTTCTGGAGTGCATGAGGTATCCCGATGGTGGTGGGCTGATACGGCAGGTGCGGATGCGGGCGGCGGACCGTTTCGCTGAGGGCGCGACGGATGCGCAGGTGGCGCGGGAGTTTCGGATGTCGGCCGACCGGTGGCGGCGGGCGCTGGCTTCCAAAGGAGCGGGCGGGGCGGTGTGCAAGCTGGATGAGGCCCAGTTGGCGCGTCTGGAGCAGGTTCCTGGCCGGCGGGCCGAGGGCGTATGGGTGGCCGGATCAGTGCTGGACGCTGGCGCGATGCCGAGGTGATCGGGCGAGTCTTCCGGGTGGATTACACGGTGGGCGGGGTGTGTTACTTGCTGCATCGGCTGGGCTGGAGCTGGCAGGCGCCTGGGTGGCTGTGCTTCGAAGACGAGGCCGGTCAGAACCTGAGGTCGCTCCAGGGGCGTACCTGGGGCCGCAAAGGACACACGCCGATCGTGTCGTTTCCGGTCCAGGGCACCGGTCGGGTGTCGCTCGCCTGGCCTGCGTGAGCGAAAACTTAGCCAGACCGGCTCTTTGCTGTGCGGATCACGTTGTTCAGTCTCTACAACTCGGAGTTGGAGACCATTTGGTGACCACCTCGACGCAAGGTGCGAGTCGAGGGCATGTCCCGGTTCGGCGAAAGAGTCAAGGTCGGGATGGAGATACCGTGGTCAACCACACGGTGTGGTTCCACTCGCCGTTGAAAGGAAGTAAGGAAGCATACCCACAGGAGCATCGACCTCGATGACCGCGGGGCCCTCGATAGGTTCTCGCTGTGGGTCGTTGCCATCCTGCCAGGTCCCCGGTGGCAGATGCAAAGTCCGTTGTCTAGTTCCTTTGGTTACTACGGGAGCGACAAGGATATTCTCACCGAGGACGAACTGATCGGTGATGGACTCATATCCGTGACCGGGCCACTGGTAGTCGAGGGAACGCTGGATGGGCTCCCCGGTCTGTGCTGCCTGATCAGCGAGACTATCGATCAACTGCCCGAACCTCGCGCGGAGCTTGGCAGCCTCCAGGCAGTACGCCAGATGCTCCTCGTCGAGTACACGCCAAGGCGCGACAGAGAATTGCATCATCGGGAAGAGCGTCGAGCACTGAGCATATCGAACGAACAACTCCTGGTCGAAGCTCCCTTCATCGCCGTTGAAAGGGAACACTGCATCGTCGCCGCCGCCGATCATATCGGGGCAAGTGAAGGGATGTCCGGTCAGACCTTGGGCGATGCCATTAGGGATCAAACTACCCAGTCCGTTAGCAGCCCCCCAGTCGTGGAACTTGTCGCGCTGCCGCTGGACCAGTGGTAGACCGCCAGCGAGCCAGGCGTCCCGGTACTCGGTGAAATCCTGGCCGAGCCCTACGCGATTCCAAGCGATGGTGTACTGCTCGGGTCGAGCTTGGCCAAGTGCCGCGTAAAATGGTGCGTCTCCGCCGTCATACTTAAAACCGGCGACCCCCATGGCCCGCAGTCGACGGAGCTGTTCGGTGAGCCAGCGGAGCGCCCTGGGGTTGAGTAGGTCGAGGGCGGCGCTGCGACCGTTCCACCACTTCCCTATCGCGGGCCGTCCGTCGGGGCCAGTGATCAGCATTTTTTTAGCGGTCAGTTCACGGTACACCGGAGAGTCGGCGGTGACGTATGGGACGAGCCAGAGCATTACCTCAAAACCCATTTCACCTAGCTCGTGGAGCATGCCAGGAGGATCTGGAAACCGACCGGAATGGAAGGTCCAGTCGCCGTAATCCTCATGCCACCGATCGTCGATCATCAGAACCCCCGGCGGGAAGCCGTGGGCTAAGAGGCTCTTGGCGTAGTCGAGCACCTTAAGCTGTGAGGGCCAGTAGAGCGTCTCAATCCATAGGTTGTATTGCGGAGCGGTGAACAGCAGTGAATGGGGCCGTCCGCCGGCGGGCGGGAAATGTCGGGCTGCAGCTCCGACATAGGCGGAGCGGAGCGTGCCACCGCCCTCTGCCTCGTCGCCCGTGATGGTGAACTCCTGGCCCGGCCGTGTGCTGCACAGTTTGATCTGGTCGTCGTGGACTGTGAAGGAAAACGGCTGATCGGACCAGATTGAGCGGCCGCGGTTGCTGACCAGCAATGGCATGCCTTGATTGGCGCCGACATCGTCGAGGTCGCGATGGTAACCGGGAGCGAAGGGCATATGGTAGCCGTCGACCACCGCGCCACCCCACCAACGTTCGGCTGGGAGTAGGTGCACTCTGGTGACAGTCGGTGTCCCGTTCACTGCATCTTGTCTCATATCAACCCCGTGAATGCGGCACTCTTGGCGTAGTCACGTGACATTAGGTCACAGATCACGGTGACGATCTCCGCAGATCATGCCTACTCGGCCTATTGACATTGGAGCACACCGAAACAACGGTGTCGATCAGATCGCTCACCTCGATGGCACATCACTTTACATGAGCCGATCGGCAAGTTGGACGGTCCGTCAGGAGACGGGTTCTCATCCTTCGCTGGCGTTCAATTCTTCCAGAATCGAAGCAAATCTCCCACAAGTAACTTCATGAAGACTTGAGCATGGCCGCTCTGTGGATCGGTCGGCTGGATCCCGAAACCACGCTTCACCTGACTCCATGCGAATGGTACATCAGGCCAATCGTGCCCCGGAAGCATGTAACCACCTCGAGCCCAAGCGGTTGAAGTCTGCGCTTTTCGAGTCAGTCGCGTCCGCCAGAAAGCTCACCTTCCAGTCCAAATATCCCACCTCAAGTACCGAGGTTGAACGGTTGAGGTGCCTGGACGTGGGTGCGTGCCTTCCTGCTGGTCGTGAGTATCCCGGTGGGATGCGGTATCCGGATGGTGGTGATCCGACCCCGGCCGCCAGGGCGAAGCGCGAGCAGGCGCGCATGCAGGCCGGGGGAGTTATATGCGCTGCGGGTGTGATGCTGTCGCAGGTGTCCAGGCGGCTGAGAGTGTCGCGCAAGTCCGCCTGCACCGGCTCGGCTGGAGCGAGCTTGCAGGTCCCGCAGCGTCGGGCCGCCGAGCGCGATGAGGACGTGGTGGCCACCTGAATCAAGGAGGCCTGGCCGAGCGTGGAAAGGCAGCGCGGGACCAGGACGCATGGCTCTACTTCGAGGATGAGGCTGGCCAAGCGCTGAAGCCGCCCAAGGCCCGCACTTGGTCCCGCCGGGGATCTACCCCGGTCGTCACCGTCACCGGCAAGGGCTCTGGACGTGTCTCGGTGGTTGGACTGATCTGCCTCGAGCGCGGGCAGCGTACGCGCCTGACCTACCGCATGCTCCTTTATCGAGGTCGCGGCGAGCGGAAGGGCTTTCGTGACGCCGACTACGCCCGCCTGCTCGATGCCGCCCACCAGCAACTCGGCGGGCCGATCGTGCTGGTCTGGGACAACCTGACCACCCACCGCGACGCGCTCATGAGCCTGGCCTACCGTTGTTCTACCTGCCCGCCTACGCCCCGAACTCAATCCCACCGAGGACGTCTGGTCCACCCCAAACGCAGCCTGGGCAACCTCACCTCCGCCACCCTCGACCAGCTCGGCGCGCTGATCCGCACCCGGCTCAAGCGGATGCAGTGCCGATCCAGCCTGCTGGAAGCCTTCGTCGCCGACACTGACCTGGCCATCACCGGAACTCACAATGAACCCTGACCTTTCAACCTCTGTAGAACTCCCTCCCAGCCCGGAGAGCACTCACTCCATTTCGCGGGCGTCATTCCGAGCTCGCCCCCGTGGTTCAGACTTCGCCTGGCATGCGCTCATGCGCTCTCTTCGCCGGCCAATTGGCGCTGTTTACGTCGTTCGTAACTCTCTACCCAGCTGCCCGCCCAGTGATGGACCGCATATGCCTCAGGAAACGGGCCATTTCGTAGATGGCGTTCCTTGCGGCCGTAAGGATAGAATATACTGCTCGGAAAAATATGCATTGGTGGATTATTGGAAGATCCATACATCTTTTTGAATATATCCGTTGCGAACCCTGGTCCCAGAGTTTCGCTAGGGCGGCCATTGGGCATGGATTTGATTCTTCCAGGAATGCCGTTCGCCAGCGCGGAAAAGTAGGGATGATGGGGTACTGCTCCCATAAGTCCCGTGGATACATGAGTTCCGTTTTCGCTCCCTGCAAAAGCGTCGAGTTCATTGATAAGCTCGTCAATGGGGCGTAAGCACTCAAAATCGGTATCTGCATATACTCCTCCATAACGCATCAATATCTCATAACGTGCGACGTCGGACTTTTCGGAATAGGTTTCCGCAGACATCATGCAGGAGTGGTTGGTGAGGAAGTAGAGATCCTTTTCTTCCCACAACTTGTACCTCCATCGAGGATGATGCGAAACCCACGTCCTCGTGTACTCGCTGAACTGATCGGGCATAGAGTCGCCGAACCAAATCTGATGAATAATTCTAGGGATTTTCATGTACACTTCCTAGGTATCGCCGACCACGGATTTTCGATTTAATGATTATGCAGCTTATGTGTAATTCTAGCTGATGATGCTGCGGTGATCGTTCAGGCATATCTTCTAAATATAACTGGTTCCGTATATCAAGGCGTGCGCCTGCTAGTCATTGACACCAATGATTGACTCGGTACTCAGCGTTTTTCTTATGGTCAGTGCATATGCCGTTCAAGCCGATGAGAACAGGTGATACCGGTGCTAAATTCACAGATCATGGAATGAGGTTGTGAGGAAGGTCCTTGACTCGGGGCGAAAATTTGATCACCTGGATTGGGTCATACCTTGACAGGAAGATCTCCGTGAGATGGTCGAGGAGATTGCCGGACCGTTGTTCGCCTGTCCCGAGTCGCGGGTCACGTTCGCGGACTCGCTGGGCGAGGTCGGGCGGAAGATTCCCTGGCAGATCGCTGAGCATGTCGGAACCTCAAGGCACATCGGATTGAATGGCTGCTGAAGGGCGAGGCCTGCGATGCCGATGTGCTGCGGGAGATGGCGGTAGCGCTTCTGCATAGTCAGACCTCTTGCTTCATGCAGTGTTGTCATCTTTACGCTAGTTTCGGATACAATAAGTTGTAGATCAAGACTTTTGGATCTTGTTTTCTGCGCAATTTTGTGGTATTTTGGCACGCCTTCTTTTGTTGGAATGGGATCGAAAGTGTTTGCGGGTTTGAGTGGGTTGTCCTCTGCGGTTGGAAGTGGCGACATGTCCTATCCGCCTTAGAGGCATGGATGACGCAAGGGGGGCATGCTTCGTAGACTCATCAAGCAGGAGACCATAGGCGCAGTTGGTAGTGTGACACGCTTGTATGATGTCGACTGAACGACCGTCGGTTCGGAAGTAATCACCCATACAATGCAGGGGTGGCCTCAAGTCCACGATCACTTTGCCAACTGTAAGGGTGTCCGAGTATCCATTTAGGCATTAACCTCGATCTTCCTCGGTCAGGACCACGGCGAGGTATCGGTAAGAGTCCTGAGTGTCCGTTTCGCGGAGTGATTGTTCGGGGCTGCAAGAGTGCTTGGAGACGCGTCTGGGGGCGAGAGCAGGCACCACCTTCGAGATCATGAGGTTCTCGACGCCTTATGATCATCAGAGAAGGTAAGCATTCACGCCCTACGCAGTGAACCCTTGAGCCCTTTTCATCCTGAGTAGCGATCTTCGTCGATGAGTTGCAGGACGAGGATGGCCTGCACGATGGCGGTGGCGCGTCGTGGGCAGCAGCGCAGCTTGGTTAGGACCTTCCAGGTCTTCAGCGTGGCGATGGCGCGCTCGCCGAGGGCGCGGATGCGGGCGTGGGAGCGGTTGACGTCTTTCTGTACGCGTGACAGCCAGGGACGGTGGCGATGGCGCTTCAACGGGGTGCGGATCGTGCCGCCCGCGCCCTGATAGCCCCTATCAGCGAAGGTCGCCACGCCGGCGTTGGTCAGCGCGTCGATCAGACCGACCGTCCGGGCCGCGGTCAGATCGTGGGTGGCACCGGGCAGGGCCGGTGAGGCCCACACCAGCCGACCGGCTGCGTCGGCGAGGACCTGGACGATCGCGGAAAGTGTGCCTGATCCCCAGACGTCGTTGACAGCGATGGCCCCGGCACCAGATATGACCCCGCCACACCCGCCGCCCAGCAGCGTTCCACCTGCTCGTACCGACTCCCGCCCGAGCAGCTCCAACCGGGTCACCGTATCCGTGACCTGGGGCGGCACCTGGCGCGGCTCCGGCGGAACAGGCGGCACGCTGCCGCCCATCACCCGATCGGTCACCTTCCCGGTCCGTGTCGTCGAAGCCCAGGCGCTTGTCACAAAGGAATAGCCCCCCGCTCTTTCGTCTCGCGCCGATCAGAGGACAAGATCACTGTCCCTTTCAGCATGAGATGATCATCTTGGTGGGCCGACGAGATCTCGGATCTGGTAGGCACAGCCCCAGGAAAGAGTTACCCCGGCTCCTCCATGTCCGTAATTGTGGAGCAATGCCCGGCCTGCGGCTGGATCCACCTCTACACGGACGTGGTCACGCGTAGGGCGCAGCCCAACGCGATGGCTGAGAACGCAGGCTTGTGCGAGACGCGGTTCGACTGCTCTGCAGCGGGCCAGGATCGCCTCAGCAGCCTGGTGATCGACCTTCAGGGACTCGTCGCCGTCGATGGCGGTGCCGCCGAGGACGGCGACGTCGCCGTGGGGGTAGATGCACAGAAGCTCGGGCGATGTGCCGGTGTCTTCTGAGAAGAACTCGGTGAGGCCCGGGTTGGTCACCACGACCTGCTGTCCGCGTATGGACCGTAGGCGGGGATCGTCTGCGAGCGAGCGTGCCGAAAGGCCCGTGCAGTTGACGATGGCGGCTGCCGGTTGCGCCTCCTTCAGGGAGGACAAGGTACGGAGGTCGACGGCGACGCCGGCCGCTTCCAGCCGGTGTCGGAGGAAGCCGAGGTAGGCCGGCATGTCGATGAGGGGAACCGTGAACCGGTAGCCCGAGGTGAAGCCCTGGGGGAGTTCGGCGCGGGGGCATGGTCGGAAGCCGGGGAGTTCGGTGGCCCAGTCCGGTGGGTTCTGGGCGGTACGGGATGCCTCGATGCCGCTGGTGAGGCGGACGCCGGTGCCAGGGTGCGCGGCGAGTTCCTGGAAGGTCTGAAGGGACTCCCGGCTCCACTGGTCGACCTTGTCCTTAGGTTCGACCAGGTAGGGGCCCCACATGGCGCCAGCGGCCAGCGACGTGGCGCCCGGAAGCTCGGAGGCGATGACGTGAACGTTGTGGCCGGCTTCGGCCAGGACAAGGGCGGTGGTCAGGCCGGACACGCCGGCCCCGACAACGACGACGCGGCGGGAGTTCATAGCTCAGCTCCTGTTGGCTGTGCACAGGGCATGCTCAAGGCGGGGAAGGAAGCTGCCAACGAAGGGGTTGCGTTGGCGGCGGCGTAGGTCGACCGCGAGTCGGCGGAGCAGCTCCGTGCTCCGAGGGGAGCGGACGGTGCTCAGCCGTTGAGCCGCGATCTCCCCGATCCGACAGGCCGATTCGAGTTCACCCTGTGCGCTGTTGCCGAGGGCAAGCCATGCGCCCTCGAACAGGGCTCGTCGTTGATGTTCTGCTTTGTTGCTCCGGCCGTGCGCACCGGTCTGCAGCAGATCGATGCCTTGGCCGAGCAGCGTGCGGGCCTTGGTGGTGATGCCGTCCTGCTGCCGTGACATGCCGAGGTGGATGAGGGCGTAGCCCGCCTGGCAGTCCAGATGGTTGGGGGTGAGGAAGTACATCCAGCGCGGCTCGTACCCAGTGAGCGGCTGGTCGACGAGTTCGCCGGCCAGGCTGCGGCTTCGCTGGAAGTCCGCATAGCGGCCCGCAGTCGCGTATGCGAACGCGAGGCGAGAGAGAACCGACGATCGTACGGCGGCTGGTGCGGCGTCGCTGGCGCGGCGGGCCGCTTCGCCGAGGGTGATGGCGTCGGCGGGGTGGTCGCGACTCGCGGCCTGGAAGGACAGGTCGGCGAGGATGTGGGCGCAGAGCGGCAGGTCGTTGACCTGGTGGGCGGCGCGCAGGGCGGTGACGAAGTAGCGCTGGGCCAGGCCGTGGTGAGCGGCGTCGAAGGCCATCCAGCCGGCGAGCTGGCCGACTTCGGCCAGCGCTTGGAGAAGCCGGGCTGTCACGGCGTCCGAATGACCGCTTTCGTGAAGCAGGAATCCGATGCTGCGGAACTGGGCGCCGATGTAGCCGAGGTGGCGGGCGCCGCCATGTTCGTCGTCAAGGGCCTGGAGCCGGGGCAGCTGACTTTCGATCTGCTCGATGAGGGACGCTTCGCTGGTGTCGGCCGTGGGTTGTGAGAGGTACCTGCCGCGCCCGGCGGTGCCATCGAGGTAATGGGCGACGACGGCGGTCAGACCCGATCCGGAAATGGCGAGAAATTGGCGGCGGTCGACGAGACCTCCAACCACCCAGTCCTCCACGATCCTCCATAGTGCTTGCGCGGTCCACGGCAGCTCCATGCCGCCGCCGGCCGGGATGAGCATGGGCGACTCCGGTGCTCGCCCCTGCCATAGCTGGCCGACGGTCATCACTCTTCCCATTTCCTGGGAGAGCACGTACGCCGTCATCATCGGCAAGGGAGAGCGAGGCACCCGAGCGGAGTCCCGCCAGTGGTAGGGGGCGGACTCGGCCACGGTCCCCGGCCCGAAGACCTTGTTCAGCTTGCGCGCCAGAGCCTTCGGACTCCAGCCCAATTCTTCCAGGCATGCGGCGAGTACGGGGTTCGAGCGCTTCGGCTGCGGTGTCATGCCGCTCACCTCGCTGTCGTGGGGGGCCGCTCGCGCATGTGGAACCTCTTCATGATGTGCCCATCCTCAGGCTCCGCGGCACGTCGCGCGGAAAGTTGACCGAGTTGACCGGTTGACCACCTCGTCGCCGCGTATCGCTTTGGGCTGTCGTAGGAGCAGCCCGAACGAGGCCACCGAGGAGGGACCTGCCATGTTGATCGAACCGCTTGCCGTGGGCAAGGTCGTCGTTGCTCTTCAGGACGGGTTCTATGGGGCGAGTTCGGGATCGGGGTTCAGCAACAGGGACTTCCTCATCGCGCTCACCCGGTTGCTTCCTCCCGAGCGGCTCGTCGTGGTGTCCGTCCGGGGGTACTCCGATCCGATCGATCCTTGCTGGGCTGCCGCGCTTCTGAGGAGCCTGCGCAGAGCAGACGCTCAGACAGTTCTGATCAACCACTGCAGAGATGATCCGGCTCACGGTCGGGAGCTGCTCGCCGAGATGGTCACCCGCGTTGCCTCCGGGGCGGATCGGTGCTTGGTGGTGGGCCTCGACGGATCCCTCCTCGGACTCACTGTGGACGACACCATGGATCTCCTCCTCGTGCCTCGCTCCACAGCCGCTCTGACCTGTGCTGATCTGTCCGAGATCATCTGGGAACGGGACTGCCTGCACACCGCGGTCAAAAGTGGTGGCCACGTCGCAACCATCTCGGAATACATGCGCCAGCACCTCCGGGACGACTACGGCCTGCCTGACGACGCGCTTGTGGGCATGCACAACGGCCTGCTCCTGGACGGGGAGCCGTCGGAGAACGCGATTCCTCTGCCCGGACCGGCCGAGGAAGTTTTCTCCTCGCTCTTGGGCGGCCTGTTCCGGACAAAGGTTTCGAAGACCTGCTGGCCGCTCTGGAAATCCTGCGCAGCCGCCGCGTACCCGTTCCTCACCTGGTCCTGGCGGCGACCGCGCAAGGTGCACCCACCGCGTACCAGCGTCACCTGGCGAGAGTCATCAAGGACAGAGACGTGGACGCCACTCTGATCACCGAGTTCAGCCCTCGGATCAGGGCCTGGATGAGCAGCCCCGTGCTGCGTGGGATTGTCGTGCCGTCTCGCCGGGAGCCCTTCGGGAGGATTCCGCTGGAGTCATTCGCGGCCGAGGCAGGGCCTATCATCGCCACCCGCACCGGAGGTCTGCCCGAGACGGTTGTGGACGGCTGCACGGGGTTCATCGCCGAACCGCGTGACCCCGCCTCATTGGCGGACGCGATTAACCGAGCCCTCACGGTAACTCCCCTTGAACGCGCTCGCCTCATCAAAGCCGGGGTTGCCCTCCTGCACGAGCGGCACGACTACCTCGCGAACATCCAGGCCGCGCTCGCCGCCGTTGCCCCCTGGGCTCTGTCCTGGAGTGGAGTCCGGTGAGAGTCACGATGTGCCTGACTTCCGACCAGGACTTCTGGCAGCTGTCGCAGGGGCATGCGGGCCACCTGCGTTCGACCTTCCCTGATGTGGATTTCCGCGTTGCCACGCCCGCCACGGTGCCGAACGAACTGCCGGCGAGCGAGGTGTACTTCGGCTGGCGCTTCGCCCCGACCTGGTTCTCCCTCGCGCCCTCTCTGCGGTGGATCGCTTCCCCCGCAGCCGGCACCGACCACCTCCCTGTACGACAGGCGCAGCAGGAAGGGGTGATGCTGACACGTTCGTACGGCTTCCACGGTGGCCCCATGTCGGAACACGCGATGGGGTTGGTCCTCGGCTTCTCCCGCGGGCTGTTCACCAGCAGCCGCTTGCAGCTCACTCAGCGCTGGTGGAAGAACGAACTCGCCACCGAGTTCTTCGACCTGGCCAGCGCCACCATGGCCATCGTCGGATGCGGAAGCATCGGCGCCCACCTGGCGCGAGCGGCGGGCGCCTTCAAGATGAACGTCATCGGCGTCCGCCGCACCCCACCGGCCGATACTCAAGACGGGATCCGTTGGATACGGGCTTCCAGCACCCGACAGGCGGTCGCCAAGGCAGATGTCGTCGTCGACCTGCTCCCTGCCACCGCCGAGACCGCCGGCTTCTTCGACCAGAGGGTGTTCAACTCCTGCAAGCCAGGGGCGATCTTCATCAATCTGGGTCGTGCCAGCACGGTTGACCACACGGCGCTGCTCCAAGCTCTGGAGGATGGCCCGCTGGGCGGGGCAGCCCTGGACGTCACGACTCCGCGTCCCCTTCCGATGGAGGACGCGCTCCGCCTGCACCCTCGGGTGATCCTCACGCCCAAGAGCGCCACGTTCTCGCGCTTCTACATGGACGAAGCCATCACGTTCTTCACCGACAACCTACGCCGCTACCTGAACGACCAGCCCCTACAGGGCTTGGTGCCCCTGCCCACGGAAGGCGGATCCGATGTCTCACTCTGACCGGAACGCGCTGCTCGCGGACTTCTCCGCGACCGGCCGTAACCATCCGTATCTCGCATTCACCCTCAACTCGCTTTGCAATCTCGACTGCGTCTTCTGCAAGCCGCGGTGCATGCCCGACTACGGGCACAAAGATCGTCCCCTGGGCGCGGACGGCTACGCCGCGATCGCGCGCGAAGCCGCTGCCTGGAAGGTGACGAAGGCACACTGTTCGGGCGGGGAGCCGACTCTGCGCCGCGACATCCTCGAGGTGATCGCCGCCCTGGCCGGCGGGCTCGGTACGGGTTCCTCGGTCGGCATGACCACTCACGGGAATCTCCGGCGCGGCCTGACCGTCGAGCAACTGGCCGGAGCCGGGCTCACCTACCTCAATGTCTCTCTCCACAGCCTCGACCGAGGGCGCTCGGCAAAGATCATGGGCGGTGGGGACCCTGATCAGGCGCGCGACACTGTCAACGCAGCCCTCAGTCTCCAGCTCAAGGTAAAGATCAACTGCGTTGTACAGCGCTCGTATCTTCACGACGCGCTCCACGTCGCCCACCTGGCCAAGGACCTGCCGGTGGCGGTACGGCTCATCGAGCTGCAGAACATCGGACCTGCCTCGGCGATCTTCGACACGGAGTTCATTTCCGAGGCCGAGGTTCGTCCTCATGCGCAGCAATGGCTAGACGACGCCGGTCAGGTCTCCCGCGCGGATCTCGGCGTGCGAAGTCCGGGGAAATACCTCCGGCCTGAGGGATGGGCTGGATCGATCGGTTTCATCTCCAACTCCAGCTGCGCCACCTGCTCGGATGCCAACCGCATCAAGATCACCCCTAGCGGCGTAGCCCGACCCTGCATCCTCCACAACCGCGACATCGCGCTGAAACCGCACCTCGCAGACGGCACGCTGAACGAGGCCTTCGCCCATCTGTTCCGCGCCATGCTCGACCGCAACAACAACCCCGCCTGGCAGGGCTTCCACTACGTGGATTACGACCTTCGCTGGGATCGTATGGAGCGCCCCTTCGGCGCACCCGTCATGCTTCCCGTTCTCTCCGCCGGCTCATGCAGCAGCCGTACTGGGTTGGGGGAGGCGCCGTGACAGCCGTGCTCTCCGTGAAGGCGTCACCGTACACCCAGCTCGGTGTCACGTACGAGCGGGAGTTGAGCGTCCAGGGGATATCCCCGGCGATGCTCGCCCACAAATGGCAGCCGGCGGACCTTCTGGCGCCGCACTCAGATCTCGACATCCGAATTCTTCTTGCCCATCCACCGCAGGATTGGTGGGAGTGGAACCATCGCCTCGCCGCGGCCCACACAGCGGTCGTCTCCCAGAGGATCGTCAACCGGCGCGTGCTGGAGCATCCACCCGGCTTCGCTTTCATGGTGCCAGAAGTCGATCAGCGTCGGGTCTCCCCGGCAGAGCTCGCCACGTGGAGCCTGATCAGTGGACACCCGCGGACCTTTCACCGCTGGAAGGCCCAGGCCCAGATGGCCCCGTGGAGCCGTACCGATGAGGTGTTCTACCGGAGCATCCTCAACGCCCGGGTCGATGGTCGGTACCGGTTGTCCGCTGACAGTACCGCCAACGTCCACATCGACCTTCCTGGATACCGTCGTCACTGCATCCTGTGGCACTATCTCGCGCCCTGCTGGTTCGCGATCGCGTCGCTGGCCACCCGCACCCGGTGCCCTGGGAAGTTCGCCGCTCTGGCCCAATGGCATCCCCCGGACCTCGAGCACTATGGTCGGGCATTCGCACGCCTGGCCCGTAACCACCGCGAACAACCCCTCACCGACCTACTTCACCAGACGCATGCCGCAGTGACGGCGGCCATGCGGCACCTTCCAGCCGCAACGGGGACCGGCGAAGCACTGCGGTCGTCCTGCACGATGACGGCCGGGATGCTGCGCGTCCGAGTTGCCCGGTGGGTGTACTACCTGGACCCGCCGGTTGACACCGCGACCGCCTATCTCGTCCGCCGCGAGGCACGCGAGTTGCAGACCGCTGCCGCAGCTCTACGCGCGTTCGCGGCTGACCAGGACACGCAGGAACAGCGGCAGGCGGCTCGTATGGCCGACCTGCTGCCTGCCGGCCCCACCACCGAGCGCGTCCTCCGCGACACGCTCACCGTGTGGCGCCGACACCGCACGTTGGTGGAGGACTTCCTCAATATGGGAGGCCCCTCATGAGCGTCCGAATCCTGAAGACCGCGAAGATCAAAATCACGACCAAGTGCAACCGCGACTGCGCCTTCTGCGTCTTCGCCAACGGCGCACAGGGCGAGAACATGTCCCTGGAGCTGTTCTCCACCATCCTGGACAGGCTGGAGTCGATCCCGTTCCGGCAGTTGCACATCAACGGCGGCGAGCCGACCGTCCACCGCGACTTCCCCGCGCTGAGCCGCCTGGCGCGCGCACGCCTGCCCGAGACGGTGATGGTGCTCGGCACCAATGCCATCACCCTGGCCCGCAACCAGCGCCTCATGGCGACCGTCATGGAGTGCTACGACCAGGTCCTTATCGGCAGCGACGACGAGCACGGCAACTACGAGCAGGTCGAGGCAGTCGTCCCCGGACTGTGCCAGGCAGGAAAGACCGTTGTCATCAACAGCGTCCTCGAAGCGATCGACGAACCGCGCCTCTCCCAGCTCGCCCAGCTGTGTGATCGGCACGGCGCTGTCCACGTCACCAACCACGTCCACCACATCGACGTCGGCCAGCCCGTCAACCAGCTCGGCGGGCTGTGCGCCCGCTACCTCGACCAACACCTCATGATCGAGATCGACGGATCCTGCTACCGCTGTTTCAACGCCATGGCCAAGGAGGACAGCGAGTTCAGCGTCTGGGATCCCGACTTCGCCGCCAAGGTGTTCACGCCCCGGCGCGAGCACTACCACTTCTGCGTCCGATGCCACGAATACACCGACTCGGGAGCATCTGTCGTCCCGTTTGGGAGGTAACCCGGCATGCCCGCCGTCCTCGGCCTGAACTTCCACCACGACACTTCATCTGCCTTGATCGTCGACGGCCGCCTTCACGCGGCCGAGGAGGAACGCTGGAGCGGCATCAAGCATCATCGGCAGCACCCTTGGAAGGCCGTATTCACCGCACCCGCGCAGGCGCTCGCCTGGTGCCTCGAAGCCGGAGGCATCAGCCCCCACGACATCGACGCGGTATGGGTTCCCTCGATGCGCCCCACACCGCCGGCCGGCGTATGGCTGAGCACCGAACGCGACGAACTCGCGGCCGGCTTGCCCGAGCCTCTCGGCTCGCGGCTCCAGCTCATGTCCCATCACACGGCGCACGTGCTGTCCGGCTATCTCTTGTCCGGCCTTGAGCATGCCGCAGGGCTCGTCATCGACGCCGGCGGCTCCACGCTCGGCTCCGACTTCGGACCGGGACGGGAACGCATCACCGGGTATGACCTGACCCCGAATCGGATCGATCGCGTCTATCAGGCCACACCTACCGTGCTGCCTGGTCCCCGTCGAGTGCATTCCTCCCTCGGGCACTTCTACCGCAACCTCGCTGCGAGGATCATTCCGCCCGGTGATGAAGCAGAAGGCAGCATGATGGCCCTGGCCGCTTTCGGAGACCCGAGCCGGTATTGGGACGACATTCAACAGCTTCTCCACCTGGGTGCCGACGGCGCCGTCCACATCGCGTCACCTTTTGGATCGGCCGACACCACCACGCCCATACGCATCGGCGACCGGACCTGGACCGCCAGATCAGCGGCGGACGCCTCGTTCGGCGAACGTGCCGACCTGGCCGCAGCCGTACAAGAGGCCTTTTCCCGCGCCGTCATCCACGTCGCCCGTCACCTGCGCCGCATCACCGAAGCGGCCGGCCTGGTGTTCTCCGGGGGCTGCGCGCTCAACTCCCACCTGAACGGACGCCTCGCCGAAGAAGCCGACTTCGAAACGCTGTTCATCGCCCCCGCCCCGCACGACGCCGGAACGGCGCTCGGAGCCGCCTTGTACGGCTGGCACTACCAGTTGCGCCAACCACGGCTCCCCGTGCCGGTGGATGCCGCATGGGGGCCTCACCCCGGGCCGATCCCCACCTCAGCGATTCCAACGGGGTACCGACTGATGACCGGCCTGGAAGGCCGCCTGTTCCCGGTTGTCGCGGACCTGCTTGCCGGCCATCACGTGGTCGGCTGGGTGCAGGGCGGGATGGAGTTCGGCCCCCGAGCCCTCGGCCACCGTTCCATCCTGGCCCACCCAGGCCGCACGCAGACACGAGAACGCCTCAACGCGATCAAGCAACGCGCTGCCTACCGGCCGTTCGCCCCAGCCGTCCTCGCCGAGCACGCACGCGAGTGGTTCGTGACCGAAGGCGATCCGTTCATGAACCGGGTCGCCAGAGTACGGCACTGCCGCGCGCCGCAGATCGGCGCGATCGTTCATCACGACGGCACCACCCGGCTGCAGATGGTCGCCGAACAGCACTCCGGCCTCCGCCCGCTGCTGGAGGAATTCCACCGGCGCACCGGGTTGCCGATCCTGCTCAACACCTCCTTCAACACCAAGAGCGCCCCCATCCTGATGCGTGCTGAGCAGGCCGTACGCGCTGCCGCCGACCTCGGCCTCGACGCGGTCGCCATCAACGACTCCCTGCTCGTCTCCGACAAGCTCCCCACGAGGTAATTCACCATGCACGACCGCAACAGCATCCTCGCCGTCCTGAACACGAACGCCTGGCCCGCGGGACACCATGACCGCGGCCTGGTCGCGGCCGACCTGTCCCTCACCGTTTACGGAGGACGGACAAGAGATCAGGGCACTCCCTACATCGAGCATCCCCTTTCCGTGGTCGCGATCCTGCGCGATGAGCTCCACGTCACGCGCCCCGAAATGCTGATCCTCGGCCTGCTGCACGACGCCCTCGAGGTATCGCCGAGTTTCGAGCCCGAAATCGCCGCCCGCCTGGGTCGCTTCTTCGCCGAGAAACTACGGGCACTCACTCCTGACCATCGCCTCGAAGACCGCCCGAGGTGGGACACGGAGGAAGCCGCCTGGCGTGCCAAGATGCGGCGACTGAGCCCGGACGGGCTGCTCATCCGGTTCGCCGACCGCATCCATAATCTCCGTGACCTGAGCCGTTCTCCAGACACCTCCCGCCGCCAGCGGTACATCGCGTCGCTGGTCGACTTCTACCTTCCACTCGCCGAGGCGGCCCAGACAGAAGGCGCTGAGCTGAAGGCGGCGTACGAGCTGCTCATGGGGGAGTACGACCGCTACCGCAGCAGCGGCATGGCGCACGTATGAAGCCCATCATCCACTCGCTGGCTCCCACCGGCCACACCGGAGGACGCGTCTACCTGCGAATGCTCCAACAACTGACCAGCGAGGAGATCAGCTGGCGGACAGTGCCGGACTTCAAGCGCAGCGACCGGACTCGCCGCTGGCGAACCATGCGACACCTGTCCACTATCGCCCCGCACATCCGCGCCCTGCACGACGCGCCAGGCGCCTTCGTCTGGGACGACCTCAGCCTGCTGCTGTTCGCTCCCTCCATGAGGGCACGGACGATCTTCATCCTCCACCACTACGAGCCGCTCCAGCACGACTCCGCACCGATCCAGGCCCAACTCTGGCAGCAACTCTTCAGCGTGTTGCCGCAATGCGCGGCCGTCGTGTGCGTAGCACCGTAGTGGGCCCGATTCCTCCAAGCCCGAGGCGTGGACAAGGTGCACATCGTCTACAACTCCGTCGACATGACCGAGATCGACCACGTCCGTAACCTGGACAAGGCCGAATGCCGAGCCGCATACGGCCTGCCGCCCGAGGTGTGCTGGTCTACGCAGGCAAGGCGGTACACGGGAAAGGCACCGACCTCATCACTACCGCCGCCGCCCAGGACCGACGGCTGCATGTGATCACCACCGGCAGCAACACCATCGGCCGTACCGGCCCGCACTTCAACCTGCCCCGCCAGCAGTATCTCCGCCTGCTACACGCCTGCGACGTTGGCGTGTTCGCCCCCCAGGTAGCTGAAGGCTGGAGCCGCTGCGCCGCCGAGGCTCTCCTGGTCGGCCTGCCCTGCCTCATCCAGCCGATCGCCGGGCTGGGCGACCTCGCTCACCTGACCGGCCAGCCCACTCCCGATCTCCACCGCCTGGCGCACCAGCTCCACGAGCGCGCCGCCGCGCCACCGGTGGACATGAAGCTCGTCTACGACGCGCTCGCACGCTATGACCTCACCTACTTCCAGCAGGCATGGAACGCCATGCTGGCCACGATCATCTAGGATCCGGGCAGCCGCAGCAGCGCTGCGTCCAGACGCGCCAGCGTCCGATCGCGGCCGAGCAGTTCCAGAGACTCGAACAGCGGCAGCCCGACCGTCCGTCCTGTGACGGCGACCCGGACCGGGGCCTGTGCTTTGCCCAGCTTCAGCCCGTGGCTCTCGCCCACGGCCGTAAGCACGCTCTTCAGCTCATCGGCCAGCCACGTCGCACCGGCGTACGCGACCCGAACATCATGCAGCAGCTCGGCCGTGCCCGGCTTCATCGCCTTGGCCCACGACGCCTCATCGGACACCGGCACGTCCAAGAACAGGAAGTCCACGTAGCTCGTGATCTCCGACAGGAGCGTCAGCCGTGTCTGCGCCAGCGGAGCCACCTCCGCGAACACAGCCGGGTCGAACGCTTCGTCCGGCCACGGTGCATAGGGGGCGGTCAGCCACGGCGCGCAGGCTGCGCTGAACGCGTCAGCAGACAGCGCCCGGATGTACTCGCCGTTGAACGCCGTCAGTTTCTTCACGTCGAAGAACGCCGGTGAGGTGTTCACGTCCTCGATCCGGAAGAGCCGCTCCATCTCCTCATACGGCATGATCTCCCGATCGTCGCCCGGCCCCCAGCCCAGCAACATTAGGTAATTGACCATCGCCTCCGGCAGGAACCCATCGGCCAGGTAGTCCTCCAGCGCCACCTTGTCGCGCCGCTTCGACAGCTTCTGCCGCTTGGCATTGACGATGACCGGCAGATGCGCCCACACGGGCGGCCTGGCGCCCAAAGCCTCCCACAGCAGTTGCTGCTTGGGCGTGTTCGACAGGTGCTCCTCGCCCCGGATCACCTGCGTAATGCCCTCGTCCAGGTCGTCGACCACGTTGGCCAGCAGGAACACTGGCGACCCGTCACCCCGGGCGATCACGAAGTCCTCGATCGAGGCGTTAGGGAAGATTGGCCGGCCGCGGACGAGATCCTCCACCACGGTCTCGCCCTCATCCGGCGTACGGAACCGCAACGCCCGCCCTTCGACGAACTCAAGCCCCCGCTCACGGCAGAACCCGTCATATCCGAGATGCTCGGATCCGGTCCGCTCCTTGAGCTGCTCGCGGGTGCAGTCGCAGTAGTACGCCCGCCCAGCCGCAAACAGCCGCAGGGCCGCTTCCCCGTGTCGCTTGGCGTTCTCAGACTGGAAGTACGGCCCTTCGAAAGCCGGATCAGCGGCGTTGATCCCGATCGCCGCCAAGGCGTCGATGATGCCCTGGGTCCACTCCGGCCGGTTACGGGCCGCGTCGGTGTCCTCGATGCGGAGCACGAACGTGCCCCCGGATTGTCGTGCCACCGCCCAGTTGTACAGAGCCGACCGCGCCCCGCCCACATGGAACATCCCAGTAGGAGAGGGCGCAAAACGCACACGAACCGAAGACGCTGACACGCTGCACAACTCTACCGACCAGACCGAGGGGAGCCCGGCTATTGGCAGCTTCCGTCATCAATGTGATCCTCTGAGCGGCCAGTACACCTAAGCCCGCCGTGGCCACCGGCGTCCGCCACCGTGCCCCGCCCTTGTTCACGCGGACATCATTGCTCGTCGATCGTCTAGCGGCACCAGGATGCGCACATACTGTGATCAGCACACCATATGCGACGGCTACGGTCGCGGCGGCGAGTGGGTTAGCTCGGACGTCGTGGCTACCGTCCAATGACCTTGTGGAACAAAGCCAACGCTCCGCCGGCGGCTCCGCCACCGACCAGGAACGCTGCCGGTACCGGTTGGCCACTGAGAAAGCCGAGCAGACCTGCAAGTATGCCTACGACGGTCGCCAGCAGCAGGACGACAGCGGCACGGACAGTCAGCAGTGGGCCAGGTGATGCTGCCACGGAACCTCCCAAGGGTGATGACGGAAATCGCGGCTCCTAAGTCGCGCAAGTGAGGTCATCCCACGAGGATCATCCAGAATCGCCGCCTGAAAAGAATCTTGGAAAGCTCCGTGGGATCCCTGCGGCACGCCCACTTACAAGGGGGTCATCTAAGTAGGCGTCAGCAGAAGGGCTGGAACGGTGAGCGACAGCGAACAGATCGCGGGCAAGGGGCCTGTGGTCAGCGCGCGTGTCCAGCCGCTACAACCTGCTGAAGAAGTTCTTGCCGATCTTGAGGTGCTGGCTTCCCCGCCTGAGATGGTGCGGGGAATCTCAGCTGCGCACGTAGCCGAGGCCCATCAGCTTCGAGAAAGCCTGCTACGTCGCGCGGCCGACCAGCGATTACGAGATGAGATGGCTCGGTACGACTTCACCGGGGAGATGTATCAAAGGTTCGAAAACGAGTTGGCCCGCTACGGTATGTCGGTTCTTCGTGGATGGATGTACACCGGATACATCTTCAAGCTCACCGCCACGCGCAAGTTCTTCCTGGCGCCCACTGACGTCGAACTCGAAGAACTTCAACGCGACTCCGATGCCCGCGAGGAACTGGCCACGATGACCGTCGCGCTTGCCCTTCCGCGGTTCCGCCAGCATGCGCTCGTCGAGGGAGGCTGGCGCTACGAGGGCGGCGCGAGTCTTCCGACCTACTTCATGGGAGCGTGCCTGTTCATTTTTCCCAACGAGTTCCGTAGTCGCCGGGCACAGCAGAAGAGATGGTCCCGAGCGCTCGCCCAGGGGGCCATCCTGCTGGATCCGGACGCCGGCATTACCGCCGACTTGGAGTCCCAGGCACTGGGACGGATCCGCGTTCGTGATGATCTGGGACGTGCCGGTGAACGCACCCGCGCGATTGTCGCCCTCACCCTCGACGGCTACAGCCAGGAGGAGATCGCCGAGTTACTCGGTGAGGCCTCAGTGAGGGCAGTGGAGGGAGCATTGTATCGGTGGAGAAAGACCGAACAGGAGCATGCCCTTGAAGGAGGGGATCTCTCGTGAAAGGCGCGGCTGAAGAGCCGTTCGAGGAGCTGATCGAGCGGTCCTCGCTCGGCACGGTCGGTGCCCGTCAGCTTCGGCAGCGCACCCCTCAGCCGAAAACTGATGAGGTTCGGCGGATCCAACAGCAGCGACTTGCCGGACGGTTTGAAGGGCAGACTGCAGAGCAGCGACTGGCGGATCGACGTGAGCGCCTCCTTACCGCTGCGTACAGCCTGTTCTCGACCCCCGGCTTTCACGCTGTCACCATCGAACGGCTTTGTTCAGAGGCTCACATCTCCAATAGGGCCTTCTACGAGTGCTTCGATGGCCGCGAGGGATTGCTCCAGGCATTGTACGAGCGCGACGTTGAAGAGGCTCTCACCCAGGTCGCCAAGGCGATCGCAGAAGCCTCGGTAACACCTGAAGACCAGTTCGTCGACGGCGTAACGCGATACCTGGAATTCGCCACTGCTGACCGTCGTCGGGCGCGCATTATGCATGTGGAGGCGCTCCGAGTCAGCTCCATTGAGAATGCCCGGCGACAGGCGCTCAGACGCTTTGCTGAGGTCTTTCAGGAGGTTGTGATCAACCTACCCGGGAATCGCCCTCAAGATCCATATCTGATTGCCCTGGGGTTGCACGGTGTGTTCCAAGAGCTCATCCGCGAGTGGCTAGAAGCAGGCACACCGCCTTCGACTGAGCTGCTGGTAGGGACCGTCATTAACATCTTCATGGGAAGCGCTCGCCCGGCTTCTTGAGAGGCATTTCGGATCTCCGTAAGTGAGCGGCCGTGCCGATGGGACGGTGCCCGGTCACCGGCGACCAGCAGACTGAACTGACCGGCCACACCGGCGGGGTACTGGCGGTGGCGGCGCTGCCGGGCCCGGACGGGCGGACCCTGCTAACTGCGGTGCTGGTCGTCGGCGATCTGATCAAGCACGTGGGGTGGATCGAACAGACCAATGCCGGCGACACTGTCATCGGCATGATCGACGAGATGCGCTACCAGTTGGCGGAGCGCCACACGCAGACGCCGCCCGCGCAGATACTCACCGATGTGCTCCGTCAGCATCGCCAGGTGCTGGCACTCTTGAGGGGCGGCAAACAGCGGCTACGCCAGACCCGCGAGTTGTTCCGCATCGACGCTGATCTCCTCGCGCATGCGTCCATCCTGCTTGGAGACCTCTACGACGACGGATCGGCGGTCGTCTACGGCATGGCCGCCGTCTTGTCAGCGCAAGAGGCCGGCGCCAGCGAGGCTGCCGCATTGAGCGTCCAGGCCAAGACGGAGCGGTGGCGACAATGTCGCTGCCGCCCGAACACCGCCTGTCCACGATCACCAACTACCTGGTTCGCATGGACTCGCAGCTGAACGCTCCTCGGTTCCGCGGTTCGGATATCGTGACCACGCTGCGCGAGCAGATCAGGACGTTCAACGCCGCTCGCGCTCGGCTCATCCCCGCAGAGGAGGATGCGTGAGTCCACTGCCGATGCGCATGGTCAACCGCTGGGAGAAGCGACAAAAGCTCATGCTGCCCCCCGGCCAAGGCCGGCTCTATTGGCATGTCTTGCTCGGAGACGACGTGGCCGCGCGTGCCATCGTGCAGGAAGCCCACGACCGCCTGGCCGGGCTGACCGGTCTCGATCTGGTGCCGCACCAGTTCATCCACCTGACCAGCTTCATCGCCGGATACTCGCATGAGATCACCGACTATCAGGTGGATGTGATGGCGGAAGAAGCCGCACGGCAACTCGCCGGGGTCGAGCCCATCACCGTGACGTTGGGTCGTGTGCTGTACCACCCGGAGGCGGTCGTACTCGAGGCACGGCCGGCTGAGCGGCTCCGGCCGTTGCTGGAGGCGGCGAAGTTCGCCACGTGCACCGCGACGGGTCGTGATGGACTCCTCGCGCACGACGCGTGGATACCGCATGTCACGGTCGCGTACAGCAGCGCGGATGGACCGGCGGCACCCATCATCGATGCCCTCGGGAATCGGCTGCCGGACCGCGAGGTGACCGTTCGGAGCATTCACATCGTCAACCAGGACGGGCCTGAAACGGTGTGGGCGTGGCGCCCTCTGATGGAGGTGCGTCTCGGCTCAAACGGCCGTCTCGGAAGTTAGATCTCCGGCGGTGGACTGCCGAGCGCCTGCGCCTCGAGTACAAGATCGCGACTGGTATTTCCTCTGGTCAGGCGGCGAGGAACGCGGCGTTCTTGCTCACGTGCTGTCCTTGGCGTCCCCAGCGTGGGACATCAACTGTGGGAAGTGCAGAAACGCAACAGATGGGCCAAGTCCGCTTCATTGGGCAGCCTGTTCGTTCAACTGCCCATGCCCTGACCACCTTGTGGCTGGAAGGCTGATGGGTGGAAACAGGGGACCCCGATCACGGCAGTTTCAGGGCTCAGAAATAATCATCTGAGCTCGGCCAGTCGGATGGCCGGCGGTGGGCCAATGGCCAGCAAATAAGAGTGGCTGGCCTAGGCGGCGGCGGAACCGCAGGTCGGGATTGGGTGGGGTCGGCCAGTCGCTACCCCGACTCTACTGGAGTCCTCAGTATTAAAGGTACAGGCGCGCTCCTGGTCGCTCTGATTCCCATTAAATTCATTTCATGAATCAGATCCACTCACTTTCTTTTATTTGTTTCTTTCGTTGATTGCGCAACTTACTTTAGGTTTTCTCGGGTCGCCTTTGAATCGGTATTTCTTCTCGGCTGACTCGGTTGAGAATAATGGTAAAGACTCGCTGGATGTCGTTGATTGAGGGCTGTGTTTCGAGATGTAATTGAAGTGTTCGAAGGTGGTAGGCGCGAAAAGCGCGCAGCAGAAACGGAGACAGGAAATGTCGTACGCAGCTTCTGGAAAGAGCGTTCCCGTCAACGTCCCCGGGGAGAGCCTCGCGCCGGAGGACATGGCGCGGGTGACGCCGGAGGACTGGGCGGAGATTCAGCGGCTGGCGCGTGGCTACTGCCGTACGGTGGACGCCACGCGGTCCCGTAAGCGCATGGACGGAAGCGCCACGATCATTAAGCAGGGGCACGCGCCGTATGGCACCGACGACGTTTCGGATGACGTCACCCAGGATGCGGTGCTGCTCTTCGCCCAGAAACTTCGGGACATCTCCGCGTCGTGCCGCAAGGCTTCCGAGAGCACGGCGGATGCCCCCGTGTGGATCTACGTCCGGCGCGATGGAGGCGAGATGACCATCTCGCGTACGACACTGCACCGATGGGCTGTCCGAGATGCCGCCGCGCGGAACGGTTACCGGGTTGATGTGCCTCCGACCGAGGCCGAAGCCACCCCCGGTACTCAGCTCATGCGACCGGTGCAGCGCGTGGAGAATGTCACGCGCGCGGCTGTGGCGTTCTGCATGGCACAGAACAGTGCTGCCATCTTCCGGCAGGCGTTCGGAGACGGCGGTGACTTCCCGATCCTGCGAGCGATGATGAGAATCGCGGGACAGGCCGATGATCTGGGACGGGCGGGGATTCTCGGCAAGGTCGCTCAGACGCGATACGGCGGTACGTACGGCTCCCGACGGGCCGTTATCCGCACGCGTGACGCTGCGCGGGCTGAATGGCGGGAGCTGTCCGAGCGCATTGACGATGCCAGGGACACGCTCAGGTGCGACGACGGATCCACGGAGGATTAACCGAAGGGTAGAAAGGGCCTCAGAGTACATCTGAGGCCCTTTTCGTATGGGGCTGCTCGGCGTGGGTACGCGCTTGAATGAAAAGGCTCCCCGAAAGCATTCGAGTTGCGGACGGTTGGGCGGGTGTGGCGACCGTATTTAAGTGAGAGCAAGCTCGCGGCGTTATAACGCTCGCACTTCTTTCGACAAGGCAGTTCGGCAGTTTCTAGCGTCGCATCGTCTTCGCCCCGCTTATGCAGCGGGGGCACCGAATCCATCTCATCCATCCGGTCGTCGACCGGGGCTTTCTCATGTCTGGAGGTCTCCCATGAGCGCTGCATCCGAGCTCACCGACACCATCACGATCAAGAAGCTGGCCGACATGGTCGCCATCGTGCCGTACCTGCTCGGGTTCCATCCCGCGCAGAGTCTGGTTTCGGTGTGGATCGATGACGCCAAGGTGAAGGGCGTCATGCGCCTGGATCTCACACAGGACCCAAGCGAGATGGCAGAGCGGACGGCGCACATGGCCAAGGTGCTGTCGGGCAACGGCATACAACGGGCACTATTGATCGGTTACGGACCTGGTTCCCAGGTCACGCCCATGATGGATGCCGCAATGGAGGCCCTCCCCGGGGCCGGGATCGACATCAGCGAGGCGATACGCGTCGACGACGGACGGTACTGGTCCTACATCTGTACCAATGTCAAGTGCTGCGCCCCGGAAGGGGTGCCGATCGATCCCACCGTCAGCGTGCCCGCCACTGCCGCCGTGGTGGCCGGGATGCGCGCTCTTCCCGACAAGGCGGCCCTGACCGCAACCCTGGCCCCGCCCCAAGACCTTGATCACAGCATCACACGCGAGATCTGCGCGCTCGCAAGAGAGGCGAGCAGAGAGGGCAACGACTGGTTTGGGGACGGCGTGAAGCAGATCGTCGCTGCCCTGGATCATGTCCAGTCGGGAGGGAACCTCGACGCCGAGACAGTGGCCTGGCTCGGCGTGTACCTCACCGCGAAGCCCCTACGCGACATGGCCATGACCTACGTGCAGGAGTACGACGCGGAGACGCATGTGCGCTTGTGGACCGAGGTCGTCCGCAAGGTCCCGCCCGCGTTCGCCGCAGCTCCCGCGACGCTCCTGGCATTCGCCGCGATGTGCCGGGGAGACGGGCCGTTGGCGAGCGTCGCGCTGGATCTGGCGCTGTCGGTCAGCACTCACTACACCCTCGCGATCCTGCTCACTGAGGCGCTCATGGTGGGCCTACCGCCGTCCGACATGCTCGGACGTGACTGGCGCCAGATGGCCGATGACATCGTTGCGCAAGTACGCGAGCGCCCCTCGGCTGCCTGGCCGGTACTTCCCGAGGGATGGTGATCACCCAGTCGGCGGGCTGAACCGGCTACCCAACGTCGCCCCCGACCAACACCACGCACTACCACCTCGCCGTCGCGCCTTGAACGGGGCGCGGCGGCGAGCTTCTTTCGCCGATCAACCCGTGCTGCCCTGACACACCGAGCCCGAGAGGACACTCGATGGACGACTGCAACATGAACGACCTCGTGTCCGAAATCGCCAAGCATCTGCACGGCTACAACCCAGAGACCCTCTGGGGCACGTCGTACCTGATGGGACCGGATGGGGCACGCCTGGCCGTACATCTGCTGATGGGTCGGACAGAGTGGGTCGTGATCACAGGGGTCTATCCCGTCGAATCTCCCGACCTGCGGCGCCACTCGATCATCGTGGCGGCCACACGCGGGCCGAAACACATCGCGAAGAAGATCACCCGTCGGCTTCTACCGAAGTACCTGCACGACCTCAAGCAGCAGGCCAAAGCGGCCAAATGCACTCGGACCGATCTGGTGGACACCCTGCTGTCCCTGCTGCCCGGACACGCAATCACCGCTGCCGAGCAGGGAGCCGTCATCCGATGGCGCCTCGGCTCCATGTACGGGGTCTTCGAAGTCCGCGACCACGCCAACAGCATCGAGATCCGCAACGCGGACCGCGAACTCGCCGAACGAGTCGCGTACGCGATCAATCAGCGCGCCACCTGAGCACGCGCCGAACACACCGACGGGCACCGGTTACGACCGGTGCTTTTTCCATTTCAAGCTGCCGTAGAGAGGAAGCGCACCATGTCCCGTGAGTCCCTGGAGTGGCTGAACACGAACACGCTGATCGGCCACACCGACAAGCGCGGTACCGCTTGGCACTACCGGGCCAGCATGCAAGGGGCGGAGCCCAACCACTACCCGGGCCCGATCCCGGTCGACGACGTCAAACGCCGCCTGTTCGGCTGGCAGGCGCTGTCGAGCCTGGTGTACGTGGAGGACCCGCGCGGAGGACTCGCCCAGGTGCCCGGACGGCAGGCGATCCTGCGCAGCGACAACGGCCACGTCATGGGGATCTTCTCCGACGGCTACGAACCGCACCCATACGTGGAATGGCTCGTCGGCAACATCTCCCGCCTGCTGGACGCCGATCTCTCGATCGGATCGGGCGGTCTGCTGAAAGGCGGCGCTGTCGCCTGGGTGTCGGTCGAAGTTCCCGACAACATCCACACCCCTGAAGGAGTGGAGTTCCGTCCGCACCTGTTCGGGGCGACCTCCTTCGACGGATCCCTGTCCACCACCTTCAAACGCGCGATCACGAACGTCGTGTGCGACAACACGATGGCCGCCGGGCTCGCCGAACGGGGCCAGCAGGTCAAGATCAAGCATTCGCGGCACTCGAAGTTCCGGCTCACCGAGGCTCGCCAGGCGCTGAACATCGTCTACTCGCTGGCCGACGAATTCTCGCGCGCTGTCGCGGACCTGTGCCGGATCCCGGTCAGCCGGTGGCAGTGGAACGCCTTCCTGGACGTGCACGTGTCGATGCCCGACAAGCCGGGCCGTAGCCGAACCATGGCCGAGAACAAGCGCGACTCCCTCGCCAGGCTCTGGAACCACGATGTACGCGTGTCGCCCTGGCAGGGGACGGCGTGGGGCGTGGTTCAGGCGATCAACACCTACACCCACCACGAACAGCACGTACGCGGCGCGGACCGGGCAGAGCGCAACATGCTGCGCGCCGTCACCGGCGGCGTCGACGACCTTGACCGCGACACCCTGCGCACCCTGTCCACGGTGCTGGACCGCTCACTCACCATCGCTGTCTGAATCCCGCTGATACGAGGTATGGCGCCCGGGGCCGTACCTGGAAGGAGAGACCGTGTTGCGGACCTGGCCCCGTCCGGGGCACTCCGGCCGTTCTGCCCGACGATTCCGGGCGCGTCCCCGTGAGAAACGGCTCAGAACCACCGAACTGCGCGCGCTGCGCGCCTGTCCGACAGGGGCCGAGCCGACGGCATCCCAGAGCAAGGAGGAAAGACGAGCATGAAGGTCGGAGATCTGGCCGTTGTCGCTGCCGGGTGCGTGATGCGGATCGTGGCGATCGGCGAAGTCCGGCACGACCTGGCGACGCTGGTCCCGGCGGCTGACCCGGACGGGAGGCGCGAATACGCGATCACGCGCTGGTTGGACTCGATGCCGACCGGTGCCGACGCGATCACATGCAACGGGTGCCTGCACGACACCCACCTGTGGACGGATGCCACCTACACCATCCGCTGGTCCGGACGCCGGGCGAGGTTGATCCGGTGCGCCCGCTGCTACCTGGATCTTCTCTACATCCGTGACGTGGACCTGCACAGCACCAGCACCACGATCAGAACCCACCACCTGGAACGGCGATGAGTCCCGTTCTGCCCGCCGCGTGATCGGACCAGAGACGCCGGCCAAATGTCGCCTGCTCACGTTACTCAGCACGCCAACGGTTTGGCGGCATCTGATAGACGCCATGCCGGAAAGCATCTGAGAGTTCTGAGGCCGCCGTTTCTGCAACGCTGGGGAGAGCGGAGCATGCCACGAGCGAGCAGGGCCGGAGGCGACATGAACGAGGAGACCGCGCATCTGCTGTTCGACACGGTGGAGCGTATCGAGAAGGACATCATGGCGCGGGAGTGCCCGGCGATCGTTGCCATGGAAGGCACGGGCAAGTTCGTTCTGAGTGATTATGACTACCTGCGCGACCCCGCGACGGCGGCAGCGTTCGAGGTCAGGGCGGCGGAGAAGGCCCGACAGATCGACGTCACGCGGTGGGTGCTGGCAGTTCCGCAGGTGTGGCTGTTCAAGCCGCCGAGCACGATCGCCGTCCGGGCCGTCTCCAATCACCCCCTGCGGGAGGGGGAGCAGGAGGCCATCACCTGGATGAGCTTCGACCAAGTGGATGGCGTGGATTACGGACGAGTCGTGTACGTACGCCGTCCGAGCGGAGAGCCCGTGTTCGAAGAACCGGAGATTTTCGAAATCGGCGTCTGGCCGGAGGAGACCATGCCGGGCCTCGTTCTGCTGCGGCGATGCCTGGCCGAAGAGTGAGGGCCGGTTCTGAGAACCGGCCCTCGACCGACTCAAATCTGTTGTTCGAAGGCAGATTGAAACGGTAGCCGCGAGCTTATCGCCTGCTCTTGAGCGCCGCCGGGATTCATCGCGTTACCGCTGGGCCGTACGGCGCCGATGAACTCCCGTTCCCGATATGGGTCGCCTGCCCAGGTGTCGATGCGCACAGTGCTGCCGGTGGAGGGGGCGTGCACCATGCGGCTGGCGTCCACAGCGATGCCTACATGGTGAATCGTCGCTGCACGGGTTGGGTCACGGGCGAAGAAGATCAGATCCCCGGGTCGGATCTGGCTCCTGGGCACTCGGATGCCTGCGTTCCACTGCGTTGAGGTGTGCCCACCGATTCGGACGCCGACCTTGGCCCAGGCGTATTCGGCCAAGCCGGAGCAGTCGAACCCGTGGATGTGGGCGCCATGTTCAATGCCGAGGCTGGGGCCGCTGGGGCCACCGCCGCCCCAGGAGTACGGTACGCCGCGCATGCGCAGCGCGGCCTGTAGGGCGATCAACCCATGCTCCGCCCCGGCCACCGCCACATTGGGGAGATGCTCGCACAACCCCATAGGAACGGATTCAGGTTGTCCGGGGCGGGCGTCGTCACACTTCGCGCCGAAGGCGGTAGCCGTGACGTAGGCGCCCCCGGCCAGTCCGGCGAGGAGCGCGATGCCACCCATCAGAGCGGCGGCTGCGGCAAGGATCGGCGCCAGTCCGGTTTCCGCGATCAACAGCGCGTCCCCGGTTGAGACTGGTGCCAGTGGCCGGCGATTTCGGCCAGGCGGAGGCGCGTGCCCCGGCGATCATGCGGGAGCCAGATCGCTTTATGAGGGCTGGTGCCTGTGACAGCGGTGGCGCACGGCACAGAGGTCTGGGCAGCACGGAGCTGGAGGCGCTCCTGCAGGTTGTTCTCCCGGCGTGGGGCGGAGGTGAGGAACAGGACAGGGGTGGTGATGCCGGTGGCGGCGGTGAGGGAGGCGTAGCCATCCAGCTTGGCCACAACTCGACCGATGGTTTCGGTGCCGGTGTCATATTCGAGGAAAAAGTCCACCGTCTGGCCGTTCTCGGTCCAGCGGCCGTAAGCGTCGGGGCGAACATGGGTACCCCACTGGATGGCGCAACGCCTTTCCGGCCACCAGATGTGCAGGTGGCACCCGCTGGTACGGCGGGCGGTGCCATACAGGTGGGCGAAGACGTCGTTGGTGCCGATGGTGTGAGCGAGTCGCTGGCTGTAGGCGATGGACAGGACGCGGTCGCGGCGGTAACCGAACTCGGCCAGATCTGTTCCGTCTTCGGCGGCCAGGACGACGGCGCCGGTTTCGCCGAGCACGTAGTGCCAGGGGGCGGAGCCGGTCGGCGGTTTGGGACGGAAGCGGTTCAGAACGCCGATGTGGTGCAGCTTGACCAGGCGGTGGCGTGCGGTGGTCGGGTCGTTGAAGGCGATGCGGGCGATCTGGTGGCTGGTCAGGACCTTGTGGGTCCAGACCAGGCGGAGCAGGTGCCGGTCGCGGGTGGTGAGCTGGGTGGCAAGTGTGGCCATGACGGCGGGCGTGTAGTGCTCGTTCATGCGTGAACGTCTCCTCCTGCGTTGGGCTGCTGCCGCGGGTCGTCCTGCGGCAGGGCTTCGGGGCGGGCCGGGGCGCGGCCGTGGGCTTGGGCGGCGGCGGCCCGGACACGTTGCGCGAGGTCGGCGTCCGGGGTCGGGAGAGGGTGGGTGCGCAGGGTGAAGGGTGGGGTTTCCGCGGAGCGGACAATGAGACGGGCAGCAGCTTGGTAGGCGCCGAGATTGGCCAGGTCATGGCGGGTGAGGTACGGGCTGAAATGGTGTTCGGTCTCGCGGGCGTCCTCGGGTGAGAGCGTGAAGTAGATCTTGTTGCGGGCGTCTGAGCTGATGGCCTGGTGGAGATCGCGGGGGAGCTGGGCGAGGTGCTGGTGGGCGAGCACGATCGACAGGCCGTAGGCGCGGGCTTCGGCGAGCATGTCGGACAGGGCACGGGGGAGGTTGAGGAAGTTCTGGGTTTCGTCGACGTACAGGGCCGAGTGGGCGCGGGTGCGGCCGAGGCGGGCGCGGTGGGAGGCGGCCTGCCAGACCTGGGCGAGCAGGAGTGAGCCGAGCAGGCGGACGGTGTCGTCGCCGAGGACGCCTTTGGGCAGACGAGCGAGCAGGATCTTGCCGTCCAGGACGTCGCCGACGTCGAAAGTGGATTGAGCGGAGCCGAGGATGTCACGGACGAAGGGGCGGAGCAGGAAGGCGCGGAGTTTGTTCATGATGGGCGCGGTGACGTGGGATTGGGCCTGCTCCGACAGGCGTTCGTACCAGGTCCAGAAGCCTGTCAGGAACGGGTCGCTCAGTTGCCCGGTGAGCTGGTGGCGGTAGGCGGGGTCGGTGAGCAGGGCGGGGATGTCGGCGAGGGTGCCGCCACTGCGCGACAGGGTGAGGGCGCAGCCCCGCAGGATGTCGTCGCTGCGTGGGCCCCAGGAGTCGGCGTAAATCTTGTGGAAGATGCCGACCAGGTTGTCGGTCAGGGTGTCTTGGTTCGGGCCTGCCAGGACGTTGAGTGCGGGCCTGGAGTACGGGTCGTCGGGGTCGATGAGCGCGATGCGCTTTGCGGCGGTTTCGGGGATGAGGCCGAGGAGGTCGGCGACGAGGTCGCCTTTGGCGTCGATGACGGCGACGCCACGTCCGGCCTGGATGTCGGAAAGGATCATGTGGGCGAGCAGGGTGCTCTTGCCGGTGCCGTTCGGGCCGAGGATGTGCGCGTGGTGGCAGGAGTCCGGTACGCGGAGCGCGACCGGCCGCTGATGGCCGGCGTCCGCAGTGCCGAGCACTTTGCCGTGCTGGGCGACCTGTGGTGTGGGGGCGACCGTGTTGGCTCCGGCCCGTCGCACGCCGGGGACGGCGGGATCGATCGGCAGGTGCGCGAGTGCGGCGAGTTCGGGGATCGACAGCAGGAAGCCATGTCCGAGACGGCGGGATACCAGCCCGTGGGCCGGTCGGAGCAGCCGGCGCCGTTCCAGCCGGTTGTGCCCGGAGTACAGGGCGAACGCGGCGGCGATGGCATGAGCCCGCCCGCGGATGGCCTGGCGGCGCAGCGTGGCCGCGCCGCCGTCGGCTGACTGGACGACATAGCGGATGGCCACCTCATAGCGGGGTTGGAGAGCCTTGTCGCGGATGGCGCGGGCTTCGGCGTAGTGCTCCAGCCGTACGGCGTGATCCGGCTCCCGGTGCGGGCGGGAACGTTCCGGGATGAAGAGATCAAGGGCGGCGCGCAGTAGCGCGACCGGTAGCCCCGGGCGGGAGGACAGGCGGCGGCCGGTGGCGGGACGGGCCAGGATCTGCACGGCGGCGTGCTGCCAGACCGGCATACCCACGCCGGCGCCGAGCAGGGCTCGGAGGGGGTCGTGGTCGTGGTCCTGCCGGATCGGTAGCCGTTCCTCACGGGCAAGCATGAACTGCCCGCCGGTGGCCCGCCCGCTCAACGGCACCGGCGGGTCTGCCTCGACGACGGTGGTTCGCGCGGAAAGCCAGGTGGCCTCGATCGCGTGGTTCACCAGGTGCTGAGGTACGGTGCCGGGAACCCACATGAGGATCCGCACACCGCCTGCACTGAAGCGGTACTCGAAGGTCAGATGCGGTTGGCCGAGCAGGACCCGCTTCCAGGCCGGGCGCAGCAACCCGAGCAGGTTGCCCCACAACGCCTCGGCTCCAGGCAGGTCAGCGGCTGGTGGGGCCAGGATCTCCAGACAGCGTGCCCCGCGAGTCGCAGCGCGGTGACGTAGCCGTACGAGTAGGAACCGGCCCAGACTTGCCAGGAACACGCTGGATGGGACCAAGATCGCAATCTGCTGGCCATGCCTGTACAGCCACGTCAGGGCGTCTGGGTCGTGAAGGAGGTCATGGAGTGTCACAGGTCCTCCTCGTCGTGCTGGGCGAGTTCTTGCGGGGAGGAGGTGACGAGGCGGTGTTCGCTGGCACTGGCCAGTACGTGGAAGGCGACCCGGGACGCGCCGGAGTCGGCGGCCAGCAGGCCGGTGCCGCGTTCGGCGGACAGCAGGAGATGGCGCTCGCCTTCGGACAGGTTGAAGGCCTCAGCGACCGCGTCGATGGCCTGGGGCGCCTGCCGCAGCAGGATCTGTGTGGCGGAATTGGCGATGATCGCCTGCCCGATGGGGGAGCCGAGTAGGTCGCCGGCGTCCTGGGTGACCACCGACAGCCCGGCCCAGTGCTTGCGGGCCGCCTTCGCCATCCGGAGCAGGAACTTCGCCCCTTCGGGGTCCTTCATCAGCAGCCACGCCTCGTCGACCACGACCAGTCGCGGACGCCGTCGGTCCGGGTCGGACACACGCCGCCAGACTGCGTCCAGGGTGATCAGCGTGCCGACGGCCTTCAGTTCCTCGGGAAGGTCCCGTAGGGAGAACACGATCAGGTGAGAGTCGTGCCGGGTGGTGGTGGCCCCGTCGAAGAGCCGACGGTGACTTCCCGTCACGTACGGTGCGAGCCCGGCCGCCAACTCGGAGGACCGGGGATCTTCGTCTTCGGTAAGCGTTGTTACCAGATCGTGCATCAGTGGTGGGGGTCGGTCCCAGGTGGTCGGATCGAAGGTGATCCCGGCCTGCTTGTACGCGGTGAGGATGGCTCGATCCAGCGTGGCTTTGCCGGTCTTGTCCAACGGTTCGCCGAGCATGACCGCGATGAGCGTGTGCAGGAACAGCACCCTGCGGGTCAGCGCATCCCGTCCGTCGGCGGGCAGGTCGAAGGGGTTGAGCCTGACGTCCGGTGCTCCCAGGTGCAGATAGGCGCCGCCGACCGCCTCGCACAGCCGGGCGTACTCGTCCTCGGGGTCGATGACCGCGACCTCGACTCCGGTGTACAGCGAGCGGAGTGCTTCCAGCTTGGCCAGGTACGACTTGCCGGCCCCGCTGCTGGCGATGATCGCGGAGTTGTGGTTGGGCTGGGCGAACCGGTCCCAGGTCACCAGGGAGGCGCTGGCAGCGTTCGCCCCGTACAGGACGGCGGTCGGCCCCATCGTCGCGGTCAGGTCTGGGCTGGTGAAGGGGAACGCGGCAGCCAGGGCCGGGGTGTCGAAGGTACGGGTAGCGCCCAGGTTGTCGAAGGCCAGCGGCAGCGACGACACCCACCCTTGCAGCTGGCGGAAAGCGACTTGGCGGGCGTCCAGGAGCAGGGACGCGGCTAGCGCGCGCACCTGGGCACACGCCTCGTCCAGCTCGCTCTCGCTGGTCGCGTGAACGGTTAGGTAGATCGAGACGCGGAACAGACGGGCCTGCCCGCGGGCGATCCGGGAGGCGAGTTCCTGTGCGTCCTCGGCGGCCACCTCGGCGCTGGGGTCGAGGAGACGGCCGTGCTGCTGGTCGCTCCGCAGCCCGGACTCCAGCCGGGCCAACTGCCGGCGCAGCCGATCGGCGGCCAGGAGCGACGGCACCGGATCCACGTGGAGCGACACGTCCAGACGGCCGGGGTAGGTCAGCAGCGGCTCCAGCCACCCGGGAGCGACCTCTCGCGGATACCCGCTCACCGCCAGCGACGCGCACAGCCCACCGCCGACCCGCAGATGGGACGGTCGAACCAGGACCGCGTCCGGACCGAACCGGCCGCGATCTGACCCCCTCGTACGTCGGATCTTCACTGGGAATCCCTCCTCGTGATGACCTCGTTTGGCTCGGCGAGCTGATCGGCGGGTAGAGGTGGCGCGGCTGGGTCGAAGCAGGACGCCAGCACGACACCGGCGGCCTCGGCGTTCAAGAGCCGGACCATGACCCCGCATGCCGAGAGCAGCCGCGTGGCTTCCTCCACCCGCCGTAGCGCTCGCGCTGCTGCCGCGTCCTGCCCGCCGCTGGACGGTTCGCGGACGACGAGCAGGACTTGGCGGCGCAGTAGGTCATGCCGGGCGGACAGATCGGCCAGGAACTCGGCATGCTCGTGCGCGGCGGCCCTCAACGCCGGATGGGCGAGACCGCCGGCGCCCTCCATCAGTTGGCCGATCGTTGGGGCGAGATCCACCCGTTGGGCGCGCAGCAGGATCTGCGCCGGGCCGGACAGGGAGTTGAGCCAGCGCCCGAACGTCGCCACGAGCGCGTCCTGCTCCTCAGGCGTACGCAGCGCGAAACTGACCGTGGACACCTCCGCCACCGCGGCGACACCATCGGGGCCGAGGTCGATCAACCCATCACCGATCACCCCACGAGCGGGCAGTCGCAGCGGCGCAGGCCGGGCCCCAGAACGCGCGGCCACCCATGCAGGAGCGCCAGGAGCTTGCTCGGCCGAGGAGGTCAGGGCCTTCGGCGAGACCAGATGGCGCAGCGCGGCCAGCAGATACCGGTCCAGCGGGACACCGTCACGCCGCCCGATGGCCAGCAGCAGCCCCGCCGTCGCGACCGGAAGAGCGCCCGCAGCGAACACCAGCAAGCCGATGTGCTCCCCGGCGACCAGGTACGCGCCATACACCAAGGCCGCGGTGCCGCCGAGGATGGTCACCTGACGTGCGGTGAACCTTCCCACGATCCGGTCGTCCTGTTCCACATCGGCGGGAATCCGTACCAGCCAGCTCATGTGCGTTCACCTCCTGGATCAGGCGGAGTACGCCGCCCCGGACTCGTGGTGCTGCCGGGATAGGCAGGCGGCAGGAACACGGCAGGCGGAACCGGAGGGCGGCCAGGCGTGCTGTGATCGCGCGGTACCTGACCGGCAGGGCCGGTGAATGGGCGAACCTGCTGGGGCCCAGCGCTTCCGTGAGCCAGCGGAGTGACCGACGACTGTGTGATCAACGCAGGGTTGCGGTGCCTGCCCGGATGGCGAGCACAGGTCGGGGAGTGCTGGCCCTGGCCTGGCCCGCCGCGGGGAGCCGGTCCGGTGGATGGACGAGGACCGCTCGAACCGGCGGGACCTCCTGGGCCAGATGGTCCGGGTGGACGGCGCGGAGGCAGCACCCTGCCTTGGATTCCCGGCGTCTGCCGGGCACCGGTAGTGGCACGCCCCCGGCCCAGGTGCAGGGCGTTCAGAACAGGTGAGGCGAACTTGTAGGCCAGGGCGTACTTGAAGATCCGCGCGATCGACGAGCCGCGCCCCGCCGTCTGAGCGAAGATCCGGCGCGAGACCCAGTGCGGAATGCGTACCAGAATGATCAGTAGGCAGATGGCGAGGACCACGTTGATGAGCTGGCCGGACGGGACGAGCCCGAGGAGCAGGCGCCCGTCCTGGTTGAAGAAGATCCGTACCGCCATCACCAGAGTCAGGGACTGAGCCACCTGAACGATCAGCAGCCCGGTGAAGGCACGCCACCAGAACCGGGCGAGCCCATCGGTGTGGGGAAGCGCCAGGCAGGCCATCGCCAAGGGGGCGGCCACGACCAGCAGCAGCACCAGCGCGGCTCGCATCACGAAGGCGATGAGCAGCAGGATCAGCAGAATGACCGCGACCAGCGCGAGCAGGATGTAGAAGCTCCCATCCTGTGCTGGTGGCAGGATCAGGTATCGCAGTGTCGTCAGCGCGCGCCGGCCGTCGAAGCTCTGCCCGAGCAGTGCCTGTGACAGCGCGTTGGCCAGCTCGATGATCTTTCCGCAGATCGTGAAGCTCGTGTTGGCGGCCAACGCGGCGGCCAGCAAGCGGGGCAGCACCTCCTTGACCGCGTACCGGGTCTGCACCGTCTCGTGCCCCATCGCCGTGATCGCGCCGATGGTGGCCAGCAGGACGAACGTGCTGTTGGCGATCACAGCGCTTGCCTTCCACAGGTCGAACACCCTGGGGCTGGCGGACACGTCCGGCGTGGAGAGCAGCGTCACCGCGAGGACGTTCAGCATGGGCTCCACTGCCAGCGCCACCATGTTGGCGAACCACGAGTTGAGCCAGCCGCCGATCCAGTCACCGATCGTGAAACCGAACCCGGGAGTCGTCATGGAGACGTCTGCCGGCAGCGACGGTGATGGTGCCGGCTCGGGCGAAGGCGAGGCAGCTGCGGCAGGAATTGCCGTCGTCGCGGCAACGCAACCGGCAATGACGGCAGTGGCCATGGCCTGCCACACCACGTTCCGCCGGGTGGAGTAGTCAATGACCCCACTCGGCAGGTAGGGCCGTCCGGGTGCGGTGTGGATCGGGAGCGTCGCGGTGGCAGAGGTGCGGGCGGTGGGCGGCATCGTGGTCAGCCGCCCACGATGCGCTTGAGCACGCTCATGAGTACCGGTGCCAGCACGGCCAGGGCGTATCCGAAGGCTGCCGCCTTCAGCGCTGCTTTGGCCTTCTGGATTTCCCCGGGGTCGCCACCTGCGATCAGGTAGCGCAGCCCGCCAACGGTCAGCATGAGTGTGGCCAGCGCTGCCAACATCCCGATCAGCCAGTTCCGCAGGTTCGTGAACACCGTGTTCAGATCGGCCGGAGCGGCGGCCGATGCCCTGGTTGCCACTACGGCAACCAGCAGCACAGCGATTGCCGCCGCGGCCACGATCGATACGGCGAGGCCGCGGAGGCAGCGCCTGCGGTGCTGGGGTTGCCGCGCGGTGCGCCGTCGCTTGGCCCGGCCGGCTATGGATGGGTGGTTGGGGGAGATCCGCGCGGAGTCAGGGGTGGTGTCCCTGTCTCCCTTCGAGTCGTTTGCCATGACTGCATCCGGAGTTTCCTGGCTCCGCGCGGAAGTAGTGGGTGAAGGGGTGGGGCCGGTTTCCGGCAGCCATGGCCTGCTGACCCGCGAGGCGTCTTGCCGGTTGTACGGCCGGCTGTCACGCAGGGGCATGTCCTGCAGCCGGGTGAGGACGATCAGCTCGGCGTCGAGTTCGCTGAGTGTCCCTTCGTTGACCGCGTCGAGGAGGACAAGGTCGGGGTGGTGCCACGGGCGGGTCACAGGCGGCGGCTCACCGGTCTGCCGCTGTCGCTCGGCCTTGGTGAGGAGGTAGCGGCGGGCGCTTTCCCCCGAGCAGCGGGCCGCCTCGCACAGGCGGCGCCGGATGTGGGGCAGATTGGTGTCCACGCGGTGGAGCGCTCGCAGGAAGCCCGCCAGGATCGCGATGTCGACGTCCACGGGGTCTCCGTGCGGCAAATCGCGGGTCAGGGAGAGCGCCGTCCTGCGAAGGGCCGGCATCGCCATCCCCGCAGTGGCGACCGTCCAGGCCGACTGCGGCTGTCGGGTACGGGCGATGAGTTCAGTCCAGACCGCGTCTCGGGCCTGTTGGGTGACGGTCTGGCTGGTGAGCAGCACTCGCAGCTCCAGCAGTTCGATCGGCCCCCGAGGCAGGCCGGGCGCGAATGCTGTGCAGTCCATGGACAGGCAGCCGGGGCCGGTGGTCAGCAGCCGAAACGATGTTTCCGCGGTGTCCAGGGGCGATTCGGTGAGGCGAGGTGCGCTCATGTCGTGCTCCGATTCGAGAAAGGCTCTCGTGGTCTCGGAAACTGGTCTACGCATCGCCTCAGAAACCGCTCAGAGGTGTGTGGGGAATCGGCTCAGAAATTTCTCAGAAGTCAGCCCTTCTGAGGGCTTCACCAGTCGCTGATCGGTCGTTTTCGCTTGTTTCTGAGTGGCCTCTGAGTCTGCTGCTTGCCTGGTCATGTGCCTCCAGGGTCATGCTCATGGCCCTGAGGGCGCGCATCCGGAAATCGTGTCCCGACAACAGCGATGGAGAAGTCGAATGACATCTACGCGACCATCAACAATCACAGGCTGACAAATCCCATCGGGTGGGAAGAACGGCGCCTGGTCATTTCACCGGTCGTTCTCCAGACGGCGCGAGCCTTTGCCGTCTGGACACGCCGCGATCTCACCGCGCCCGCCGATGCCGAGCTGGTTCTCGGCGTCCGTGACAGCAACGCGACGTTGGCCGGGGTGGTGTTCGCCGGCTCGCCCAGTTCGTGGCGGGACGACGACGGCGCCACGGTAGAGATCCTCTGCCTGGCCACCGACGGCACACTCGGCGCCGAACGGGCGCTGCTGGGTGGGGTCTGGTGGGCGGCCCGGGTCAAGGGCTATGAGCGGATGCTCGTCAGCGCCTACCCCGGTGGTGCGCGCGCCGGTCAGGTGCTGTGGGTGGCCCGGACGGTCGGAGGTCGCCGATGACCGTATTCAGGCAGCCGTACTGGCACGACGACCAGGCAGCCATCTACCACGGCGACGCCCGCCAGGTGCTCTCGGAGATGCCCGCAGGTTCGGTGGACTGCATCGTCACCAGCCCGCCGTACTGGGGCCTGCGCCACTACTGCGAAGGCCAGTACGGCCAGGAGCCCACGCCAGAGGAGTATGTCGGCAACCTGCGGGCAACCTTCGCCGAGGCCCGCCGGGTGCTCGCCGACGATGGCACGTGCTGGCTGAACCTGGGCGACTGCTACGCCGCCAACTCCGACGGCTGGGCCCGAGGCAAGACCTACAACCGTCGGCAGCCGGAGACACGGCCCAAGGCCCGGCTGGCCGTACCACCCAAGAACCTGCTCGGGATGCCCTGGCGGGTCGCCTTCGCCCTGCAAGAGGACGGCTGGATCCTGCGCAACGCCATCATCTGGCACAAGCCCAACGCGATGCCGCAGTCCGTCCGCGATCGGCTGTCCAACCGATATGAGTTGATCTTCCTGTTGGTCAAGCAGCGGACCTACTGGTTCGACCTGGACCCGATCCGCGAGCCGTACACAGGGGATCGCCCGATCACCAGAAGGGCGCGCTCCGGCGGCACCAAACCGAACAGCATCACTACCGCCTGGCCACCAACCGGCAAGTACGGCATGACCTGCAACGGTGCGGCAGGCCACCACCACGGCACGGCAATGCGGCCCACCGGGGAACGGCACACCACCTGCCACACCAGTGGCCGCAACCCTGGGGACGTCTGGCCGATCCCCACCCGCCCGCTACGGGCAGCGCACTTCGCGGCCTTCCCGATCGACATCCCGCTCAAGGCGATTGCCGCCGGCTGCCGCCCCGGCGGCAAGGTGCTGGACCCGTTCATGGGCAGCGGCACCACCGGCATCGCCGCGCGGCAACTCGGCCGGAAGTTCCTCGGCATCGACCTCAACGCCGCCTACTGCGACCTCGCCCGTACCCGGCTTCTCTCAGGGAACCCGTACTCGGCTCAGGGGGCCACGTCCCATGCCGGCGCACCAGGTTGTCCTCCGGGCGGCTGTCCGATTCCCGATGGCGAAAACGAGGAGGGCGCTCCATGAGGCCGCTGACGCTCGCGGAGGTGCAAGCCCTGCCGGCCGTCGTGCCCCTCCTGCTGGCCGCTCGCGCTCTGGGCCTGAGCAGGAACACCGCCTATCGCCTCGTCCAGCGAGAGGAGTTCCCCTGTCGCGTCATCAAGGTCGGCGACACCTACCGCGTGCCGACCATTGAGCTACTCGTCCTGATCGGCGTGGACAGGGAGAACGTACGGAGCGCCTTCGGCTCCAGCGCTTGATGTCCGGCTCATGAGGCGCTGGACGGAGCGTTGAGCGAGTACCGCTCATCTGGGTCACAGCCGACGGGTGGAGCGGCTAGGTTGCCGCTCCACCCTCTGGTGCATGGCGGCATGACGCTGGAGGCGAACCTCGCCGACCCGCAGCGCCACGCGAACGACTTCACCCAGCGCCGTGGATCACTGTCCTGGATCCGGACGGCGAGATGATCGGATGCGTCTATCCCTCACGCAGCGACGACCACGACGCTGACGTGCCCTCCTGGGTCCGGTACGCAGCTTCGGGAAGAGCCTGAGGCTGCGTACCGGTTGTATGGGCTCTCAGACGAGCAGGAGGAGGACGCGTTCGGCCTGGTGGTTCAGAGCACCTGGCGCGGGACCCTTACGATCGCCACCCATCCGCCCGACCCTCGCTTTGAACGATCCGAAGCGGGCGGCCCGGTGATCAAGGTGCCCAGAAGAACTTTTTTGAACCTGTCAGTGACCCGTGGAGGCGTCCAGAGCCACGGTCAAATGACGGTCAAACGATCAAGGGCCTGACCGCTGTCTCCACCGGACCCGGGGCGATTCACTGCGATCTCGTTCGCATGTGACGACACACCTCGGTCTGCGGCGGATCCGGACGCCCTGTCATGATCGGTATTGCGTGTTAGGGGTAGCGCGAATGTGGATAGTCATCCTGCGTGACAGATGGTTTCTGATGATCACTCCGCGTGAGTGGGTTGCGAGCCATTGGCGGAGTGTCAACGACGCATGTTGACCCGGATGCCATGGAGCACGGTGGGGTGGAACGAACTGACCCGGTCGCGGCGCTTTAGTTCATTGAGCAGTTCTTCGGTCCCGTCCAGTTCCTTCAGCTTCGGACGGTGGCCGCCAACTCTGGTGAGCGGTTCGTACTCGTCGCCGAGCGCCAAAAGAATCTGGTTCAACACCGGTAGCTCGATGTCAGGGAGGTGGGGTTCCAGCAGACTCAGGATGTGCTCGGCGGGCGCTCCGGCTTCGCTGAGCTTGACCAGGAGATCCACCGAGACCGTGTTGCCCTTGGCCGCCCACTCGCAGATCGCGATGGCACCCTGCTGGGACAACCGGCCGTGTATGTACTCCGCGTCATCGGCGATTGCCCGCTTGACGGTTGGTGCCACACGCCGACTCCGCATGAGCTTGGGCAGGTCGTCGCTCGATAGCGGTAGTTCACACACGTAGGACGCCAGGCTTTTGGACGCCGCGAAGTACTCCTCGCGGACCGCGAACGGGCTACCGCCCACACGCGCATATGTCTCGGCGGCATCGGGCACCAGTTCGGCAGCCAGCAGTGCCGGGAGCAGCTTGAGCCCGGCGCCGGTCAGGCGTTCGGGATCCAATCCGTTAGCGAGCTCGAGCTGCTTCACCAACCGGACCCTCGCTGCCGAGTCCAGGTTCTCGGCATGTGTCAGCGCATACCCGAGGTCGTACCTGGACTCCTCCTTCACCTCCTCGACCTCGGTGAAGTCGATGCTGTTCAGGTTCTTCACCAGCTCCTCGCGGACGCCGAACTTTGCTACGAACTGGCTCACGTTCCAGGCGGTAGGCGCGAACCGGCTCGCCGACATCACTGCAGTCCATGCCGTTTCGTCGAGGTCATCCAGGTCGGCTACCTCGCACGTCTGCGACGCGCCCTTCACAACCGGCAGCACCGCCGATTCGGCGGCACCGGCGACGTCATTCAGCACCGCGACGAACTCCTCCGAAGCTCCGACGGTCACTTCGCCCTCCTGGCGGGCATGGAGGTAGCTGTCCATGTTGTTGAGGATGTGCTCGTAGACGGTCGCGTTGATCGCCTTCACCACGTCGAGGGCTAGCGGGGTGCCTTCACTGAGTGCCGCGGACAGGTTCGCTCTCGTGACCGGGTACAGGCTAGCCGTGACCACCGCCTCACGCTGTGCGTCCCCCAGCACTGTGAGGTCGCCGACCTGGGTGCCGAGACGACGAACCAGGACCACCAGGTCAGCCGCCGTTGATGCCTCCACGGTGCCAACAAATGCCTGCATCTGGGCGTAATGCTCCGAGAGGAACTCTTCCACCCGGTCGGATGAGTCGTAGTCCACGTCTCGATCAGCGCTTTGGACAGCGGCATCGACGAGCTCAACGGCCGCCAGGAGATCGAACGGGGCTTTCTCGACCAAATGGACGAACACGCCCTTC
Source organism: Nonomuraea sp. NPDC049714 (assembly GCF_044465295.1). NCBI lineage: Bacteria > Bacillati > Actinomycetota > Actinomycetes > Streptosporangiales > Streptosporangiaceae > Nonomuraea > Nonomuraea sp. NPDC049714. The sequence continues at coordinate 305,366 of NZ_JBITLM010000004.1, read as the reverse complement.
CAACGAGGAGCCAGTTGGCTTACGAAGACCGCCCTGGACTCGCCGTCCATGAGGTACATATCGATGAAAGAGGAGTCGGTCTCGGCGCGCATGACGAGCTTGTCGAGAGCCTTATCAAGCAGTTCGGGATGCATGGGCAGGTAGTGGTTGAAGACCTCGAGGTTGAAGACGCTCTCGCCGTCGAGGAAGCGAGCGCCCATTTCCTTCTCAACCGCGTCGATGGAGGCAGCCTCGTCGAACCGGAAGCGGTGGTCTGCGCGGTCGGCCTGGACGCAATGGAGGATGAAATTCATGGCGCTGACGCTGATAGCGATGCCGTGGTAATCCGAGCAGTACAGAGTGAAGTTCTCGTCGATGTAGCCCTTGGCAAGGAGGTCGTGGGCCATGGGCGACACGAGGTCGGCAATGATGGCATCGAGGTTGCGCTCCACGCCGCCGTCGGTGGGCATGGTTAGGTCAGTCCTGGCCATGAGCTGCGCCATCGTGGCTTTCGCAACGAAGTCCTTCGTCTCCCGCGCGGCCCGGGAGGCGCGCTGGAGACGTGGGACATCGGCATCGACCAGCGCAGCGGCTCCATCCCCGACCAGCGCGATCACGTCATTGAACGACAGGGTGCTGCCACTGTATCCGGGTTGGCTAACGTGCACCTCTTTGCGGGTCTCGTGTAGCAACCTCCAAAAGTCGCCGGATGTAAGGGCTGCGAGCGCATAGCTCTTCGACTGGTACTGAAGGACCGGCTCGCCACCACCCCGCCACGCTCGGTGAACAATCTGCAGCACCTTTTGGAGCCGTTCGCCGGCGGCCTTCGCGTGCTTGTCCCACAGGGCGTTCGACGCAATCCGGTCTAGCGCCTCCTTGCTGACCGCTGCCTGGTGGCCCGCCTGATACGTGACCATGTCGCGGAAAGCCCGGTGGGCTTCGTCAATCTTGCTCGTGCCCAGCCGGATGGCCTCGAAGTCCTCCAGATGCAGGTTCTTGTAAACCATCATCGCGAACAGCCGGTCCGCGGTGAGGCCCTTGAGGCCCCTCTCTCCCAGGACCGCGGTACGGTAGATCTCGAACTCATTCCGGATGTTGCGAATCAGGCGCATGTCAGTCAGACGCCCGCCAACCAGATTCACCAGCGCAGCCGAAGGCCGCTCATCCGATTCGGCGAACTCCGCCATCAACAGATCCCTCGCCGACCGGTGCGTGATGAACGGAACCATCGGGACAACCAGGTCGAAAAACTTTGTCCTGTTCGCCGACGGGGCGGACTCCAGAGCGGACGCACGAAGCGCTGCCGCATCGGCATCCGCATCGCCGTCCGGGGCGCCATCGACTCTGAGTTGCTCGAAGATACTGTCGCGGACCGCATACACGAACCGAACCGGCCGTGACCTGATCTGCTCGGAGTTGTTCAAGACGGTGTTCAGTTCGCGTAGCGTCTCGAAGATGTGAGGGTCCCCGAACCGGTCCAGGTCCTCAAAAGATCGCAACCTGGGTGCGCGTCTTCTGGAAGAAGTAGACGATCTCGTCGAGGTACTCATCAAAATACGAGTTTTCTTTGGCTCTCAGCGTGACGGCCGCTCCGCCCGCGGAGACGCTCTCCACGCGCACTCGGCTTTGCAGAGCACGCAAACCAAGAAAGCAGATCATCCCCAGGAACACGCCGAGCCCAGCGACGATGACCCACGGAACCCAGTCATGACTGGTGACCATGGCCTGGGGTCCCACCTTCTTCACGCGCTCCACCAGCCCGAGCAGGACCGCGACCACAAAGGACCCTACAGCGGCCAGGGCGCTCCAGACCGCAGCCCGCCAGGGCCTGAACGAGTCGATACGGAAGTACCTCGACCCCGGCATGTCCGCAGGGGCCTTCCGGTAGAGGAACTGCTTGACGATCTCCTTCTGGATGAGGTTCGTCAGTGGAGCGGGGGTGGTGTCATCCTGGATGCGCGCCCGCTTCGTGTCGCCTACGCCCAGGCTCGACAGCGACAGGTTGACCCAGCTGATCTTCCGCTTATCCAGCTCCTCCTGGACACCGCGAATAACACTGCTCTTTCCGCTGCCGTAGTGCCCCGCGAGGGCGATATTCCTCGCGGCGTTCGCCGACTTGTCGGTCAGAATCTTGAGGAGGACCGCCGCGTGCCGCCCATGCAGGTTTTTTTCATACGTGGGCCCGAGACTCCGCAGGACCGGCACGTCGGGCTGTGATGCGGGCTGCCGGGCCGGGAGCACTCGTGACATGGACGGAATCTTATGCCCGGGTTGCGCAGTTGGTGGGCACACGTGATGCCGAATCCGGGGCATGAGCTGGGCGAACGTCGGCAGGGTCGGGAGGGGGCATGTGTCCAACACCCTGCCGACCGGTTTCGATCCCATGGGCTGGCTGGTGTGTGCCTCTCCTGCGTTGCCCGGCGCCGTTCATGACGCGACCGTCGTCTTGATCGACGTCTTAGCCGCCGCTCCACGTGATGACCTTCCCGGACAAGGCTTATTAGGGTGCGGCACGATCCGGGCGCCGTTCAAGCGGCGGCGACATCGTCCGGGCTGTCGCGTGGGCAAACCGTGCTCATGGGCAGCGTCCTCGGTAGCTGCTCCTTGCTTTGAACCACCAGAGACGGCAGACCGGCACCAAATCAGCGATCAAGGTGCCCAGGAGAACTCGTTTGAACCCGTCACGACCCCATGGAGGCGTTCAGAGCCACGGTCAAATGACGGTCAAACGATCAAGGGCCTGATCGCTGTCTCCAGCGATCAGGCCCTTGACCTGCTACTGCACTGTCGGGGTGGCGGGATTTGAACCCACGACCTCTTCGTCCCGAACGAAGACACCGCCGCAGGTCAGAACACCTGGTGGTGCGGTCTACCTGCGGAAACAGTCTCCTGGTGTCGGCTGATGTCGGCTGGTGTCGGTCAGTCGTGACGCACGGGTGACGCACGATCAACGAAACCGGGGGCCGCTACAGAACGTGACCCCGCTCATGCCACAGCCCCGCCCCCGTCACAGCAACGGGAGGCGGGGCTGACGCGTGTCACGACCGGAATCAGGACGGGCGGCCGAACTGATACACCTCGGCATCCGGCTTGTCATTCCCCTTCGTCTCCAAAGCGCGAGCAGTATGCAGGGCGACGACCAGATGATGTCGCACGTAAGGCGACAGGCTGTCCATCTCCATGATGCGGCGCTCGTCCGGGTCGGCGTACAGGCTGCCCTCCGGCTCCTCGCCGAGCTCCTTCTCCCGCAGAACCGCCCGAAGGTCATCCGTCGACAGGCGGCGGGCCACCTGGATGAGCGTGGCACGAAGCTCGTCGTCCGGCAGTAGTGACTCCTCCCGGCCGACCGTCCCCTGCGCTTGCATGGACAGCGACGGCAGGCCTCCCGGCTGCGGCGCCTCTTCAAGTTCGCCGCCGGCGAGCGCGCGGCCGATCGCGCCTGGCGCGAGCTGGTAGGCCTGCTCAAGAGTGGCGATGGTCGATGGGGTGAAGGTGTCTCGTTGTGCTGTCTCGATGTCGCGGATGAGCCCCAAGTTCAGGCTTGCCTCTTCGGCGAAAACCTTGCGGGTTGCGTAGCGGGGGTTGAGCCGGGCGCGCCTCTCGATGAGTAGGCGGCCTAGGCGTTCCCACGCTGGTCGCGTCTGGGCGTCCACCGTGACCCTTTCGTCAGGGAATGTCCCGTTTGGCTGTCATACGACTAGCCCACATCTAACCGTAGCTGACGCAGGTTAACCCGTCTATGACCGGGGCTGACGTCTCCTGACTTCATTACTGCCTCACAAGCCCCTGTCATTGTCAGTTGCAGCGGTCCAAACTCAGATCGCATCAGATGGACTGACCAAAACGCTTGTCATATGACTTCATCTGAGCCAGACTGCGGGCATGGCTCTTCAAAACGGCCCCGCAATCCGGGCTATCCGGCGAAGCGCAGGCCGCACCCAAGTGGACATCGCAGAAGCCGCGGGGATCGACCAGAGCTACCTGTCCCTGCTCGAAAGCGAGAACCGCACCGCATCCCCCGACGTCATCAAGGCGATCGCCGACGCGCTCGGCGTCCCCGCCGAAATCCTCCACCGCCCCGACCGCGAGCAGCAGGTCGCCTGATGGCCGCCCGCAGGAACGCTCCAAAGGCGCCGCTGCTGCACACCATCCTCGAAACCGCCGAGCTGCTCCGCTGCGGCAGAGACAAGGTCTACGAGCTGATCGTCGACGGCGACCTCGAAGCCGTCGACATCGCCCGCAAGGGCAGCAAGCGCACCCACCTGCGCGTACCAGACGCCTCAATTCAGGCGTACATCGCCAAGCTGCCCCGCGTACTCACCCCATGACATGCAGCAGGGCCCGGCCACGCCCGGCCAGGCCCCGCAACGAACGCATCCACCACAACCAAAGGACGCGACCGTGACCACCATCCTCGCAGAACCGACCACCACCGTCACCAGCGTGCCCGGCGTGCTGTACGCCGCCGCCGACCACCTGCAGACGCTCCGGCACGCCCGCGTCGGCAGCCTCGAAATCCACCAGGCGCTCCACGCCGCCGGCACCACCGTCGAGCAGGCGCAGGACGCCCTCAACGCGCTGCACGCCCGCATGCCAGCCCGGTACGGCCTCAACCGGACGGTGTGGCGTCTCCACCGCGACGAGGCGGCCTCGCTGCTCCGCCGGGCCGCCGACATGATGCACCCTCCCGCCGTCCGTGCGGCCCGCGTCGCGGCGGTGCTGCGGACCGCCGCCCGGTATGTCGCCCAGCCGGTCAACGCCTCCCTGCCGGACGCGCTCCGCACCGTCACGCGGGATGAGCTGCTGGTGGGGGAGGCGGTTGAGGCGCTGGCCCGCCGTCTGCGTTGCCACCCGCGCGACGTGTCGATGTGGGATCGCAGGCGCACCCGCGCGCAGGTGGGTGCCGCGCTGGCTGACGCCGCCCTGCTGGTGGAGCACGACGCTGCGGCGGTGACCCGATGACCGCGAAGGAATACATCATCCGGGCCACGCACGACTACGAGTACAAGGTCACGGCCGAGAGCGCCGACGAAGCCGCGCAGATGATGAGCGACGGCGAGAACATCGGCCCCGGCAACTGCGTCGGCTACGGGATCGAAGCGGTGGTCTCCGCCGACAAAGCTGGCTACTACTGGGACTTCGACCAGGACGAACGCGCCATGTGCGGGGAGTGCGGCCACCTGCTCTACGACGGGCACACAGGTCGCCGCTACTACGACCGCAAGGCGCGGTCGAGCAAGTGGCCGAACGCGTGCGACGAGTACGGATGCGACTGCCTCAACGGCGCTGAGCCGGTCACCGAGCAGCCTGCGGCGGTGTCCTCCTGATGTCCACCGCCAACATCCTGCGCCGAGCCGCCGACCTCATCGAGAGGGGCGAGAGCGGCACCCCCGCCTCCGCGTTGATGTCCGCCGTCTACGACGTGACCGACAGGTGGGACCACCAGCTCTTCGACAAGGCCCGCCTCGCGCTGGCCACCCACCTCAACTACGCGACCGACCGCGACCCCAGCCGCGACCTGCGCCGCTGGTCGCAGCTCCGCACCCCCGCCCAGATGGCCACCCAGATGCGCGCCGCCGCCGACGCGTCCGAAAGAGGTGCCCCGTGATCGCCCTCGACCTGCACGCCGACCTGCTCGTCTCCGCACCCGAATGGGAAGACGGGCAGCCCGTCCGCATCCTCCACACCCACCCCGCACTCGACGGCGTCGCCGTCCGCTACCAGGACGTGCACGCCCACCACCACGCCCACGACGTCGTCGTCGAGGTCGGCTTTCACCTCGACCTCATCTCCGGCGGATACGGCAGGGCCGCCTGATGACTGGACCCGAGCACTACCAACGAGCCGAGAACCTCCTCAGGGACCTGACCAAAGCCGAATGCAGCATGAGCGGCCGTACGGACCAGGTCGCCATGGAGCGGACGCTGGCGAAGGCCCAGGTACACGCGACGCTCGCCCTGGCCGCCGCCACCGCGCTCAACGACTACCCAGAAGGCGCCCCGATCGCTGACATCAGGGCATGGCGGGCAACTGCGGGCACGCCCGAGGAGGGCACCCGATGACCCGCCCCTGCCAGGTGGGCCGGTGCAACCGGCACGACGCCACCCGCCGCCCCGGCGCCGTCTACGCCTGCACGCGCTGCTGGGCCGTGGTCGAGCGGCTCGCCGCCCAGCACCTCGCAGCCAGCACGGGAGGCAGGTCGTGAAGGCCACACCGAAGAAGCCCGCCAGCAGCAAGCCCGACCTGCCGTGGCTCGACCCCACCACCACCAACACCCGCGTCTGCTCCTGCGGCGCACCCAACTGGGGCACCGCCACCACCTGCCGCAAGGGGTGCACATGAGCCGGCCCCGCACAACATGCCCCGTCTGCGGCCGCAACATCGTCAAGCGCAAGAACGGCAGCCCCGTCTCGCACTACCCGCCGCCCGGGCGCAGCGACCTCGCATGCGGGGACGACCCGCGCGCCCACTGCCGTGGCAGCCACCCGCAGGAGACAGCCCGGCCGAGCGTGCGCGGCGGCGCGCAGCTCACCCCCAACGACGAGGACACCTACCGCGAGGAGCAGAACGACCGTGACTGACCACAAGGTAGACGTCCACATCGCCCGGCTGCAGCCCGGCACCCTCGTCGACGTCGTCATCAAGGGCGTCGAATTCGCCTACGAGCGCACCATCGACCACAGCACCGGCACCTTCTCCATCCGTGATGAGCACGGCCGCCGATACATCATGCCGCCCCAAGCCGCCATCACCCGGGCGGGCGAGGCCAGCACCGACGACCGCATCGCCGCTGCCCTCAGGGTGCTCGACGCGATGGAGTACGACGGCCGGCTACAGCCGTATGTCGCCGCCGCCGTCCGCAAGGAGGTCGGCCTTCCACCGAGGCACTGGCCGCCGCAGCCTGGCGACGTCTGGGACGACGGGTTTCCGTCCGGCTTCATCGCCTCCCAGTGGTTCGCCCAGGCCATCACACGGAACGGCGGACCCGCCGAGATCGTGATGGTGCCGGTCGAACGCGGCCCGGAGGACGCGGAGGTGAAGACGCCCGAGGAGCTCATGGCGGACGCCATCGAGCTCACGCTGGTCTACCGCAAGGACGGCGGCCAGTGACCGCCCTCGCCGACGCACCCGCCATCGTCCCCGGCGTCTACGACATCCCCGAGGCCGACTACCACCGCGACCCCGTCCCTGGCCGCTCGCTGTCCAGCTCGGGCGCGCGGAAGCTCCTGCCGCCGTCCTGCCCCGCCAGGTTCCGGTGGGAGCAGCTCAACCCGCCTGGCCCCAAGAAGACGTTCGAGATCGGGAGCGCCGCGCACAAGCTCGTGCTCGGCGCCGGCCCCGACCTCGTACTTGTGGACAAGGCGCGGTGGGACGACAAGGAGACCAAAGCCGAGGTCGCCGACATCCGCGCACGCGGCGGCATCCCGCTCAAGCGCACGGAGTGGGACATGGTCCACGGCATGGCGGCAGCTCTGCGCCGTCACACCGACGCCCGCACCCTGCTGTCACCCGACCGCGGCGACCCGGAGCAGACCCTGCTCTGGCCGGACCGGGAGACAGGCGTGTGGCGGCGGGCGCTGCTCGACCACCTCCCGCACAACACCAGCCGGCGCATGGTCATCGCCGACTACAAGACGACGACCAGCGCCAACAAAGCCGCCATTACCAAGGCGATCTTCAACTACGGCTACCACATCCAACTCGACTGGTACCGCGACGGAATCGCGTCGCTCGGCATCGACGGAGACCCGGCCATGTGCCTCGTCTTCCAGGAGAAAGAGCCGCCCTACCTGGTCAACATCGTCCAGCTCGACCGCGAAAGCCTCCAGCTCGGACGCGAACTCAACCGGCGAGCCATCGACCTCTACGCCGCCTGCGCCGCCACCGACACGTGGCCCGGCTACAGCAACAAGATCACCCTCATCGAAACGCCGCCGTGGGCGGCCACCGCGCTCTACGAGGAGTCCATGTGAGCAGCCCCAACACGCCCGCCACCATCAACCTGCCCGCCCCGTCGCGCGTCGGCCAGGCCACCGCCGTCGAGCAGTCCCGCGCCGTCGCGGAAGTGCACGCCGCCATGGTGATGGCCCAGCAGGTGCCGCGCAATCTCGACCGCGCCGTGGCCGAGATGGAGCGGTCCTGCCGCCAGATGGAGATGGCGTCGCGGGCGTTCTACTCCTTCCCCCGAGCCGGGGGAACCGTGAACGGGCCGTCCATCCACCTCGCCCGCGAACTCGCCCGCTGCTGGGGCAACATCCAGCACGGCCTGCACGAGATGCGCCGCGACGACGAAGGCCACCAGTCCGAGATGCAGGCCTTCGCCTGGGACATCCAGACGAACACCCGCATCGCCCACACGTTCATCGTCCCGCACAAGCGCGACGCCCGCGGCAGTGCTCAGGTCCTCACCGACATGCGCGACATCTACGAGAACAACGCCAACAACGGCAGCCGGCGCGTCCGTGAGGCCATCTTCGCCGTCCTCCCGCCCTGGTTCGTCGAGCGCGCCAAAGAGCTGTGCAACGAAACCATCGCCGCAGGCCGCCAAGGGGAGACGCTGCCGCAGCGCATCGACGAGGCCATCAAGGCATTCGCCGGCGGCGGCATCACCCAGGACCAGCTAGAGCGCAAGCAGGGCAAGCCCGCGACGGCGTGGACCGCGCACGACGTCGCACAGCTCGAAGTGCTCTTCAAAAGCCTGCGCCGCGGCGAGGTCACCCGCGACGAGGCGTTCCCGGCCAGCGAGCAGCCGGTCACGGTCGCCGAGATCGCCACCCCCACACCGCCCGCACCGCAGCAGCCGGAAGCCCAAGACGCCCCGGCCGCCGAGCAGCCGCAGGTTCCGGCTCAGGCCGCCCACCCCGACCGGCTCCGCGAGATGAACATCCTGTTCACCGACACCGGCATCACCACCCACACCGGCAAGGGCTCCACCGCCGCCAACGACGCCGCGCGCTTCGCGTGGATCGCCGAACACCTCGGCGTAACGGTGACCTCAACGAAGGACCTGACCGCCGACCAAGCGGACCAGGCCATCACCCGGCTCACCGCAGCCAAGGTCGAGGCCGCCCAGCGCCGGACGGAAACCGAGCGGCACATCGGCGAACTGTTCGACGGACTCACCCCCGCCCTGTCCGGCGCCGAACGACTGCACGACCTGGGCCGGCTGTTCGGCCGGGAGATCGGCGCGCCGCGCGACCTCACCAACGTCGAGGTGGACGACCTCGCCGAGCTCCTCACCGACTGCCAGGGCCAGACCGCCGCATGGGATGTCGCCGTCACAGCCGCCGAAGCAGCGCGGCGACAGGTGGTGTGAGATGGGCCGCCACCGCACCGCCACACCCGTATACCCCGGCCTCATCCGCCGGACCTGGCGCCGCCTCCCAAAGCCGTTCCGCGCCCGCGTCTGGGAGCGGCGGCAACGCTGGCGCGCCTGGCTCGACCGCCGGCACACCCCCGCCGGGGAGTGGGACGCCCACCTGCCCAAAGACGCATCCAACTGGGCCGACGACTGGCTGTGGGGGTCAGTCGGTGTAGCTGCCGCCCTCCGCACCCGCCGCCAACAGCGCGGCGACCTCCTCCCACCACACCACCGCAACCCTCCGAAGGGGACGCCGTGACACCGACCCTCACCTCGGACGGGCACCTCGACTGCGACCTGTGCCCGGCCCGCTACGACCACACCATCGTCGTCGACCACCCCGAGTTGACCCCCCGCCAGCAGCTGCGGCAGGCCGCAGTCCGCGCCGGCTGGAAGCAGACCTCGGCCGGGCTGGACGTGTGCCCGGACTGCGGCGACGGCGAGGCGGCGATCCTCATCCCGGGCTGGGCGATGTTCTGGACGCCGGAGCACGCCGTCGTGCCGCTGGTGTCGCCGGATTTGGAGGCGGCGGCCGCCGTCCTGGCCGCCCTGCTGGATCCGGAGGCGACGGTCGTCATGCCCGCCCTGGTGAAGCACAAGGCCGCAGCATGACGCCTCCCGCCGCCCCTGCCCCGGGTGGCCCTCCTCAGGCCGTACAGGCCCAGCCACACACCTCGAAGGACACAGCCATGACCATCACCAACGAGCGCCTCGCCGAGATCCGCGACCTCAACGTGGACTCCTGCTCCGCCGACGCCCCGCACAACCCTGACGTGTGGGCACTGGAGTCCGCGCGCAAGGACCTCCTCGCCGAGGTGGATCGGCTCCACGGCCAGCGGGACCGGCTGCTCGCCCTGCACGAGTACGACGAACTCATCTTCGGCGGCTTCATCTGCACCCACTGCACGCCCGACGACACGGACGACCCCGACGACAACGTGTACTGGCCGTGCCCGTCGCTGCTCGCCGTCGGCGTGGACAACGACGAGGGCAACACCATCATCCGCGCCCGCCGCGCCGAGATCGCCCGCAAGGCCGCCCAGGAAGCGGGCGCGTGATGACCGTCACCGCGCTCAACCTGGCAGCCAGGCCCGTCCTCCTCCGAGCCGCCAACCGGATCGTCGAAACCGGGCTCGCCCACAACGACTACACCACCCCCGCCCTCAACCCAGACCCCGACACCTGGCCCGTCGACCCGATGGGCGCCATCGCCGACGCCTGCGGACTCCCAGCCCGCGCCTGGGAAGACGACCGCATGCACCACCCCGCGCTCGTGCACGCCTGCGAAGCCGCCGACCTGCTCGTCACCCACCTCGGCCTCGACCCGGCCAAGGCCTACGACGAAACACTCGGCGCCTGGTCCGACGAGCACACCGTCGAACACGTGGTCACCGCCATGCGCAACGCCGCCCGAGAGGAGACCACGTCATGAACGAACGCGACCTCACCGTCTACCGCACCACCAACGCCGACGTACTCAAGCGCTGGCATGAGACGGCCAAGGCCCGCGAGGCGTGGGGCGAGCAGATGAAGGCGTTCCTCGCCGAGCACGGCTTCGGCAAGCGCCAGGTCTGGACGATCAACATCACCGGCTACATCGCAGGCATCGAGCACGACGACGGCGACGTGCCGGAAGGGTGGCGCATCGACCGGTACGGCCGTCTCGTACCCCGGCGTAGCACCAAGGCGGGCAAGGCGATCGCCGCCAAGCTCGACGCTCTGCGCCAGCCCGACCCGCGCGCCAGCCTGCCCGGCATGCCGGGCGAGTGCCTCGTCAGCCTCGCCCTGCTCACCTGCGGGCTACGGGTCATCGACGACGCCCTGTTCGCAACGTGGAGTCAACCGATCCCCGAAGAGCGGGTGGACCTGGACATCTGGGAGCGGATCAAGCTCTCGGAGTATTACGCGGCGATCGAAGCCGACGACGAGCAGGCGGAGGCGACGCTGTGACGCCGCTCGCAATCACCGCCGCCACCGTCTGCCTCGCAGCAGCCGCCATCGCCGCCGCCAAACTCGCCAGGCCCGCACTCCTCCACCGCAAAGCCCTCCGGCTCGACCGGCAGGTACGGGCCGCCAAACGGCAGCAGATCAGGATCAACGTCGCAGGACGGCTCGCCGCCGACAGCGACGCCTGGCAGCGCTTCCTCGCCTCGCATGAAGAACTCCGGCCCGACCGGCACGGCGGCAACTGATGCGCCACCTCGCACCGCCGGCCACGCCCGCCACCAGCCAGCAGGAGACCCGATGACCGCCATCGAATGGACCGACCGCACCTGGAACCCGACCACCGGATGCGACCGCGTCTCAACCGGCTGCGACAACTGCTACGCCCTCACCCTGGCCAAACGGCTCAAGGGCATGGGGTCGGCGAAGTACCAGCGCGACGGCAACCCGCGAACCTCCGGTCCCGGCTTCGGACTCAGCGTCCACGCCGACGTCCTCTCCATGCCGTTCACCTGGACCACGCCGCAGATGGTGTTCGTCAACTCGATGAGCGACTTGTTCCACAAAGACGTCCCCGAAGAGTTCATCGCCCGCGTGTGGACCGTCATGGCCAATACGCCGCAGCACACCTACCAGATCCTGACCAAGCGGCACGACCGCATGCGCTCCATCGTCCGCCGGATCGCCTGGCGCTCCGCGACCACCGAGGAGCGGCAGCGCGGAGTGCGCGGCTCCGTCGCCTACGTCCAGCCGGACGAGAAGCTCAACGACCACCTCGGCGCGCCGCGCGTCCTGCCGAACGTCTGGCTCGGCGTCTCCGTCGAGAACCAGAAGTGGGCCGACATCCGCATCCCCGCCCTGCTGAAGGTGCCGGCTGCGGTGCGGTTCATCTCCGCCGAGCCGCTGACTGGCGCAGTGGATCTGAACGGTCAATGGCTCGATGGCGAGTGTGCAGAGTGTCAGGGCAGCGGGACGAAGGGCTGGGACGAAGGGCAGTGCTCGGTGTGCGCAGGCACTGGCGAACTGCCCCGCCTGCACTGGGTGATTGCTGGCGGTGAGTCCGGCCCGGGCGCACGGCCCATGCATCCTGGCTGGCCACGGCTCATCCGCGACCAGTGCGTCAACGCGGGCGTGCCTTACCTGTTCAAGCAGCGCGGCGCCTACACGTGGGAGGCGGGCAGCGGCTGGCGTGAGCCGGACCTGTACGTCAACGACGACACGGGCGAGGCGCTCCCTGAGCACGAGGTGCCCAACACCGGCTCCTGGCAGGGCGTCTGGCGCATCGGCAAGAAGGCCGCTGGCCGCGAGCTCGACGGCCGCACCTGGGACGAGTACCCCACGCCCGCCATGGCAGGCGCCCGATGACCGCCCCGACCACCGCCGCCCCCACCACGGGGGCGGCGGCCCCGCCCAACGTGACCGGGCTCGACCTGTCCATGACCGCCACCGGCGTCGCCTACCTGGCAGCCGGCCAGCTCGTGACCGCCACCATCCGCCCCACCCCCGGCATCGGCGACCAGCGCCTGCTCTACATCGCCGAACACGTCGGCCTCGCCGTGGGCATCAACGGCCAGACCGACCTCGCCATGGTGGAGGACCTGCCGACCCACGCTCACGGGGCGGGCATCACCGGCATGGTGCACGGCGCCATCCGCATGACCCTGCTCACGCTCGGCGTGCCGTATGCGCTCGTCACCCCGGCCAGCCTGAAGAAGTACGCCACCGGCAAGGGCAACGCGACCAAGGCCGACATGCGCATGGCCCTGTTCCAGCGTGCCGGGCTCGACCTGCGTGACGACAACCAAGTCGACGCCTGGTGGCTGCGCGCGGCCGGACTCGACCACCTCGGCCACCCGCTCGTCACGCTGCCCAAGGCGCAGCGGGAAGCCCTCGCCAAAGTGGCCTGGCCGCAGGCGGTGAACGCCGCATGAGCCACCGAATCGGAAGCATCTGCTCCGGCACCGGAGCCCTCGACATGGCCGTCCACCAAGTGCTCGGCGCCGAAACCGCCTGGTTCTGCCAGTACGAACCACCCGACAAGGACGACAAACCGGACCGGTGGCAGTTCGCCTCCCGCATCCTCGCCCACCACTGGCCCGACGTGCCCAACCACGGCGACATCACCAAACTCGACTGGGCCACAGTCGAGAAGGTCGAAGGCATCATCGCGGGCTGGCCCTGCGAAAACATGTCCCTCGCCGGCCGCCGCGAAGGACTCGTCGCGGGCGTGCAATCCGGGCTGTGGTTCAACATCGTCGACGCCATCCGCGCCCAGCAGGCGATGCGCGAGCCGGGCGAGCCGGGACCGTTCATCTTCCTGGAGAACGTAAGGGGTCTTCTCAGTGCCCGAGCCGACAGCGACGTGGAACCCTGCCCGTGGTGTCTGGGAGACGTCGAGGACGAACCTGATCTGCGGGCACTCGGAGCTGTACTCGGGGACCTGGCCGAGCTCGGGTTCGATGCGGAATGGACGGGCCTTCCCGCGTCCGGAGTGGGCGCCTGCCACGAGCGGTGGCGGGAGTTCATCCTCGCCTGGCCAGCTACTGCCGACCCCGCGGTCTTCGGACACGAACGGGGCAGGCCTACACGGGAACGGCGGCATGGATCTGCGGACGGCGGTGAAGCTGCTGCCCACCCCGACCACGTCCAACATCTCAGGCAACCAGGTGAACAACCGCGGGGATCTGCTCCTGCCGGGCGTCGTGATGGCACTGCTGCCGACGCCCGCAGCGAGCGACTCAACTCGCGGGCGCACTCGACGCGGCGGGAGTCGCGCAGAGGAGATGCTTCTCACCGAGGTAGCGCATCAGGCGTCGACTGGGGCCCTTACCGACCAGCGATCGACCGGCACGAACGCGTCTTCAGCCGGCCCGCACCCCGACCAACTCAGCCTGGACGATCCGGTGCCGAGCAGCTGAGCCCCCGCTTCACCGAGTGGATGATGGGCCTCCCGGCCGGCCACGTCACCGACGTGCCCCGACCTGAAGGGATGTCCGCCCCCGCCTACCGCAACGCGTGCATCACCGCGTGCGGCAAAGGCGTCGTCCCCGCCCAGGCCGCCCACGCGCTGCGCATTCTGCTGGACCGTGCCGGACGGCAGGTAGCTGCGTGAACGCCTACACCGCGCCAGCCCACCAGCAGCTACGCCGCCACCGGCAAGCCGCCGACATCCACCAACGACACCTCGCCCACACCATCGGCGTCAGCGAATCCGCCCTCCGACGGTGGGAACTCGGCCACACCACCCCCCGCATCAACCACGCCTACGCCTACGCCGCCACCCTCAACCAGCAACTCACCATCATGCGCGGCAACCAGCCGATCAGCCCCCTCCAACAAGTGCTCCCCAACCTGGCCCGCTTCCGCGACAGACACCACACCACCCGCCTCGCCATGGCCGCCCACCTGCACGTCACCGAATCCGCCGTCGGCAACACCGAACGCAAAGCCGCCGCCGGAGCACCCGTCGTGCTGGCCACCCTGGAGCGCTACTTCGCCGCCCTCGGCTACCGGATCGCCGTCACCCCGCGCCAGCCCGAAAGGACACCAGCATGACCGCCACCAACATCGCCGACTGGATCCGGCCCTGGTACCCCGGCGGGACCGTCGGCCACACCCGGGCCAACTGCCCCGACCTCCTCCACGTCGTCCCCGCCCCCATCGAAGGCACCGGCTGGCTCAACCCGAACAACGGCAAAGTCTGCATGCCCTGCCTCAAAGCCGACGGCTACCCGCTCTGGGACGCCCGCTGCAACACCTGCCGCCTCTCCCTCGCAGAAGAGAAGAGCTGGAACGCCTGCGCCTCCATCTTCACCACCAAGCAGCAGGCCATCGCCTGGAAGCACGCCCACCAGTGCGAACCCGCCGTCTCCCTCGTCTCCCCCGAGCCTTTCACCCTGCCCGAGGCCGACGACCGGCTCACCCTGTTCCCGCTCGCCGACCTGATCACCGTGGAGTCCGCAGCATGAAGCTCACCGTCGACCCCAAACCACTCGCCGAACTCATCGCCTGGGCCGCCCGAGCCATCCCCAACCGGCCCACCGTCCCCGTCCTCTCCGGCCTCCTCCTCCACGCCAGCGACGACAAACTCACCGTCAGCGCCTTCGACTACGACGCCTCCGCCGTCGCCACCATCGCCTGCGAAGTCGCCGAACCCGGACGCATCGTCGCCCCCGGCAGGCTCCTCGCCGAGGTGGCGAAAGCCCTGCCGGACAGGCTCATCGTCGACCTCACCGCCACCGACACCGAAGCCACCATCAGGGCCGGACGATCCGACTTCACCCTCCGCCTGCTGCCCGCCGACGACTACCCGACCCTGCCCACCCCGCCCGAGCCGGCCGGAACCATCGACGCCCACTCGTTCGCCGCCGCCGTCGCCCAGGTCCACCCGGCCACCTCGAACGACGACACGCTGCCGATGCTCACCGGCATCCGCCTCGACACCGACGGAGACCAGCTCACGCTCGCCGCCACTGACCGCTACCGGATCGCCGTCACCGACACCACCTGGAACCCCACCGCAGGCCCGATCAGCGCGATGATTCCCGGCCGCCACCTCCACGACATCGTGAAGGGCCTCGGCAACGGACCCGTCCAGCTCGCGATCAACGACAGCATGGCCGCCTTCACCACCAGCGACCGACAGTCCACCGTCCGGCTGCTCGACGAGCAGTTCATCGACTACCGCGCCCGCGTCGCCATGGACACCACCATCACCGCCACCGTGGACGCCCCCGCGCTGGCCGCCGCAGTGAAGCGGGTCGGCCTGGTGGCCGACCGCAAGACCGGCACCGCCATCCGGCTCGCCTTCACCGACGGCGAGGTGACCCTGCGCGCCGGAGGCGACGACATCGGCCGCGGCAACGAAACCCTCGACAGCGCGCTGGACGGCGAACCCATCGAGATCGCCTTCCAATCCGGCTTCCTCCTCGACGCCCTCGGCGCCATCCCCGGCAAGGCACGCATCGGCATGACCGAGCCGAACAAGCCCGCCCTGTTCTCCAGCGAGGACGGCAGCCACAAGCAGCTCGTCATGGCGCTGAGGCTGTCGTGACCGCCCCGTGCACCCGCTGGGACGCCGCCGCAGCCAAGCACTGCGGCGGCACCCCCACCCGCCTCTACATCAGCGGCAGCCGATGCCCAGCCTGCACCCCCACCGCACTCAAAGGCCAGCCAGAACCCGGCCAAGACGCCCACTGCGCGCCCCTGCGTTGCTACTGCCCCGGCGGGCCGCCCTGCCCCAGGGCCGACCCCGGAGGTGAAGCGGCATGAGCCTCACGCTGCAGCAGGTCACCGACCGCGGCCTCACCTACCGCAGATTGGATCACTGGGTGCGCGCCGGATACCTGCACCCCCACCACCAAGGCGGCACCGGCAACAACCGCACCTGGCCCACCCGCGAACTACAAGTCGCCGACCTGATGCGCCGCCTCGTCGACGCCGGACTCACCGCCGGCGTCGCCGCCATCGCAGCACGCGCCCACCTCGACGGACGCCCCCTCGTCCGCCTCGCCCCCGGCCTGGTGCTCGCCATCGACACCGACCTGCTCACCGAAGCGGGCCAGCCGTGAGCGGGGACCGCGGTGACACACCCGTGCTCCACCTGCACCCGGCCCGCCGCGCTCATCATCACCGGACGAGTACCCGGGAGGACCTGCTACAGCGCCCTCACCTGCGATCGGTGCGCGGCCAAACACCGGCAGCAGGCAGCCAAAGCCGGGCCCGTCCACGAAGAACCCCTCGAAGACGGCCCGCAGGACGCCCTGTTCTGACCCGGCGAAAAACGCGCTGAACCACCCAAGCCCTCCCGCCCGAACACCACCCAGCACCACCACTCAAGGGGGACCGTTGACCACCCCGCAGGACCCGCCAGCAGCCGACCTCGAACAGGCACGGCGATGGCTCGCGACGCTCCACGGCGACGCCCCCGGACTCATCAACATCGTCTCCACCGGCAACTGGGTCGGCGAGTTCTACCCCACCGACGACGCCGGACTCGACGCCGCCGTCAGCTACATTGCACGACTCGACCGGCAGCAACGGGCAGGCATCTACGCCCGCGTCACCACCCTGTCCGCAGCACCCCCACCCGGCCGCCGCGGACTCGCCGACCTCTCCCTGTCCTTCCCCGGCTTCTGGGCCGACCTCGACATCGCCGGCCCCGGCCACAAAACCACCGAAAAACTGCCCGCCACCGTCGACGACGCCCGCCGCATCATCGACACCTCACCCCTACCCGAACCCACCATGTGGATCCACTCCGGCGGCGGCCTCTACCCCTGGTGGCTCCTCACCGACCGCCACCAGATCGAGCCCGGCGGACACGACGACATCGGCACCCTCACCGCACGCTGGCAACTCGTCATCCTCGCCGCCTCCGAACAACTCGGCTACAGCTACGGCCAAGGCGTCGGCGACCTCTCCCGCGTCCTGCGCGTCCCCGGCACCATCAACCGCAAGACCGCGCTCGGCCGCGAATGCCGGATCCTCGAAGGCGCGTCCGGCGTCACCTACACCCTCGACGAGCTCGCCATCCTCCTCTACACCATCGACCTGCCCGACCCCCAACCACCCGCCCACCGAGAACCGCCCACCCGACCCCAACCCGCCAACCACACGCCCGGCACCATCGGCCCCTTCGACGCCCTCGATGAAGTGTGCGAATGGCGCGACCTGTTCGAGCCGTACGGCCTCACCTACGTCGGCAGCGAACGCGACGGCGCCGAACTCTGGAGACGCGACGGCGCCAGCAGCGCCTACAGCATCCGCGCCTGGCCCCACGTCTGCGTCAACCACAGCGAAGCACTCGACCTGCCCTCCGGCGCAGGCCACCGGCTCACCCACGGCAAAGTATTCGCCCACTGGCACCACCACGGCGACACCAGCGCCGCCGCCACAGACCTCATCCGCGCCGCCGCCGGCCACCCCGACGCCAGCCCCGCCGCCCGCAGCCTCCGGCCCGCCATCCTCGACCACATCCGCCAGCGCTGCACCGTACGCCCCTGGACACCCAACACGCCGCCCGACGACGTGCCCTTCCCCGACGCACCCACCGACCACATCACCCAAATCCCCATGAGCACTCGCACAGGAGAAGACCCGCCCTGGCCTGACGACCCGAACCGCGGCGACCACACCACCGACGCGCAGATCATGGCCGGGCTCTACATCGACGCGAACGCCGCACGCGCCCACTTCAAAGACGACGCCGAAGACGTAGAAGGAAGCGGGGCGAAGCCTCCACCCCTCGACGTCGCCACGATGCTGCCCGTCGGCCTGAGGAACTTCGTGACCGCCGTAGCCGAGCACCTGCAAGTGCCCGTCGAAGCCCCTGCCCTCATATCCATCAGCATCCTGTCCGCCGCCACATCCGGCCGAGTCGTGGTCGACGGGCGCAACGGATGGCGGCAGCCATCGATCGTCTGGACCGCCACCACGATGCACTCCGGCGAACGGAAAACCGACGTCGTACGACTCGCCGCCGCGCCACTACGCCAGATCGAACAACGCATGATCGCCGAATACCTCGACGGGGTCCAAACCTTCAAGCGGGACAAGGCCGACCTCGAAGCGCAGGACAGAGACCTGAAGCAGGAACTCCGCCGCGCCAGAGGAGCAGATCGCGCACGCGTCGAGCAGGACCTGATGGAACTGCAGGTGCGAATCGAAGAGATGCCCGCCGACGCAGGACCGATGCCCGCCGTGCTGGTCGAAGACATCACCGTCGAAGCCCTCTCGCAGCGGCTCGACGAGAACGGGCAGGCGCTCGGCGTCATCTCCGACGAGGGCGGCGTGTTCTCCCTCATCGCAGGCCGCTACAGCAAGGACAACGGGCCGAACCTCGACCTCTACCTGAAGGCGTACGACCAGAGCCCCGTCCGCGTCGACCGGGTCATGCGCGGCAGCCTCATGCTCACCAAGCCGTCCCTGGTCGTCGGCATCCTCGCCCAGCCGCACGTCTTGGAGAAGGCGGCCGGGATCGACGGCGCCATGGAACGCGGCCTCATGGGTCGGTTCTTCCTCGTCTTCCCCGAGTCCACCTTGGGGAAGCGGCAGATCGACACGCCGCCCATATCGCCGGTGGTCGCAGCCCGCTGGGAGGCCGTCGTCGCCCACGCCTACAGCCTGCGGGCCTGCCAGGACGAAGAGCCGCACGTCCTGGCCATCGAGGACGGAGCGCACAGCATGCTCCGGGAACTACGGATGCGGCTGGAGCCGCACCTGGAGCCGGTCGTGGGCCGGTACGCGCACATGACCGACTGGGTGGGCAAGCTGGCGGGCAAAGTGTTGCGGCTCGCCGGCGTGTTCCACCTGGCGGACGGGCGGCCGGTCGCGGAGCCGATCAGCGCGGCCACCATGAACCACGCCATCGCCTTCGGGATTTGGTCACTCCGGCACGCCGAACACATCTACGCGAGCTGGCAGAAGCGCGCGGCCACCCCGGCGGGCGAGGGGACGGAGTGGGTCCTGGAGTGGCTGAAGCGCACAGGCAAAACAGAGTTCACCCTGCGGGACGCGCAGCAGGGCGCGAAGCGCACGAAGTGGTACACGGCGGCGACGTTGCAGACGGCGCTTTGCGGTCTGGTCCGCTCTCGTCATCTGGCCAGCTGTGCGCGCTTGGACGGTGCGGGGCGCCGGCAGGCGACGGGGATGTTTCTGGTGCGGGGTGACCAGTGAGTCGGCGAGACGTTGGGGACATCGTTCCCCCCAACGGTCCCCAATGTCCCCAACGTGTCCCCGGTGCTGGGGACATTGGGGACCGTTGGGGGGGCGAATGTCCCCAGCGAAAGCGCAGGTCAGGGGCCCTAGAAAGCTCGTTGGGGACATTGGGGACCGTATCTGCCCTGTTCGCGCGCGCACACACAGAACTCGCCGTGCTGGGGACATCCCCAAAAGGTTTAATAACGATCTTGTTGTTTTCTTATCTCATATCCCCCCACCTGCGGAAACGCGCACAGACGCTCCCGCGCACAGACGCACACCCCAGCACGGTCCCCAATGTCCCCAGCACGGTCCCCACCACCGGAGGCGCCGCATGACCCCACCACGCGACACACCACCCGCCGACCTCACCGCAGGCCAGAAATGCACAGCCACCGCCAAACGGTCCGGCAAACGGTGCACCCACTGGCCGATGCGCGGCTCCACCGTGTGCGCCCAACACGGCGGCAAAGCACCCCAAGTCATGGCAGCCGCCGAACGCCGGATCGTCGAAGCGGAGGCGTCAGCGATCGTCCGCCGTCTCCTCGCCGACCCTGACGCCGAACCCGTCTACGACCCGGCGTGGGAGCTCGCCCGGGTGGCCGGCCGGATGGGCAACGCCGTCGATGTGCTCGGCGTGCGGGTGAACGAGCTGGACGAGGCCGGGCGGCTGGAGTACACGGACGCCAACCTGGTGCGGCGGCTTCACGTGCTGGTGGAGGCGTGGAAGGAGTTGATGGTCGAGTACCGCAAGACGTTGACGGATATGACGCGGCTGGGCATTGAGGCGCGGACGGCGGCCCGGCTTGAGGATCGGGTGCAGGAGTTGCACGGCGCGGCGTTGGCTCGGGTGATCGGGCGGCTGTTGGACGGGCTGCAGTTGACGGCTGAGCAGCGCGCGTTGGTGCCGACGGTTGTGCCTGGCGTCCTGTTGGAGATCGCCGGAGAGGCGGCGCCGTGATGCACCTGCACCGCTGGCAGACGGTTGAGCGGATCGGCTACGTCGTCACTGAACGCCGCAGCCGCTGCGGCCGGACTCGCACCCGTCTGAGAGCCGCTGTGAGCGTTTCTCCCGACATTCCGTCATCACGACACCCGGACAAGCCTCTGAGGCTGCCAGCGGCCACCACAGCCCCGTGCAGGAACGCTCCAACCCCAACCAGCAACCACCGGAACGAGGCAACGTGAACCAACCCGACACCGCCATCGCCCGCGCCCGCCTCCTGCACCCCAGCCCGGCCGAACTCGTCGCCGCCCACGCTGAGTCCGACACGTTGTGCACCACCTGCATCAGCCCGGCACCATGCCCCACCCGGCGGGCACTCGACGGAGAGGACTGACCCGTGGCTGACATCCACCGCTGGAGATCGTCGAGTACAGCGTCCACCCGCCCGCAGACCAGCTCGTCATCGTCGAAGTCCTCGACCGGCTCCGCGACGAGCTCGGCGACCGCTGGCGCTACTCCCGCGCCGTTGAGATCACGGTCGGCAGCGACGGCGAGATCGTGTTCCGCTACCGGAAGGCACGCACATGAACCGCGCCTGGATCGCCCCGCTCGGCACTAGCCCGGACGAACCCGGCTGGACCGAGATCGGCTACATCGGAAACGACGGACTCATCTTCGAAGACGAGCCTGAGCCGCTCCCGGAATGGCTTACCCCGAGGCGGTACACGATCACGCTGCGCGGCCGGTTCCCCTGGCGTTTCTACCAGCGGTTCTTCGGGACGCCCGGCCCGCACGCGTCGCGGGTGAAGCGCGAGTACCACCGGCGGCGCCGATGAGCTGCCTCGTCTGCCTGGAATGGATCGACTACCCGGCGCTCAAGACAGAGTGCCCCTACTGCTGGCGCCCGATCAGTGAGCTGGAGTGGCGGTCAACCAGGACGAGCCCGCCGCCCCCGTTGCCCGCTCGTGGCCCGGTCTGCCTCTGGCGTGGAACAGGGCACCGATGAATTTCCTGCGCCGCCTCTTCCACCGCCACCGCTGGGCCGTCCTCTCCGGCAGCATCGACCGCCTCACCATCACCGCGCACGCCTGCTGGTGCGGCGCCAACAAGCAGATCACCACCAAGGGGGAGTGACCCGTGCCGATCAACCCGGATGCCTGCCCAGGCCCGTGCAACCACCGCGCCCGCCAAGCCTGGAACACCTACGACACCGCCCAAACCCAGCACACCGCCGACATGGCCGCATGGCTCGACATCCCCGGCGACGACCGGCCCGCACGCCCCGCCCCGCCCCAGCCGCCCACCACCCCCGTCACCCCCGGAGCCCCCGTCTGGGATCACCGGTGCGCTCGCGTCATCCGCGAAGCCCTCGCCGAACTCGACGACACCGCCGCCATCCTCGCCGCCAGCATCGACGGCCACCGCGGCGCCGCCATGGCCGGCCCCAACGGGGTGAAGCCGGTAGACCACAAGACGATCGTCGAATCGCTGGACGAGCTGTTCGGCGACCTGGTGGAGGTGGAGGATCAGTGGCGGCAGGCGCGCGGCTACCGGCCCAGGCCGCGCAGGGCTCGGGGCGCGCACGCTCGGGCTGCCTGCGTGAGCTGGCTGCTCGACCAGTTGGACGACCTGCTGCTGCACCCGGGCTCGGTGGAGTTCGGCCTGTCGGTGCTGCGCTGGCAGCGCAGGTTGCGGGCGATGGCGAAGGTGGATCCGGCGTCGCGCCGGTCGCCGATCGCGTGTCCGCGCTGCCGGGAGCGGCAGGTTTCGCGGCGGGAGGATGGCTACTTCGAGTGTGTGTGCGGGAGGCTGTTGACGCAGGGGGAGCATGACCGGGAGTACGCCCGGCAGGCGGACGAGCACGAGCAGCAGGAGGCGCGAGCGTCATGAACAAGCAAACCGCCAACATGATCAGAGCATGGAAGCCCCCGCCGCCCTGCGACCGGGTCGGCTGCGGAGCACTCCACCCGCCCGGCGTCTACCACGGCCCCGCCACCCTGGAGAAGGACTTCGGCAACCTGACGGTCATTGCGCTCGTCTGCGAGGACGACGACGGCTGGACCGCCGAAGCGCAGATCATCCAGACCTGGACCGGGCCGTGGAGCGGCGACGCCGTGCTCCGCTTCCCGGACGGCTCAACCTCGCAGGTGTTCATCGAGGAGACGCGGTTCGCGGCGGGCAGCTACGCCGAGTTCAGGTGTCGCGGGTTGGGCGGCCCTCCGGACGTGCTCGATGCTCGCGCTGGGTCGGAAGGCACCTCGTGAGCAGCCCCCCGGCGGCCCCGTTCCATCAGCGCACCGAACTCGAACGTGCGAAACGCGGCTGGTCGAAACAAGAACTCGCCCGCCATGCAGGCATCGGCCGCGTCACCTACGACCGGCTCGCCGTCAACACGGTGCCGCCCATCGCCCGCACCGTCCACAAACTGTGCGCCGTGCTCGACATCGACTTGGCCGAAGGGCTCCGCCTCGCAGGACTCGCCACCGAGCCGCTCGGGGACGAGCCGCCGCAGTGGGCGCGCGACCTGCAAGAGACAGCAGCCAGCCTGCAACACAACATCACCCGGGCCGGCCACATCCTGGCCGCGCAGGGGGCGATGGGGTGGGCGTACCGTGGCGACCTCGACCAGTTGCAGCACGCGCTGGCCGCGATGGGGGCGGAGCAGCTGCGGGAGCTGTCCGCCGCCGCCACCCTGCTGGCCAGCGTCGCCGACGAGGAGATGAGCAGCAGATGAGGAACTCGATCACCGTGGGAGACCACGAGGTCAAGGTCGACCAGGGCGAGTACGAGGACTTCAACGACCAGGGCGAGCCGATCATCCGGGCGACCGGACACAGCACCTGGTGGTGCACGTGCGGGGAGAAAGGCGCAGGCCCGAACGCGGAGACGACGCGGGAGATCCTGGACCACCTCGGCCTCGACGAGAACGGGGAGCAGCGTGGGTGACGACTGGCTGACCGACCTCAAATTCTGGTGCCAGACCAACGCCGCCCAGCGCATGGTTGTCTGCAATGTCGAAGACGCCGAACGGATACAGGCCGCCGCCGTCGAAGCAGGCATCGGCGACCTCATCACCTTGACGCCCTTCTACGTGCCGCCACCCGGCTGCGCATTCGTGGTGGGCATCGGCGACACCATCGACACCACGATCCCGGAAGAGTTCTTTCAAGCGCTCGGCGTGGACAAATACGTCTGATCCCGACAGTCACGGAATGGTCCAGCTTGCCCACCCGCCGCAGGCTGTGTAACACTTCCGCCAGCAGCAACACGTATGCCCTCACGCCCCGCGCGCGAGGGCATCACCTTTTTCCGGGGGTGAACCATCGACCCCGTCACAGCCCAAACCGCCGCCGCCCAACTCCGCCGCCAGCCGGTCACCATCAGGCAGTGGGCGCGCCGCTACCAGGCCCGACAGCTCGGCACCGTAGACCGCAAAGTGTTCTACGACTACAACGACCTGGCCACCATCGACGGGTGCATGCGGCGCGGCGAGCCCATCCCGCTCACCGCCGACGAGCGTGACCAGCTGCGCGCCAGCCTCCGCACCCGCTGGCAGGACGCCGCCTGATGACCGCCGAGCAGTACCTCACCCCCGAGGAAGCCGCATTCAAATCGAACGCGTTCCCCCGGTACGTCAAGAACTCCGGCACCGCGTTCGTCGTCACCGGCCTCGCCTACTCCGAAACCACCGAGATCGCGTTCTGGAAGTTCAGCCCAGCCGGGTACACCGGCGGCAACATCACCTGCGACGTCGTCTGGTACGCCGACACCTCCGTCACCGCCGCGCACGGCGTCGCCTGGCAGGTGGCCCTGGCCGCGATCACGCCGTCCGTCGATACGCAGAATGTGGAGACCAAGGCGTTCGCCACCTCGCAGACCGGCACGACCGACCTTGGTTCGACCGACGCTCAGAAGCTGATGGTCACCACGATCGTCATCACCAACCTCGACAGCATCGCTGCGGGCGACGAGGCGTGGCTGAGCCTGACCCGGCTGCCTGGGAACGCAGCCGATGACCTGACCGGCGACGCGATCGTCACCAGCGTGCGCCTCTCCTACAGCGACACGTAGGGGGCTGGCGTGGCTGTCCGCTTCGACGCCGACACCGAGGAATACACGCGCGCCCTGTCCCTCGGCGTGGTCACCC
Source organism: Nonomuraea sp. NPDC049714 (assembly GCF_044465295.1). Lineage (NCBI taxonomy): Bacteria > Bacillati > Actinomycetota > Actinomycetes > Streptosporangiales > Streptosporangiaceae > Nonomuraea > Nonomuraea sp. NPDC049714. The sequence continues at coordinate 280,289 of NZ_JBITLM010000004.1, read as the reverse complement.
AGTTCGCCGTCGCCTGCTGGGTGAAGATCAGCGTCGACCGGAACAACATCTCGACCGTCTGGTGCGTCGACAACGGCGGCGGCGACTACATCCGGCTCGCCACCACCGTCAACGGCACCACTCTGCAGATCGCCGACGACCTCGGCAACCACACCCTCGCCAGTGCAGGCGTGAACACCTGGCAGTACGTGGGCTTCTCCATGAACGGCGCGGACGCGACCGCAGTCATGCAGGCGGCGACCGCGTCGACCCCGTCCTCGTTCGCCTGGGCCAGCGGATCGCCATCGCAGAACCTGGCCACCCTCGAAATCGGCGACGGCGTTTTCGACACCCAGTTTCTGAACGGGTGCGTCGCCGCGTTCAAACTGTGGGTCGGCGTCACGCTGACTCAGGCCGAGCTTGAGGCCGAGGCGTGGCAATACCTGCCGCAGCGGACGGGCGGCCTGGCCGCCTGGTATCCGTTCCTGCGTGGCGAGGCGACTGACTACAGCGGCAACGGGCGAACGTTGTCGGGCGGCACCGGCACCACGGCTGAGGACGGGCCGCCGATCCGCTGGAGCGTCGGACGGCGCCGCATCATCCGGTTCACGGGAGCCGCCCTGGGCGAGGTTGCAGCCACGCTGCCTGCTCTCACTGGCTCGGCGTCCGGCGCCGTAGTGGTGGCCGGCCAGCAGTCCGCCGTCCTCCCGTCGCTGACCGCCGCTCTGGACGCCACCGCCACCGTCGAGGGCCAGGCGCCCGCCGTACTGCCCGCGCTCGCCGCTGGCTTGGCCGGCGAGGTGGGTGCGCCCGGCCTGGTCGACGCCCGCCTGCCCGCCCTCACCGGCCAGCTCGACGGGCTGCTCACCGGCGGGTTCCTCACCGCCCAACTACCCGCCCTCACCGGCAGAGTCGACGGTGAGCTCGCCGTCCACGGCGCCGCGCCAGCCGTACTCCCGGCGCTCACCGGCAGCCTGGCCGGCGAGGCCGAGATCCCGCACAACAACCTCGACGTCACCGCAGGCGCGCCGTACCGGGGCTGGACATCCCGCCCCCTCGCCGCCGCCTGGACCGCAGGCACGCCGTACCGAGGCTGGCAGGCCCGACAGCCCACGACCTGAGGGGAGGTACGGTGGCCGTCGCACAGATCCCCGCCATCAGCGTCGAATATGTCAAGGTCGCCATCACCGGCCCCACCGGGGTTGACCTCACCGAGCTGGACGTTGCGCTGGCGATCGTCGCCGACGGCCAGATCCCCGTCACGGACGACTGGAAGGTCGGCACGTGGATCGGGACGAGCGCGGCCGTGCTGATCGGCCCCGGCACCCTGCTGCCGCTCGACCAGGGCACGTACTACGTCTACGTCAAGATCACCTCCACGCCGGAGGTCCCTGTCCTGCCGTCCGGCAGCATCCACATCACCTGAAAGGGAGCCGAGATGGCCATCCGGATCAACACCGCCGCGCGCAACGCGGCAGCCGACGCCGTCGTAGGCGTGTTCAGCGGCGGGACCGGCGCGCCCGTGCTCCGCATCTACACCGGCACCCAGCCCGCCACCCCCGCCACCGCGCCATCCGGCACGCTGCTGGCCGAATTCACGCTGTCCGACCCGGCGTTCGCCGCCGCATCCAGCGGATCCGCCACCCTGGATGTCACCCCCGCCCTCACCGACGACGGCCTGGCCGCCGGCGACGCTGGATGGTTCAGGATTTGTGACTCGACCGAGGCGGCCGCGACCGGCCTGGGCGTGCTCGACGGCTCCGTCACCGCGACCGGCGGCGGTGGGGACCTCACCCTGAACACCGTAACGATCTCGGTCGGGGTCAGCGTCGAGATCACCTCCGGCTCGATCACGATGCCCGCAGCCTGATGGCTCTCACCGCCCTAAATCGGGCGCGGGTGCTCAACCATTGGATGCGCACCAACAGCGCCCAGCTGCCTGCCGTCACCAAGCCGGACCTGGCCGCAGCGGTGGCGGCGATGGACGACTGGCTTGACGCCAACGTCGCCTCGCTGAACGCGGCGATGCCGCAGCCCGCGCGGGCCGAGCTCGGTGTCGCGATGAAGCTGGAGATCCTCGCCTTCATCCTGATGCGGCGCGCGAACCGGCTACCGGCCGAGGAGGACTGATGGCGACGGTCCCGCGCGAGCTGCACCCGGACGAAGCAAAGTACGGGTCGGCCGCGTTTCCGCAGCTGCTCAAGAACAACGGCACCAACGGCCCGGTGTCGTGGCTGGCCTACGACGCGGCGTCGACGGAGACCGCCTACTGGGAGCTGACCGCCTTCTCCTACGGGTCGGGCAGCCTCACCCTCGACATCGTGTGGGGTGCAGCCACGGCCACGTCCGGCGTGGTGCGGTGGGAGGCAGCCATCGCCGCCATCACCCCGGAATCGGACTCACAAGACCCGGAGACGAAGGCGTACGCGACCGCCTCCACCGTCGATGACACCCACCTGGGAACCACCGCACACCGGCTGATGCGCGCCACCATCACGATCTCCAACCTCGACGGGTTGGCCGCCAACGACGAGATGTGGCTGCGGATCGCCCGGGTGGGTGGGAACGCCGCCGACACCCTCGCCGGGGACGCCTGGCTGCACCGGGCGATCCTGTCCTACTCCGACACCTGATCGGAGGCGTGGCATGGCGGTCCGCTTCTCCGCCGACGGCCAGGCCTACACGCGGGCCGCGGCGCTCGGCACGGTCACCGCGTTCACGGTGTGCTGCTGGCTCAAGCTGTCCACGGATCGCAACACCTCGGTGGCCGTGTGGGGCCTGGACAACGGCTCGTCGGATTTCTGGCAGCTCACGACCGACAGCAACGGCACGAGCATGTGGCAGGGCGACGACGCCGGGCCGCGCTCGACCAGCGTCGCGTTGACGCTCAACACCTGGTACTTCTTCGGAATCTCCGTCAACGGCGCGGCTGGCACACGCATCTACCGCTCCGCCGCCAGCCCCACCTTCACGGCTGGCACCTGGACCGGCGGCTCCCCGAGCACCAACGGAGCCAACTTCCGCATCGGCGCGAACAGCTTCGCGGGCGAGTGGCTCAACGGCTGCGTCGCCGCCGTCAAATTCTGGACCGGCGCCACGCTCACCCAGGCCGAGATGGAAGCGGAGTCGCAGGCGTACGCGCCCGTCCGCACCAACGGGCTGGCCGCCTGGTATCCGCTGCTCAGCCCCGAGACGACCGACTACAGCGGCAACGCCCGAACCCTGACCGGCGGAACCGGCGCGACCGTCGAGGACGGCCCGCCCATCTCCTGGAATTCGCGCCGCCGGCACCTGTGGATCCCGCCCAGCGCCCTGCCCGTCACCGGTAGCCTCACCGCCCCCCTGCCTTCCCTCACCGGCAGCGCCGCCGCGAGCGTCACCGTCGAAGGCGCGGCCGCCGCCGGCCTCCCAGCGCTCGACGCAACGGCGTCAGCCCTCGCAACCGTCGTCGGCAGCAGCGCAGCCGAGCTTCCCGCACTCCAGGCGTCAGCCACCGGTACGGCCCAGGCCGCCGCAGTTCTCGCCGCGCTCCTGCGGTCCCTCGATGCCAGCGCCGCGGGTAACCTCGCCTCGCCCGCCGTCCTGGCCGCAGAGCTTCCCGCCCTCACCGCCGCCCTCACCGGCACTGCCGCCGCCGACGCCGAGCTGCCCGCCACCCTGCCCGCACTCACCGCCACCGTCGAGGGTACGGTCGCCGACACTCCGTCCGCCGTCACCGACCTGACGCTGCCAGCCCTCACCGCCAGCCTGGCCGGCACCCTCACCGCCGACGCGGTTCTCACCGCGGCGCTGCCCACGCTCGGCGCGGCCGCTGCCGGGCACGCCACCGCAACCGCCCAGCTTGACACGACCCTCCCCGCGCTCACCGGCGGCCTGGCCGGAGAAGCCGGCACCGACGGCCAAGTCACTGTTGCACTGCCGCCGCTCGCCTCGACCATCACCGGCCAGGCTCAAGCCGACGCCAGCATTGACGCCGCACTGCCCACCCTCACCAGCACGCTCGCCGGGACGATCGACACCGGCGACACCCTGCTCGCCGCAGTCCTACCAGCCCTCGACAGCAGCCTCGCCGGACAGGCCGCCATCACCGGCAGCCTCACCGGACCGCTGCCCGCCCTCACCGCAGACGTGGCAGCCGCAGCTGCCAGCGATGCCGCGTTCGCCGCTGATCTTCCGTCGCTCACTGCCGCCGCTGCCGGGCAGGTGACCGCCGAAGCCAAGCTGGCCGCCACCCTGCCGCCGCTGACCGCCGTCCTTGAAGCGGAAACCCACGGCGACGGCGCGCTCACCGTCCTCCTCCCCGCGCTGTCCGGCCAGATGGAGGGCGCCGCCCGCATCGCGGGCACCGTCGAGGCCGGCCTGCCAGCGCTCGCCACCGCCGTCGGCGGGGCGCTCACCACGCGCGGGCCGCTCACCGCCCCGCTGCCGCCGCTCACAGCCCTACTGCAGGGCGGCCCCATCCTGCCCGTCGGCCCGCTCGACGCACGCCTGCCCGCCCTCGTCGGCGCGCTGGCCGGAACATCGGCCGCTGTTGACCTGCCCGACGTTTTCAACCGTCCCGGCCCGCCGCATTTCAGCTGGCCCGCCGGGAGTCCGAGCCTGACCGGCTCTGCCGGAACACCGTCGCTGACCTGGTCTGCCGGTCCGCCGCGCCTGAAGGGGGAGTAGTGGCCTACATGCCTGTCTCCTCTAAGGAGGAGTTGCGTGTCCCGCACAACGCGGACGCCATCGTCTACCCCGTCGAAATCGCGATCGTCCTCGACGACGCGGGCGAGCCGGCCGACTCCGACTACCACGCCGCCTCCTGGGATGGTCGGGACGCCGTCCTGCTGATCGGGGCTGGCAGCGACATCCCGCTCGACGCCGGCGAGTACGCGGTGTGGACCCGGCTGGATGCTGGCCTGCAGCGGCCGGTCCGCCGGTCAGGGACGTTGACGGTGGGCACGCCGTGACCGCGACGCTGTCGCCCTGGGAGGCCGCCGCTCGGCACTTTCAGGTGAAGCCCCGTAAGTGGGCCAGCCCAGGGGCGATGGCGGCCGCGCTCGACCCGGGCAGCCACCGGCAGACAGCGATGCTCGACCTGATCGACCGCGAGATCGTCGAGCTGTTCGACGGCGACCAGCATGACCGGCTCATGGTGTTCTGCCCCCCTCAGGAGGGCAAGAGCCAGAAGATCAGCCGCCGCACCCCGGCCTGGCTGCTCTCCCACGACCCCACGCTGCGCATCGCCATCGTCAGCTACGCGGCGAACAAGGCCGAACGGTGGGGCCGGCAGATCCGCCGCGACATCCTCACCCACCCCGAACTCGACATCACCCTCCGCCAGGACTCCCGCGCGGCCGGCCGGTGGGAGACCGAGGAGGGCGGACAGCTCGTGTGCGTCGGCATCGCGGGCGGCATCACCGGTGAGCCCGTCGACGTGCTCATCGTGGACGACCCGGTCGAGGGCCGGGCCGAGGCTGAGTCGGCCACGTACCGGAACGCGGCCTGGGACTGGTGGGAGTCCAACGGATCCACCCGCCTCTCGTCGCGGGCACGCGTGGTGCTGATGATGACCCGCTGGCACGAAGACGACCTTGCCGGCCGGATGGAGATCCGCGAGCCGGGCGACTGGCGGATCGTCCGCGTGCCCGCCATCGCAGGCCCCCGAGACCCGCTCGGCCGCCGACCGGGCGAGGAGCTCGCCTCCGTTCAAAAGCGCAAACCGGGCTACTTCCGGAAACTGGAGAAGACCCGGTCGGCGTACGTGTGGAACAGCATCTACCAGCAGGCGCCGACTGCGGCCGAGGGCAATCTATTCAAGCGGGCTGACTTCCGGTACTGGCGGGAGATGCCCGCCGATCTGGGGCGGCACGGCGTCATGGGTGGCCGCCGGATGGACCTCGGCGGCCGTGCGGTGATGCTGGACGACTGCTGGCGGTTCATGACCGTCGACCTCGCCGCGTCGAAGCGCACCTCGGCCGACTTCACGGTGGCCGCCGTGTGGGCCATCAGCTTGGACGGCGACCTGATCCTCCTCGACCGGGCCCGCGCCCGCGTTGAAGAGGCCGGCCACTGGGACCTGGTGCGTCCGCTGCGCGAGCGGTGGTCGGTCGACAGTGTGTTCGTGGAGCGCGGCTTCATCGGCACCACGCTGGTGATCGACGCGACGCAGTCGGGGATCCCGGTGCAGCCGCTGGACGCGGACACGGACAAGCTGACGCGGGCGCTCCCGGCGACGAACCGGGTGAAGCAGCACAGGGTGTGGTTCCCGGCCGGGGTGGAGTGGCTGGACGAGTGGTGCGACGAGCTCGCGTCGTTCCCCAGCGCCGCGCATGACGACCAGGTGGACACGCTCTCGTACGCGGCCCGGGTCGTCAGTGCGCACTGGCTGCCGATGGAGTCCGCTGACCAGGCGCACGCCCGTCGCGCGGCGCCGCCGTTGGATGACGTGATCGGGCAGGCGTACGCGGCGGCGACCGGCGGCAGCAATGGCCTCGACCTGATGAACCTCAACTATTGAGCGGGGTGAACACCGTCATGGCTAGCGCCCCGACCCGAGACATCGGACACCTCGACCAGCACTACGGCTTGTGGCTCGGCGACTGGCTGGAGCTCATCCCCGACCTCATCTGGCCCAACTCGGTCCAGACGTACTCCAGGATGCGGCACGACCCGCAGCTCACCGCCGTCCTCGCCGCCTACACGCTGCCCATCCGCAGGGCGACGTGGGCCATCGACCCGGCCGGCTGCCGTGACGAAGTCGTGCAGCTCGTCGCCGACGATCTCGGCCTACCCATCCTGGGCGCCGACGCAGAGCCCGGCCCGGCGCGCAGGCGCGGTGTGCGCTGGGCCGACCACGTCCGACTCGCGCTCGGCTCCCTGACCTACGGGTTCGCGCCGTTCGAGCGCCGCTACGAGATCGTCAACGGGCAGGCCCGGCTCGTCAACCTCGGCGAACGGCTGCCGCACACCATCGGCGCGATCAACCTGCACCGCGACGGCACCATCCAGTCGATCCAGCAGGACATCGCCCCCGTCTCAAGCCCGATCCCCGCCGAAAGGTTGGCGTGGTACGTGCACGAGCGGGAGGGCGCCAACTGGGCCGGACGCTCCATCCTCCGCGCGAGCTATGGCCCGTGGCTGCTCAAGCACGAGGTGTGGAGAGTCCACGCCACGTCGATCAGGCGTTTCGGCATGGGCGTCCCATCGGTCACCGCGCCCGTCGGCGCGACCCCGGGACAGGTAGCAGAAGCGCAGCGGCTCGCATCGGCGATGCGCGTCGGTGACCAGTCCGGCGTCGGCATGCCGGACGGGTTCAAGTTGGCGATCACCGGCATGACCGGCTCGGTGCCCGACGCGATGGCGTTCATCCACTACCTCGACCAGCAGATGAGCAGGTCCTGCCTGGCCGGGCTGATGGACCTCGGCGACACCAGCAACGGATCCCGCGCGCTGGGCGCCAGCTTCCTCGACCTGTTCCTCCTGTCGCTGCAGGCCGTCGCCGACGAGATCGCCGACGCCGCCACCTCAGGCCAGCCTGGCATCCCCGGTATCGTCACCCAGCTCGTCGACTACAACTGGGGCGAAGACGAGCCCGCACCGAAGGTCGTGGCACCGGACGTCGGCGACCGGCACGAGGTCACCGCCGAGGCGCTCGACCAGCTCATCACCTGCGGGGCGATCACGCCTGACCCCGAGCTTGAGGCGTACGTCCGGGCGTCGTGGAAGCTCCCCGAGCGCTCACAGACCGCGCTCCCGACGCCGCCGGCCCCGCGCCCCGACCCGGAGCCCACGCCCGCACCGCAGGCCCGTCGCCGCCCCCGCACCCCGCGTGCACGCCGGCCCCGCGCCGCCGCTGAGGAGGGCGCCACACGGCGCCAGCTCACCCTCGACGAGAGCACGTCCGGTATGGACCCGGCAGCCATCCAGCAGGCGTGGCAGGAGCAGCTCGACCAGCTGCTCGCCGACTGGCAGCCGATCGCCGAGGCCTGGCGGGCCGAGCTGGGTGAGCAGGTCGAGCAGGCCCTCGAAGACGGCGACCTCGCAGCCCTGGCCGCCATGAGTCTGGACAGCGCGGCAGCCGCGGCGCTCATCGCCGCCGCGATGGTAGCGATGGCGGGGACGGCGTCCGAGCAGATGGCGGCCGAGGCCGAATCGCAGGGCGTCACCGTCGAAGCGCCCGCCGTGGATGAGGAGGCGCTGGGCGCGATCGCCGCAGCGATCGCCGTCCTGCTCGCCGCGTGGCTCGCAGGGGCAGCCGCTCGGGAAGCGCTCCGCCTGGCCGTGCCCGGCGCTGCTGCCGCGGTGGTGGCCGCCGCGGTGGTGGCGTTCCTGGCTGGCCTGTCCGACAGGTTTTTGCGCGACCAGCTCGGTGCCGCGCTCTCCCAGGCGCAGGCGTCCGGCCGGTTCGCGGTGCTCGACGCCGCACCCGCCGCCGACCAGTACATCGCCTCCGAGGTGCTCGACGCCGCAACATGCGGGCCGTGCCGCGACATCGACGGCCACACCTTCGACGACCTCGACGCTGCCCGCGCCGCCTACGGCAACGGCAGCTACGTGCTGTGCGAGGGCGGCATCCGCTGCCGCGGCACCGTATTCGCCCTCTTCAACGACTAGGAGACGCCGGTGAGGCTCAAGACCGCACGCCCCCAGGCGCGCATCGGCGCCGCCGACTGGTACCGCATCCGCAACCTGGCCGACAACGAGGCCGAGGTCGTCATCTACGACGAGATCGGCTGGTTCGGAGTGTCCGCCCAGGACTTCATCCGCGAACTGCGCGACGTCACCGCCAACCAGATCACGCTCCGGGTCAACAGCCCGGGCGGCGAGGTGTACGACGGCATCGCCATCTACAACCTGCTCAGGAGCCACCCGGCGCATGTCACCGTCTACGTCGACGGCATCGCCGCCAGCATCGCCTCCGTCATCGCGCTCGCTGGCGACGAGATCATCATGCAGCCGCACTCTCAAATGATGATCCACAACCCGTGGGCGATGTGCATCGGCAACGCCTCCGACATGGCCGACATGGCAGCCCGGCTCAGCAAGCACGCTGACGACATCGCCGCCGTCTACGCCGACCGCGTCGGCGGCACCGTCGACGAGTGGCGTGAGCGCATGGCCGCCGAGACGTGGTTCTCCGCCGAGGAGACGGTCGAGGCAGGCCTGGCCGATCGGGTCGGGCAGCACACCGCCTGCCCCGCCGACGGCAACACTGACGCCGCCGTCAGCAACTCGTGGGATCTGTCCGTGTTCCGGTACGCCGGCCGCGAGCATGCGCCCGCCCCTGTCGCGGTCATGGCCGCGGCTTCACAGACTCCCCCGGCCGAGCCGGCCGCGGGGCCCCAAGAAACCCAGGAGGGGGACACCATGTCCACTCTGACCGAGGGGCTGCGTGAGCGGCTCGGCATCGCTGATGACGCCGAGCTCGACGACGACGCCCTGCTCGACGCGGTCGACCAGGCTCTGGCCGAGCGTGCCGAGCCATCCACTGCGGGGCCCGCCCCGGGGCCGGAGCCGGTCGCGGCCCGCATCCCGGACGGGATGCAGCTGATCGACGAGGCCACCCTCGCCGAGTTGCGCGCCAGCGCCGCCCAGGGCGTCGAGGCTCGCGCCCTGCAGCGGACCGAGGCCCGCGACCAGGCGCTCAACGACGCCATCCGCGTCGGCAAGTTCCCGCCCGCCCGGCGCGACCACTACGCCGCAGCGTGGGACGCCGACCCGGAGGGCACCCGACAGCTGCTCGATTCCCTCGCCGAGGGGCTCGTGCCTCTCGCCGACGTCGGCCAGCCCGGCGGCGAGCCCACCGACAACGGCTTCGACGCCGAGGTCGACCGTCTCTTCACCACGCCTGGACGGAGCGCCTAAGCCATGGCTGACTACCTGCCTATCTACACCCCGGCTGAGACTGCCACGTTCACCACCAGCGCCGCCGTCATTGGCGGGCAGCTGCTGCACGTGTCCGGCAACGGCACCGTCTCCCCGGCGCCCGCGGGTAGCGCGGCGTGGATCGGCGTCGCCTCTGGTGACGCCGCCTCCGGCGCCCGTGTCACTGTGTTCTGCCGCGGCACCGTCCACGAGTCCACCGCCGCTGGCGCCATCACGGCGGGCGCCCAGCTCGCCACCGGCGCGGCCGGCACCGTCGCCACGCTCGCGGCCGCCGCCGGCGCCGCAGCGGGCGACATCAACAACGCGCGTGGCGTCATCGGCGTCGCGCTCACCACAGCAGCGGACACAGCGCTCGTCCGCTGGATGGCCTGGTAAGGAGCCACGATGCCTGTTAACCCGTACGCTCCGCCGAGCCTGGCCGGTGACCTGCTCACCATCCACCGCCTGCTCGCCTCGCCGACGCAGATTCGGCGCCGCCTGCAGACCATCACCGACATGCGGTTCATCTCCGACCAGATCCTCACCCAGCGTTTCCGGTCCTCCGGCGGCGCGGTGCTGTACGAGGTCTCTGAGCCGATCTTTAACGAGCGTGACCCCGAGGCGGTTGGGCCGGGCTCGGAGTATCCGAAGGCCGTCACCCCGATCGGCGCTGCGGCGCTGGCCTCGGTTCTGAAGTGGGGTCAGGCCACCCGCATCACCGACGAGGCCATCAAGCGGAGTGTGCCCGCTGGTGCGCCGGTGGACCGGGCTCTACGCAAGGTGATCAACACGGTGATCCGGCACATCGACGGCATCACCATGTCGGCGGTCGCGTCCGCTGTCACGCAGACGCAGGCCGCCGGCGACGACTGGATCGCGACCACGGCGACGATCCTGCGGGACATCGAACTCGCCACGGCGAAGATCGACGACCTGCAGATGGGCTACATGCCCGACACGATCGTCATGTCGTCGACGAAGTACGCCTACATGGCGTCCGACGACAAAATCTCCAACCTGCGACGCAGGGAGGCGACCGACAACCCGGTCTACGGCGGAGACATCGAGCGGCTCGGCGGCCTGGTCGTCATCAAGGCGCCGCTGTCGTCGCTGCCGTCGGATGACGTGTGGATCCTCGACAGTAAGCAGCTCGGCGGCATGGCCGACGAGGCGAACGTCGACCCGGGCTACACCGTGTCGGAGATGGCGGTGCAGATCCAGACGGAGCGTCTGGCGACGAAGGACTCGTGGGAGATGTGGGGCCGGCGTATCACGGTGCCGGTCGTGCAGGAGCCGGGCGCCGCCATCAAGATCACCGGAACGAACCCGTAAGGAGGGGCCGTGACTAAGCAGTACAAGGTGACCGCGCCGTGCGTGGTCAACGTCCCGGTCTCCTCCGAGCAGGGCGCCCAGCTCACCACCTTCTACCGTGGCGCGCTCCTGCCCGAAGGGGTGCCCGCGGCACGGGTCAAGCACCTGCTCGACTCGAACCTTATCGAGCAGGTGAAGGACGGCGACGCCCCCGTCGAGCAGCCGCTCACCGTTAACTCCCGCTCCAGCAAGGAGCAGCTCGTCGCGTACGGGGTGGCTCAGGGCGACGACCGGGCCGCGCTGGAGGCGATGACGGTCAAGGAGCTGAAGGAGCTCTACGTCAAGGACGCCGAACCCCAGTAGATCGTGGCCCGGCCAGCGCGGATCCCCAGTACCCGCCGGCCGGGCCACCACCACAACCACATAGAGGAGGTGCGCGGTGGCCGATCCGTCGTGGACGCCGAGCCTGGAGCAGGTGGCCGACCACATCCCCACCCGCACCCGCGACGCCGCTCAGGCCGGCGACACGGCGCTTCTGGGCACCTTCAACAGCCAGACCGAGCCGACCGACGAGCAGGCGCTCCGGCACATCAAGGCCGCCGTGGCCGAGGTGCTCGGCGCCGTCGGCGGTGACATCCCGGCCACGCCTGCCTTCCTCGGCGAGCTGGCCGGCGAGGCGGCTGCTCTGCGTGCGGCGGCGGACATCGAGCTGGGCTACCCGAACCGGAACGCTGACGCGGACCGGTGGGCGCAGCTGGACCAGCGGGCGAAGGACGTGCTGCAGCGGCTGATCGACGCCGTCAACGACGCCGGGAGCGGCCCTGAGGGCGCGCTGCTGCCGGTCTACTCGTTTCCGGATCCGCCGTGGCACGGCGACTACCACCTCTGAGGAGGCGCTGTGGCTGACGTGCTGTGGGTGTGGAACGAAGCGGAGCTGTTCCGCGTGCTCAAGAGCTACAACGGGCCGGTCGGACTGCACATCGCCAAGCTCGCCCGCGAGGTCACACGGACATCCAAGCGGTACGCCAACGTGTCCCCGGCCGGGGACATCGATGCGGGCCGGCCGCCCGGCTACATGCGGGCAAAGATCCGGTGGGATCGCGGCCGTGACCTGATCGGCGTGTACGCCGACATCTCCTCCCCGGCGCGCACAGCGAGAGACGGCGCCCCGTACGGCCTGTTCATGGAGGTCGGCACGCGGCCACACATCATCCGGCCGAAACGCCCCGATGGCTGGCTGCGGTTCATGGTCGACGGCAAGGTCGTGTTCGCCCGCGTCGTCCACCACCCCGGCACCCGGCCGTACGCCTACCTGCGGCGCGCCCTCGCCACCCTGCGCGGAGCCTAGATGGCCCGCGTCGCGGCGACCGCCGCAGTCCTCGCCTGGGCCAACGCCCACCCGACCCTCACCGGCCCCGGCAACCCCTTGGATCAGGGCGCGTTCCGCGACCAGATCCGATCCCCGTCCCGGGGCGCCTATCTGGTGCTCGCCCGCATCGACGGCGCTGACGCGCTCGTTGCCGAGGCCCCGATCGATGAGGCCCGCGTCGCCGGGCTGGTGTTCGCCGCCACCGACGAGGCTGCGGAGACGGCCGCCGTGGCGTACGCCAACGCCCTGTCCGCGCTCACCGGCACGCCGACGCCGATGGGCGACGCGACGTGCCTGGTCGTGGACGCGATCACGGGCCCGCAGTTCCTCGACGACGGGGCCGGCGCGCGCGGGGAGCTCTACGCCTACCAGGTGGACGCGACGTTCTTCTTCGCTTGACCCCGCCCTTCTCCTCTCTTCTCCTTCCGCCGTGTCCTGACCTGGAGGTTCTTATGGCGGCTCTAACCCTGCAGGTGCTCGTACCTGGCGGGTCCGAATCCACCCTCGTTGCCGCGACCAGCGGCGGCGACACCTGCCCTGCCGGGCCGGGCGTGTTCCTGGAGGTTGACAACGGCGGCGCGTCGCCGTGCTCCGTCACGCTGGCCGCCCAGTACTCCACGTACGGCCTGGAGCTGGAAGATCTCGTGGTCGCGGTCCCGGCCGGCGAGCGGTGGAAGATCCCCGTTCCGAAGCTGTTCGCGGCGGCGGACGGGGCTGCGTCCATCACCTACTCCGGCGTGGACACGGTCACCGTCGGCGCCTTCAAGGCCGCGTGATGGCCGGCCGCCGCGACGCCAAAACGTCGCCCACCACCGCCGCCCAAGCGCCCGCCGCGCCGCCGTACTACATCGCCACCCGGCCGCTGTTCATCGGCGGCAGCCAGTTCAACCGGGCCCACAACGTCGGCGACCGCGTGCCGCCCGACCACGTCGAGGAGTACGGCTGGCACGCCGGCGTGCGCCTCCCGGACGGCTACGAACCGCCTCCGTCCAACCCCACCCCCGAGCCTGAGACCGCCACTGGCCAGGCCACCAGCAAGGAAGGTGACGTCTGATGGCTCGTGGAAACCCGGCCAACCTAGCCCTGGGCCCTGGAAAGCTGTACATCGCCGTGCTCGGCACCACCGAGCCGACCGATCTCACCACCCCGTGGGAGACCGTCTCCGCCGCGTGGATTCCGCTCGGCTACACCGACGAGGGCTCGACGTTCAACTACTCGGTGGACTCTGAGAACGTTGAGGTCGCCGAAGAGTTGGACCCGGTCGCCGTCGCGCTCACGTCGCGCGAGCTGGGCCTGTCCTTCGCCCTCGCGGAGATCACCGCCAGCAATCTCAAGCGGGCGCTCAACGGCGGCACCATCACCCCGGGCACCGGCATCGTCGTCTTCGAGCCGCCCGCCCTCGGCGAAGAGGTGCGCACCATGCTCGGCTGGGAGAGCGAGGACGCGACCGAACGCTGGGTGTACCGCAAGTGCCTCCAGATCGGCGCCATGGAGATGAGCAGGGCGAAGGGCGCGGCCAAGGCCACCATTTCGTGTGACTACCGGCTGGAGAAGCCCGCCGAGCTCCCCGCCTTTAAGGCCATCATGACGACGGCGAGGGCCTGACATGGCCAGGCGCTCCTACACCTCCCGCCGCGGCGACCAGCCCACCGCAGCCCTGCGGCCGTTCGACCTCGACGGCGTCACCTTCACCCCGCAGGGCAACGTGTCCATGATGGACGTGTCCGAGTTCGCCCGCCTCGCCTCCCAGGGCCTCGACTCCCAGAGCCCGGAAGCGGTCGGCTTCCTCGCCGACGTCTACCGGTCCCTGCTCGGCGACCAGTACGCGGCCTTCCGCGAGCACTGCCGCAAACACGGCACCGACGGCGCCGTCCTCGTCGAGATCCTCGGCGACATGGTGGCCGGAGCTGTGGAGGAGGAGACCGGCCGCCCTACCGTCAGGTCCTCGGACTCCTCCGATGGGCCGCCACCCGCCCCGGCTACGCAGACGGTCGTTTCCTTCTCCAAGCACACGGTCGAGACCCAGCCGGTGGAGGAGACCCCGCAGCTGGTCTCCTACGGCTGAGCGACCTGCCCCTGCCTGATCTGCTCGACGTGCTGCATGCCTGCTGGATCGACTGGCGGCAGCAGACGCTGCAAACCGAAGCGCTGCTGGCGCTGGCCGGGGCGGCGGAGAAGGTCGAGCCGGACGTGCATGTCCAGTTCGACGACCTGTACGGGGCTCCTACCCCGCCTCCGCCGCGTAGGCCGATGACCCCGCAGGAGCGCGAGGAGCGCATGCAAATCATCGCCCAGCTCGCCACATAGCTACCGAAGAGACGGGCTGGGGGTGCGATGGCTGCCACCCCCCTCGCCGAGGCGTTCGTCCGCGTCAGAGCGTTGACCGACCGGTTCAAGGACGACGTCGAGAAAGGCTTCTCCGGGCTCGGCGACGACTTCGGCAAGCAGTTCTCCCGCGAAGCGTCCGCCCGGCTCCGCAACGAACGTGGCCAGTTCGCGGGCGCCGGCAGCGAGGCCGGACGCGCCTTCGGCCAGGCCATGGCCACCGAAGGGGTTCTGACCTTCACCCGCGTCCAGGAGTACTTCCCCCTCGCCCGTGATCTCGGTGAGGCGGCGGGCGAGGAGGCCGGGGAGGCGTTCGGCCGTGGCTTGGCGGAGGAGGGCGCCGTCCGGTTCGGTGAGGACGGCAACACCTTCGTCCGGGCCGGCCGTGAGGTGGGCGGCGACGCGGGCGAAGCGGCAGGGGAGTCCTTCTCCTCCCGGTTCTGGCGTGACGCGAACGGCCGGTGGCGGGACGAGCGCGGCCGGTTCGTGTCGGAGGCCGAAGCGCTCGGCGAGGCTGCCGGGCGTGGCTTCTCCGACGGTTTCGACCGTGGCCAGGGCGGCGGGCGTGGCCGCGGGCAGCGGCATGGCCGGGACTTCGGTGACGGCTTCTCTGATGGGCTCGCAGGCGCTCTGTCCCGGGTGGGGGATCTGGGGCGGCGTGCGCTGGAGGCGATGCTGCCGTCGCTCGGCCGGCTCACCGCCGGGTTTGGTGGTGCCGCCTCTGCGGCTGGCGGGCTGCTGGCGACGGTCGGCAAGTGGACTGCGCTGGCGGGTGGCGTGGCTGCGGTCGGCGCCGCGGCGGCGTCGGCGGCCGGCTACGTGGTGGCCTTGTCGGCTGCGCTGGCGCCGCTGGGCGGGCTGCTGGCCGCGCTGCCGGGCGTGGCGCTGACGGGTGCTGCGGCGTTCTCAGTTTGGCGTCTGGCGACGGGCGGGCTCGGCGAGGCGATGGGCGCCGCCCTGTCGGGCAACGCGGAGGCGCTCGCCGCGGCGATGGGCAAGCTGTCGGAGGGCGGCGTCCGGTTCGTCAGCGAGTTTCAACAGGTCATCCCGCTGCTGAAGGACTTCAAGGCGGCGGCGCAGGACGCGTTCCTGTCGCAGATCGCGGGCGAGTTGGCAGGCTGGGCGTCGGCGATCGGCGGGTTGAAGCCCGCCGTCAAGGACCTGGCGTCCGAGTTCGGTGGGCTGGTCCGCACGTTCTTCGAGTTCGGCACCGCGCAGGGCACTCTCGTCCAGCTCGACGGCGTGCTGCGGGATACGCACTCGCTCGTCGGTGCGATCCACTCGGCGCTGGAGCCGCTGTTGCAGGGCTTCCTCGACCTCGGTGTGGTCGGGTCCGGCTGGTTGGCCAGCATGTCCGGCGGCCTGCAGGACGTGCTGGTCAGGTTCGGCCAGTGGATGTCGCGCATCGCCGAGAGCGGTCAGGCGCTGGCGTGGATGGACGGCGCCCTCCGGGTGCTCAAGCAGCTGGGCGCGCTGGTTAAGGACGTTTGGGACATCTTCGACGGGTTGATGGATGCCGCCAGGGAGGCGGGCGGCGACGTTCTCGGCGTGCTCGGCAGCCTGGTCGATGGGTTCGCGAAGTGGGTGAAGTCGGCTGAAGGCCAGGAGGTGCTGGTCGCCGTTTTCAGGGCGCTCAACGACATCGGCTCCGCGTTGCTGCCTGTCATCACCGCGCTCGCTGGTGCCATCGGTGTGCTCGCCCCGATCGTCGCTCAGCTGGCCGAGCTGATCGGCCCGATCCTGACGACGGCGGTCAACGCGCTTGGCCCGGCCATCGCCCAGCTCGGGCCTGGCGCGATTGCCGTGTTCACAGCCCTGGGCGCGGCGGTGCAGACGTTGGCGGATTCCGGCGCGTTGACGGAGATCGCGCAGGCGTTCGCCGCTCTTCTGACGGCCCTGGCTCCGCTACTTCCGGCGCTGGCTGATCTTCTGGTCCCGATTCTGCAGGGCTTGGCGGTGCTGGTCACGACGGCTGTTGCTCCGGCTCTGTCCACCTTGGTCGGCTGGATCCAGCAGGCTGTGACCTGGATCACGACGGCGCCGCTCAACGACGATCACCCGCTCGCACGCTTCGCCGCGTTCGTCACTGACACTCTCGTGCCTGCTGTGCAGACGGCGTGGGGGCACCTGAGCACGGCGTTCACCGAGCTCGCCGGCTGGATCGAAGCCAACCGCGCCACGTTCGAGGCGTGGGGCGTGAAGATCGCCGAACTGTACGCGACTGCTCAAACGATCTGGACGACCGTCTCGCAGCTGATCGGCGCCGTGTTCACCGACATCTCGACCTGGGTCAGCGAGAACCAGGGGAAGTGGACGGAGTGGGGCGACCGGATCGGGTCAATCGCCACCACGGTCGGGGACATCGTCGCTGGCGTCTGGGAATTTATCAAGATCGCTTGGGACACCTTTGGTGGTCCGTTGCTCGATCTGATCGGCGGCTTGTTCGGCGCGATCCTGCAGGTCATCGACGGCATCATGCAGGCCATCAAGGGCGTGATCGAAACCATCCTCGGCGTGATCACCGGCGACTGGGAGCGCGCCTGGAACGGCGTGAAAGACATCTTCGGCGGCATCTGGGAGGTGATCAAAGGCGTATTGTCCGGCGCGCTGGAGATCATCAAATTCCAGATCTCGAACGCGTTGGCGCTGGTCGGCGACACCTGGGACGGTGCCTGGGCCAAGATGGAGCGGGTCGTCGGCGACGTGTGGAACGCGATCACGTCATGGATCGGCCGGAAAGTCGACGAGGCCGGAGACATCATCAACCGGCTCTCCCAGATTCCTGGCCTGGTGAGCGACTGGTTCGGCCAGGTGCGGAACGCGATCGTCGACCGGTTCAACGACGCGGTCAACTTCATCCGTGGCATCCCCGGCATGATCACGGGTGCGCTCGGCAACCTGGGCGGGCTGCTCTACGGGGCGGGCCAGTCGATGATGCAGGGCTTGATCGACGGTTTGTACTCGATGTGGCAGGCCACCTACAACGCCGCGTCGGAGATCTTGAACCACATTCGTAACTTGTTCCCGTTCTCGCCGGCCAAGGAGGGCCCGTTCTCGGGCAAGGGGTGGACGTTGCATTCGGGCCGCGCCATGATCTCGGCTCTGGCTGACGGCGTCCTGGCGGAGCAGGGTGCGCTGACCTCTGCCATGGATCAGGTGATGCGGGCGGGTGCGGATGCGCTGGCTCCGTCGCTGACGGTGCCCGGTCTGTCGGCGATGGTGGAGCCGACGTCGGCTCCCGGTTTCGCGGGGTCGTTCGGGGCTGTTGCGGCAGGGGCGGGCGCGTCGGCGGGCCGGTCGATTCAGGTGGAGAACCTCATCCTTCAGGGCGTGTTCGACCCCACGAATCCGGTCTCGTATCGGCGGATGGTGGAGCGGCTGCGCGAGGCGATCATCGAGTTGGAGCAGGAGGGGTACGTCAATGGCTGACCTGCAGCTCGGCCGGCTCACCCTGCGGGAAACGATGCGCTTCACGGAGAGCGCCTACCAGGGGTGGAGCATGCACATCGAGGGCGTCGAGGTGTGCCCACTCCTCACCCGGGCGGAAACTTGGGACCGCTTCGACGGTGTGCTCGGCGGGCAGGGCGGCCTCATTGCCGCCTTGTGGGAGGAAAAGAGCGAGCGCAACGGCTACTACACCGTCAGCTCGGCGTCGGGTGAAGTGCGGGACCGGAAACGCCAGGGCATCACCGAGATCGCCTGGAAAGTCTCACTCCAGCGGCACGGCCCTGACTCCGACGTCGACCTGGAGTCGCGGCTGCCCGGCGCGGCGCGGCTGAATGACTTCAGCCTGACGGGAGAGCGGTGGAGCGCGCCGAGCATTGGCCACTACGCCTACTTCACCGGCGCCACGATCCCATCGACGTTGACCCGGGCGACGACGGATGGCGACATCATCGTCTACCGCGGTGTGCCGGCCGATGTCAGCCCGCGGTGGGGCTGCCGGGTGGAGGACTACCTCCGCGGCCGGGTGCGCGTGTTGAACTCCGGCGTGGAGCGGGTGGGTGCGGCGCATCCGCTCGACGCCAGCCAGTGGGAACTCGGCAACGGTCTCGTCAGGGTGCGTCCGATGTCGTCCGGCGGCAGCATTGAGGTGGCCAGCTTCACGGGCGGGGCGTGGAGGCCGAAAGCCTGGTGGGTGGACATCGGCGGCACCCAGATCACCGCGTGGGACTCGGCCAGCGTGCTGCAGAACGACCTCGAACGGTGCACGATTCGCCTGGCTGTGCGCCGGTCGCCGGTGGGCCGCGCCTACCTCGACCTCACTCTCCGGCGCGGAAGCCGCATCATCGAGGGCTACCTGCAGCGCGGTGACAGCGGCACCTTGTCGGTGTACCTGGCCAGCGCGGAGACGCTGACCGACTCGACCTCGTACGTGGTGCGCTCGACGAACGACGCCGACGGCAACCGGGTCGTCGCCGGGTCGGCGCGCAACTTCGACCCGCACGCCGACGGCGGCCTGACCCGCACCTTGAACACTGCCATGGACTTCTGGCTCGGCGTGGTCGCGGGCGGGGACAGCTCGGTGTCGGGCGACCAGGCGACGAACCTGCGGGATCAGTACATCGGGGCACTCCCTGAGGTTGTCGCAGCGGTGAGGAGGTAGCGGTGCCGGTCAACGAGAAGCTCATGGAGCTCGGAAGCTGGAGCTTCGAGCTGGTCGACGAGACCCCGAAGACGGTCCTCGACCAGATCGGCTACTTCGGCCACGTCGCCTTCGTGCCCGGCAAGCTGAACCCGGCGGAGTACGGCGACGAGCTGCTCGACATGGCCCGGTACGTCGGGGTCGTGATGGGCAAGAGCGTCGACCACCTGCGCAAAGTGGTCAGCGGGCAGGGCATGTCGCTGTGGCTGGCCGACAGCGACGGCAAGGGCGACCTGATCGAGACGCCCATCCAGATCACCGGGCAGACGTTCGCCAACGCGATCCGAGCCATCCTCGGATCGGGCACGGCGGTCGTCGAGGGCACGCTGCACAGCGGCGTCGCCGGGACGTACACCGGCCGGCACGTCTACCAGTCGCGGCACAAAGCGATCAACTTCATCTGCACCACGATGGGCGCGGAGTGGCGGGTCAACGGCCGGGGAGAGCTGGATGCTGGCCTGACCACGTCGTTGTACAACGAGACGCCGGACACGGTGATCGTGCGACGCCGGCCGAACCGACACACGGACGGCGATGATCTCTCGCTGCATGGGCTGCGCGGGGATATGGGCGTGGCCAGTGACGTCAAGGATTGGACGGACAGAGTCGTCCTGCTTGCCGAGGGCGAGGGGAATGCGATCGCGACGGCGAGCGCGGACAACCCCGATAATCCGTACCTTGACCTGCGCGGGCAGCCGATCCATCGAACTAGGGTGATCTCGGAGTCGACCACCGCGCCGGGGAACGCGGCGGCCAGGGCCGAGTACCAGCTCGCCAAGTACGTCACGCCTCGGTCGGCGCTCACACTGACGACGGACGATTACGACGTCAGCGGGGCGTTTGCGGTCGGCGACTGGGCGTGGATTTACAACGTCGCCGCTGGCCTCGTGGACACGCAGAACGAGATCACGTTCCGGGGCGAGCGGATCAATCCCATCCGCATGCGGATGGTGGGCGCGTCGTGGCCAATCCGTCGTGGCATGACGGTCGCCTACCGGGGCCAGGATGGCTCGTGGCTGGATTTGACGCCGTATGTGGTGTGGGAGGGCGGGGAAACCACGGTGACCGTGGGCGACCTGCTGAGGGCACTCTCTGATGGCAGTGTGGAGCCGGTGGGGCCCAGGCCGATCCCGGATTCGACGATCCCCGGCGTGGTGTCGTGGTCGCTGCCGTTCGAGTCGGGTGTCTACCTGGCCGCTGACGGCACTACCAGGGCGAAGATGCTGGTCAAGTGGGATCTGCCGTTGAACGTGGACGGCTCCACGATCCTTGACGGCGACCATTACGAGATCGGCTACGGGGTATCCCCGGTTGCGGTAGACGAGTGGCAGACCGCCTACGCCCCGTGGGGTGACCTGCAGGCGATGGTGAACGACCTGTCGCCCGGGGTGGACTACGACTTCCGGATCCGCGCGGTCGACTCCAGCAACAACCAGGGCGCCTGGTCGGCGACGCAGACGGAGCAGACGAACGCCGACACGATCGCGCCCAGCACTCCGGCGCCGCCGACGGTGGCCGGGTCGCTGATCGCGATCCAGATCACGCACACGCTGGGCATGGCCAGCGGTGGCGAGTGGAATCTGGAGCTCGACCTGCACCACCTGGAAGTGCACGTCGGCGCGACGAACACCTTCACGGCGGACGAGACGACCCTCAAGGGGGCGGTGTCCGCTCACGCGGGCATGATCGCGGCGCAGATCCCAGCGGTGGGCACGGTGCCCGTGGCCGAGACGACCGCGCGATGGGTGCGCGTGATCGCCGTGGACGAGGCTGGCAACCGGAGCGCTGCGAGTGCGGCGGTGACGGCGACGGCGGTGCTGATCGACGATGCGCACATCTCCGACCTGACCGTCACCAAGGTCACGGCGGGCACGGTCAGCGCGAACTGGCTGCTCGGCGCCTCCATTCGCACGGCGAACTCAGGGCAGCGGGTGGAGCTCAACCAGACCGGCCTGCACGGCTACAACAGCGGCGGAACCGAACTCGTCTCCCTGCTCAACACCGGCAGCTTCACCCTGCGCAGCGCCACGACGGGGGCGCGCGTCGAACTCGACAACTCCGGCTTCCGCGCCTACAACAGCTCATCCCAGCAGACCGTCGACATCGCCTCATCCACCGGCAACGTCACCATCGTCGGCCAGCTCAGCAGCGCCTTCTCCGGCCGCCGCATCATCTTCAACCCGTCCGGCACCACCGACCCTGAGATCAGGTTCCTGTCCACCATCGGGACGATCGCCACCAGCGCCCGCATCATGCTGGCCAACAGCGACAGCGACTGGACCTTTTTCAAGATCGAAGGCCCGACGGCGGGTGGATCGCCAGCTCAACTGCACCTCAGCCATGGTACAGGTGTCGGGTTCACACGGCTGGGAGAGGACAGCGCAGCCGACTCGTACGACGAGGGGCAGTTCATCGGGCTCGGCAACTCTTACAGCGACCGGCGGATCTGGTTCAGCGGACGCATCAAACCCGCCAATGACTCCGGGGTTCCCTTTGGTCACAGCGCCGTCATCCCCGGCTCGGTGGACGTCGACGGCACAGCTTTCACGATCTTTGACGGGTACTACGCAGGAGATCCCATGTACGCGATGTTCACCCCCACAGCCGGTAACGCTGTCGGCCACGCGGTGACCTCGAACGGCTCGTCGAGTTTCAGCGGCATAGTGTCGGTGGGGCTGTCCGGATCCGACCGGGTCACCTACTGGAACATCAGGTTGTGACCATGTCCGACTGGAGCATCATCCGCATCAAGGACGACGCCGCCGCGAAAGGGAGCGAACGCTGGACGATCGTCTACTCGGTGCCGGTCGAATACGCGCCCGAT
The DNA here is from genome assembly GCF_044465295.1 of Nonomuraea sp. NPDC049714. Lineage (NCBI taxonomy): Bacteria > Bacillati > Actinomycetota > Actinomycetes > Streptosporangiales > Streptosporangiaceae > Nonomuraea > Nonomuraea sp. NPDC049714. The sequence continues at coordinate 257,987 of NZ_JBITLM010000004.1, read as the reverse complement.
GGGGTGTTCTCGTTCTCGATCCCGAAGAACTCCCTGAACAGCGTGGCGGCCGCGTTCGAGTACGACATCGAAGACCACGACCAGGCGGACGCCATGTTCGATCATCTGATGACGTACCCGATGCTGACCGCGCCGGTGATCGGCGAGCCTGATGCGGGCGGGTTCGGCGCGCTGATGCGCTCCGGCTCTGCGACCGCCAGGCCGTTGGCCGGCGCGAAGGCTGCGGTGGATGGAACGAACCTGTACGCGCGCGATCCCGCCGAGCTGCGGGAGAGCATCATGGCGGGCATCGGCGAAATGAAGGCGGGGCTGGCCCGGCTCCAGCCTGCAGAGAAGGTGGAGCTGCACGAGGCTGGCCGGTTCGTCGCCATGGCGGACACGTCGGAGAACCCGAAATACCTGGTGATGCAGGACATGATGTCGCGGCTACTGCCCGGCAACATCGAAAAAGGCCGCGAGTTCCACCGCAGCAAGCGGGCGGCCCTCACGGGGAGGCGATGATGGACGGTCAGCGATGGTCGGTGCCGACGGATGCGGTGCTGGCGAAGGTGGAGGAGCAGCGCAACAGTCTGCTCACCGAGAACGCCACGCTGGCGGTGCTGGTCGACCAGCTCATGGCCGAACGCGACCAGGCGCTCGCCGACCTGGAGAAGCTCCGCGCCGACGCCAGCTAGATCTACCGGTAGTAGTAGGTGGTCTTCCGCTTCTTCCGGAACACCATCCGGAACAGCCACCACGGCAGCCAGACGAAGATCCCCCACACCCCGCACGTGCACACCGTCAACAGCAGATGCGTCGCATGCGACATCCCGGACAGGCCCCGCTGCTTGTGCACCGCCTTCACCTTGCGCGGCATCTGCGGCTGGCGGGGATCCGGCGGCGGGTAACCCATTGCAACTCCTGACGTCGGTGACCGTGTGAGACGCCCCAAGCATCCCCCCGGATGACAGCCCCCGCATGTCCACATCCGGACACCCCTTGATCGTGCCGCCCGCCGCTTGAGGGTGCCGGCGGGCGGCACACCCTTCCACGGCGAGGAGTGACGTGACCGATGCCCCATCCCCGGGCGAGCTCTCCCGCCGGATCGACCAGGTGACCATGTCACTGACACAACTCGTCCAAAGGACCGAATACACGGCAGACCGGCGCTACGACGACCGGCGGATCAGCGAAGTCGAGGCGGACGTGGCCGAAGTGCGCCGCAGCCTGGCCGACGAAATCAAGGCGCTGCGGGCCAGCATCGAAAACGCGACAGAGAAGCGCGGCACCAACATGCGGCAGGCCATCTACACAGGCATCCTGCCCGCCGTCTTGGTCCTGCTCGGCATCGTGGTGCAGATCTGGCTCGCCAGGCAGGGGTCGTGATGGGCGAGCATGTGCGGCGGATTCGCCGCAACTGGGTGCTCGTGGCCGCGGCTGGCGTGATCGGCGTTCTGGTCGTGTTCATCTCGATCCAGATTCACGCCCTCGGGGAGCAGCTGCGCAAAGCCGAGGAGGACAGTCACGTCCTGGCCGATCAGGTGGAGCGGCTGGGCGGGACGCCGCTGGTGTCGCCCGCGCCTGGCCCGACTGGGGCGCGTGGACCTGGCGGTTTACCTGGACCGCAGGGTGAGCCCGGCCCGGCAGGTCCTGCCGGGAGGGACGGTGCTCCAGGCCCAACCGGCGAGCCGGGTAGGGATGGCGCGCCGGGCCCCACGGGGCCGCCCGGGGCGCAGGGAAGCCCAGGCCCCAGGGGCGAGCCGGGAGAGACGGTCACTGGTCCGCCCGGCCCGAAGGGCGACAAGGGCGCAGACGGTGGCGACGGTAAAGACGGGGCCGCCGGGCTGAAGGGTGAACAGGGCGACCCGGGGCCGCGCGGCGAACCCGGCCCGCCACCCGCCTCCTGGACGTTCACCCACCTCGGCATCACCTACCGGTGCGCGCCAACAGAGCCAGAATCCACCATCTACACCTGTGAGCCGGGAGGCTGACAAATGCAGCTTGTGAAGCGTGCCGCGTTCGGCTGGGGCACGACAGGGGCCGCCTACGCGAAACCCCGGCAAGGGCTGGTCATCCACTACGACGGGTCCGACCAGAACCTGGCCGGGAAGCCGCACGCCTCGTGTGTGGACTACTGGCAGCGGACCCGCAAATTCCACACCGGGTCGAACCGGCAGTGGGTCGACATCGGATACAGCTTCGGGGCGTGCCCGCACGGGTTCGTGTTCGAGGGCCGCGGCGAGAATCACGCCCAGGCCGCCCAGCCGGGCGGGAACACCACCTGGTACAGCGTGACGCTCATGTCGGGTCCGGGCGAGAAGCCGACGCCGCCGCAGATTGAGGCGGTGCGCGAGCTGCGGGCGTATCTGATGGGCCGCGGACTCGGCGCCGCGGTGAAAGGCCACCGCGACTTTTACAGCACCTCCTGCCCCGGGGACAGCCTGTACCGGCTCGTCAAGGACGGCACCTTCACCAAGAGCCCGAGCGGCTCCAACATCATCGAGGAGGACGACGTGGACGTTAACGCTGTCTGGCATGACGCCCGGATCAAGATGAACAAGGGCGAGAAGACCGAGTCGGAGCGTTCGCCGGCCTCCGTCCTGCAGGAGCTGGAGACGGAGCAGGACCGCATCAAGTCCCGCCTCGACGAGCTGGGCGGGAAGCTGGACGAGGTTCTCGCCGAGCTCCGTAAGTGACGCGTTTCTGGCTGCAGTACTGGCCGTATCAGACGTGGCTGCCGCAGCATCCCGAGCCTGCCGAGGAGCTGCCCGAAGACGGGCGTATCCCGGGCCTCATCGACGAATCCAACTGACCGGCCTGGGGCCGCTCTTCCTGAGCGCGATCCCTGGTCTTGGGCGGGCTACGGCTTGCCCTTTCTCATGTCCCCCATCCTGAGGAGCATCCTCAATGCGCATCAACAAGTCCGCGACCCTGGCCGCCGCGGTCCTGACGGCCGCCGTCCTGACAAGCGGCACCCCGACGTCGGCCTCCGCAGAGATCGCGAATCTGAGTATCACCGCGATCAACTACAACTCTTACGGCGCGGACACCGTGACGAACAACACCGAGTACGTCGAGGTCAAGAACGTCCACGCCACCGACGCGGTCAACGTCAAGGACCTGCTCGTCCAGGACGCGTGGGCGCGAGGCCGCGACAAGACCACCGGCTGCAACACCTTCCGCCTCGCCGCCGGAGTCCTGCCTGTGGCTGCTGGCGGGAACGCCGACGAGCTTCCCGCGGGCGCCGTGCTGCGACTCCACATGGGTGCGGGCACGCCGGCCATCGACCGGTGGGGCATCCGGCACGTCTACCGGGCCATGCCTGCCGTCTGCGGCTACAACAGCAACGTCTTCAACAACAGCGGGCCCAAGAACAACCGGTTCGCCGAGTGGGACCGCGTCTGGGTCACCCTCGGCAGCGACGTCGAGTTCAAGGGCTACAACTTCTCGTTCGGCTACGTCGCCCGATAGCCCCCCTGTTTTCCGCCCCCACCCGAGGGGCGGCGAGTCCCTGAGGAGGGGCGCATGCAGGTCAAACTGTTCGGCCGCGAGCCCGCGGTCATCCTGTACGTCATCAACGCCGTCGTGGCGTTTCTGGCCACCGTTCCGGCGGTCGGCCTCACCGCGGAATCGTCCGGCTGGGTGATGACCATCGCCAACGGCGTCGTCGCCCTGCTGGTCGCCATGCTGACCCGTCCGTTCGTCGTGTCCGCCCTGACCGGCGCCATCTCGACGGTGTTGACCGGGCTGGCGGCGTTCGGGCTGCCGTTCACGGAGCAGCAGACGGGCGCGTTTGTGATGGTCGTGTCGGCGGTGCTCGGCCTGGTGTTGCGGGCGAACGTGTCGCCTTCGCCGGCGACGTCGGAGTATCCGCCTGGCACGCACGCTTAAGGTCGTCCCGTCTGCGGCTCTGTCGTGGGCGGGCGCGGGGCGGCTGGTTGCTCGGGACTTCCGGCCGCCCCGACAAACCGTCTGCTGAGTCCCGGCGCGTGAAAGCCCGTCCTCCCTGGTGGGAGGACGGGCCGTTTTGTTGTGCGCGCCTATCCTGATGTGTGGGAGCCCCGGCCCGTGGGGAAGCGTGGCCGGGGCTCTCTCCTGCTAACTGGCCGGCGCCTCGTCGGCCTGCCAGTACGTCTCGTCCAGGTAGGAGACGACCGTCAGCCGGCCGCCGTGGTCCTCGGCGTTGTGTTGCTCGGCGGATGCGCGGGCGGCCTGGTCGCTGCGGTAGTGGCTGGCGGTCCACCTGCAGCCGCCGCACCGCCAGGCGCGGTCGTAGCGGTGCGGGTTGGCCCACACGTCGATGCCGTGCCCCCACACCACCATCCCGGCCGGGATGGTCACGGTGGCGGCCGTCACTCGTCGTCGGGCTCCAGGCCGAGCGTGCGGGGGTTCTTCCTCCGCTCGGCTTCGGCCTCCATCTGCGGCTTGACGCCACGGCGGAGCAGCTCTCCGAGCAGCAGGGCCTTGCTGTCCGTCTTCGTCGTGTCCTTCACGCTGTATCCCTTCGTCGGTGCCGGGGCCTTGCCGCCCCCGGAGTCCCGCCCGACGGCTGCCGGGCGGGCGCAACGTCAGCGGCTTCTGGAGACGCGGCCGAGCCGCTCCCGCCAGGCCACCTCGTCCACGTGGTCGCGGTTGGCCTCCTGGTCCCGCTCGCGGTCGGCGTCCCGCTCCTCGTCGGTCCTGTCATCGATCGGCAGTGCGTCCATGTCGCTCCTCTCGTCGGGGGCCGGTCGCCCCGGGCACCCCACCCGACGTGGGCCGGATGGAGCGCCCCGGACGGCCGGGTCAGCGGGGCGCGACAGGCCGGCGTGCGTGGTATTCGAGGTCGAGGTCTGCGGCGGGTACGGCCCGGCGGCAGGTCGAGCACCGGAAGATGATCGGGCCCTCGTCGAGCGCGGTCGTGCAGCGCGGGCAGCGGCGGTTCACCGGGACCGCTCCCGGGCGACCGCGCGGCCGACGCGGGGCAGCTTCGCTTCCGCGTCCCGGATCCGCTTCTGGCTCGCCTGGTTGCGCGGGTCGTCCTCGCTCTCCACGTGTGGCGCGTCCCGCAGCGCGGCGGTGAGCTCGTCGCGGTCGGCCTTGTCGCCGAGCAGCTTGCGCATGCCGTTCTCCTTCTCGTCGTTTGGTGGAGCTGGCTGCTCCGGCCGTCCGCCCGACGCCCCTCATGCCGGGCGGACAACCGCAACGTCAGCGCTCCCTGCCCTCGCCCTTACGACCGGGAAGGGGCTCGCCGAGCATGGCGAGTAGCGCGGTTCCCGCTCTCTTCTGCGCGGCCACGCGAACCGGCGACCATTCCGGCCGGTGGGCGTTGTTCGCGACTTCGGACAGGCTGTCGAGGTACTCCTGCTGCTGCTTGTTCGATGCCATGTCGTGCTCCTTTCGCGTGGAGCGCTCTGCTCCGGACACCCCGCCCGTTCAGGCGGGCGGGGATCCGCAACCTCAGCGCCGGTGTCGGCCGGACCCTTCGCAGTCGGTGCAGATGACGGCGACGAGACGGCCACGGATGGGCTGCTGGAACCGGCCGGTCCCACCGCAGTCCCCGCACAAGCCCTGGGCGCGGGCCTCGGACGGGCCGAGGTTGCTGTTCCGCCACGCGGCCGGCCGCACTGACCCCGTCACGCCGAACCCCGATCGGACCCCACGCCCCCGAGCGGGTCGCGGCGGCGGTCACGGGCGAGCAGCCAGATCGAGCCGATGGCCAGCACCGCCTCGCCGAGCAGCGCCAGCCCGGCCAGGGCGCGCTGGTCGGCGAGCAGCAGCCACATCGTGAGCAGCGTCCCGCCGCAGATGGCGGTGGCGAGGGCGGCGAGCTTCAGGAAGACGGCCATCAGAACGACCCCCGAGCCTTGCGGGCGGCGTCCTTGATCCGCCGCTTGGCGTCACGCTCGCCGCGCTGCCTGACAAGTTCGGCCTGGGCCTTGCGCTGCTCGTCGCGGCTGACACCGAACCCGTTCGCCGTGTGGGCGAGCTGGTTGAGGTGGTTGGTGTTGCGCGCCTGCCCCTTGGCGCGGGCCAGCTTCTCGGGGCTCATCCGGTCGAACATGTGTACTCCTCTTAGCTGGTCGGGTGTGTGGGGAATGGGGGAGCGGATGCTCCGGGCGGCCCTCCCGAAGGGGGTGGGAGAGCACCCGCAACCACCGCTGCGAAGCGATCTTTAAGGGGTAGCGGCCCCGAGAGAGGTAGCGGCACCGCTACCGCAGGCCGCTACCGCCTCCATCAGGGAAAACACGCCAAGGTAGCGGGTAGCGGGAGCCCCTCACTGACGCCTCCAGATGCCCCTCAGAGGGGTTCAGAGGGGTCCGGCCGCCGCTACCCACGGCCGATCTCCCGCCGCTCCACAGCGGCATCCACAGCCGTCCGCTTGCATCCCTTCAACACCTGACCAGACGCCTTCACGTTCTCCGACGGGACATCCAGACCACGCAGCAGCGCCGACAACGACTCCGCCGTCACGTCGCCATACGCCTCCGGCCGGTGCTCCGCCAGCAACTCCGCCAGCCACTGCCACGGCAGCGCCGAACGACCCGCCGGCCACACCCGCTGAACGTCCACCAGCACATCCACCCGCGGCGTCTCCTCCCGGCCAGCCCACGGAGCAACACCGCCGCGGAGCTGCATCGCACGAGCCAGGATCTTCTTCGCTGTCTTCTCGTCCGGGAACTGCGAGCGCACAGCGGTCGGCGAGGCGAGGCCGGTCACCATCCCCCACCCGGCGTCGATCTCCGGCCGGAAGCTCGTGCCGGTGACACCCCGCTTGTACGAGCCTGTACCGAGGATCATGTCGTTCGCGATGTGGTCCTGCACCGCGAGACACCAGCGCATGTTGACGCAGCGGGTGATGCCGGGCGGCAAGCTGTCCTTGTCCGGGATCTGCGTCGCCAGGATGAAGATGATGTTGAGCGCACGGCCGCGCTTGATGGCCCGTTCCGCGTTCGCCGCGGCCTCCTTCGATGCGCCGAACAGCTCGTGCACCTCGTCCAGGACGACGATGACGGGGTGTAGGCCGACACCGGCGGCGGCGAGCTCAGGGGTCACCTTGCCCTCCGGCGCCTGGCCTTCCGCCCGGAACTTCTTGATCAGCTTGCCGCGCTTCTCAGCCTCCGCCAGGGCCCATGCGATGATGCGTTCGCCGTCCTCGATGGCCTCATCGTCGACACCGCACACGTACGTGGAGCACAGGCCGGCATCGTAGAAGTCGGTGAAGTCGCCCGTCCCCTTGTACTCAGCAATCTTGAACTCGACGTACGGGTCCAACGCGCCGACCAGCGCCAACGCCCGCGCGGCGTACGACTTGCCCGAGCCGGGCATGCCGCCGATCAGCCAGTTCCGAGCGAACAAGGGTGCGGCCACGCCACGCTGCCGCTGGTCAGCGCCGAACTCGACGGGCTCGAACACGCTCGTCCGCGCTCCGTCGGCGGCGATCGACCAGCGCGGCGGCTTCATCTTCGACGCGGGCTGGTAGCCGACCCACAAGTCCACCTGCCCGGCGTGGTCAGGGCCGACCGTCGGCCACACCTGGTCGACCGGCAGCCGCAGCGCGGAGGACAGGCCCTCGCGCGCCTCGCACACCTTGACCGCCTCAACGCCGAGCGGCAGGTTGATGCGGGCCAGCTGACCAGGCCCGTCGCGGTGAATCTGCGTCGGGAACGTGATCTTCTTCGGGTCCTTCAGGCCGCTGATGCTGAGCGCGCACAGCGCCTCACGCACCTTCTCCGCCGTCAGCCGCTCGTAGCGGGTCACCGTGACGGCAGGGCTGGTCAACGGCTTGTCGACCGGCCTGCCAGCGCGGGCCAGCCCGAACAGCACGCTGCCCCAAAGCGGCACCTGCGCCCACCAAGGCAGCGTCAACCACGCCGCTACGCCGCCACCGGCCGTCGCCACGATCGCGCCGCTGGCGAGCGGCAGCCGCGACTTGACGTTGTCCTTGCGCTTCGCCTTCAACCGCTCATACTCGTCGACGTTTCCGCTGGCGAGCACGAGCTTTCGGGCGGGCGTGGTCTCCATGTCCCAGGTCCATCGCCACCCCTTGGCGATGAGCCGGCCGCCGCCGACGGGCGCCCACCGCAGCGCACGCCCCACGTACACCGGAGCGCGGCTGGCCTGGAATGCGACCCGGTATCCGGCCTGGCCTGCGGCGTAGCGGGCCGCGGCCTTGATGTCCTGCTTGGAGCGCGCCCACGCGGGCACGATGGCCTGACGTTCGACGACCGCGCGGCCGGTGATGGTGGCGAACACCTGCGGCGGCTCCGGCTCGGCGGGCAGGTCGACGGGCGGGCCAGTCAAGGTCTCTTCGACGGCGACCTCCGCGTCCTGCTCCTGCGGGAGCTCGACCTCGCGGACGGCGACGTTGCCGCGCTGCTCGCCGCTGGGCTGGTCCATGGGCTCCTCTTCGGGCGGGTTGGGGACGACGTGGAATGGCCTGGTCACGACGCCTCCATGTGGATCGCTGACGGACTGGTCATGGCCTCGACGACGACTGCGGCGAGGGTGAGTGCGGAGCCGACGGCTGCGGCGGCATGCCAGCAGATCCGGCAGGCGTAGACGAGGACGAGCAGGGCGGCCACGATGGCTATTCGCAGCGTGCCGAGCAGGCATCCGGCCCAGCCGGCGCGGCGGGCCCGCTCCCGGTAGTCGCTGGTAGTGCGGGCGTCGGAGGTGACTGGCCGCAGGGAGAGCAGGACGAAGAACAGCAGGACGATGGCGCCGGTCAGGAAGTTCGACATCAGGCACCTCCGGCGATGGTCAGGGCTGCGACGAACAGGAACAGGACGTGGAAGGACTGGTCGAGCGCGTAGGCGCCGGTGCCGCACGGGGCCGTCTCCGGCGTGCCGAGCTGGTAGAAGTCGGCCTTGCCGAGACGGTCGGCCAGGCGGGCGAGCGTGCTGCGCCGGTCGGCCCAAAAGTGAGTCGCCGCGTCCACCGTCAGGCCGGCGGCCAGGTATGCGGGGTGAACGTCGAGTCCGGTCACGGTGGTGAGCGCGAGCAGGGCGGCCAGCTTGACGATGGTCAGCGCGATGACGTGGCGGGCGCACCAGATACGGCCCGCACGTCCGGGTGCACCCTTGCCGCACGCCTGCCGGTGCGTCTGCACCCAGTGGTCACCCACCTGGTGCGCGGCGTACAGGGCGCAGAACACCGCGGCGAAGACGGCCAGCTTGGTCAGCGTGTACATGTCCACGGTCACGCCTTCTTTCCAGGAAGTAGCGCCCGCCGGATCCGACCGTCCATCTCGGCCTTCCACTCGCGCGCCTTCTTGGCCCCGTACTGGGGCGAGCAGTTGCCCGCGACGGCGAGTTCGGCGCCGGTCGGGATGCGGCGCTCGACCTCGACGGATGTCTTCCAGTGACGCCACATGGCGTCGGTCGCGCGGGTTTCATCCGGGGTTTCGATCTCGGTTTCGTTCGGAGTTTCATCGCCGCCCTCCGCAGGGAGATCAACAGGGCTCTCTGCGGGCTCGGGTGAAACCTTGATCTCAACCTCGTGCGTGGTTTCGTTCTCGGTTTCGGTGCGGGTTTCGTCGGCGACCTCGTCGAGGACCGCGAGCGCCGCCGACTGCGCCCGGATGAGTGCGGCCTGCGCTGCCGTCACCTCGTCGCGGGTCCGGTCGAGCAGCACGCTCGTCTCCGCCGTCGTCTCCTCCGCCTGCACGGCGAGGATCGACGCGACGGGCGACTGCTCGCCATACCGGACGGCCCAGCGCAGCGCGGTCCAGGTCTCCGACCTCCACAGCAGCCACCGCAGCGCACTGAACTTGGGGGCGCGCGGGTCGATCAGGCCCTGCTCGCGGAGGGCTTGGCGGTGCTGGTGGCGGGAGTGCATCGCCCACAACCACGGCGAGAGGACGGACGCGCCGCCGAACATGACGGCCTGGTCGTCGAACCGCCAGTCGGGGGCGTAGTGGTAGTAGTTCAGCGCGCCCACACCGAGCGCGATGGCGTACGAGGTGACGCGCAGCCGCATCACCGAGTCACCCTCGATCAGCGCCGTGTGCGCGTGCCAGCCCACGTAGATGGCGATCGTCTCGATGACGGCCGCGGTAGCGATGGCCTGCAGCGGCGACCAGCCGAACCCATTCGCCTCCGTGCTGGCCGAAAAGGCGGTGACCTGGCCGACGACGGCGACGACGTTGACGCCGACGATCGCGCCGACGAGGACGAAGGCGTGCCACCACTTCTGCAGGCGGGCCTGCCAGGCGGTGACGCGCTCGCTGCGGGCGGTGGCACTGCTGGTCTTGCGGGTGCGCTTACGGTCCTGGCGGAGCTGCTCGCGTTCGGCGGCCCACTCCTCGTCGCGGCGGGCCCTGTCGCGCTTGGCCTCGTCGCGGATACGGTCGGCCTCAGCGCGGGCCGCGGCGTCGGCGGCGAGCCGCTCGGCCCGGCTGGGCCGGTGCGGTGCAGGCGGCGCGGTGGCGGTCCCGTTGACGCGCTCGTGCGTGGTGGTCATCGCTGCACGTCTCCGTTCGGGAAGGCCCGGTCGTATCCGGCGTCGAACTGCTCGCGGGTGCGGGCCAGCGGCCAGCGGCGGCGCGGGCGGCGCTGCACGGCCGCGAGCTCGCGCACGGCGGCCGCGATGTCAGCGAGGTCACCGCGCAGGCCGGTGAGGTCCTCGTGGATCGCCAGCAGGGCGTTGCCGATGCCGGCCTGCGCGTCGCGCTGCGCGGCGGCGGCACTGTCCCAGTCGTAGGCGTTCGTGGCGCGGCGGCAGTTGCCGTCGGCCGCCTTGTCGAGGAGATCGCGGGCCTGGTCGGCGCTGGTGGGTGTGGTGGTCATGGCTCCTGCTTCGTGTCTGTGGGTGGGTCGGCGTTGGTGCCCGCCCCGGGCGTTGCTCCCGGGGCGCCGGCTGGTTCCGGTCGGGCTGGGCGGGTGTTAGGCGTTGACGAGCGTCCGGCCGCCGCTGTTCACGACGTCCTTGAACCCGGCGCCGGGGCGGAACTTCGGCGCGTGACTCTCGGCGACGTCGACGTCCTCGCCGGTGGACGGGTTCTTCGCGGTGCGGGCGGGGCGGTGGACGCGCTCGAACTTGCCGAACCCGATGACGACGACGTCCTCGCCGGTGGCGACGGTGTCCTGGATGGTGTTGAAGACGGCGTTGACGATCTCGGCCACGTCGGCCTTGGTCTTGCCGGTGGTGGTGGCGACGGCGGCGGCGAGCTCGGTCTTGTTCATGTGCTTCTCCTTCGTGGTGGGAGTGGAGCGGCTCCCGTGGTGTGCTCCGAGTGCCCGTCTGGGACTCGCACCCAGAGGTCTGCTGGTCGGGCTGGTGAGTCAGGCCGGGGTGTTCCAGCAGTCGTCGCAGTCGCGGCACTGCCAGGTGTCGGCCAGGCGTCCGTCGTCGTCGCGGTCGTAGCCGCCGTGCATGGTGTTGGCGCTGCCGCAGCTGGGGCAGATGGGGGCGACGCCGGTCATCGCTTGCCCCGTGGCTTCGGGTCGTGCTCGTCGGTGGTTTCGGTGGGGCGGGCGGACTGCCAGCGGTTGAGCCGGTCCAGGTCGCCGGTCAGGTCCTGGGCGAGGCGCTCCATGGCCTCCTCGTGCGGGGTCATCGCTGGCCTCCGTGGTGGTCCCTGTCGGGACAGGGGACCTTGACCAAAATCCATCGCGTGGGGTCGAACTCGACCCAGTCGAGGCTGACGGTGCCCGTGCCGTCGCAGGTCGGGCAGGGGGCCGTCACCGCTTGCTGCACTTCGTGCAGCCGGGGTGGGTGCACCCGCCGCGGTCCATGAGGGTTCGGGTGCCGACCGGGCGGGAGGCGTTGGCCTTGAGGATCTGGTCGAGCTGCTTCTGCGTGTCCTTGATCTCGGCCGGGCTCACCGGGTCGCCGCCTTACGGTCGCGCCGGTCGGCGAGGGAAACCACGTTGGCGGGCAGGGGAGGGGCGGGCATGCCCGCCAGGGGGGCGTGGCCGGCGTGGTCGAGTTCGCTGGCGGCAACCATCGACAGTCGGGTGGCCCATTCGACCAGCTGCTGCAGCGTGGCGACGGGGACGGCGATCGTGTCGGGGGTGGTGGCGGGGATGCCCGTAGACTTGGGCATAGATCTCTCCTCCTGGGTGACGGGTTGGCGGGATCAGGCGGGGCCGGGTGGCGCAATCACCTCGGCCTCGCCGCTGTTAGAGCGAGATGTTGGTGAGGAAGACGGAGAGCTGGTTGGCCCCGGCGGTAACGCCGTGGATGACGGTGTTGACGGCGTCGGCGGCGTTGGCCGGGCGGGTAAACAGGTAGAACCCGATGAACGCGAGGACCACGTAGAGGGCCACCTTCTTGAAGCGGTTCATGATCGTCCTTCACTCTCCGTCCGGCTGATAGGCGGACATCTGCGCGGTCACGTCGGACTCGCGGAACCGGTACTGACCGCCTGGAGTCCGCGTCGAGGGGAAGCGGCCGGATCGCGCCCACGCGGTGACCGTACGAGGGGCCACGTTGAACACCTCCGCAACCTCCCATCGCGTGAGAAGCCGCTCCGAGGATGGCCGCGACTGAGTTCTGGGCACGGCGAACTACCTCCAGGGCGTGATCAAGGGAATCGGACTTTCAGTCGTGTCTGCGCTGCTTGAGCGGACACGTACTCATGCTGTCTCTGGCAATCGCATAAGTCAAGCATTGCGCGAAAAATGCTTGAGATGGCGTAGGCTCAATCAAGCCAGGTTCCGCGTTCCCGCACATCAGCCCCGTCCGACGCATCAGCTCAGGCGGGGCTGATTGCTATAACCGGCGCAACTTGCGAGCATTGATGTCGGGAATGCGAACCGGAAGGACGAGACATGCACATCGATTTCCTGTGGAAAGACGACGCCTCGGGCGGCGGCGGATGCCCCGCGCTGTACCGCACCCCCGGCGGCTACGTCGTCCAGGGCAAGAAGCTCGACCCCGAAACCCGGGCGCAACTACGCCAACTCCTTGACGACGAGGACGGCGTGTTCGTCCCCGACAACGTCCTCGACCGCCTCAAGGACCTGGCATGACCTCAGGTCGACCGCTCACTCCAGAGGAGTTCGGGGAGGAGATCCACCAGTTCGACCGCGACGCCTTTCGACTCGAACTCCAAGACCAGTACCTGGAAGATGAAGAGACGAGCCTCTTCGCCGCATGGCGTCGCAGCGAACCCTTCCCGCCGACCAAGATCTACCGAGCGTGGTACGACCACATCGCCGACCACGTCCGAGCAGGCCGACACGTGCAACGGGTTCGTGTCCAGCAGGACCCGCCAACCCCCTACCAGCAGTTCGAACGCTGGCTCGACCACTGGAACGTCCAGGCCGGCGAAGACATCCGCTACCTCACACGGCAGCAGGCGCACGACATCGGCCTACTGCCATCGGCAGGCAACACCGACTGGTGGCTTCTCGACTCGAACAAGCTCATCGTCATGCACTTCGACGAGCACGGCCACCGCATCCACAACGAGCTGGTCACCGACCCGCAGGTCGTGACCCAGGCGTGCACGTGGCGGGACCTGGCAGTCCACCACAGCGTCCTGGCGACAGGCCAGAACGCGCCCGTCTGAAGCAGAAGGAAAGAACCGTGGAATCCCTCCAGGACTGGTTGACCCAGCCCGACGGCATCGCCACCCGCCTGCGCATGCTCCGTGCGCAGGCGGGTCTGTCCGGCAAGGCGCTGGCAGACTCCCAAAGCTGGGCGCAATCGAAGGTGTCCCGCATTGAGAGCGGCGCGCAGATGCCAAGCCCTGCCGACATTCAGGCATGGGCGGTCGCGTGCAACGTCGGCGGCGCCGAGTTGGACGAACTACTCCGCCTTGGCGACACTGCCCGGGGTATGCGGGAGGCGTTCCGATCCCGCATGGCTCGTGGTCAGGAACATGTGCAGGCTGACCACAACGACCTCACAGCCCGATCTCACCTGATTCGATACTTCGAGACTGTGTGGGTTCCCGGGTTCCTGCAGGTGCCGGACTATACGCGTCGGGTTCTCACAGAGATGACCAGCCTGCACGATCTCCAGATCGACGACGTTGACGCAGCCCTGGCCACGCGCATGCAACGTCAGCAGATGCTCTATGACCCCAGCAAGCAGTTCGAGTTCCTGATTTGCGAGCCGGTCTTGCGCTGGCTGATATGCCCGCCCGCAGTGATGCGCGAGCAGCTCGACCGGCTCCAGAGCGTCATCGGGCTCCCGCGCATCCGCTTCGGCATCGTCCCGATGGGCGTGGAGCTGACGACGACGCCGCAGAACAGCTTTCAGATCTATGTCGGCGCAGATGGGCCTGTAGTGGCCGTCGAAACGTTCATCACCGAGACGTTCGTCCGTGGTGACGAGGCGGAAGCCTACGAGCGTGTAATGGCCAGGCTCTGGGAGCAAGCTGCGACCGGGGATCAGGCTCGGCGGCTCATCATCGCTGCGATAGAAGCTCTCGAACCGTAAGACATCAACGAGCTGGCCACGGCCAGCTGAACCGAAGGAGTCATCTTGCAGGAGCCTGGCCGTACCTTCCGTGAGGCGTGGATCGCCGGCGTGCACCGGCACTTCCCGGGCGAGCCGAAGCCCGGCTACGTCACACCGTGGGAGGACACCCCGGATTGGGAACGCTCGGCCGCTGCGGCGGTGGAAGAGCAGGTGCGTGCGTTCGTCGATGCTTCAGCCGGCCGGACGGCGCGGTTGACTCGGGAGCAGCGCGGCCGGTTTGTCGCGATCTGCTGGACGGCGCAGATTTTCCGGCACTTCGACGATCCGAAGCCGTCGTACGTGGCCGACTGGGCCGACTTGCCGGAGTGGCAGAGGGAGACGGACGCCGACATCTTCGACCGCATCGAGCAGGTGCCGGTGTAGGGGTGAGCGGCAGCAGCGAGGCGGTGGCGGCTGCCGTCATCGTGGACTGCGGGCGGGTACTCCTCGCCCGCCGTCGCGTTCCTGCAAGCGCATCTCGTGTAGCCCGTCCGGTCTGCCCTAAAATGTCATGGTCAATTACAAACGGTTGCTCCCACGACGCCCGCCCTGAATAGCGGAATTAGGGCAGCCAATTCTTACCTATCAGGTATAACCTGCGGATTCGCTGGGAAAACGAGCAAATGTCACGATCCAATAACGCGCCTTGCCCCCCGCAGGAAGTAAGCGTTAGGTGACTGGAAGGCAGGAAACAGGACGAGTGGGGCGTCCCAAACCCGGGCCCAAGCGGGACCCCAAACGTCAGGAGGTGGCGGCGATCAACAACGACGTTGACCGATCGGTCCAGACAGGCGAAACAGCAGCAACCAGCACCAACGAAACCACCGGGGACGGCTTCCTGCAACGCCGCCTCGCGCGTGCCGAAGGCCTGCTCGAAGCCGCCCTTCGAGAAAACTTCCGGCTGACCTGCCAAATACGCGACCTCGAAATGGGCCAGATGCCGCCCGAAGTCGAACACGGCCTGGCCAGCCGAACCGCACGCATGCGCCCCCTCCAAGTCGTCGTCGACGGCCAACCCCTCATCCTCGCCATCCCAGCACGAGGCATCCAAGAACCGGCCACACGCCGCCAAATGTGGCGCAGCCTCCACGAACGGTACGGAACACAGGAGCAGTAGAAAGTGCAGCGCCCCGACCGCTGGGAAATCGTAGAAATCGTAGAAGTAGAAAACCTGCTAGAAACCCTCTTCGTGCCCGCCGTCGCACGCCCAAAGAACGACGAGCACCTCATCATCGAAGTCGACGCGTCCCTACGCGGACGGGCACGAGCCGAAGCGATCAGCACCGTCCACAAGTCGGCCAAACACCGCCGCCACAGGGAAGCCCTGCTACCCATCCCCATCCTGGTCGGCGCCTGGGAGGCGGTACGCGCCTCCCAGCGGGGTGCGGTAGCCTCCGCCGCTGTCGCAGCCACCGTCGCAGCCGGGGCGCTCAGCCTCGCCGTCATCGAGCGGAACCCTCCACCGCTCGCCCAGCCCAGGGCGACGGCGGTCAGCACCGCGACCACGTCCCTCGCCACACCACCAGCCGCGACACCGACCACCACCCGACCAACCACACAGCCCACCCCCACCAGAGCGAAGCCGACCACCCGGCAGGCCCGCAGTGAGGAACCGCCACCCGCCCGCACCACGCCCACCAGACAGCCCCAAAAGACAACGCAGCCAGAACCAGAACTGACCCGGCAGCCGGACCACCCCGACAAGCCCACCCCCACCCGCAGCCGCGCTTCAACCCCGCCCCGCACCCGGTCGGCGAGCCTGGCCCGGCAGCCGACAGCCGCAAAGGCAGCGGAGGAGGAGGGAAACGAACCGCTGCCCACGGTTGTCGTGCGGCCTACAGTGGACGTGCCGGCGACCATCCCGGCGCCGGTCCCGCAACTCGAACCGACAGCGGGACTGGAGCTGTCAACCGGCGGGCGGAACTGCCGGCTGGTCGAGGTCGAGGTCGGCGAACTCGTTCGCGTCTGCCTGTAGTTCTCGGAAGGTGTCACCATGGCGTACATCCGCCGCCTCGACAGCGGCCTGTGGCAGGCCACCGTCCGCATGCCCAACGGCAAACGCACCACCAAGTCGAACCGGCTCAAGAGCGTGGTCGAAAAGTGGGCCAAGCAGCTGGAAGCCAAATTCGACCAGGGCGACGTCCGCGACCCGAAGGCCGGCCAAATCAAGGTCGCCGACTGGTATCAGCGGTACGCCGCCTCCCGCGTCATCGAAGCCCCCACCCGCACCAAAAACGACTCACTGTGGCGCACCCACTGCCAGAACCGGTGGGGCGACTGGCCCATGCAGGCCATCCAACGCGTCGACGCCCAAGCGTGGGTAGGCGACCTGCAAGAAACCCGCCGCGCCCGCCACCAAGGCAAACCCGCCACCTCATTCGACGACCCTGACGAGATCCCGTTCATCAGCGCGGCCACCATCCACGACGTCGTCCACCTGATGACCGGCATGTACAAGGCGGCCATCAGGCAGGACCCGCCCATCGTGCTGACCAACCCGTTCGTTGACCTGGAGCTGCCGAAGCGGGGCGCCACGCAGGTGGAGTTCTACGAGCGCGCTGAGGCGGACGCCCTCTACGACGCTCTGGAGCGGCTGTACGGCCCGAAGTGGCGGACCCTGGCTGAGCTCGGTATGGACGTCGGACTGCGGCCGGGTGAGATCTACGGGCTGCACGGGCATCGGGTGGACTGGATCCGCGGGCTGCTGTCCGTGGTGGACGTGGCCACCCGGCAGGGCCTGCGCGAGTACCCGAAGAGTATGAAGTCGAACCGGACGGCCCCGGTGCCGCCCAGGACGCTGGAGGGGATGAGCCGGCTGATGCAGGGCCGGCAGCGTACCGGTCTGGTGTTCACGGCGCCGGAGGGCGGCCCGGTCGATGACGGAGACTTCCGTAACCGCGTCTGGTATCCGGCGGTGGAGGCGGCCCGGCTGTGCGGCGGCCGGTCGCCGGGGGAGGCGGGCGACCGGGAGGTGTTCGTGGAGGGGGAGTGCGGCGCGGTGTGCGACAGTGCGGCGCATCGGATCCGCCGGTTCTCGCCGAGGATCATGCGGCACACCGCGGCCAGCTGGCTCGTGCAGGACGGGGTGCCGTTGTACGACGTTCAGGCGCTGCTGGGTCACGAGTCGTTTGAGACGACGCAGCGTTACGCGCATCTGGCTCCGGACGCCCATGAGAAGGTCGTCGAGTCGTGGAAGCGGCGTGCGTCCGGCAACGCCAATTAGCGATCTTGACGCATGGGTGACGCACGATCACGAAAAAGGCCCTTCCCGGATCTCTCCGGAAAGGGCCTTTCACCTGCGAGTCGGGGTGGCGGGATTTGAACCCACGACCTCTTCGTCCCGAACGAAGCGCGCTGCCAAGCTGCGCTACACCCCGCTGCACGCCAACTTGCTCGTGCCTGGGAAAGTCTAGCCGACTTCGCGGGTGCTTGTGACCATCATCGGCGAGGCACCAGCGTCAGCAGGGAGGCCTCGGGGAAGCAGGCGAACCGGGCCGGGGCGTACGGGGAGGTGCCGAGGCCGGCCGAGACGTGCAGCCAGGCCGCGTCGTGGCGGCTCAGGCCCTTGACGCGGGCCCTGTCGATGCCGCAGTTGGTGACCAGGGCGCCGTAGAAGGGGATGCAGAGCTGGCCGCCGTGGGTGTGGCCGGCCAGCAGGAGCTGGTAGCCGTCGTCGGCGAAGCGGGTCATGTTGCGCGGCTCGGGGGAGTGCATGACGCCCAGGCGGAGGTCCGCGTCGGTGGGGGCGGGGCCGGCCACGAGGTCGTAGCGGTCGCGGGAGATGTGGGAGTCGTGGATGCCCGCCACCGCGACGTCGAGGTCGCCCACCTTGATGCGGGCGGTGGTGTTGTTCATGTCGAGCCAGCCTTCGGCGGCCATGCCGGTGCCGAGCTCCTCCCAGGGGAGGGAGGGGATGTGCTGGCGGCGGTCGTTCTTGGAGGTGCGCCAGAGGTAGCGGGCCGGGTTCTTGGGCTTGGGCGCGTAGAGGTCGTTGGAGCCGTACACGAACAGGCCCGGGCGGGACAGGAGCGGCTCCAGGGCGTGCAGCAGCGACGGGACGGCGTCGGGGTGGGCGATGGAGTCGCCGGTGTTGACCACCAGGTCGGGCTCCAGGGAGCCGAGCGAGCGCACCCAGTTGATCAGCATCGTCCGGCGCGGTGTCAGGTGCAGGTCCGACAGGTGCAGGATGCGTACGGGACGCTGTCCGCGGGCCAGGACCGGCACGTCGAAGCGGCGCAACCGGAACCAGTTGCGCTCCACGACCGAGGCGTATCCGAGGCCGGCCAGGCCGAGGCCGAGCACTGACAGGGGTACCGCGACTGCTTTCCTCACCCTCTCATGATGCCCGACATCCGGCACAGCCCGTCCGCGCAGACGGCAAGATGGACGGCATGAGCGCATTGAAGGACAAGCTGAAGGCCGATCTGACGGCCTCGCTTAAAGCCCGGGACGAGGTTCGTCTCCGGACGATTCGAATGGCACTGGCGGCGGTGAACGTCGAGGAGGTCGCGGGCAAGCAGGCCCGGGAGCTCTCCGACGACGAGGTCGTCAAGGTGCTGACCAAGGAGGCCAAGAAGCGGCGGGAGGCGGCGGAGGCGTTCGGTAACGCCGGGCGCGCCGAGCAGGCCCAGGCGGAGCTCGACGAGCAGGCGGTGCTGGAGGAGTACCTTCCGGCGCAGCTGTCGGACGAGGAGCTGGGCAGGCTCGTCGACGAGGCCGTCGCGGAGACCGGGGCCTCCGGCCCGCAGGCCATGGGACAGGTCATGAAGGCCGTCAACCCGAAGGTGGCCGGGCGGGCCGAGGGCGGCCGTGTGGCCGCCGCCGTGCGGTCGCGGCTGGCGTCCTAGCACGTCCCAGCGCGTCCTTGCACGTCCCAGCGCGTCCTAGAACGGTCCCAGCACGTCCTAGCGGCGGCCGGCGCGTACGGGCCCCCGGCGGTGACTGCCGGGGGCCTGCGCCGCGTCAGTCGTCGTTGAGCAGCGGGTTGTCGCGCCAGTCGAGGCCGCCGCGGTCGCTGCCACGGTCGCCGCCCCGGTCACCACCGCGATCGTCGCCCCTGTCGTCGCCTCCGTCGTCGAAACGATCACCGAAGTCGAAGTCGAAGTCGTCGCCGTCCCTCTTCTTCTTTTTGGGCTTGGGCGCGCAGTGGTCACCGCAGCCGCCGAAGCGGGACTGGTCGACGGAGTGGAACCTGGCCGCCTCGACGCCCTTGAGCGCCGACATCATGGACTGCTTCCAGATGGGGCCGGCGATCGAGGCGCCGTAGACGTACGGGTAGTAGCGACCGCCGATGGTGACGCCGACGAGGTCGTGGGTGAAGGCGCCGCGCGGGTCACCGACGCTGACCGCGGACGCGAGGTTCGGGGTGTAGCCGGCGAACCACGCCGCGGTGTAGCCGTCGGTGGTGCCGGTCTTGCCGGCGGCGTCGCGGCCGATGCCGCCGACGGAGGCCATCGTGCCGCCGGGCGAGAAGACGCCCTTGAGGATGCCGCTGACGGCGTCGGCGACCTCCTCCTCCATCACCTGCGAGCACTTGGGCTTGAACCGGGTGACCTTGCCGTAGCGGTCCTTGACCTCGGTCACCGCGAGCGGCTTGCAGTACTTGCCGCGGGCGGCGAAGACGGCGTAGGTGTTGGCGACGGTGACGGGGTCGACCTCGTTGATGCCGAGGGTGAACGTCTCGAACTCGCCGAGCTTTCCGCCGTCGGCCCGCTTGAGGCCGATGCGCTTGGCCAGCTTGACGACCTTGCAGAGCCCGACCTCCTGCTCCAGCCGCATGAAGAAGGTGTTGACCGAGCCCCAGGTGCCCGTCTGCAGGGTCTTGAAGCCGCCGCCGCCCTCGCTGGAGTTGCGGACGGTGTGGCTCGGGTCGCCGACCGAATTGCCCTTGCAGTCCTTGAAGGAGCTGTTGCTGGCCGCTTCGTAGCCGGCGGGGGCCGGGAAGCCGTCCTTGTACTGCATGCCCTCTTCGAGTGCGGTGGCCAGGGTGTAGGCCTTGGCCGTCGAGCCCTGCTGGAAGCCGCGGCCGCCGCCGTGCGCGACGTCGGCGACCAGGTTGTAGCTGATCTCGTTCTTCTTCTTGTTGCCGCCGAACTTGCGGGAGGCCGCCATCGCCTTGATCTCACCGGTGCCCGGCACGATCATCGCCTGGGCGGCGACCGGCTTGTCCTTGGTGCTGACCATGTTCTTGATGGCCTTCTCGGCGGCCTTCTGCATCTTCGGGTCGATCGTGGTCTTGATGGTCAGCCCGCCGCGCTGCAGGAGCCTGAGGCGCTCCTTGGCGGTCTTGCCGAAGTCCTCGTTGAGCAGGATCTCGTTCTGCACGTAGAGGCAGAAGTACGGGTAGTCGCTGACTTCGCAGCCGCCGGGGAACTTGACGTCCTTGTAGCCGAGCTTCTTGGCCTTGGCCGCGTCGGCCTCTTCCCGCGTGATCTTCTTGAGCTCGGCCATCCGGTCGAGGACGATGTTGCGCCGCTCCAGCAGCAGCTTGCGGGACTTGGGGCCGACGTTCGGGTCGGTCCTGGCGGGGTTCTGGACAGCGCCGGCGAGGGTGGCGGCCTGGACCAGGTTGAGCTCGGAGGCCGGCTTGTCGAAGAAGCGCTTGGCGGCGGCCTGGATGCCGTGGGCTCCCGCGCCGAAATAGGCGATGTTGAGATACTTCATCAGAATCTCGTCTTTGGTGTATTTCTCCTCGATCGCCATCGCGTAGCGCAGCTCGCTGAGCTTGCGGGAGACCGTCGGCGCGATGGCCGCGGCCTGCTCCTCGGGCGTCTCGGCCGCGTTGAAGAGCACCTGCTTGACGTACTGCTGGGTGATCGAGGACCCGCCCTGGGTCACACCGCCGGTGGTAAGGTTTTTGATCAACGCCCGGGTGGTGCCTTCGAGGTCGAGCGGGCCGTGTTCGTAGAAGCGGAAGTCCTCGATCGCGATGAGTGCTGTCCGCATGATGGGCGCGACCTGGTCCAGCGTCACGGACTGGCGGTTCTCGAAGTAGAACTGGGCGATGCGCTTGCCGTCGGCGTCGACCAGCTCGGTGCGCTCCGAAAGCGGTGGCTCGGTGAGATCTTCCGGCTTGAGATCGAGCAGCTCCATGCCGCTCTTGGCAGAGACTCCGGCGCCTCCGACCGCGGGCAGCGCCACGGCGGCCGCCAGCACACCGGCGACGGAGCCGGCCACGATCAGCTTGACGACGTTGAGGACCGGCGAGGAACGATCTTTGCCACGAGCTTGCACACAACCAAGAGTACGTCGAAAGGGTGACGTTATCGGTATCGCACCACCATTTCGCCTTGACTGGCGGGGGTGACTAGTCATTCCCGGTCAAGACTACGGCGAGAAATTGGTCCTCTGGGGTCTGTCGGCCCGAACGTGTAGTTGCGTACGTTCTCAATGCGGCAACTGAATACGGAGGCTCGGCGCCCGCGCCCGTCGGCCCCAAATGACGACTGACCACCTAAGGGGAGTGGGGTCGAAAATGTGGATCACGGATTGGACCTCCCGTGCCGCCTGTCGGGGCGCGGATCCGGACGCGCTGTTCGTCCAGGGAGCCGCCCAGAACAGGGCCAAGCTGATCTGCCGAGGGTGCCCGGTCCGTACCGAATGCCTCGCCGATGCGTTGGACAATCGCATCGAGTTCGGGGTGTGGGGCGGTATGACCGAGCGCGAACGGCGAGCGCTGCTACGGCGGCGGCCTGACGTGGACTCGTGGCGTGAGCTGCTCGAGTCCGCGAAGGAAGAGTACGAACGGACCAATGAGCTGATCGCCGGCTGACGGTCCTCGCATGAGTACGGCCGGTGCCGTCGCCGGCCGTACTTTCATGCCTCAGCCAGGAGCTCTCCGATGCGGCGCAGGCCCTCCAGGTCGTGGACATCCCCGGCCATGGCGGCCACCTGCGCAACCGGCACCGTTGGGTGCGCGCTGACGAAGTGCTCCTGCTCCCGATGCTCGCGCGCGGCGAGCTGCATCCTGCCGGTGTGAAGGCGCAGCACGGCAGCGGTCAGCTCGTGCTCGCCCTTGGCCGCCAGATCCTCCGCCGCGGCGGCGCTGCGTACTCCTGAGAGCGTGGCGGCGGGAGATCTGTGAACCCGGTTGACCACCAGGCCCGCCAGCGGCATGCGCTCTTCGGCGAGCCGCTCGACGAAGTAGGAGGCCTCACGCATCGCGTCGCGCTCAGGGGCGGCCACGACCAGGAAGGCCGTGCCCGGCGCCTGGAGCAGCCTGTACGTCAGCTCGGCTCGCTGCCTGAAGCCGCCGAAGACCGCGTCGAGCGCCGAGACGAACGTCTGCAGGTCCGTGAGCACCTGGGCGCCGAGCAGCTTGGTCATGGCGCCGGCGACGATCCCGAAGCCGGCGTTGAGCAGCCGGAAGGCGTTGCGTCCACCTGCCTTGGCCGGCGCGGTCAGCAGGCGGATGAACCTGCCGTCGAGGAAGCGGCCGAGCCGTTCGGGCGCGTCGAGGAAGTCGAGCGCGGACCGGGAGGGCGGCGTGTCGACGATGATCAGGTCCCACTCGTTGGAGCGGCGGAGCTGGCCCAGCTTCTCCATCGCCATGTACTCCTGGGTGCCGGAGAAGCTCGACGACAGCGACTGGTAGAAGGGGTTCGACAGGATCTGGCGGGCCCGCTCGGGGTCGGCGTGCGCCTCGATGATCTCGTCGAAGGTGCGCTTCATGTCGAGCATCATCGCGAACAGCTGACCACCGCCGTCGCTCTCGCTGATCAGGCGCGGGGTGTTGTCCAGCTCGGTCAGCCCCATTGACTGGGCCAGGCGCCGGGCCGGGTCGACCGTCAGCACGACCACGCATCTGCCGCGCTCGGCGGCCCGTAGCCCGAGGGCGGCGGCCGTGGTGGTCTTGCCCACGCCGCCCGCGCCGCAGCAGACGATGATCCTGGTGCCTCGGTCGTCGAGGATGGCGTCGATGTCGAGGACGGCGGGCTTCTTCACGCTGCTCCCTGGGTGCGGATGCTCTCGGCCAGCTCGTACAGCCCTGCCAGGTCGACTCCCTCGGCGAGCAGGGGCAGCTCGTAGCCGGGGAGCGCGGCTTCGCTGAGCGACTCGCGTTCGGCCTGCTCCAGCTCGGTGCGGCGGGCGTGCTCGACGATCTCCTCGGCGAGTGCCTCGGCGAGGGAGGTGGCGTCGGTGCTGTCGGCCAGCCCGGCGGACTTGAGGCCGAGCGTGAGGTCGCCGACGTCGAAGCGGCCCTGGGCCGCCGCGTCGAGCGTCACCTGGGGCAGGAGGCTCTCGCGCACCATGTTGATGAAGATGCCACCGGTGGGCAGCCCTGCCTCGCGTACTTCGGCGATGCCGTCGAGCGTCTCCTGGACGGGCATCTCCTCAAGCAGGGTCACGAAATGCACCGCTGTTTCCGGACTTTTCACGACCCCGTGGACCAAGTCGGAATGGTTTTTGATCGGGCCGACCTTGGCCAGGCCGGCCACCTCCTGGGTGACGTTCAGGAAGCGCGTGATGCGGCCGGTGGGCGGCGCGTCGAGGACGACCGCGTCGTACACCCGCTTGCCGTCCTTGCCCCGCCGGCGCACGGCCTCGGTGGTCTTGCCGGTGACCAGCACGTCGCGGAAGCCGGGGGCCAGGGTGGTGGCGAAGTCGACGACGCCCATCTTGGTCAGCGCCCGGCCGGCCCTGCGCATCCCGTAGAACATCTCCATGTACTCGAGCATGGCCTGCTCGGGATCGATGGCCAGCGCGTACACATCACCCCCGTCGGGGGCCACGGCGATCCTGCGCTCCTCGTAGGGCAGCGGCGGCAGGTCGAAGATCTGTGCGATGCCCTGCCTGCCCTCCACCTCCACGAGCAGCACCTTGCGGCCGCCTGAGGCGAGCGCCAGGGCGAGGGCGGCGGCGACCGTCGTCTTGCCGGTGCCGCCCTTGCCGGTGACGACGTGGAGTCGCACGCCGTCCCAATCCGTGTCCGCAGAGTCCACGACTTCGAGGCTACCGAACGGTCACTTGCTGAAAGCCCGTGAGCACCCTTTGAGATTGCTCACACTACGCTGAGCCCCATGAAGAAATGGGAGTACCTCACGGCCCCGGTGCTGATTCACAACACCAAGATGATCCTGGACAACTTCGGCGCCGACGGCTGGGAGCTCGTTCAGATTCTGCAGGGCGCCACGCCCGAGCAGCTTGTCGCCTACTTCAAGCGGGAGAAGCAGTGAGTCCTGAGCAGAAGATCGCCGACCTCGGGCTGACGCTGCCCGAGGTGGTCGCCCCGCTGGCGGCCTACGTGCCCACCGTCCGCACCGGTGACCTGGTCTACACTTCGGGCCAGGTCCCGATGGTGGAGGGCAAGCTGCACCAGACCGGCAAGCTCGGCACCGACCTGGGCGTCGACGAGGGCCGCGCGCAGGCCCGCATCTGCGCGCTCAACGCGGTGGCCGCGCTCAAGGCCGAGGTCGGCGACCTGGCCAAGGTCAAGCGGATCGTCAAGGTCGTCGTCTTCGTCGCCAGCGCTCCCGACTTCACCGAGCAGCCCCAGGTCGCGAACGGCGCGAGCGAGCTGCTGGCCGAGGTGTTCGGCGACGCGGGCAAGCACGCGCGCAGCGCGGTGGGTGTGGCCGCCCTTCCGCTCGACGCTCCGGTGGAAGTGGAGATCATCGCAGAGGTCTCCTGAGCCGGATATGTCACCATGACGGGGTGAATGTGGCTGCTATTCGGTTCCCCGATGAGCTCGCCGAGCGAGCGAGGGGCGTCCTGGCCGGACGCGTCGAGCCGGCCCCCGCGCGGGACGCCGCCACGGTGGTGATCCTGCGCGCGGGCCATCCCGCCGGCATCCAGGTCTACCTGCTCCGCCGCAAGGCCACCATGGCCTTCGCGGCGGGTGCGTACGTCTTCCCCGGCGGCTCGGTGGACCCGCGTGACACCGACCAGGCCGTGGCCTGGGCGGGCCCGTCACCGGCTTACTGGAGCCGGGCCTTCGGCACCAGCGAGGCGGTGGCCAGGGGCCTGGTCTGCGCCGCCGTACGCGAGACGTTCGAGGAGTCGGGCGTGCTGCTCGCCGGCCATGCCCCCGGCTCCGTCGTCGAGGACACCACCGGCGACGACTGGGAGGCCGACCGGCTGGCGCTGATCGACCGGTCCCTGGCGCTGGCCGATTTCCTGGCCAAGCGCGGCCTCGTGCTCCGCGCCGACCTGCTCAAGCCCTGGGCGCACTGGATCACGCCCAGGGTCGAGCCCAAGCGTTTCGACACCCGCTTCTTCGCCGCCGTGCTGCCCGAGGGGCAGCGCACCCGTGACGTCGGCGGCGAGGCCGACCAGGTGATCTGGCAGAGCCCGGCGGAGGCGCTGGAGCTGGCGCGCAAGGGGGAGATCTTCCTGCTGCCGCCCACCTACCGCACGCTCAGCGAGCTGGCCGGACACGCCGACGTGAACTCCGTGCTCGCGGCCGAGCGGGAGATCGTCACGATCATGCCGGAGGTCGTGGAGGTCGACGGCGAGTTCAGGCTGGTGAGCCCATGAGCGGCCTGCACATCCCGCTGGACACCCCGGACGGCTCCCGCACCGAGCACGCCGAGAACCTGCTCGCCCCCAACCCGTCGATCATGACGCTCGACGGCACCAACACCTGGGTCATCGGCACGCACGAGGTGGTCGTCGTCGACCCGGGCCCGGACGACGAGACCCACCTGCGCAGGGTCCGCGCCCACCTGGGCGAGCGAAGGGTGACCGAGATCCTCCTCACCCACGGCCACTTCGACCACAGCGGCGGCGCCAAGCGCTTCGCCGAGCTGGTGAACGCCCCCGTGCGGGCCCTGGACCCGCGCCACAGGCTGGGGGAGGAGGGCCTGGCCGACGGGGACGTGGTGACCGTGGACGGGCTGGAGATCCAGGTGTACGGCACGCCGGGGCACTCCTTCGACTCCCTGTGCTTCTGGCTGCCGGCGGACCGGGCGATGCTCACCGGCGACACCGTGCTCGGCCGGGGCACCACGATCATCGCGAGCGACGGCGGCCTGGCCGACTATCTGCGCAGCCTCGACAGGCTCAGGCTGGCGGCCGAGAGCCTGGAGGCGCAGGCGCTGCTGCCCGGCCACGGCCCGGTGCTGCCCGACCCGATCGGCGCGCTCGACGGCTACATCGCGCACCGGCGCGAGCGGCTGGAGCAGATCAAGGAGGCGCGCAGGCAGGGCGCGCGCACCCCCAGGGAGATCGTGAAGATCGTCTACGCGGACGTGGACAGGTCGCTCTGGCCCGCCGCCGAGATGTCGGTGCGGTCCCAGCTCGACTATCTGGAGCGGTTGTAGAGCCGGTCGATGTCCAGGATGACGACGGCCTTGGCCTCGATGCGCAGCCAGCCACGCTGGGCGAAGTCGGCCAGGGCCTTGTTGACCGTCTCGCGGGAGGCGCCCACGAGCTGGGCCAGCTCCTCCTGGGTGAGGTCGTGGTGGACGCGCACGCCGTCGTCGGTCTTGGTGCCGAACCGCTCGGCCAGGTCGAGCAGCTGCTTGGCCACCCGTCCGGGCACGTCGGTGAAGACCAGGTCGGCCAGCACGTCGTTGGTCCGGCGCAGCCGCTGGGCGAGCGCGCGCAGCAGGTGCAGGGCCACCTCGGGGCGGCCGGTCAGCCAGGGGCGCAGGTCGTCGTGGCCGAGGCCGGCCAGCCGCACGTCGGTCAGCGCGGTCGCCGTCGCGGTGCGCGGTCGCGGGTCGAACAGCGACAGCTCGCCGAACATCTCGCTCGGGCCGAGCACGCTGAGGAGGTTCTCGCGGCCGTCGGGCGACGTGCGGGAAAGTTTGATCTTGCCGTCCAGCACGACGTAGAGGCGGTCACCCGTCTCGTTCTCGTGGAAGAGGGTCTGTCCCTTGGCCAGCTGGACCTCGGTGATGCTCGTGCGCAGCGCCGCGGCGCTCTCGCGGTCGAGCGCGGCGAACAGGGGAGCCTTGCCCAGCACATCTTCGGTGTTCACTCTGCCTCCTCTGCTGCCATTGTGACGCACCCCACTGCAGGCGGCACACATAGGTTAGAGGAATGCCCGATGGGCCAGGCTCGCCTCGTGTGTCGTAAGCCGGATGATTCGCGCGCTCTGTCGACCGCGGTGATCCCCAAGGCGAAGTGTACGAACAAAACCGGCGACATGCTTACTCGTACCCTTTCTTCGGCCCCTCTCCCCAACCGTCAGGGGCGCGAGCAGGAGCTCGGGGTTTTACCCTTGCGGCATGGCGACGAACGTGGCGGGTGCGCGCAGGCGTAAGCCGGAGACCCGGCTGGGACTGGTGCGGCGGGCCCGGCGGATGAACCGGATCCTCGCGGAGACCTACCCCGACGCCCACTGCGAGCTCGACTTCGGCGACCCCTTCCAGCTCCTGGTCGCCACGGTGCTGTCGGCGCAGACCACCGACGTGCGGGTCAACCTGACCACCCCGGCCCTGTTCGCCCGCTACCCGACCCCCGACGACATGGCCGTCGCCGACCCCGAGGAGCTGGAGGCCATCATCAGGCCGACCGGCTTCTTCCGGGCCAAGGCCAGGTCACTTCTCGGGCTGTCGGCCGGCCTGCGCGACCGCTTCGGCGGCAAGGTGCCCAGGACGCTCGACGAGCTGATCACCCTGCCGGGAGTGGGCCGTAAGACGGCCAACGTCGTGCTGGGCAACGCCTACGACCCGGAGACCGGCGAGCCGTTCGGCGTGCCCGGCCTCACCGTCGACACGCACTTCCAGCGGCTGGTCAGGCGCTTCGGCTGGACCGACGAGACCGACCCGGTCAAGATCGAGCAGATCGTCGGCGAGCTCATCCCCAAGAACGAGTGGACCGTCTTCTCGCACCGGGTGATCTGGCACGGCCGCCGCATCTGCATCGCGCGCCGACCCGCCTGCGGCGTCTGCCCGCTCGCGGCGCTCTGCCCCTCGTACGGCACCGGCCCCACGAGCGTCGAAGAGGCCCGCAAACTGGTACGACCCGGCCCCTTCTCCTGACCTGGAGGTCCTCAAGGCCTGCGACCCGGCCCTTTCCTGACTCCGGGAAGTCCTCAAGGTCTGGTACGCCCGCCCCCTTTCCTGATCCCGGGAAGTCCTCAAGGCCCTGCTGTGTTGGAGGTTGCGTGACTGACGTGCCCGACTGGCTCACCCGACTGGCCGCGCAGGCCGCCCTGACCCGTGTCCCCGCCATGCTGCGGCCGCCCGCGCGCGGTGGGCGGGCCGCGGCGGTGCTGCTGCTGTTCGGCGAGGGGCCGCTCGGCCCCGACGTGCTGCTCATCCAGCGCAGCGCGCACGGGCGCAGGCACGCGGGCCAGCCGGCCTTCCCCGGCGGCGGCGTGGACCCGGAGGACGACGGGCCGGTCGCGGCGGCGCTGCGCGAGGCCGAGGAGGAGACCGGTCTCGAACCCGCCGGGGTGCGCGTGCTGTGCACGATGCCCGAGCTCTACGTCGGCCACAGCGACAACCGCGTCACCCCGGTGGTCGGCTGGTGGCACACCCCGTCGGCGGTGCACGCGGCCTCGCCCACCGAGGTCGAGTCCGTCGAGCGGGTGCCCGTCGCCGAGCTGGTCGACCGGGACAACCGGATCGTGCTGCGGCACCCCAGCGGGTTCGCCGGGCCGGCGTTCCGGGTGCGGGGCATGCTGGTGTGGGGGTTCACCGCGATGGTGCTCGACGCGGTGCTGCGCGAGGGTGGGCTGGAGCGGCCCTGGGACCGCGACCGGGTGGAGGAGATCCCGCCCGACGTGCTAGACCTCGCGGCCCGTGGCTAGCGCGACGCCGAGCGAGGCCCAGCCGGCCACGTCGGCGTCGCTGTCGCAGGTCAGCCTGCGCAACATGTCCAGCCCGGCCCGGTCGGGCGGGTTGCCCAGCACGTGCTGCAGCGCGTAGGCCGCGCCGTACCTCACCCTGGAGTCGGAGTGGCCGGCTAGGTCGATCACCGAGGGCAGCGAGCGCGGGTCCGCCAAGTGGCCGAAGGCGATCAGCACCGAGTAGAGCACCATGGCGTCGTCCTCACCCGCCGCCAGATAGCGCAGTACGGGCAGCGTGCGGTCCACGTACGCGGGGAGCATGCCGAGGATGTCGACGCCCAGCAGCCGCTCCGCGACGCTGTCGGCGGCGCACAGCCGCCGCGCCTCGATGAAGCACTCGAGATCGCCCCGCTCCCGCAGCATGGAGATGACCTGCCAGCGCACCGGTCCGTCGGGATCGGGGTCGTCGAGAGCGGCCTCGATGAGCTCGCGAACTGTTCTCGGGGCCGGCGGCATACTGATCACGGTAGCCAGCGCGGTAACGCACCCTGGCGGAAGACGTGCACACTTGACCAGATCCCTGGTTAGCTTTGAAGAGTGCGCGGTGATCTGCTTGACCTCATATTGATCGGCCTCGTGATCGCCTTCGGCGTCTCGGGTTACCGGCAGGGCTTCATCATCGGCGTCATGAGTTTCGTAGGGTTCGTCGGTGGGGCGGTGCTCGGTGTCTTTATCGCGCCACCGATCTCCAGGGCCATCGTCGACGGTGACACTCCGCAGGCACTGCTCGCCATCGTGATCGTCTTCCTGTCCGCGACGATCGGTCAGTTCGCCTCCTCCACCATCGGGGCCGTGGTGCGCAGCCACGTCACCTGGGAGCCCGCCAAGGTCGCCGACGCGGTCGGCGGCACGTTCGCCAGCGCGCTGTCGGTGCTGGTGATCGCCTGGCTGATCGGTTCGCTGGTCGTCTCGACGTCGTTCTCCCCGCTGGTGGACCAGGTGAAGGGGTCGCTGCTGCTCACCACGGTCGACGACGCCATCCCGCAGGCGGCGCGCAACTGGCAGCAGCCGTTCAAGAAGTTCATCGACCGATCGGAGTTCCCGCCGGTCTTCGACGCGATCGGCGCCGGCCACATCGTGGACGTGCCGCCGCCCGCGCAGAGCGTCCTGCAGGGCGCCAAGCTGGGCCGTGCGCAGCGGGCCATCGTCAAGGTGCAGGGCAACGCCGAGAGCTGCAACAAGCACATCGAGGGCACCGGCTTCGTCTATGCCAGGGACCGCATCATGACCAACGCGCACGTCGTCGCGGGCGTGACGCGCGACCTGCAGGTCATCGACTCGGAGAACCAGCGCCACGCGGCCAAGGTCGTGCGCTACAACCCCCGCCGCGACATCGCCGTCCTGTACGTCCCGGGGCTCAACCTGCCGACCCTGGCCTTCGACGGCAGCGCCGAGAAGGGCGACAACGCGATCATCGCCGGATTCCCCAAGGGCAAGGGGTTCACCGCCGAGCCGGCCCGCATCCGTGGCCGCCTCGACGCCGAGGGCCCCGACATCTACCGCAGCTCCAACGTCACCCGCTCGGTCTACGCCGTCCGCGGCAGGGTGCTGCCGGGCAACTCGGGTGGCCCGTTGCTCACCGTCGACGGCCGGGTGTTCGGCGTGATCTTCGCGGCGGCGATCAGCCAGGAGGAGACCGGTTACGCGCTGACGGCCGCCGAGGTCAAGTCCGACGCCGACCGGGGCCGTACTGACATCACGGCCGCCGACACGCAGGGCTGCGACTGACCCCCGCGACCCCCGACGGTCAGCCCGGCAGCGCCTTCAGGACCAGCCTGATGGCCTGCGCCGGGTCGCTGTCGTGGCTCAGCCCGGAGGCCGCCCTGCCCACCGCGTCGTACGGCTCGCCGTAGCCCTGCACGCGGGCGGCTCCCCGGCCGAAGAGGGTCAGCGCGCCGCGCCCGTTGCCCCGCTGCAGGTGCGTCAGGCCCACGCAGATCTGCGCGAGCCCCTGCCACAGCTCGCGCTCCTCCTCCGGAGCGCACTTCCAGCGCCCCTCGAACACCTCGTGCGCGTTGAACGGCAGGCCCTCGCTCAGGAACCGGCGGCCGTCGGCCAGCGCCTGCTCGCTGCTCGGCGCGTAGTCGTCGGGCACCCTCGGCAGGCCCGGCGAGCCGTGCGGAAGCGGCCGGCCATAGGCGTCTCGCGGCCGGGAGTTACGCGGCCGTCCCTCGGGATCACGGTCTCTCATCGGTCGGGCTCCGGGTCCGCCAGCCAGCCGAGCAGCTCGTTGTCGAACACCTCAGGTGCCTCCTCATGAGGGTAGTGGCCCGCCCCTTCGAGCAGCCTCCACCGGTACGGAGCCGCGACGTAGCGGCTCGATCCCTGCGCGGTGCGCGGCAGGATGCACCGGTCCTGAGCTCCGTGCAGTTGCAGGGTGGGCGCCTCGATCTCGGTGCGCATGGCCTTGGCGTAACGCAGCCCGTCGGGGCGGAACTGGGAGCGGCCGAACCACCGGTGATACTCCAGCGCGCAGTGTGCCACGGCCGGGATCTGGAAGGCCTCACGATAGGTGCCGGCGGTCTCCTGATCCGGCCAGCCTGGCCGTGACCAGCCGTCGAGCAGCTTGCCGACCAGCGCGGCGTTGTCGCGGGTCAGCCGGCGCTCAGGCAGCAGCGGAAGCTGGAAACCGAGCCGGCGTCCGCTCGCCCTGAGCTGCCCGACCGGGTCGCCGAACACCGAGCTGCGCAACCGCAGCGGATGCGGCGCGGATACGGTGACCAGCCGGTATACGGACTTGGGCTCCAGCACCGCCATCGTCCAGCCGAGCAGGCCACCCCAGTCGTGGCCGACCACGATCGCCCCGGTCTCGCCGAGCGCCCGGATCAGCCCGGTCGCGTCGGCGGCCAGTGTGGGCAGGTCGTAGCCGCGCGGTGGCTTGTCGCTGCCGCCGTAGCCGCGCAGGTCCACCGCGACCGCCCGGAACCCCGCCGCCGACAGGGACCGTAGCTGCCGCCGCCAGGTCCACCAGAACTGCGGGAAACCGTGCAGGAGCAGCACCAGCGGGCCGTCACCGGCCTCCACGACGTGGAAGCGGGTGCCGCCGGCGTGCACGGCACGGTGTGTCCACGGCCCCTCGATCCGGACGACCCCCTCGTCAGGTGCCATCACGACTCACCGGCCCGGCCACCGGGAGAGGCTGCTCCTCCGGTGTGGCGATGTCCTTCAGGCCCTTGAGTGATCTGGTGGTCCGCTTCATCCCGGCCAGGCCCTTCAGCCGGCGCATCCCGATGAAGACCAGCAGCCCCGCGACGATCAGGTAGAACACCGTCACGATGAGAAAAGACGCCCACAGGGGCAGCCACTCGGCCAGCAAGAACGCGATCGTGAACGAGGCCAGGATCAGGCACAGGTGCGCGATGAAGGCGGCGCCGGCGAACAGGCCACCCGCCGTGCCGACCCGCTTGGCGTCGAACCTGAGCTCGGCCTTGGCGAGCTCGATCTCCGAGCGGACGAGGTCGGAGATGTGACTGCTCGCCTGAGCGACCAGCGAGCCCAGGGATTCTTCCTCGGGAGTCTGCGGCATGAACGTCTCCTATCGAGGCCTGGTGGCCGTGTCAATCATCATTCAGCGCTTTCGTACCTCGTACGTAAATCGGCGCTGTCGTATGTCCCGGCGGCGGAGCCCTCGCGACGGCCTCGCCGGTCCGAGCCGCACAGCCGGCCGGCCGAACACCCCACGAACCTGCCCACCACGAGCCCCGCAATCACCACTCACAGAACTACCCGATCAAAGAACATAGCGCCGAGGGCTGACGCGCCCGGCGTCACCCCGAGCGTGTGCCCCGAGCGTGTACCCCGAGTCTGTACGGAGCCTATCCACGGGCCGGGCCGGTAACAGGCGCGGCCGTACATCCCGAAATTTCGAGATGTACGGCCGATTGCCGGACTTTGTGGGCTTACTCCTCGGTCTTGGCCGAGGGGAGCTTCTCCGAGATCAGGTTCATCACCGTGCTGTCGGCCAGCGTGGTGACGTCGCCGATGCTGCGGTTCTCCGCCACGTCGCGCAGGAGACGGCGCATGATCTTGCCGGAGCGGGTCTTGGGCAGCTCAGGGACCACCAGGATCTGGCGCGGCTTGGCGATCGGGCCGAGCGTCTTGGACACGTGGGCCCGCAGCTCTCCGGCGATGTCCGCGCCCTCCTCGGCGCTGCCGCGCAGGATCACGAACGCCACGATGGCCTGGCCGGTGACCGGGTCGGTGGCGCCCACCACGGCGGCCTCCGCCACCTTCGGGTGGCTGACCAGCGCGCTCTCCACCTCGGTGGTGGAGATGTTGTGGCCGGAGACGAGCATGACGTCGTCCACGCGGCCGAGCAGCCACAGGTCGCCGTCCTCGTCCTTCTTGGCGCCGTCGCCGGGGAAGTACATCCCCTCGAACCTGCTCCAGTAGGTGTCGATGTAGCGCTGGTCGTCGCCCCAGATGGTGCGGAGCATGGCCGGCCACGGCTCGCGGATCACCAGGAAGCCGCCGCCGCCGTCCGGCACGCTGTTGCCCTGGTCGTCGACCACGTCCGCGCTGATGCCTGGCAGCGGCCGCATGGCGGCGCCGGGCTTGGTCGCCGTGACGCCCGGCAGCGGGCTGATCATGATCGCGCCCGTCTCGGTCTGCCACCAGGTGTCCACGACCGGGCAGCGGTCACCGCCGATGTGCTCGCGGTACCAGACGTAGGCCTCCGGGTTGATCGGCTCGCCGACCGAGCCCAGAACGCGCAGGCTGGACATGTCGAACTTGGCGGGGATGTCGTCGCCCCACTTCATGAACGTCCGGATCGCCGTCGGAGCGGTGTAGAGGAGCGTCACCTTGTACTTCTGGACGATCTCCCAGAACCTGCCCCGGTGCGGGGTGTCCGGTGTGCCCTCGTAGATCACGCTCGTCGCGCCGTTGGCCAGCGGGCCGTACACGATGTAGGAGTGCCCGGTCACCCAGCCGATGTCGGCCGTGCACCAGTAGATGTCCTTGTCCGGCTTGAGGTCGAAGACCGCGTCGTGCGTCCAGGCGGTCTGCGTCAGGTAGCCGCCGGTGGTGTGCAGGATGCCCTTCGGGTTACCGGTCGTGCCGCTGGTGTAGAGGATGTAGAGCGGATCCTCGGCGTCGTTGGACACGGGGGTGTGCTGGTCGCTCTGCCGGTCGACCACGTCGTGCCACCACACGTCGCGCTCGTTGACGGCGACCTCCTGACCGGTACGGCGCACGACCAGGACCTTCTCCACCTGCGGGCACTCCGCGACGGCCTCGTCCACCGTCGGCTTGAGCGCCGAGGGGGCGCCACGGCGGTAGCCGCCGTCGGCGGTGACGACGAGCTTGGCGTCGGCGTCGTGGATGCGGCTCTTCAAGGCGGTCGCGGAGAATCCGCCGAACACCACCGAGTGGATCGCGCCGATGCGCGCGCAGGCCAGCATCGTGATCGGCAGCTCGGGGATCATCGGCAGGTAGACCGCCACCCGGTCACCCTTGCCCACACCCAGCTCCTGGAGGGCGTTGGCCGCCTTGGAGACCTCCGCCTGCAGATCGCTGTAGGTGAGGGTGCGGCTGTCGCCCTCCGGCTCACCCTCCCAGTGGTAAGCGACCTTGTCGCCGTGACCCGCCTCGACGTGACGGTCGACACAGTTGTAGGCGACGTTCAGCTCTCCACCGACGAACCACTTGGCGAACGGGGGGTTCCACTCCAGGGTGGTGTCCCACCGCTTCGTCCAGGTCAGCCGCTCGGCGGCACGGTCCCAGAAGCCGAGATTGTCGGCGGACGCCTCGGTGTAGGCGTCCGCGGTCACGTTGGCGGCCGCCGCCAGGTCGGCCGGTGGCGCGAACCTGCGGTTCTCGTGCAGCAGGTTGGACAGCGCCTGGGGTTCGTTGCCGGGGGTCTCCGGGGCCACCTCGTGCTCCTTCTACGGCCAGATGGGATAGGTCGTCTCCCACTTCACCAGGTCAGGGGCCTCCACCACAAGAGGTCTAGACAGGTCTGTACCGTTGACTGGAGCTGCCTCCTTGTCAGTCAGGACGCATGACAAAAGCTATTAAAACGTTGTCATCTCGGGATCCATTAATTATGGAACGAAGCAATGAAGCAGCTTTTTTCGTGCTTTTTGGGTCCCCGTGCGGGTTTACGGGGATTGCTTCTTGCCAGGTCGCGTCGGCGTCGGCGTCGCCTGCCAGCGGGTCCGGGCGGGCTCGCGGGTAGGGTCGGGTCCTGTGACTGACCCTTTGGCCGCGATCGCGCAGCTCCCCGGCGTCGCCGAGGCGGTCGACGCCGCCCGCGAGGCCGTGGACCGGCTCTACCGCCACCGTGTCCTGCGCCGTGCCAGCCCGGCGGTGTCCACGGAGTCCTCCCTGCGTGGCGCCCGTGCCTCCGCGGCGATCGAGGGCGTGGACGTACCTCTTGAGTCCCTGCGCAGGGACGAAGCGCACGATCCGGTTCTCCAGGGCGCGCTGCGCGCGTCCGCCGAGCTGGGCCGGCTGGGATCCACCTGGCGGCGGGCGCCCAGGCAGGTGCTCGCCCGGCTACACACCGTGGCCGCGGCGGGCCTGGCGGACGAGCCGGACCTGGGCCGCCCCCGAGCCGTCCCGAACGCCCCGGATCCTCTGGGCCTGGGCCCGGCGCCGACCGTCGAAGAGGCGTCAGCTCGTCTGGAAAGCCTGTTCACCCTGCTGTCCGCCCCGACGAAAGCACCGGCGCTCGTGCTGGCCGCCGTCGTGCACGCCGAGCTGGCGGTGCTGCGGCCGTTCGGCACGGCCGACGGCGTCGTCGCGCGCGCCGCCGAGCGGCTCACCCTGGTGGAGTACGGCCTGGATCCCAAATCGCTGGTCGCCGTGGAGGTCGGGCATCTCGATCAGCCGTACGCCGAGGGCTTGCGCGCCTACCTGACAGGTACGCCCGAGGGGGTGGCGCAATGGATACAACAGTGTGCCTCGGCGGTCACGCTCGGTGTACGCGAGACGGCGGCGATCTGCGAAGCGATGCAGAGGGGCTGACCGCGGCCGGTGGCATAGCTGACGGCGTCTCAGTCATGAGACGCCGTCTGCCGGTGCATCACACCGGGTTACCAAGCGTGCACCTCTATTCGTCGGATCGGGTCAAGCCCGTCTCGACGCGCCTCCCGCGGCTGGTCGCGCGTGGGTGCCCGGTGGATGCACCCGGACAACTGGTCCGTGACACCTTTGTACGACGGATCCGCCCTGATGGGAACCCCTGGGACCAAGACCTTTACCCGGCCATGGCGGCTACGCAGCGTGCAGGGCCGGGGGGTGCTCGGGCGTGGCGGTCATCAAGCCGTTACTGTCACTGACAGTGATCATCTTTATGTGATCGTTATCTCATTGGCAAAAAACTTGGCGAAAACGCGAGTTTGCTCCTCGACGAAAGTCGAGTCGATCGGGCAGCATACGGGGGTATCACCCGAAACTGCAGCGAGTGTGCATGGGGATTGGTTTCCACTCCCCTGCTGTGCCGTGGTCAAGTGATGAAAGCTTTCTTCTGAAACGGGACCGGCTCTACCCCCCCAGAGCCGGACCGGTCAGGCGACCCCCGCTCTCCCCCCCGGCGGGGGTCGCCCCTTTTTCCCGGGCTTTTCCACAGCCTGTGCGGCCAGAGAGCCCGCTGTCCACAGAATCCCGTTCGCCTCCTCGCGGCGGCCCAGGGTTCGCGCATGGTTGACCTCCCCGAACGACAGGGAGGCCCGCATGCACCGCCCACTGGTCATCACCGAGGATCGAGACCTGCTCGACGACCTCGTCCGCATCGCCGCCGCGGCCGGAGCGCAGCTCGACGTCGCCCACGTCCCGGCCCACGCCCGTCCCTTCTGGAGCCTCGCGCCCCTGGTGGTGGTCGGCGCCGACCTGGCCGACGCCCTGGCCGCCGCCGCGCCGCCCGCCCGCGACCGGGTGTTTCTGGTGACCCGCGATCCCGATCATCCGGACACGTGGCGAAGATGCGTCACCGCGGGCGCCCAGGCGGTGGTGTCGCTGCCCGAGGAGGAGCGCCGCCTCGTGGACGAGTTCGCCGACGCGATGGAGCCCCACCCGCGTTCGGGCGCCGTCCTGTGCGCGATCGGCGGCCGGGGCGGCGCGGGAGCCAGCGTGCTGTCCGCCTGCCTCGCCCTGCGCGCCTCCGGCGACCACCTGCGCACTCTTCTCGTGGACGCCGATCCGCTGGGCGGCGGCCTCGACGCGCTGCTCGGCGAGGAGGAGACTCCGGGCGCCAGGTGGGCGGACCTCGTGGCCAGACAGGGCCGCATCAGCTCCGCCGCACTTCAGGCCGCGCTGCCGTGCTTCGGCGACCTGGCGGTGCTCTCGTTCCACCGAGGCGCGACCGAGGCCATCCCTGCGCAGGCCATGCGGTCGGTCCTGGAGGCGGGCCGCCGCGGCTTCGACCTGGTGGTCGTCGACCTCCCGCGCCATCTCGACCCGTCCGCGATCGAGGCGCTCGGCCGGGCGAGCCGCACCCTCCTGGTGGCCACCGCCGACGTGCGCGGAGTCCTGGCCGCCGCCCAGGTCCTGGAGCAGGCCGGTCGGCACACGGCCGACATCCGCGCGGTCTTCCGCCCCGGCATCCTCGACCCCGACGTGGCGGCCGCCTCCCTCGGCATCCCCGCCGCCGGGCAGCTGGTCGACCAACCTCGCCTGACGGCCACCCTCAACCGCGGCGACCTGCCGAAACTCGGCCCCCGCACCGTGCTGGGCGGCTTCTGCGCCTCCCTCCTCCGCGACCTGCTGCCGTCCGAGCCCGCATGAGCGCGCACGTGTCCGCACAGCTCGTCGAAGCCGTGCGCGTACGGCTCGCCCGCGCGGGAGTCGAGCCCACCGCCGCCCAGGTGGCCGTGGCCCTCCGGGCGGAGCGATCGGTCTACGGCGACGCCGAGATCCTCGCCGTCGCCCGTGCCCTGTGCGCCGACCTCATCGGCGCGGGCCCACTGGAGCCCCTACTCGCCGAGCCCGACGTCACCGACGTGCTCGTCAACGGCCCCCGAGAGGTGTGGGTCGACGACGGGCAGGGCTTGCGCCTCACCTCGGTCACCTTCACCGACGACGGCGCGGTCCGCAGGCTCGCCCAGCGGCTGGCAGCCGCCGCGGGCAGACGACTGGACGACGCCTCCCCGTACGTCGACGCCCGCCTGACCGGAGGCGTCCGCCTGCACGCCGTCCTGCCGCCCATCGCCTCCGGCGGCACCTGCGTCTCCCTCCGCCTGCCACCGAGACGTACGTTCACGCTCGACGACCTGGTGGCGGCGGGCACGATCACGCCGCCGGTGGTCCCGATGCTCACCACCCTGGTGTCGGCCAGGCGAGCCTTCCTGGTGACAGGCGGCACGGGCACGGGAAAGACCACCCTCCTGTCGGCCCTGCTGTCGCTGGCGGACCCGGGGGAGCGGCTCCTGCTGGTCGAGGACTCCGCCGAGCTGCGCCCCCTTCACCCACACGTCGTCCGCCTGGAGTCCCGGCCGGCCAACCTTGAGGGCGCGGGCGGCGTGAGCCTGCGCGACCTGGTGAGACAGGCGCTGAGGATGCGTCCGGACCGCCTCGTCGTGGGAGAGGTGCGCGGCTCGGAAGTGGTGGACCTGCTGGCCGCCCTCAACACCGGCCACGAGGGCGGCTGCGGCACCCTGCACGCCAACACCGCGGCCGACGTGCCCGCCCGCCTGGAGGCGCTGGGCTGCGCGGCGGGCCTGACCCGGCAGGCCGTGCACAGCCAGCTCGCCGCGGCACTGGACGTGGTCATCCATCTGACCCGCACCCGCCCCGACGGCCGCCGCCGCGTCTCGGAGATCTGCCTGCTGTCCAGATCGTCGGCGGGCCTGGTCGAGGCCGTCCCCGCCGTCACTTTCGACCCCGACGGTCGCCCCTCCCCGGGCCCCGGCTACGCAGCCATGACGGCGAGCTCCAGATCATGACCGGGCTCCTGGTCACCGCCTTTTCCACAGCCCTGGCCGTGTGGCTGTGGACAGGACCGGAGATCGCGGCCCTCCGGCTTCACAGGCTGATCCTCCGAGAGCACGATGTCCGCCGGCGCCGGCCACATGAGCTGCTCAGACGCCCCAGCCCCGCCCGCCGTGCGGAGGCGTGGCGCCGGGCGTCGACAGAGCTGTGCCAGGCGCTGTCCGCCGAACTGTCCGCCGGTCGCACCCCGGGGGAGGCGTTGACCAGGGCCGTCTCGGCGGTGGACCTTCCCGACCCTGAGGTGCTGCGCCCGGTTCTGGCCGCGGCGAGAGACGGCGGCGACGTGTCCCGCGCCCTGGTGTCCGCGGCCCCGGCCCAAGGCGGCGAGGGGCTGATCCGCCTGGCCGCCTGCTGGGACGTGGGCGTGAGCGCGGGCGCCGGGCTCGCCGCCGTGGTCGAACGGGTCGGCGCCGCACTACGGTCCGCTCAGGCTCACCGCCAGGACGTCGCCGCGCAACTGGCGGGCCCGCGTGCCACGGCCAGAATGCTGGCCGCGCTGCCGGCTCTGGGCCTCCTCATGGGCGCGGGCCTCGGCATGCGACCGCTCGACTTCCTGCTCGGTGGCGTCCCCGGCCTGCTCTGCCTGACCAGCGGGATCGCCCTCGACGCCTGCGGCCTGTGGTGGACCCACCGGATGGCCGCACGCGCCACAGAGTCCTGACCGGCCCGAATCGGACGAGCCTTTGATACTGGAGCTCATTTCCACGATCTGCGCGGCTCTGGCCGCCTGGCTGTGGACACCTGCCGCCACACCGTCGCAACGCCTGGCAAGGCTGCGTCCCAGGTCCTACGAAGCGAGCCGGCGCCCTCCACGGGCACCCCTCAGCCGCTCGTCCGGCAGTGCCGGCTCTCGCGGATCCCGGCTTCGCAAGGCCCGGCTCCGCGAAACGCGGCCTCGCGAAGCCGGGCCTCGCGGCACCGGGCCGGACTCCGGCGAGGCGTCTTCGCCCGTCCGGCCCAGCACGGAGGAGGGTCAAACCAGGACAATCCACCCCGGCCCAGCGGAGCAGCCCCTGCCCACCTGGCTGGACGAGCCGCCGGCACGTCGGCTGACCGGCCGCACAGTCATCCCCGCCGCCTGCACGGGCCTCGTCATCGGCCTGCTCATCGGCGGCGTCGTGGGCGTAGTTGCGGCTCTGCTCCTCACCCCCGTGTCGGCCGCCATCCTCCACAAGAGAGAATCCCCGGAGCTTCAACGAGATCGCCGCCGGATCGCCGCCGATCTCCCCTTCGCCGCCGACCTCATGGCCGCCTGCCTCCTCGCCGGCCAGCCGGTCACCGCCGCCACCCAAGCATCCGCGACGGCGCTAGGGGGCCCGTTGGGCGACCGCCTGAGCTGGGTCAGCGCTCAGCTACGCCTCGGCGCCGACCCCGAACCCACCTGGGCCTTCCTCGCCCGCGACCCCGCCATGGCCCCGCTTGCCCGAGCGATGAGCCGAGCAGCCCAAAGCGGCGCACCCGTCGCGGACGTACTGGCTCGCCTGGCGGACGACGCCCATGCCGCCACCCGAGCCGCCTCGGTGGCGGCGGCACGCAGCGTGGGCGTCAAGGCAGTGGCCCCACTGGGCCTGTGCTTCCTACCGGCCTTCGTCCTGCTGGGCATCATCCCCGTGGTCGCCGGGCTGGCCTCGGCGATTATCCTGCCGTGAGCAGTAACTACCCAGCTCTCTGACCGCCTCGAAGAGCCGGGCAATCCGGACGCCCGGCCCGTCCGGCGACGCTGAGGGCAGAGTGGCCGGGTTACCCGGCCCTGCCCGTTAGGCCACCGCGGAGGCCTTGCCTCTCACCCCGCCCGCATCGAAGTCCGTCCCAGCTTCGGCTGCGGTCACCGGGCGTTGAAGGGCCGGCATCGGTGCTGCAAGGGCCAGCACCGATGCGCAAGAGGCGCTTCTCAGGGTTTGCCTTGCGCCGCACAGCACACCGCTCATGAGGGCAGCTGCTCCTGAGGAACACGATGCTGTGGGCAACACCCGTATTGGGGGTACGGCGTTGGGCGGTCGGCCGTCCGCTCAGCCAACGGATTACACCAATCCACAACCGCGCGCTCTTACTTCCGCCGATATCCACAGAAGAACATAGGCCACCTGTGGATTCTGGAGAGAGATCGTTGCGACCCTGGTCAGGGGGTTGACGGCTGTCTGACCTGGGGAAAGGTGAGAGAGGGGGAATCGGGGTGTCTCACGGAGTCTCACCGGTGCTCACTGTCGCTGACTGTTCGCGGGCCACACACGGGCCAAGATGTCCGGGCGTGAGCTGGGATTTCCTCCCTAAGGGGTCGCCTTGTGCGCCTTCCCGTCTGTCGTCGCCCACCCGTCAGGGGAGCATGCCAGGGCCTGGGGGTAAAGATGGAGCTCCCCACGGAAGAACGATCTTTACCCCCAGGCCCTGGCATGCTCGGCTCGTTCTGGGCGATGGCAGACGGGAAGGCGACCCCCTACAGCAACCTTTCAACTGCCCCCAGTGGCATGATCATCGCCATCCCGGAGTCTGAGCCCCCGCCGGAGGCGGGTCCTTCAAGCCCTTCGGTCTTTCTCGGGCCTACGTCGAGTCCAGCGGGCCGCCAGGCACGCATCACGGTGGCCGACCCGAGGGGGTTCCCAAAAGATCTCAAACGCTCTTTGTCTTAGCCGCTCCTCACCTCTCCGGTGCGCGAACGCCCAGGCCACGAGCAATAGTCGGGCGTTCGCGCTTTACGACTCCCCTGGGAGACGTGTCAAACAACTGCAACGCCTTGGTGGCCAGCGATCAAGGATGCGGAGCTGAAGTCACCCTCGGCCACGCCAGCGAGAAAGGCGTCCCACTCGGAGACGGTGAAGACCTGAGGCTCACGGTCTCGGTTCTTGGTGTCACGAAGGGCCACAACGAACTCTTCGTCAGCCTTGTTAGGAACACCGGCGTCACGACCACGTAGGACGGCGACCTCAACGCAGCTTGCCCCGTTGCCGCTAAACCGGCTCGTTCGCCACTTGGCCTTGGAAAGGTCGGACTGCACCCTAGCTCCTCTCAATCGTGATCTTCGCTCAGGGATGTCAGTAGCGTCACCGTTTCGGAAGGGCTGAGCGCTATGGCGCGAAGATGCTCAAAAACCATGTTATGCCTGATTAGCTCGGCTTCCTCTTCGAGGAAGAGATCGCCGCCCATGCTGTCGATGTAGACGATGTCGGGAGCGATCGGGCCGAAGCGCAAGATGATGAAACTGCCGGGCATGCCTGGATGGGCACCGGCCTTGAACGGGACCACTTGGATTGTGATGTGCGGGTTACGTGCCTGAGTGGCCAGGTGAAGAAGCTGGTCACGCATGACGGAAGATCCACCGACGCGACGGTGCAAGGCGGCTTCATCGATGACGGCCCAAAGCTGCGGGGCCTCTGGAACGCTCAAGAGTTCTTGGCGCTTTAGCCTGGCGTCAACGCGGCGCTGGATGTCGTCGTCGGTCGCGGTGGGAAGGACACCTGCGATGACTTCCCGAGCATAGTCCGGGGTCTGGAGCAGGCCGGGGATGAAGATGGCCTCAAAGTTGAGGATTTCGCGGGCCTCTGCCTCGAAGTTGATATACGCCGTGTACTGCTCGGGAAGGCCGGAGTCAGACGTGTTCAACCAACCTCGCTTACCGGCGTCCTTCTGTAGGAGGATCAAGGCTTCGCGATTGGGGCCAGTCACTCCGTAGGTGTCTAGGAGTGCATTGAGAGTTCTGAGCTGTGGCTTGGTCCGGCCTGTTTCGATCCGGTAGAGGGTAGCGACGTTCACACCGGTTTGGCCCGTGACGTCTTCCTGCGAGAGCCCGGCAGCATCGCGGAGGCGACGAAGCTCGGCGGCCAACCGGCGCATGCGAACAGTAGGCGGCTGTCGTCTCGTCGGCACACGGACATCATCTCGCATGTCGGGGTCTTTTTGCATCGTGATAGTCCTCCTGATATTTGCAAGGTATGCATCTTCAGGTCTTGCAGATGCAGGGTATCCAGGTGCACACTGAGCCTTACGGACAGCCTCTCAGTCGGGCGCGAGCGATGAAGATGGAAGTAGAGTTTTCCCAGCTAAGAACGGTAGTTCGGGGTGCTACTCCATGCGCTTGGCGTCCTTGTGGGAGCGAGTGTCGCAGGCGACTGAGATCGCCTGCCAACGT
This sequence comes from Nonomuraea sp. NPDC049714, assembly GCF_044465295.1. Lineage (NCBI taxonomy): Bacteria > Bacillati > Actinomycetota > Actinomycetes > Streptosporangiales > Streptosporangiaceae > Nonomuraea > Nonomuraea sp. NPDC049714. Next base: position 214,821 of record NZ_JBITLM010000004.1, on the reverse strand, counting down.
CCTGAATGCATGGTTGGCATTCATAGAGACATCTGGATCATGCCCGAACTCCGCAAGGTAGGTGACCATGCGAGTAGCCGTGTCAGAGCGTCCATACGCAGGCGTCAAGGTGTGGCTGTTCAGTGAGCTGGACGACTGCGCTCTGCTTCCCGCGCTGGCCCGTCGTGAGCTTCGAGGGTGGATGGGCGAGCATCCGGCCCTTGGCGATCTACAGCTCATCGCCTCCGAACTGGTTACGAACGCGCTGGTTCATGGGTGTGGTGCGTGGGTGCGGATGAGCCTCGTGCCGACCGTGGAGGGAGAGCGGCGCTATTGGCGGCTTGCCGTCGTCGGTCCTGGGACGTCCGAGGCTATGCCGTTACCGCGCATCCCTGGCCCTGACGAATCGACGGGGCGAGGTCTGTGGGTGGTGGATGACCTGACACGCGGGTGCTGGGGCACCGATCTCACGCCAGTAGGCGCGCGCGTGGTGTGGGCTCTCCTGCCTCGACTGGGAGGGAGGGCGTGAAGGTGGATGGCCGTAGTCGCGTGCGCCCGAGTGTTGGGGAGATGAGCCCGGCAGGGCGGATGGCGCGGGTGCTGGCTGATCATCTGGCCAGGCGTGGGGTCGAGTCGCGGATCTCCGAGAGCGATGGGGTCGCGCTAGTGGGGATGTGGGCGGTGGGTCTGAACGTGTGGTGCGAGTGGAGCGGGCGGGAGTGGCGCTTTCGCTGGTCGCTGGACGCGCCCACGGAGCCGGGTCGGTGGCGCTACACGTCGTGTCCGTGTTCGGCGTTGGAGACGGCGGCGCGGCGGATCGCGGGGCTGTATCGGGAGCGGTTCGAGGCGATGTATCCGGCGGCTGCGGCACGTCAGGGCGGGGCGGCGCGATGAGTGAGGCGGGCAAGAGCAGGCAGGAGGAGATCGTTGAGTGTCTGGCGGGGTTCCCGGACGGGGCGACGGTGGATGAGGTGCGCGCGTTCTTCGATTGCGTGAACACGCGGGAGTACTTCCAGCGGCAGTTGCGGAGGCTGGTCCTGGCGGGCGTGGTGGTGAAGATCGCGCCGACGCAGCGTAAGGCGTTCGCGGGGGATTATGCGCGGGGGCCGGTGCGGCGGCTCAAGTTCCGGCTTGCCGATCAGGCGCAGACGGGCGAGGGGGCCGGTCGTGGGTAGCGGGGACGGGCGGCGACTGTCGGAGTTGCGGGCCGCGCATGATCGGGTGTGGGAGATCAGCACGGCGTTGGTGTGGGGTGCGGCGGCGTGGCGGCGGCAAGGGCTGGATGCGGGCGGCGTGGCCCGTGGGCTGGTCAACGTGGTGGTGGCGTCGGACTTGGAGACGTTGGCGGTGCGGCTGGCCGGGCAAGCGGCTGTCGAGAACGACGGGGCGGTGCCCAGCGACGGTCTTGGAGTGAGCTACAGCGTGTGAGATGCCGTGTGGAGACGCCCCCGGTTCGGCGTGTCTGCTGCCGCTGAGCCGGGGTGCTGGCTGTCCCCGGTCGGAGGGGCGGGATTGACCCGGACCGAACCGCCGCTGTCGGTCTGGTGGTCTCTCGCCTGGTGTGGCCTGTCGGGATGTGCGTGTCCCCCGTCACGCATTCCCGGTGGGTTCTGGCCGGGGGCTCTGCGGGTTTGCGGGGTCTGGTGGGGTGTGGCGTCGGCGGGGTGGGTGCCGGTTCGGCGGTCGGGGGCGGGGGGGGTGGGGGGGGGGGGGGGGGGGGGGGGGGGGGGGCGGGGGGGGGGGGGGGGGGGGGGGGGCGTGCCGTCAGGCGGCGAGGGCGAGCACGGCGCCTTGGCGCCGCGCGCAGTCCCGATGCCGCCTGCCGGCGCGTCACGCTGCCCCCGGTCGCCTGGGCGGGTTCCCCGGTGCGGGTGTGTTCCCGGGATGCTGCCGACCCCCTGAGCAAGATCGTTCCCCGGCGGGGTTCCGCCCAGCTCGGCCGGGGGCGCAGGCCAGCGGGTGGTAGCCAACGCATCATGTGCGCCTTCAACGCATGATGACAGCACTCTTGACGATTTTGTCGTGCAAGCACTGGCAGTTGGGTCGGTCCCAGAAGGACCACATATGATCAAGTACCAGAAAGATGCAGGATGCCGTCATTACGGCGTGCGAAAGATGGCGAGTCAATGCGCGCCAATAACTGATGTTGCCGCCATGGTATTTGTCTGGAATGCCAACACGAACGACTCTAATGCGGCAGACGAGCTTGCCAAGCGTGCCGCCCCACCTTGCCGTCATAATAGGCGAGTACAGGAAGGGCAGAAGGAGAAGTATGGGCACGACCATGGAGCGCGCATCTCTCTCGGTCATATCAACGAAGATGACGGGCGCAAGGCTAGTCAAGGTCATCGTGAAAACTGCAAGAAGGGCGCAGTCGATGAGAAAGGCGCTTAAACGCAGACCATGGGATGCGAGAGAAGGTTGGTCTGAGGGCTCGCTTGGCCGCTCAGGGAGTGGCGTGCTGGAGGTGTTCAATGGCCTCGTCCTCTTACGCAAAGCCAGCAATGACCGGTCCGGCGCTCAGGCGCAGGCTTCCAAGTTGAGCGTATCGTGTCCTTGACTCTCCTGGACACTGGCAGTTGCGGGGCTTCCGCCCGGCGTGCCGGGCGTGCTTGATCTAGTAGGGAAACTCATCACACAGGAAGACCGCTGCTGATCAGCCACGCGCGGGCGAGCACGTCCCGGATCTCTTTACAAATTGTTGAACAATCCTTGGAAGTTTTTTTTAGCGCGCTGGTGTGGAGAATCGTGGAGGCGCCTGCGACTGCAGCCAATCCGAACAGGATCTGATGCCAAGCCGGGGCGGATGCGAAGTTGGACGCGATGCTGCACAGCATCGTTCCTCCGGACAGCGCGGCCGTGAGCACTAGCCCATCGGGGCGCTTACCCCTATTCCGATGCCGCCGTGCCCGCCCTCCCATACATCGAGCGTACGCGCGCGGCGGGGGCTGCGGCGCACGCGCGCGCATTTAGCATGCACGAGGGATTGGCGCGTGCCGGTATGCCGCGACGGCATCGCATTGAACCGTTCGAACTCATGTTCGAGTACTGCCTGCCATCGTGGGTGTCACGGGGACACCCGCAGGATGGAGGTAGACGGATGCGATTCCCGATCGACACGAGTCAGTTGGGGTTCACGGTGACCTCGCCGCCGATGGCGGCCAAGGACTTCTCCACCAAGAAAGTCAAGGTGACCGAAGAGGGTCTACCGGTCATGGTGGTGAAGCTGCTGGCGATGGACGGCAGCGACTCCGCGATGATCAAGTTCAACCTCGCGGGCGAACAGCATCACCTGGTGCCGGGCATGCCGGTGCGGGTGGAGGGGTTGGCCTACGGGATGGCCAAGGACGGGGAAGTGCGGTGGTGGAGCGCGACGGCGGTCGTGCCGATGCACGCGGCCAGCACTGCGGGCGGTGCTCCGGCCGGGCGTAACCCGCGCGCCGCGACACCGCCCCCGGCTCCTGCGGCTGCTCCGGCCGGTGCGGGGGCGCGGCACTCGGGGCGTGCGGGCGAGGGTGAGGGGTGATGGATCTCCTCATCGGTCCGGCCGGTTCGCGGGCCTACGCCTGGCGGGTGCCGGACGGCTGGCCGCTGCTGAGTTCTGCCTCATGTTCTACGCGGGCGTGCGGCCTTCGGAGGGCCTGCACCTGAAAGTCCAGCAATGCCGTCTGCCCATGGGGGGCCGGTGGGGCAGCATCACCCTGGAGGGGGCCTGCCCCGACATCGGCGAACTGTGGACCGATGACGGCGCACGGCACGACACGCGCGGACTCAAGCACCGCAGTACCAAGACGGTCCGCGTCGTCCCGATCCCTCCCGAACTGGTGGTAATCCTGCGCCTGCACCTGCTGACCTTCCCCCCGGCTCCGGACGGCCGGCTGTTCTATGACGGCCCTGACCAAGACAAGGTGCCCGGTCAGGTGTACCGGTCGGTCTGGCGACGTGCCCGCAAAGCCGCTCTGAGCCCCACAGAGCACGCCTCCGACGTTGCCAGACGGCCCTATGACCTGCGGCACGCCAACGCAAGCATGCTGATAGCGGCGGGCGTGGACACTGCCGAGATCGCCCGGCGACTGGGCCACTCCATCCGCACTCTGCTTAGCACCTACGCCCATTGGATCAAGGGCGGAGAAGACGCAGCAAACGCTCTGATCGAAGCGGCTCTAACCGCCGAAACGATCACTAAAGAGGCGCTGACCAGCGAAAACGCTAGTGACGGGCCACTCACGGGCCAACCGGGCCAACACGGGGCAGCGTAGCCGTAAAACCCCAGGTCAACCCCCTGATTGTGGACAATCGATCGTTCTCCACAGAACGACGCTCGGCTCGTTGGCGCAAGGCCCGCTTCGGCGAGCCTAGGAATCCACACGCCGGTCCCCTCCTCATGATCGGCAACTAGCACCGGGAGAAACCCATGCCTGAAAGTGCCATCACCCCGAACAAAGCCACCAACTCAGATGGGCCCAGTGTCACGGCGGACAACGCGCGGTCCTCCAGGAGGAGCGGCCTGAGGGCCCGAAGCCGGCGCCTGGGTGTCCGCTGCCAGCACTGGTGGTTCGACAGACGAGCCCGTTTCACGGGTGCCCACCAGGACCGAGGCATGTCCACGGCGGAGTACGCGGTGGGCACGATCGCGGCCTGCGCATTCGCCGCGCTGCTCTTCAAAATCGTCAACAGCCCAGAGGTCAACGAGATGCTCTCATCACTCATTGACCGCGCACTCAAGATCAACGGATGACCCCCCATCCGACGCCACTTTCAAAGACAACGCGACGATCGACATCCCGAGGCTCGGTGACGGCCGAGACCGCCGCGATGCTGCCCGCGCTCATGGTGGTCCTGGCAGCGGCGCTCTGGGCCATCCAGTCCGTAGCGGTCCAACTCGAGTGTGTCGACGCGGCGCGAGTCGCAGCACGAGCAGCCGCCAGAGGTGAGTCCTTGGACGAGGTCCGCGCCCTCGTCCGAGCAGCCACCGGCCAGAAAACCCAGGTCAACGTAAGTCGCACCCCAGAACAGACAAGGATCCACATCTCCGTCGAAGTACGACCCCCCTGGGGCCCGACACTCCCCGCAGTCCAAGTCACCGCATCCGCAACCGCCGCCACGGAGTCCTGACTCAGCGTCCATCCATCCCGACCAGTGCCATCCCAGAGCACCCCTAGCCAAAGCCGTCCGTTCAAAATCGACAAGAGCCGTCCACCCCGCACCAACCCCCCGCACTCGCACTTCCGTGAACCCGAGCCCTCAGCCTGAGCCTTGAGCCGAGTTCGGAGATGAGCCCGAGCCCGAACGGTGCCGCAGCCCGCCGTCAGCACTTCGGGCACGTCATCGACACCGCCTTCACCTGGGGGAGTTGCGCGCCTTGGCCTGGGAACCGAGCAGGCACCTTGCCAGTCGGATCGTCAGGCATCTGCCGGTCCGACACACAGTCAAGACGCCGACCTGGCACCACAGACAAAATGACGGTCCGCCGCTGTTCGTTGGCGGTTCAGCATCTCGTCGGTGCCGGACCAGTGTTCGCCGGTCGCCTGGAGTTCCGTGGCCAGGCCCGACGAATTTCTTCCACATCGAGCCGACGCTTTGCTTCTAGTTCGGGTCAGCACTTCGCCCTACGTCGCGTCGGCGCTTCGTTCCATGTCGGGTCGGCGGATCGCCGACGTCGGGCTGACACGTTCTCCACGGCCAGGTCGGCTTTTGTTCTTGCGTCGGTGTTCGTAGCCCGGATCCGGGTGCCACACCTGCGAGCCGGATCGGCACCTTGCCGCTAACTGGATCGACCCTTCGTTGCGTACCAGATCAGAGCCCCCAAGGGAGTCAAATGTCTGCCAGACGTAGTGACAGAGGATCGGCCACCCTGTGGGCCGTCGCCCTCATGGGCCTCCTCATGGCCGTGGCCACGGCTCTCGCCATGGTGGGTTCCGTACGCGTCGCCCGTCACCGATTGAACGATGCCGCCGACCTGAGTGCTTTGGCGGCGGCCAAACTAGCCGTCATCGACCCGAAGTCAGCCTGTGCTCATGCGGCGGCCCTCGCTGAGGAGAACGGTGTCGAGCTGTCCAACTGCACGATCACCGGCGAAGTAGCAGACGTCTGGACGTCGCTGGAGATCTCACTCCCCGGTTTCGGTACGCGCACCCTGACCGGTAGATCGAGAGCAGGACCAGCCCGTCCAGAGCATCCCGGCCCAGTGAATGAGGACGCTCCAGCCAGCTGGGTGTGATCATGAGCCGGCTCGCGCCGTGCGGTCTCTCGAGACGTGGCAGAGCGATCACGCACTCGAAGCGGACGCGCCGGGGTCGTCGTTCCACCGCCGGACGTAACCGGCGATGGGTTGGAGCGCGGCCAGGAGATCGGTCCCTCGCGGCGTGAGGTGATAGCGCACGGATACGGGCGTCGTGGGTACGACCGTACGTTCGACCAGCCCGGCGCTCTCGAGTTGCTTCAGCCGGAGGGTGAGCATGCGTGCGGAGATGCCGGCAACCGATGCGGCGATGTCGGTGAACCGCTCGGCGCCGCGGGCCAGGGCGAGCAAGATGCCGGGTGCCCAGCGCTGGCCGACGACCTCCAGGGCAAGGCTGGCGCGGCGGCACTCGGCCTCGTCGCTGTGGTCCCACTGCGTCTGCGGTCGGGTAGGTCTCGGTGAAGGCACTTACTAATCGTAAGTCCATTTACCGCCGAGAAGCCAGTCACTCGCGGTGCGCGGCAGGGGCTTCAGCGCGCCAATTAGGAGACGTCACGACAGACTGAAGGGACTTACTTTTCGTAAGTCAGTTACTGCTTGTTTGTGGTTCCTGGTGAGGAGCCGACAGCATGGAGCCATGCCCGATTATGGTCACGAGCTGCGGTTCGGCAGCTTCATCACACCTATCAACGCCAGGCCGCAGCAGGTGGTCGATCTGGCCGTGCTGAGTGAGGACGTGGGCCTGGACGTGGTCACGTTCCAGGACCACCCGTACCAGGCAGGGTTCCTGGACACTTGGACCCTGCTGACCTGGGTGGCCGCCCGCACCTCCCGGATCCACGTCTCCGGCAACGTGTTGAACCTGCCGATGCGTCCGCCCGCCCTGCTCGCCCGGTCCGTGGCGAGCCTGGACCTGCTCAGCGGCGACCGGGCTGTGCTCGGACTCGGGACGGGAGGATTCTGGGACGCCATCGCGGCGATGGGTGGCCCCCGGCGGACCGCGGCTGAGTCGGTGAGCGCGCTCGACGAGGCGCTTGACGTCATCCGCGGGATCTGGGCCGGTGGCGACCCCGGCCCGCTGCGCTTGGACGGCCGGTTCTACCAGGTCGGCGATGTGGAGCGCGGGCCATCCCCGGCGCACGAGGTTCCCGTCTGGCTGGGCGCGTACAAGCCGCGGATGCAGCGCATCATCGGCCGGAAGGCCGACGGGTGGCTGCCCAGCCTGCCCTGGCTCAAGCCCGGTGACCTGGCGCGCGGGAACCGCATCATCGACGAGGAAGCGACCCGGGCGGGTCGCGATCCGCGGGACATCACGCGGCTGCTGAACGTGACCCCCGGTGACAAGGCCGAGGACCTCGCTCGGATCGCCGTCGAGGACGGGGTGAGCGTGTTCGTCGTGGCCAGCGACGACCCGGCGGAACTGCGTCGCTTCGCCCAGAGCGCCGCCGCCGAGATCCGCGAGCGCGTCGCCGAGGCCCGCTCAGGGCACGCGGCCGTCTCCCGGCGGGTCGTCGCGTTCGGTGGCGATCCGGTGCCCGAGGGCCTGGCGGCCCGGGCGCTGACCCCGGGCGACCGCGGACACGCCCGCTACACCGCTGGTTACTTCCGGGGCGCCGACCCCGGCCTGGTGTTGCGTCCGCGGACACCGGCTGAGGTGCAGCAGGCTGTCCAGTACGCCGCCCGGCACCGCGACGTACCGCTGGGTCTGCTCAGCGGCGGGCACGGGCTGTCCGGACGCTCGCTCAACGACGGCGGTATCGTGATCGCTCTCGGCGCGCTCGACGACGTCACGGTCCTGGACGGCCACCGCGTCCGGATCGGTCCCGGCGCCCGCTGGGGAGACGTCGCCCGCCGACTCGCCCCGCGCGGCCTCGCGATCACCGCCGGCGATCACGGTGGCGTCGGCGTGGGCGGGCTGGCGACCACGGGCGGCATCGGCTGGTTCGTCCGGCAACACGGCCTGACCATCGACCATATCCGCTCGGTCGACGTCGTCACGGCCTCCGGCGACCTCGTCCACGCAAGCGACGACGAGAACCCCGACCTGTTCTGGGCCATGCGCGGCGCCGGCGCGAACTTCGGCGTCGCGGTGTCCTTCGAGATCGACGCCCAGCCCGTCAGCGAGCGGGTCGGCTTCGCGATGCTGACGTTCGTCCCCGACGACGTCGCGGCGTTCCTGCACGGCTGGGGTGCAGCGATCGAGAACGCCCACCCCAGCGTCACCGGCACTCTCATGATCGGCCCCGCCCGTCCCGGAGGCCCCGCCGCCGTTCAGGCGCTCGTCGTGGTCGACTCCGACGACCCGGACACGGTCGTCGAGCGCCTCACCCCACTCGGGGACCTGGCCCCGCTCGCCGACCAGTCGATCCAGCTCACGCCGTACAGCGCGCTGCTCACCCTCGCCCCGGAAGATGAGCTGCAGCACGGTCGTGGCGAGCCCGTCTCGCACGCCGGGCTCGTGCGGCACCTCACCGGCGAGACCACTGAAGCGATCGCCGACCTGCTGGCGACGAACAGCAGGTTCATCCTCACGATCCGCTCCGCCGGGGGTGCCGCCGCTAACACCTCCGTGGAAGCCACCGCGTACGCCTGGCGCGACGCCAACTTCCTGATCGCGGCCCTCGGGGGCGGTTCGCCTGAGTACGAGGAGCGCTGGCGCCGTCTCCTCCCGCTGTTCGAGGGCACGTACCTCAGCTTCGAGACCGACACCGGCCCGGACGCCCTGGCACGCGCCTTCCCGCCCGCACATCTACGACGGCTCCGGGACCTCAAACGCCGGTGGGACCCGACCGGCCTGTTTCGCGACAACTTCGCCATCGCCCCTGCGGCGGGCGCGCATACACCGACCTCTGACGACACGCGGCGCTGACGTTTCCGGCCGGGCACGTGCTGCCCGGACGTTCACCGCACCATCACACCGCCTCAAGGAGAACCATGTCCCTGTTCCGCCTCGATTCCAGCATCCGCAGCGAGGGCTCCACCAGCCGCGCTCTCGCCGACATCATCGAACGACGCTGGCGCGACGCCGTGCCGGAATCCCCCGTGACCCGCAGGCACCTCGGCCTCGCCCCCCTCCCCAGCAACGCGTGGGCCGGCGCCGTCACCGCCTCGGCCACCCCCGAGGACCTGCGCACGCCCTCCCAGCGGGCCGCGCTCGACCTGGCCAGTACGCTGGTCGACGAGCTCGCCGGCGCCGACGCCTATCTCTTCGCCGTCCCGCTGTACAACTTCGGCGTGTCCCAGCATTTCAAGACCTACGTCGACCTCGTCGCCACCGACCCGCGCATGGCCACGGACATCCGGTCCGTGACCTCGGGCAAGCCGGCAGTCCTGGTCACCGTGCAGGGCGGCAATTACTCCCCGGGCACGCCCAAGGAGGGATGGGACCACGCCACCGCATGGATGCGCCGCATCCTCGCGGACGTCTGGGAACTCGAACTCGACGTGGTCACCCGCGAGTTCACCCTCGTCGGCGTCAACCCCGCCCTCGACCAGTTCGCCGACATGGCCGAGCGGATCAGGATCGACGCCGAGAACCAGGCGAGCGAGAGCGGACGTACCCTCGTGACCCGCGCTCGATCTGGGAGTGAATTGTCAGCTGGCCGGCGATCGGCATAGGCGCGCGCCGGCGTTCATCCCCACCAGTGACCCGGGACAAGGGCGACGGTTCTGCACAAGATCGTCTTATCTGCTGCTTCATCGCCGGACTGTGGCCTCTTCAACCCGATTCCTGCGCGAGCGAGCGCAGGAAGTCGGCGAGGAGGGTGTGGCTGCCGGTGCCGCATATGCCGACCACGCCCGGTGATACGCCGTACTCGCGGCGGAATGCACCGGTGCGGAGGCAGGGCACCACGCGAGACTCTTCGGGCTCTGCTTAGGCCGGTGCCGTTCGCGCAGGTCGAGGGCTAGTCGCTTCTCGATCGCCTGGTACGGCCGGCCGGACGACGGGCTCTTGGTCGGTGGCGACGATGGCCGGCGGGGCGCCGCCGGGTAGCGGGCTCAGATCTGGTTCTCGCCTCCGTCGATGTACAGGTTGGTGCCGATGATGTAGCTGCTGTCCGCGGAGGCGAGGAAGGCCACGGCGGCGGCGACCTCCTCCGGGCGTCCCATCCGGCCTATCGCGACGTCGGCGCCCAGGTTCGCCTTGAAGGCGGCCGCGTTCTGCTCGCCGACGAGTTCGGTGATTCCGGAGGTGTCGATCGGCCCCGGCGAGATCGCGTTGACGCGGATGCCCCGGTCCTTGAGCTCGTTGGCCCAGGTCCGTGCGAATGACCGGACGGCGGCCTTGGACGCCGCGTACGCGCCGAAGGCAGGTGTGCCGTTCTCGGCGGCGGTGGAGGCGTTCAGGATCACTGAGGCGCCGTCGTTGAGCAGTGGCAGCGCCTTCTGCACGGTGGCGAGCGTGCCCTTGACGTTGACTCCGAAGATGCGGTCGTAGTCGTCCTCGGTGATCTGCTCAAGCGTCGCGAACGAGGCGGTGGCCGCGTTGGCGAACAGCACGTCGAGGCCCTGGCCACGGTCCCGGACCGCGTCGTACAGCCGGTCCAGGTCGGCCGGGTCCGTGATGTCGCCCGGTATCGCGGTGGCCGCCGAACCGATGGTGCCGACGGCCTCGTCCAGCTCGGCCTTGCGCCTGCCGGTGATGAACACGTGAGCCCCCTCGGCCGCCAGCCGTGCGGCGGCGGCTCGGCCGATGCCCCGCGTGCCGCCGCCGGTGACGACGGCGGTCTTACCTTCTAGCCTTCGCATCTATGACCTCCACCTATTTCCAGACCGATCGGTACTGAACGAGACCGTAGCACTTCCGTGCCGTTCGGTACAGAAGGGGTATGATGCGGAATGTGGAAAGCACTCGGAGGGCGCCGATAGGTCGGCCGCGGGGGTTCGACGCCGACGAGGCCCTCGAGCGGGCAGTGCTGGTGTTCTGGGAGCAGGGCTACGAGGGCGCCAGCCTGACTGACCTGACCAGCGCCATGGGCATCACCCGCACGAGCATGTACGCGGCCTTCGGCAACAAGGAGGAACTGTTCCGTAAGGCCCTGGAGCGCTACACCGAAGGTCCGGCCGCGTACGCGGCACGTGCGCTGGAGGAGCCGACCGCCCGGGGAGTGGCCACGGCCTTCCTCGCCGGCTCCGTGAGGGCGTCCACCCGGCCCGGCTGCCCCGCCGGATGCTTGGGCGTCCAGGGCTCGCTGGCCGCCGGCGAACCCGGGCGAGTCGCCCGCGACACCCTCGTCGCCTGGCGCGACGAGGGCCGTTCACGCCTGCGTGACCGGTTCCAGCAAGCCGTCGACGAAGGCGATCTGCCCCCGGATGCCGATCCGGGGCTGCTCGCCCGCTACGTCATGACCGTGGCGAACGGCATCGCCGTCCAAGCAGCCGGCGGCACCGGCCGCGACGAACTCCAGCAGGTGGTCGACGCCGCCCTGCGAAACTGGCCGCCCGGCTGACGACTACGTGCCCCCGTTATAGACGTAGGGCCAGTCGGCTCTTCTCGCCATCCTGGCCGGTAACTGTCTCCTGGGGCCCCTGTGACGGCTGGAACGTTTGCGCAACGGCTCAAGGGCTCCTGTCCGAAGATTTACGGTCAATCTCATGACATCTGTACGTACTTGAGGTGACAGAACTGGTCGGGCGTAGGCAAGGCGGTCTGGAGACGGATTGAGCCGCGCCGCGCCTGGTGAACTCCGCCGGCGCAGGCTCGCCTCCATGCACGCCCCTGCCCGGATCCCGCTCGCCGCTGCGGAGGAGGCGGCGGCGTGTGGTCAGGGGGTGAGGAGGGTGGCGAGGAGGCGGAGGGCGCCGCGTTTGTCCAGGGGCTCGTTGCCGTTGCCGCACTTCGGGGACTGGATGCAGGAGGGGCAGCCGCGTTCGCATTCGCAGGAGGCGATGGCCTCGCGGGTGGCGGTGAGCCAGTCGGTGGCGCGGGCGTAGCCGCGTTCGGCGAACCCCGCGCCGCCCTCGTGGCCGTCGTAGACGAACACGGTGAGCAGGCCCGTGTCGGCGTGGAGTTCGGTGGAGACGCCGCCGATGTCCCAGCGGTCGCATGTGGCGAACAGGGGGAGGAGGCCGATGGCGGCGTGTTCGGCGGCGTGGGCGGCGCCGCCGAGGTCGAAGCCTTCCTCGGCCAGGGCGGCCACCTCGGAGGCCGGCAGCGTCCACCAGACGGCGCGGGTGCGCAGGGTGCGGGGCGGTAGGTCCAGGGGTTCGTCGCCGAGCATCTCGCCTGACTGGAGTCGGCGTTTGAGGTAGGAGACGACCTGCCGGGTGACCTCCACCTCGCCGAAGTGCAGGGTGCCGGGGCCCAGGGCGTGGGAGCGGAGGGTGGAAAGGAGGGAAATATCGGTGATGTCGCGGGCGAAGGTGGAGTAGTCAGGCTGTGCGCTGGACACCAGGGCCACGCCGGCTTCGAGGTCGAGAAGCTCTACCAGGAACGTCTCGCCCTGGTGGATGTAGACGGCGCCCGTGTGGACCATGGTGTGCGCGGACGGCTCGTCGACGCTGCCCAGCAGGCGGCCGGTCGAGGACTCCACGACCTGGATCGGCGCGCCGCCGCCACCCCGGATGTCGGCCAGGTCGGTGGCGCGCTCGCGCTTGGTCCAGAACCATCCGGCCGGGCGTCGGCGCAGCAGGCCGTCGGTGACGAGGGTGTCGAGTACGGCGGCCGCGGTGTCGCCGAAGATGGGCAGGTCATCTTCGCTCAGGGGGATCTCGGCGGCGGCGGCGCACAGGTGGGGGCCGAGGACGTACGGATTGTCGGGGTCCAGGACGATCGCCTCGACGGGCCGGCCGAACAGGGCGTCGGGGTGATGGACGAGGTAGGTGTCCAGGGGGTCGTCGCGGGCGATGAGCACCGCCAGCGCGTCCTGGCCGTCGCGGCCCGCCCGACCGGCCTGCTGCCAGAGGGAGGCGCGGGTGCCGGGCCAGCCGGCGATCAGGACGGCGTCCAGGCCGGACACGTCCACGCCGAGTTCCAGCGCGTTGGTGGTGGCCAGTCCCATGAGCGTGCCCGAGCGCAGCGCCTTCTCCAGGAGCCTGCGGTCCTCGGCCAGATAGCCGGCCCGATAGGCGGCGACCTTCTCGGGCAGGTCGGAGACCTCCGGCAGCGCCCATGCCCGAGCGTCGTCGGCCTGAGGACCGGCGGGCCCGCCCACCTCAGCGGGCGGTTCGCCCGCCCCGGGCCGACCGGAGAGGCCCAGCCCCGAGCCGACCCGGTCGGACGTGGGCGAGCCGGGACCGACCCGGTCGGACGTGGGCGAGCCGGGACCGGGCCGGTCGGCGCTGGGCTGGTCGGTCAGGGGTTCGTCCGTCCCAGGCCCTGCGCCCGTGGCAGGGGCGGTCTCGACCGTGTCAGGCCGGCCGGGCGCATCGGGCAGGGCCGGGCCTGTAGGGACGGTACGGGTCGTACCGAACTGGTGGGACAGGGAGAAAGCCACGTCGGCGAGTTTGGCGCGGGCGGCGAGGGCGACCGTTTCGGCGCCGCGGCGGGAGCGGACGAAGGCGAGGGTGCGGACGTCCGCCAGCACCAGGTCCGCCAGCAAGTCGGCCGCCTCGGCGGTGGCCGTGCGCCGCACCGGCGCCCCTCCCTCGCCCCGCAGCTCCGTCAGGGGCGGCTCCCAGAGCGCGACGGTCGTCGAGCCCTTCGGCGAGGCGTCCGTCGTCACCTCGGCCATCTCAAGCCCGGTGAGCCGCTTGGCGAACGTGCCGGGCTCGCTGGCGGTGGCCGAGGCGAGCAGGAACGTGGGCTGCGCGCCGTAGCGGGCGCAGACGCGGCGCAGGCGGCGCAGGATCTGGGCGACGTGGGAGCCGAACACGCCGCGGTAGCCGTGGCACTCGTCGATGACCACCAGCCGCAGCCGCCGGAAGAACGCCGACCACTGCGCGTGCCGGGGCAGGATGCCGCGGTGCAGCATGTCGGGGTTCGTCAGGACGTAGTTGGCGTTCTTGCGGACCCAGGTGCGCTCCTCGAACGGTGTGTCACCGTCGAAGCAGGCGGCCCGCACCTGGGTGATGCGCAGGTCGCGGATGCCGCGGAGCTGGTCGGCGGCCAGGGCCTTGGTCGGCGTGAGGTAGAGAACGGTGCCGCCGTCGAGACAGGAGGCGACCGCCGGGGTCAGGTAGGCGAGTGACTTCCCGGAGGCCGTACCGGTGGAGATGATCACGTTTCGGCCACGATAGGCCAGGTCGGCGGCCTCGTACTGGTGCGGCCACAGTCCCGTGACGCCGTGGTTCGCCGAGCGCGTAACCAGGAGTTCGGGCGCCCAATCAGGCCATTTGGCTTGACCGGCCTGACGTGCTGGAACATGCTCCACATGGGTAACACGCTCATGACGTGCGGGAACTCCGAGCAGGTGTTGGAGGAGTGGACCCGTTCGGTGTGGGGAGGATGCGGAGGAAGTCACTGTTTCCAGTCTGCGTCCGTGGGCAAAGTCGTCGGGAATCGTGATTTCGTGTAGACACAAGCCAGGCGCGTGGTTGAATGCCGCGCGTCGGGGTCCGGCACTCCAGAGTGCCAGGCCCGCAAGGGTAGTTTCGCAGGCGAGGCGCTGGAGGATCTGTGGATCTGAAGTTGGATCACCGCACCGAAGACGGACTCACCATCGTGGAGGTCGAAGGTGAGATCGATGTCTACACGGCGCCGAGATTGCGTGAGCTTCTCATCGACCTGGTGAACAAGGGCAACTTCCACCTGCTCGTCAACATGGAGAAGGTGGACTTCCTGGACTCGACGGGTCTTGGTGTCCTGGTCGGTGGGCTCAAGCGAGTTCGTGCGCACGACGGCTCCCTGGAGCTGGTGTGCACCCAGGAGCGCATCCTCAAGATCTTCCGGATCACCGGGCTGACCAAGGTCTTCGGGATCTACGCTTCGGTCGACGAAGCCAAGGAAGCTCACGGCAAAGACAAGTAGCATGGCTACCGTCGAGCTGACGTTCAGCGCTCTTCCCGCCCATGTGCGGACCGCCCGGTTGGTGGCGACGGCGATAGCCCGCCGCACCGGCGTGGAGGAGTCCCTGCTGGACGAGGTCCGGCTCGCCGTGGGTGAGGCGTGCTCCCGGGCGGTCGAGGCGCATCGCGCACACTGCCCGGGCGAGCCCATTCGCATCGAGCTCAAGGACGACTCTGGGCGGTTCGAGGTCACGGTCAGTGACCAGGCGCCCAGTGATGAGATCAAGCAGGAGCAACCCCTTGATCTGGGCATGCTCTCCGACTCGTTCATGTCCGGTTTCGGCATCGCCGTGATCGCGGGCCTGGCCGACGACGTGGAGGTCTTTCCCAGCCCCAAGGGCATGCGCATCCGCATGAGCTGGCCCGCCGTCAACGGCCACCCGAGCTGACCGGGCCTCCCGTAGGAGCGTTCCGGAGGCTCCAGGAAGCCCGCAGGCCGGCGTTAAGGACACCTGCGACACCCAAGTCACCCACGGTCGCGTAGCGTCGCAGAGGGGCGTTCAGGGCGGTGTACGGCGCGACCCGCCGGCGGCGTCGGCCGCCGCCGGACGTGCTCGTGTGCCGTGAGACCGGAGTCTCCGAAGATTTTTACGGAGGCTCCGGTCTTGCTCATGTGCGCGCGACTCGCCGGGCGGTTTCGGTCGGCACTTTTTTCTGCGCAGTCATGCCCGTAAAGCCGGGGAAATACCGCCTGTCAGATCCCAAAACGCCCCGCTGTCAGGCGCTTACTGGACAGGCGCACAATTCCCCGCGTCCAGAGCCTTCATATCTGAGAATCCCCTGCGTAGACTCCCGGCACCGGCCAAGGTGATCTGGCGAAACCGCGGATTCAACCGGAAGCGGCACCCATAACCCGGATGGTGCCGCACCCGCCCAGCCGACATTGCAGCGCCACCCGGGCAGGACGACCGGTCTTGCCGAGGAGAACGATGTCTAGGCACTTGCTGGCACTGGAGCCAGCGTCCAATCTGGCCCTGAGCTCTAACAACCTCACCATCGTGATCGTGGTCGCCGCGGTCGCACTGATCGCGCTAGCCGTCGCAGGCGGCCTGGTGCGCGAGGTGCTGGCCGCCGACCAGGGCACGGAGCGCATGCAAAATATCGCCCGTGCCGTTCAGGAGGGGGCCGCCGCCTATCTTACGCGGCAGTTCCGCACACTGGCGATCTTCGTCGTCATCATCCCCTTCCTGCTGCTTCTGCTACCGGGCGAGACCGACGTACGCATCGGCCGCTCGATCTTCTTCGTGGTCGGCGCGGTGTTCTCCGCCCTGACCGGGTTCATCGGCATGTGGCTGGCCGTGCGCGGCAACGTCCGCGTCGCCGCCGCGGCCCGTGAGTCGGGCGAGAAGCTCGCCATGCGCATCGCCTTCCGCACCGGCGGCGTGGCCGGCATGTTCACCGTCGGCCTGGGCCTGCTGGGCGCGGCGGTGGTCGTCTTCGTCTACCAGGGTGACGCGCCGGGCGTGCTCGAAGGCTTCGGCTTCGGCGCGGCGCTGCTGGCGATGTTCATGCGCGTCGGCGGCGGCATCTTCACCAAGGCCGCCGACGTCGGCGCCGACCTGGTCGGCAAGGTCGAGCAGGGCATCCCCGAGGACGACCCGCGCAACGCGGCGACCATCGCCGACAACGTGGGCGACAACGTCGGAGACTGCGCCGGCATGGCGGCCGACCTGTTCGAGTCGTACGCCGTCATGCTGGTCGCCAGCCTCATCCTGGGCCGGGTCGCCTTCGGCGAGGAAGGCCTGATCTTCCCGCTCATCGTCCCGATGATCGGCGTGATCACCGCGATCATCGGCATCTTCGTCACCCGCATGCGCGACGGCGACCGCAACGGCATGGCCGCCATCAACCGCAGCTTCTTCATCTCGGCCGCGATCTCCGCGGTCCTGGTCGCGGTGGCGGCCTTCTGGTACCTGCCCAGCAGCTTCAGCGCCCTGTCCGGTTCGGGCGTGCAGTCCGACGCCGACCCGCGGATCATCGCGATCGGCGCGGTGCTCATCGGCCTGGTCCTGGCCAGCGCCATCCAGCTGCTGACCGGCTACTTCACCGAGACCACCCGGCGCCCCGTGCGTGAGATCGGCGAGAGCTCGCGCACCGGCGCGGCGACCGTCATCCTGGCCGGCATCAGCGTCGGCCTGGAGTCGGCCGTCTACTCTGCGCTGATCATCGGTGGCGCGGTCTACGGCGCGTTCCTGCTCGGCTTCGGCAACGTGACGGTCGCGCTGTTCGCGGTCGCGCTGGCCGGCACCGGGCTGCTGACGACGGTCGGCGTCATCGTCTCGATGGACACCTTCGGTCCGGTCTCCGACAACGCGCAGGGCATCGCCGAGATGTCCGGCGACGTCGAGGGCGAGGGCGCCCAGGTGCTCACCAGCCTCGACGCGGTCGGCAACACGACCAAGGCCATCACCAAGGGCATCGCGATCGCCACCGCGGTGCTCGCGGCGACGGCGCTGTTCGGCGCCTTCAGGACGGCGGTGGAGGGCGAGCTGCCGGCCGGATCCGCGTTCAGCCTCAGCGTGGACGCGCCCAACGTGCTGGTCGGCCTGATCATCGGCGCGTCGGTGGTGTTCCTCTTCTCCGGCCTGGCCATCTCGGCGGTCGGACGGGCCGCGATGCGGGTGGTCTTCGAGGTACGCGACCAGTTCCGCAACAACCCCGGCATCATGGACGGCACGGTCAAGCCGGACTACGGCCGGGTGGTCGACATCTGCACCAAGGACTCGCTGCGCGAGCTGGCCACGCCTGGCCTGCTGGCGGTCCTGACGCCGATCGCGGTCGGGTTCGCGCTGGGTTACGCGCCGCTGGGCGCCTTCCTGGCGGGCGCCATCGCGTGCGGCACCCTGATGGCCGTGTTCCTGTCCAACTCCGGCGGCGCCTGGGACAACGCCAAGAAGCTCGTCGAGGACGGCCACCACGGCGGCAAGGGCTCCGAGGCGCACGCCGCCACGGTCATCGGCGACACGGTCGGCGACCCCTTCAAGGACACCGCAGGCCCGGCCATCAACCCGCTGATCAAGGTGATGAACCTGGTCGCGCTGCTGGTGGCGCCCTCGGTGGTGCTCTACGCGAGCAACCCGGCGGTGCGCATCGGCATCACGGTGCTCGCGGTCGGCGTGGTCGTGGGCGCGATCATCGTCTCCAAGCGCCGTACGGTCACCGTCGAGCCGATCAACAACGACAACGACAGGAAGACGGAGCCCGTGGCCTCCTGACCTGCCTGACGACGCCCGCTCCACGTACGACCGGAGCGGGCGTCGTGCCGTGTCGGGGGGCGTTGGCCGGGCGGGCGGTCACGGTGCGAAACTTGGCGGATGGAAGACAAGCCGCCCTCCGGTGGAAAGACGCTGGCCATGATCCTGCTCGTGATGCTGGCCATCCTGGCGGTGCTCGTCGGACTCGCCATCTGGGCGTCGAGAGGATGATCACGATGCGCACGCTGATCGTGCTGCGCCATGCCAAGGCCGGCCAGGCGCCTGGCGTTCCCGACCACGACCGGCAACTCACCGATCGCGGCGAGCTGGACGCCAAGCGGGCCGGTGCGGAGATCCGCGGCCTGGGCCTGGAGCCCGACCTGGTGCTGTGCTCGCCGGCGCAACGCACCAGGCGCACCGCCCAGCTCGCCCTGCCCGAGGTCGAGACCGACTATCAGCGGCTGATCTATCAGGGCATGGCCGAGGAACTCCTGGAGCTGGTGCACCAGGCCGAGCCGGAGCGGCGGACCGTCGTGTTGTGCGGCCACAACCCGGGCGTGCTGGACCTGGCCCTGTCGCTGACCGGAGAGGACTTCGGCTTCTCGCCGGGCGCGTTCGCGGTGATCCGGACGGAGTCGGCGTGGGCGGATCTCTGGCCGGGCGACGGCAGCCTGGTCACCCTGTGGAGTCCCAAGGAGCACCAGGGCCACTGAGAACCACTGAAACCACTGACAACTCAGCGGGACAGCAGGCCGTCCTCGGCGTCGGCGGCCTCCACCTCCGCCCTGGAGATGCCCAGCAGATAGAGGATCGAGTCGAGGTACGGCGTGTTGACGGCGGTGTCGGCGGCCTGCCTGACGACGGGCTTGGCGTTGAACGCGATGCCCAGCCCGGCCGCGGCGATCATGTCGAGGTCGTTGGCGCCGTCGCCGATCGCCACGGTCTGGCTGATCGGCAGCCCGGCCTCGTGCGCGAAGCGCTCCAGCGCCTTGGCCTTGCCCGGCCGGTCGACGATCTCGCCCACCACCCGGCCGGTCAGCTTGCCGTCGACGACCTCCAGCACGTTCGCGGCGGAGTAGTCGATGCCCAGGTCGTCGACCAGGGCGTCGGTGATCTGGGTGAATCCGCCGCTGACGATGGCGAAGCGGAAGTCGAGCCGCTTGAGGGTGCGCACCAGCGTGCGGGCGCCGGGAGTGAGCACGACCTCCTTGCGCACCTGCTCGAAGACCTCGGCGGACAGCCCTTCGAGCAGGGCGACGCGACGGCGCAGCGACTCGGCGAAGTCGAGCTCGCCCCGCATGGCCTCCTCGGTGACGCGGGCCACCTCTTCGAGGCAGCCCGCGTGGGCCGCCAGCAGCTCGATGACCTCGCCCTGGATGAGCGTGGAGTCGACGTCCATCACGATGAGCCGCTTGGCCCGCCGTGACAGGCCGGTGCGTTGCACGGCCACGTCGACCTGCTGGGCGGCGGCCTCGGCGGCCAGGTCGATCCTGAGCTGGTCGGGGTTGGCGCCGGAGACCGACAGCTCGATGCAGGTGACGGGCCACTGGGCGAGGCGTTCGATGCGGTCGATGTTGGCGCCGGCGGCGGAGATCCGTCCGGCGATGCCGGCGATGGCCGCCGGCTGCAGGGTGGCGCCCAGGACGCTCACCGACAGGCGGCCACGGCGGCGGTGCTCCCTGGTCTGGGACCCGGTGGAGAGCTCCACCTCCATTCCGAGGTCCTCGGCGACGCGCTCCACGGCGGTCCACATGGCGCCGAGCGTGCTGCCGGTGCCGGTGGACGGGCCGCCGGCGTAGGTCACGAGGACGCCGAGCGTGAGGCGGCCACGGATGACGACCTGCTCGATGTCGGACACGGTCACGGGGAAGCCGGACAGGACGGAGAACAGGCGCGAGGTGACGCCTGGCCGGTCAGGGCCGGTGAGAGTGATCAGGAGGGTACGCTGGTCCACATTCGACCACGGTACTGCGCCCGAGTTGGTGCTCGCGTAGCAGGTACGGCTTTCGCGTAGATCAGCCGGTCATGATCAGGTGTGTGTCGCCGAACTCGTGCCACAGATAGCCCTCCCGCAGGGCCGCCTCGTAGGCCAGGCGCAGCGCCGGTCGCCCGGCTATCGCGCTCAGCATCAGCAGGTGGCTGGAGCGCGGCTCGTGCAGGCCGGTGATCAGCCCGGTGACCACCCGCACGCCCGCCTCGGGGGTGATGACGCGGGTGGTCCAGCCGGCCGACGCCGTCACCCGGCCGTCGCCGTCCACGGCCGTCTCCAGCGCCCGCACCACGGTGGTGCCCGCCGCCACCACCCGGCCGCCGCCGCTCCTGACCAGGTCGACCTGGCGGGCGGTGGCCTCGGGCACCTCGTAGCGCTCGGCGTAGGGCGGCTCGTCCTTCTCCGGAGAGGCCACCCCCGTGTGCAGGGTGATGGGCGCGATCCCGATGCCGCGGGCCACCAGGGCCGTCACCAGCTCCGCGGAGAAGGGCCGGCCGGCGCTGGGCATCTCGGCGCTGCCCGGCACGGTGGCGAACACGGTCTGGTAGGCCTCGATCGGCCAGTCCCGGTCCACGTACGAGTAGCGGATCGGCCGTCCGTGCTCGCGCAGGTACGCCTCCACGTCCCGGTCCAGCTCGGCCCGCCACAGGCGCGGCGTCTCGCGCCCGAGCAGGCGCAGCGTCGCCCGTCCCGGCATCGGCAGCCACTCGCCCGGCTCGCCGCCGTCGTACGGCTCACTCGCGGTGGAGGTACGGCGGCGTAGCTCGATCAGCCAGGTGCCGTCCTCCCGTGCGGTGGAGAAGTGCACCGCGAGCCGGTCCAGCCGGACGGCGGCCGGGAGCGTCGCCGAGTTGTTGACCACGATCAGGTCGCCGGGGGAGAGCAGGCGGGGCAGGTCGGTGAAGCGGTGGTGCGCGGGCTCGCGGTCGCCGCTGGAGACGAGCATCCGGACCGCGTCCCGGGCGAGTCCCCGGGCCTCCGGCGGCTCGTGCGCGGACAGCGCGGGCGGCAGCGTGAAGTCGAGCGGCGTGATCATCGAAGTGGTCGTTGAAGTGGTCGTCGGAGGGGTCGTCGAAGAGGCCGTCGAAGTGGTCGTCGGAGGGGTCGTCGCAGGGGTGATCGGCGGAGTCGCTGCAGGAGTCATTGCAGGCTCACCCGGCCGTTGGCGGGCCTGGAGCGCACCAGGTCGAGCAGGGTGGCGGCGACCTTGGCCGGGTCGGTGGCGGCGGCGGCCTCCTGCTCGCCGACCGCGTCGGCCAGCATGCGGGTGTTCATCTCGCCGGGGTCGGCCCACCAGACGGCGACGCGGGGCTCCTCGGCCGCCAGCACGTTCGACAGCTGCTCCAGCGCGGCCTTGGTGGCGCCGTACGCGCCCCAGCCCTCGTAGGCGCCGCTCGCGGCGTCGGAGGTGACGTTCACGATCGCGCCGTGACGGGCGCGCAGCGTGGGCAGCGTGGCCTGGATCAGCGCCAGCGGGGCGGTCACGTTGGTCTCCAGCAGGTCCCTGAACGCCTCCAGCGGGTAGCCGGCCAGCGGCGGCAGCGGGGTCGCGCCCAGCCCGCTCGCGTTGTTGACCAGCAGGTCCAGCTCGGGTGCGGCGCGGGAGAGCCGGGCGACGTGCGCGGGATCGGTCACGTCGCCGGGGATCGCGGTGGCGCCCAGCTCGGCGGCGGCCCGCTCCAGGTCGGTGGCGCCACGGGCGGTGAGGACGAGATGCCAGCCCGCCGCCGCCAGGGACCTGGCAAGGGCGAGGCCGAGTCCGCGGGAGGCGCCGGTGATGAGTGCGGTGTTCGTCATGTCTCGACGGTAGGAATCGGCCGCCGCGCGCACATCGGGCGGAAGGCCCGGCAGGGCCTGGGCATATCGTCCTAGGACCATAGAGTGGGTGCCGTGCCTGCCGAACGAGCCGAGATCCTGCAGGCGGTGAGCTCCGCCGTCCTCGCCGTCACCCGTCACCTGTCGGTGCGCGAGGTGCTGCAGGTGATCGTCCGCTCGGCGCAGCGGCTGCTGGACGCCCGCTACGCCGCGCTCGGCGTGCCCGACGAGGAGGGCTCCTTCGCCGAGTTCGTCGCCGAGGGCATCACCGACAAGCAGTGGGACGCCATCGGGCCGCTGCCGCGACAGCATGGCATGCTCGGCGCGATGCTCCGCGAGGGGGCTCCGGTCAGGCTGCCCGACCTGCGCGACGACCCCAGGTTCGAGTGGTGGCCGAAGGCGCATCCGGTGATGAAGGACTTCCTCGGCGTCCCGATCCTCGACGGCGGCGAGGTGCTCGGCATCATCTTCCTGGCCAACAAGCGCACCCCCGGCGGCTTCACCGAGGACGACCAGGACCTGCTGACGCTCTTCGCCGCGCACGCCGCCATCGCGCTGGCCAACGCCAGGCTGTACGAACGCGGTCGCGAGCTGGCCATGCTGGAGGAGCGCAACCGGGTGGCCCGCGAGCTGCACGACGCCGTCACCCAGAAGCTCTTCTCGCTCAGGCTGACCGCGCAGGCGGCCGGGGCCATGCTCGACAGCGCCCCGGACAAGGCCGCGGTCGAGCTGGAGCGGGTGCAGCGGCTGGCCGGTGAGGCGCTGTCCGAGCTGCGCGCGGTGATCGTCGAGCTGCGGCCGGCCGAGCTGGACCGGCACGGCCTGGCCGAGACCCTGCGCAAGCACGTGCGGATGCTCGACCGCCTGCATCCCTCGCTGGTCACCTTCGAGGCCGGGGAGCTGCCGCCGATGGACTCCGCGGTCGAGGTGGCGGTGCTGAGGGTGGCGCAGGAGTCGCTGCACAACGCGCTCAGACACTCCGGCGCCGACCAGGTGTCGGTGCGGCTGGCGTACGAGAGCGGCAGGTTGTCGCTGACCGTGCGGGACGACGGCGTGGGCTTCGAGCAGGGCGGGTCGCGGGGTCTGGGGCTGGTGTCGATGCGGGACCGGGCGGAGTCCGTGGGCGGGGTGATGACCGTGAGCTCGGCTCCGGGCCAGGGGACGACGGTGTGTGTGGAGGTGGGCGTGTGATCCGGGTGCTGATCGCCGACGACCATCCGGTGGTGCGGCAGGGCCTGCGCACGTTCCTGGATCTGCAGGACGACATCACGGTCGTCGGCGAGGCGGGCGACGGCGCGGAGGCCGTCGAGCTGGTCGAGCGGCTGACGCCGGACGTGCTGCTGCTGGACCTCAAGATGCCGGTGCTCGACGGCCTGGCCACGCTGGGCAGGCTCACCGGCACGGCCACCCGGATCGTCGTGCTGACCTCGGTGAGCGACCGGGCGGACGTCGCGCCGGCGATGCGGGCCGGAGCGGCGGGCTTCCTCTACAAGGACGTGGACCCGTCCGCGCTGGTGCAGGGCGTGCGCGCCGTCCACGGGGGACAGGTGCTGCTCGCGCCGGAGGCGGCCGAGGCGATGCTGGCCGACGGCCAAAGCAGCCAAACCGGCCAAAACAGCAACACCGTGCCGGCGCCCACGTCGCTGACCGAGCGCGAGCGGGAGGTGCTCGCGCTGATCGCGGCGGGCTGCTCCAACCGGGAGATCGCCCGAAATCTGGCCGTGGCCGAGAAGACGGTCAAGACCCATGTCTCCAACGTGCTGATGAAGCTGGGCGTGCAGGACCGGACCCAGGCGGCTCTCTACGCCGTCCGCCACGGCCTTGGTTGATCTCTACCGCACGACCTGACCCGGTCCCTACTGGTTGCGCAGCGGCTCGAAGATGGCGTGGTGCGCGGCCACGACCGCACGCCGTACGGCCCGGTCGAGCTCGCGCAGCACGGCGCCGCGCGTGGCGATCTGCCCCGAGGTGAGCCCGCGCTCCTCGACCAGCCGCAGCACCGCGCCCAGCCGGGTGGCCAGGGCGGAGACCCGGTGGGCCCGCGCGGGATAGCCGGGCGCGAGCTCGCCGCCGCGTCCCAGGTCGTCAGGGCGGCTCTGCGCGGGGCCGTCCACGGACGCCAGCGCGTCCGTCGCCGACCGCACGGCGTCCGACAGCTCCCGCTCCGCCTCCGCCACCGAAGGCAGGTCCAGGCGTACGGGGCCCGTCTCGTGCACGTCCAGCCGTACGCCCACGTAGGACGACCCGCGCAGGTCCAGCGAGGGGACCAGCCCGAGACACCGGTCGGGGAGCACGGCGATGGCGGCCTGCCCGGCGTCGACCGCGGCCGAGTTGAACGCCGCGGGCCCGGACAGCCCCAAGGGGTCGCCGGGCGCCGGCAGCGCGAGCCGGAGCTCGCTCAGCCGGTCGACGCGCAGGTTGGCAAGGTATTTACGCAACGGCACCTGGCCCACGACGGTGGGTCCGGCGACGGCTTCCACGTGGTCAGCCGCCTCGTCGAGACCGACGTGACCGGCGAGCCAGGCGTTGCCCCAGGCGACGAGCGCGGGGCAGACAGGCGATTCAGGGCGCACCGATCCACGATATGCGCTCGCCCTGCAATAGGTTTGTCCCCGTGGGTTACTCCTAAGGGGGGAACGAGGAATGGGTGGTCAGGTGCTGCGCTTCCAGGATGTCGCGTTCAGACGCGATGGGGCGACCCTGCTTCGTGGCATCGACTGGACCGTCAACGAGGACGAGCGGTGGGTCGTCCTCGGTCCCAACGGGGCGGGCAAGACGACGCTGCTGCAGCTGGCGGCCACGACGCTGTTCGCGAGTGACGGGATCGTCGAGGTGCTCGGGGAGCGGGTGGGGCAGGCGGACGTGTTCGACCTGCGGCCGCGCATCGGGCTGGCGAGCTCCGCGCTGGCCGAGCGCATCCCGGCGGACGAGAAGGTCATCGACCTGGTGCTGACGGCTTCCTACGCGTTGCTGGGCCGGTGGACCGAGGAGTACGACTCCAACGACGTGACCCGTGCGGTCGAGCTGATCGACATGATGGGCGCCGCGCATCTGATCCGGCGGCGGTTCGGCTCGCTGTCGGAGGGGGAGCGCAAGCGGGTGCAGATCGCCAGGGCGCTGATGCCCGATCCCGAGGTGCTGCTGCTCGACGAGCCCGCGGCCGGGCTCGACGTGGGCGGTCGCGAGGACCTCGTGCGCCGGCTGGCCGTGCTCGCCGGCGACTACCGCTCGCCCGCGCTGGTGCTGGTGACGCATCACGTGGAGGAGGTGCCGAGCGCGTTCACGCACGCGCTGCTGCTGCGGCACGGCGCGATCGTGGACCAGGGGCCGATCGAGCACGTCCTGACGGCCGACAGCCTGTCGCAGACGTTCGGGGTGCCGCTGACGCTGGACCGCAATGCCCAAGGCCGTTGGTACGCCAGGCCGTACTAGATCGCTCTATTACGGCCACTCACCGTATAAACCAAATATCATTCACGAAGTCGGATCATTCCACTTCGGAGCGTCGCCATGACCGTGGAGCAGCTCATCGTCGCCCTCGTCGTGGTCGCGGCGGTGGGTTTCGGAGTGGCGCGGACGATCCGCATCATCCCGCAGGCCACGGCCGCGATCATCGAGCGGCTCGGCCGCTACCACCGCACCCTCGATCCCGGACTGAACCTGGTGGTCCCGTTCGTCGACCGGATCAAGGAGCTGATCGACCTGCGTGAGCAGGTCGTCTCCTTCCCGCCGCAACCGGTGATCACCTCCGACAACCTGGTCGTCTCCATCGACACCGTCATCTACTTCCAGGTCACCAACCCCAAGGCCGCCACCTACGAGATCGCCAACTTCCTCACCGGCGTCGAGCAGCTCACCGTCACCACGCTGCGCAACGTCGTCGGCGGTATGGACCTGGAGCGCACGCTCACCTCCCGCGAGGACATCAACACCGAGCTGCGGGGCACTCTCGACGAGGCCACCGGTAAATGGGGCATCCGCGTCAACCGGGTGGAGCTCAAGGCCATCGACCCGCCGGCCTCCATCCAGGACTCGATGGAGAAGCAGATGCGCGCCGACCGGGACAAGCGGGCCGCCATCCTCACCGCCGAAGGGCAACGGCAGGCGGCCATCCTGGAGGCCGAGGGCGAGCAGCGGGCGGCCGTCTTACGGGCCCGCGGCGACGCGGAGGCGGCGGTCCTGCGCGCCCAGGCCGACGCGGAGGCCGAGGCCATGCGGGCCAAGGGGCAGGCGGACGCGATCGGCATGGTCTTCAAGGCCATCCACGAGGGCAAACCCGACCAGCACCTGCTGGCCTACCACTACCTCCAGACCCTGCCGGAGATCGCCAAGGGCGACGCCAACAAGCTCTGGATCGTCCCGTCGGAGATGGGCAAGGTGCTGGAGAGCCTCGGCGGTCTCTTCGCTCCCGACAAGTCCCCGAACCCCCCGGACGCCTGACCCACGGTCCCCCTCTAAGCTCGGCTAGCAATATCGGGGGACATAAAAGGGGTCAGAGTGACGGTCTGGGAGGCGCTCGCCGTGTGCGCGGCGGGGTTGGCGGCCGGGGCGATCAACGCGGTCGTCGGGTCCGGGTCGCTGATCACCTTCCCGACCTTGGTGGCCGTCGGCATCGACCCCGTGGTGGCCAACGTCTCCAACAACATCGGCCTGGTGCCGGGGTCGGTCACGGGCGCCTACGGTTACCGCGCCGAGCTGCGGGGGCAGCGTGACCGGCTGGTGCGGCTGGGCATGGGCTCGGCCCTGGGGGCGCTGATCGGCGGCATCCTCCTGCTCTATCTCGACCCGGACGTCTTCCAGGTGGTCGTGCCGGTGCTCATCGGCCTGGCCTGCGTGCTGGTCCTGATCCAGCCCAGGCTGAACGCGTGGCTCGCGGCCAGGCGTGATCAGCCGCGCCCGCACGGCGGCGCGGCGCTGTGGCTGGGGGTCTTCGGGGCGGGGATCTACGGCGGGTACTTCGGCGCCGCCCAGGGCGTGCTGGTCGTCGGACTGCTCGGCGCCTTCCTGGACGACGGCCTGCAGCGGATGAACGCGGCCAAGAACGTGCTGGCGCTGCTGGTGAACGCGACCGCGGCCGTGCTGTTCCTGCTGATCGCCGACGTGGACTGGTGGGCGGTGCTCGCGGTGGCGGTGGGCGCGATGCTGGGCGGCTTCCTGGGCGCCAAGGTCGGCCGCCGCATCCCCGCGCCGGTGCTGCGAGGCGTCATCGTGTGCGTGGGCGTTGTGGCGATTTTCGTACTGGTGTACGGATAATTTCCTGCTCTTGTGGGTATAAATCCGTACATGAAGGGTGATCGGGTGGAGATCGTCATCGACGCGGGCGGCACCCCGCGCACCTACGAGGTCATAGCCACCCGCGCGGGCCGCCGCGTCGAGGTGGCCACCCGGCGAGGGCTGGTCGAGGTGAGCGAGGTCACCCGCAGCGGCACGGCCATCCGCACCGCCCGTTTCATGTCGAGCCGCATCCTCGCCCTGGTGGAGCACCCCGCCGACGAGAAGTGATCAGCGGAAGTCGGCCGCGTGGTCCCGCGCCCACGCGCGGAAGGTCAGCGCCGGCCTGCCGAGCAGCTTCTCCACCGTGTCGGTGACCTCCTCGGGCGCGTCCACGAACGCCCCCCAGGCCGCCAGCGCCGTGTCCACGAACGTGGCGTCACCCCAGGCCGCCAGCAGTTGCTCCCGCGCCTCCTGCGGCGACTGCTCCTCCCAGCGGACCGCGCGCCCGACCGCCTCGCCGATGACGGCCACCTGCTCGGCCTGCGTCAGCCTCTCGGGCCCGCTCAGCTGGTACGCCGCCCCGCCGTGCCCGGCCGAGGTCAGCACGTGCACCGCCACGTCCGCGATGTCCTTCTCGTGGATCAGCGCCCTGGCGGCCTGCCCGTACGGCCACCGGACGACTCCCTGCTTGATCTGTTCGGCCCAGCCCAGGGTGTTGGCCGCGAAGCCGCCCGGCCGCAGGAACGTCCAGTTCAGGCCGGAGTGCCGGATGGACCGCTCGATCTCCTGGTGGAAGGTGATCGGCTCGTCGCTGTCGGAAACGTGGGCCGACAGGTAGACGACCTTGCGGGCGTGCTCGGCGATCAGGTCGATCACCGGCTGCGCGGCCCGCGCCTCGAACCCGGGCCAGAGCAGGAACACGGTCTCGACGTCCGCCAGCGCCGGCGCGACGGTCCCGGGCACGGTGAGGTCGCCCGTGGCCACCTCGACGCCATCCGGCAGCGGCCCGGCCCGGCCGGGGTCGCGCACCAGGGCGCGGACGGGGACACCTCCCTCGGCGAGCGTGGTCACCAGATGCCTGCCCACATTGCCGGTCGCACCGGTTACAAGAATTCTGTTCATGTGGCGACCGTAGGACCTCAACAAAGGTTTAGGTCAAGCTCGGCCGCACCTGGATCGTGCCGTCGCGCCGGACCCGGGTCTCGAATGTGGGCGCCGGGGCGGTGGCGGGACCGTGCTTCACCGAGCCGTCCTCAAGTCTGAAGGTGCTGCCGTGCCAGGGGCAGACCACGCAGGGCTCGCCGTTCTCCATGACGAGCCTGCCCTGGTGGAGGGGGCCGGCCAGGTGCGGGCAACGGTCGACGAGCACGGTCACGCCCTCGTTGTGCCGCAGCACGAACAACTGCAGATAGCCCAGCCGCCGCGAGACCGCCCGGCCCTCCGGCAGGTCCTTGTACAGGCACAGGTCGTGCCAGCCCAGCGGCACCAGGTGGGACACCTGGGGAGCGTGGTTGGACCCCGCGGCGAGCCGGTAGGCCAGGTGGCCGCCCAGGTAGCCGCCCAGGCCGACCGCTGTGAGGCCGGCGTAGGAGAGCATGCGGCCGGCGCGCTGACGGCCCCGCACCCGCGACACCAGGGACGCGGAGAACAGGCCGAGCGCGGTCACGTTCGACAGCATGTGGACGAAGCCCACGCGCTGCTGCTCGCGGTGCAGCGACGACCAGTCGGTCACACCGGCCGCGGCGGTGGGCAGAGAGCTCAGTATCCCGGCGGCCAGCAGCACCCGGACGGCACGGGGATCGGCTTTGGCCAGATCGAGCAGGGCGGCGGACATCCAGCAGCCGAGGGTGACCCCGGCCAGGGGCGGGTGGAGGGGTTTGCCGGTCGGCACGCCGTGCAGCACGTCCCGCAGCAGACCCGGCCGGATACGCGCGCGTACGGCCTTGGCCAGCCCCATGATCGGCCTGTCCATGGACTTGGACCTTTCGAGCCGATCGGTCAGGTCGACCGGCCCCACGAAACGCCGCAAGTGCCGACGTCTCGCCCGAACTGTCTCTTTCACGACGAGTCCCCTACCCCAGCGATACGGGGGTCACTCGGGCAGGTGCCCGTTGGCCACGGACGACTCGACCAGTTCGCGGGCGTAGGCGCCGAGAGAGGGCGAGCCCTCCGCGATGATCCGGACCTTCTCCCTGACCTGCGCCGCCGTCACCTTGAACAGCGGCCAGGTGCCGCCCTCGGTGTGGTGATTGGCCAGGATCGGCGCGAACCGGTCGATCGCCTTGGCGAACCTGGCCTCATCCGTCTCACGGGCCTCGAACTCGTCCCAGAGTGCCCGTAACCGCGCGCCCTGTTCGGCGGGCAGGATCGCGAAGATCCGGTCGGCGGCGGCCCGCTCGGCCTCGGCCTGCTCGGCCACCGCGACGGGGTCGTAGATGAAGGTGTCCCCGGCGTCGATCTCCACCAGGTCGTGCACGAGCAGCATGGCGATCACATGCTGGACATCGGTCCCCGGTGGGGCGTGCTCGCCCAGCACCATGGCCAGCGTGGCCGCATACCAGGAGTGCTCTGCGTCGTTCTCCCGTCGCGAGCCGTCTATCAGGAGGTTGCGGCGGATGATCCGCTTCAACTTGTCGATCTCGACGGCGAAGGCGATCTGGGTGGTCAGGCGGTCCTCTTCTGGCACGATAGTCACGCGCGACACCCTAATGTGCGGTGATCATACCGGTTGGCGAAATACTCACCGGAACTCCGTTGAACACTGCGTTACCAGACGGTATGTCGATGGCGGACTCGTCGGTGAGCGCGTTGACGCTGACCCCCGCGTGCGCGGCCGCCACCGCCTGCGCGCTGCCCGCGTGTCCCCACCCGTGCGGCAGGCTCACCACGCCGGGCATGATCGTGTCGGTCGGCTCCAGCGCCACCGTGAGCTCGCCCTTGGCCGACCGGACCACGGCCTCGCCGGACAGCCCGAGCCGGGCCACGTCGGCCGGGTGGATCTGCAGCGTGCACGTGTTGCTGCCGCCGACCAGCGCGCGCACGTTGTGCATCCAGCTGTTGTTGGAGCGCAGGTGCCGCCGCCCGATCAGGACGATCTCCGGCGGCTCCTCCTCCAGCCGGGCACGCAGCCGCTCCACGTCCTCGATGAGCTGCGGCGGCGCCAGCTCGACCAGCCCCGAGGCGGTCCTCAGCACCTCGGGGAGCCGTGGCCGCAGCGGTCCCAGGTCGAGACCGTGCGGATTGTCGAGCAGCTTGCGCAGCGACAGGTCGCCCTTGCCGGCCCACTCGCCGTAGGGGCCGAGCTTGAGCATGAGGTCGAGGCGCAGCTCCGCGCCCGTGCGCCCGTCGAGCGCCGCGCGCAGCTCGGCCACCTCGCGCCCCTCGACGCCCGAGCCGGGCGTCTCCACGGCCTTGGCGAGCAGCTGACCGATGAGGAACTCGTCCAGGTCACCCTCCAGCCCGGAGGCGATCATGGTCAGCCTGGCCAGGATCTGCGCCTCGGACGGCTGCCCGTCCAGCGGCAGCAGCGGCGGCGAGTAGCGGGTGTAGTTGCGCACCGCGAGCCCGAGCAGCGCGAAGTCGTAATGACCCGCCTGCAGCACCCGCGGCGGCGGCAGGATGACGTCGGCGTGCTTGGTGGTCTCGTTCAGGTACGGGTCCACGCACACCATGAAGTCGAGCTCCGCGAACGCCCGGTCCAGCCGGTCCCCGTGCGGCGCCGACAGCACCGGGTTGCCCGCCACCGTGACGAGGAACCTGATCTGGCCGTCGCCGGGCGTCTCGATCTCGTCGGCCAGCGTCGCCACGGGCAGCTCGCCGTTCGCCTCCGGCAGCCCCCGCACCCGGCTCTTCCACCGCCCCACCGTGTACGGCCGGCGCCGGCCGCCGGACTCGGTGGCGGGCTTGGCGAACATGGCCCCGCCGGCTCTGTCGAGGTTGCCGGTGAGCACGTTCAGCACGTCCACCAGCCACTGGGCCAGCGTGCCGAACTCGGTCGTACAGGTGCCGATGCGGGCGTAGACGGCCGCCGTCCTCGCTCCCGCGAGCTCGCGCGCCAGCCGTACGATCACCTCGGCCGGCACGCCCGTGCGGCGGGCCACCACGTCGGGCGGGAAGTGCTTGGCGGCCTCGCGCACCTGGTCGAGCCCGTTGACCGGGCCGGAGACGCGGGTCAGGTCCTCGGCGAACAGCGTGTGCACGAGGCCGAACAGCAGATAGGCGTCCGTGCCGGGCCGGACGAACACGTGCTCGTCGGCCAGCCGCGCGGTCCTGGTGCGGCGCGGATCGACCACGACCAGCCTGCCGCCCCGCTCGCGCAGCGCCCTGAGCCTGCCGGGGAAGTCCGGGGCGGTGCAGAGCGAGCCGTTGGACTCCAGCGGGTTGGCGCCCAGCATCAGCAGGAAGTCGGTGCGGTCCAGGTCGGGCACCGGGATGGCGAGCGGATGGCCGAACAGCAGCCCGCTGGCCACGTGCTTGGGCATCTGGTCGGCGGTGCTGGCGGAGAAGATGTTGCGGGTGCCCAGCGCCCTGATGAGCGGCGCGCCGTACAGCGCCCCCGCCATCGTGTGCGCGCTGGGGTTGCCCAGGTAGATGCCGGTCGACTGGCGGCCGTGCCGCTCCACGACCTGGTCGAGGCCCCGCTTGACGGCGGCGAACGCCTCGTCCCAGCCGACCTCCCGCCACAGGTCGCCCTCCCTGACCAGCGGCCTGCTCAGACGGTCGGGGTCCTCGTCCAGTTTGCCGAGGCTCGCGCCCTTGGGGCAGATGAAGCCCTTGCTGAACGGGTCGTCCTGGTCGCCCCGCACGCTCGTCACGTGCCCGCCGTCGTCGAGGGTCAGCGTCAGGCCGCAGACGGCTTCGCACAGGGGACAGGTCCTGTGGACGGTCGAGGTCATCGCCACTCCTGAGTTCGTCCGAGGAACTCATCTTGAACCGTACGGCCCGCAGGGGGAAGCCCCGGAGCCCCCGCGGTCTCCGGGGCTCGCGCGCAGGCCCCTAGCCCAGTTGCGGAAGGACCAGGGTCCCGCGCAGATCAGGCGGCTCCTCAAGCTCGGACCGCAGCGCGACCCAGGCTCGCCTGCCGTAGAGCCGGTCCAGACCGGGGGAGGCGGTGCCGGCGACCTCGTCCCGCCGGACGATCTCCACGATCACCAGGTTGGCCCGCTGCTGGTGGCGGTAGACGTGGGAGCTCCTGGACCAGCAGGCCGCGGCGATCTCCTCGCTGTAGGCCTCGAACTCCTCGGCGCTGATGCCGGCCCTCGTCAGGATCAGTGCCTTCTCGCCCGTGCGGGTCGGCGTGATCCACAGCACCAGGGGGATCCGGCCGGCCCTGGTGTGCATCGTGGTCTCCAGGCAGACCCGCTGCAGCCGGTGCCTGGAGATCACGCACCATACGTGCGCCATGACCCAGTTGCGGCCCGTCCTGGTCACGGCCGGCGCCGAGACCGCGCTGCTCACCAGGATGAACGGCAGCCACGCGCCCTGCCGGGTCGCGCTCAGCAAGGTCATGGCTATCAGAACGAGTGCCGCCACCAGTAGTAACTCGGTACGGATCCGCCAGAGCCGGACGATCGGCCCCGAGCCGCCGGCCGCGGGCAGGTCCTCGTTGGCCGGGTACATCTGGTTCCGTGGGTTTCTCGACACTCAGGACACCTCCTCCGGCACTCGGCGACCGAGCTTGAGCTGGTCGAAGCGCGGGTCACGGTAGCGGCGGGCGCCGAAGCCGGCGCGCGTCACGGTCCAGCCCCTACGGCAGGCGAACTCGTCGGGTTCCAGGCAGATGTCCCGGTCGGCGCGAGCGATGAGATCCTGGATCCAGGACTTGATTCGACTGAGTCTCTTGGTACCTTGTGAGTACATAGAAGACCCCTTTCGCGGCATTATTCGAGGTGGCTTCTTTCGCCGGACTGCAGGCCGACGGCCGCTTTCGTCGCAGGGTGGCAGCCCTTTGACGCGACGAGCGGGGTCGGTCTCGGTCCGGCTCTCAGGTGCTCGAACGAGCGACGGTCGCGGTGGTTCTTCAGCTGAGTGAGAGATCCTTCCGGCAGGTGGCCTCCCTGGGGTAGTCGTTCAGATCCGGGACGGCGACGTTGCCGGTGTGGCGGCCCGAGTGGCCGCTCGCGATGATGGGCGGAAGCTCCGATATGAGGGGCCGCGTCATCATCCTTCGGCCTCCTCTTCCCCCGGTGCCTTCCTGGTGTCGATCGTCCCCCGCGGTCATCTGTGCTGCAATACCTTGCGCAAGAAAGATTCTGTTTTCTTAACATGTTGTTCATGCCCTTGCGGAGCATGTTTACATGCAACTTGCACGCAACTGCGTGCGCCCCGGAACGCTTCTTGCTCCTAGGCTCTCCCCGTGTCAGCCTGCTGGCAAGCCCTGGTGCCACTACACGTGCAAGTTGCAGTGTAAGATTGGGTGAACGGCCCAAAACCGCGGGCTCGAAACGATCCCTTCCGGCTACACCTCCATTTCCGGCAAGGAGAGGTCGACGGTGCCATCGAAGCAGGGCAGTCCCACTGTCCGCAGGCTCAGGCTCGGCCAGGAGTTGCGCCTCCTGCGTGAGCGACGCAAGCTGACCGGAGCCAAGGCCGCCGGCGAGCTCGGCTGGTCGCCGAGCAAGATCAGCAGGATCGAGGCGGCCAAGACCATGCCGGTCGCCGACGACATCAAGGCGATGGCCACGCTCTATCGCATCGACAGTGACAAACTTGACGAACTCTTCGGCCTGTTGCGTGACGCGGACCAGCGCGGGTGGTGGGAAGATTACGAAGACACCCTGCCCGGGGAGTACACAAGATTCCTCGGGCTGGAGGCGGAGGCCACATTCCAGCGCAACTGGGAACCCCAGGTCGTGCCTGGCCTCCTCCAGACCGAGGACTATGCGCGGGAGGTCATCCTTGCGACCCGCGGCATCGCCCGGATCACCCACAGCGGCGTCCGCAGCCGTGTCGAGGCACGCCTCGATCGGCAGCGGCGTGTCCTGCACAGAGCCGATCCATCTCGGTTGACCGTGGTGCTGGACGAGTCGGCGCTCATGCGCCGTTTCGGCGAGCCCGCGGTGATGCGCGAGCAGATGGAGCATCTCCTGGAGGTCTCCCTCCTGCCGCACGTCAGCGTCCAGGTGTTGACTTTGGAGGCACTCCATCCGGTCAACACAGGTGCGTTCATCCATCTGAAGTTCGCGGCATTCGACGATGTTGTGTATCTGGAGCAGTTGTACACTGCTGACTTTGTCGAAGATCTCGAACGTGTAGCGGGATATGAGACCGCCTATGATCATATGCGGTCGGAAGCGCTGGACGAGGATGAATCACGCGTCCTTATCCAGCGTAAAGCAATGCTATGGCGACGTTGATGTAATAGGCACGATAAGGGGCAATGGCGCCCCTTTACCCATTTGGGGAGAAAATGCAGATCGACACCACAGCGGCTTGGCAGAAGAGCAGCTTCTGCAATGGCGCAGCCACCTGCGTCGAGGTTGCCCCGCTGGCAAACGGCAGTGTCGCAGTGAGGGACGGCAAGGAGCAGGACGGCCCCGTGCTCGTGTTCACCCCGGAGGAGTGGGCCGCCTTCACCGCCGGGGTCCGCGAGGGCGAGTTCGACCTGACCGCGCTCACACCCAGCCTTTGACGAACGGCTTCGGCTGATCGCGACAGTGAAGAAACAGTCGTATCCGTACGAGAACCGATAAATATATAAAAACGGCCCGTGTTCCAGAAATATGGAACACGGGCCGTTTTTCCTGGCGTGGTCAGGCGAGGCCGAGGCCCTGGCTGACGCCGTGGCCGAGGTCCTTGTGGATGTTGGTCCAGTACTCCACGACCCGCTTCTTCATGTCGTCCGTCACCTCGGGGGCCGAGGCGTGGCCGACGATGTTGCTCACCATGTGGGCGCGGTCGGTGTCCGACAGCACGTTCTCCCACAGGGCGCGCGGCTGGGCGTAGTCGTCGTCCTCGGCGTGCCTGCCGGCCGCGGCGCGGATGAGGTCGCCCGTGACGTGGTAGTGCTCACCCTCGTACAGCGACGGGTCGGCCGTGGGGCCGCCGAAGCTGTTGGGGGTGTAGATCGGGTCCTGCGGGTTGGTGTAGGCCATCGGGCCGTCGACGTTGTAGCTGTGGACGGGCGACTTCGGCTGGTTGATCGGCAGCTGCAGGTAGTTGGGGCCGATGCGGTAGCGGTGGGCGTCCGGGTAGGAGAACAGCCGGCCCTGGAGCATCTTGTCCGGGGACGGGCCGATGCCGGGCACCATGTTGGCGGGCTCGAAGCTCGACTGCTCGACCTCGGCGAAGTAGTTGACCGGGTTGCGGTTGAGGGTGAACCGGCCGATCGTGATCTCGGGGTAGTCGCTGTGCGGCCACACCTTGGTCAGGTCGAACGGGTTGAACCGGTAGTCCGCGGCGGCCTCGAACGGCATGACCTGCACGTTGACCGTCCAGGACGGGTGGTCGCCCTGCTTGATCGCGTTGAACAGGTCACGCGTGTGGTAGTCGGCGTCCGTGGCGGTCAGCGCGGCGGCCTCGGCGGCGGTGAAGTTCTGGATGCCCTGGTCGGTCTTGAAGTGGTACTTCACCCAGAACTTCGCGCCGGCGGCGTTGTACCACAGGAAGGTGTGGGAGCCGAAGCCGTGCATGTGCCGCCAGCTCGCGGGGGTGCCGCGGTCGGTCATCAGGAAGGAGACCTGGTGGGCGGACTCGGGCTGGAGCGTCCAGAAGTCCCACTGGTTGTTGTGGTCGTGCAGGTGGTTGTCGGCGCGCCGCTTCTGGGTGTGGATGAAGTCGGAGAACTTCTGCGGGTCGCGGATGAAGAAGATCGGCGTGTTGTTGCCGACGATGTCGTAGTTGCCCTCTTCGGTGTAGAACTTGATCGCGAAGCCACGCGGGTCGCGGGCCGTGTCGGCGCTGCCGAGCTCGCCCGCCACGGTGGAGAAGCGCACGAAGAGCGGGGTCTCCTTGCCCTTCTGGAACAGCCCGGCCTTGGTGAACTGGCTGACATCCTCGGTGATCCGCAGGATGCCGTGGGCGCCTCCGCCCTTGGCGTGCACGACGCGCTCGGGAACGCGCTCGCGGTTGAAATGCGCCATCTTCTGGATCAGGTAGTGATCCTGAAGGAGCAGGGGGCCGTTCGGGCCGACGGAGAGCGAGTGGTGGTCACTCGGGGCGGGAACGCCCGAATCGTCGGTGGTGATAGGCCTGTTGGTCATAGTCGCGATCCTCATCTTTGACAGCTCGGGCACACGCCCCAGAACGTGATGTCGGCTTCGTCCACGAGGTAGCCGGCGGAGTCGACGGGATCGAGACAGGGGGCGACCCCTGTCGCGCAGTCGACGTCCGTCACGGTGCCGCACCGCCTGCAGACGAGGTGGTGGTGGTTGTCGCCCACCCGGGCCTCGTAGCGGGCGGGGCTGCCCATCGGCTCGATCTTCCGGAGAAGACCGGCGCGGTGCATCGCGTGCAGCGAGTCGTAGACGGCCTGCAGGGACACCTGGCCCACGCGCTCGCGCACGCCGCGGCAGACGGCGTCCACGTCGAGGTGGTCGCCGGCACGCACGGTCCGCATGATCGCCAGCCGTGCCGCGGTCACTCGCAGCCCGGCGTGACGCAGCAGGTCAGCGTCTCCCATGCACTCCAACCTAGGCCCTAAACCTGAATGCTTCAAGTTTGAGAACCACTCCAGTCTGTGTGTCGCCACTCCCGGCCAGCTGGGAGGACATAGGGGGACAGACACCAATCGGTCGTACATGGCATGCTCGGTCCCTGAAAGTGTGAATCGAGCTGAAATGGCGACCGATGAAACTCCCCCATGCCCTCGCGGTGATGGCTGTCGCCGCCTCCCTCATCGCCTGTTCAGCCACCGAATCCCCGGCACCCGAGCGCGAACGGCAGGCCGGCGCAGCCAAGGCCAGCCCCTCCACCCCCGCCACCCCCGAGCGGCGGCCGTACACGATCTCCTTCGGCGGGGACGTGCACTTCGAGGGGATGCTCCGCCCCAAGCTCGCCGACCCGCGCACGGCGCTCGGGCCGATCGCCGGCGTGCTGCGCAAGGCGGACCTGGCGATGGTGAACCTGGAGACCGCGATCACCACCGGCGGCACCCCCGCCCCCGGCAAGCAGTTCACCTTCCGGGCGCCCCCCACCGCGCTGACCGCGCTCAAGGCCGCCGGGGTGGACGTGGTGTCGATGGCCAACAACCACGGCATGGACTACATGCAGACCGGGCTGGCCGACTCCTTAGCCGCGGGCAAGAAGGCCAGGTTCCCCGTGGTGGGCATCGGCGCCGACGAGGCCCAGGCGTACAAGCCGTACAGGAAGACCGTCAACGGCAACCGGGTGGCGATCATCGGCGCGACCCAGGTGATGGACAGCGAGTTCATCCAGGCCTGGACGGCCACCCCCGACCAGGGCGGGCTGGCCTCGGCCAAGAACGAGGCGCGCCTCATCAAGGAGGTACGCCGGGCGCGCAAGAACTCCGACACCGTGATCGTGCACCTGCACTGGGGCACCGAGCTGCAGAAGTGCCCCAACCAGGCCCAGCTCTCCCTCGCCCCCAAGCTGGTCAGGGCCGGCGCCGACGTGGTGGTCGGCGGGCACGCGCATATCCTGCTCGGCGGCGGGTACCTCGACAACGCCTACATCCATTACGGCCTCGGAAACTTCGTCTTCTACAACTCCAACCCGGCGACCACCGGGCGGACCGGGGTGCTGACGCTCACCATCAACGGCCGCAAGGTGCTCAAGGACACCTGGACGCCGGCGACCATCCAGGGCGGCCTGCCGGTGCCCATGACCGGCGCGGCGCGGACCCAGGCCGTCGCCGACTGGAAGGCGCTGCGCTCCTGCGCGGGGCTGTCCGCCCGCCGCGGCTGATCGTCCACAGGGAGGTGCGATGCGCTGGGTGCGGTCCCCCGACGCGCGGTCCTCTGGCGTGCGGTCCCCTGACGAGCGGTCCGATGGCGTGCGGTCCGGTGACGTGTGGACAGGTGACGTGCGGCTGGCCGTGGTCGAGGAGGGTGACCCGGACGATCCCACCATCGTGCTCGTGCACGGCTATCCCGACACCCACCGCGTCTGGGACGAGGTGGCCGCACGCCTGCGCGACCGCTTCCACGTCGTCCGCTACGACGTGCGTGGCGCCGGCGCCTCCACCGCGCCGCGCGGACGCGACCACTACCACCTGGACCGGCTGACCGCCGACCTGGCCGCCGTGCTGGAGGCCGTCGGCAAGCCCCGGGTCCACCTGGTCGGCCACGACTGGGGCGCGATACAGGGCTGGGACGCGGTGGCCAGGCCGGGCCTCCGCGAGCGCGTCGCCTCCTTCACCTGCTTCGGCGGCCCCGGACCGGGCCAGTTCGGCCGCTTCCTGCGGCACGGCAGGCGGCGCGAGGTCGCCGCGCAACTGGCCAGGTCCTGGTACATCGGCGTCTTCCAGTTTCCCGTCCTGCCCGAGCTGGCCTGGCGCACGGTCCTTCCGTGGGTGTTCGAGCGGACGCTACGGTTCGCCGAAGGGCTCGAGCCGCGCCCCGGGCATCCGGCCGCCACGCTCCGCGAGGACGCCGCCCACGGCGTTCAGCTCTACCGCGCCAACACGCTCACCGGGCGGCCCGCCGCCGAGCCGTACGTGGACGTGCCCGTACAACTCGTCGAATGCCTGCGCGACCCGTTCGTCACCCCCGCGCTGCTGCGGTCGCAGGTGCGGGGGGTGACGCGGCTCTGGCACCGCAGGGCCGACGCCGGGCACTGGGCGCAGCGTGGCGCCCCGGACCTGATCGCCAGAATGATCGGCGAGTTCGCCGAGCACATCGAGGGTGGAGAGGCGGCGAGGAGCTTGCGCGGCGCGAAGGTCGCACAGGGCCGTAAGGCGTTCGCGGACAGGCTGGTGGTGGTCACCGGCGCGGGCAGCGGCATCGGCCGCGCCACCGCGCGTGCCTTCGCCGCGCACGGGGCGGAGGTGATCTGCGCCGACCTCGACGCCGAGGCGGCGCGGCACGCCGCCGACGACATCGCCGAGGACCTGGGAGGTACGGCACACGCGGCGCACCTCGACGTCGCCGACGCCGCGCGGATGGAGGAGTTCGCGAGAGACGTCCGGTCCCGGTACGGAGTGCCGGACATCGTGGTGAACAACGCCGGGAACGTGGTCGCCGGAGGCTTCCTCGACCACACCCTGGAGGACTGGCACCGGGCCGTCGACGTGAACCTGTGGGGCGTGATCCACGGCTGCCGGCTCTTCGCCGCCCAGATGGTCGAGCGCGGCGAGGGCGGCCACATCGTGAACATCGCCTCCCTGGGCGCGTTCACCCCGTCGCGGGCCCTGCCCGCCTACTCGGTCGCCAAGGCGGGGGTGAAGATGCTCAGCGACTGCCTCAGGGCCGAGCTCGCCGGCCACGGGATCGGGGTGAGCGCCATCTGCCCCGGCTTCGTGTCCACCTCCATCGCCTGCAACGCCACCTACGTGGGCACCGCCTCCCGCAAGCTGTCGGAGGAGGCCGTCCGGCGGCGCGGCTACCCGCCGGAGCGCGTCGCCGCGCACATCCTGCGAGCCGTGCACCGTAACGAGGCCGTCGTACCGGTCAATCTCGAAGGGAAGATCGGCTACGCGCTGTCCAGGATCTCGCCCACGGTGGTGCGCGGCCTGGCCAGGTTGGCGGCCTTCCCGGGAAATCCGCGCATTCCCAGGTAACGATCGGCCCATGGGGGGAAGATGGGCCTGTGTCCTCGCCGCAAGTTGAACAGATCTGTGCGCAGCCCAAACCGCTGCGGCGCCAGCCCACACAGCGCCGCAGCGCCCGTCGGGTCGAGCGGATGCTCGACGCCTGCGCCGAGCTCCTCGACGAGATCGGCTACGAATCGCTGTCCACCACGCGCATCGCGGGCCGAGCAGGCGTCGCGATCGGTTCGGTCTACCAGTTCTTCCCGGACAAACGTGCCATCACCCAGGAGCTGACCAGGCGCAACGTCGAGCAGTTCGTCTCCAGGGTCGGGCGCAGGTTCATGGAGGAGGACTACACGGGGTGGTGGGAGGCCGTCGACGCGATCATCGACGAGTACGTCGACATGCACCGCACCGTGCCGGGCTTCAAGAGCCTGCACTTCGGTGACGCCGTCGACCTCAACCTGCTCGACTCCGACTCCGACAACAACGCCGTGATCGCCGGACGGCTGCGCGGGCTGTTGCTCAGTGAGTACGGCCTGGCCGACAGCCATGAGCTGGACGTGGCGGTGCTGGTGGCCGTGGAGGCCGGAGACGCGGTGCTCAAACTGGCCTTCCGCCACGACCCGGACGGCTCACCGGAGATCGTCGACGCGGCCAAGCAGCTTGTGCGCGGCTTCCTGGCCCGCCAGCTCAAGTCCTGGACCCCCCAGGCGAGTTAGCCGCCCCGAGTGGATCCGGCTCCGCCGGGCCGTCCCCGGTCGCCGTGCCGTCCGGCCCGGCGCTCGTCCGGTTCGAGCGCCGCGGCCGGAGGCTGCCGCTGAAGCTGCTTCGGCGGGCCGGGCGGGCGCAGGCAGCGGATCGGGATCGACACCGTCCGGACCCCTCTCGCCTCGCGGGCCTCCAGTCTCGCCTCCAGCGCGCGCAGGCTCCGCTCGGCCGACTCGATGGCCTCCAGGCGGGCCGAGACATAACCGGCGAGTCCGGGAATCACGGCCGAGGCGACGACCGCGCAGGCCAGTGCGAAGGCCATCTGCTTGGACGATCCCATCCCAGCCCCTCTCGCCCGCTGCCGCTGAGCATCGGTTATATGCCCGGTGACGTGCGAAGATAAGCGGACGGTGAGCAGGCTTGGACAACGCGTTGCCATGCCGGCGCGGGATCGGCGATGTGGATTGACGGGGCAAAACCGCACCGCGCTCGGTAGTCTCCAGGTTGTGGCGCATGTGACCCGTGAGCACCTTGATCGCCTGCTTGAGCAGGCGCTGCTGGCCGACGACCACAGCTCGTTGGCCAGACGGCTGTACGACGTGGCGCTCGGCTACTCCACCGGCGACGTTTCCAGGGCATCGATCCTGGTTCAGGCCGCCGAGGAGTGGAGAGCCGCCGGGCAGCCCGCGCGGGCGCTGGAGTGTTTCCAGCGCGCGCTCGAAGACGGTGGCGACCCTGGCTTCGACCCGCGTGCCGGCATCGCCGACACGCTCTTCGAGCTCGACCGGCACGACGAGGCGAGGCAGGTCATCGAGACCATCCGCGCCGAGGGCGAGGTCTCGGCGGCGACCGCGCACAGCATCGCCGAGACCCTGGTCGCCTATGGAGACCTGCGCGCGGGGCACGAGTGGGTGACCCAGGCCGTGCTGTCGTGCGACAAGGACGACCCCGAGCACCTGGCCATGCTGCGCACCCGCTACCGCATCCGGGTCGACCTGGGGCTGCCCGAGGACGAGCTCGACGCGCTGATCTCGTGAGCGGCGCCGGGTGACACCGGGGTGACAGGGGTGCGGCCCTGTCACCCGCGGCTGACGCCTGCCGTGACGGCCTCAGTTCATGCCGAGGCCGGGCAGGAGGTCCGTGAGGCCGGTGAGGCCGCTCAGCGAGTCCTGTGCGTCCGGCAGCCGGCTGCCGTGGGTCAGCCCGTCGACCGTGGTGGGCACCTGCGGCAGAGTCCGGTCGATGAGGTCGTTCTTGATCTCGTTGACCGGCGCGGGCATGTCGAGCGGTGCCTCCATGCCGTCGCCGGCCACCTTGGCGGG
This sequence comes from Nonomuraea sp. NPDC049714, assembly GCF_044465295.1. NCBI lineage: Bacteria > Bacillati > Actinomycetota > Actinomycetes > Streptosporangiales > Streptosporangiaceae > Nonomuraea > Nonomuraea sp. NPDC049714. The sequence continues at coordinate 172,823 of NZ_JBITLM010000004.1, read as the reverse complement.
ATCGGGCAGGTTGCCGAGGGTCATCCCGACGGGCAGGTCGGACACGCCCGGGAGCTCCGGCAGGCTCGGCAGGTCCGGGACGTCGGGGAGCTTGGCGAGACTCGGCAGGCCGCCGGGCCGGGCCGGAGCGCTCGACGTCAGCGCGGGCATGCCGGAGGTCGCGGCGATGCCGCCCAGATCCGTCAGGCCCATCGCGGATCGCGCGGAGGTGAGCCCGGTCAGGCCGAGGCGCTGGGCCATCCTCGCCGTGCCGGTGGCCAGCTCGTCGGTCTGCGAGGTGAGGAGCCGGCTGCCGCCGATCGAGCCGTCGTCCAGGCGGATCTTGCGGAGGTCGTCGCAGAGCGTCGCCGTCGTTCCGGCGCGCACGGTCGTCGGTTTGGTACGGCACTCGTCCGCCGCCACGGGGCCCGCCCCCAGCCAGGTGACCCCCGCGGTCAGAGTGACCATGGCAAGGATGCTTCGGATGCTCCGAGATGACACTTCACGTCCCCCTGATCGTTCTCGGTGATCTGACGAACGCTGAAGTTAGTCAGCGAGCCCACGCGCGTGAGGCGGCTTGTCCGAAGCCTGGAGCGAACCTTAAGGACCCGGCGCGGTGATGACCGGAGCGTGAAACGCCGGCGCCCGGAGGCCGACCGGGCCTCCGGGCACTCTTGGGATGTGCGGGATCAGGCCCGGCGGACCGTCAGCTCGTCGTCGCCGAGATCCACCAGGACCGTGTCGCCGTCGGCCACCGCGCCGGAGAGCACCGCCTTGGCCAGCTTGTCGCCGATGGCCGACTGGACCAGCCGTCGCAGCGGGCGCGCGCCGTACAGCGGGTCGTAGCCCGTCAGGGCCAGCCACTCGCGGGCGGCGGGCGTGACGTCCAGCGTCAGCCTGCGCTCGGACAGCCGCCGCGCGAGCCGGTCGACCTGCAGGTCGACGATCCTGGTCAGCTCCTCGGAGCCGAGGGCGTCGAACAGGATGACGTCGTCCAGCCGGTTGAGGAACTCCGGCTTGAACGCGCCCCTGACCGCGCTCATCACGGCCTCGCGCTTGGCATCGCTCTCCAGCGTGGGATCGACGAGGAACTGCGAGCCCAGGTTGGAGGTGAGGATCAGGATCGTGTTGCGGAAGTCGACCGTGCGGCCCTGGCCGTCGGTGAGCCGCCCGTCGTCCAGCACCTGCAGCAGCACGTCGAAGACCTCAGGGTGGGCCTTCTCCACCTCGTCCAGCAGCACCACGGTGTACGGCCGCCGCCTGACGGTCTCGGTGAGCTGGCCGCCCTCCTCGTAGCCGACGTAGCCGGGAGGCGCGCCGACGAGCCTGGCGACGCTGTGCTTCTCGGCGTACTCGCTCATGTCGATCCGGGTCATCGCCCGCTCGTCGTCGAACAGGAACTCCGCCAGCGCCTTGGCCAGCTCCGTCTTGCCGACTCCGGTGGGGCCCAGGAACAGGAACGAGCCCGTGGGCCTGTCGGGGTCGGCGATGCCCGCGCGGCTGCGCCGTACGGCGTCGGAGACGGCCTGTACGGCCCTGCGCTGGCCGATGAGGCGCTTGCCCAGCTCGTCCTCCATGCGCAGCAGCTTGGCCGTCTCCGCCTCCAGCAGGCGGCCCGCCGGGATGCCGGTCCAGGAGGAGATGACCTCGGCGATGTCGTCGGCGCCGACCTCCTCCTTCACCATGGCGTTCTCGTCCGGCGCGGCCTCGGAGGCCGCCTTGAGCGCCTGCTCCAGCCGGGGCACCTCGGCGTACATCAGCCGGGAGGCGTTCTCGAAGTCGCCGTCGCGCTGCGCCCGCTCGGCCGCGCCGCGCGCGTCGTCGAGCTGCTTCTTCAGCTCGCCGACCTTGTTGAGCCCGGACTTCTCGTGCTCCCAGCGGCCGACCAGGGCGTTGAGCTCCTCCTGGCGGTCGGCCAGCTCCCGCCGCAGCCGTTCGAGCCGTTGCACGGAGGCCTCGTCGGTCTCCTTCGACAGCGCCAGCTCCTCCATCTTCATCCGGTCGACGTTGCGCTGGAGCTGGTCGATCTCCACCGGGCGGGAGTCGATCTCCATGCGCAGCCGCGAAGCGGCCTCGTCGACCAGGTCGATGGCCTTGTCCGGCAGGAAGCGGTTGGTGATGTAGCGGTCGGACAGGGCGGCGGCGGCCACCAGCGCGCCGTCGGAGATCTGCACCTGGTGGTGGCCCTCGTAGCGGCCCTTGAGCCCGCGCAGGATCGCGATCGTGTCCTCGACCGTGGGCTCGCCCACGTACACCTGCTGGAAGCGGCGCTCCAGCGCCGGGTCCTTCTCGATCCGCTCGCGGTACTCGTCGAGCGTGGTGGCGCCGATCATGCGCAGCTCGCCGCGGGCCAGCATCGGCTTGAGCATGTTGCCCGCGTCCATCGCGCCCTCGGCGGCCCCCGCGCCGACGACGGTGTGCAGCTCGTCGATGAACGTGACGACCTGCCCGTCGCTCTCCTTGATCTCCGAGAGCACGGCCTTGAGCCGCTCCTCGAACTCGCCCCGGTACTTGGCGCCCGCCACCATCGCGCCCAGGTCGAGCCCGATCAGCCGCTTGTTGCGCAGCGACTCGGGCACGTCACCGGCCACGATCCGCTGGGCCAGGCCCTCCACGACGGCCGTCTTGCCGACGCCCGGCTCGCCGATCAGCACCGGGTTGTTCTTGGTCCGGCGGCTGAGCACCTGGACCACGCGGCGGATCTCGGAGTCACGGCCGATGACCGGGTCGAGCTGGCCGCTGCGGGCCTGCTCGGTCAGGTCGACGCCGTACTTCTGCAGCGCCTGGTAGGTGTCCTCGGGGGTCTCGCTGGTGACGCGGGCGTGGCCGCGTACCTTCTCGAAGGCGTCGAGCAGCGCCTGCGGGGTCGCGCCGTGCGACTTGAGCAGCTCGGAGATCGGGCCGCCGTCGGCGGCCAGGCCCACGAGCAGGTGCTCGGTGGAGACGTAGAGGTCCTCCAGCCGGTTGGCGTGCTGGGCGGCGGTGTTCATCACGGTCAGGAGGTGGCGGGAGCTCGACGGCGCGCTCACGGTCGAGCCCTGCGCCTTGGGCAGCGCGGCGAGCTGCTCCTCGGCCTTGGCCCGGAGCGTGCGCCAGTCGGCCCCGACCACTTCGAGCAGCGGGATGGCGGTGCCGCCCGTCTGGGAGAGCAGGGTCGTCAGCAGGTGCGCCGGAGCGATCTCCGGGTTGCCCTCCGCGGCGGCGCGCCGCATGGCGCCCGAGAGCGCCTCCTGACTTTTCTGGGTGAGCTTGTAGTCCATCTTTCTAGGCCCCCGGTGGCAGCTCGTAGCGGATCAGCGCCCTGACCATCTGCATCTCGGCGCGCAGCCGGTGAACCTCCTCACGCAGCCGCAGCGCGTCGTTCTCCAGCTCCAGGATCCGCTTGATGCCGGCGAGGTTGATGCCCTCCTCCTGGGAGAGCCGCTGCACCTCGCGCAGCTGGATGATGTCGCGTGTCGAATAGAGGCGGCCGCGCCCCGCCGTGCGGCCGGGGCAGACCAGTCCGAGCCGGTCATACTGCCGCAACGTCTGCGGGTGGAGCCCCGACAACTGCGCGGCCACCGAGATCACGTAGACGGGAGTGTCATCTGACAGGTCGAAATAGTTGGCGTCCATCGGCTACTCGCTTCTGGCCCTCTGGATGAGATCAGCCCGCGGGTCCTCGGCCGCGGTGGCGGTGTTGAACTCGTTGAGGAGCTCGCGTGACTTGTCATCCAGGGTCTTCGGCACGACCACCTCGACCGTGGCGAGCAGGTCGCCCATGGTGCCGTCCTTGCGCGTGACTCCTCTGCCGCGCACCCGGAAGGTCCGCCCGTTGGGCGTGCCCGGAGGAATGCGCAGCGTGACCGGCATGCCCTTGAGGATCGGCACCTTGATCTCGGCGCCGAGAGCGGCCTCGGTGAACGTCACAGGCACGGTCACCGTCAGGTTGTCGCCCATCCTGCCGAACACGGCGTGCGGCTTGACGTGCGTCTGGATGTAGAGGTCGCCGGCCGGACCGCCGTTCTCGCCCGGCGCGCCCTTGGCCTTGAGCTTGACCCGCTGGCCGTCGGCCACCCCCGCCGGGATGCGCGCCTGGATGGTGCGGGTGCTCTTGGCCCGGCCGCTGCCCTCGCACACGGGGCAGGGGTCGTCCACGAGCAGCCCGCGGCCCTTGCAGTCGCGGCAGGGCTCGGAGAAGGCGAAGTTGCCCAGGTTACGGCTGGCCGCCCCGGTGCCCTCGCAGGTCGGGCAGACCCGCGGGGTGGTGCCGGCCTTGGCGCCCGTCCCGCTGCAGGCGGTGCACGCCGCCGAGCTGGTCAGCCGCAGGGACACGGTGGCCCCCTCGACCGCCTCCCTGAACGACAGCGTCACCTCGGACTCGATGTCCTGCCCGCGGCGCGGCCTGGTCGTGGTGGAGGTGCGGGTCGTGCCGCCGCCGCCACGGTTGAACAGTCCGCCGAACAGGTCGCTGAAGCGCTCCCCGGTGCCCTGACCGCCCTGCTGCTGCCCGGCGGTGCCGCCGAACAAGTCCCCGAAGTCGAACGGGAAGCCGCCACCGCCAGGCGCCCGCTGGCCGCCCACCCCGGACCCGAACAGCGTGCGCGCCTCGTCGTACTCCTTGCGGCGCTTGCTGTCGGACAGGACGTCGTAGGCCTCGGAGACCTCCTTGAACTTGGTCTCCTTGGTCGCGTCACCCTGGTTGGTGTCGGGGTGGTACTGCCTGGCCAGCTTGCGGTAGGCCTTCTTGATCTCGTCGGCGGTGGCTGACTTGGGCACACCAAGGACGGCGTAGTAGTCCTTCTCCAGGTAGTCCTTGGTGCTCATCTACGGCCCTTCGTGCTCGTCAGTTTTCGTCTTCGTCGGACGCCGCAGGGGCGTCCCCCGGCTCTGCCACGGCGACCCGCGCCGGGCGCAGCACCCTGTCACCCATCCGGTAACCGGGCTGCAGCACCTCGATCGCGGTCGGCTCGGTCACATCCGGCGAGTAGCTGTGCATCAGCGCCTCGTGGATCACGGGGTCGAACGGGTCGCCCTTCTGGCCGAAGGGGTTGAGGCCGAGCTTGGTGAGCGCCGCCTCCAGTGACTCTGCCACCTTCGCGAAGCCACCGGTGAGCTCGCCGTGATCGCGAGCCCTGCCGATGTCGTCGAGCACCGGGAGCAGCTCCGTGAGGGCGCCCGCGATGGCCTGCTCGCGGACGACGATCCGGTCACGCTCCACGCGCCTGCGGTAGTTGGTGTATTCGGCCTGGACACGCTGGAGGTCGGCGGTCCGCTCGGCGAGCTGCGCCGACAGCTCGCCGTCGGCCGGCGCGAGCGCCTCGGGCTCGACGGCGGGACCACCGTCGGCCTGCACCCGCGCCTCGCCCGTCTCCGGGTCGATCTTGCGGTTGTCGCGGATCACCGGCTCCTCGTGCCCGTTGTCACGCGGCGGCATCACTGGTCCTTCTTCGGCTGGTCTTCGTCGACGATCTCGGCCTCGACGACGTCGTCGTCCGCGGCCTTCTGCTCCTGGCCGGGCGTGGCGTCCTGGGGAGCGCCGTCACCGCCGGAGGCCTGCTGGCCCTGGGCGTAGATGGCCGAGCCCATCTTCTGGCTGACCGTGGCGAGCTTCTCCGCCGAGGTGCGGATCACGTCGGTGTCGGTGCCCTCAAGAGCCTTCTTCAGCTCGCTGAGCGCGTCGTTCACCTCGGTCTTGATGTCGCCGGGGACCTTGTCGTCGTTCTCGCGGAGGAACTTCTCCGTCTGGTACGCCAGGCCGTCGGCGTTGTTGCGGACCTCGGCCTCCTCGCGGCGCTTCTTGTCCTCCTCGGCGTAGGACTCGGCCTCGCGCATCATCCGCTCGATGTCGTCCTTCGGCAGCGCGGAGCCGCCGGTGATCGTCATCGTCTGCTCCTTGCCCGTGCCCAGGTCCTTGGCGGAGACGTTGACGATGCCGTTGGCGTCGATGTCGAAGGTGACCTCGATCTGCGGGATGCCGCGCGGCGCCGGGGCGATGCCGGTCAGCTCGAACGTGGCGAGCTTCTTGTTGTACGAAGCGATCTCGCGCTCGCCCTGGTAGACCTGGATCTGCACCGACGGCTGGTTGTCCTCGGCCGTGGTGAAGACCTCGGAGCGCTTGGTCGGGATCGTCGTGTTGCGCTCAATGATCTTGGTGAAGATGCCGCCCTTGGTCTCGATGCCCAGCGACAGCGGGGTCACGTCGAGCAGCAGGACGTCCTTGACCTCACCCTTGAGCACACCGGCCTGCAGGGCGGCGCCGATGGCGACGACCTCGTCCGGGTTGACGCCCTTGTTGGGCTCCTGGCCGCCGGTCAGCTCCTTGACGAGCTCGGAGACGGCGGGCATACGGGTCGAGCCGCCGACCATCACGACGTGCGCGATGTCGGAGACCTTGATGCCGGCGTCCTTGATGACCTGGTTGAACGGGCCCTTGGCGCGCTCGAGCAGGTCGGCGGTCAGCCGCTGGAACTCCGCCCGGGTCAGCTTCTCGTCGAGGTGCAACGGGCCCTCGGCGGAGGCCGTGATGTAGGGCAGGTTGATGTTGGTCTCGGACTGGCTGGACAGCTCGATCTTGGCCTTCTCCGACGCCTCACGCAGGCGCTGAAGGGCCATCTTGTCCTTGGCCAGGTCCACGCCGTGGGCGTTCTTGAACCGCTTGACCAGCTCGTCGACGACCCGCTGGTCCCAGTCGTCGCCACCGAGGTGGTTGTCGCCGCTGGTGGCCTTGACCTCTACGAAGCCGTGGCCGTCCTCCTGGCCGACGTCGAGCAGGGACACGTCGAAGGTGCCGCCGCCGAGGTCGAAGACCAGGATCGTCTGGTCCTTCTCCTTGTCGAGCCCGTAGGCCAGGGCCGCCGCGGTCGGCTCGTTGATGATGCGGAGCACGTTGAGGCCCGCGATCGTGCCGGCCTCCTTGGTGGCCTGCCGCTGGCTGTCGTTGAAGTAGGCCGGGACGGTGATCACGGCGTCGGTGATCTTCTCGCCCAGGTAGGCCTCGGCGTCCTGCTTGAGCTTCTGCAGCACGAAGGCGCTGATCTGCTGCGGCGAGAACTTCTTGCCGTCGATCTCCTGCGACCAGTTGGTGCCCATCTCGCGCTTGACCGAGCGGATCGTCCGGTCCACGTTGGTGACGGCCTGCCGCTTGGCGACCTCACCGACCAGGACCTCGCCGTTCTTCGCGAAGGCGACCACGGACGGCGTGGTCCGCGAGCCCTGCGCATTGGCGATGACGGTGGGCTCACCGCCCTCGAGGATGGAGACGACGGAGTTGGTCGTCCCAAGGTCGATACCTACCGCACGTGCCATGAGTACGTCCTTGTAGTCAAAGTTGAGTCGGTCAGACTCAACGTACGAATGCCTGCTGTCTTTGTCAAACGACTTGAGCCTATCCGACTCAACCCCTGAGGTGGCGGAATAGTTCCCGCTCTCGGGACAAACAGGTCATGACAAACAGGCAGACGTGCTCAGGACTTGGCACCGTCCACGATCTTGCGATCGCCGAGAGGGGACTTGAGCTTGACCGTGGTGGTCTTCTCCACCGCGATCATGATGCAGGAGATGTCCTCCGCCTTGGGGGCGGCGCCCTCGTACAGGGTGATGGTGACCCGCTTGCCGGTCTCCTTGACCTTCACCCGGTCGAGCACCGTGCACGGCTCCACGCCCGACCACCAGACGAGCCGCACCTTGCGGCCCTTGGACACTGGCTTGGCGGAGGTCCAGCGGGCCTTACGGGTGTTGATCGCGTTGCCGACCGGCTTGACCTGCTTCGGGCCCTTGGTCGGCGGTGTGCTCGTCGGCACCTCGGTGCTGGACACCGGCGTGGCGGGCGTGGTGGAAGCGGCCTGCCGCACCGGGGCCGTCGTGCCGCAGCCGGCCGCGAGCACCAGGCATCCGGCCAGGAAAGTCGTCGTCGCTGTTCGCATACCCATACGACGAATGTGACAGCCGACCGGTTCAGTCGGCGAATCCCCGCGGCCGCGGGCATCGGTGAAGTTAGGGTGATGACGTGCTGCGTCAGGCTCTTCTCGCCATCTCCCGGAGCGATCGCGCCGAGCGCGTCGTGTCCACCTCGCCGCTGACCGCGGACGTGGTCAGCCGCTACGTCGCCGACGACGTCGGCCGGGTCGTCGACGAGCTGACCCGCAAGGGCCTGCTCGTCAGCGTCGACCACCTCGGCGAGGACGTCCACGACAGGACCCAGGCGGAGCGGGCCGTCCAGGCCTACCTGGCCCTGCTCGAACGCCTCCCCGAAGGCGCCGACGTGTCGGTCAAGCTGACCGCGCTCGGGCTGCGCCTGTCCGAGCAGCTCGCCCTCGACAACGCGGCCACCATCTGCGAGCACGCCGTGCCCAGGGGCATCACGCTGACCCTCGACGCCGAGGAGCACGACACCATCGCCGGGCTCCACTCCATCCACGCCACGCTCCGCAAGGAGCACCCGGACGTGGGCGTCGTGGTGCAGGCCTACCTGCGCGACTCGGTCGAGCGCTGCCACCGGCTGGACGGGGCCAGGGTGCGCCTGTGCAAGGGCGCCTACACGGCTCCCGGCGCGCACACCTCGGCGGCCGACATCGACCGCTCCTTCGCGCGCTGCCTGCGCGTGCTGATGTCCGGCACCGGCTACCCCATGGTCGCCACGCACGATCCCCGGCTGGTGCGCATCGCCGCCGCGCTGGCGGTGCTCGAAGAGCGCGACCAGTCCGGCTTCGAGTACCAGATGCTGTACGGCGTGCGTCCGGACGAGCAGGAGCGCCTGGCGGCCGAGGGCGCGAGGGTGCGCGTCTACGTGCCCTACGGCGCCGACTGGTATCCCTATCTGATGCGCCGCCTGGCCGAGCGCCCCGCCAACCTGGCCTTCTTCGCCCGGTCGCTGCTGACGCGCGGCTAGCCGCCGGTAGGCTGCGGCCAGCGTCGACCAGGTGAGAGGCAGAAGATGATCGCGATTCTGGGCACCGGCAAGATGGGCGAGGCCCTGCTGTCCGGGTTGCTGCGGGCGGGGTTCAAGCCGGGCGAGATCCTGGCCACCGTGCGCCGGCCCGAGCGCGCGGTGGCACTCCGGGAGACCTACGGGGTCCGCACGGTGTCCAACATCGAGGCCGCCAAGTCCGCCGACACCCTGGTGCTGGCGGTCAAGCCGCAGGACATGGCGGCGCTGCTGGCCGAGATCGCCCCCTACGTGCCGGCCGACCGCCTGGTGATCTCCGCGGCGGCGGGCATCACCACGGCCTTCGTCGAGCAGCGCCTGGGCGTCGAGGCGCCCGTGGTCAGGGTGATGTCCAACACGCCCATCCGCTTCGACGAGGCGATGAGCTGCATCTCGGCCGGCTCCCACGCGGGGGAGGAGCACCTGCGGCGCACCGAGGGCCTGCTCGAACCCGTCGGCAAGGTGCTGCGCATCCCCGAGTCGCAGCAGGACGCCGCCACGGCGCTGTCGGGCAGCGGCCCCGCCTACTTCTTCTACCTGGTCGAGGCCATGGTGGACGCGGGCATCCTGCTCGGCATGCCGAGGGCCTCGGCGCTCGACATGGTCACCCAGTCGATCGTGGGCGCGGCGGTGATGCTGCGCGACTCGGGCGAGCATCCAGTGATCCTGCGCGAGGCCGTCACCTCTCCGGGAGGCACCACCATCGCGGCGATCGCCGAGCTGGAGCGGCACAGCGTCCGCGCCGCCTTCCTGGCCGCCATCGAGGCGGCCCGCGACCGCGGCCGCGAGCTCGCCTCCGGCTGAGACGCCGCGTTCGGGCGGGGTGACCAGGGCGATCCGAGCGGCCTCGGATCGAGGCCGGTGGACTACTCGCCGGGGCTGATCAGGGCGGCCTCGTAGGCCACGATCACGGCCTGTGCCCGGTCCCGGACCCCGATCTTGGCGAACAGGCTGGTCACATGGTTCTTGACGGTCGAGGCCGCGACGCCGAGCCGCTCGGCGATCTCGGTGTTGGACAGGCCGCGCGCGATCAGCACCAGGATCTCCCGCTCGCGCTCGGTGAGCCGGGCCAGCGCGTCCCGGTGCGGCGACGGGGTGACACGACGCCGCTCGGGAGCCCGTACGAACGTGCCGATCAGACCGGTGAGCAGGCGCGGCGCGACCGCGGCCTCGCCCCGGTGTACCACGCGCACGCCCTCCACCAGCTCCTCCGGCGAGACGTCCTTGGGCAGGAAACCGCAGGCGCCCGCCCGCAGCGCCGCGAGCACGTTCTCGTCCAGGTCGAACGTGCTCAGCGCGAGCACGCGCACGCCGGGGAGTTCGCCGGTGATCTGCTCGGTGGCGCGCACCCCGTCGACGCCGGGCATGTGCAGGTCCATCAGCACCACGTCGGGGTCGAGCCGTCTGCTCAGCCGCACCGCCTCCGCGCCGTCCGCGGCCTCGCCGACGACGGTCAGGTCCGGCTGCGCGTCGAGCATCAGCCTGAAGCCCTTGCGCACCAGCTCGTGGTCGTCCACCAGCAGCACCGTGATCATTTCTTCTCCAGGGGGATGCGCGCGCACACGCGGAAGCCGCCCTGCGAGCGCGGGCCGGTCCATAAGTCCCCGCCGCACAGCGCCACCCGCTCGGCCATGCCGCTCAGGCCGAAGCCCGTGGACGCGGGCAGCTTGGCGGCGCCGTCGTCGACCACCTCGACCTCGATCGCCGTGGGGTCGTAGGTCAGCAGGACGCTGGCGCGGGCGCCGACCGTGTGCTTGCGGGTGTTGGTCAGGGCCTCCTGGACGATCCGGTAGACGGCGTGGTCCACGGCGGTGGGCAGGGTCACGGGCTCACCCGTCACGGTCAGGCTGGCGGGCAGTCCGGCGGTCCTGGCCTCGTCCACCAGCGCCGGCAGCCGGGCGGCGCCCACCCCGGTCGCGGCGTCGGCGGCGCTGCCCCCGTCGGCTCTGAGCACGTCCAGGAGCTGGCGCATCTCCGCCAGGGCCTGGCGGGCCGTCTCCTCCGCGCCCGTCAGCGCCTCACGGGTGACGTCCTGTCCCGGGGGCAGCGTGGCCCTGGCGCCGCCGACGAGGGCGTTGATGACGCTCAGATGGTGGGCCACCACGTCGTGCAGCTCCCTGGCGATCCGCCGCCGCTCGGCCCGTACGGCGCTGTCGGCCATCTCGCGCTGCGCGCGCTCCCTCAGCTCGGCCCGCACCCGCACGAGCTGACCGAAGCCGACCGGGATGAGGGTCACGAACACGCCGGCGGGCCAGGACCCCGACGCCGGGTCGAACAGCGCGAGGCCGGTCGCGTAGAGGGCGCCGCCGAGCAGTGCGACGATCAGCGCGGTACGGCCCCGCGTGTAGCGGCCCACGCTGTAGTACGCGATCGTCGCGGCGAGGTTGCCACCGCTGGTGAGGCCGGTCGCCAGGCCGGCGACGTCGAGTACGGCCACCAGACCGGCGGCGAGCAGCGGCCGGGTCCGCCGTACCAGCAGGGGGAGCATGGAGACGACGAGGAGCGCGGCGCTCATGGCCATGTCGGGGCGCCCCGACGACCAGGAGATGACGGCGCCGATGGTCGCCGGCACGGTCACCACGATGACGAGCAGGGCGTCGAAGACCCGTGGGCGGCGGAAGAATCGCCATGCGGCCTGAAATGGACGCACGAAGCGCATGATCAGAGGCTACGCGATGTTTCCTCGCCGTTGCCGGGCGATCCGCCTGGACGGCGGCCGTTGACGCTGCGGTAACGTCACCTCAAGGCGAGGGAAACGGAGCAGGCATGAGCCAGTCGGCGCGGGTCATCTGGGACGACGCCCTCACCTCCTACGATTTCGGTCCCGCACATCCACTCGCCCCCGTCAGGGTCGAGCTGACGATGGCGCTGGCCAGGGATCTCGGCGTGCTCGACAAGATCGAGATGGGCGGTTGCGAGCCGGCCACGGACGACGAGCTGGCCCTGGTGCACGATCCCGCCTACATCGAGGCCGTCAAGCGCGTCTCGGCCTCCGGCCGGGCGGACCTGTCGGTAGGGCTCGGCACGACGGACAACCCGGCGTTCGCCGGGGTGCACGAGGCCTCCGCGCTGATCGCGGGCGCCTCGCTGGCCGCGGCCCGCGCGGTCTACGACGGATCGGTGGAGCACGCGGTCAACGTCGCGGGCGGGCTGCACCACGCGATGCCCGGCTCGGCCAGCGGGTTCTGCGTCTACAACGACCCGGCGCTGGCCATCGCCTGGCTGCTGGAGCAGGGCGTGGAGCGGATCGCCTACGTGGACGTGGACGTGCACCACGGCGACGGGGTGCAGGCGATGTTCTACGACGACCCGCGGGTGCTGACCATCAGCCTGCACGAGAGCCCGCTCACGCTGTTCCCCGGCACGGGCTCGGCCGGCGAGACGGGCGCCCAGGGCAGCGCGGTCAACGTGGCGCTGCCCGCGGGCTGCGGCGACCCCGGCTGGCTGCGGGCCTTCGACGCCGTCGTCCCGCCGCTGCTGCGCGAGTTCCGGCCGGACTTCCTGGTGACCCAGCACGGATGCGACAGCCACGCGCTGGACCCGCTCGCCCACCTGATGCTCAGCGTCGACGGCCAGCGGACCGCCTACGCGGCGCTGCACCGCCTGGCGCACGAGACGGCCGGCGGCCGCTGGATCGCGACCGGCGGTGGCGGCTACGAGCTCGTGCAGGTCGTGCCGCGGGTGTGGACCCACCTGATCGCCGAGTTGTCGGGCCACCCGCTCGACCCGGCCACCCCGACGAGCGAGAACTGGCGCCGGCTCGTACGGGAACGTACGGGGGAGGTGCCCCCGCTGACCATGACGGACGGTAGAAGCCCGGAATTTCAGGATCTATCCCGTGGTTATGATCCAGCGGACCCCATCGACCGTGCGGTCATGGCGACCCGGCATGCGGTTTTCCCTCTGCACGGCCTCGACCCGATGCCCTAAGGACCCGAAAAGTGCTGAGCCGCGACGAACTCCGCGAGCATCTGATCCACAGCCGCATCGCCGGCGACGTCGCGACCGCGCGCGAGAACAACCTGGACCACTACAGCTCGCTGGCCAACCAGGACCCCTACTACATGCTGGGCCTGACCTTCGAGCAGCGGTGGACGTTCCGCGACGTGCTGGCGCTGATGGCCAAGGCCGCCGGCGTGGTCGCCGACCCCGGCCACCGCTGGGGCCAGGACACCATCGACCCCGACCGCACCATCGACGCGCTCGACGCCATGGCCGACCGGATAGCCGCCGCGCTGTCGGCGGAGCGGCCACGGGTGCTGTTCGCCACCGGACACCCCACCGGCCTGCTGGCCGTGCACCTGCCGCTCGCCAGGCTCGCGCTGGAGTGCGGGGCGAGCCTGCTGACGCCCGCCGAGGGCTGGGCCTACTCCGGGTCGGGTTTCGGCCGGCCGCGCCGGATCCGCTACCTGGGCGATGTGGCGATGCTCGACGAGAAGGGCGCGTTCGTGCACACGCATGACGCGGCCCCGATGGAGCACATGCTGGCCGAGCTCGGTGAGGCGCACCCGGACCTGGTTATCGCCGACCACGGGTGGGCAGGGGCCGCTGGAGAGGCGGGAGTGCCCACTGTGGCTTTCGCCGACAGTAACGACCCCGGGCTCTTCGTCGGAGAGGCCGAGGGCAAGATCGATGTGGTGGTGCCGCTTGACGACAATGTGCTACCGCGTTATTACACGCCGTTGACCGAGCGCTTGGTCACAAGAGTCACACGAGCCCTATGAGTCGAAATCGGTCATCCCGATACCGTCTTTTCGCGCCTGCATTCCAAGAGGCTCGCCGTCCCTTTGCCAACTTTTGATGAGGCCTGGGCGACTCTTATGGGTGACAGGTTGCACAGGTTCAGGGTTCAGGCGAGGGGCTCGATCCGGCGGCTGGCCAGGGAGTTTGCTGGTTCTGCTGACAGACGACTCCGCGGACTGAGAAACTAGGGGGTTTGCGCACTCGGAGTCCCGACTTACGCTGACGGCAGTACACGTGCGTGAGCAATGGCACCAGTGGGGATAACCCGGAAACACGTGCGGAAGAGGCGTCCGATGGGTGCAGGCGAAAGACCTCTCAGCGAGGTGAAGTTCCTGACGGTGGCCGAAGTGGCCACGGTCATGCGAGTGTCGAAGATGACCGTTTACCGACTCGTGCACTCGGGCGAGTTGCCGGCCATCCGCGTCGGCCGCTCGTTCAGAGTGCCTGAACAGGCGGTGCACGACTATCTTCGCGAGGCCTACATCGAGGCAGGCTGAAACTGGAGTAGCGGCGCGCCGTGAGCACGCCGTGAATACCGTCGCGGGAGAGGCCCGGCCGACACTCGAGCGGCCGGGCTCTCACCCCGGGGGGCGATCTACCGCCGATCGCCGGTAGTCTGGCACCCGGTGTGCGCTCGCACACCGATTCAGACGTGTGATCAGTTACCTGGGGGTCCCGTGGGCTCTGTTATCAAGAAGCGCCGCAAGCGGATGGCCAAGAAGAAGCACCGCAAGCTGCTCAAGAAGACGCGCATCCAGCGGCGTAACAAGAAGTAGTCGACGCAGCTGCGAGGCGCTGATGACCCACACCGTGCTTGTCACCGGGGTCTCGCGCCACATCGGCGCACGGGTGGCGAGTGTTCTCGCGGCGGACCCGGACGTCAGCCGCGTCATCGGAGTGGACACCGTGCCGCCGCCCTCGCTGACCCGTGATGGCGGCGTCTCCCTGGGCCGGACGGAGTTCGTCCGGGTCGATCTGCGCAGCCCCGACATCGCCCAGGTGATCGCGGCCGCCGACATCGACACCGTGGTCCACATGAGCCTGGTGAGCGCCCCCTCCAGGGGCACCGGCCGGGCCGCCATGAAGGAGCACAACGTCATCGGCACCATGCAGTTGCTCGGTGCCTGTCAGCGCTCCGCGACCGTGCGGCGCGTGGTCGTCCGCTCGACCACGGCCGTCTACGGATCCTCTCCCAGGGATCCGGCGGTGTTCACCGAGGACCTGGAGCCGCACGACGGTCCCAGCCACGGCTACGCCAAGGACGCGGCCGAGGTCGAGGGCTACGTGCGCGGTTTCGCGCGCCGGCGTCCCGACGTCAGCGTGTCGCTGCTGCGCTTCGCCAACTTCATGGGGCCGGGCGTGGACTCGCCGCTGACCCGTTACTTCACCCAGCCGGTGCTGCCGACCGTCTTCGGCTTCGATCCGCGGCTGCAGTTCGTCCATGAGGACGACGCGGTCGAGGTGCTGCGCCGGATGGCGAAGGAAGATCACCCCGGCACGTTCAACGTGGCCGGGGCGGGCGTGTTGCTGCTGTCGCAGTGCGCGCGCAGGGCGGGGCGGGTGTCGCTGCCGCTGCTGTCCCCCGCGGTCCGGATGCTGGGCGCCGTGGTGCGCCGGACCGGGCTGGTCGACTACTCACCCGAGCAGCTGCGCCTGATGAGCCACGGCCGCGTGGTCGACTCGGGCGCCCTGGAGGCCGAGCTGGGCTGGAAGCCGAAGTTCGGCACGGGCGCGGCGTTCGACGACTTCCTGCGCTCGCGCGGGCTGCGCCCGTTCGGGGAAGAGCGCCGGTGAGCGGGGAAGAGCGCCGGTGAGCGGCCCCGACGAGCTGCTGGCCTTCCTGCGCAGGCGGGTCACCGGCGACTACGAAGTGGACGAGTTCGGCTACGACGCCGAGCTGACCGACAAGGTGCTGCTCGAACTGCTGCGGCCGCTCTATCACCGCTGGTTCAGGGCCGAGACCCTGGAGCTGGAGCACGTGCCCCCGGAAGGCGGCGCGCTCATCGTCGCCAACCACGCGGGCACCCTGCCGGTCGACGCGCTGATGCTGCAGGTGGCGCTGCACGACGAGGCGGACCGGGCGCTGCGCCTGCTCGGCGCCGACCTGGTCTACCAGCTCCCGATGCTGAGCCACCTGTCACGCAAGACCGGGCACACGCTGGCCTGCCCTGAGGACGCCGACCGGCTGCTGCGCAAGGGCGAGCTGGTGGGGGTGTTCCCCGAAGGCTTCAAGGGCGTCGGCAAGCCCTTCTCCGAGCGCTACAAGCTGCAGCGGTTCGGCCGGGGCGGTTTCGTCGCCGCGGCCATCCGAGCCGGGGTGCCGATCGTGCCCACCGCCATCGTCGGCTCCGAGGAGATCTACCCCAAGATCGGCGACCTGCCGTCCCTGGCCCGGCTGCTCGGCCTGCCCTACCTGCCGATCACGCCGTTCTTCCCGCTGCTCGGGCCGCTGGGCCTGGTGCCGCTGCCGTCGAAGTGGCTGATCGAGTTCGGCGAGCCGATCAGGACCGACGACCACGATCCGTCCGCCGCCGACGATCCGATGCTGGTGTTCAACCTCACCGACCAGATCCGCGAGGTCATCCAGCGCATGCTCGACCAGCTCAGACTGCGGCGCGGGCACGCCTTCCCGCCCTTCCTCTAGCCCGCTGCAACCACCCCCGCCCGACCGGTGTTCTCCCCCTGACAGCGCACACTTGAAGGGGAAACATCATGGATCTGCAGCTTTCCGGCCGCGTCGCCCTGGTCACCGGCGCGTCCAAGGGCATCGGCCTGGCCATCGCCAGGACCCTCGCCGAGGAGGGCGCGCACGTCGTGGCCGTCTCCCGTACCTCTCCCGGTGAGCTGCCCGGCAAGGTGGTGCACGTACCGGCCGACCTGATGGACCCGCAGGCCCCGGCCAGAGTGGTGGCACGCGCGGTCGAGGAGTTCGGCGGGCTCGACATCCTCGTCAACAACGCCGGCGGTCCGCCGCCCGGGGTGTCCCTGCCCAGGATGAGCTTCCTGGCCCCGGACGACGCCGAGTGGCAGAAGATGTTCGAGTTCAACCTGTTCTCCGCTGTACGGGCGATTCGCGCGGCCGTGCCGGTCATGCTGAGCCGGGGCGGCGGCTCGATCGTCAACATCTCCTCCACCATGGCCGTGCAGCCCGGCGCGATGAACGTCGACTACGGCGCCGCCAAGGCGGCCATGAACCACCTCGGCAAGTCCCTGTCGGAGGAGTACGGCCCGCAGGGCATCAGGGTCAACACCGTCTCGCCCGGCCCGGTGCTCACCGACTGGTGGACCAAGAACGGCGGCGCGGCCGAGATCATCGGCGGTTTCGCCGGAGCCGACCGGGACAGCGTGATCGCTCAGGTGGCGCCCGAGATGATGCGCCTGGTCACCGGCCGCCTCGTGGCCCCGCAGGAGGTCGCCGACGCGGTGGCGCTGCTCGCCTCGCCGCGCTCGGGCAGCACCACGGGCGCCGACTTCATGATCGACGGCGGCTCCCGCAAGGAGCTGTGACCGCCCCGCGTGAACCACGATGGTGGGTTGTGGCAAGACATCTTCGACTGATTCCCCCACAGAAGGGCGGAGATGATCACGCAACCCGCCATCCAGGGCGCGGACGCTGAGCTCATCAGCGCCTCCTGGTCTCAGCCGGAGGCGTTCGCCGAGCTGTTCGACCGCTACTCCGCCATGCTCTACAGGTACGTCTCCAAACGGCTCGGCCCCGAGCCCGCCGAGGACCTCGTCGGTGAGACGTTCCTGGTCGCCTTCTCCCGCAGGAAGAGCTACGACCTCGGCTATCCCGACGCCAGGCCGTGGCTCTTCGGCATTCTCACCAAGCTCATCTCCCGGCACCACCGCACCGAGGCGGCCCGCTACAGGGCGCTGCGGCGCGCGCCGATCGACCTCGACGTGGAGTCGCCCGCCGACCGGGTGGCCGCGGGGGTGACCGCGCGGGCGGCCGGGCCCGCCCTTGCCGGCGCGCTGGCCGCGCTGCCCGCCAAGGACCGCGACGTGCTCCTGCTCATCGCCTGGGGCGATCTGACGTACGAGGAGGCCGCGCAGGCGCTCGGCATCCCGATCGGGACCGTGCGCTCCCGCCTCAACAGGGGCAGGCGGAAGGTACGCGCGGCGCTGGGCGACACCAATCCGATGCGGGGGCAGGAGTGATGATGGACGACGACCTGAGGATGCTCCGCGACTTCGGCGAGCGGCTGGAGCACGAGCCCCCGGCGACGCTGGCGCGCCAGCGTGAGCGCGTGCTGCGGGCCGGGCCGCGCCGCAGGGGGTTCGGCTGGACGATGACGGCCCTGGTCGCCGTCGTGACCGCGGCGGTGGTCGCCGTGCCCACGCTGCTGATCGGCGGCTGGGACACCGTCCGCCCGCCGGCGGGCCAGCGCCCCGCCGAGGTGACCGGCGCGCTGAACGTGTTGCTGGTCGGCACCGACGACCGGGCGGGTTCGGCGCAGGTCGACCAGGGGACCCGCACCGACACGATGATCGTGCTGCACCTGCCGGCCGACCGGAAGAAGGTCACGGCCGTCAACATCCCCCGGGATTCGATCGTCGAGATCCCGCGGTGCGGCTCCCAGGCCGCCCGCACCGACATGATCAACTCCGCCTTCGACCGTGGCGGGCTGACCTGCGCGGTGAAGACCGTGGAGACGCTGACCGACGTACGGATCGATCACATGGTCGAGGTCGACTTCGCCGGGTTCAAGCGGCTCGTGGACGCGCTCGGCGGGGTCGAGGTCACGCTGGCGCGGCCGGTGGACGACCCGAAGTCGAAGCTGAGGCTCCCAGCGGGCAAGAGCGTCCTCGACGGAGAGCGGGCGCTCGGCTACATGCGGCTGCGTGATCATGGCGACGGTTCGGACCTGCAGCGGATCAAGCGCCAGCAGAAACTCATCCAGGCGATGGCGAAGAAGGTCAGGCGGACCCTCGACGACCCGGCCGAGCTGCGCGCCTTCCTGACCGTGGCGGCGAAGTCGGTCAAGACCGACGAGGCGCTGGACGTGGAGACCATGATCGGGCTCGCCACGAGCCTGGAGGGGGCTTCGGCGACCTTCCTCACGGTTCCCTGGCAGCCTCATCCCCAGGACCAGAACAGGATCCAGTGGAAACAGCCGGAGGCGGACCGCCTGTTCGACACCCTGAGGTGAACCGCCCCCGGTCAGCGGTGGCTCGGGCGGCCGGGCCGCCCCCGGAGGCGGGCCGGGTCAGCGGGTGGAGCGGTAGAGCTTGCGCAGGGCGAGGCCGGCGGCCACGCCGCCGGCCACCGCGCCCACGCCGGCCGCGATGGGCAGCGCGGTCAGCGTCGCCTTGCGGCCGGTGCGGAAGTCCTTGATCTCCCAGTCGTGCTTCCTGGCGTGCTCGCGCAGCTCGCTGTCAGGGTTGATGGCCACCGCGTGACCGGCCAGCGACAGCATGGGCAGATCGTTGGCCGAGTCGCTGTAGGCGGTGCACCGGGTCAGGTCGAGGCCCTCGCGGCGGGCCAGCGCCCGCACCGCCTCGGCCTTGGCCGGGCCGTGCAGCAGGTCGCCGACCAGGCGCCCGGTGTAGATGCCGTCCGTGGTCTCGGCCACGGTGCCGAGCGCCCCGGTCAGGCCCAGCCGCTGGGCGATCACCCGCGCCAGCTCCACCGGCGTGGCGGTGACCAGCCAGACCCGCTGGCCCTGGTCCAGGTGGCTCTGCGCGAGCGCCCTGGTGCCGCCCCAGATGCGGTCGGCCATGACCTCGTCGTAGATCTCCTCGCCGAGCCGTACGACGTCGTCGACCTTGGCGCCCGCCACGAACGCCAGCGCGGTCTCGCGGGCGACGGCGATGTGCTCGGGATTCTCGTTGCCGCGCAGCCGGAACACCGCCTGCCCGATGGCGAACTTGAACAGGTCGGTGGTGTTGAACATGCCTCGCGTCGACAGGCCCCTGGCGAAGTGGTAGATCGACGCGCCGCGCATCATCGTGTTGTCGACGTCGAAGAAGGCCGCGGCCTGGAGGTCGGGCTCGGTCGGGGGCGCGACGACAGCGGCTGCCGCTGCGACCTCACCGGCGATCTCCGCCTCGGACTGCTGCCGTCGTCGAATTAGCCGCCACATGGGCTTCAGCCTACCTAGCTCGGAGCGGCGAGCCCGTCGATGTAGTCCAGGTAGCCGACGGCCTGGTCCTGCTCCACACCGTCGAGCTGTTCGAGCATCGGCTCCACCATGTTGCGCTGGTCCTCGGCGAAGCGGTCGATCTTCGGCGAGCGCGGTTCGGCGCGTCGCAGCCTGGTGATGCCGGCTCGGGTCGACTGCTCCATGTCCTTGAGCGTCCTGCGGACCAGCGGCCCGGCGCTGGAGGAGCCGAGGAGCTGGGCGACCTCCTCCGCCCGGGTCTTGGCCGAGACGAGCTCGCGCTCGCCGCGCACGACGTCGTCGGTGCTGAGCCGGACCAGGGTGCTCTCCGCCGCGCGCTTGAGCGGGTAGAGGGTGTCGCCGGGCACCGCGTGGTAGGTGGCGAACGCTGCCAGCAGCATGGCGGCCACCAGGCCGATCGGGGCGATCGGGGCGGACAGGGACCGCTTGGGCCGGGGCCGCCGGTGGGTGCGCCGGGCCGGCCGTACCGGCTCCTCGCCGGGCTGGGCGGAGGTGAGCCGCTCGCGCAGGCGCGCGCGGAAGGCCGCGTCCGGGCCCCCACCGCGGGACAGCGCTCCCAGCTCTGTGAGGTGACCGAGCACGCGCTCCTGTGCCCTGCGCGCCCTACCCATGACCGCTCCCTGACGCCCCCGCGAATCGTTGCTGTGGTGACACCTGCCTAACGACGTCGCGCGCCGCGAGGTTACGCAAGGTCGTGCTTGAGAGCTCTGGCCAATGTACGGATCGCGCGGAACTGCAGTGCTTTGATCGCTCCACTCTTCTTTCCCATGATGAGCGCGGTTTCCGCGAGCGACAGCCCGTGCAGGAAGCGCAGGACCACGCACTCCTGCTGCTCGGGGTTGAGATCCCGGACGGCGCGGAGCACCCGGTCGTTGATGATGGCCGTCACCACGGCGTTCTCCGGGATGTGCGCTCCTTCGAGGGGAACGTCGATCACTTCTCCGGTGGAGACCTCCAGGCGATAGCGGCCGGATTTGAAATGGTCGGTGACCAGGTTCCTGGCGATGGTCACGAGCCAGGCGCCGAAGTCACGGCCCTGCCACGTGAAGTCGGCGATTCGGCGCAGTGCGCGCAGGAAGGTCTCGCTGGTGAGATCCTCGGCGAGCGGATGGGAGCCGACCCGAAAGTAGATGTAGCGATAGACGAGATCCACATAGCGGTCATAGAGCGTGCCAAAGGCTTCCGTGTCCCCGGTCTTCGCGTGGAGGACCAGGGTGCGCAGGTCGTCGGTGACGTCCGCACGCACGGCAAGCTCGGTCGTCCGGGCAGAGCCAGCCGTTGCTGGCGTGAGCAGCCCGGAGAACGGCCACGAGTCAGGCATCCGGTATCCCTAGGGCTAAGGGGTGCGCCGTGCTCGAACACTCTAGAAATCAACCGGAAATTCCACAATCCGCGTCCTCCTTGCATGTCTCCGCGTAATCGGCAGATACGGTGTGGACCGACCCTTTCCCTCTTCGGCTACCGGCTGGGAGGCATAGTCCGGCAGCATTGGAGTCACCATGGAGATCCTCGTTGCTGTCATAGCGTTCGCCGGTGCGCTCCTTGCTGCGATCGCCTCCGTCGCGCTGGTCCGCCGGCTGCGTGAGGAGCCCGAGGGCTGGCTGATCGCCTGGACCATCGCCGGACCCGCACTGTGCCTGTCGCTGGCGATGATCGGCCTGGGCTACCTCGTCGGGTTCGGGGTCCTCACCTTCAAGGTGCTGCAGATCACCGCGTCGATGCTGGCGCCGCTCTGGCTGGCCATCGGGCTGATCCAGCTGCTCGCGGACAAGGTGCCGCCGAAGTTCCTGGCCTGGCTGTTCGGCATCGGCTACACGATCGTCGCCCTGGTGATCATGGTGGTGGACCCGCTCATCAGCGAGGAGATGGGCAAGTCGGTGCCCTCGGCCGCCGAGCACTGGGCGGTCATCCCCGCCTATCTGCTCACCGGCCTGCACGTCATCGCCGCGCTCATCATGCTGGGCACCATGGTGGTCGCGGCCCTCAGGTGGCGCGGCGGCGACGAGTACGACACCGACAACCTGCACGCGGTCCTGGTCATCGCCCCGTCAGGGCTGGCGCTCATGGGCGCCATGCAGTTCACGGTGCCCGCCTTCTTCACCGTCATGCTGCTCATCGCCGCCGCCGCGGCCATCTGGTACACCGTGCTGCGCCCGCTCGCGCCGTACGAAGACGACGACGAGGACGACGACGATTTCGTCGACCAGCACGAGAAGCGGCCCGTCGGCGGCCGGCGCGAGCAGCGCCCCGTGGGCCCCCGGCCGCAGGAGCAGCCGCCGCCGGGTCACCGCCCGGTGCCCGAGCCCGTCCCGATGGCCGCCACCGAGCCGCCGCGCCAGCGCAGGTCCGGCCTGGGCGACCTGGTGGCCGAGTATCGTGCCAACGACCAGGAGGTCGACTACGCCGCCCGGATGTCGCCGCCGCCGGACGCGGGCCCGTCGACCGGCTACATCATGAACGGCCGGCACGGCGGCCCCGCGCCGCAGCCGGAGCCGCGCGACCACGCGATGCCCGGCACCGGCGCCGCCTATCCGGGCGCCGAGCTGTTCGCCCCCCGGATGCCGCAGACCGGCCCCCATCCCGTGGTGCCGCCCGCCCCGCAGACCGGGCCGCAGCAGCAGACCTCGGGCAGGCCCTCGCCGAACATCTACGGCATGCTGACCGTCTTCACGCTCATCGACGGCTCGGGCGCCGCCTTCGACCAGCTGGCCGACGCGACCGTCGAGGCGGTCAGGCGCGGCGAGCCCGACACGCTGATCTACGCCTGCCACGCGGTCAAGTCCGCTCCGCTGCAGCGCATCGTCTACGAGCTCTACCGGGACGAGGTCGCCTACCGCGACCACCAGCGCCAGCCGCACATCGAGCGGTTCATCAACGAGCGTCAGGTCATGGTGCTGGCCACCAACATCATCGAGCTCAACGTGAACGCCGCCAAGGTCGTGCCCCTGCCGATGGCGATGTTCTAAGCGGTCAGGGCCTCTCGCAGGCGTTCTTCCGAGACCCGCCAGAAGTCGTGCTGAACACCGTCGATCAGGGTGACCGGGATCATCTCCCAATAGCGCTCCCGCAGCTCGTCGGAGGAGTTGATGTCCACTTCCTCCCACGGCACGCCCAGCTCACCGGCGACCCGGGAAATGATCTCGCGCGCGTCCTCACACAGGTGGCAACCGGGCTTTCCAAGCAGCGTGATGCGGTGCATGACGTCCACCGTAGCGTCCGAGGAACGGTGACTTTGTGCATCGGTTCACAAAAGGATTAACCTGAAAGACGGTTCCATCCCCAGTCACGCGGTCCAAGGCCGCCCGTTCCCCTGGAGCTCCGGCAAGTGAAGAGCCCGTCCCAGCCTCGTGACCGAGGCATACCCGAAGCGACGGTCGCACGGCTCCCGTTGTACCTTCGGGCACTGCACGGGATGGCAGAGCGTGGCACCGCGACCGTCAGCTCCGAGGATCTCGCCGCGGCCGCCGGGGTCAACTCCGCCAAGCTGCGCAAGGATCTGTCACACCTCGGCTCCTACGGCACCCGAGGCGTCGGCTACGAGGTCGAATACCTCGTCTACCAGATCTCCCGCGAGCTGGGCCTGACCCAGGACTGGGCCGTCGCCATCGTCGGCGTCGGAAACCTGGGCCGCGCGCTCGCCAACTACGGCGGCTTCGTCTCCCGGGGATTTCGCATCGCGGCCGTGTTCGACGCCGACCCCGAAGTCGTGGGCGACGACATAGCGGGGTTGAATGTTGAGCACATCGATGAACTGGAGACCGTGATCAAGCGGCGTGGGGTCTCGATCGTGGTGCTGGCGACGCCGGCGGTGGCGGCGCAGGAAGTATGCGATCGTGTGGTGACCGCCGGGGTGACCAGCATTCTCAATTTCGCCCCGGTCGTTCTCACTGTTCCGGACGGCGTCGATGTCCGTAAGGTCGACCTATCCATCGAACTGCAGATCCTCGCGTTCCACGAGCAACGCAAAGCTGGGGGGCCACTCATGGCAGTGGACAGTCAATGAGTGTTCTGGCAATCGGACTCAGCCACCGGACCGCGCCGGTGGCCCTGCTCGAACGCGTGTCGGTGAGCGGCGAAGCGCTCGTGAAGCTGCTGCACGACGTGCAGCAGGACCCGTGCGTGGCGGAGGCCTTCGTGGTCTCGACCTGCAACCGGGTCGAGGTCTACGTCGCCGTGGACCGCTTCCACGCGGCCGTCACGGCCGTCACCGGCCTGCTCAGCCTCCACTCGGGCGTGCCCGTCGACGAGCTCACTCCACACCTGTACGTGCACTACGAGGAGCAGGCCGTCGAGCACCTGTTCTCGATGGTGTGCGGCCTGGAGTCCATGGTCGTGGGCGAGGGCCAGATCCTCGGCCAGACCCGCCAGGCGCTCAAGCTGGCACAGAAGCACGGCACCGTCGGCGCCACCCTGAACGAGCTGGTCCAGCAGGCGCTGCGGATCGGCAAGCGGGCCCACACCGAGACCGGCATCGACCAGGCCGGGGCCTCGCTGGTCAGCGCGGGCCTCGCGCTCGCCGGCGAGCTGGCCGGGCGGCGCGCCCTGGTGATCGGCGCGGGCTCCATGAGCTCGCTGGCCGCCACCACGCTGGCGCGCGCGGGCGTCACGGACATCGTGATCGCCAACCGCACGTACGAGCGCGGCGCACGGCTGGCCGGGACGGTCGGCGGCAGGGCGGTGGAGTTCTCCGCCGTCGCCCGTGAGCTGGCGGCGGCCGACATCGTCATCACCTGCACCGGCGCGGGCCGCCATCTGATCAGCGCCGACATGGTGTCGCGGGAGACCTTCCTGCTCGACCTGGCGCTGCCGCACGACATCGACCCGGCGGTGCGCGCCGTCCCCGGCGTCACACTGGTGGACCTGGAAACCATCCGTGAGTCCGGAATCGGCTCACGCGAGGGTGACGCGGTAAGGTCCGTGCGCAAGATAGTCGCGCAGGAGCTCGCCGCCTACCTGGAGTCGGAGCGGGCCGCCAAGGTCACCCCGACCGTGGTGGCGCTGCGCAGCAAGGCGGCCGGCGTGGTCGAGTCCGAGCTCGGCCGCCTGATGATGCGCATGCCCGATCTCGACGGCAAGCTCAGGGACGAGGTGACCCTCACCGTGCAGAGAGTCGTCGACAAGCTGCTCCACGAGCCCACCGTGCGTGTCAAGCAGCTCGCCACCTCGCCAGGAGGCGATCATTATGCCGAGGCGCTGCGCGAGCTGTTCGACCTGGACCCGAAGACGCCCGAGGCCGTGAGGGAGGTGGAGCTGTGACTCCACGGACGGAAAGCGCGCTGCGGCTCGGCACGAGACGCAGCCTGATGGCGACCACGCAGTCGCAGATGGTCGCCGACGCCTACACCGAGCGGACCGGCCGGCCGATCGAGCTGGTCGGCGTCACCACTTTCGGCGACGTGACCAAGGCGCACCTGGCCCAGCTCGGCGGCACCGGCGTGTTCGTCAGCGCGCTGCGCGACAAGCTGATCGAGGGCGAGATCGACTTCGCCGTGCACTCGCTCAAGGACCTGCCGACCAAGGCCGACCCGCGCATCGCGCTGGCCGCCCTGCCCGCCCGGCACGACCACCGCGACGCGCTGGTCGGCCCGGTCAAGTTCGCGGACCTGCCCGCCGGCGCCCGCGTCGGCACCGGCTCGCCGCGCAGGGTCGCCATGCTGCGCGCGCTGCGGCCGGATCTGGAGTACGTGCCGATCCGCGGCAACGCCGACACCCGGATCGGCAAGGTCACCTCCGGCGAGCTGCACGCCGTGGTGCTCGCCTCAGCGGGCCTGACCAGGATCGGCAGGGACGCGGAGATCGCCCAGATCTTCGAGATCGAGGAGCTGCTGCCCGCGCCCGGTCAGGGCGCGCTCGCCGTCGAGTGCCTGTCCGACCGCGCCGACCTCGTCGACTTCCTCGGCGTGCTCGACGACCCGCGGACCCGCTCCGCGGTGGCGGCCGAGCGTGCCGTCCTGGCCGCACTCGAAGCCGGTTGCTCGGCTCCCGTGGGTGCGTTCGCCCTCGATGACGGGCACACTCTGAACCTGACCGCCGCAGTCGTCGCCGTCGACGGCACGCGAGCGGTACGCAAGTCCGCCGCCGGCACTCCTTCGGAGGCTGAAGACCTGGGACGCCAGCTCGCGACCCAGATGCTTCGCGAAGGGGCCGACAAATTGATGGGGGAGCATTCCCATTGAGCTCCGATAGTCCAACCTCCGCTTTCGTCGCTTTCGTAGGCGCGGGGCCAGGAGATCCGAACCTCCTCACGCTCCGCGGTGCCGAGCTGCTCTCCAAGGCCGACGTGGTCGTGCTCGGGGACGAGTCGCACGGCCCGTTGCTACGACACTGCCGCGAGGGTGTGCACGTCGTCTCCGACGGCGACTACCTCAAGCACGCCAAGGCCGGGCAGTTCGTCGTGCGCCTGTGCGAGGGCGACCCGATGCTGTTCTCCTCGATCGCCGAGGAGGTCGCGGCCTGCGCCGCGGCGGAGGTGGACTTCGAGGTCGTGCCCGGCGTCCCGCCCGCGACCGCCGTGCTCACCTACGCGGGCATCCCGCCCGCGGCCTCGGTGCCCGAGTTCAGGGTCGTCGACGCCGCCCAGGAGCAGGACTGGTCCTCCCACGCCACCTGCCCCGGCACGCTCGTCATCTACAACGGCGTCGCCGAGGCCGTGGCGATCGGCAAGGCGCTGATCTCCGGCGGCAAGCCCGACAGCACCCCGGTGGCGGTCAGCAGCGGCGGCACCACGACCGAGCAGTACACCGTGGTCTCCACGCTCGGCAGGCTGCAGGCCGACCTCAAGCACGCCGGATTCACCGAGCCCGCGCTGATCGTCGTGGGCGAGGCGGTCGGCCTGCGCGACAAGCTGTCCTGGTTCGAGACCAAGCCGCTGTTCGGCTGGCGGGTGCTGGTGCCACGCACCAAGGAGCAGTCCAAGAGCCTGTCGGAGCAGCTCATCTCGTACGGCGCGGTGCCGGAGGAGGTGCCGACCATCTCGGTCGAGCCGCCCCGCACCCCGCAGCAGATGGACCGCGCCATCAAGGGCCTGGTCACCGGCCGCTACGAGTGGGTGGCCTTCACCAGCGCCAACGCGGTCAAGGCGGTGCGCGAGAAGTTCGAGGAGTACGGCCTCGACGCGCGCGCGTTCGCCGGGCTCAAGGTGGCCGCCGTGGGCGACGCCACCGCACGGGCGCTGGTCGACTTCGGCGTCAAGCCCGACCTGCTGCCCTCGGGCGAGCAGTCGTCGGAGGGGCTGGTGGCCGAGTGGCCGCCGTACGACTCGATGCTCGACCCGATCAACCGGGTGCTGCTGCCGCGCGCCGACATCTCCACCGACACGCTGGTGGCCGGGCTTACCGAGCTCGGCTGGGAGTGCGACGACGTCACGGCCTATCGGACCGTGCGGGCCGCGCCGCCGCCCGCGCCGATCCGGGAGGCGATCAAGGGAGGCGGGTTCGACGCGGTCCTGTTCACCTCGTCCTCGACCGTGCGCAACCTCGTGGGCATCGCGGGCAAGCCGCACAACGTCACGGTGATCGCCGTCATCGGGCCGCAGACGGCCAAGACCGCCGAGGAGTTCGGGCTGCGCGTCGACGTCATGGCCGACAAGGCGTCCGCGTCGGCCCTGGCGGCCGCGCTGGCGGCCTACGGCGCCGAACAGCGCCAGGCGGCCGTCCTCGCCGGTGACACCCCGCGCAGGCCGTCCCAGAACCGCAGGGGAGCCAGGAGGAGAGCGAAGTGAGTGCCGAGTTCCCCGTCGCCCGCCCCCGCAGGCTGCGCCGCACCTCGGCGCTGCGCAGGATGGTGGCCGGCACCAGGCTGCACGCCGCGGACCTGATCCTGCCCATGTTCGTCAAGGAAGGCATCGGCGAGCCGCACCCGGTCGCCTCCATGCCGGGCGTCGTCCAGCACACGCGCGACTCGCTGCGCAAGGCCGCCCGCGAGGCGGCGGAGGCCGGGGTGGGCGGGCTGATCCTGTTCGGCATCCCGGCGGTGAAGGACGCGCGCGGCTCGGCGGGCGACGACCCCGACGGCATCCTCCAGGTGGCGCTGCGCGACGTGCGCGCCGAGGTCGGCGACGCCGTCGTGGTCATGGCCGACACCTGCCTCGACGAGTTCACCGACAACGGGCACTGCGGCATCCTGACCGAGTCGGGCGACGTCGACAACGACCGCACGCTGGAGCGCTACGCCTCGATCGCGGTCGCGCAGGCCACCGCCGGCTCCCAGATGATCGCGCCCAGCGGGATGATGGACGGCCAGGTGGGCGCGATCCGGGCGGCGCTGGACGCCGCCGGCTTCGCGGACCTGCCGATCCTCGCCTACTCCGCCAAGTACGCCTCCGCCTTCTACGGGCCGTTCCGGGACGCCGCCGAGTGCGCGCCGCAGTTCGGCGACCGCAGCACCCACCAGCAGGACCCGGCGGGCCCGCTGGAGGAGGCGCTGCGTGAGGTGCGCCTGGACCTGGCCGAGGGCGCCGACGCCGTCATGGTCAAGCCCGCGCTGGCCTACCTCGACGTCATCAGGCGCTTCCGCGACGAGGTGGACGTGCCCGTCGCCGCCTACCAGGTGAGCGGCGAGTACGCGATGATCGAGGCCGCCGCCGCCAACGGCTGGGTCGACCGCGACCGGATGATCATGGAGTCGCTGGTGTCGATCAAGCGCGCGGGCGCCGACCTGATCCTCACCTACTGGGCCACCGAGGTGGCGCGCCGTCTCTAACCAAGGGGTTTGCCGTCAACTCGTGAGGCCTGTGCGTTAGAGTGGCATGAGAAGTGCTGGTGTGTCCCGCGTGTGCGTACGG
This sequence comes from Nonomuraea sp. NPDC049714, assembly GCF_044465295.1. Lineage (NCBI taxonomy): Bacteria > Bacillati > Actinomycetota > Actinomycetes > Streptosporangiales > Streptosporangiaceae > Nonomuraea > Nonomuraea sp. NPDC049714. The sequence continues at coordinate 144,289 of NZ_JBITLM010000004.1, read as the reverse complement.
CCCGGAGCCGGGACCGCTTCACGCACAGACTTGACGGGAGACACCATATGGTGGGGGTACCTCTAGCTCGGCGTTCCAAAAAGCGGTCACGAGCGACGCGAATCGACTCCGTGCTGGGTTATGCCGCCCTCGGGTGGCCGTGTGTGCCCGGCGCCTCCCCGCTGCGACGAGGCTCCCGCGCGTGCTCCTGCGACCGCGTGGGCTGTCCCGACCCGGGCGCGCACCCGATCTCGCCCGCCTGGCACATCCAGGCCACGACGGACGCCACCCAGCTCACGCGCTGGTGGCAGCGTGACCCCGAGGCCAACGTCATCTTGCCCACCGGACGCGTGTTCGACGTCTTCGACGTCCCCCTGCCCACCGGCCTGTCCGCCCTCACGCGGATCGACAACGCCGGAGCTGACTCGGGCCCGGTCGCCGCCAACGGTGACCGGGTCCTTTTCTATGTGGCCACCCGGGGCAACCCCGAGGACGAGGACGAGTGGTGGTCCTGTCAGCTCGACTGCGACCCGGCCACCATCGAGGACACCCCGGGACTGCGCTGGCACTGCCGCGACAGCTACGTCCTCGCGCCGCCGTCCACGCTCCCCACGGGCCAGCCGGTCTCCTGGCTCCGCCCCCCGGACGGCCGCCCGCTGCCGGACCCGCTACGCGTCCTGGAGTGGCTCGCCGACTAGCTCGTCGGTGTAGGACAGGCATCGAGGGCGGGCGTGGGTGTCGGCCGATGCCGGGAGCGCCTGGGGCGGGTTCTAATCTGGTCGGGTGAGCCGTACACAGAACTCCGAGGACCTGTTCGCCCGCGCCTGCGCCGTCGTGCCGGGCGGCGTCAACTCGCCGGTTCGCGCGTTCGGCGCCGTCGGGGGGACGCCGCGCTTCATGGTCTCGGGTCAGGGGCCCTACATCACCGACGCCGACGGCAACCGTTACGTCGACCTGGTCTGCTCCTGGGGGCCGATGATCCTGGGGCACCGGCATCCCGCCGTCGTGGAGGCCGTGTCGAAGGCGGTGGCACACGGGTTCTCCTACGGCACCGCGACGCCGGGCGAGGTGGCGCTGGCCGAGGCGATCGTGGCCCGGGTCGCGCCGGTGGAGAAGATCCGCCTGGTCAGCTCCGGCACCGAGGCGACGATGAGCGCGGTGCGGCTGGCCCGTGGGTTCACCGGGCGCTCCAAGGTGGTCAAGTTCGCCGGCTGCTACCACGGCCATGTCGACGCGCTGCTCGCCTCCGCCGGGTCGGGGGTGGCGACGTTCGGGCTGCCGGACACGCCCGGGGTGACCGGGGCGTCGGCCGCCGACACGATCGTGCTGCCGTACAACTCGATCGAGGCCGTCGAGGCGGCGTTCGCGTCCGCCGAGATCGCCTGCGTGATCACCGAGGCCTGCCCGGCCAACATGGGGATCGTGCCGCCGCTCGACGGGTTCAACGCCCGCCTGCGGGAGCTCTGCACCGCCAACGGCGCGCTGCTGATCGTCGACGAGGTCCTCACCGGCTTCCGCGTCTCCCACTCCGGCTGGTACGGCCTGGACCCGGTGGAGCCGGACCTGGTGACGTTCGGCAAGGTCATGGGCGGGGGGCTGCCGGCGGCGGCGTTCGGCGGCCGGGCGGACGTCATGGCCCACCTCGCGCCGGAGGGGCCGGTCTATCAGGCGGGCACCCTTTCGGGTAACCCGCTGGCCTGCGCGGCGGGCCTGGCCACGCTGCACGCCCTGGACGCGGAGGCGTACACGAAGATCAACGCGGCGGCGTCGACGGTCGCGACGGCGGCGGCGCACGCGCTGGAGGCGGCGGGAGTGCCGCACCGGCTGCAGACGGCGGGCAACCTGTTCTCGATCTTCTTCACCGACCGCCCGGTGACGAACTTCGCCGAGGCCCGGACGCAGAGCACGGCGGCCTACCAGGCGTTCTTCCACGCGATGCTGGACCGGGGCGTCTACCTGCCGCCGTCCGCCTACGAGGCGTGGTTCCTGTCGGCCTCCCACGACGACGAGGCGCTCAGCCGCGTCGCCGACGCGCTGCCGGCCGCGGCGAAGGCCGCGGCGGCGGCCCTCTAACCGGCGCCACCGGGCAGCCGCGGCCGGAGCACGCCGGGCTCGGCGTGGTCCCACAGCGCGGACAGCGGAGTGAAGAAGATGCGGTCACCGGAGGGCAGGTTCGTGTCGCCCAAGTGGAGCACATAGCCGGCGCGGAACCTGTCGCCGAGAGTGTCCCTCAGCCAGCGAAGGTGTCTCGCGTCCTCGGGTTTGGGCGTCGCGGAAGCCTTCACTTCTATGCCGATGACGCTCCCGTCCCGGCGTTCGAGGATGAAATCCACCTCCCGCTTGTCCCTGTCGCGGTAGTGCCGCACCACGACGTGCCGGCGGGCGAAGGTGGACAGCTTGAGCAGCTCCGCGAAGACGAACGTTTCGAGCAGCCCGCCGAGTGCGGGATGTCCTGGCGCCAGCAGGGACTCGGCGTCCACGTCGAGCAGGTGCGCGGCCAGGCCGCTGTCGGTCACGTAGGTCTTGGGCGCATGCGTGACCCGCGCGGAGAAGTTGTTGGACCATGCCGGTGCGGAGGCGACCAGGAAGACCGTTTCCAGATAGGCCAGATAGGAGCGGACGGTCGTCGCGTCCAGCCCCAGGCTGTTGGAAAGGTGCGAGAGGACCAATTGGCCGCCTGCGCGAGCGGCCACAAGGGCGATGAGGTCGGGTATCGCCCGCACCTTGTTGACCTGGGCGAATTCCTGGATGTCGCGGAAGATCACCGTGTCCAGATAGCCCCGGAACCATTGCCTGATGGCGACGGGCGAGGTCAGCCGGAGCACTTCCGGGTAGCTGCCGTGGCAGATGAGCTTGATGTAGTCATCCCTCGTCCATGCCGATGCCCGCTGGGTCACGGAGCTCGGGTCCGCGAAGAGCTGATCGCAGAAGCCGCCCGTGCCCCCAGTGCGTTCGGTGACCGCGAACGGCCACAGATCCACGAAGGCCACGCGTCCGGCGAGGGACTCCGACAGGGTCGGCACGCTGAGGAACCGGGTGGAGCCCGAGAGGACGAACTGTCCTGGGCTCCAGTCCTCGTCGACCACCTGTTTGATCGCAAGGATCAGCGGATCACCGGCACGCTGAATCTCATCGATGATCACCGGCTGCGGTCGGCGACGAGCCAAGGTGCGTGGGTCGTCCATGGCGAAGGCCAGATGCGAGGGGTCGTCGAGGGTGACGAAGGTCGCATCCCCGAACTTCCTGCAAGCCTGGAGCAGCGTGGTCTTGCCGCACTGCCGTGGTCCGTTGACGACGACGATCCGCAGCTCGGCGAGCAGATCTTTGAGCCCCTCGGCGGCAAGTCTAGGGAGTAGCTCCATCAGGCTCCTCACCTGGGAAGTCAGTGCGTCTCACTGCATCTTCCCAGATCTGCGAGCCGAGTTTCCCAGATCTGCGAGCGGACTTTTCGTGATTCTGCGAGCGGAGTTTTCCTGTTTTCGCGAGCGGGGTCGTCCTGCAAATGGTGTGTCTCAGTGGGCCAGGGCGGGCTTCAGGGCGCGGGGGCGGGTGCCCGCGTACAGGACGCCGGTCACGATGAGGGCGGCGGCGAGGAGCTGGAGCCAGGAGACGGCCTCGCCGGTGACCAGGGCGGCCGAGGACATGCCGAAGACCGGGACCAGCAGCGTGTAGGGCGCCACGGTCGAGGCGTCGTAGCGGCGCAGCAGGAAGCCCCAGACGCCGAAGCCGCCGAGGGTGGAGACGAAGGCGACGTAGGCCAGGGAGAGCCAGCCGGCGGCGGGGGCGGCCAGGTCGGGGACGCCCTCCACCAGGAGGGAGAGCAGCAGCAGCGGGGGCGCGGACAGGGCGCTGACCCAGACCATGAAGCGCAGCGAGTCCGGCGGGGCGGCCTTGCGCTGGGCCACGTTGCCGAGGCCCCAGGCGGCCGCCGCGGCCACGCAGAGGGCGAACGCGCCCACCGGGCCTGACATGCCGAAGTCGAAGGCGACGAGGGCCAGGCCGCCGAAGGCGACGGCCAGGCCGGCGACGCGTCGGGCGGTGAGCCGCTCGCCGAGCAGCGTCACCGCGAACAGGATGGTGAACAGGACCTGCATCTGCAGGACCAGGGAGGTCAGCCCGGCCGGCATCCCGGCTCGCATGCCGACGAGCAGCAGGCCGAACTGGCCGACTCCGATGGTGGCCGCCACCGCGACGACCCAGCGCCACGGCACCCCCGGCCGCCCGACCAGGAGCAGAGCGGGGAAGGCCGCCAGGGCGAACCGCAACGACGCGTACAGCAGGGGCGGGAAGTGCTCCAGGCCCACCTGCATGACGACGAAGTTGACGCCCCAGACGGCGGCGAGGCCGATGGCGAGAGCCAGGTGGCCCGGCCTCACGCGGTGGCGGGCTTGCGGGAGCGGCTGCGCTGGTTGCGGGCCTGCTCGGCGAGGCTCTGGAGGTAGGAGACGGACTCGGTACGGTTCTTCTTCGCCTTAATGATTCTCATGCATATATGTTCCAACGCTACAGAGTTCACCACAAGCGAGACTTTCTACGCTTAACCCTTTAGGCTGGCTTACATGTTGGACTTGAACCGCCTCAAGGCCCTTCACGCCGTCCACGTGTACGGCTCGGTCGGCGCCGCGGCGGACGCGCTCATGGTCACCCCGTCGGCCGTGTCACAGCAGCTCGCCAAGCTGGAGCGGGAGACCGGGGCCCGCCTCATCGAGCGCAACGGGCGCGGCGTCAGGCTGACGGACGCGGCCGGACTGCTCGCCGAGCACGCCGAGCGGATCCTGGCACTGGTCGAGACCGCCGAGGCGGACTTCGAGGCGCTGCGCGGCGAGGTCGTCGGCCGGCTCAACGTGGGCGCGTTCCCCACGGCGGCCCGGGGGCTGATGCCCCCCGCGCTGACCGAGCTCAGGCAGCGCCACCCCGACCTGTGGATGCAGCTGTACGAGCGCGAGCCGGAGCGGATGCTGCGCGAGGTGGCCAGGGGCGAGCTCGACCTAGTGGTGGTGCAGGACTGGCTCAACAGGCCGATGGCCATCCCCGACGGACTGTCCAGGAAGACGCTGATCGACGACATCGCCGACGTGGCCGTGCCCCTGGACCATCCCCTGGCCGGCAACAAGGAGATCGAGCTGTCCGCGCTGCGCGACGAGCGGTGGATCGCCTCCTCGCCCGGCACCATCTGCCACGACTGGCTGGTCTTCACGCTGCGCGCGGCGCAGATCGAGCCCGAGATCGCCTACATGGCCGACGAGTACCCCACCCATCTGGCCCTGGTCGCGGCCGGGCTCGGCTGCTCGATCGTGCCCCGGCTCGGCCGCGACCCGGTGCCGGACAACGTCCGCCTCATCCCGCTGCGGCCCAGGCAGACCCGCCGCATCTACGCCCTGTGGCGCACCGACGCGGCCCGGCGGCCGGCCATCAGGGCCACCGTCGAGGCGCTGGTGCGGGCCAGCGCGACGCAGGAGAACGCGTGGGCGAGCGAGCCGGAGCTGACCGTCAGCTGAGGGCGATCAGCTGAGCGCGATCGCGACGATCCCGAAGAGGATCACGCCGGCCGCCACCAGCCGGTGCCGCAGCCCGTGCTCGGCGAGCAGGCTGCCGCCCAGCACGACGGCGATCAGTACGCTGATCTCGCGGGCCGGTGCCACCACGCTGACCGGCGCCATCGTGAAGGCGATCAGCACCAGCAGGTAGGACACGAAGGTCAGCACCGCGGCGCCGAGCACCCCGGCGCGGTGTTCCCGCCAGACCGGCAGGATCAGCGCCCTGCGCCGCCCGCCGAGCACCGCCGGGGCGAGCGCCAGCGCCCGCCCCACCTCGCCCAGATAGTTGAGCATGAGCGGCGCCACCGCGAACACGCCCACCACCCGCGAGTCCCACACCGTGTAGCCCGCGATGAACAACCCGGTCGCCAGCCCGGACGCCAGCCCCTTCAGATCGCCCCGGCCGCTCCCGCCGCTCATCAGGAACACGCCCACCCCCACCAGGACGATGCCGGCGACGCCCACAGCGGTGGGACGCTCGCCCAGGAACAGCACGGCGACCAGGCTCGCCAGCATCGGCCCGGTGCCCCGCGCGACGGGATAGACGATGGACAGGTCGCCCTTGCCGTAGCCGCGCTGCAGCAGCACGAAGTAGCCCAGATGCAGCGCCGTGCTGCCACTGATCACCGCCAGGTCGCCCCACGACAGCGCGGGCCTGGCGATCAGCAGGAACCCGGCGAACAGCGGGCTCCAGATCACCGCCGCCACGGCGGCCACGAGCCAGATGAAGACGAGGCTGTCCGCCTGGGCGGCCCTCTTGCTCAGCAGGTTCCAGGTGGCGTGCGCGATGGCGGCGACGAGGACGAGGACCAGCGCCCTGGGGTCCAAGCGGGCGGCTCCTTCCGATCGCCCCGACTCTACTCACGGGTGATCAGGCCTGGCGGGCAAGGGGAGGGAACCGGCTAAGCTGAGGCCCACCATGGCTGAAACCACCGTCGTTCACCTTTTGCGTCACGGTGAGGTGCACAATCCCAGTGGCATCCTCTACGGTCGGCTGCCCGGCTACAACCTGTCGGAGAACGGGCAGTTGATGGCCAAGACCGTCGCCAAGGCCTTGGCCGGACGTGACATCAAGGCCGTCTACAGCTCGCCGCTGGAGCGCGCCCAGCAGACCGCGACCCCGGTCGCGGCCACCCTCGGCCTCGACATCATCACCGACGAGCGGCTGGTCGAGGCGGGCAACCTGCTGGAGGGGCGGACGGTCGGCAAGGGCCTGCGGATCCTGCGCAGCCCACGCAACTACCGCTACTTCTGGAATCCGCTGCGCCCCTCCTGGGGGGAGCCGTACCCCGTGATCGTGGCGCGGATGCGCTCGATGATCGAGGACGCCCGGGAGGCGGTGCGCGGCCACGAGGCGGTGCTCGTCAGCCACCAGCTGCCGATCTGGGCGATCCGGATAACGGCGGAGGGCCGGCGCAGGCTCTGGCACGACCCGCGGCGCAGGCAGTGCGCGCTGGCCAGCCTCACCACGCTCACCTTCGACGGCGACCGCCTCGTCAGCGTCGGCTACAGCGAGCCGGCCGGATCGCTGCAGAGGGGCCCCAGCGTCCCGGGCGCCTGACACCGCCGGTAGAGTTGCAAGCTCTACCGGCTGTAGTACAAGGAGATCTTCCTCCGTGCGCGCGAAGTCAATCTCCGTGTCAGTCTCCATCGCCGTGCTGGCTCTGCTGGCCGCCGGCTGCGCGGGAAGCCAGAGCGGCCAGCCCACGGCGGGCGACACCCGGTTCGTCGCGGGCGACGGCAAGATGCAGGTGTTCGAGGCGGCCGACCGTCAGCCCGCGCCCGCGATCGAAGGGCCCACCCTCGACGGCGGCACCACCTCGCTGGCCGCGCACAAGGGCAAGGTCGTCGTGATCAACTTCTGGGCGTCCTGGTGCGGGCCCTGCCGGGCCGAGGCGCCGGTGCTCAAGGAGGTCGCGGCCAAGACCAAGGGCGCCGGGGTGGAGTTCATCGGCGTCGACTTCAAGGACCGGAAGGCCGACGCGCTGGCGTTCGAGCGCACCGAGCAGAGCGGCTACCCGAGCATCTTCGACCAGCCCGGCAAGGTCGCGCTGGCCTTCCAGGGCACGGTACCGCCCGCCGCCATCCCGTCCACGCTGATCATCGACGAGCAGGGCAGGATCGCCGCCAGGGCGCTCGGCGCGGTCAAGTACACCGACCTGATGAACACGGTGACCAAGGTGCGCGATGAGTGACTGCGATGAGTGACCCCGATGAATGACATCGTCGCCTCCGGCTCGCTGCTGCTGGCCGTGCCGATCGCGGTGCTGGCCGGGCTCGTGTCGTTCCTGTCCCCGTGCGTGCTGCCGCTGGTGCCGGGCTATCTGTCGTACGTGACCGGGATGAGCGCCGACCCCAAGCGGGGGCGGCTGGTGCTCGGCACGTCGCTGTTCGTGGCCGGGTTCGGGGCGGTGTTCGTGGCCACCGGCGCGCTGTTCGGCGGGCTCGGCAGGCTCCTGCTGGTCAACGCCGACCTCATCACGCGCGTGCTCGGCGTGCTCACGATCCTGCTCGGGCTCGCCTTCCTCGGCGTGATCCCCGGGCTGATGCGTGACGTGCGCATCCACCGGATGCCCGCCGCGGGGCTGGCCGGCGCGCCGCTGCTCGGCGTGGTGTTCGGGCTGGGCTGGACGCCGTGCATCGGCCCCACCCTGGCCGTGGTGCTCGGCCTCGGGCTGAACGAGGGCAGCGCCTCACGGGGCGCGCTGCTCGCCGTGGCCTACGCGCTCGGGCTCGGGCTGCCGTTCGTGGCCGCCGCCTTCGCCTACAGCAGGGCGCTGCGCACCTTCAGCGCCATCCGCAAGCACTCGCGGCTGATCACCAGGATCGGCGGCGTCATGATGGTGGCCGTCGGGCTGGCGCTGGTGACCGGCCTCTGGGGGGAAATGATCGCGACCATGCAGGGCCTGATCGGCGCCTTCAGGCCGGTGATCTGATGAGCGTCGGCGAGCTGGAGCGGGAGCAGTCGCCCAACCGGGTGGGCATGGGTCTCACCGGCTGGCTGCGCTGGGGCTGGCGCACGCTCACCTCGATGAAGACGGCGCTGATCCTGTTGTTCCTGTTCGCGCTGGCGAGCGTGCCCGGCTCCCTGCTGCCGCAGCGCGGCGTCGAGCCGGGCAAGGTGGCGACCCTCTACCAGGAGAGCCCGGCGCTGGCCGGGTGGTACGACCGCTTCCAACTCTTCGACGTCTTCACCTCCGTCTGGTTCGCGGCGATCTACCTGCTGCTGTTCACCTCGCTGATCGGCTGCGTCCTCCCGCGCACCGCCACCTACGTCCGCGAGCTGCGCCGCAGGCCGCCCGCCGCGCCGCGCAACCTCTCCCGCCTGCCCCACTCCGCCTCCTTCGCGGGCGAGCTGACCGTCGAGGAGTCCGCCCGGCGGCTGCGCAAGCTGCGCTTCCGCGTGGACACGGGCGACGGCTGGGTGTCCGCCGAGAAGGGCTATCTGCGCGAGACCGGCAACCTGCTCTTCCACATCTCACTGCTCGGCCTGCTGGTCGCCGTCGGTTTCGGATCCTTGTACGGCTACCGCGGCAACGTGCTGGTGGCCGAGGGCGACGGGTTCGCCAACACCGTGGCCGCCTACGACCGGTTCATCCCCGGCCAGCAGGTGTCGGCGGAGTCGCTGGAGCCGTTCAGCTTCGAGCTGACCGACTTCAGGGCCACCTACCAGGTCGGGGGCGACAAGAAGGGGCAGGAGCTCGACTACTCCGGCTTCCTGAAGGTCACCGACTCACCGGGGGCGGCCGCCCGCGACTACGAGCTCAAGGTCAACGAGCCGCTGGAGGTCGACGGCACGCAGACCTACCTCCTCGGCCACGGTTACGCCCCCGTCTTCAAAGTGACCGACGGCAAGGGGCAGGTCGCCTTCGAGGGGCCGGTGCCGTGCCTGATCGAGGACAAGCCGTCGCTCACCTCGGGCTGCGTGGTCAAGGTCCCCGACGCGCGGCCGTCGCAGCTCGGGTTCCTGCTCAGGTTCCTGCCCACCAGCGTGCCGCTGACCGACGGCACCTTCGCCTCGGCGTTCCCCGGTGCGCTCCAGCCCGAGGTGCAGGTCCTGGGGGCGTTCACCGGCGACCTCGGGGTGCGCTCCGGGCAGCCGCAGTCGGTTTACGAGCTCGCCCCGCCCGAGGTGATGAAGAAGCTCAAGCCGCTGGTCATGGGCACCGCCGTGCCCGAGCCGCTCGCGGTCGGGGAGTCGCTCGACCTGCCCGATGACGCGGGCAAGCTGGAGTTCGTCGCGGTCAAGGAGTGGATGACGCTCCAGATCGCCTACGATCCCGGCCGGGTCCCCGCCCTGGTGGCGGCCGCCCTGGCCACCGTTTCCATCGTGCTGTCGCTGATGATCCGCCGCCGCAGGGTATGGGTGCGGGTCAAGGACGGCACGGTCGAGGTGGGCGGGCTGACCCGCACCGAAGGTTCGGCGGCGGGTTTCTCGGAGGAGTTCGACGACATCGTGAAGGTTCTACAAGCAGGAGACAAGGATGACCGCTGAAGGACTCGCCGAACTGAGTGACCTGTTCGTGGTCGCAGCAGTCCTGCTCTACCTGTTCTCCATGGTCGGTTTCGCGGTGGAGCTCGCCTTCGGCCGGGCTCGGCCCGACCGGGCGTCCGTGCGTGAGCGGGCCAAGGCTCCCGCGGCCGTGGGGGCCGCGGGATCCGGCACACCGGGCGAGATCCAGGTGGACGAGGCGGACGCGGGCGCCGAGGTGGCCGGGCACGGCGACAGGCCGGACCGGTCGCATGGGCCGGACGGGGCGGACCTGCCGAACGGGCCGGACGGGCCGGACTGGTCGCTCAAGGCCGGGCTGGTGGCCCTGGGGCTCGCCTGGCTCGGCTGGGCCGCCAACCTCGGCGCCATCGCCACCCGCGGCCTGGCCGCCGACCGGTGGCCGTGGGGCAACATGTACGAGTTCGTGGTGGGCATCTGCTTCGCCGCGGTGACCGCCTTCCTGGCCACCCAGTTCCGGCGGAACGTGCGCTTCCTCGGCGCCTTCGTCATGGTCACCGCCGCCCTGGGCCTCGGCCTGGCGGTGAAGGCGCTCTACACCTCGGCGGGGCCCGTGGTGCCCGCGCTCGACTCCTACTGGATCGCCATCCACGTCACCGCCGCGATCCTGGCCAGCGGCCTGTTCATCATGGCCGGGGTGGCGGGCATCCTCTACCTCGTCCGCAAGGAGGGCCCCTCCCGGCTGCCGTCGAAGGCGGAGCTGGAGAAGGTGGCCAACCGCGCGATCGTCCTGGCCTTCCCGGTGTGGACCTTCGCCGTCATCGCGGGCGCGCTCTGGGCCGACCGGGCCTGGGGCCGCTACTGGGGCTGGGACCCCAAGGAGGTCTGGTCCTTCATCACCTGGGTGGGCTACGCGGCCTACCTGCACGCCCGCGTCACGGCCGGCTGGCGTGGCCAGCGCGCCACGATCGTCCAGCTGGTGGCCTTCGCCTGCCTGCTGTTCAACCTGTTCGGCGTGAACATCTTCATCTCGGGCCTGCACAGCTACGCGGACGTGTGATCGCCGGGATGTCGTACGGCGCGGCCTGGTAGAGGCGTGCCGAGGTAGTGGTGGGGCGTCGCCCGGGGGGTGAGGGCGGCGCTCTCGTGTGGTTTCTCTTCGCCGTTATTTCTCTTCGCCGCGCATGCGGCGCTCAAGCTCGCGGAGGAAATCGGGGTCGTCGTCCGGCCCCTTGGGGGCGGGTTCGCCTTCGGCCCGCGGGGTCACGGACCAGGTCTCGCGCGCGACTCTCGGACGGCCGCGCATCATCCAGAACAGGCCGCCGATCAGAGGGAGCGCGACGACGATGATCAACCAAACGGCTTTTGGTGAGTGCCTGACCTCTTCCTCGGGGGTCGTAGCGACGTCGAACAGTGAAAACAGCCAGAAGGCCAGCAGAGCCAGGCCGACAAGGACACCTGCCATGCCCGAACTGTAAGCCATCCTCAGCGTGATCGTGCCACCTTGATGTCCCATTCCGGGTGACTAGGGAAGATCGGCGTCGTACGGTGGAACACGATTCGGCGCAGTCTGCCCCGGCTGGGCCGCGCATCCAGGCGGCCTCGGTATCCGGTGTGGTGAGCGTCATGGGGTGGTGAGAGGTGCGATGGCTTTCTCCAACGACAAAGGACGTCATCGGCGGGGACGCTGGTGGCGGCGCGGCTCGTACCTCTTCTCGCGTCGCACCGAGGCGCCCGACGCGGAGCGGTCGATCTGGACGAACGACGGCGGGCGGGCGCGTGAGCGCGGCCGGCGCCTGTCCGGCCGGCGAGGTGCCGGCGTGCGTGACCTGAGCCTGGCGGGTGGAGAGGAGCCGATGGACCGCGATCGTCGTCTGAGCGGGCGTGAGGAGCCCAGTGGCCGAGAACGGGGCCGAGAACGCCGCGGCCTGATGGGCGGCTACGGATTCCGCGACCGGGACCGGGCGCGCGAGGAGCCCGAGCAGGCGTGGCCGCCCGGCGGTCAGGTCGGTCAGGGTGGTCAGGGCCGTCAGCGGTGGGAGGGCGGTGAGCGCCGCTGGGATCAGGGCGAGCGCCTGTCCGCCGCCGTGGTGGAGCGCCCTCGTTACACCTGGCAGGACTTCGAGCTCGACGACGCCTTACCCAGGGCGCAGCCGAACCGTCCCGACGCGCCTCTGCAGGGCGACGGGCTGCGCCACTGCGGAAAACTGGAGGCGATCCTGCACCGGCAGTGGGACGCCAGGAGAGGCCGGCCGTCGATGGACGTCGTGCGGGCCGTGGAGAGCCTGGCCAGGCTGCCTGACCGGATCAAGGAAAGGCTCGTCAACGGGCTCGAAGGCATCTATGTGGGGCCCGGTGGGGTGCCGGACCTGGACGACATGGGTTACCTGCGGGGCGCGCCCCTGCCGTCGGGCCGGGCGACGTGGGACATCTGCGCGGGGGCCTACGGAGATCGCAAGATCGTGGTGGGGGACCGGCCCTCACCGACACCGGACGTGATGATGCACGAGGTGGGGCACGCCATCGACGACATCGACGCGGCGCTGGGCGTCTGGGTGTCGGACACGCCGGAGTTCGTGGCGCTCTTCGAGGAGCTCACCCCGCTCCTGGCGTCGTCCTTCCATCGCCAGGGCGGCGGGCTGGGGCGCAAGGAGTTCTTCGCCGACGCCTTCGCCGCCATCGCCTCGCGTCAGCGGCCGGCCCTGGTGGACATGCTCGGCGGCAACACGCGGATGGCGCTCGACGTGATGCTGTTCTTCAACCGGCGCTACGGAATCTAGGTGATCGGCAATGTACGTCATCCGCCTCGCTGACGGGACCCTGCGCGTGCCGCAGAGCCTGACCAGCGAAGACGGGCGCCTGATCGGGAACGCGTACGTCGAGGTCGAGCCGGGCGATCCCGAGTACGACCGGTGGTTGCAGGAGTCGCTGACCGAGGATGAGGCGGCCGAGCGCCGTCGCCGCTGGGCTGAGGAGAACGACGAGCTGGAGCGGGAGTTCCTGGCGTTCAAGGCCGACCAGGAAGGCGCGTGAGCGAGGGGGCGCTGTGAACGCGCTGTGAACTGGCCAGGCGCCAGCCACGATCGGTGGTTGACGCCTTTCCCGTGCTCGCCGTACGGATGGTGCGGTTGGCACGCGGACAGAGGTCCCGTCTCGGTGACCCTGCGTACAGGATCACCGACTTGGACGGTACGTCAAACGCGCGGGGACTCGCCTGTTGGCCTGTCGGCCGTAAGAACATCCTCACCACGGAGGAGGGCGTGCACTTCCGATTCACGGAAGCGCCGGTGCCCTCCGGGGGTGCGGATACTGCTGATGCGGCCTGCCGCGGCCCAGCGCGTAACCGTTTTTGGGTCTACCCGGAAGAGGGCGGCAACCTCTCCAGGGGTCAGCAGACGCTCGCTGCTACTCTCCACCAATCTCTCCCCCTCGCATCCCGCTTCCTGCCAGCGGGCGGACAGGTAACTAGTGTGTCGAGCGAAGCCTGATTTATCCGTGGTTTTCTACAAAGATCACGGGTTGTTATCAGCTGACTGCCCGATTGTTATATCATAGAGCCTCTTTGGGGCTCTCGTGGGTGTTTCTTTACGAAACATCCTTACTGGGAACAGTAGCAGCGCTCGCGCCCGATGCGAAGAGCGACCGGATGCCCCGGGCGAGTAATCTCGACCTGTGCGTCCTGTTCTCGTTTACACCATGTCGCGGATCGGCCTGTTTCTCGTAACTCTGGGTGTGCTGTGGCTGCTCGGTGTCGCTAACCCACTGTGGCTGATCATTTTGTCCTTCGTGATCAGCGGAGTCGCCAGCTACGTCCTGCTGTCCAAACAGCGCGATGCCATGAGCGCGCGCATCAGCGACAAGATCGACCACCCGAAGCCGCAGGGCGACTAGGGCAGAGGGAACATGCCAATCCGGGCATGGTACTCCCGTCCGAGTCGGGTTGTGTCGCTACCGACTAGTAGTCCGCCGCGGTGCGCCAGAAAGGCCTTCACGCCGATCCCGCGCTCCCGGCCGGGATTCCAACTCAGCGCCTTTCCGGTGCGTGGATGAATGGCGCCGATGCCCTCACGCGGCACCGCTCCGGGGCCGGCCGAGTCGCGGCCCCTCGGGTTGTTCAGCCACCGCTGGTGGCCGCCCACGTAGACCGCGCCGCCCGTCACCGACACCGCGTACAGAGAGTCGCCGCCCGTCCAGTTGACCCAGGTCGGTTTGATCCGCTGCCCGCTCGCATAGGTCTCGAACCTGGCCGCGGTGTCGCACATGCCGCTCCGGGGCCCGCCCGTGGTGACGACCACGAAATAACGCCCGTCGGGCGAGAAGTCCAGGCCGCGTACGTAGGAGGGAAAGGTGTCCTTGCACTTTTTCAGGTACGCCTCGCTGCGCCAGTTCGCGAGCTTGGCCGTGGCGCCGCTGATGTCGATCAGCCCGAGCTGCGGCCGGGACCGCCCGTCGAGGGTGGTGAAACTGCCGTCGACCAGGAGCCGGTTGGCCGTGGCCGCGATCGCGTGCACCCGCACGTTCCTGGTCAGCGGTTCGCCCGGCGTGATCGTGAAGCGGGGATCGGCGGCGCCTGTCGTGGCGTTCAGGCCGGCCAGCCCGACGCGCGGCCGGGTGAAGTCGCCGCCGGCGTAGAGGTCGGAGCCGCGACGGGCCAGCGTGGTGACCGAGCCGCCGGAGATCTCCGGCGCGAACGAGCGCACGGGCTGTCCCGTGGCCACGCTGAGGCGCGCCAGCGACCGGATCCGGGTGTTGTCGATGGAGTGGAAGTCGCCGCCGACGTAGACGGTGCCGGACTCGCCCGCGACCAGGCTGTGCACCGGGCCGCGCACGCTCGGCGCGAAGTCGGGCAGCACCCGGCCGGTGGCCAGGTCGTAGGCGAACAGGTTGGCGCGTGAATAGCTGGTGGTCCTGGTCGAGTCGGCGACGGCGGTGAACGAACCGCCGACCACGACGGTGCCGCCGACCAGCGCGATGGCGTTCACGATGCCGTCGAGCACATGAGGGGTGCTGTCGACCGGGTCGGCCGAGACCACGCGGGTGTGCGCGGTGGGGGCCGCTGCGATGATCGCCGCAAGGGCGACTCGGGCAAGCATTCGCCAATTTTTAGCAGACGGAAAGTAGCCGTGCTGCTACTTTCCGTCGATTGTCGGGATAGCCATAGTCTTGAGGTATGACGCGCGCTCAGTTGGACAAGCAGCCGGACGAGGTCGCCGCGATGTTCGATCGCACCGCCCGGCGTTACGATCTCGTCAACGATCTGATCTCCTTCGGGCAGGTCCGGCTGTGGCGTAAGGCCGTGGCCGCCGCCGTCGACGCGGGGCCCGGCGAGATCGTCCTCGACCTCGGCGCCGGCACCGGCACCTCCACCGACTCGTTCACCACCTGGGGCGCCAGGGCGATCGCCTCCGACTTCTCGCTCGGCATGTTGCGCACGGGGGTGCGGCGGCACGGCGGCAACGCGCTGACCGGTGCGGGGGTGCCGTTCGTCGCGGGTGACGCGATGCGGCTGCCGTTCGCCGACGACGTCTTCGACGTGGTGACCATCTCGGTGGCGCTGCGCAACGTGCACGACACCGAGCAGGCGCTGCGCGAGATGCTCAGGGTGACCAAGCCCGGCGGGCGGCTGGTGATCCTGGAGTTCTCCCATGTGACGGTCGACGCCTTCGACCTGGTCTACCGCGAATACCTGATGAGGATGCTGCCGAAGGTGGCCGGGATGTTCGGCTCCAACGACGACTCCTACGAGTATCTGGCCGAGTCGATCAGGGACTGGCCGGACCAGGCGACGCTGGCCGGCGTCATCCAGCGGGCCGGCTGGGAGCGGGTCGCGTGGCGCAACATGAGCATGGGGATCGTGGCGATGCACCGGGGGTTCAAGCCGCCGGTCTCGAAAGGGTGAGGGCTGACGTGATCTACTAGCGCCTGACGGCCCCCCGGCTGCCACTTTGTGCACGAAAAGGGTTAGACTTCGGGCCGAACAGTTTGTGAAGGGGTTCACAAAGGAACGAAGGCGAACTTACCCCGTGCCTTCGAGTGTGTAGGACAGGACAGTCCAGTGACCGTGCCAGCAGCCATTCAGGCTGACGCCGACGTCATCGTCGTCGGCGCCGGTCCCGCCGGTTCCGCCACGGCCTTCTACCTCGCACAGGCCGGGCTCGACGTGCTGCTTCTGGAGAAGACCCGGTTCCCCAGGGAAAAGGTGTGCGGCGACGGCCTCACCCCGCGCGCGGTCAAGCAGCTGATGAACATGGGCGTCGACATCGACGCCCCCGGCTGGGTCCGTAACAAGGGCCTGCGGGTCGTCGGCGGCGGCCTCCGCTTCGAGCTCGACTGGCCTCAGCTGGAGCGCTTCCCCGACTTCGGGCTCGTACGCACCCGCAAGGACTTCGACGAGATCGTCGCCGCGACGGCGGTGAAGGCCGGGGCGCGCCTCAAGGAGGGCGTCACCGTCACCGGCCCGATCCTCGACGACCGCAGCGGCCACATCGTGGGGGTGACCACCAAGGACGGCGCCACCTACCGCAGCCGCCTGGTGGTGGCCGCCGACGGCAACAGCACCCGGCTGGCGCTCGGCATGGGCCTGCACAAGCGCGAGGACCGCCCGATGGGCGTGGCGGTGCGCACCTACTTCGAGAGCCCGCGCCACGACGACGACTACCTTGAGACCTGGCTGGAGCTGTGGGACGACGAGACGTTGCTGCCCGGCTACGGGTGGGTGTTCGGCGTCGGCGACGGCACCGCCAACGTCGGGCTCGGCCTGCTCAACACCAGCGCCTACTTCAAGAACATCGACTACCGCGATCTGCTGATGCGCTGGTGCCGGTCGATGCCCGCCGAGTGGGGCTTCACCGAGGAGAACATGACGGCGCCCATCCGCGGCGCCGCGCTCCCGATGGCCTTCAACCGGCAGCCGCACTACACGCGCGGCCTTCTGCTCGCCGGCGACTCCGGCGGATCGATCAACCCCTTCAACGGCGAAGGCATCGCCTACGCCCTGGAGACCGGCGAGATCGCCGCCGAGGTCGTCGCCAAGGCCCTCAAGGGCACCACCCCCGCGCAGCGGGAGCGGATCCTGCGGACCTACCCGCAGACCCTGAAGGACGCCTACGGCGGATATTTCACGCTGGGCAGGTTGTTCGTGGAGGCAATCGGGAAGCCGGGTGTGATGAGCTTCGGCACCAGGCACGGATTGCCCCATCCGAGGCTGATGCGCTTCGCGCTCAAACTCCTTGGTAATCTCACCGACCGGCGAGGCGATGCGTCGGACAAGATCATTAACGCACTCTCGAAGGTCGCGCCACGAGCATGAATCCCAGACTCACCCGGCAAACACATAGATCAGGCTGCGCGCCCGCGCGCGTGGCGACTCCAGAGGAGGTGTAGCGATGGACCTTTACGTGCCCATCCTGGTGCTCGCCGTTCTCGCGGGGGGCTTCGCGATCTTCTCGGTCGCCATCGCTCCCTTCACCGGTCCCAAGCGCTGGAACCGCGCCAAGCTCGACGCCTACGAATGCGGCATCGAGCCGACGCCCCAGCCAGTCGGTGGCGGACGGTTCCCGCTCAAATACATGATCACCGCGATGCTCTTCATCGTGTTCGACATCGAGATCATCTTCCTTTACCCGTGGGCGGTCTCCTTCGCCCCGCTCACCAACGACGCGGGCAGCGTGATCTCCTCGGGTCTCGGGGTGTTCGCGCTCGTCGAGATGCTGCTGTTCATCGTCACCGTGCTCGTCGCCTACGCCTACGTGTGGCGCCGCAAGGGTCTGGACTGGGACTGAAAATGGGACTTGAAGAGAAACTCCCCAGCGGGTTCATCCTCAGCACGGTCGAGCAGGCCGCAGGATGGGCGCGCAAGAACTCCGTATGGCCGGCCACGTTCGGGCTCGCCTGTTGCGCCATCGAGTTGATGGCCACCGGTGGCCCGCACTACGACCTGGCGCGCTTCGGCATGGAGCGCGCTTCGGCGTCTCCTCGCCAGGCCGACCTCATGATCGTCGCCGGTCGAGTGTCGCAGAAGATGGCTCCCGTCCTGCGGCAGATCTACGACCAGATGGCCGAGCCCAAGTGGGTCATCGCCATGGGCGTGTGCGCCTCCAGCGGCGGCATGTTCAACAACTACGCCATCGTGCAGGGCGTCGACCACGTCGTGCCGGTCGACATCTACCTGCCCGGCTGCCCGCCGCGGCCGGAGATGCTGATCGACGCGATCGTCAAGCTGCACGACAAGATCCAGAACACGAAGTTCGGCGCGCACCGCGCCAAGCAGGTCGAGGAGCTCGAACTGCAGGCGCTGCGCACGCTGCCGCTGATCGACCAAGGGGCCGCCAAGTGACCTCCCCCGACAACCTCCCCGGGAGCCCGGACAGCGGGGAGACCCCCGAGGTTCCGGTTCCCGCGGTGCCCGAGGCGCCTGTCGCCAGGCGCGGCATGTTCGGGGCCCAGGACAGCGGCGACACCTCCGGCTACGGCGGCCTGGTCGTCCGCCGGGCGCCGCAGCTGTCCACCCCGCGCCCGTACGGAAGCTACTTCGACGAGATCGTCGACGGCCTCGGCCTCGACGACGCCGTCGAGCGCGTGGTCGTCGACCGCGGCGAGCTCACCCTGCACGTCAAGCGGGAGCGGCTGGTCGAGGTCTGCCAGAAGCTGCGCGACGACCCGGCGCTGCGCTTCGAGCTCTCGCTCGGCGTCTCCGCCGTCCACTACCCGCACCTGGCGGGCGAGGAACTGCACTCGGTCATCCACCTGTGCTCCATCACCAACAACCGTCGCGTGCGCGTCGAGACGAGCTGCCCGGACGCCGATCCGCACGTCCCGTCCACCGTCGGCGTCTACCCGGGCCACGACTGGCACGAGCGTGAGGCGTACGACTTCTTCGGGATCGTCTACGACGGCCACCCCGGCCTGACCCGGATCATGATGCCGGACGACTGGGACGGCCACCCGCAGCGCAAGGACTACCCACTGGGCGGCATCCCGGTCGAGTACCGCGGCGCGAAGATCCCCGCACCGGACCAAAGGAGGTCCTACTCGTGAGCACCGCATACGACGAGGCGACCGAGGGCAAGGTCTATTCGGTCAACGGCGCGGACTGGGACGAGGTCGTCAGCGGGGTCCGCGACTCCGAGGACGAGCGCCTGGTCGTCAACATGGGCCCGCAGCACCCGTCCACGCACGGCGTGCTGAGGCTGGTCCTGACCCTCGACGGTGAGACGGTCACCGAGGCGCGCGGCGTCATCGGCTACCTGCACACCGGCATCGAGAAGAACATGGAGTACCGGACGTGGACCCAGGGGACCACGTTCGTCACTCGGATGGACTACCTGTCGCCGATCTTCAACGAGACGGCCTACTGCCTCGGCGTCGAGAAGCTGCTCGGCATCGAGGACCGGATCCCGGACCGCGCGCAGGCCATCCGGGTGATGATGATGGAGCTCAACCGGATCTCCTCGCACCTGGTCGCGATGGGCACCTTCGGCATGGAGCTGGGCGCGACCACGCCGTTCCTGTTCGGCTACCGCGACCGCGAGCTGATCATGGATCTGTTCGAGTACATCACCGGTCTGCGCATGAACCACGCCTACGTGCGGCCGGGCGGCGTGAGCGTCGACCTGCCCGCGGGCGCGGTCGACAAGGTCGGTGAGTTCCTCAAGGAGATGCCCAAGCGGATCAAGGACATCCGCAAGCTGCTCGACGAGAACCCCGTCTTCGTGGGCCGCACCAAGGACGTCGCCTACCTCGACCTGACCGGCTGCATGGCGCTCGGCATCACCGGGCCCATCCTGCGCTCCGCGGGTCTGCCGTGGGACCTGCGCAAGTCGCAGCCCTACTGCGGCTACGAGACCTACGACTTCGACGTGGCCACCGAGCGCGGCTGCGACGTCTACTCGCGCTACCTGGTGCGCATGCGGGAGATGGAAGAGTCCCTCAAGATCGTCGAGCAGGCCCTGGACCGCATCGCCGGTCCGCTCAAGGGCGACCCGGTGATGATCGAGGACAAGAAGATCGGCTGGCCCGCGCAGCTCGCGCTCGGCCCTGACGGCTTCGGCAACTCTCCCGACCACATCGCGCACATCATGGGCAGCTCCATGGAGGCCCTCATCCACCACTTCAAGCTGGTGACCGAGGGCTTCCGGGTGCCGGCCGGCCAGGTCTACGTGCCGATCGAGTCGCCCAAGGGCGAGCTCGGCGCGCACATCGTCAGCGACGGGGGCACCCGGCCCTACCGCTTCCACTTCCGCGAGCCGTCGTTCAACAACCTGCAGGCCTTCCCCGCCATGGCGGAGGGCGGCCAGGTCGCCGACGTGATCGCCGCGGTGGCATCTATCGACCCCGTCATGGGAGGTGTGGATCGGTGACGTATTCACCGGAAGTCCGGGAGCGTCTCGAACGGGACGCCAAGGAGATCATCGGCCGTTACCCGAAGACGCGGTCGGCGCTCCTGCCGCTGCTGCACCTGGTGCAGTCCGAGGACGGCTACGTCTCCGACGACGGACACGAGTTCTGCGCGCAGCTGCTCGGCCTGAGCAAGGCCGAGGTCGTCGGCGTGTCGACCTTCTACACCATGTACAAGCGCAGGCCCGCCGGGGAGTATCACGTCGGTGTCTGCATCAACGCGCTCTGCGCCGTCATGGGCGGCGACGAGATCTGGGAGCAGCTCTCGGAGCACGTCGGGGTCGGCCACGAGGAGACCACCTCCGACGGCAAGGTCTCGCTGGAGCGCCTGGAGTGCAACGCGGCCTGCGACTTCGCCCCGGTCATGATGGTCAACTGGGAGTTCTTCGACAACCAGACGCCCGAGTCGGCCAAGCAGCTCGTCGACGACCTGCGTGACGGCAAGGACGTGCGGCCCACCCGCGGCCCGAAGAAGCTGTGCTCGTTCAAGGACGCCTCGCGCGTCCTGGCCGGGCTGCCCGACGAGCTGGCGGGCGACGGCCCCTCGGCGGCCGGGCCCTCACTGGAGGGTCTCAAGGTCGCCAAGGCCAATGGATGGAAGGCCCCCGAGGCATGACGACTACCCTTACCCCGGTCCTGACCGCCAACTGGGACCAGGCCAACTCTTTCACCCTCGACGGCTACGGGCCGTACGACGCGGCCAAGAAGGCGCTGGGCATGGAGCCCGACGCCGTCATCCAGGCCGTCAAGGACTCCGGCCTGCGCGGCCGCGGCGGCGCCGGCTTCCCGACGGGCATGAAGTGGGGGTTCATCCCCCAGGGCGACGGCAAGCCGCACTATCTCGTGGTCAACGCCGACGAGTCGGAGCCGGGCACCTGCAAGGACATCCCGCTCATGATGGCCAACCCGCACGCGCTGATCGAGGGCGTCATCATCACGGCCTTCGCGATCCGGGCCAACCACGCCTTCATCTACGTGCGCGGCGAGGTGCTGCACGTCATCCGGCGGCTGCACGCGGCCGTGCGTGAGGCGTACGACAAGGGCTATCTCGGCACCGACGTCTTCGGCTCCGGCTACGACCTGGAGCTCGTCGTGCACAGCGGCGCCGGCGCCTACATCTGTGGCGAGGAGACGGCGCTGCTCGACTCGCTGGAGGGCTTCAGAGGTCAACCGCGTCTCAAGCCTCCGTTCCCGGCCGTGGCGGGGCTTTACGCCTCACCTACTGTTGTGAACAACGTGGAATCTGTGGCCAGTGTTCCCGCCATCATCGCCAACGGGGCCGACTGGTTCGCGGGGATGGGGACGGAGAAGTCCAAGGGCTTCGGCATCTTCTCCCTGAGCGGCCACGTCACCAGGCCCGGCCAGTACGAAGCGCCGCTGGGGATCACGCTGCGCGAGCTGCTCGACATGGCGGGCGGGATCCGCGCGGGCCACCAGATCAAGTTCTGGACCCCCGGCGGCTCGTCCACGCCGATCTTCACCGACGAGCACCTCGACGTGCCGCTCGACTTCGAGGCGGTGGGCGCCAAGGGCTCCATGCTCGGCACCCGCGCGCTGCAGATCTTCGACGAGACCACCTGCGTGGTCCGCACGGTGCTGCGCTGGACCGAGTTCTACGCCCACGAGTCGTGCGGCAAGTGCACGCCGTGCCGCGAGGGCACCTTCTGGCTCAAGCAGGTGCTCAAGCGCCTGGAGGCCGGTCAGGGCTCCGAGGAGGACCTGTCCACGATCACCGACATCGCGGACAACATCCTCGGGCGCTCGTTCTGCGCGCTCGGCGACGGGGCGACCAGCCCCATCCACTCCTCGGTGAAGTACTTCCGCGAGGAATACCTCAAGCACTTCGAGGTCGGCGGCTGCCCGTTCGACGCGAAGAAGTCCACTGTGTGGGGTGACCGGTGACCGCAACCGCTGTAGAGACCAACCTGGTGACCCTGACGATCGACGGGTTCCAGATCAGCGTCCCCAAGGGCACGCTGATCATCAGGGCGGCCGAGCTGCTCGGCATCCAGATCCCCAGGTTCTGTGACCACCCGCTGCTCGACCCGGCGGCGAACTGCCGCCAGTGCCTGGTCGACATCCCCGACGCGGGCAACGGCCGCGGCTTCCCCAAGCCGCAGCCGTCGTGCGCGATCGAGGTCGCCGAGGGCATGGTCGTGCAGACCCAGCTCACCTCGCCGGTCGCCGAGAAGGCGCAGCGCGCGGCGATGGAGTTCCTGCTGATCAACCACCCGCTGGACTGCCCGGTCTGCGACAAGGGCGGTGAGTGCCCCCTGCAGAACCAGGCCATGTCCAACGGTCAGGGCGAGTCCCGGTTCCAGGAGCAGAAGCGCACCTTCCCCAAGCCGCTGCCCCTGTCCACGCAGGTGCTGCTCGACCGCGAGCGCTGCGTGCAGTGCGCGCGCTGCATCCGCTTCTCCGACCAGATCGCCGGCGACCCGTTCATCGAGTTCTTCGAGCGCGGCGCCAAGGAGCAGATCGGGGTCGCCGACGGCGAGCCGTTCCAGTCCTACTTCTCCGGCAACACGGTGCAGATCTGCCCGGTGGGCGCGCTGACCGGCGCCGCCTACCGGTTCCGGGCCCGCCCGTTCGACCTGGTCTCCACGCCGAGCGCGTGCGAGCACTGCGCGTCGGGCTGCTCGCAGCGCACCGACCACCGCCGTGGCCGGGTCACCCGCCGGCTGGCGGGCAACGACCCGCAGGTCAACGAGGAGTGGAACTGCGACAAGGGCCGCTGGGCGTTCACCTACGCCACGCAGCCCGACCGGCTCAAGACGCCGCTGGTCCGCAACGCCGACGGCGTGCTGGAGCCCGCCTCCTGGCCGGAGGCGCTCAGCGTCGCCGCCCAGGGCCTGGCCGCCGCCCGCGGCAGGGCCGGCGTGCTGGTCGGCGGCCGGGTCACGGTCGAGGACGCCTACTCCTACGCCAAGTTCGCCAGGCTCGCCCTGGGGAGCAACGACATCGACTTCCGGGCCAGGCCGCACTCCGCCGAGGAGGCCGCCTTCCTGGCCCACGAGGTCGCGGGCAAGGGCATCGAGATCTCCTACGCCGACCTGGAGAGCGCGCCGGCGGTGCTGCTCGTCGGGTTCGAGCCCGAGGAGGAGTCGCCCATCGTCTTCCTGCGCCTGCGCAAGGCGTGGCTGAAGCGGGGGCTCAAGGTCACCGCGATCGCCCCGTTCGCCACGCCGGGCGTGGTGAAGATGGGCGCCACGCTCATCCGCACCGCGCCGGGCGGCGAGGCCGACGCGATCGGCGAGCTGGTCGGCACGCTGGCCGAGGGCACGATCGTGCTCGCGGGCGAGCGGCTGGCCACCGTCCCCGGCGCGCTGTCCGCCCTGGCGCGGCTGAGCGCCGCCTCGGGCGCCAGGACGGCCTGGATCCCGCGCCGCGCCGGCGAGCGCGGCGCCCTGGAGGCCGGCGCGCTGCCCAACCTGCTGCCGATCGGCCGCCCGGTCGACGACGAGAGCGCCAGGGCGGAGGTCGCCAGGGTGTGGAACGTGGCCTCGCTGCCCGCCACGCCGGGCCGCGACACCATGGGCATGCTCGCCGCCGCCCTCGACGGCGAGCTCGACGCGCTGGTCGTGGCCGGGGTCGACCCGTACGACCTGGCCGACCCCGCCGCCGCGCTGGCCGCGCTGGAGAACACCCCGTTCATCGTCAGCCTGGAGACCCGCGCGAGCGCCGTCACCGACCGGGCCGACGTGGTCCTGCCGGTGGCCACCGTGCAGGAGAAGGGCGGCACGTTCGTCAACTGGGAAGGCAGGGGCCGCTCGTTCGAGGCGCCGATCAAGGTGCCCGGCCTGCAGAGCGACCTGGCCGTGATCGGTAACCTGGCCGACCGGATGGACGTCCACCTGGGCCTGCCCGACGCCAAGGCCGCCCGGCGCGAGCTGTCGGCCATGGGCTCCTGGCGCGGCACCCGCGTCGCGGCGCCGAGCACCGGCGTCCGCACCCGGCCCGCGCCCGCCGCCGGTGAGGCGCTGCTGGCCACCTGGCACCTGCTCCTCGACGACGGCCGCCTGCAAGACGGCGAGCCGTACCTCGCGGGCACCGCCCGCGCCGCCGAGGCGCTGGTCTCGGCGGCCACCGCGACGGAGATCGGCGTCGTGGACGGCGACAAGCTCGTCGTCGGCGGCACCGGGCCCCAGGCTGTCACGCTGCCCGTCCGCATCGCCGACCTGCCGGACCGGGTGGTCTGGGTGCCGTCGAACTCGGGCGGCTGCTCGGTCACGCGCGATCTCGGCGCCGTGTCGGGCGACATCGTCACGATCGGGAGCGCCTCATGAAAATCGTTCTCGCGGCCGACCTTGCCGACTTCGGCAAGGATCCACTCTGGATCACCATCATCAAGGCCGTGATGCTGTTCGTCTTCCTGATGCTGGGCGTGCTGTTCGGCGTCTGGTTCGAGCGCAAGCTCATCTCCAGGATGCAGAACCGCTACGGACCGAACCGGGCCGGCAAGTTCGGCCTCCTGCAGTCCGTGGCCGACGGCCTCAAGATGGGCCTGAAGGAGGACCTGTTCCCGAACACCGTGGACAAGGTCCTCTACCTGCTGGCCCCGATCATCATGGTGGTGCCGGCCTTCCTGGCCTTCTCCATCGTCCCGTTCGGGCCGGTGGTGAACCTGTTCGGCGTGCAGACGCCGCTGCAGCTCGTGGACCTGCCGGTGGCCGTGCTGTTCATGCTGGCCATGGGCGCCGTCTCGGTCTACGGCGTGGTGCTCGCCGGCTGGTCCTCGCGCTCGCCGTACGCGCTGCTCGGCGGTCTGCGGTCGGCGGCGCAGGTGGTCTCGTACGAGATCGCGATGGGTCTGTCGTTCGTGGCCGTCTTCCTGTTCGCCGGGACGCTGTCCACGTCGGAGATCGTCGAGGCGCAGGAGGCGACCTGGTTCGCGGTGCTGCTGCTGCCGTCGTTCCTGGTCTACGTGGTCTGCATGTTCGGCGAGGCCGCGCGCATCCCGTTCGACCTGCCCGAGGGTGAGGGCGAGCTGGTCGGCGGCTTCCAGACGGAATACTCCTCGTCGCTGAAGTTCGCCGTCATCATGATGGCCGAGTACATCCACACCTTCACCGCCAGCGGCATCGCCGTCACGCTGTTCCTCGGCGGCTGGCGGGCGCCCTTCCCGATCTCGATGTGGGAGGGGGCGAACGTCGGCTACTGGCCGGTGCTCTGGTTCTTCATCAAGTTCGTGCTGACGTTCTGCTTCATCGTCTGGGTGCGCGCGTCTCTGCCGCGGGTCCGCTACGACCAGCTGATGTCGCTGGGCTGGAAGGTCCTGATCCCGGTCAACCTGGCGTGGATCCTGCTGGTCGCCGCCGTGCGCAACGTCCTGTTCGTCAACAACGGGACCTTCGAGGGCGATCTGTACGTCTCTGCCGGTCTCGGTGTGATCATCGTCATCGGCGCCCTGGCCATCTGGATGCGGTTCGACACGGTGAACCAGCGACGCAAGGAAGCCAGGAAGGCGGAGGTCGAAGCCGAGTTCGAGGAGCTGTCCAACGAGCCGACGGCAGGCGGCTTCCCTGTGCCGCCGCTCGATCTGCCGCACTACCACGGGGTGCAGCACAAGGAGATTCCCAGTGGGACTAACTGATTGGCTGAACCCCGTCAAAGGCTTCGGGGTCACCTTCCACACGATGTTCAAGAAGCCCGTCACGACCAACTATCCGGAGGAGAAGAAGCCGACGGCCCCTCGCTTCCACGGACGGCACCAGCTCAACCGCTGGCCCGACGGGTTGGAGAAGTGCATCGGGTGCGAACTGTGCGCCTGGGCGTGCCCGGCCGACGCCATCTACGTGGAGGGCGCGGACAACAGCGAGGACGAGCGCTTCTCCCCGGGGGAGCGCTACGGACGCACGTACCAGATCAACTATCTGCGGTGCATCCTGTGCGGTCTGTGCATCGAGGCCTGTCCGACCCGCGCGCTCACCATGACCAACGAGTACGAGCTCGCCGACAGCAATCGCGAGAGCCTCATCTTCACCAAGGAGATGCTGCTCGCCCCGCTGACCCAGGGGATGGAGCAGCCTCCGCACCCCATGCGGCTCGGCGAGACCGAAGAGGACTACTACCGGCTGGGACGGACCAATGGGTGAGACCATCACTTTCTGGGTGCTCGCCGTCATCTCCGTCGGCGCGGCGCTCGGCATGGTCTTCAACCGGAAGGCCGTCTACTCGGCGCTGATGCTCGGGACCGTGATGCTCTGCCTCGCGGTCCTCTACGCCGTGCAGGAAGCGCCCTTCCTGGCCGCCGTGCAGATCATCGTCTACACCGGCGCCGTCATGATGCTCTTCCTGTTCGTGCTCATGCTGGTCGGCGTCGACTCCTCCGACTCGCTGGTCGAGACGCTCCGGGGACAGCGGTTCTGGGCGATCATCGCCGGCCTCGGCTTCGCGGCGCTGATCGTGCTGGCCGTCGGCAACGCGGTCTTCTCCACCCAGGCGGGCCTGGCGGCGGCCACGGCGCAGGGCGGCTACATCCGCTCCATCGCGCTGCTGCTGTTCACCAAGTACGTCTTCGCGTTCGAGATCACCTCGGCGCTGCTCATCACCGCCGCGCTCGGCGCGATGGTGCTGGCGCACCGGGAGCGCACCGAGAAGAAGGCGACGCAGAAGGACCAGTCCCGCGCCAGGTTCGCAGGCGACAGGCCGTCGCCGCTGCCCGGGCCCGGCACCTACGCCCGCAACAACGCCATCGACATGCCGGCGCTGCTGCCGGACGGCTCGGTCGCCGAATCCTCGGTCAACCGCTACATCGCGCGGTACGACGTGGAGCAGGGGCTCCTCCCTGAGGATCCCAAGCTCGCCGAGGCCATCAAGCACAGGGCCGAGGAGGAGTCCAAGTGACCACGCAATACCTCATCCTGTCCGGCCTGCTGTTCGCGATCGGCGCGATCGGCGTGCTTACCAGGCGCAACGCGATCGTGGTGTTCATGTGCGTCGAGCTCATGCTCAACGCCTGCAACCTCGCCTTCGTCACCTTCGCCAGGCAGGTGGGCAACCTCGAAGGCCAGATCATCGCGTTCTTCGTGATGGTGGTGGCCGCGGCCGAGGTCGTGGTAGGCCTGGCAATCATCGTGACGATCTTCCGAACCCGCAGGTCAGCGTCGGTCGACGACGTCAACCTGCTGAAGTACTAAGAGGTGACTGGTGGAATCTCCTGCTGAGATCATCCAGCACACCGCTGGTGGCGCGATCGGGTTGTCCTGGCTGATGATCGTGCTCCCGTTGCTGGGGGCGCTCATCCTGCTGGTGCTCAACCGCCGCTCCGACCGGTGGGGCCATCTGCTGGGCGTGGCCATGTCCCTCGCCTCGTTCGTCGTGGCGGTGCTGGCGTTCGTCGAGCTGCTCGGACTCGGGGAGGCTCAGCGCCGTCAGGCCGTGCACCTGTACGAGTTCATCCCGGGCATGGTGGACATGAGCCTGCTGATCGACCCGTTGTCGATCAGCTTCGCCCTGTTGATCACGGGTGTCGGATCGCTGATCCACATCTACTCGATCGGCTACATGTCGCACGACCCCGACCGGCGCCGGTTCTTCGCCTACCTGAACCTGTTCGTCGCCGCGATGCTCCTGCTGGTGCTGTCCGACAACTACGTCGGCCTGTTCATCGGCTGGGAGGGCGTCGGCCTGGCCTCCTACCTGCTGATCGGCTTCTGGCAGTTCAAGCCGTCGGCCGCCGTCGCCGCCAAGAAGGCGTTCGTCGTCAACCGCGTCGGCGACCTCGGCCTGCTGGTCGGCATGTTCATCATCTGGACCTCGTTCAGCACGCTGAACTTCAGCGAGCTCACCCCGAAGGTGCTGGAGCAGTCGGGGGTCTCCACGGGGACCATCACCGCCATCGGCCTGCTGCTGCTCCTCGGCGCCTGCGGCAAGTCGGCCCAGGTGCCGCTGCAGTCCTGGCTGCTGGACGCGATGGAGGGCCCGACCCCGGTCTCCGCCCTCATCCACGCCGCGACCATGGTCACCGCCGGCGTCTACCTGGTGGTCCGCTCCGGCCTGTTCTTCGAGGCCTCCAGCGTCGCCTCGCTGGTCGTCACCATCGTCGGCGTCGTCACGCTGCTCGCCGGTGCGATCATCGGTTGCGCCAAGGACGACATCAAGAAGGGCCTGGCCGGCTCGACGATGTCGCAGATCGGCTACATGATGCTCGGCGCGGGCCTCGGCCCGGCGGGTTACGCCTTCGCCATCGCGCACCTCATCGCGCACGGCTTCTTCAAGGCCGACATGTTCCTCGGCGCCGGCTCGGTCATGCACGGCATGAACGACGAGGTGGACATGCGCAAGTACGGCGGTCTCCGTAAGTACATGCCGATCACCTTCGCCACGTTCATCGTCGGCTACCTGGCCATCATCGGCTTCCCGTTCCTGTCCGGTTTCTACACCAAGGACGGGATCATCGAGACGGCCATGGAGCACGGCGCCTGGATGGGCTGGCTGGCCGTCCTCGGCGCGGGCATCACCGGCTTCTACATGTCGCGCATGATCTTCATGACGTTCTTCGGCGAGAAGCGCTGGGAGAAGGACGCCCACCCGCACGAGTCGCCCTCGGTGATGACGGTGCCGCTGATCCTGCTCTCCATCGGCTCGATCGTCCTCGGCTACTTCCTCATCATGGACAACCGGCTGATGGACTTCCTGGCCCCCGCCGTGGGCCTGCCGGAGCACCGTCCGGAGTTCCACGTCTTCAGCACCACCACCGTGGGCCTGTCCACGCTGGCGCTGGTCGCGGTGGGCGCCGCCTACGCCTGGTTCAAGTACGGCCGCTCCCCGGTGCCCGCCGTGCAGCCGCGCGGTTCGTTCCTCACCACGTTCGCCCGGCGTGACCTGTACGGCGACGCGATCAACGAGTCGCTGCTCATGCGGCCCGGCCAGTGGCTGACCCGCTTCGCCGTCTACTTCGACAACCGTGGCATCGACGGGCTGGTCAACGGCCTGGCCGCGGGCATCGGCGGGAGCTCAGGGCGCCTGCGACGGCTCCAGACGGGCTTCGCACGAACGTACGCGCTGTCCATCCTGATCGGTGCCGCCCTGGTGACCGGCGCCCTGCTCCTCGTTGGGAACATCTGATGTCGGCACTCTGGCTCCCGATCATCATGGCGGTGCCCGTGCTGGGCGCCATCGTGGTGGCCCTGCTCCCCAAGGGCAGCGACAAGCTGGCCAAGCAGGTCACGCTGGCGGTCTCGCTGGTGGTCCTGGCGCTCACGCTGGTGATGGCGTTCCAGTTCCCCGGCGCCGCCGGTGACCGGTTCAAGTTCGAGGCGGTCTACGACTGGATCCCGTCCTTCGGGGTGCACTTCGGCGTCGGCGTCGACGGTGTGGCGCTGGTGCTGATCGCCCTGTCGGCGGTGCTGGTGCCGATCGTGGTGCTCGCCTCCTGGCACGACGCCGACGGCGTCAAGGCCGCCGACGGCACCGTGGTCGCGCCCAAGCGGTCGGTGAAGACGTACTTCTCGCTCCTGCTGGTGCTGGAAGCGATGATGATCGGCGTCTTCGCGGCGACCGACGTCTTCCTGTTCTACGTCTTCTTCGAAGCCATGCTGATCCCGATGTACTTCATGATCGGGTCGTACGGCGGCGCCCAGCGGTCCTACGCGGCCGTCAAGTTCCTGCTGTACTCCCTGTTCGGCGGCCTGCTCATGCTGGTCGCGGTCATCGGGCTGTACATCATCGCCGACAAGCAGACGTTCATGTTCCCCGAGCTCATCGGGGCCATCCAGGACCCGGCCACGCAGAAGTGGCTGTTCGCCGGCTTCTTCATCGCCTTCGCCATCAAGGCGCCGCTCTGGCCGGTGCACACCTGGCTGCCCGACGCCGCCGCGCAGGCTCCGGCCGGTGCCGCCGTGCTGCTCGTGGGCGTGCTCGACAAGGTCGGCACGTTCGGCATGCTCCGCTTCTGCCTGGAGCTGTTCCCCGACGCGGCCAAGGCGTTCACGATGCCGATCGTGGTGCTCGCGGTCATCAGCATCATCTACGGCGCGATCGTGGCCATCGGGCAGACCGACATGAAGCGCCTGATCGCCTACACGTCGATCTCGCACTTCGGCTTCATCGTGATGGGCGTGTTCGCCATGTCGCAGGTCTCCCAGGCCGGCGCGACGCTGTACATGGTCAACCACGGCTTCGCCACCGGCGCGCTGTTCCTGGCCGCCGGGTTCCTCATCGCCAGGCGGGGCTCGCCGCACATCGCCGACTACGGGGGCGTCCAGAAGGTCGCCCCGATGCTCGCCGGCTTCTTCCTGATCGCCGGCCTGGCCGGGCTGTCGCTGCCGGGGCTGTCGACGTTCGTCAGCGAGTTCATGGTGATGATCGGCGCCTACTCCAGCACGGCTTCCGGGTCGGGCGCGTTCGTGGCGGCGGCGATCGTCTCCGCGGTGGCCGTCATCCTGGCGGCCGTCTACATCCTGTGGATGGTGCAGCGGACCCTGAACGGGCCCACGAGCGAGCCGGTGAAGGCGTTCAAGGACCTCAACGCACGCGAGATCTGGGTGATGGCGCCGCTGATCGCCCTGATCATCGGCTTCGGGTTCTACCCCAAGCCACTGCTCGACGTGATCAACCCAGCGGTCACCAGCACGCTGACCAACGTGGAAGTGGACAATCCGGCTATCGCTGAGAAGGGAGCCGGTCAGTGAACAACACCATCGTGGCGCCGACGATCGAGTACGGCACGCTGGCGCCGCTACTGCTCATCTTCGGCGCCGCCATCGTCGGCGTGCTGGTGGAGGCGTTCGCGCCCCGCTATCTGCGCAAGTCGATGCAGGTGCCCATCACCCTGCTCAGCATCGCGGGCGCGTTCGCCCTCGTCATCCTGCAGGTCGTCTCCGGCGACGTGCCGACCACGCCGGTCGCCATGGGCGCCCTCGCGGTCGACGGGCCGTCCCTGTTCATCTGGGGCGTCATCCTCGTCCTGTCGTTCGTCTGTGTGCTGCTGATCAACGACGAGGGTCACTTCGTCGCGTCGGCCGCCGCGGTGCCCGGCAGCGCCGACGAGGAGGAGGCCGAGCGTGCCGGCAGCGCGCACACCGAGGTCTACCCCCTCGCGCTGTTCGCGATCGGCGGCATGCTGCTCTTCCCGGCCGCCAACGACCTGCTGACGATGTTCGTCGGCCTTGAGGTCATGTCGCTGCCGCTGTACCTGCTGTGCGGCCTGGCCCGCCGTCGCCGCCTGCTGTCGCAGGAGGCGTCGATGAAGTACTTCCTGCTGGGCGCGTTCTCCTCGGCGTTCTTCCTGTACGGCACCGCCATGATCTACGGCTACGCCGGCACGGTCTCCTTCGCCGGGATCAGCCAGGCCATGGCGACGGGCGCGCTGCTCGACCCGCTGCTGCTGCTCGGGTTCTCGCTGCTCGGCGTCGGCCTGCTGTTCAAGCTCGGCGCCGCGCCGTTCCAGGCCTGGAAGCCGGACGTCTACCAGGGCGCGCCGACGCCCATCACCGCCCTCATGGCCTCCGGCACGCTGGTCGCGGCCGTGGGCGCCCTGCTGCGGGTCTTCTGGGCCGGCCTGGGCGGCCTGGACTGGAACTGGCGTCCGGTCATCTGGGTCATCGCCGCGCTCACCATGATCGTCGGTTCGATCCTGGCGATCACCCAGACCGACATCAAGCGGATGCTCGCCTACTCCTCCATCGCGCACGCCGGCTTCCTGCTGGTGGGCGTGGTCGCCACGTCCAGCACGGCCGCGGGCAACGCCATCTCCATGCAGGCGATCCTGTTCTACCTGCTGGTCTACGGCCTGGCCACGGTCGGCGCGTTCGCGGTGGTCACGCTGGTGCGCGACCCGGGCGGCGAGGCGAACCACCTGTCCCGCTGGGCCGGGCTGGGCAAGCGCTCGCCGATGCTGGCGGGAGTCTTCGCCTTCTTCCTGCTGGCCTTCGCCGGAATCCCGCTGACCAGTGGTTTCTTCGGCAAGTACGCCGTGTTCACGGCGGCGCTGGCCAGTGGCAGGGAAGCCGGCGACTCGCTCGGCAACTGGATGACCGGGCTGGTCGTGGTGGGCGTCGTCGCCTCGGCGATCGCGGCGTTCTTCTACGTCCGGGTCATCGTGCTGATGTTCTTCAACGAGCCGGCGGCGGACGGGCCGTCGATCGCGATCCCCAGTGCGGGGACCGTGGCGGTCATCGCGATCGCCATGCTGGTTACGGTAGGGGTCGGGGTGTTCCCGGAGCCCGTGCTCCAGCTCGCCCACAACGCCGCTGCCAGCCTTTTCGTCAGATAGGGGATTTTATATGTCCGCGCCTCCCGTGGTTGACCTTCCCATCGAGGATGAGCGGTTGGCGCAGGATGTGGCCAACGGACTGGCCGCCGTCGAGAAGCTGCTGCGAACCTCGGTGGAGAGCGAGGACGCCTTCGTCACGGCGGCGTCCATGCACCTCATCCAGGCCGGCGGCAAGCGCTTCCGCACCCTGATGGTGCTGCTGGCGGCCCAGTTCGGCGACCCCTCGGCGCCGGGCGTGGTGCCCGGCGCCGTGGTGATCGAGCTGACCCACCTCGGCTCCCTCTACCACGACGACGTCATGGACGAGGCCCCGGTGCGCCGGGGCTCCCCGTCGGCCAACGCCCGATGGGACAACACCGTCGCCATCCTCACCGGCGACTACCTGTTCGCCCAGGCGTCCGACCTGCTGGCCGACCTCGGCCCCGAGCTGATCCGGATCCAGGCGCAGACGTTCTCCCGCCTGGTGCAGGGGCAGATCCGCGAGACCGTCGGCCCGCGCGCCGACGAGGACCCGGTGACCCACTACATCAGCGTGCTGGCCGACAAGACCGGCTCGCTGATCGCCGCCTCCGGCCGCTTCGGCGCGCTGCTGTCCGGCGCCCCCGCCGAGGTCGAGGAGCGGCTCAGCAGGGCCTGCGAGGCGATCGGCGTGGCCTGGCAGCTCGGCGACGACCTGCTGGACGTGGCCTCCACGTCCACGGAGTCGGGCAAGACGCCGGGCACCGACCTGCGCGAGGGCGTCAGAACTCTGCCGGTCCTCTACGCACTGGCCGACGACCCGGCCTCCAGGCTGTCGGAGCTGCTGTCGGGCCCGGTGGCGGAGGCGGACGTCGAAGAGGCGCTGACCCTGCTGCGGGCGCACCCGGCGATGGCCAGGGCCCAGGCCGATCTGGACGACTGGGTGAACCGGGCGCGGGACGACATCTCCAGCCTGCCCGACATCCCGGCCAGGGGCGCCTTCCTGTCGCTATGTGACTACGTGGTCGAGCGGTCGGGTTGACCTGGCCATCCGTGCGGCACGCGCCGTACGGAAGCTGTCGTACGTGAAGATCGCCAGCGCGAGCCACACCAGCGAGAACCCGATCCACCGGCTCGGCGGCATGGTCTCCCTGGCGATCAGCACCCCGCACAGGAACTGCAGGACGGGCGCGATGTACTGCATCAGCCCGATCGTGCTCAGCGGCACCCGGTTGGCGGCGGCCGTGAAGCACATCAGCGGCACCGCCGTGATCACACCCCCGCCGACCAGCAGCAGGGCGTGCCCCACGCCCGCGGTCCCGAACGTCGCCTGGCCCGCCTGCTGCAGGAACACCACGTAGCCCAGCGCCGGCAGCAACAGCACCAGTGTCTCCACGGTCAAGCTCTCGCCGGCGCCCACGTTCGCGTGCTTCTTGATCAGTCCATAGCCCCCGAAGCTGACGGCCAGCACCAGCGCCATGTACGGCGGCCGCTCGTAGTTGGCGGTCAGCACCAGCACGGCCAGCACCCCGAACCCCACGGCCACCCACTGCAGCCGCCGCAGCCGCTCACGCAGCAGCACGACCCCGAACACCACGCTCACCAGCGGGGTGATGAAGTAGCCGAGCGCGGCCTCCACCACGTGACCGGTGTTGACCGCGTAGATGTAGGTCCCCCAGTTCACCGTGATGACCATGGCGGCCAGGGTCAGCAGCCCGAGCTTCCCGGGCTGAGCCACCAGCTCCTTGATCCACGACCAGTGCCGCCGTACGGCCAACATGGCGACCACGGCGACCAGCGACCACACGATCCGATGGGCCAGGATCTCCACCGCTCCCGCCGGCTTGAGCAGCGGCCAGTAGAGCGGGAACAAACCCCACATGATGTAGGCGGCCACTCCGTACAGAACACCGCGTCGCGCGTCAGGCATGAACCCCATATTCGGGCATTACCACCCTTCACTACAAATGCGAGCATCTGTACGGGACTATGTAGGAACCGTAAAGCGTTGGCGCGTCTGTAGAGTGGAAGAGCCTGTGGAGGTGGCGCGATGGGTTGGCTGTTCGGCAACAAGACATCGATGGTCAGTCGCGAGGACGCCCTGCCGGGGCGCGCCGAGACCATGCCCGTCCCGGCGCGACACGCCGTCCTCGACGCCCCTCTCGCCCCGCCCTACCCCGACGGTCTCGAGGTGGCGGACTTCGGGCTGGGGTGCTTCTGGGGCGCCGAGCGGAAGTTCTGGCAGACCCCCGGCGTGGTCACGACCGCCGCCGGCTACCAGGGCGGCTACACGCCCAACCCCACGTACGAGGAGGTGTGCAGCGGACGGACCGGGCACACCGAGGTGGTCCGGGTCGTCTTCGACCCCGCCGAGATCTCGTACGAGGAGCTGCTCAAGGTCTTCTGGGAGGCCCACGACCCTACCCAGGGGATGCGCCAGGGCAACGACGTGGGGACGCAGTACCGCTCCGCGATCTACCACCACTCGCCGGAGCAGCGGAAGGCGGCGGAGACGTCGCGAGACGCGTACGAGCAGGTGCTCAAGACGGCCGGATACGGAGAGATCACCACTGAGGTGGCTGCCGCGGGTCCGTTCTACTTCGCCGAGGATTACCACCAGCAGTACCTTCACCGCAACAAAAGCGGCTACTGCGGGATAGGAGGGACTGGGGTCGCTTGCCCGGTAGGCATCGCGCCTGCTGGTGAGTGAACCGAGCGGTCTTCAACGAGGTCTCGGTCCTCTGGGCCGAGCACCTCGGCCAGCCGTTCCCGGGTATGGGGGACGACGTTTTCTCGGACTTCGTGCTCGCTGATGCCTACATG
Organism: Nonomuraea sp. NPDC049714; assembly: GCF_044465295.1. Classification (NCBI taxonomy): domain Bacteria; kingdom Bacillati; phylum Actinomycetota; class Actinomycetes; order Streptosporangiales; family Streptosporangiaceae; genus Nonomuraea; species Nonomuraea sp. NPDC049714. Next base: position 108,930 of record NZ_JBITLM010000004.1, on the reverse strand, counting down.
GCGGGCATCGTGACCTCGTATGTCGGCTCTCAGCGTGGCGTTCTCACGGAGGAGCAACGTCGTATCTTGAGCTCATGCGCACGTGATCTTCGTTGGGTACTCAGGCGCGTCGGTGGTCTGGAGGCGCGAGCTTTCGTGGCCCGATCAGTGCGCATCACAGACCTGATCCTGGGCCGAGCAACACTGGAAGAGCGTCATAGGCAGTAACACCGGCGACAATCTTCTCTACAGGGTCGAGGGCAGTTCGCCTGCGGCGACCTGCCGCGCTTCGGGGCGGTCGCTGGCCGCGCTGCGGCTCTTCGGCCGGTCGCGGCCAGCGCCGCCCACGCGCATGACCACCGCCACGAAGGACCCGAGTCGGCGAAGCTCAACGACGAATGGGACATCAACTCGGGTATCGCATTCGCAGCTCGTCCATTGCGAGGTCCCAGAAGGACCTGTAGCGCCTAGCGCCAGCCAGCCATGGCGCGAGATACCAGGCTTCCCACTCACCTTCAGAGGTGTTGACGTGGGGATTGAGGAGAACGACTCCATCGTCCCAATACCCGGCCAGAAGGGTGTCGGCTACATACTCCCCTCTCATGTTGCCGGAGACTTGCTCGTGTCCGTAGACGAAGTAGAGCTCGTCGGGCACGCTCCATGAGTTCTCGGGCTTGGGTTCTGACCAGCTCTCGGCGATCGAGGGATCGACATCACGGAGCCAGCCGACTTCTTCGACACGCAGCAGGCAGCAGTCATCGTCGCTACCCCACCCGTTGGCGAACAGGAGAAACTGCCGGTAACTCGGCGGCAGCTCCACACCCAGCCCCTCTTCAAGCTTGCGGACCTCTGCTTCGGTAGCCGGGGGATACAGATCGCCGAGTGGACTGACCGCCGGGTGATCAGAACCTTCGGTCACTGGAGGCCTTGCAGGGAAGCGTTCAGACCATGCGTACTGGGCACTCATTGTGAAGTAGATATCCCGTTTCGAGTTGCTGCACGTGCAGCACAAAGCTAGGGCTGTCCCTCCCGATAACTCCAGGTGTGGGACATACGCGAGATGATCAAGGTATGGCATCTATCGATGCTTAGCATCCCCGCAGGTCACCCAGCACGCCGGACCACAGGAGCGCCGTTCTCCTAACGCGGGTGTCCTCCGTGAGAGCCCTGCTAGGGCCATGACGATCGCCACTTCGGTGCTGTCCATGCGGGCTGGGGCGATCGCTGCCGCGACCCTCCTTCGTCAGGTCTTGCCAACGGGCAGGGTGGTGCTGTTGACGGCAACATCGGCTTCCATGAGCATACGGCGGCAGCCGTGCACGACCTTCGGACCTCATGTTGGGGCAAGACGATCAGGGTGATCGCGCCGCCTGTAAAGCGGAAGGTCACGTTGTTACAGCAGCCAGGCGAATGCACTCGTCGCAGGTGTGGGCCAATGTGGGGGCGAACGGCATTGGCCAATCGCCGATCATCAATGGACGCACCGGTTCGCCGCACAATCCCCTGGCCTGTTTCGGCGGTACCGCGTGCCTGAGTCTTTCGAGACCGGTCGCACATACGCCCGTGCCGTAACTCGTAGCGGGTTCGGCCGGTGCGGGCATCGCGGGCTCTACGAGGAGGTCGTCCCAGTGGACGGGCCAGCGGCGGACGCCGTCGGGTAGTTCGGATGCTTGGCCGTCGAGTTCGACGAGGGCAACTGTGCCGTACTTCAGTACGGCTACGACCGTGCCGCATCTGCCGAGGAGCCACCTGGCGTAGGACCTGGTGCGGGCGTGGCTGTGCAGCAGGTCCACGATCTTGACTCGGCTGCCTACTCCTGGCTGCTCCTGGTTCACCGCGGGTCCTCAGCCGTCTTCGGCGACCCGTTCATGGCTGAGGCGACTGTCTCCGACTGGGGATGAGTCTCCTGCAGTTGGGCGTAGCGGCGGGCTATCCGGGTGGCGGCTCGATTCGGCTCCACCGCAGGATGCCAAGCGTAGACGGGCCTGCTGCGCCGGGCGTCCCAGCCGCTGCGCCACCAGAAGCGGTCGCCATAGCACCAGACCACGAGGCCGACCCACACGGACACCAACGCCAGCTCGTAGCCGTCGTGAACGTCGGCCACGATGCCATGGGGTATCAGGAAGTGTCGGAGGCGTTCGGCCGCATCAACGGCGTACGTCGATGACTGCGACGGACCTTCGCTTGCCCTGAACGGTCCTCTCGCCTGGGGACTTGTGGCGTCCATGCATCGAAGCGTGCACGCCCGTGAAGGTCATAAGTTTCACGACCTTGTGATACTCCGGGATCGTCCCAAGCCCATACGTGAGGCGACGCCGCGCAGGTTCTCGGGGATGCGCCGTTGAACGTCGAGGAGGCGTCCCACCGTTTCGCGGGCCATCGGGTGATAGCGGGTCCGCTGGGGGGCGATCGTCTCGGCGGTCAGGACGCAGCTCAGGGCCTTGTCACGCTTGCCCGCCCACAACCACGCGCGGGACAGGTCGATGTAGTGATGGCTGGCACGCTCGGCCGGGACGGTTGCGGCCAGGGTGAGAGTGGCGCCACGGCGGATGGCTTCGTCGGCGTCGCCCAGCTCCACCGCGACCGCGACGTCGTGAATGGCGACGTTGCTGGGGCCGAAGAAGAGTCCGTAGTCGTTGGTGTCGCGTTGCAGGCGCTTGGCCGTCTCGTCTGCCTCTTGCATGTACGCCCAGGCGGCGGACGAGCGGTTGCCGCGAGCGGCCAGGATCGCGGCTCGAAGCTGCACGGTGCCGTACACGCTGAGCGTGGTTCGGTTGCCTGTGCGGTGCACGTCTCCCAGTCGCCGGGAGGTTCGGTCGAGGAGCCGTAGGCCGCCGTCCCATGCGCCTGTCGCCATGAACGCCATGCTTCGCCGTACGTCTGAGACCGGCTTCAGCATCGGATCATCAGCGTGCTCGGCGGCCCATGTCATGCGCTGTACAGCGACGTGGAACAGGTCGAGATAGCCGAGCTTGTAGACCATGGAGTCGGCTGCGGAATACGCGTGGCTGAGAAGGCCGAAGGCTCTGGCGCGCTGAGGCCCGCTGAGCTCGTGGACGGAGTAGGTCAGCTCTTGGATCAGGCCGGGCAGCACGGTGCCAAGTTCCACGTACTGCGCGGCCTGCCGCAACTTGCCGATCCGGATGACCTCGGTCTCTAGATCCTCAAGGTTGCGTGCGGGAGTCTCCAGGTCTGGAGGGACGTCGCCGTACACCAGGGCTTGCCGAAGCTCGGAGACCGTGGCGTGGATGCGGTCGGTGCGGGCCGTACGGCCACGGTACGGCTGGCCGGTCAGCTCGGTCACGTCCACGTTGACCGCCCTGGCCACGGCTGCCACCAGGGACGGGGTAGCGGGTTTGTGTCCGCGTTCCACCTGGGCGATCAGGCTCTTGGAGCAGGGGACTCGCTGGGCCAGCTCGTTCTGTGTGAGGCCGCGCAGCTTCCGCACGTGCGCGATCCTCGCCCCGATCGGCTCGCCGTCCAACCCGATGTCATGCACAGGGGACTCCTCCGCTCGCGCGACGGGACATTCCCAGCGTAGCCAGGCCGCCCACGCTGGCCGGGTGATTGGACTTGAATGCCTTCATGAACGTGCCAGATCATCCGCAGCGCCCTGTGCTCTATGTCGTCGTCTGCGCCACCCCGCGGGCCCGTGTCATTGGCGAGCTTGTCGCGCTGGCCGCCGAACGGGGCTGGACTCCATGCGTGGTCGCCACGCCGGAGGCGATGAAGTTCGTGGACAGCGAGGCTCTCGGGGAGCTCACCGGCTACCCGGTGCGTCACAAATACAAGAATCCGGACGAGCCCGATGTGCTTCCGAGCCCTGACGCCATACTGGTCTGTCCTGCGTCCTTCAACACGATCAACAAGTGGGCTGCGGGGATCAGCGACACGCTGGCTCTGGGACTGATCACTGAGGCTATTGGCATGGGCATTCCGTTGGTCGCGGCTCCGGCGGTCAACAGTGCCCAGGCCGCCCATCCTGCGTTCGAGCGGAACATCAACGAGCTGCGGGGGGCGGGCGTGAAGGTGCTGTACGGCCCTGGCGTCTGGGAACCAGCCCCGCCGCGGAGTGGCGGAGCTCCGTTCGTCTGGGAGCTCGCGCTTGATGCGCTCGACGAGTTCCGCGCCCCGTCTGCCGGATAGCAGCCGTGGTGCCGCCGGCCCCAACCGCTGCGCGGCCCTTCGGGTGCTTCGCATTGGCGCCGGCCGCACCACTCCGCCCGGGCCAGGGTCAGGCGATCTGCTTGTCTCGCTCGCGTGCGATGCGGCGGGCTATTGCGATCTGTTGGCGGGCTAGTCTGGCCCAGAAGGGCTCTCCGTTGCGGAGACCGCTCCCGGCATAGCGCCACTCGGCGACCGTGACGGTTTCGGCCGGGGACGGCAGTCCGGAGAGCAGGCGTGCGTGCTCGGCGCGGTAGTCGGCCCGTGCCTGTCGTAGGTCTCCGAGCCTGATCGAGTAGTGGCGGGACTTGGTGGAGAAGTGGCCGCGGTAGCCGAGCATGTGGGCCCATTGCCGGAGACGCAGGCTCTTGTAGTCGGCAAGTTCCGCCAGGCTGAAGCACGTGTAGATCATGCGGCGGGCGTGCTCGGTCACCGTCAGCCGGGCGATCTCCCATGGTTGCCGGATGGGGCGGTCCACGGTTCCGGCTGACTCGGCGCCCTTGGTGGCGTACTTGGCCACGTACGCGGCCACGCGCTGATCACTGACACCGTCCAGTTCGGTCGCGACGTAGATCGGCCGGACGTCGAGTTGATCGCCCCAGCGGACGGACTCCTGCGTCAGGTCGAGGTGGACGCGACCGGCGGTCTGGCGGATGGCTCGTTCGAGCAGCTCGACCGTGCATCGGTCTGAGGGAGGGGCGGTAGGGCCGTCCGGTCCGTCGAGGCGGATCACGGCGTGGAAGTGGACCAGGCCGCGCGCCTGGTACTCGGCGACCTTGGCGTACGACAGCCGGACCATCCTGCGCAGCTCGCCGCGGGAGATGCCGAGCAGACGAGCAAGCACGGACGGCATGGCCTTGGTGAACTCTCGCCACAGCGCGCCCGCGTGAGCGTTCCACAGCACAGCTCCGATGTAGTCATAGCAGTCCACGCACAGCGGTTGCCCGACCTGGGGGTCATCGCGGTCATGCCGCCGCCCGCACCCCTCGGGCCGCCCGTGTGGGCAGACGGGATGGTCGCGGCGAGGACGGCATGGCCGCGTCTTGCCTGTTTGCTCGCGGTGAGCGTGGACCGCGCCGAAGGACGGGGCGGTGAAGGTGGCGAACACCCGCGGATGCCCGCTGACCTCCTCGGGGACGCCCTTGCCGCCGCGCAGCCCGGAGATGATCATGTGGTAGGCGTCGTCCTTGTAGACCGCCGAGCAGGCTGGACACCGTGACGCACGTCGGTTGCCGCAGGCTGTGAGCAGGTACCCGGTCGGCTCGTCGGCGGTGCGGTACACGTCCAGGACCTCGCCCGTCCGGCTGTCCAGGGTGAGCCTTTCGCCGTGCAACCGGACGGGCTGAGCGCATCCGCCGGTGGCGTACACCATGCGTTGCCAGCGGGCGAAGTCCGGCATGGCCGCGCGTTCCATCGCGGCCACTATGTCGGCGGAGAAGGTAGGGGACACGGTCACGCGGCCTCCTTGCCTGACGCGTCGTCGGGCAGGGAGGCGGGGGCAACGCAGACACCGAGGACCGTGGCAATGCGCTGCCATTTCTCCTCGGACCAGCGAGGAGATCGAGTGGCTTGTTGCCTGCCCCACTCCTGGGCAGACAGGGGGGTTTCAGGGTTCAGGTGGCCTCCTTCCCTCGTGGATGGAGCCACCGCCGCACCTGACGTCCACGACGAAGCGCACGCCGTCAGGGCAGCCCGAAGACAGCCGTTGGCGGGTGGAGCGCAGCAGCGAGAAAGATCAGTAATGGAGTGCGGCGAGGATGTGAATGGCGCGCTCTGTGTGGACACCTACCGCCGGGCCGGGGCCCTCCGACGGATCATCGGTGGTCGAGAAGTGGTGTGCCCGGGCTCGTGTATGCGCCTGAGGTGATTCGCCGAGATGCTCGCTGTGTCGTGCTGTGGGTGGGTCGGTAGCATCTTGCGTAGATCGGTTGTACCACTAGGTGGACGCGTTCACGCAGGCCAAAGTTCCTGCCGGATCGCGTCTGAAGACGTCCGTTGACGTCCGGCTGCATACCGCTGCGTCCCGTGACGTCCGGCTGCCTACGGCTGCATACGTGTGAAAGCAAGAGAGTTGTGACCCCCGAGTAAGGGCCCACCTCCCCAAGACGTCCAGGACGTCTCAGCCCTGGCGCCAGATCGGCTCAAGCAGATCCGGATTGAACGGCTTCCGCCCCTTGCCGCTGGGATAGATGATCACGGCGTGGAGGGCTTCACGGATGTAGGTCCGCTTCACAGACAAAGGCAGGCCGCCCTCTGCCTCAGGCAAGTACCACCGCCGCCGGATCTCTGCCACATCTGTGTTCGAGCGGCTTCGCTGGCGCTGGAGCGATGCGGTGAAGCTCTGGGCTTCGTTGCGAAGCCGGGAGATTCGTTTTTCCAGTTCGGCAGCGCTGGAGAAAAAGAGATCGTTGCTGATGTTCCCGGCTGTCCACTGGGTTCGGAGTGTGTCCAAGCGGCTCTTCGCGTCCTCGTACTCGGACTGCTTGGGCCAGGCGCTTGGCTCAGCTGAGGTGGCGAGCTGCACCTCTTCAAGCTTCGCCAGCACCGCCTCCGAGATGTACAGGTCCACCATGTCGCCGCGCCGACCCACGCCACCGCACCCTCCGGCTGATCTACCGGGACAGATGTAGATGTGCTGGACGCAGTCCTTGCTGTGAGTAACCCGGAGGGAGGTGTTGCAGAGCGATCCGTCCGCCTTGGGACGGCCGCAGCGCAGGATGCCGGTCAGCAGGTAGTTGGGCTCTCGGAAGTCCTGCGCCAGGATGTGACCGACGCGTCCGTCTGGATAGATGAAGTGGCCCTTGCGTGCGTCGAAGATGTTCCGCACGGCCATCCACTGCGCGGGGGTGACGATCGGCTCCCATTGACCTACAACGGGGTCTCCGTTGCCGTCCCTGACGAGTTCGCGGTTGATCTCACGCCATCCGCAGATGCGCGGGTTCGAGACCGTGATCTTGAGCGAGGCGGACGTCCACTCGTTGCCCAGCGACGTCTTCACGCCATCCTTCTGCCACTGCATCGTGATCGAGTGGAGGGACCGTCCGGCGATCAGATCGAGGACCGCTTGCCGTACCAGGGGAGCCTCTTGGGGGTCGAGCGTCAGACGGTCAGGCTTCCATCCGAAGGGGCGCGTCCCGCCCACAGGCATGCCCTGCTCTGCGCGCGTCCTGTGGGAGCGGCGCATGCGGCGCTGCATCTTGCGGACCTCCATCTTGGAGATCACCGCGCCGAAGAGCCCCATGCTCTCGGCGTCCTCGTTGTAGAGGTCCTTCGCGCCGCGGGCATCGGCGAAGACTCGACCGTCCTGATAGGTGATCGCTTCGGCGAAGCGCTCGTAGTCGCCGGGCCGCCGGGCAAGCCGGTCTTCGGCCACGATCACGACGCCTTGCACCGCCGTGCCATCGGGCAGTTCTCCCGAGCGAAGCGCCTTCAGCATGGATTCGAAGTCGTCGCGGACCACGTCGGCTTTGGCCGCTGACTTGTCGTTGTCCGTGTACTCGTGGACGACCGTCCAGCCAAGGCGGGCCGCGGTCTCGCGGTTGAGCTTGTGCTGATCCTCAACTCCGTGTTGGTCCCGCCTGGTGTCGGCGGAGATGCGAGCGTAGGAGACGACGGGGATAGCCGAGCCGAGCTGAGCCATGGGGGACCTCCGCCAGAATTATTGCGTCAGTCGAAGGTCTATCACCAGCAGTACCTTTTCAAGGAGCCGAACGGCTACTGCGGCATCGGCGGCACCGGGGTCTCCTGCCCGATCGGGCTGACGTCCGGCGACGCGTAGGCATACGCAGCGGCCGATCCTCGCTCAAGCGAGGATCGGCTTTTTTACGGCTTGGGGGCGAGTTGCGACGGTAGGCGCAGGGTGAACGTCGTGCGGATGCCGGAGACGCTGGTGGCCGTGGCTGTGCCGCCGTGTGCCTCGGCCAGGTTGCGGACTATGGCGAGCCCGAGCCCGCTGCCGCCGGTCCGCCGGTTGCGGGACTTCTCCGCCCGCCAGAACCGGTCGAAAATGTGGGGGAGGTGGTCGGCGCGGATTCCGATGCCCGTGTCGGTCACCTCGATGACGACCTGGTCACCATCCTGGTATGCGCCCAGCGTGATGTGCCCGCCGCGCGGGGTGTAGCGCAGGGAGTTGGTGACCAGGTTGCCGATGGCTTGGCGGAGTCGTACCGGATCCGCGGTCAGCGAGGGGGCGTCGGTGATCACGGTGGTCAGCGTGAGGCCCGCGGCTTCGGCCCGGCCTCGGTGCGCGGTGGTCACCTGGTCGAGCAGGTCGCCGAGGTGAACGGGTTCGACATGCAGACGGAGCTTGCCCACGTCGGCGAGGGCGAGCTCCTGAAGGTCGTCGACGATGTGCTGCAACAGCAGGGTCTCCTCCACCAGCGAGGCGATCAGCGCCGGGTCCAACTCGGCGACGCCGTCCTGGGCCGCCTCCAGCCAGCCCCTCAGGTTGCTCAGCGGGGTGCGCAACTCGTGGGAGACGTCGCTGACCATCGCCTTGCGCTGTTTCTCCATGCGCTGAAGGTGTTCGGACATCTCGTTGAACGCCGTGGCGAGCTCGCTGATCTCGCTGCTGGTCCTCAGCGTGACGCGGGCGGAGCTGTCCCCGTCACGCATGCGCCGCGCGGCGTGGGTGAGCGCGTTGACGGGCCTGACCAGGCGTCTGGCCGCCATGACACTCACGCCCACGGTCAGGACGAGCACGAGGAGGGCGGCACCGGCGATCGAGGGCAGCGGGATGCGCGGGGCGGTGGTTTCGGTGGGGGAGCCGATGTACAGGTACGCCGCGGGGGCGACGTAAGGATCGAGTTGCTCCTTGCGGGCGGTGATGATGCAGGAGGAGATCGTCTGATCGAGTTCGGCGGCCGGCGACGCCGGCTGCTTCTTCTTCGAAACCCAGGTGAAGTCGAGGCCGACCGAGCCCCGTTCTGTGCTCTTGCCCTTGAGACACCTGCTGACCAGGAGGTTGAGCTGGCGCAACGCGGTCTTCTCGGTGCGGGTCGGCGCGTTCAAGGTGGTGGCGTCGCAGACGACCATCTCCGTGGGGACCGGGCTCGTCATCGGGCTCGGCACCGGGCTCGGCTCCTGAACGGCACCCCTGCCGGTCGTCGTCACGAGCGGCCTGCCGGTGTTCGAGACGGTCGTCTCCACGGCCTGCCCGGTACGGCGGGCGCAGGCGGCGTAGGAGTTGGCGGCCTTCGTCAGCCGGGTGCGATCACGGGCGGGCAGCAGGAAAGGACCCACCGCGCGTGGATCGATTCGATCATTGGCCGCCCCCGGCACCAGGGTCACGTCCACGGCCAGCGGGTCGACGACGGCCGACACCCTGGCGGGCAGCGGAGTCCCGGCGGTCGCCGAATCCGCGATGAGGGTGCCGTTCTCGGTGGTCACCGCGATGCGGCGGTTGTTTCGGGTGGCGAGTTCGCGCACCGTGGCGGCGACGTCCGACCAGTCCGGATGGCGAGAGGCGTAACCGAGCAGGCTGTTGTTGATCTGGGCGTCGCTGGCCAGTGTCTGGCCCTGTTCGCGCTGGATGGCGCCGGAGGTGCTGCTGGCGGCCAGCCACGCCGTGGCCGTGATCGAGCAGAGCGCCACGACAGCGGAGCTCGTGAGCAATCTGACGAACATCGACCTCATGCGCGGGTCAGTTTGTAGCCGACGCCGTACACGGTCAGCAGCCGGACCGGTCGGCGCGGATCAGGCTCGATCTTCTTGCGCAGGTTCATCACGTGCACGTCGACGGTGCGTTCGGTGATGAACCGGTCGAAGCCGTGGATGCGCTCCAGCAACTGCTTCCTGGTGAACACCCGCTCGGGTTCGGCGGCCAGCGTCTCGATGATCCGGAACTCCGCGAGCGTGCACTCCACCGGGGTGTTCGCCGCGGTGACGGTGTGCCTGACCGGGTCCACGACGAGATCGCCCGCCTGGAACTGCCGCCGATCGGCGTCCTGGGCCTTGCGGGTGCGGCGCAGCAGCGTCCGCACGCGGGCCATCAGCTCACGCGGGCTGTACGGCTTGGCCACATAGTCGTCAGCACCGAGGTCGAGCCCCAGCAGCAGGTCGTCCTCGGTGGACCTGGCGGTCAGCATCAGGATCGGCAGGAGGGATTCGGCACGCAGCACCCGGCACACGTCCAACCCGTCGACCTTCGGCATCATCACGTCGAGCACCACGAGGTCAGGATCCACCCGCCGTGCCTCGTCGATCGCGGAACGCCCGTCGTGCACGACGAGGACCTCATGGCCCTCACGCTCCAGATAACGCCTGAGCAGTTCGGCCTGCTTGGGATCGTCCTCGGCGACCAGCACGTACGCGCACATGAGCTGAGGCTATGCCGCATGCCGGGGGTGCATATGGGATCCGCATGACAACCAAACAGGTTTCACACATTCTGTCGCCAGGCTGCCGCGGGTGAGAACCAACCTGCCACGTACGGCCGCTGCGGCGATGCTCGCCTTCCTGGTGACCGGCTGCGTGAGTAGCGCGAGTAGCGCGAGCAGCCCGAGCAGTGCGAGCCGCCCGAGCAGCTCGAGCAGTGCTGTACGGGCCGAGCCGGCGAGCGGCGTCAGAGCGAAGATCGCGAGGGTCAAGGGATCTCGGATCACGGTCTACCGGAACAAGGAGGGGGCGGCTCAGAGGACGGTCACAAGCCCCAACGGCTACGGCGCCACACGTGTCTTCCTGGTGGAACGCGATGAAGGTGCGTGGCTCCAGGTGCTGCTGCCGATCCGGCCGAACGGCAGCAAGGGTTGGATCAAGGCCGCCGACGTAACGCTCGCGGAGACCTCCTACCGGGTGGAGATCGATCGCGAGGCGTTCACCTTCAAGGTCTACGACGGTGACCGGGCCGTGCGGACGGGCAAGGTCGCGACGGGCGAAGCGGGGACGCCGACACCTCCGGGACGCTACTTCTTCACCGAGTTGGTGAAGCCCGCCGACGAGGGCGGGGCCTATGGTGCCTACGCCTTCGGGCTGAGCGGCTTCTCGCCGGTGCTGAAGAGCTTCGCCGGCGGCCCGGGCCAACTGGCGATCCACGGGACGAACAAGCCCTCCGCCATTGGCAGGCGGGTCAGCCACGGCTGCGTCCGGATCAGCAACGACGACATCACCTGGATGGCGAAGAACCTGGCGATCGGCACTCCGGTCGTCGTCAAGGGCTGAAGCCCGACTCGAATGAACAGGGGAACCCATATGAAGATCAAAGCAACGCTCATCGGCATCATCGCGGCGCTGGCCCTGACCGCGGGCTTCGTGGGCCTCTCGGGCACGGCCTCGGCCGATCCCAAGGAGCCAACCGTCGCGCCCTCCCCGGTGCCGTCCGAACTCCAGCCCACGGCCAAGCCGTCGGCGGGCCCCGAGGAGCCCGCCGTTGGCAACCCTGCCTACACCGGCTGATCACAGTACGTCGCCTCCCCTGCCCGCGGTCGCGTCAGCGACAAGAGCTGGCGCACCCGGATCATCCGATGATGTTCCGAGATAAGGCGTGTATCGCGGATACTGCGCGGGGCCGGAGTATCCGCGCTCGACCGCCTACGACAGGAGGGAGTCGTAGGCGGTCGATCGCTGTTGGCCGGACATGAAGGACAGGAACTGCCTGACGAAAGCGCTGCGTGAGTAGGTGCCGGCGCTGCCGGTCAGGTCACGGTGGAAGGCCGTGCGGAACAACTTCTGGTATTCCTGTGCGTCGATCAGCTGGTCGTCGTCGACATCGGTGACGTCGAACAGCACTCCGGCGATCTTGATCAGCCCGGAGCTGGGCAGCGAGGGAGCTGACGCGGCGTACTCCTGGCGGGTGACACGTCCGTCGCCGTCGGCGTCGAGATTGGTCTGCAACTCCCGCCACCAGGCGGCGTAGGCGTTGTACAGCCGCTCCTCGTTCTGTTCGTCCAGGTCGAGCCGGGTGGCGATCTCTCTTGCCATGGCCGCCAGGTCAGGCCAGGCGAGATGGCCGTCGCCGGTCTGGTCCAGGACCTCGGCGAAGAACCGGTCAGCCGAGAGCGAGGTCTGGCCGACCTCGTCGGGAGCCGGGGTGATGAGCCGGAGCATGGCCGCGGCCTGGCCCGCTTTGCGCCATATGCTCTCCCACGGTCCAGCACCACCGGAGTGGTCGGGATCCAGCAGGCGCATGAACGAGCCGGCGTTCATCCAGCTGTCCGGCAGCAGGCGGGTGGACAATCCGATGGTCAGGTAGGCCCCGTGCATGAGCGTCCGCGCCCCTGGGAGGTCAGGCAGGGCGAAACGCCGGCAGAGGTTCTCCGGAAGCGACGCGATGGTGATCGCGGCGGCCGCCGGGCCCGCCACGGCCCGGCCCACGGCCCACACCGCGGGATGGCCGCGCAGCAGGGGTGGCGCGGGCACGTTGGCGAAGAGCCGATAGAGGATGACGCGCACCGCCTCGGTGCTCTCCAGGCGATGGTGGATCATGTGATCGTAGTAGGGCCAGAACTCCTGCAACGTCGCGGGCAGCCGGTCGCTGTCGCCTTCGAGCAGGGCCAGAATCGTACGGAACTCGGTGTAGAGCTGTTCCATCGCGGGCCCGTCGAGTGCCTCGCCGGTCAGCCGGTACATCGTCACCGCCGATTCGAACAGGGTCGCCACCACCCAGGCGCGTGCTTCGGCGTCCATCGCGTCGTAGTGGCGGCCTTGGGGGTCGGTGCCCGAGATGCGGGCGTGCAGGCGGTTGAGGCGAGCCGTCTCGCGGCTGCGAACGTGCTGGTCCGGGTCGAGTATGCGTTGCGTGCTCACCAGGGTGTTGCGCAGCCGCCGCCACGGGTGTGTCACGAACGTCGAGTTTCCGATCAACGCCGCGCCGATCTGCGGATGCGCGGCTTCCAGCACCGTGGCACGGGTCACCGCGAGGGCCCACCGTGGCTCGTTGACGAGGCTGCGCAAGATCGAGTCCGGCCCGAAGACGTCGGCGGTCTCCTCTGCGGTGGTGCGGGTCATCGAGGCTCATCTCCCGTGATGGTGGTTGACCGGCGGACGTCGCCGAACCGGCGCTGGCGCCATCGGTAGGCGTCAAGGCATTCCCAGAGGTGGGTCGCACGGAAGTCGGGCCATAACACCTGGGGGAAGACCCATTCCGCGTAAGCCACTTGCCAGAGCATGAAGTTGGAGATTCGTTGCTCTCCGGAGGTGCGGATGACCAGGTCCACATCCGGTGTGTCCGGGTAGGGGAGGTGCCGGGCGAAGGTGGCCTCGGTGATCTGCTCGGCGGGGACGGCGGCACGGATCAGCGAACGAGTGGCTTCCACGATGTCGCGGCGTCCCCCGTGATCGAAGGCGACCGTGAGCGTCATTTGCCGGTTTTCGCTGGTCAGCGCCATCAGATCGGTGATGTCCTGGACCAGGGGTGGCGGGATCCGCGGATCGGACATGCCCAGGAACCTGCACCGGACGCCCCGCGCGTACAACGCCGGCGCATGCTTGCGGATGGCCCGGCGCACGAGCCTCATCAGGATGTCGATCTCACCCGCCGGCCTCCGCCAGTTCTCGGTGGAGAAGGCGTACAGGCTCAACCACGTGATGCCGGCCGAGTGTGCCGCATCGATGATGTCGATGACGGAGGCCTCTGCCGCCTCGTGGCCTGCGGTGCGCGGTAGCGATCGCTGCGCGGCCCACCGCCCGTTCCCATCCATCACGCAAGCCACGTGACGCGGCAGTCCGCTGACGATTCTCATAGCTGAGTGTAACTATATCAATACTCAAAGTATTGTCGAGCGTGCTGCGTCAAGGGGACGGCGGGATGGCGCCTTGGGCAGGACCTTGCCGGCCGCGCACGCGTGGCGCCAAGGGCGCCGGAGTGAGCCGCCCCGGTCGGCTGACCTCCGAAACCTTCGGGACTGCTCGGAGGTCCCTCGTGTCTGCCTGGTCCTACGCCAGGTCAGTCCCGGACTGGTCGTCGAAGTACGGCTTCATCGCGGGGTAGTAGTCGTCGAAGTCCGGCATGGGGGAGCCCTCGCGTGCGGCCACGAGCATGTCCAGGTAGTACTCCCAGCCGGGGCCGACCTCGCCGATACCGTCCTCGGTGGTCAGGTGGTGCACGAATCGCAGCTCCGTCGAGCCGTCCGATTCGGACAGCAGCAGCTCCACCCGCCAGGACCCGGACTCGTCGGTCATCGACAGGGCCAGCCGCAGTGGGGGGTCGCATGCGTCGATGCGCAGGTCGCACCACGGCGTCTGCTCCTCGAACGCCAGCTGCACCTTGACCGTCCGGCCGGGCGCGGCGTCGCCCTCCCAGGGGCCGAACCAACGGGCCGTGCGTTCGGGTTCGGTGAGGCTGGCCCACACGTCCTCGGCGGACGCGCGGAAGCTGCGGGTGAGAACGAGGTCTGCTCCGGTGCCGGTACGGAACAGCCGGCCGGTGGGCATGGGACTCATGCGGTGTTCTCCTTTTCCTGGCCGGTCATGCCGTGGTCACGGCGTTCGCGGCGGGTCCGGTAGATCTCTGTCTCCAGGGCGTCGAAGTGGTGCTCCCACCCGGAGGGACGGTTGAGGAGGGCGATCCATTCGGTGAGTTCGGTGAGCCGCTCGGCGTGGAGCACGTAGAACCGCTGCCTGCCCACCAGCTCGACCTGGACCAGCTCGCTGTCCCTGAGGACGCGAAGGTGGCGGCTCACGGCGGGCCGGGTGATCGTGAAGCGTTCGGCGATCTCTCCGGCGGAGAGCCGCTGGTCGCGCAGCATCATCAGGATCGCCCGCCGCACAGGATCCGCGATCGCCCCCGCCACCTTGTCCACGCCGGAAGCGTAACCTATTGGTTACGCGTTAAGCAATCCCTTAGGTGCTGCGGGTGAGCTTCGTGGACAGCACTGTCGTCCACCGCTTCGATCAGCGTGGATGCGGCCGATCCGACCCCTCTGACGACCAACGCATGGACCGCTTGGTCGCTGACTTCGACAACCTGCGCCGACACTGGGGATACGACCGGTGGATCGTCATCGGCCACGCCTTCGGTGCCACGTTTGCGCTTGCCTATGCCTGGACCCATGGCACGACTCGCCCAGCTTGGCGCGCTGCCGCAGCGCTCCGATGTAGCGGAACGGGAGTTCCGCGCCCTGGCGTGGTTCACCGACCACGCCGATCACACGCGGGCATGGGAGTGGGCCGTTGAGGACGCCGCTGCTCCGTACCCGATCAACTGGACCGCCAACCGCCGTCTGGTAGCGGAGACGGATTCATGGTCGGACGACGGCGTGCGCCGCCGGTGCCTTCGCGCTTCGGGAGGTTCTGCCGGACCGCACCAGCGCGCTGCTTCTGCCGGAAAGCCGTGAATAGCGTCCTGAAGTGAAGTGCTGCCACCAACGGTATTTGTTCGATTAGTCGAACGGGTTGGTGGCATCTTCGCCGCAAAGGGTCTCGGTTTCCGGATCATATCCATCGTTGTTCTTCGTGGGTACGTAACGTATGTTGCGGCTGTGTGCCGTCGATAGTCAGGGAGAAGTCGTGTCCGAACTCGTGGCGCCCCAGCTTGTCGTCAACAGTCGGATGATCTACTTCGGCTGGGTTCCGGCCGACCCTGAAGCCGTCGCGGCCCTGGTGCCTGATGGTCTGAAGCCCATGGCCAACCGCCAGGTCTTCATGAACCAGTACGTCGTCGACCGGCCTGAGCAGACCTCGGGGTTCGGCGCGTACTCGCTCACCTACATCGGGCCGGACCTGGAGGACGCCTACGCTCCCGACGGTGTGACCCCCGGCCGCTGGTGGACGCACTACTTCAACTCCAGTGTGGTGGTCCGCGAGTACGCGGCCGCCCGGGGTGCGCCCGCGACCGCGGGCCGTACCACGATCGAGGTCAGTGGCGGGGAGTTGGTCGCGACGACGGAGTCGGACGGGGTGCCGGTGATCCGCACGACCGCGCGGGTCGGTGACACCGGTACGGCGGTCAACCGTGGCCAGTTGCGCTACATCACGGAGGTCGGCGGGCAGAGGCTCAGTGGGATCTATCCGTTCGTGGCGGAACCGGTCGACCCGTTCGAGATCGTGTCACTGGAGTTTCTGGAGCCGAGCCACCCCGTCCATGCACTCCGCCCCGCCGAGCCGCTGCAGATCGTGTGGGGCTTCTACTCGCCCCGGTCATCCTTTGCCTATCCCGGCGGGGAATCGGTAATGGTCTGACGCCCGTCGCCGGGTAAAAGTAAAACTTTCTCCGGCCAGGGAAAATTATCAAATGTGACCCATCCGGAATAAGGTGCTGGATCTGTGGATAGGAGGACATGAAGTTCCTGTCCAGAGGAGAGGTCATGACCGCTACCCAGCAGCAGGGCCGTGACGAGGCCACGTCTAACGGGAAAGAGCCCAAGCGGATCGACATGCCGATGCTCGGCATCGAGGTCCGCCGGCGCCAGGTCGAGATGCCCCACGTGTCGATGCCGCATGTCCCGATGCCGCACATCAGCAAGCAGGAAGTCGGACACTACGTCGACGTCGCCCGGACGATTCTCCCGCCACCCGAACGCGTCGCCTACTACGGAGCGCTCGGCGCGATGGCGGTCTTCGGGGCCATCGAGTGGCCGGTCGCCGCCGCCATCGGCGTGGGCATGGCCATCACGCAGCGAGGGCGGCAGGGGCAGGCCAAGCCTGACGGGGAGGGCGAGACCGCACAGGCACAGCAGCGGGCCCAGACCCAGGCCCAGAAGCAGGCCCAGGCCCAGAAGCAGGCCCAGAAGCCGAAGAAGCGCGACGCGCCCGACGTACAGCGGGCGGTGGCCGAGGCTGTGAGCAAGCGCAAGAGCACCCCGCAGAGCAAGTGAGCAGCGACATCGCCATAGACGGGAGAACATGAGGACGTATGGCGCTGTTGGGCATGTTCTCCACTGACGCGCTGCTTGACATGCTTCCGCAACCGGTGCGGAGCGTCCTCCCGCGTTCCCGCCGGGTACGGCCATGCCCAGGGGGCGTACGGATCGAGCTGAGGAGCATCGGCGGGCCCGGCACCGAGGGGCCCGCTCGCGTTCTGGAAGAGCGGCTGCGCGCGGCCGGCGCGCCGCGCGCGGAGGTGAACGGGGCGCTCGGCAGCGTGTTCGCAGGCTGCGACGAGACGACGGACGTCGCCAAGCTCGTGGCCATCGTGGAGGAGTGCGACGCCGACGACGGGCCGCCCGGCCCGGCTCGCGTCCTCGACGGCGTGGAGCAGCAGGCAAGGGCCGCGATGAGCCTCGGTCTGCACCTCGCCGGCGCCGGGCTGGCCGCGACCGGCCGGCTGGTCCGCCTGCCCGCGCTGCCTGCCGCCGTGCCCAGTTTCGTCGCGCTGGCCGAACACACCCCGCGGGTGCGTACGGAGCTGGAGCAGCGCATCGGCAAACCCGCCGTGGACGCGGTGCTGATGACGTCCAGGATCGTCTCGCAGACGCTGAGCATGCGGCCCGCGTCGCTCCTGATCGACTCCGTCGCCGCGGCCGCACGCTACATCGAGGCCCGCGCCGGGCGGCAGGCGTGGGCGCGGCGCGAGGAGGAGTTCGCGGCAGCGCCGGGGGCGTACCGGCACATCGCCGCATCGGCGGCGGCGCGGCCGGCCCCGCTGCCACGTGGGCCCGTGGAGCGGTACGCCGACGCGGCCGGCGCCGCGTCGCTGGCCGCGCACGGAGTGACCTCGATCATCAGCCGGAGCCACCGGCGCGGGCTGTCCGTGCTGATCAGCGGCACCCCCAAGGCGGCGAGCCTCGGCAGGGACGCTTTCACCAGTGCCGTCGGGCGTGGTCTGGCCGGGCGCGGCACGATGGTGCTCGACCATGAGGCCCTGCGCCGCATGGACCGTATCGACACTGTCGTCCTGGACGCCGCCGTGCTCACCACGGGCGCGTGGACGATCGACGGCGTGCTGCCGCTCGCCCCCGACGTGGATGTGGACGACCTGCATGCCCGGCTGTACACGCTGCTCGACCTCACCGACCCCGGCGCTGAGCGCGACCGCGACGGGTTCCGCGCGCGACCGCACACGGAGATGCCCGAGCAGTGGGGGGAGCATGGCGTACGCGCGGTCGAGGTGGCACGGGACGGCACCCCGATCGCCCTGGTCGGCCTAATCCGCGAGTTGCATCCTGCCGCCGAGGCCCTGGTCACGGCCGCGAAGGGGACGTGCGAGGTGGTCCTGGCCGGTGGGGAGCCCGGCCTCGCCCGGCGGCTGGGCGTGGAACGTTCCATCGACGGCGGGGACAGGCTCGCCGCGTCGGTGCGGGGTCTGCAGTCCGAGGGGTGTGGTGTGGCGGTGGTGTCGCGGCGCGGGCGGGGTGGGCTGCGCCAGGCCGACCTGGGGATCGGCCTGCTCGACGGTGTGCGGCGGGTCCCGTGGGACGCCGATGTGATCGCCGAGCTTGACGGCGTGCACCTGCTCCTCCGCTACCTGGCCTCGGCCAGGAAGGCGAGCGCGCGAGCGGTGTACGTGGCCGCCGCCGGCTCGGTCGCCGGCGTCGGGCTGGCGCTCCTCGGCCCGGCCACGACCGCGATCGCGCGCGCGAACCTGGTGCGCGACTGCACCTCGCTGGCCTCCTTCGGGGCCGGGCAGTGGACGGCCAGGGGCGTCGGGCGGGAGGCCCCGCCGATCCGCGCCGACCACACGCCCTGGCACGCCATGGCGGCCCGCGACGTCGTGGAACGGCTCCGCACGTCGCCCCACGGGCTGACCGAGGCGGAGGCCGAACGCCGCAGAACCGTCCGCCCGGCGGCCAAGGAGCCGCAGTCCCTGGTCGGTGCGTCGGTGGAGGAGCTCGTCAACCCGATGACCCCCCTCCTGGCCACGGGGGCGGGCCTGTCGGCCGCGTTCGGCTCGGTGCTCGACGCGCTGCTGATCGGCGGCGTGGCCGTGACGGGTGCGCTGCTCGGCGGTGCTCAGCGGCGGGGCGCCGACCACGCGCTGCACCGTCTCACCGAGAGAACCGCCGTCCGGGTACGGCTCCGCCGCCCCTCCGGCCTCGTGCCGGGCGACGCCGACGGCCTGGTGCCCGGGGACGTGATCGAGCTCAGGGCCGGCGACGCCGTACCGGCCGACGGGAGGTTGATCAAGGCGGCCGGGCTGGAGATGGACGAGGCCCCCCTCACCGGCGAGTCCCAGCTCGTCGGCAAGACCGCCGCGCCGACCGCGGCGCCCGCCATCGCGGATCGGGCGTCGATGGTCTATGCGGGGACGACCGTCGCGGCAGGGCACGGGCTGGCCGTGGTCGTGGCCACGGGCGAGGCGACCGTGGCGGGCAGGACCGCCAGGCTGAGCCAGGAACAGCCGCCGCCGAGCGGGGTGGAGCTGCGGCTGCGCGCCCTGGGCCGCAAGATCCTGCCGGCCGCGCTGGGCTCCGGCGTGGTTCTGCTGCTGGTCGAGCTGATCCGCGGCGCGCCGCCGGCCCAGGCGCTCGCCCCGGCGGTGAGCATGATGGTGGCGGCGGTGCCGGAAGGGCTACCGTTCGTCGCCACCGTGGCCGAGCTCGCCTCGGCCAAGCGCCTGTCCACCCGCAACACGCTGGTACGCAATCCGGCCACGATCGAGGCACTGGGTCGGGTGGACGTGCTCTGCTTCGACAAGACGGGAACCCTCACGGAGGGTCACATCAGCCTGCGCATGGTCTCGGACGGCCGGGTCGAGCAGACCGTGGAGGAGGCCACACCCGAGCTGAGGGCCATCGTGGGCGCGGCGCTGCGCGCCGGACCCAGGTTCGACGGCGGGCGGGCCATTCCGCACCCCACGGACCGCGCGGTCGTGGCAGGCGCCGAGGGGCTCGGCATCACCCCGGAGGACGGGCTCCGAACGTGGCAGCGCGTGGACGAGCTGCCCTTCGAGCCGGCTCGCGGCTACCACGCCGTACTGGGCCGGTCGGAGTCGGGACAGCTGCTGAGCGTGAAGGGCGCGCCCGAGATCGTGATCTCCCGGTCCACCAGCATGGTGGTGGACGGAAAGATCGTCCCGCTGGACGAGCGCATCAGGCGGGAGCTGGAGCAGGGGATGGAACGGCTGGCACTGCAGGGCTACCGTGTGCTCGCCGTCGCCGAGCGGCCCGCTTCCAGCCGCGCCGACCTTGACGAGTCGCGCATCGAGAACCTGCGCTTCCTCGGGTTCCTCGGCATGGCCGACCCGGTGCGCCCGACGGCCAAGCGCAGCGTGGAGCAACTCACGCGGGCCGGCGTACGGGTCGTCATGCTCACCGGCGATCACCCCAGCACGGCGGAGGCCATCGCGGCGGAGATCGGGGCGCTGAACGGGCTGCGCGTGATGACCGGCCCCGAACTCGAGGCGCTCGACGACGACGCCCTGACGGAGGCGCTGACCGAGGTGGCGGTGTTCGCCCGGGTCACGCCCGAGCACAAGGCGCGGATCGTCACCAGCTTCCGCGAGGCGGGCAAGGTCGTGGCCGTCACCGGCGACGGCGCCAATGACGTGCCCGCGATCCGGCTCGCCGACGTGGGCATCGCCCTCGGAACGAACGCCGCCCCCGCCACCAGGGCCGCCGCCGACATCGTCATGGCAGACGACCGCATCGAGACGATCATCGACGCGATCATCGAGGGCCGGGGCATGTGGGCCTCCGTACGCGACGCGCTGGGCATCCTGCTCGGCGGCAATATCGGAGAGATCGCCTTCACGCTCGGATCCAGCCTCCTGACCGGCCGGAGTGCGCTGAACACCCGCCAGCTCCTGCTGGTCAACCTGCTCACCGACATGCTGCCCGCCATGGCGGTGGCCAGCCGGCCGCCCAGCGCGTCCAGTCCCGAGCGCCTGCTGTCCGAGGGGCCGGAGGCCTCGCTTGGCGTCGCCCTGACGCGGGACATCTACCTGCGCGCCGTCGTCACGGCGGCCGCCGCCACCGCGGCGTGGTCGCTGGCCCGGGTGAGCGGCACACGGGGGCGGGCGGATACGGTCGGTCTCATCGGCCTGGTGTCGGCGCAGTTGCTGCAGACGCTGGCACTGGGCAGCCGTGACCGGATGGTGGTGTTCGCCGTGGTGTCGTCGCTGGCCGCGCTGGGCGTGATCATCTCGGTGCCGGGGCTCAGCCGGCTCTTCGGCTGCCGCCCGACCGGCCCCCTCGGCTGGAGCATCGGCCTGGGCTGCGCTGCGGCCGCGACCGTGGTGGGCGCCATGGTCGATCGGCGACTCATCAGGGAATAGTCACCGACAGTTCACCGAACTGATAGCTCTATCGGTACCGCTTTGACACCTTTGTGGCGAATTATGCTCGTAAATGCCACCATGACCCGTTAGGTAGAGAGTTGTCTGAGTTCTTCGCCTCCCTGCTCGCAAAGGCCGCTTTCATGCTGCTCGAAGCGCTGATCATGCGCTTCATCCAGAGCTTCGCCGCCTCCCTCTTCCGTCCTGCGGGGGTGCGGCTCGCCTAGGTGACTCCAGGGCTCAGCGGGTCGCCGTTCCCCCGGTGTAGCGGCGGGGGAGGATCATGAGCGGGTTGTCGTCGAGGATCACGTCGGGTGGGCCGTAGCGGGCGGCGACCTCCCGGATCTCCGGGGTGTCGAGGAGCAGCAGGCGGCCGTCCTCGACGAACGGTTCGCCGTCGACGTGGATGGTGGGCCGGTCGATCTGGCAGTCGCAGTGCGCGAAGCCGGGGCTGGTGGTGATCGGGGCGCCGTCGCTCAGCGCGTCGAGGCCGCAGTAGAAGGCTCCGGCGTGCTTCTCGCGCTCGAACTGGGTGCCGCCGGCGAGCCGGGTCTTGGGGTTGAGGCCGATCAGGGCGTGCCGGAGGTAGTAGCCGTCGGGTGAGGCGCGGCGGAGGTGCTCGGCGGCGATCCCGCCCTCGATCTTCCGCACCAGGTTCTCCTCAAGAGTGATGCGCAGAGGCTGTTCCGGCACGCCCGTGAAGGTGGAGTCCTCGATGACGAGGAGGCCTTCGGTGGCGGTCGGATGGAAGTTGGCGCCGCCGTACGGGAAGGGCTGCCAGTCGCCGGGGCCCAGGGGGCCCTCGTCGAGGGTGAAGGTGAAGCGCGACAGGGTCAGGTCGGTGCCCAGGGCGGAGGTCACGCGAATGCTCTGGGCCGTGTTGAGCCTGGTCAGGGCCCGATGCTTGATGGCGTAGTAGACCTCGTTGGGGAAGCGGGCGCCGGTGAGCATGGCGCCGGCCGTCGCCGCCATGTGCAGCGAGGCGAAGCGCAGGGGCAGGGCTCTGATCTGGTCGAAGAAGAGGGGTGCCGTGTGCACCTCGCCCCACCAGGTGGCGCTGATCACGACGTCGGCCTCCCGTACGGCGGCCGTCTCGATCTGGTGGGTCACGTCCGTGTCCCACCCCCCTGGGCTGAACGGCGCCACGGACAGCACATGCACGTCGGCGTCGCGGTAGGCCGCCGCCGCGGCGATGGCCTGTACGACGACGGGGTCGGCCGTGTGCTCGACCAGCAGCAGCACCCGCTCGCCGGCCGCCACCTGGGCGTGGTGCATCAGGTTGCGCGCGCCGGGCATCAACTCGACGATCGAGTACGGGGTCGCGCCCGGCATGGAGGCGTAGCTGAAGGGTGCGGCGGCGTAAGGATTGACGGTCATCGGGCTTCCATCCGTTGCGAATACGTTCCTCTGCGTAATAGTACAATTACGGCGAGTAACTATTGTGGGAGCGCGCATGGATGCCCAGCTGAGCCTGGCCAGGACGAACCTGGCCCTGGCCACGTTGTTCTTCGGGGTGTTCGTGCTGGGCTGCGCCGAAATGCTCGTGGTCGGCGTGCTGAACCTGATCGCCACGGATCTCCGGGTCTCCGTCGCCGCGGCCGGCACGCTGGTGACCGCCTACGCGCTGGGGATGGCGATCGGCGGGCCGATCCTGACCGCGCTGACGATCAGGCTGGACAAGCGGGCCGTGCTGGTGGGCACGCTCATCCTGTTCGCCCTGGCCAACCTGGTCCTGCTGCTGGTCCCGGACCTTGGGCTGTTCGTCGCCGCGCGTGTCCTGGCCGGCGCGGTGCAGGGGCTGTTCATCGCCGTCGGGTTCGTGACGGGCATGGCGCTGGTCCCACCGGAGCGCGCGGGCCGGGCGATCTCCGTGATCATCTCCGGGATCTCGGTGTCGGCCGCGCTGGGCGTACCGCTGGGCACGCTGGTCGGGCAGACGGTGGGGTGGCGCGGCTCGTTCACCGGGATCATCCTGCTCAGCGTGGTCGCGTTGATCGCCACGGTGGCGCTGGTGCCGTCCGTGCCGCGCACCACCGGCGGCGTCGCGGGCCAGGCCAGATACGCCTTCGCCCCACGCGTGCTCGCCGTGCTGGCATTGAACTTCCTGGTCTTCGCGGCGGTCTACTCGGCGCTGACCTACATCGTGCCGTTCCTGGAGGGTGTCACGGGCATCTCCGGTGCGCTGATCAGCGTGTTCCTGCTCGCCTACGGCCTGGCCAACGCGATTGGCGCGTTCGGCGGCGGCCGGTTCGCCGACCGGAACGCCGCCCGTACCCTCATCGTGGCGACGGTCGGCACCGCGGCCTGTCTGCTGGCGCTCCACCTCGTCGGCGCGGTCGCGCTGCTCGTCGCGCTGGTGATGTCGGCCTTGGGGTTGTTCGTCGGCGGCACGGTGCCCTCGCTGCAGGTCCGCGTGGTGATCCTGGCCGGTCCGGGTGGCGCGCTGGCGTCCGCGCTGCCCGGTTCCGCGATCAACGTGGGCATCGCGGCCGGCTCGGTCGCCGGTGGCGTGGCGATCAGCGGCTCCGGCGCGTCGGCCCCGTTGATCACCGGTCTGCTCATCGCCCTGATCACCATCCCGGTCGCCTGGGCCACCGGCTTCCTCAAGCCGCCGGCGGTCCAGGCAGCGGCGGAGCTCACTCCTGACGCCGTATGAAACCGGGGTTTGCGCGTTCGTGAAAGATCTCCGTATCGTTAGGCGTCGCCGATGATCGGAGTCTCGATGCCTGAGCTGCCGCCCCCCGTTGACCAGTTTGACGATTGGGCTACGGAGCCGAGAATCCCCCAACACTGGCCGGGACTCGGCAGTGATCGTCGGTCGGACGGTTTCGAGATCGACCGCAGGGGCGTGAAAGCCGTTGGCGGCAAGCTGGCCGGTCTGGCCTTCGGCGTCATCCCGTACGCCAACCTTGGCGTCGGCCCTGCGAGGGCCATGGACGTCGCCTGGGCACTGCCTCGCGATCTCGGTCCCCTGCTCTCTGCCGCCGACGATGCGGTGAGCAAGGTCTGGAAGGACCTGCACGCGGAGGTCGGTATGGCCGGACTCCTGCTCGAACGCGCGTCCACCAGGTACGACCTCGCGGATGATCCCCGGTTCGGCGACATCCCTATCGCCCGGCTCGACGAGCGAATGAACGAGATATCGTCGTTTCCTCTGCACAGCCGAGCTTTCGATGGTCCGAGCGACCTCTACCCGAACGGCAGTGTGTCGCTACATCTCCCCGAAGCGGTCTATTACGGCGTCGACAACATGACCGCCGATCAGGCGAGGCGGGACATGAACAGCATCGTCGGCGGTGCTCCTGCGTGGTACTACGACGAGATGGCCGGCGCCCTGGCCGAACTGGCGAAGTCGCTGGAGAGCCGGGCGCGGGACCTGCGCGACGCCCCATGGTCCGGCGAGGCCGCCGACAAGGCGCAGACCGCGCTGCGGCAGATCTACGGGAACGCGACGGCCCTGGCCGCCGTCGCCGGCAACATGTATACCGTGTCCGCAAGGTTCGCCGAGATCATCGACTGGACCCGCGCGAACTTCGAGACGGTGGTGGATCCGGACCGTGGCGCATTCAATGAGTTCTGGGGCTTCGACGGCACGGCGGACACCCGGGCCCGGAGCTTCCTCGCACGGGCCAACGACGAGTTCCTCGACGTCTACCGCATGATGCCCAAGCGCATCGAGGAGAATCTGCCGGGCCTGCTCGTGACCGACGAGAACCTCACCGAGCTCCGCAAACAGGTCCCCTATGTGGAGATCACGCCCCGGTGGCAGACGGAGGGGGGTTGGCTGGAGAAGCAGTCGACCGTCCGGGCCTACGAGAAGGCCGAGAAGGCGTACGGCTAGAGGGCTGCGGCCGAGCTGAACGTACGGCCCTGAAGGCGTCCGGGCCGGTCCTGGGCGCCCTCGTGAGCGACGGGCACCTCCAGGGCGATGGCGTGGGCGCCGTCGGCGTCGACGAGGTGCTCCTCCACAGTGGGGCCGTCGACGGTCAGCCGGTGGCGGCTCAGCCAGCCGAACAGATCCTGTCCGGCGCGGACGATCCCCACCGAGGGCGGGACGATGGCCCGTACGACGTTTCGGGCTTGCAGTGTGAGCTGCTCGCCGGCGCGCTCGGTGGTCACCGCGGCGGCGAATCGGCCCGTCGGCGGGCCGTACAGCCAGGTCAGCAGTGTGGTCGGTGGCGTCGCGCAGAGGCCGGCCAGCTCGGCGGCGTGCGCCACGCGCAGGTGGCGGACGCGCAGGTGGCGCGGGCCCACGGTGGCCTGCTGCGGCAGGATCGACATCGGCGTGGCGAGGTGGTCCTGGGCGTGCGCGGCGGTCGCGGCCAGCGTGGCGATGTCGCGTTCGAGGCCGGCCACGACCTCGGCCAGCGCCTGCCGTACCTGGGTCTCGGGAGCGTCCAGTAAGTCGGCGATCTGACGCAGCGGCAGGCCGAGGCGTTGCAGGCCGCGGATGCGCTCAAGCCTGGACAGTTCGGTCACTCCGTACCATCGGTAGCCGTTTTCCCCGTCGATCGCGGCGGGAACGAGCAGGCCGATCTTGTCGTAGTGGCGCAGCGTACGTTCGGACACGCCCACCATGCGCGCCAGCTGCCCGATCCGCCACATGACATCCCCTCGTGTTGACCTTGCCGCCGCGTCAGGGTTCTACCGTCACCGCCATGACCGATCCTCGTAGCCGGCTCATCGGCGTACTGTTGCTGACCTCGTTGGTAGCCATGATGACCGGTGCGGTCATCGTGGTGCCATCGGGGTTGACCCTGAATCCGTCCGACCCCGCCGCCACACTCGCCGCCGTGGGCGAGCAGGCCGGCCTGCATCTGACCGAGCTCGCCTTCGACGTGCTGGGCTGGCTGGCGCTGACCACCGCCGGGCTGGCCATGACCGCCCGCCCGGCCGGGCCGGTGGCGGGCGGTCCGGTGGCGGGTGGCCTGCTGGCCGCGGCGGGGCTGGCGGGCCTGCTGCACGACGCCGGGAACCTGGCGTTGACCCAGCTGGCCGCCGTCCCCGCTGCCGTCCCCGCCGCTGCCTCGGCGGCCCTGGCGGTCATGCTCACCGCCAAGTGGCTGGTCAACCTGGCGGGGCTGCTGTGGGTGGCCGCCACCGTCGCCGCCGCGTCCGGCGTTCCGATGCCTGCCCGCCTCCGTGTCGCGGGCCTGGTCGCGGCCCTTTCCGGGCTGGCCGCGGTCGCGCTCCCGTGGACGACCGGAACCGCCGGCCCGACGGTGGCGCTGGAGCAGCTCGGATACGTCCTCCACCTGCCGATCATGCTGTGGTACGGCGTTCTGGGCCTGCGGTTCCTGCGGCTTAGACTGGGCCGGTGACACCCGATCCCGAGCGAGGCGCGACGTTGCGCGCGGATGCCGCGCGTAACCGTGAGCGGGTGTTGCGGATCGCCCGCGAGCAGCTGGCCGCCGGTGACGACTCGCTCATGTTCAACTCCATCGCCCGGCTCGCCGGGGTGGGCGTCGGGACCGTGTACCGGCATTTCCCCACTCGGCAAGCGATGCTGGAAGCGCTGTTGGTGGAGCGCTTCCAGCACATGATCGGCGAAGTGCGGGCCGCGGCGGCCGAGGAGGACGCTGTTACGAGCCTGCATCGGCTGCTGCGGCTCACGCTCCAGCGCATGCTGAAGGATTCCGGGTTCGCCGCGGTGTTCGAATCCGACAGCGATGCCGACGGGCGGATGTCGGCGATGAAGGGCGAGCTGGAGCTCGCCCTCACGCACCTGCTCGACCGCGCTCGCGAGGCGGGGGCGGTTCGGCCTGGTCTCGGAGCCGACGATGTCCGCCGGCTGATCTGCGGCATCGGGCATGCGGTTCGCATCGGCGATGACCAGGCCAAGTACGCCGAGATCTACCTCGCCGTACTCCTTGAGGGCCTGCGCCCGCCGCGCTGACGTTCAACAACCGGATAGCCATCCGGTTATGCTACCGTGCCCACAGGCAACTGGATAGCTATCCGGTTATGGCTGACCGGGCGAAGGGCGGGGTCATGGACAAGCGGGCTGTGGTGACGGCGGGGACCGGGGGGATCGGCCTGGAGACCGCGATCGGGCTGGCGGCCCTCGGTTACGCGGTGACGGTGGTGGGCCGGAACGCCGAGCGTGGTGCGCGCGCGGTCGAGCGGATCGACGCGGTGGCGACGGGCCCGAAGCCGACGTTCATCGCGGCCGACCTGGCCTCGCTGGATGCCGTACGAGCTCTTGCCGCTCAGCTCACCGGGCCGTGGCACGTTGTGGTGAACAACGTCGGCGCGATGTTCAAGGAGCGACAGCGAACGGTGGACGGAATCGAGGCGTCGTTCGCCGTCAACCACCTCTCCCCGTACCTTCTGACCGAGCTCCTGCTGGACCGGCTCCGGGCAGGAGGGCCGAGCCGGATCGTCAACGTCACCTCAGGCTCCGTCGTGGCCGCCAAGCGCTCCTTCGACGCGGTGGAGCCACCGGGCGGCTACTACGCCTTCCACTGGTACGGCCGGGCGAAGCTCGCCAACCTCGCCTACACCCTGGACCTGGCCGAACGCCTGAGAGGCACCGGCATCGCCGTCTTCGCGGCCGACCCCGGCGGCGCAGCTACGGACATGACGGACGGCACCATGCAATCGCCCAAGATCGTCTCGCCCGGGTTGCGGTTGCTCTGGCCACTGGTCCGGCGGCGCTTCGACCGCGCCACCTCCGTCTCCCCGGCCGTGGCCGCCCGGCCCTCGCTCCTCGCGGCGGCCGACGCCTCACTGGACGGCCAGACCGGCCTGGTCATCGGCCCCCAGGCCCGTCCCGTCGCCCCCTTCCGCCCCGCCACCGACCCCCACCTGGCCCAGGCCGTCCTCCGCCTCAGCCGCGAGCTGGCCCCGCTCGCCCCTCCCGGCAAGGTGATGGCATGAAATCGCAGTAAAGCGCTCTCGAGATAACGATTGCCTGGGGCTGGCTGGAGGAGGTCGCGCTGTACGCATGCGTCGTGCGATATCGCACTATGAGGGATCCTGCAGAGTGGGCGGACATAGGCGAGCGTGTACGCGAATGTCGTCTAGCAGCTGACATGTCGCAGGAGCAGCTTGCGTCAGCCCTGAATCTCGATCGGACAATGATCGCCAAGATCGAGCGAGGGGTTCGTCGAGTCGATGCGCTCGAACTGGCCAAGCTGTCATCAGTGCTCGATGTTCCGCTACGTTACTTCCTCGATACGCCACCGCTGGTCGTGTCCCGCCGGACGGACCTGGCCGACGACACAGTCACGGATGCGACTCGACAGTCCTACCGGTTGGAAATCGCCCTGTCCACGTGGGTGGCCGACATTCGGCAGCTCATGGAGATCGGACAGTTCTCCCCACCTGCGATCGAGCGAGGTCCAGAAGCGATTCAGGATGCGCCGAGCGCCCGTCGTGCGGCCCTTTGGGTCAGAGATCGGCTCGGTCTGGGATTGGATCCCATCGATTCGCTCATGAGTGTGTGCGAACGATTGGGTCAGCTCGTTGCGGTGGTCGAGACGCCTGGCGAAGGCGCTTCATTGATGGAGGGCGACCTCGCTGTCGCGGTTGTCGGCAGGCAGGGTGATCCTGGTCGCCGCCGCGCGACTGCGGCTCATGAGTTGGGGCACCTGATCGTCGGGGACGAGCACTCCACTGATATAGGCGTGCATGCCTCTCGGGATGAAAGGGAGGCGACCATCGACGCCTTCGCGGTGGAGCTCCTTCTCCCCACCGAGGTGGTCCGGAATGCCGCTTCGCCGGGTGGGGCCGTAAGACGAGAGGACCTGGTGGCTCTGGCCGCACGTTTCAGAACGTCCTGGTCTCTGACCATGCGGCAAGCCGTCACAGCGGAAGTCATCGACAGGGGGATCGCTAAAGAAATGCGCCGGCGGAACCCGACCCGCGCGGAGTTGATGGAAGCGGTGGGATGGGCGCCGCAACCTGATCTGGAAACGGTTCGAGTCCCGCCGAGCTATGCGCATGCGGTGATGGAATCCTACAAGAAGGCATTTATCACCGGGTCGCGAGCCGTCGAGCTCATGCGTGGTCAGGTAGCGGCAGCAGATCTGCCCTTGCGCGACGATGCGGATCTTGAGCCTTGACCAGCGCTGGACAGGCCCCCGTCCTGGTATTCGACGCGATGTGCCTTAATCATTTCGCCCGTGCGGAGCGCCTTGACGTGCTGCGCGAGGAGATGCGCGAAGGGGTGCGGGCGTAACCGGTCCTTCAGGCCGTGCTGGACACGGATTGGCTGCACTTGGCAAGGCTGGACACTCTCGAAGAGATCAGATGCTTCACCAAGTGGGTGAGGCGTATCGGATCTTCGGAGCGTAATCTCGGGGAAGCCAGCGTGTTTTCGGCAGCTGAACTGTCTCGCGGGATCGCCATTATGCGTTTTCCGTGTTCGGCTCCACTTTCGGACTCTATGTCCGGCGGAATATCGGACCGTAATTGATGCGCACGGCGTGTCGATGCGCAGCGGGATCGAGCTGAGCATCGTCACCCTGGACGGCGCGGTCATCTGCTCCGCCGCCCAGTGGTCGGTCCCGTACTTATCCGCGCGGGTCAGCCGGCTTCGCGTACTGCCTTGGCGATCTCGTCGGGGGTGAGGCGGCGGGAGCCGACGTAATAGAGTACGGCTCCCGTCGGCAGCTCGGTCTGCCAGCTGGGATTGACCAGCAGCTTGTCACCGGTGCGCGCGGCGAGCATGGTGGCGCCGTACCTTCTGCCGAGCGTCATCTGGCAGCGGTCGACCCGCACCTGGCCCAGGGAGTCCGGCAAGCGCACCGAATAGGTGTCGGCGCCGTTGTGCGTCATCAGGTGGGTGTAGATCTCGGTGATGCCGGGGTCCTTCAGCTCCTCGGTGATCATGTGCGGGCTGTGCCACTGGACGCAGCGTACGGACTCGTTGACATAGCGCAGTTGGCGGATCTTGGCGATGTCGCGGAGCGCGACGACGAGATGGGCGCCGTCGGCGACGTGGTCGGCGGTGAGCGTGACCGTCAGGGCCTCGTTGTCGTCGCGGGCGTCGACCAGCACGCTGAACGCCCGCTGCACGCCGGCCCGGCGGAGGACGCCGTCGTCGGTCAGGTCGCCGCGTACGAAGGTGACATCGCGGTCGGGCATCGGGTGGGTCGGCACGTCGTCGAAGGCGCACAGGACGATGCCGGTCGAACCGTCGGCGATCAGTTCGTCCACCATCTGCTCGGTTCGTCCAGGCGTGTAGCCGAGCAGCACGATGTGGCCGGAGTTCTCCGCTGTGATGGCGCCCTGCATGCGTCGTCCCTTCGCTCGTTCCAGTGCTGTCGCCAGCCGGGCGAACACCGTGGTCAGCGTCGCGATGCCGCCGATGATGACGTAGGTGCCGACGGCGTGGCCCGCGGCCGTCTCCGGGTACAGGTCGCCGTATCCGACGGTGGCGGCGGTCACCACGAAATACCACCAGTAGTTGGCCGGCTCGACGATCGCGCTGTCGGCGGGCTCCGCGAGGGCCATCAGGGGCCAGCTGGTGAGGAACACCAGGCTGAAGACGAGAACCGGCGTCCACCACGTTCCCAGCGCCGCGATCCTGGTCAGCATGCGAGCCAGTAAGAGCAGCATGCTTCCTCCAGTTTCACCCGCTTCAGTGCGGCCACTCTAACCGGACGAATCCATCGAAGCAGCCCCTGATCGGGTCTATCCGGGCGGTGGCATGAGGGCTCAGATCGTGACGACGACCTTGCCTGAGGCGTGCCCTTCCTCCTGGTATCTGAGCGCTTCCGGGATCTCCTCGAAGGAGTAGGTGCGGTCGATGACCGGGGTGACCTTGCCGGTTTCGATGAGTTCGGTCAGTGTCATCAGGTTTCGCTTGTTCTCGGTGCAACCGATCACGTCGGCCATGGTCATCGTCTGCGAGACGAACGGCGACAGCATGACCGCGGCCATCGTGTGACCGGCGGGCTGGACCCAGCGTCCGGCTTTTCCGCCGATGACGACATAGGTGCCCTTACGGGTCAGAACCTGGCGGCAGGCGAGGGCCGAGTGGCTGCCGGCGATGTCCAGTACGAGGTCGTAGCGCTGCCCGAGCTGGGTGAAGTCCTGCTTGGTGTAGTCGATGACCTCGTCCGCGCCGATCGAGCGGACCAGGCCGACGTTGCGGCTGCCGCAGACGCCGGTGACCGTGGCGCCGAACGCCTTGGCGAGTTGCACGGCGAACGTGCCCACGCCCCCCGAAGCGCCGTCGACGAGCACCCGCGTGCCTGGCTGGACCCGGTCCTTCAGGGCCACGAGGGCGGTGTTGGCCGCCACCGGCACGGCCGCTGCCTGCTCGAACGTCAGGTTCGTGGGTTTCGGGGCCAGTTCGGCGGCCTTGACGCAGGCGTACTGGGCGAAGCCGTTCCCCTTGGACATCGCGTACACCTCGTCGCCGGGACCGAACTCGGTCACGTCTGCGCCGACCGCCTCGACCTGGCCGGCGAGGTCGCCGCCCAGGATGTCGATCTTCGGCCTGCGCGGACCGAGAGGGCCGCCCATCAGCCGCGCGATGTACGGCTGGCCTCTCATGAGATGCCAGTCGAACGGCTGGACGGAGGTGGCACGTACCCGGACCAGTACCTCGTCGGGGGCGGGGACGGGCCGGTCGAGGTCGGTGAGCTTCAGGACGTCGGGTGAGCCGTACGAGCGCAGGACGAACGCCTTCATGGCATGCTCCTCAGGGCGAGATGGGAACTATGCGATCAGCGTAAAAGTCCTGGAAAAAGGGGTCATCAGCCGAAAGTACGCCTGATTGGCGGACGATCGACCAGCTCAGCGGGGACCGTTCCGCTGATGGAAACCATCCCTCCAGTCGTCACGCTCAGGGGCATGACAGACAAGATGGCGACGGAACGCCGCAAGACGCAGTGGCGGGTGCCCGCCGCGCTGATCGGGCTCGCCTTCGTGCCCGTGCTCGCCGGCGGCATCCGCCTGACCGAGCTGACCGGCGGCGCGGAGATCACGCCGGACAACGCCCGGTTCTTCGCGGCGCCCGTGCCGGTGGTGCTGCACATCATCACCGTGACCGTCTACAGCGTCCTGGGGGCGTTCCAGTTCGTGCCCAGGCTGCGCCGGAAGCGGGGCTGGCATCGCGTCGCCGGGCGGGTGCTGGTCCCCTGCGGGCTCATCGCGGCGCTGACCGGGCTGTGGATGAGCGTGTTCTACGCCCTGCCGGCGATGGACGGCCCGCTCGTGGCCGCCTCCCGGCTCGTGTTCGGCACGGCCATGGTGGTCGCCATCGTGCTCGGCTTCGCCGCGATCCGGCGGCGGGACTTCGCCCGGCACCGCGCCTGGATGATCCGCGGTTACGCGATCGGCATGGGCGCGGGCACCCAGGCCTTCACCCATGTGCCCCTGTTCGCGCTGGACGGCACACCTGGCGAGCTGCCCAGAGCGGTGGCCATGGCCGCCGGCTGGGTGATCAACCTCGCCGTGGCCGAATGGATCATTCGTAGGAGTTCTTGACCCGGTTGGTCTCGTACGCCCACATGGCGATCTCGACGCGGTTGCGGGCGCCGAGCTTGGCCATCAGGCTGGCGATGTGGGACTTGACCGTGCTGAGCGAGATGTGCAGCTCGTCGGCGATCTCGCTGTTGGTGCGCCCGCGCGCCACGGTCACCAGGATCTGCTCCTCGCGGTCGGTGAGCGCCTCGATGGGCCGCGCGGGCGGTGACGCGGGGCCGGTGCGGGCGAAGGCCCCGAGCAGGCGAGCGGTGATGCTCGGGGCGATGAGCGCGTCGCCGTTGGCGGCGGCGTGGACCGCCTCGGACAGTTGCCGGGCGCCGGCGTTCTTGAGCAGGAAGCCCCGGGCGCCGGCCCGCAGCGCGGCGTAGACGTACTCGTCGAGGTCGAACGTGGTGATGACGACGACGGCGAGCGGGTCCGCGACGCCCGGCCCGGCGAGGGAACGAGTGGCGGTGATGCCGTCGAGACCGGGCATCCGGATGTCGAACAGGCACACGTCCGGGCGCAGCCGCCGCGCCAGCTCGACGGCCCGCCGACCGTCGGCCGCCTCGCCGACGACCTCGATGTCCGGCTGGGCGTCCAGGATCATCGCCAGTCCGGTGCGGACGATCTCCTGGTCGTCGGCGACGAGCACCCGGACGCTCACGTCGCCGCCCCCGCGCGGGGCAGCACGGCGGTCACGGTCCAGCCGCGGTTGGGGCCGGGACCGGCCACGCAGGTGCCGCCGAGCAGGTCGGCGCGTTCGATCATGCCGATGAGGCCGTAACCGGGCGGCTGGCGGACGAGAATGCTCTCGCCGTCGTCGCTCACCCGCAGGTGCACCGAGGTGTCGTCGGCGGCGACGCGGACCTCGATGCGGGTGGCGTGCCGCGCGTGCCGCCGGGCGTTGGTGATCGACTCCTGGGCGAGGCGGTAGATCGCGGCCCCGACCGACGGCGGGAGGTCGCCGAGGTCGCCGGCGATCTCCACATGGACGGCCGGGCCGGACGGGCCGTGGCTCGCGAGCTGTTCGAGGTCGGTGATGCCGCGGCCGGGCTCCAGATCCGCCGGCTGGTCCTGGCGCAGGACGCGGACCATGGCGCGCATCTCGTCCAGGGCGCGGGCCGCCTCCGCCTCGATCACGTGCAGCGCGTCGGTCGCGGCGTCCGGCCGCGTGGCCGAGGTCGCTAAGCCCGCCTGGGCCCTGATCGCCATGGCCGAGATGTGGTGGGCGACGGTGTCGTGCAGGTCGCGGGCCAGTTGCTCGCGTTCGAGCAGCTTGACCTGATCGAGCTCGCGCAACCGCGCCCTGGCCCGGAACCGCAGGGCCACCCCCAGGGCGATGGCCGCGGACATGACGGCGAACGCGCCGATCAGGTCGGGGGCGGCGAGCCGCCTGAAGAGGATGGACAGGAGGACCGAGCCGAGCGCGATCGCCAGCCCGATCACCGCCTCACGCCCGGCCCCCCACCGGAACAGCGCGTACACGAAGATCAACATGTACGCCATCGTGTACGTCTCGCCGGAGGCACCGGCGGTGAGCAGCGTGGCCAGGTTGCCGGCGGTGAAAATGATCACAATCACCAGCAGTGGCCTGGTGCGGCGCCAGAGCAACAGGGGCGCCAGCCCGATGGTGACCGTCACCGAGACGGCCCGCCACGGAAGATCCGGCCGCAGGGCTCCTTCGAGCGCCGCCAGCGCAACGATCACCCCGACAAGCACCCAGTCGCGCCACACCCGCGCGGGCGGGTCGGGGGGACGGGGCTCGTTCCACACGGAGCGGATGAGCCTGTGCACCCCCTCATCGTACGAGAGCCCGCCCGCACTCCGAAGCCCGCGACGCAAGCCGTGGAGCGGCGTGCTCGTCCCGGTTAGGCTGGGTGTCATGGTCGCTGGTGGCACCATGGCCGGGGTTCGCCGATGGTGAGCGGCGACGTCCCGCGCTGGGATCGCGCCCGGCCCGCCGTCCCCTACCTTTTCTTCCTGCTGCCCGCCGGCTTCGCCCTGCTCCGGGAGTGGCGGCTGGAGCTGCTGGTCCTGGCGGTGCTCGCCGTGGCCTGGCACTGGTTCATGGTGGGCCGGCGGCCCGGCTGGGGCGAGCGGCCGTGGGCGCCGGCCGGCTACTTCGTGGTGCTGCTCGTCCTCGTCGGGGCGCTGGTCAGGATCGACGGGGTGTTCTCGGTGGCCGGGGTGGGGGCGTTCATCCAGGCTTTCACCGTGTTGCCCGGTCGGTGGGCGTACGCGGGGGTGGCGGCGACGGCAGCGGTGCTCGTGGTGGTGCCCGAGGGGCGGTCGCCCGAGCAGATGGTCTTCTCGTTCCTCGTCGCGACCCTGGTCGCCGCCACGGCCGGACTCTCGATCCGTGCCATCTCCCAGCAGAACGACCAGCGCAAGGTGCTGATCGAGCAGCTCAGGCGGACCGGCGCCGAGCTGTCCGCGCTCGCGGCGGCGAACGCGGACCTGCAGGCCCAGCTGCTGACCCGGGCCCGCGAGGCCGGCGTGCTGGGGGAGCGGCAGCGGATGGCGAGGGAGATCCACGACACCGTCGCGCAGGGGCTGACCGGCATCATCACCCAGCTCGAAGCCATCGACGGCGCGGTCGACGACCCCGTGCTCGGCTCGCGGCTGGCCGCGATGCGCGCGCTGGCCGGGGACAGCCTGAACGAGGCCCGCCGATCGATGCAGGCGTTACGCCCGGCTCCGCTGGAGGAGGCGCAGCTGCCCGCCGCCCTGGCCGGCGTCGCGGCGACATGGTCGCGGGCCACCGGCACGCCCGCCGGCTTCTCCGTGACCGGTGACCCCCGGCCGCTGCACCTGGCGGTGGAGAGCACGCTGCTGCGCACGGCGCAGGAGGCGCTGGCCAACGTCGCCAAGCACGCCGGCGCCTCCCGCGTCGGCCTCACGTTGTCGTACATGGAGGATGTCGTGGTTCTTGACGTACGCGATGACGGCTCCGGGTTCGTCCCCGAGGAGACCGGGCCCTCCGACGCCGGTGGCTTCGGGCTCGTCGCGATGCGCCAGCGCGTCACCCGGCTGGCCGGCGACCTGGTGATCGAGGCCGCGCCGGGTCAGGGCACCGCGATCTCCGCCAGCATTCCGGCCATCCCGGCCGATCCGTCCTCCACCGAGACGGGGTGAGCCGTGCCCATTCGCATGATCATTGTCGACGACCACCCCGTGGTACGCGACGGGCTGCGCGGGATCTTCACCGGCGACGACGCCTTCGAGGTCGTCGGCGAGGCGGCCGACGGGCCGGAGGCGCTGGTCGTGGCTCTGCGGACCGCGCCCGACGTGGTGCTCATGGACCTCCGGATGCCGAAGATGAGCGGCGCGGAGGTCATCCGCCGGCTCCGCGAGCAGACGCCCGGCATCCACATCCTGGTGCTGACCACGTTCGACGACGACGCCGACGTGCTGCCCGCGATCGACCAGGGCGCCACCGGCTACCTCCTCAAGGACACCCCGCGCGCCGACCTGCGCCGCGCCGTGCAGGCGGCCGCCCGTGGCGAGACGGTGCTGTCCCCGTCCGTGACCGGCGTGCTGACGCAGCGGTCGCGGGAGCCCGAACGGCGGACGCTGAGCCGCCGGGAGCTCGAAGTCCTCGCGCTCATCGCCCGGGGCGCGACCAACCGTGAGGTGGCCGCGAAGCTGTTCATCACCGAGGCGACGGTGAAGACGCACCTGCTGCACCTGTTCGGCAAACTCGGCGTGAAGGACCGGGCGGCCGCGGTCGCGGCGGCGTACGACACCGGTTTGCTCAAGCCGGGCGCGGATAGTTGATCCCGGCCTGAGATCGATGGTTCATTTCGTGCTCATTCGCGAGACATGGGAAGGTCACGGGCCTTCGTGACACTGCGCCTCATGCGCACGACGACCTTCGCCCGCCTCACCACCGCCGGCCTGGTGCTTTCCGCACTCTTCACGGCCACCCCCGCCGCCGGTTCGGCCGAGACCGGGGGGATCGAGCTGTCCTTCCTCGGCCGATACTCCGCCGGCTCCGTCGGCACCAGCGCCGCCGAGATCCCGGCCTACGATCCCGCCACCCGCCGGGTGTTCGTCGTCAACGCGCAGGCGGGCACGGTCGACGTCCTCGACCTGCGCGACCCGCGCCGGCCGCGCAAGGTCACCACCCTGGCCACGCCGGGCGCCAACAGCGTCGCCGTGCACGGCCGGATGCTCGCCGTCGCGCAGCAGGCCGAGGCCAAGACCGAGCCCGGCAGCGTCGCCTTCTTCGACACGCGCACCGGCAGGAAGCTCCGCCAGGTCACGGTGGGCGCGCTGCCCGACATGCTGACCTTCACCCCGGACGGCAGGCAGGTCGTCGTCGCCAACGAGGGTGAGCCCACCTCCTACTGCGATGACCAGGTGAACGACCCCGAGGGCTCGGTCAGCATCGTCGACGTACGGCGCGGCACCGTACGGACCGCCGACTTCCGGGCGTGGAACGGCCGGGAGGACGAGCTCCGCGCCAAGGGCGTGCGGATCAGCGGCCCGAAGGCGAGCGCGGCCCAGGACCTGGAGCCGGAGTACGTCACCGTCGAGGGCGACACGGCGTGGGTGACCCTCCAGGAGAACAACGCGCTGGCGGTCGTCGACCTGCGCAGGGGGACGGTCCGCGACCTCGCGCCGCTCGGGCTGAAGGACCACGCGGCCGCCGGGAACGGGCTGGACGCCTCCGACAAGGACGACAAGATCGACATCCGGCCCCACCCGGTCAAGGGCATGTACCTGCCGGACGCGATCGCCGACTTCCGCTCCCGTGGCCGGACCTACCTGGTGACCGCCAACGAGGGGGACACGCGCGACTGGGACTGCTACACCGACGAGGTGCGGGTCAAGGACCTGAAGCTGTCCTCCTCCGCCTTCCCGGACGCGGCCGAGCTCCAGAAGGACACCGAGCTGGGCCGGCTCACCGTCGCGGCCGACTCGCCCAAGGACGCGGACGGCGCGCACACCGCGCTGCACGTCTTCGGCACCCGCTCGCTGTCGATCCGGTCGGCCTCCGGCGAGCTGGTCTGGGACTCCGGTGACGAGCTGGAGCGGCTGATCGCCCGCGAGCTGCCCGAGCACTTCAACACCGACAACGAGGAGGACGACTTCGACTCCCGCAGCGACAACAAGGGGCCGGAACCCGAAGGCGTCACCGTCGGCACGATCAAGGGCCGCACCTACGCCTTCGTGGGCCTGGAGCGCGTCGGCGGCATCGTCGCCTACGACGTGACCGACCCGCGCCGGCCCCGCCTGGCCGACTACGTCAACACCCGGGACGGCGACCTCGGCCCCGAGGGGCTGGCCTTCGTCCCCGCGCACGACAGCCCGACCAGGCGCCCGCTGCTCATCGTCGGCAACGAGGTGAGCGGCACCACCAGCACGTACGAGATCCGCTGACGCCGAACCCGACCACGTGAGGTAGGGCCAGCGGTACCCCTGCTGTTCAGGCTGCGGGATCGATCACGGCCGGGGCCGGACGCGATGCTTATCAGCGTCAGAGCAACGCACCGGTAAAGACCCCAGTCAGGAAGTGGTCCCCATGTCCAAGCTCGTCGAAGCCCCCGCCCGAACCCTCAGGCGTGGCGTCCTGGCCGCCGCCGCGGTCGCCGCGATGACCGGCCTGGTCATGGCGGGTCTGCCGGCCACGGCGGCCACCGACCCGGTGCAGACGAGCCTGGACCAGCTGGTCGGCAAGCACAGGTTCCCCGGCGTCATGGCCTCGGTGCGTGACGCCGACGGGAACGTCACCGACTACGTGGCCGGTGTCGCCAAGCTGAAGACGAAGAAGGACGTGCCGGTCGACGGCTACGGCCGCATCGGCAGCGCCAGCAAGATGTTCACCGCGGTGGTGCTGCTCCAGCTCGCCGGGGAGGGCAAGCTGAAGCTGGACGCGCCGATCGAGAAGTACCTGCCCGAGCTGGTGCGCGGCAAGGGCATCGACGGTCGTGAGATCACCACCCGCCAGCTGCTGCAGCACACCTCCGGCCTGCCGAACTACACCGACCTCATCCCGGACTACGTGAAGATCCGGCACACCACCTTCGAGCCGCGCGAGCTGGTCGACCTGGCCCTGGCGAAGAAGGCGTCCTTCGCGCCCGGCAAGAAGTGGGCGTACAGCAACACCGGCTACATCCTGGCCGGGATGGTCGCGGAGAAGGTCACCGGGCGGTCGATCGCCGAGCTGGTCGAGAAGCGGGTCATCGACAAGCTGGGCCTGAAGGAGACCTACTGGCCCGGCAAGGGCGTCGAGACCCTGCGCGACCCCCACCCCCGCGGCTACCTCGCCGTCACGCCGAAGAAGCCGCTGCTGGACTACACCAAGATGGACCCGTCCTGGGGCGGCGCGGCCGGACAGCTCATCGCCACCCCCAGTGACGTCAACCGCTTCCTCGTCGCCTTGCAGGATGGCCGGCTGCTCAAGCCGAAGCAGTTCAAGGAGATGACCACGACGGTCAAGACCACCTTCCCGCCCAGGTGGAACTGGCGGTACGGGCTGGGCGTGATCAAGATGAAGCTCAGCTGCGGCGTCACCGCGATCGGCCACGGCGGCGACATCCACGGCTACGAGACCCGCGACGCCGTCACCTCCGACGGCCGCGCCGCCACGGTCATCGTGACCTCCCTGCCGCAGAGCGAGGCCGCCGGCGACGCGGTGATCGCCGCGGTGGACCGCGCCCTGTGCGCCGGCAGGTAGTGCCACCTCCTCCGGGGAGAGCTGGGCCGTTCAGGCGGTGGCGTAGTGGGCGAGGGCGGGTTCGAGCAGGTCGAAGGCCTGGGTGGCCTCGCCGGCGATGACGCGGGCGATCTCGTCGTTGGACCGGCCCGCCAGGGTGAGGTCCTGGATGCGCTGGAACAGCACGCGGTGGACGGTGCCCAGCAGTCCGGCGGCGATGTGGACGGTGATGTCATCGGGTGCGGTGCCGGTGGCGGCGGCCAGGGCCTGGGCGAGGCGGTGCTCGCGCTGGTCGTGCAGGCCGCGCAGGCAGGCGGTCAGGGTGGGGCTGTCGGCGATCATGCGGGCGAACTCCGGGCCGGAGAACCCGGCGACCGGGTCCTGGGCGGCCACGGATTCCTGGAAGGCCCGGTGCAGGGCGGCCAGGGCCGACTCGCCGGGGCGGCGGGCGGCGACGGTGTCGGCCAGGGCGGCGGTGAACTCCTCCTGGTGGTCCAGGGCCAGGTCTTCCTTGCGGGCGAAGTAGTTGGTGACGGTCTTCTTGGCGATGCGCGCGGCGGCGGCGATCTCGGCGATGGTGGTCCGCTCGAAGCCCTGGGCGATGAACAGCCGGGTGGCGTGGTCGGAGATGAGCTGCCGGGTCTCCTGTTTCTTGGATTCGCGCAGGCCGGGGGGCTGCGCGGGCGGTGTCGTGTCGGTAGCCATGAGGCAATCTTACCCTCATCCTATTTTTATGTTGACACTCTTGCGCCACTGGGCTAAGTTTACGTCCGTAGCAAGTTTACGACCGCAGGAAGAAAGAAGAGCGTATGTCTGAACTCCACCGCGTCTCGGTCTTCGTCCCCACGATCGATTTCGGCGGGACCCTGGCCGGGCGGGACGGCCGCG
Organism: Nonomuraea sp. NPDC049714; assembly: GCF_044465295.1. Classification (NCBI taxonomy): domain Bacteria; kingdom Bacillati; phylum Actinomycetota; class Actinomycetes; order Streptosporangiales; family Streptosporangiaceae; genus Nonomuraea; species Nonomuraea sp. NPDC049714. The sequence goes on along the minus strand of NZ_JBITLM010000004.1, from coordinate 68,728 downwards.
ACCTCGCGCCGCGCCGTGCCCCCGACCTCCGCCACCTGGCCGCCGACCGCCCCGTGCGCCGGCCCGAGCCTCGCGTCGTCCGCAACATCCCCCGCCGCCGCAGCTACTGACCCGCTAGTTTGGAGCCCTTCTTGCAGATCACCGCGTCCACCGTCTCGCTCACCGTCGACGACGTCACCGCTTCCCAGGCGTTCCTCACCACCCACCTGGACTACACCGTCCAGGCCGCGGCCGACGGCTTCGCCTCCCTCACCCGCGCCGACGCGGTGGACATCGTCCTGCTCGCCCGCGGCATCGAGGTCCTGCCACCCGACCAGCGCGACCAGCACGCCACCGGCCTGATCCTGGCCTTCACCCTCGCCGACGGCCTCCAGGACCAGGAGAAGCGGCTACGCGAGGCCGGAGTCGAGATCACCATGCCGCTGCGCGAGGAGCCCTGGGGCGAGCGCCTGTTCCAGATCACCGACCCCAACGGCGTGATCATCCAGTTCGTCGAGTGGGCCACTCCTGCCCACACCGAGTCGTGATCGGTACTTCAGAAGAGGGTGAGGGGCTCGATGGGCTGGGGTTCAGGTAGCGGGTCGAGCTCGGGGAGGCGGGAGCGGACGTCGTCGTGGAACCGGCGGGCGAGCGTCAGGGCGTCGGCGTTGTCCGGGGTGTGGATGAAGACGGTGGGGGAGCGGCCTTCGCGGAGCCAGCCGGTGACCGTGTCGAGCCAGGGCCGCCAGCCCTCGATGGTGCGGGTGGTCGCGTCCCGGCCCAGGTAGCGGACGATCGGGCGGTCGGTGAGGGCCGAGGAGCGACGGGCGACGCGAGGCTTCTTCGTCCACGCGTCCCGCTCGGCGTCGCTGGTCGGCGGGCTCTGGAAGAAGGCCGTGGTGTCGAACGGGATCCACTCGGCGTCGGCGCCGGCCAGGACTCCTTCGAGTAACCGGGCTGAGCGCGGGTCGTCGAAGAAGGCGCGGTGGCGGACCTCGACGGCGCATCTGTAGGCGCCGGGCAGCCGGCGGAGGAAGCCGGCCAGGGTGCCGAGATCTGTCGGGGCGAAGGAGCCGGGCAGCTGGATCCAGAGGGCGTGGGCGCGGGGGCCGAGTGGCTCGATCGCCTCCAGGAAGGCCCGGAGTGGCTCGTCGACGCCGGTGAGGCGGCGGTCGTGGGTGATGGGTTTGGGCAGCTTGACCACGAAGCGGAAGTCGGGGGAGGTCTGCGCCGCCCAGGTCTCCACCGTGCTCCTCGCCGGGGTGGCGTAGAAGGTGGTGTTGCCTTCGACCGCGTTGCACCAGGTCGCATAGGACCGCAGGCGCTCGCCGGGCGGGAGCGGGTGAGGCAGGAAGCGGCCCTGCCATGACGCGTGAGTCCACATCGCGCATCCCACGTGAAGCCGCATGGTCCCGACGCTACCGGAGGACGGTCAGTCCTCGTCCGTGGGCAGCGCGAACAGACGGATGTGGACGGGTCCCCCGCAGACGCGCGGCCCGCACGTCCGGGCATGGTCCTCGTGCACGGCGCCGGCACCGGCACCCCCAGGACCAAGCTGATGGCCGAGGCCGTCGAGTTCGCCCGCAGGGGCATGTCCGTCCTGGTCCACGACAAGCGATCCGAGGGCTACTCGCTCTTCCAGCGCTCGTACGCGCAACTCGCCGACGACGCGCTCGGCGCCGTGGCCACGCTCCGCCGGCAGCAGGGCGTCGACCCGGCCAAGGTCGGCATCTGGGGACTGAGCGAAGGCGGCTGGGTGGCCCCGATCGCGGCCTCCCGCACCGCCGACATCGCCTTCGTGGTCCTCGTCGGCGCCAACAGCCTGCCACCGCTGCGGCAGCAGGTCTGGGCGGTGGCGGCCGGCCTGCGTAAGGCGGGGGTGTCAGGCTCGGTCGTGGACCGGGCCGAGCACAACTTCTACCGGATGATCGCCGACGGCGGCATGTTCCCCGAGCCCTACTATGACCCCGAGCCGGCCCTGACCGCCCTTCGTCAGCCGCTGCTCGGCATCTGGGGAACCCACGACCTGCTGACCCCGCCCCGGGAGAGCCCGCCGCTGTTCGCCAAGGCCCTGGACAAGGGCGGCAACCAGCACTACACCTTCCGCTTCTTCGCGGACGCGGACCACGCCGCCCACCGGACCCCCGACGGGGGCGTCACCCGGCTGCCGGAGCTCGCCCCCGGCCGGCGGCAAGCTGGCCTATCCCGGTCCGATGCTGCTGGACCGGCCGCTGATCTGGCTGGCCCTGCAGGGGCTGGCGGTGGCCGCCGTGGTCGCCGCCGTGCTCACCGGGCGGGCCTGGCGGCGCGCGTCGCCGCCGGCAGGAGAGAGAGTACGGCTCGGCGTCCTGCTCGCGAGCGGGGCGGTGTTCGTACCGTGGGCCCTTTACTGGGGGTTGCTGTTGCCGTGAGAGCGGTCGAACCAGCGGCCGGCGCTCGGCAGGAGCAGCAGGATGATGACGATCGACGGCAGGGACAGGACAGCCCGCATGAACGTCCGGGCGGTGAGCCCCGGGTCCGTCGCCTCGACGATCAGCTCCGTGGTGATCACGAACACTTCGAACCCCACGACCGCCCAGCGGACCCGATGCCTCCGGCCGCCCAGGTGCCGCATCAGCCAGCCCTGCGCCGCCAGGGTCGCGGCCAGGAGCAGCACGAGCGCTAAGGCCGGAAGGCTGCCCGACATGATCACGCCGGACAACGCGAACGTGAGCCCCACCAGGGCGAAGACGAACTGGAGCGCCATCACGAACGTGACCGCGCGCACCAGGACGGGCACCCGCGCGACCCTTTCGGCCACCATGCGTTGATCATAGGCGCGAAATGTCAGGAGGGTTTGGTACACAGAGGGCATGGGAGTGAGCGTCGAAGAGTTCCTTGAGCTGCTGGACAGTCTGCCCGAGGTGCAGGTGAGCGACGGCGGGAGCTGGGTCGGGCTCAAGGTGCGCGACAAGGGCTTCGGCTACCTGTGGGAGGAGACCGAGACCGTCGGGCTCAAGGCGACCATCGAGGAGCAGCTGGCGCTGGTGGCCGAGCGGCCCGAGGTGTTCGAGATCCAGTTCACCGCCGGCCGGTTCGGCTGGGTGGTCGTCCATCTCGATCGGATCGAGATGGACGAGCTGTTCGAGCTGACGGCGGAGGCATGGTGCCTGACCGCCCCCAAGCCCCTTGTCGCCGCATTCGAGGAGGCCCATAAAATCGGTCAGTAATGAGATATGTACGACTACGTGCGTGGCGTGACGAGGACGCCCCCGTGGTGTTGCGGGCCTTCAGCTCGCCCGACATGAGCAGGCAGGCCGCCTGGCCGATCGTCACGCTGAAGGACGCGGTCGGCTGGATCGCCAGCTGGGCGGAGGTGGGCCACGCGTTCGCCGTCGTCACCCTCGACGACCAGGTCGTCGGCAATGTCGCGGTGACCGATATCGACGCGCACGAGAACGGCTGGGTCTCCTACTGGACGGTGCCCGAGGCCCGGGGGCGCGGCATCGCCGTGGCGGCGACCGAGGAGCTGGTCCGGTGGGCCTTCGGCGAGCGCGGCCTCTACCGGCTGGAGCTGGGCCACCGCGTCGACAACGCGGCCTCGTGCCGGGTGGCCACCAAGGCGGGCTTCCGGCCGGAGGGCGTCGAGCGGGGCAGGCTGCACTACGACGGCGTCCGCTACGACGTCGAGCGCCACGCCCGCCTGGCCACCGACTGACCCGCTGATCCGGTTTTTCCAGGATGCTCGCCTGGCGACCGGCTGGTCCGCTGATCTAACCTTTGCGGGTGGACGGCGAGAGCGCGGCCGCGGCCGCGCTGCTGGCGGCGCTGAGCCGGGCGACGGGGATTCTCGCCGAGTTACGCCATCCCTTCGCGCGCAGCCGGCCCTTCTCCTACTTCTTCCCTCCCGCCGGGGCGCGCACCGGCACCGCGTTCGTGCTGCCGGACGGCCGGGAGCTGAGCTTCGAGGTCTCCATCGCCGTCTCCGGCGACGCCTTCCACGTCGACGGGTCGGTCACGGTGGAGGGTGAGGTGCTGCTGGATCTGCCCCGCCGTCGCACGTCCGGCGTCCACGAAGGGGTGGCGATCCTGGAGGAGTACGCGGCCGAGGTGGCTCAGCCCGCCGGTCGGCTGCTGGACCAACTACTGGACGAAATTGTCTAGTTGTCAGACAATGGAGGAATGAAGAACGGACCTCTCGCCGTCGTGGCCGCCGCCGTCCTGTGGGGCACGGCCGGCACCGCCGGGCTGCTCGTCTCCGCCGACTCCGTCGCGCTGGCGGCGGCCAGGCTCGTCATCGGCGGGGCCGCGCTGGCGCTGTTCGCGGGCGCGGGGATCGGCCGGGTGCTCCGCCCCGGCCTGGTGCTCGCCTCGGTCGCGGTCGCGGCGTACCAGCTGTGCTTCTTCGCCGCCGTGGCCCGCACCGGCGTGGCCATCGGCACCGTCGTCGCGATCGGCAGCGGCCCGGTTTTCACCGGGCTGCTCTCCTGGTTGATGCACCGGCAGCGGCCGAGCGCCCGGTGGGCGCTGGCGACCTCGGCGGCCGTGGCGGGCTGCGCGGCGCTGATCGCCGGCGGCGGCGCTCAGGCGGGCGGGCAAGTGGTGTCCGGGGTGCTGTTCGCTCTGCTCGGCGGGCTGCTCTACGCCTTCTACGCGGTCAGTGCCGCGCGTGCGATCTCGGGTGGCGCGCCGTCCGGCGCGGTGATGGGCGTGCTGTTCGGCGGGGCCGCCGTCATCATGCTGCCGGTCCTGCTCTGGCAGGGAGTGGGCTGGCTCGGCGAGCCGCGCGGCCTGCTCGCCGCCCTCTACCTCGGCTTCGCCGCCACCGCCCTGTCTTATGTCCTGTACGGCAGGGGTCTGCGGTCCACGCCGGTGGCCACGGCCGCGACGCTGGCGCTGGCCGAGCCGGCGGTGGCCGCGCTCCTCGGCCTGGTGGTGCTCGGCGAGCGGCTGGCCCCCGTCTCGATCGCGGGCCTGGCCCTGCTGGCCGTGAGCCTGGTGGTCGTGGCGCTGCCGGAGCGCGGAGCCGGGCGGGCCGCCGTAGAACAAGTGGCATCGGCCGCGGGACGTTAGAGTCGCAGCTGTGACGGTGCCGATCAAACCCCTGTCCGCCGTCGGCGCGCTGGCCGACGCGTTGCGCCGCAGGGTGCTCTCCGGTGAGATCGAGCCCGGCACGCCGCTGCCCGAGCAGGAGATCGCCGCGGCGTACGGCGTGGCCAGGCCGACCGTCCGCGAGGCGCTGGCCCGGCTGGTGCACGAGGGGCTGCTCAGGCGCGAGCGCAACCGCAGCGCCTACGTCCCCGAGGTGACCCTCGCCGACCTCGACGATCTCATGTTCGTACGCAGGCCGCTGGAAGATCTGATGGCCCGGGCGGTGGCGGGGCGGCGGGTGCCGGAGGCGGAGGCGGCGCTGGCGCGGATGGACGCGCTGGGCGTGGAGGCGCCGTGGTCGGAGTCGGTGGCCGAGCACATGGCGCTGCACCAGGCGTTGATCGAGGCGGTGGGCAGCCCGCGGCTGGAGCGGCTCTACGGCTCGCTGGCCGCCGAGACCCGGCTGGGGCTGGTCCGGCTGCGCCGGGTCTACGAGGACCGGGACGTGCTGGTGCACGAGCACCGGGAGCTGCTGGACGCCATCGCCAACGGCCCGGAGCAGGCGGCGCGGGCGGCCGTTGCGGCCCACCTCGGCCACTCGTGGGGCGAAGATCCACCCCCGTGAGGGGCAAGATCCACTCCCGTAAGGGGAAAGATCCCTTGTCTCGTCATCTGCTCCTGTGTGCGCGAACCCTTGCGGTACAACCCCACTACTCGCAAGAATCGCGGCCATGCACGGCAACCCGATGCCGGACTCCTACGTGTACGTCACGGAAGAGGGCGTGACCCGTCACTACGCGGACGGGAGCGTCGAGGCGCTCGCGTGGGAGGACGTCGTCGAGGTCCGGGTGGTGACCGAGACCGAGGCCGACGTTCTGTTCATCCTGCTGGACCGGGACGGCGAGGGGTGCGTGGTGCCGCGTTCGGCCACCGACGCGACCTTCCTGGCGCGATTGCGCTATTTGCCGGATTTCGATCTGGACCGTTTGACGATGGCGGCCGACTCCGCGCACGACGGTGTGGTGGTCGTATGGCGGAGCCCGGATCCCCCGTCCGCCCTGCCGGATCTGGAGTATGACTAGCCGGCAACGTATGCCGCAATCTGCCGAAATATCGCGGTAAACGGCACGATTTCCGCGAAGAACGCATCACTTTTGGATCGTTCCGTCAAGCCCTGAAAAGCGCTGATCTCGTCCGATTGTGGACAGGAAGCGAATGTTCCCCATCACAAGACTGATCTTTACTCTTTAGTGGGGGCCGCCGCCCTTGGTTGTGCATGGGTTGTTGTCAACCGGTGCGATCCGAAGAACGTCATGTTAAAGCCGTGCACGGATTTAACAGGGTGGTGCTATGAGGGTGGAGTCCGCTGTCGTGCTCCTTGAGGCCGTGCCACGCAGCGCGTCGAGCATCTGGACGCGTGCGTACCTGCGACTTCTGCTGTGCGGTGACACGGCCTGCGTGCTGCTCGCCTGTGTGTGCGTGCTCGGTGTCCGGCTGATGTACGGGGTGTACATCCCGTGGGCCGAGTTTCTGCTGGGGCTGGGCCTGGTGCTCGTCTGGCCGCTCGCGCTCATGCTCGGCGGCGCCTATCACCAGCGGGCCAATGGTGAGGGCACCGAGGAGTTCAAGGCGGTCTTCAACGGCGGGGTGAGCCTGATGGCCGCCGTCGCCATCGGCGCCTATGCCACGCAGACCGTCATCGCGCGCAGCTTCGTGATGGCGATGCTGCCCCTGGCGCTCCTCGCCACGCTGTTCTTCCGCTACAAGATGCGTAAACGCCTGCATCGCAGGAGGGCCGACGGCGAATACCTGCGTCAGGTGATCGCGGTCGGGCACCGGGAGTCGATTCTCGACCTGGTGATGCAGTTCCGCCGCCAGCCGTACCACGGGATGCGGGTGGTGGGAGCCTGCCTGCCGCCGGACCGGATGGACGCCGACCTGGACGGGATCGAGGTCCTGGGCACCTTCAACGACGTCGCGGACGTGGTGGAGCGGACCCGCGCGGACGCCGTGGCCGTGCTGGCCTGCCCGGAGCTCGACGGGGCGGCGCTGCGCCGGCTCGCCTGGAGCCTGGAGACGGATCGGACCGACCTGTTCGTGGCCCCTGCCCTGATGGACGTGGCGGGCCCGCGCATCAGCATCCGCCCGGTGGCCGGGATGCCGCTGCTGCACGTCGAGCACCCCGAGTTCAACGGCGTCCGGCAGTTCGTCAAGACCGTGTTCGACCGGCTGGTGGCCGGTGCGGCGCTGCTCGTGCTGGCGCTGCCGTTGCTGGCGATCGTGGTGCTGATCCGGCTCACCAGCTCGGGGCCCGCGCTGTTCCACCAGACGCGCGTCGGCAGGGACGGCCGGCCGTTCCGGCTGGTGAAGTTCCGCACCATGGTGGTGGACGCCGAGCGGCTCAAGGGGGCGCTGGCCGAGTCGAACGAGTTCGACGGCGTGCTGTTCAAGATGCGGAACGATCCACGGATCACCCCCGTGGGCGCCTTCCTGCGCCGCTACTCGCTGGACGAGCTGCCCCAACTGCTCAACGTCGCCCGGGGCGAGATGTCGCTGGTCGGCCCCCGGCCGCCGCTGCCGGAAGAGGTCGCCCAGTACCGCACCGACGTGCGCCGCCGCCTGGTCGTCAAGCCGGGGATGACCGGGCTCTGGCAGGTGAGCGGCCGCTCCGACCTCACCTGGGACGAGTCGGTCCGCCTCGACCTGCGGTACGTGGAGAACTGGTCGCTCATCCTGGACCTGCAGATCCTCTGGAAGACCTGGTCCGTCGTGACCCGTGGAGAAGGGGCTTACTGACGGTGAAAGCACTCGTGCTCGCCGGGGGATCGGGCACACGGCTACGACCCATCACGCACACCTCGGCCAAGCAGCTCGTCCCCGTCGCGAACAAGCCGGTGCTCTTCTACGGCCTGGAGTCCATCGCGGCCGCCGGGATCCGGGAGGTGGGCCTGGTGGTGGGCGACACCCAGGCCGAGATCGAGGCGGCGGTCGGCGACGGCTCGGCGTTCGGGCTGGAGGTGACCTACCTGCGCCAGGAGGCGCCGCTCGGGCTGGCGCACGGCGTGCTGATCGCCCGCGACTACCTCGGGGACGAGGACTTCGTCATGTACCTGGGGGACAACTTCGTCGTGGGCGGCATCGGCGACATCGTGGCGCGCTTCGCACGGGAGCGGCCCGCCGCGCAGATCATGCTCACCCGGGTCGGCGACCCCCGGCAGTTCGGGGTCGCCGAGCTCGACGGGCGGGGCCGGGTCATCGGCCTGGAGGAGAAGCCGGCCCGGCCCAAGAGCGATCTGGCGCTGGTCGGCGTCTACCTGTTCAGCCCGGCCGTGCACGCGGCGGTGGCCGAGCTCAAGCCGTCGTGGCGGGGCGAGCTGGAGATCACCGACGCCCTGCAGTGGCTGCTGGAGGCGGGCCTGCGCGTGGAATCCTCGGTGATCACCGGCTACTGGAAGGACACCGGCAACGTGACCGACATGCTGGAGGTCAACCGGATGGTGCTGGAGCGGTTGGACCCGGGCATGTCCGGGCAGGTGGACGAGACGAGTGAGCTGATCGGGCGGGTCCTGGTGGAGCCGGGCGCCGTGGTCGAGCGCTCGCGTCTGGTCGGCCCGGCGATCATCGGCGCGGGAGCGGTCATCCGCGACAGCTACATCGGCCCGTACACCTCGATCGGCGCGGACTGCGCCATCACGGGCAGCGAGATCGAATACTCGATCGTGCTGCCCAGGGCCTCCATAGCGGGGGTCGGCCGGATCGAGTCGTCGCTCATCGGCCACGACGTCGAGGTGACTCCGGCGCCCACCACTCCAAGAGCCCACCGTCTCGTGCTGGGCGATCACAGCAAGGTGCAAATCAGCTCATGACGACGATTCTGGTCACTGGTGGCGCTGGCTTCATCGGCTCGCATTTCGTCCACGGCCTGCGGGGCGCGGACGTCACCGTGCTCGACAAGCTCACCTACGCGGGCAACCGGGCCAACCTCGACGGGGTGCCGCACACGTTCGTGCACGGCGACATCTGCGACCCTGACCTGCTGCGCGAGGTGGTGCCCGGACACGACCTGGTGGTCAACTTCGCGGCCGAGTCGCATGTGGACCGGTCGATCGACGGGGCGGCGGAGTTCGTCCGCACGAACGTCCTGGGCACCCAGACGCTGCTGCAGGCCTGCCTCGACGCCGGGGTGCCGAAGGTCGTCCAGGTGTCTACCGACGAGGTGTACGGCTCGATCGACTCCGGCTCCTGGGACGAGTCCGCCCCGCTCCGGCCGCGCTCGCCGTACGCGGCGGCCAAGGCCGGCGGGGATCTGATCGCGCGCTCGTACGCGATCACCTACGGCCTGGACGTGTCGATCACCCGGTGCGGCAACAACTACGGCCCCCGGCAGTATCCTGAGAAGATCATCCCGCTGTTCGTCACGCGGCTGCTGCGGGGCGAGAAGGTGCCGCTGTACGGCGACGGCGGCAACGTGCGCGACTGGATCCACGTCGAGGACCACTGCGCGGGCATCCGGCTGGTGGCCGCGCAGGGCCTGCCGGGTGACGTCTACCACATCGCCGGCACCGCGGAGCTGACGAACAGTGAGCTGACCGGACGCCTGCTGGAGGCGTGCGGCCAGGGCTGGGACCTGGTGGAGCAGGTGGCGGACCGCAAGGGCCACGACCGCCGCTACTCCCTGGACGACGGCCGGTTGCGCGCGCTCGGCTACCGCCCGCGCATCGGCTTCGAGCAGGGGCTGAAGGAGACCGTCCGGTGGTACGCGGATCACCCTGACTGGTGGGCCGGCCTATGAGGTGGCTGATCACCGGCGGCGGCATGCTGGCCGCCGACGTGCTGGTCAAGGCGGCGCTGACCGGGGAGCCCGTGCTCGCTCTGGGCAGGTCCGAGCTGGACCTGTGCGACGTCCGGGCGGTACGCGACGCCGTCGCCGACCACCGGCCCCAGGTGGTGATCAACTGTGCCGCCTGGACGGCGGTGGACGCGGCGGAGACCCGCGAGGACGAGGCGCTGGAGATCAACGGTCACGCGGTCGGCACGCTGGCGCGGGTGTGCCGGCGGGCGGGCGCGCGCCTGCTGCACCTGTCCACCGACTACGTCTTCGACGGCGAGAGCGGCCGGCCGTACCACGAGGACTCGCCGACCGGGCCGGTCAACGCCTACGGCCGGACCAAGCTCGCCGGGGAGCGCGCGGCCCTGGACCACGGCCACTACGTGGTCCGCACCGCCTGGCTGTACGGCGCGGGCGGGCCGAACTTCGTCCGTACCATGATCGAGCTGGCCGGCACCCGCCCCACCGTGGACGTGGTGGACGACCAGCGCGGCCAGCCCACCTGGTCCGCGGATCTGGCCGGTTTCCTGGTCAGGCTGGCGCGCTCGGACCTGCCGCCGGGGATCTATCACGGCACCAGCGCGGGGGAGACCACCTGGCACGGGCTGGCCACCGAGGTCTTCAGGCTGCTCGGCGCCGATCCCGGCCGGGTGCGCCCGGTGCCCGGCACGGCCTTCCCACGCCCCGCGCGGCGGCCCGCCAGCGGCGTGCTGGCCTGCACCCGGTGCGCACCGATCCGGCACTGGCGGGAGGCGCTGCACGCCGCCTGGCCGGCGGTGAGCGGGCCTGTGACGGGCGGGCCTGTGACGGGCGGGTCAGTGGTGAGCGGGCCAGTTACGGGCGGGCCAGTCACAGGCGGGCCAGTTACGGGCGGGCCAGTCACAGGCGGGCCAGTTACGGGTGGGTCAGTCACGGGTGGGAAGGCGGGACGTCAGTGCAGCGTCGCGTAGAACCGCCGGCACGAGTCGTAGTCCGGAAGCAGCCCGGCGGCGAGCGCGGCCTGGACCGTGGGCGCCGTGGCGTCCTTGTCCGACAGCACCGGCTCGACGTCCCCCGGCCAGGCGATGCCCAGATCCGGGTCGAGCGGGTGCACCCCGTGCTCACGGGCCGGGCTGTAGGGCCGCGAGCACAGGTAGACGACCGTGGCCCGCTCGCTGAGCGCCATGAACGCGTGCCCGAGCCCCTCGGCGATCAGGACGGCCCGATGCTCCCGGTCGTCCAGCCGCACCGCCTCCCACCGGCCGAACGTGGGCGAGCCGGCGCGCAGGTCCACGACCACGTCCATGACGCTGCCGTACGCGCACATGACGTACTTGGCCTGGCCGGGCGGGACGTCGGCGTAGTGCACGCCGCGCAGCACCCCCCGCACCGAGACCGAGCTGTTGACCTGGGCGAGATCGAACCCGTGGGGCAGGTCGGCGGCCCTGAAGGCCTCGTGGAACGCGCCACGTGGGTCGGTGTGGACGCGTGGTGTGTGACACCAGGCGCCCTCGATGCCGAGGGGATCCATGCCGCGCACAGTAACGACAGAGCCTGCCGGAACGAAATATCAACTTGTCTGGAGTGTGTGAATGACGACCTGCCGGCTGTGCGGCTCGGGCGACCTGGCCTCGGTGGTGGACCTGGGGGCCACGCCGCCCTGCGAGCGTTTCCTCACCGCCGACCGGCTCGACGAGCCGGAGGTCGCCTACCCGCTGCACCTTCGCGTGTGCACCTCGTGCTGGCTGGCACAACTCCCGCCGCTGATCACCCCTGAGGACACGTTCACCGACTACGCCTACTTCTCCTCCTACTCCACCTCCTGGGTGGAGCACGCGCGGGCGTTCGTGGCCGGGCTGCGGCTGAAGCCGGACGCGTTCGTGGTGGAGGTGGCCAGCAACGACGGCTACCTGCTGCGTCACGTCGTCGAGCGGGGCGTGCGGTGCCTGGGGATCGAGCCGTCGGTGAACGTGGGCGAGGCGGCCAGGAAGCGCGGAGTGCCCACGCTGACGGCCTTCCTCACCCCGGAGACGGCCCGCGCGGTGGCGGCGGAGCACGGCAGGGCGGACCACGTGGTGGCCAACAACGTCTACGCGCACATCCCGGACGTGGCCGGCTTCACCGAGGGGCTGCGCGCGCTGGTGGCCGACGACGGGTGGGTCACCATCGAGGTGCAGCACCTGCTCACGCTGATCGAGCAGAACCAGTACGACACCATCTACCACGAGCACTTCCAGTACTACACGGTCGCCTCGGCGCAGCGGGCGCTGGCCGCCGGCGGGCTGACCCTGGTGGACGTCGAGCTGCTGCCGACCCATGGCGGCTCGATCCGGCTGTGGGCCAGGCCGTCGGGCACGCCGACCCAGCGGGTGAGCGACGTGCTGGCTCTGGAGAAGGCCGCCGGGCTGCACGAGATCTCCGGCTACGTCGACTTCGCGGCCCGGGTCGCCACGGTCAGGCGGGACCTGCTCGGCTTCCTGATCAGGGCGGCCGAGGAGGGTCGCACGGTGGTCGGCTACGGGGCGCCCGGCAAGGGCAACACGCTGCTCAACCACTGTGGCATCCGGCCCGACCTGCTCCCGTACACGGTGGACCGCAACCCGTACAAGCACGGCAGATTCACCCCCGGCGCCCGCATCCCGGTCCTGGAGCCGGAGCGGATCGCCGCCGACCGGCCGGACTACGTCCTCGTCCTGCCCTGGAACCTGCGGGACGAGCTGGTCGGGCAGCTCTCCTACGTCCACGAGTGGGGCGGCCGGCTGGTCTTCCCCATCCCTTACCTGGAGGTCGTGTGAAGGTCGTCCTCTTCTGCGGCGGCTACGGCACCCGGATGCGCAGCGGCGCTCCCGGAGACGTGCCGAAACCGATGCAGCTCGTCGGCCCGAGGCCGCTGATCTGGCATGTCATGCGCTATTACGCGCACTTCGGGCACAAGGAGTTCGTGCTCTGCCTCGGCTACGGGGCGCACCAGATCAAGGACTTCTTCCTCAGGTACGAGGAGACCGCGTCCAACGACTTCGTGCTGCGGGGCGGCCAGGTGGAGTTGCTGGCCAACGACATCTCCGACTGGACGATCTCGTTCGTGCACACCGGCATCGAGTCGTCGATCGGCGAGCGGCTGCGCCGCGTACGCGACCACCTCGACGGCGACGAGCTCTTCCTGGCCAACTACGCCGACGTGCTCAGCGACGCGCCCCTGCCTGACATGGTCGACAGGCTGGCCGGGGCGGACGCGGGCGGCTCCCTGATGGTGGTCCCGCCGCCCGGCACCTTCCACTGCGTCGAGGTGGCGGACGGCGGCCTGGTCGGGCAGATCACCGCGGTCACCGAGATGCCGTTATGGGTGAACGGCGGCTACTTCGTGCTCCGCCAGGAGATCTTCGACCACATCCCCGAAGGCGGCGACCTGCTCGTGGACGGCTGCAAGGAGCTCGCCAAGCGCGGCCGGCTGCTCGCCTACCCCTACCGCGGCTACTGGCGGCCCACCGACACCGTCAACCAGCGGGTGGAGCTGGACCGCGCCTACGCGCGCGGTGAGCGGCCGTGGGCGCTGTGGGAGCGGGCGGCATGATGATCGACCTGCTGCCCAGCGGGCTGAGCAGGATCGCCGCCGTGGCCGCGCACTGCGACGACCTGGCGATCGGCGCCGGCGGCACCCTGCTGACCCTCTGCACGGCCCACCCCGGCATCCGGGTGGACGCCCTGGTGCTGTCGGGCGCCGGGTCGGAGCGCGAGGCGGAGGAGCGGGCCGCGCTGGCCGCCTTCTGCCCCGGCGCCGACCTGCGCGTCACCGTGGGCAAGATGCCCGACGGGCGGCTGCCCGCGCACTGGGACCTGGCCAAGCAGGCGGTGGAGGACCTGCGCCTGCGCTGTGTGCCCGATCTGATCCTGGCGCCGCACGCCGGTGACGCCCACCAGGACCACCGGGGGCTCGCCGAGCTGGTGCCCACGGTCTTCCGCGACCATCTCACGCTGGGCTACGAGATCGCCAAGTGGGACGGCGACCTCGGCCGCCCCAACGCCTACCAGCCGCTCGACGTGGCCTTCGCCGAGCGCAAGGTCGCCCTGCTGTGGGAGCACTACCCCTCGCAGCGACGGCGTCCCTGGTTCGACCGGGAGGCGTTCCTCGGGCTCGCCCGGATCCGCGGCATCGAGTGTCAGGCGCGCTATGCCGAGGCGTTCTACGCCCGCAAGTTCATCATCGATCTGACTGGAGGCTGATCGACATGCGCGTTCTCCTCACCGGGCACCAGGGTTACCTGGGCTCCGTGATGGCGCCGGTGCTGGCCGGGGCCGGACATGAGGTGATCGGCCTGGACAGCGGGTTGTTCGCCGACTGTGTGCTCGGGCCGGCGCCGGACGACCCGCCGGGGCACCGGGTGGACCTGCGCGACGTGCCGGCGTCCATGCTGGAGGGGGTCGACGCGGTGGTCCATCTGGCCGCGCTGTCGAACGACCCGCTGGGCGCGCTGGCCCCCGACCTGACGTACGACATCAACCACCACGCCTCGGTCAGGCTGGCGCGACTCGCCCGTGAGGCGGGCGTGCGCCGGTTTCTGTACGCCTCCACCTGCTCGGTGTACGGCGCTTCCGGGGGTGACGAGCTGCTCGGCGAGGACGCCCCGTTACGGCCGGTGACCCCGTACGCCGTGTCCAAGGTGCGGGTGGAGGACGATGTGGCCGAGCTGGCCGACGACGACTTCTCCCCGGTGTTCCTGCGCAACGCCACCGCGTTCGGGTTCTCGCCGCGGCTGCGGGCCGACATCGTGCTGAACAACCTGGTCGGCCACGCTCACCTGACCGGCCAGGTGCGGGTGCTGTCGGACGGCACGCCCTGGCGGCCACTGGTGCACGCGGCCGACATCGCCGACGCCTTCGCCGCCACGCTGGCGGCGCCGCGCGAGGCCGTGCACGCCAGGGCGTTCAACGTCGGCTGGGAGCAGAACAACCTGACGGTCGCCGAGATCGCCGCGCACGTCGTGGAGGCGGTGCCCGGCTCCGAGGTGGTGATCACCGGTGAGACCGGGGCGGATCCGCGCTCGTACAAAGTGGACTTCTCCCGCATCAGGGCCGCGCTGCCGGGCTGCCACGCCCGGTGGACGGTGAAGGCGGGGGCCGTGGAGCTGGCCGAGGCCTACCGCGAGCACGGGCTGGGCGCGGACGACTTCGAGCGGCGGTTCACCAGGCTGGCGTGGCTGGGCGACCGGCGGGCGGCCGGCACGGTCTCGGCGGAGCTGCGGACGTGACAGGGGACGTGACAGGGGAGGAGATGCACGCCCTGGTGGAGCGGCTCTACCCGCTGTGCCGCTCGATCACCGGCGACGGCGTGCGGCGCACGCTGGAGATCGTCGGCGAGCGGCTGCCGCTGGACGTCCACGAGGTGCCGACGGGCACGCAGGTGCTGGACTGGACCGTGCCGAAAGAGTGGAACATCCGCGACGCCTACGTCAAGGACCCCTCGGGGGCCAGGGTCGTGGACTTCCGGCGCTCCAACCTGCACGTCGTGGGCTACAGCGTGCCGGTGTCGGCCACGATGACGCTCGACGAGCTGCGCCCGCACCTGCACACACTGCCTGACCAGCCCGATCTGGTGCCCTACCGGACCAGCTACTACGCCGAGACGTGGGGGTTCTGCCTCAGCCGGCAGGTGCTCGACGGGCTCGGCGCGGGCCCCTACGAGGTGATGATCGACTCCACGCTCGCCGACGGGCACCTGACCTACGCCGAGCACGTGGTGCGCGGGCGGACCGACGAGGAGGTGCTCATCTCCTGCCATGTGTGCCATCCGTCGCTGGCCAACGACAACCTCGCCGGGATCGCCGTGGCCGCCGCCCTCGCGGCTCGCCTGGAGTCGCGCCGGGAATCAACACGCCTGACCTACCGGTTCCTGTTCGCGCCCGGCACGATCGGGGCCATCACCTGGCTGGCGCGCAACCGCGAACGCACCGGCCGGATCGTGGCCGGGCTCACGCTCGCCTGCGCCGGGGACCCGGGCGCCCTCACCTACAAGCGCAGCAGGCGCGGCGACGCGCGCATCGACCGGGTGATGGCGCACGTCCTCGCCGACCGGCCGCACACGATCGTGGACTTCTCGCCGTACGGCTACGACGAGCGGCAGTTCTGCTCGCCCGGCTTCGACCTGCCGGTGGGCAGCCTGACCAGGACCCCGTACGCGGGCTACCCGGAGTATCACACCTCCGGCGACGACCCGGGCTTCGTCACCCCGCAGGCGCTGGCCGGCACGCTGGAGGCCCTGTGGGAGGCGGTGACCGTGCTGGAGCGCGACGGCCGCTACCAGAACCTCAGTCCCTACGGCGAGCCGCAGCTCGGCAGGCGTGGCCTGTACGGCTCCCTCGGCGGACGCAGCGACACCGAGCAGGCCCAGCTGGCGATGTTGTGGGTGCTGAACCAGTCCGACGGTGATCACAGCCTGCTCGACGTCGCCGAACGGTCGGGGCTGCCCTTCGGCGCGGTGGCCGAGGCGGCCACCGCGCTGGAGGGCGCGGGGCTGCTCAAGCGGGTGGGGAGTGCGGATGAACCTGCGGGTCGGTGACCTGGTCGAGGTGCGCGGCGAGGAGGAGATCCTGGCCACGCTGGACGAGCGGGGAGAGCTGGAGAGCCTGCCGTTCATGCCGGAGATGCTGCGCTTCTGCGGACAGCGGATGACCGTGCACAAGGTGGCGCACAAGCTCTGCGACACGATCAGCCGCAGCGGCATGCGGCGCATGGAACGGGCCGTCCACCTGACCGGGGCACGCTGCGACGGCGGCGCGCACGGCGGCTGCCAGACCGCCTGCTCGCTGTACTGGAAGGAGGCCTGGCTCAAGCGGGTGGAGCCGGACACCCCCGTGCGGGCCCCCGAGCCGGAGCCCAGGCTGCTGCCGCTGCTGCAGGTCAACACCCGCAGCGGCGCGGACACCTACTCCTGCCAGGCCACCGAGCTGCTCAGGGCCGCCCCTGCCTGCCTGCCGTTCCGCGACGTCCGGCAGTACGTCACCGACGTGCGCACCGGGAACGCCGGGGCGCTCCAGGTGGCGCGCACGTTCCTGGTCGGGCTGTTCAACCGCTTCCAGGGCCTGAGCAAGAAGGTCCTGCCGCGCCGGCTGTGGTTCAGGAAGGGGCTGCGCTGGGGCTTCGTCGAAGGCCGCGCGGGCCGCGCCACGCCCACCGCCGAGCTCGGCCTGCGGCCCGGCGAGCTGGTCCGGATCAGGTCCAGGGACGAGATCCTCGACACGCTCAACGACGACCTGCTCAACCGGGGGCTCGGCTTCGAGGAGGAGATGGCCCGCTACTGCGGCCGGACGGCCCGGGTGCGGGCCCGGGTCGAGCGCTGCCTGGATGAGAAGACCGGCCGGCTGCTCAGCATGAAGAGCCCCTGCATCATCCTCGACGACCTGGTCTGCGAGGGCGTCTACAACGCCAACTGCCCCCGCGAGTTCGTGCCGTTCTGGCGGGAGATCTGGCTGGAGCGGGTCGAGTGAGCGAGACCGGCGAGATCCAGCGCAAGGCCGGTCGGGGCCTGCGCTGGAGTCTGGTCGGCAACCTGGTGATGAAGGCCGGCTCGTTCGCGATGAGCCTGGTCCTGGCCAGGCTGCTGGTGCCGGAGGAGTTCGGCGTCTTCGCCATCGCGCTCGCCGTGAGCCAGTTCGTCATCCACATCAACGACGCCGGGGTGATCGCCTCGACCGTGCAGTGGCGCGGAAAGCTGGAGGAGGTGGCCCCGACTGCCACGGTGGTGGCCATCGCGTCCAGCGTCACCCTCTACGCGATCTTCTGGGTGATCGCGCCGTTCTACGCGAGCATGGCCGGCAGCGAGGACGCCACCTGGGTGATCCGCATCCTGATGGCCACCAACGTGATCTACGGCCTGACCGCCGTGCGCAGCGCCGCGCTGATGCGCAGGTTCGAGCAGGACAAGCTGGCCTGGGCCAACCTCGCCGGCTTCGTGGCCAACGCCTCGGTCTCCATCACCCTGGCCGCGACCGGGGCCGGAGCGTACAGCTTCGCCTGGGGGCAGCTCAGCGGGGCCGCGCTCACCGGCGTGCTGGTGGTCGCGCTCGCCAAGGTGCGGTTCACGGCCGGCTTCGACCGGGTGCTCGCCGCCCGGCTGCTCCGCTTCGGGCTGCCGCTCTGCGTCGGCCTCGGCGTCGAGGGGCTGCTGCTCAACGTCGACATCGTGCTCGTCGGCGACACGCTCGGGCCCGCCCAGCTCGGCCTCTACCTGCTCGCCTTCAACATCGCGAGCTGGGTGCCCGGCATCGTCGGCACCGCCATCCGCTACGTGGCGCTGCCCAGCTTCGCCCGGCTGGCCGAGGAAGGGCCCGCCGCCGTAGAGTCGGGCGTGCGGCGCGCGGTCCCGCTGCTGGGCGTCATCGTGCTGCCGATCGCGGTGCTCATGGGCACGCTCGCGCCCGCGCTGGTGGGATTCCTGTACGAGCCGCACTGGCTGCCGGCGGCCCAGGTGCTGCGGTTCCTGGCCGTGGTGATGGCCGTGCGGATGCTGAACATCCTGGTCACCGACATCCTGGCCGGCCTCGGCCACACGAGGGCGACGATGTGGGTGAACCTGTGCTGGGCGGTCGCGCTGGTCCCCGCCCTCCTCATCGGGGCCCGCCAGGGCGGCATCCAGGGGGCGGCCATCGCGCACGCCGTGATCGCGCTGGTGCTGGCGCTGCCGATGCTGAGCCTCGCACTGCACCGGGCCGGCGTGTCACCCCGGCTGTTCGCGGCCGGGCTGGCCAGACCGGCCCTGGGCGCCGCCGTCGCGGGAGTGACCATGGCGGCCGTGTCCACGATGGTCGACGGGCCGTTCGTCCGGCTGTGCGTCGCCGGCGGCGCGGGGCTGCTGGTCTTCGCGCTCGTCGCGGTGCCGCGTGCCGTCCTCATGCAACTGCTGCGTCAAGGGAGAGCCCATGCCCGACCCTGAACTCGTCTCGGTGGCCCTGCCGGTGCGCGACGGCGCGGAGCGGCTGGAAGGGGTGATCCGGTCCGTCCTGGCCCAGGACCACCCCCACCTGGAGCTGGTCATCTCCGACAACGCCTCCATCGACCGCACCGAGGAGCTCTGCCGCGACCTGGCGGCGGGCGACCCGAGGATCGTCTACCACCGGCACCCGGAGAACATCGGGCTGCTGGGCAACTTCAGGCACGCGGCGCAGATCTCGCGCGGCGCCTACGTCCGCTGGATCGGCGACGACGACCGGCTCGACCCCGTCTGCGTCTCCCGTGCCCTGGCCGAGTTCGCCAGGGACGAGCGGCTCGTCCTCGTCACCACCGGGGTCGCCTACACCGGGCCCGACGGGGTGGCCAGAAGCGCCGCCTACGACGGCAGCGGGCTGGACTCGGACGATCCGGTGACCCGCTTCGCCGAGATGCTCAGACTGCTCAACGAGAGCCACCTGATGATCGACCCGCTCTACGGGTTGTTGCGGCGCGGGCCCGCGACCGGGATCCCCCGGCGCAACATGCTGCGCGAGGACGAGGTGTTCGCGGCCAAGCTCGCGCTCGCCGGGCCGTGGGCGCACGTGCCGGAGGTGCTCGCGCACCGCAACTGGCGGCTGGAGCGCATCTCCGGCGTGGCCCGGCGGCTCGGCGTGCCGTCCTGGCAGTCCCGCCTGGCCAACACCCTGCAGTGCCGCGAGCTGCTGACCTGGGTGCGGAACGCCGAGCTCACCGACGACCAGCGCCGCCGGGCGCGGGCGGCGGTCCTGAGGATGTACGCCCGACGACAGCGGCGGACCGTGGCGCACCGGAGCCGCAAGCTCCTGGCCCTGGCCCGCCTGGTGTAACAGGAAAGATGATCAGTGCGATTACCACTCAGTACCGGTGCCACGCCGTGCCGGGAAGAACCTGACGGGGGCGGAGAATAGTGGGCTTCTGGAGGACCGTCCTCGGTCTGGCCAGGAAGAAGTTCGTCGGGCCGCCCGTCGTGGTGGCTGCGGTCGTGCTCGCCTTGGCCGGCTTCTTCCTGGTGCCGAGCCGGTACGTGTCCACGGCGTCCATGGTGCTCACCGTGCCCGCGTCCGGCGGGACGCTGGAGACCGAGCCCCGGCAGCGGGTGGGCCTGACCAACCCGCTGCTGCAGTTCAACGACGCGCTGCGGACCACGGCGGGCATCCTCATCCTGGCCACGAACACGCCCGAGGTCGCCGCCGAGATCGGGGTGACCGAGGACGGCCCCACCGCGCTGACCATCAACGACGGCCGCACCAACCCGGACCTGCTCGGCATCAGCACCAACGGGCCGTTCGTCTACATCGAGGTGGAGAGCACCTCGCCGCAGCTGGTCAGGGAGACGATGCGGAAGGCGCAGCTGCGCGTCAAGCTGGAGCTGGCCAGGCGGCAGGTGGCGCTGGACGCCCCGATCAGCACGCACATCGGCGTCCTCGACGTGATGCCCGCCTCGATCCCCAAGCCGCTCATCCAGGACCGGCTGGTGGCCGGGGTGGCGGGCGGTCTGCTCGGCGTGGTCGCCGGGCTGACCGCCGCCTACGCCGTCCTACGCCTGCGCGCCTCCCGCACCGCGCCGGCCGAGGCCGCGGGCATCCCTTCGGCGCGGACGGGAACCCCGGCGGCAGAAGGCGAGACAGCGGCCGGAAACGGCGACGGCCTGGAAGAAGCCGGGGCCGGTAACGACGCCCGCCCGCCCGAGCCCCCGGTCTTCCCGCTGACCGTGGCCGAGCTGGAGGCCGGGCAGGACGGTGAGAGCGGTGAGAACGGGTCGGCTCGGGCGGCCGTGGACGACACCGGCCCGATCGAGGTCGTCGTGCCGCGCGACGATCAGCCCGACTCGACCACCTGAGCGCACCGCCGGATGGCGGCCAGCCTGGCGTCCATCGGCGTGTGCGACTTGGCCGAGATCATCATGCCGACCGCGTCCCGTGGGAGCCGGTCGGCGAAGGCCACGGCCGTCGGCTCGTCCCACGGCTCGTGGTTGTAGCT
Organism: Nonomuraea sp. NPDC049714; assembly: GCF_044465295.1. Lineage (NCBI taxonomy): Bacteria > Bacillati > Actinomycetota > Actinomycetes > Streptosporangiales > Streptosporangiaceae > Nonomuraea > Nonomuraea sp. NPDC049714. The sequence continues at coordinate 47,931 of NZ_JBITLM010000004.1, read as the reverse complement.
CAGGTGGCAGATCGTGGTGTTGACCGGCGGCGACGCCTTCAGCACCTCGTCGACGAACACCCCGTAGAGGATGAACTCCGAGATGTGCAGCCGCGCGTTGAAGGCGTCCATCCAGTCGCGCCCGGTGACCTCGCTGATCCGCCGCCGCATGGCCAGCACGATCGCGGGGTCCCAGAAGGTCAGCGCCGTCACGTAGTCGGGCAGCGGAGGCGGCGGCGCGGGCGGCAGCCCGAGCAAATCCCGGGCGACCTGGTGCCACCGGACGTGCCGCCCCATGTCAGCGGTGACGCCGTCGTCCACCCGGTGCAGGCTGAGCCGCCCGTCCACGGTGAAGGACGCCGCGCTCGTGGGCCGTACCAGCACCGCGTCGGAGTCCACGATGAGAATGGTGTCGGCGTCGACCAGGTCCGCGGCGGCGATCTTGACGGTCTGCTGGAGAACCCAGCCGCGCAGGGGCGGCCACGGGCGGCGGTAGTCGACGTGCACATCGGTGCCCGGCACGCGGACGTACCTGCTGGACAGCAGCTGCGAGCGGTCCCACACCCGGCAGCGCGGCCCCTGGTAGCGGGCGAACAGCTTCAGGTCGGCCGGCGACACGAAGACGTGGTGGACGGTGTCCGGCGAGGTGTGCTCCAGCACGGAACGATGCAGCAGCGCGAACAGCTCGGCGTCCTGCGCGTAGGTGGGAGTGACCACGGCCAGTTCGCTCATGTATCTCCAGACGCAGCCCTAGATAACCCCATATCGCGCTATTGAGGATGGTGTTACAGCGTTTGTGTAACGCTCCATGGGGGTTCGCGCGACATGTAGGGGGGCGGCACTCGTAGGGGGGCGCGTGGATTTCTGGGGGACGATCCTCGTCCTGGTCCGGCGGTGGTACGTCGCGTTGCCGGCCTTCGTATTGGCCGTCGGCGGCGCGTACCTCGCCTACAGCACGATCCCCACGACCTACACCACCACCGCCGTCCTCCTGCTGACCGCGCCCACCAGCGGCGGCGTCGTCCCGGCGCAGCCCGACCAGCCCGTCGCCCGGGTCAACCCGCTGCTGAACTTCGACCACGGGCTCGACGTGGCCGCCTCGATGCTGATCAGCGCCATGAGCACGCCGGACATGGTCGCCGCGATGGGCACCGCCGAGGGCGACACCAAGTACGCGGTCACCAACGGCACCAACAACCTGGAGTCGCTGGCGACCGGCCCACTGGTGTTCGTCGAAGGGGAGAGCCGCACCCCGGAGGCGGCCACGGCCATCACGCTGAAGGTCATCGAGCGGGTCGAGCGGGAGCTGGACCTGCGCCAGCGGCAGGTGCAGGCGCCGCGCGAGACGTACATCACGATGAGCGCGGCCGTGCCGCCCACCACGCCGGTGGCGCAGCAGGGCAGGAAGCTGCGCTCCGCCGCCGCCGCGCTCGGCCTGGGCGTCATCGCCGCGCTGTGCGCCTCCTTCGCCGCCGAGAGCCTGCCCCACCCGGTACGAGCCCGCCTGACCCGCCGCCGCCCGCCACCCGAGCCGGAGGCCAAGGAGCTCGTCGCCGCCGAGAAGGCGGAGGCGTAGCCGGTGGACGCCCGGTCTCCCGCCTGGGGGCGGGCCGACGGCGCGACGGTGGCGGCGGTGTTCGCGGTGGCGTTGCTGGTCGTGCCCGCCCGGCTGGTGCTGAAGCTGCTGCCGCTCTCCCTCACGCCCGCGAACGTGGTGAGCCTGGCCGCGGCCCTGCTGTGGCTGTGCGCGCAGCTCACCCTCACCCTCGGCGCCGCCAAGGGCGCCAACCCGGTGCGCACCGCGCTGTTCGCCTACTTCACCGCCATGGTCGCCACCTTCGGCTTCGCCACCTGGGGCTACCTGGACTCCGACGAGCTCAACCTGACCGACCACGCCTTCGTGCTCGTGGTGGCGTCCGTGGGCATCGCGCTCACCGTCTGCGACGGGGCTCGCGGGCACCGGCGGCTGGACTTCCTGCTCAAGACGCTGGTGGTCGGCGGGGCGGTCGTGGCGGTGATCGGCGCGCTGCAGTTCCTGCTCTCGGTGGACCTGACCAGGTTCCTGGAGCTGCCGATCCTGCGCTACACCAGCGAGGGCGACTCGTTCGTGCTGGAACGGGCCGATCTGCGGCGGGTGGCCGCCACCACCGGCCATCCGATCGAGTTCGGCGTGACCTGCGCGATGCTGCTCCCGCTGGCCGTGCATCACGCCACCAAGGCGCGGCTGCGCGGCGAGCCCGCGCTGCGCTGGTGGGTGTGCACGCTGCTGATCGGGCTCGGGCTGATGTTCTCGGTGTCGCGGTCGGCGATGCTGAGCCTGCTCGCCGTCGGCGTGGTGCTGCTGGCAGGCTGGTCCGGCCGCCAGCGGGTGCAGGCGCTCCTGGTGGCCGCCGGGTTCCTGGTGCTCGTCAGGCTGACCGTGCCGGGGCTGCTCGGCACCATCGCCGGGCTGTTCACGAACCTGTCCAACGACGAGAGCATCCAGTACAGGACTCACGACTACGCCGTCGCCGCGCAGGAGATCGGCAGGCACTTCTGGCTCGGCCGGGGACTCGGCACGTGGTACGCGCCCAAGCACCAGATCTTCGACAACCAGTACATCCTGTCGATGGTGGAGACCGGGCTGATCGGCACGCTGGCCTACGCCGCGCTCTTCGTGGTCGCCTTCTACGCGGCGCTCAGGGCCAGGCACCTGACCGCCGATCCGGGCACCCGCGATCTGGGGCTGACCCTGGCGGCCTGCCTGGTCGTGCCGCTGGTCGGGTCGTTCACCTTCGACCTGCTGTCGTTCGCGACGGTGACCGGTCTGTCGTTCCTGCTGATCGGGGCCGCCGGCGCGCTGCTCCGCGCCGTACGGGCCGATCAGCTCTCGCCCTCGCAGCGCAGCGGGCCGACGATCGAGGTGACCCGATAGTCAGCGTCGATGGTGACCAGCTCGTTGCCCACCCAGTCGGTACGGCCGCACTCGGAGTCCACGGGCCCGTAGACCCACGACTTGTCGACCAGCTTGTTGCCGCGCACCACCTGCTTGCCGCCCGCGTTGCGCACCTGGATGCTGAAGGTGCCGCCCATGACCAGGTTGTCGGTGACGACGACGTCGCGCGACTTCTCGTCGACGAGGAAGATCGGCGCGGTGATGTGCGCGGCCTCGCGCTGGTCGACGGTGTTGTGCTCGAAGAGCAGCCCGGTGCCGCCGTTGTAGGCCTGGATGCCGTCGGAGTGGTCGCCGGGGTTGGAGCAGAGCTTGACGAAGGAGTCGCGGATCCGCACGTCGTCGCCGGAGACGCGGAAGCCGTCGCTGTGGCCCTGGACCAGCACCCTGGTCGCGGTGTACTTGTCGTGGCCGATCGCGGGCAGCGGGCCGCAGGTCCCGGCGGCGCCGACGGTGCTGTCCTCGATGGAGAAGCGGAAGGACTTGTCGCCGTCGGCGTTGGTGATGTGGCCGTCGATCACACTGTTCCTGATGGTGACGTCGTCGGCGTGGACGAGCAGGGGGCCGGCGATGTGCACGCCGTCGAGCACGGCGCCGCGCTCTCGCACCCGGTAGGCGACGTTCTCGGTGTTGAGCTTGAGCGGGGTCAGCCTCCGCTCGCGTGGCGCGCCCGTACAGGCGGGTGTGGGGTGGTCGGGGCAGGAGCTGCCGTCGGCCCGCACGATCTTCGGCGGGGGCGTCGGGGCGGCGGCCGGCGGGGCGGGGGCCGCCTGACAGGCGGCCGTGAGCAACAGCGCGCTCACGGTCACGACGAGACGCATCACCGCCACCTCTCAGCCACCGAGCGACTTACTGAGCCGAGGCAGGAGCTCGGCCCACGGGCCCGCCGCCAGGTCGCGGTCGCTGATCCCGGTGGGCGGCAGGGGCCACGCTACCTTCAGATCCGGATCGTCGTAGCGGACGGCGAGATCTTCGGCGGGGTCGTGCTCGCGGTCGATGCGGTAGCAGGTGTCGGCCGGCTCGGTGAGCGCCTGAAAGCCGTGCAGCAGCCCAGGAGGCACGTAGAGGGTCACGAACGCCTCGTCGTCCAGGCGCACCGCCATCCGCCTCCCGAACGTCGCAGAGCCCGGCCTGGCGTCCACCAGCACGTCATAGATCGCGCCCCTGGCACAGCGCACCAGCTTCGCCTCGCCCCGCCCGCGGCGCCCGTGCAGGCCCCGGACGGTGCCGCGGCGCGACCTGGACTGGCTGTCCTGGATGAACGACTCCGGCGACAGCCCCGCCCCGGCGGCCACGGCGGCGTCGAACGTCCGGGTGAACAGGCCGCGCTGGTCGCGGTGCGGCGTGGGGGCGAACAGCAGCACGCCCTCGATCTCCCCTCGCTCCACTCTCATGAGTCGTCCCTTCTGGCGGTGTGATGAAGCCCAGGATCAGTGTCGTCATCCCGGCGCACAACGAGGAAGCGGTCATCGCGCGCGGCCTGGACGCGCTGCTGGCCGGGACGTCGCCCGGCGAGTTCGACGTCGTGGTGGTCGCCAACGGCTGCTCCGACCGCACCGCGAGCGCCGCGGCCCGGCCGGGGGTGCGAGTGCTGGAGACCTCGCGGTCCGGCAAGGTCAACGCGTTGCGCCTGGGCGACGCCGCCTGCCGCGCCTTCCCGCGCGTCTACCTCGACGCGGACGTGCGGCTGGACGCCGCCTCGGTGCGGGCGCTGGCGGAGGCGGCGGCCCGGCCGGGGGTGCTCGCCTGCGCGCCGGTGCCCGAATGGGACCTGGCAGGGACGGGGCCGCTGGTCAGGCGGGTGCACCGGGTGCACGACCGGCTGATCGCACCGGCGCGCGTCCTGGCGGGCGTGGGCGCGTACGTGCTCACCGAGCGGGGGCACCAACGGGCCTTCCCGCTGCCGGACGTGATCTCCGACGACGGCTGGGTGGACGGCTGTTTCGCCGCGGGAGAGCGGGTCGCGGTGCCGCAGGCCCGCACGGTGGTCCGCCCGGCCCGCACCGTCCGCGCGCACCTGGCCAGGCGGGTCCGGGTGCGGCAGGGCAACCGGCAGCTCGCCGAGCTCGGCAGGCCCGCCCGCACGCTGCGCGCGGGGGCGCTGCGCGAGCTGCTCGCCCGCCGCACGGTGAGCCCGCTCGACGCCGCCTGCTACGTGGCCGTCCTGGCCGCCGACCGCATGCTCACCCGCCTGCGCGGCGACCGCTCCCGATGGGGTACGGACACCGGCAGCCGTCACCGCGATTCCACGGCCGCGTCGTAGGCCCGCAGCAGGGCGGCCTTCGAATGCTCCCAGGACAGCGGCCCGGCCACCCGCTGCCTGCCCAGCTCGCCCATCCGCAGGCGCTCGGCCGGGTCGTCCAGCAGCCGGGCGATCAGCTTGGCGAACTCCGACTCGTCGTTGGCCGGCGCGTACAGGGCGGCCTCGCCCGCCGACACCCGCGCCTCGCGCAGCTCGAAGGAGACGATCGGCTTGGCCATCGCCATGTACTCCATGACCTTGTTCATCGTGGAGACGTCGTTGAGCGGGTTCAGCGGATCGGGGGAGAGGCACACGTCGGCCGTCGACAGGTAGCGCATCAGGTCCTCGTCGGGGATCCTGCCGGTGAACTCGACGTCGTCGCCCAGGCCCAGCTCGCGCGAGAGCGCCACCATCGCGTCGAAGGTGTCGCCGCCGCCGACGAACACCGCGTGCCAGTCGGCCCGCCCGTGCTCGTCCCGCAGCCGCGCCAGGCTGCGCAGCGCGTAGTCGACGCCGTCCTGCGGCCCCATCACGCCCAGATAGCACAGCAGGTACGGCTTGCCGCGCCGCAGCGACTCCTCCGGCGGCACCTGGTGGAAGCGTTCCACCACCGGGGCGCTGCGGACCACGAAGACCTCCTCGGGACGCTTGCCGCCGCGGGAGAGCGCGACCTGCCGGTAGCTCTCGTTGGTGGCGATCACCACGTGCGCCGCCCGGTACGTCCACCTTTCCAGCCGGCACACGGCCCGGTAGAGCCGGTCACGGCCCCGGTCGAAGCGTGACAGGTAGAGCTCGGGCACCAGGTCGTGCTGGTCGAAGACGAACCGGGTGCCGCCGCGCCGCATGGCCAGCGCGAGCAGGAAGAACAGGTCGGGCGGGTTGCAGCCGTGCACCACGTCGAACCGGCCGGACCGGGCCGTCAGCCGCCTGGCCAGCCGGAAGGTGTGCCACAGCGCCGAGCCGTACTCGCGCAGGTAGCCGGCGGGGCCGCCGGTGGCGGCGCGCAGGGGGTAGCGGTGGATGCGCACGCCGTCGATCACCGCCTCCGGCTCGGTGTCCTGCTTGGCGCCCTGGGGACAGATGACGTGCACCTCCCAGCCGGCCTCGCGCAGGGCGGTGCTCTCCTGCCAGACGCGCCGGTCGAGCGGGACGGAGAGGTTCTCGACGAGGATGAGCGCTCTACCAGCCAATGCCCACGTAGTCCCTTCTGTCGCGGCGCGTCGCGGCGCCCGGCATGCGCACGAGGTCGACGATCACCTTCCCGCCGGCGCCGTCAGTGTCGTTAGCGCCGTTCGCGCCGTTCGTGCCGTGCAGGCCATCCAGCGCCTCCAGCACGGCAGGGTCCGTGCAGCCGACCACGCACACCTCCGCGTGGCCGAGCACCTCCTCGACGGAGTCGCCGAGGAGGTCTTCCAGGTGGGGCAGCCGCTCGGCGATGTAGGCGCGGTTGGCCCCCATCAGCCGGGACAGTGACACGTTGGCGTCGTAGATGCGCAGGTCGTAGCCCTTGCCGAGGAGCCGTTCTGCGAGCTCCACCATCGGGCTCTCGCGCAGGTCGTCGGTGCCCGGCTTGAACGCCAGGCCGAACAGCCCGACCTTGCGCCTGCCCGGCGCGGTGACCAGGTCGAAGGCGCGCTGCAGGTGCGCCTCGTTGGCCGGCAGGACGTGCGAGAGCAGCGGGACGGACACGTCGGCCATCCGGGCGGCGTACACCAGCCCGCGCAGGTCCTTGGGCAGGCAGGAGCCGCCGAAGGCGAAGCCGGGACGCAGGTAGGCGGGGCTGATGTTGAGCTTGCGGTCGGCCAGGAACACGTCCATGACCCGGTGCGAGTCGAGTCCCAGCGCCTGGCAGACGGCGCCCAGCTCATTGGCGAAGCCAATCTTCACCGCATGAAACGCGTTGTCCGCATATTTCGTCATTTCGGCTACGGGGATCGGCACCCTGAACACCTCGCCCGGCAGCCCCTCGTAGAGCGCGGCCACCACGTCGCCGCTGGCCTCGTCCGACTCGCCGATCACCGTCTTGGGCGGCGCGAAGAAGTCCCGCACGCTGCTGCCCTCGCGCAGGAACTCCGGGTTCACCGCCACCCCGAAGTCCACCCCGGCCCGCAGCCCCGAGGACCGCTCCAGGATGGGAACGAGCAGCTCGGCGCAGGTGCCGGGGAGCATGGTGCTGCGGAAGACCACGACGTGCCCCGCGCGCAGGGACCGGCCGATCTGCTCGGCGACGCGTTCCAGATAGGTCGTCGACAGGCTGCCGTTCGGGGCCGACGGCGTGCCGACGCAGACGAGCGAGATCGCGCTCCAGGCGACCGCCTCGGCCGCCTCCGTGGTGGCCCGCAGGCTCCCGTCGCGCACCGCCCGCTCGACCAGCTCACCGATCCGCTCCTCGACGATGGGCGCCCGGCCGGCGTTGATCATGTCTGCCTTGACCGGGTTGACGTCGACGCCCACCACTTCGTGTCCCATCGAGGCGAGGCAGGCCGCCGAGACGCATCCCACGTAGCCGAGCCCGAAGACGCTGATCCGCATAGCTGCCCTCCGCCGTGGACCGTGGGGCAGCGATCTTCCCCCGCCTCCAAGGGATATGTCGGGCATATCTATTGGAACGTTACGGCCGTGTCCGAGTCCGGACAGCTCGTACGGCCGCTCGCGCGTGGACCAGCGCCGAAGCGGCGACGCGGCGTACCGGATTCCTCGTCACCAGCCCCTGGCCCACCTGCGTCTGACCGGTCCTGGCCCGCCGCTTGTACTCGTCCTCGCCCCTGCCCAGGTCGATCCGGGAGACCCCGAGAGCCGGGGCCGCCCCCACCAGCTCCCGCAGCAGGATCCACCCGGGGGACAGCCTGGCGAACTCCGGGTCGTACACGGGGAACCACCAGTGCAGCACCCCGCCCGCGCGCAGCCCGAAATGCGCGGCCAGCAGCCTCGGCCCGGCGTGCAGCGTCGACAGCACCCCGCCGAACGACCCGTCGCGGGTGCGCAGCAGGCTCTCCAGCAGCCGCGCCCGGCCGGGCTCCGCGAAGTAGTCGCGGGCGCCGGTCGCCGCGTACTGCGCCCGCTTCAACGCGATCACCCGCGCGAGCGCCTCGCCGTCGGCCGAGTCCGCCTCGAAGCGGACGGGGCCGTGCTCGCGCTCGGCCTTGGCCGCCCTGCGCCGGGCCTGGCCCATGTTGTCCTTGCCGCTCTTGGAGGCTCGGCCCAGGTAGCCCGTCAGGCCGCCGGTGACGTCCAGGTACGGCGACGGCCTGCTGGTGATCACCCACGGCTCGAAACCGGGCGCCTGGTCCACCAGGTGGTCGAACGCGTACCCGGTCGCCCCGCCCCGCAGCAGGTCGAGCGGCCGGAAGGCGGCGCCCGCCGCGAGCACGGGCCCCTGGAAGTCGGCCGCCGGCCACCCGACGGGCCGCAGCAACCGTCCCTCGCGATGGTGCGGCACCAACGCGCCGATCCCCCCGCCGCCTGCGGCGACGGCCACCTGTACGGGGCGTTCTGCGGCATGTACGGCCGCCGCGAAGCCCGGATGGAAGTACGGGCTGTCCAGGGCCGGGTTGGCGGCCCGCAGCGCATGCCAGGCGTCCAGCTCCGCCCCGCCCAGGTCACCGAACGACACGATCCGCATCCCGCCCGCGCCGGGCGTCATCGGGGGAGCGCCGTCATCCGGCGGGACGGCCGGAGGAGCGCCGTCACCGAGGCGCGCGAGGTGGGCCGGCCGGCCAGCGCCCGGACCGCCTCGCCCGCGAGCACGGCCAGGTAGTAGGCCGCCCCCGCGACGGGCCCGTGCCGCCGCCGGTAGAGCCGCACCTTGTTGACGACCAGCAGCGCGGCCAGCATCGGGTTCACCCCGGAGTCGCCGCCGATGTGCTCGATCACCGACGCGGGTTCGTACCAGGTGCTCCAGCCGAGGTCGGCGGCGCGCAGGCAGAAGTCCGTCTCCTCGCTGTACAGCAGGAACGACTCGTCCCACGCCCCCACCTCGCGTACGACCCGCGACGAGATCAGCAGGGCCGCTCCGGTCGCCCAGGCGTACGCCCCGGCCCGGGCGTACGCGCGCGGGTCGGTCACCAGCTCGCCCAGCGTGCCGAGCCGCCCGGCCCGGTCTCCGCCGAGCACCGCCTCGGCCACCGCCCTGCCCACGGTCGGCGCCCGGCGCAGCGACGGCTGCAGTGAGCCGTCCGGGTTGACCATGTGCGGCACCGCGATCCCCCGGCCGGGCTCGTCCAGGCAGGCGAGCAGCGGCGCGACGGCTCCCGGGCGCAGCCGGCAGTCCGGGTTGAGCACGTACACGGCGGCCACGTCGTCGAGGTCGAGCGCCGCGAGCCCGGCGTTGATCGCCGCCGCGTAGCCGGCGTTCCGGCCTAGCTGGACCACCTTGACCGGCAGGTCGGCCCGGTCGGCGATGGCGGTGGAGCCGTCCTTGGACGCGTTGTCGGCCACCACCACGTCGGCCAGCTCGACCCCGGCCGCGCCCGCCGCCAGCGAGGCCAGGCAGCCTTCGAGCACGTCCGCGCTGTTGTAGGTGACGATCACCACGGCGATCCTGCGGAGCATCAGCGCACCCGCTTGTACAGGCGCATGGCCAGCTTGGCGGCCCGGCGCGGCAGCGACGGCCCGCCCGCCAGCACGCGGGCGGTCCAGCCGCTGTCGAGGTCGCGTTTCAGGCTGGTACGCGGCTGAAGCCAGGCGTCCGGCCGGGCCCTGCCACCGTCGCTGGTGAAGGCGCGGGTCACGCCCGCCCGCCGCAGCCGGCTCAGCACCCGCCTGTCGTACGAGCCGAACGGGATGGCCACCCGCGACACCGGCTCACCGGTCAGCTGGCCGAGCAGATGGTGGGCGGCGGAGAGCTCCTCGGCGGCCTGCCCGGCGTCCAGCGTGCGCCAGTCGCGGTGCGCCCAGCCGTGCGAGCCGATCCGCATCCCGGCGCCCAGCAGCTCGCGGACGCCGCTGGAGTCCAGCCGGCCCGGCTCGCCGAGCAGCCCGGCCAGCACGAAGAACTCCGCCCGCAGGCCGCGCTCCACCAGCCGGGGCAGCGCGATCCGCACGTCCGAGTCGTTGCCGTCGTCGAAGGTGATCCGCACGTCGGGCCGCCCGGCCACGGCGTCCATCACCCGCTCGAACTGGGCCACGCTCACCCAGGTCTCCTCCTCGCCCGGGTCGAGCTCGCGGGCCGGCTCGCCGATGCCGTGCACGGTCAGGTTGGTCACCGCACGCATCCCGCCCCCTGATCAGAAAGCCGCCAGGAGTGATATCGGTGTCCAGGATGGACCGTTACAGGCGCTTAGCGCGGCAGGTGATGGTTTCCCCGGTGCTGTCCAGCCGGCCGAGGCAGGAGAGCCCACACCACGCGCTCACCTGCCAGCGTGAGATCGGTGCCCCAGCACCCGCGGGTCAGGTCATCCACCACCCACAGACCCCGCCCCGTCGATTCGTCAGGACCAGGAACGCGCGGCAACGGCACAGCCTCCGACGTCCCAGGACCGACGACGGCCAGCCGCCAGTAGTGCCGCTCTCCCTCCACCGTCGGCACGAGGCTAATCCGCACCCACGCACCACACCCATGAACCAGCACGTTGGTCACCAGTTCGGAGGCGATGAGTTGTAGGTCGCCAAGAGCCGGATGTTCACCCAGCCACCCTCGAAGCTCACGGCGAGCCAGCGCGGGAAGCAGAGCGCAGTTGCCCAGCTCACTGAACAGCCACACCTTGACCCCTGCGTATGGGGCATCCGCCAGGGTTGCTCTCATGATCACCTCCGGTACACATCGAGACATGTGTCTGTGCGGTTACAGCCCTCATCATTGCCTTCTACCTCCTCGGGGTCGTCCCGAATGTCCCTCCAAAACTTTCACAACACGTGATTAGCTTGTACGTATAGAAGTACGGCCATTCTGAAAGGGGCCATGTGGAGAAAGAGGGGAATGTCACCGGCGAAATCGCCAATAAGGAATACAGGCGACGGATGCGCCAATATCGGACGGCAAGTGGGCTCACCCACGCACGCTTGGCGCCTCTGATCCCATGCAGTGAAAGCCTTGTGGGCGCTGTGGAGCGAGGCACCAGGCCGCCGACGGAGCCTTTTACCCGAGGGCTGGAGAGGGTGTTCGGATTAGACGGCGAGCTTCTTGAGCTGTTGCCCGCCATCCGGGATGTCAACCCAGTGTGGTTCCGCAAGTGGCCCGCCATTGAGGCCGCCGCAAGAAGCATCCGCATCTATCAACTGGCCGTGATCCCCGGCCTTCTCCAGACGGCGGACTACGCCCGCGCCATCTTCGAAGGCGAGCCCGGAGCTATATCCGGCGAGGTAGAGAAGGCCATCAAAGCCCGTCTCCAACGTCAGATAATCCTGTCCCGAACCAACCCCCCGAGCCTGTCTGTGATCCTTGACGAGAGTGTTCTCCTTCGCCGCATAGGCGGCCCTGAGGTCATGACGGCGCAGCTCGAATTTCTCCTCGACGTGATGGCCCGCCCATACGTTACGGTGCGGATCATCCCCCTGTCGGCGCGCAGCACGGCGGGGCTGATCGGTCCGTTCGTGCTGGCATCCGACGACGGCACCAACGCAGCGTTCCTGGAGAACGCCGAGACTGGGGAGGTCATCCACCAGATTGACATGATGCACAAGCTGAATCAGCGATGGGAACTGCTCTCCGGCCTAGCTCAGCCGACCTACGAAACCATAAAGATCATCCAAAGAGTCATGGAGGCAAAATGATCGAGAACGAGTTGGCCTCCGCCACATGGCGGAAGGCCACCGCCAGCGGCGGGACTGGCGGCGACTGCGTGGAGGTCGCTCCGCTCAGCCAAGGCCGTGTTGCCGTGCGGGACAGCAAGGATCGCAGTGGGCCTGCTTTAGTGTTCACCGCGTCGGAATGGGCTGCATTCAGCGACGGCATGTCCAAGGGAGAGTTCAACTTCTAGGTCGTCAAGCTTGCGGGTGCCTGCCTGCCAGGTGGGCCCCTTGTGTGTCGTGTCTCAGCCGGCCTGGCCCAGGGTCACGGTGCGGGATCCGGGTGTGAAGTCGCCGAAGGACTGTTGCCAGGACTCACCGGGCCAGTAGTACGTCACAAGGCCCTCGGCGGGCCGGTAGTGGGCGGTGTAGAGCGTTACCGTCCCCTGTTCGTCGAAGGATCGATACAGCGGCGGCTTGAGCATCGCCGCCACGTCCGCGCCCGCGGCGCGGATGGCTCGCAGCCGCTCCTGCGTCCGCATGGCCCGCTCCTGCTCGTCGGTCACCGGCAGGTGCTGGTGATTGGCGGCGCAGGCGTCCGGTGCCACCGTCGGCGGTATATCCGGTCCCACGAACACCGTCATCGCCTTGGTGGGATCGACAAGGGTGAGGTTCTGGGGGACGGCGACCGGCAGGGACCGCAGCCTGTCGACCGCCTCATCGACGGTGTCGCACGTCTCCAGCAGGTAGCGCACGAGGATGAGAATGGCGAAGCCGCGTCCGTAGGCGGAACGTCCGCCCCAGGTGAGCGAGACCGCGAGACCGGCGTCGTTCATCCCGTCCTGCAAGCCCCACAGCATGTCCTGCATCCCGATCACGGGGCGCAGGAAGCAGGAGGAGACGATGGTCCCCTCGCACTGATCGGGCCGTAGGTCATAGTTGCGCAGCAGAGTGCCGTTCTGGCCGATCTGGGTGCAGGCCTGGGAGAACGGCCGCAGTGCCGCGTGGGTGAGGAAGACTTCCGCCTCGGGCCGGTCGAGTTGGCCGGCCAGGCGGTCCAGAACCGGGACCAGTTCCGGCATGTGCGCACGGAACAGCGCCCGAACACGATCCGCGCCCTCCGGAGTCCGGCCCTCCTTGGTCAGCAGGCCCTCCATCTCCTGCCACAGGGCCCGAGCGTAGGCGGCCCACCGCCCGTCGCCACCGTCGCCGACCTCGATCGCCTGGAAGGTCTTGCGCTCTTGCCGCACGGCTGACACTCCCCTGTGAGAATCGGACGAGGCGAGGACAACCTAGCCAATTGGCCAAGCATTCACCAGGTGGCCGCCATCGGCGACGGCCAGGCGCTGGATCTGATGAAGCCGCTGAACGCGAGCGTGGCCGACTCCAGTAGGCGAACATCGGAGATCCGCGACTCGACCCCACGCCCGGCCAGATGATCAGCCAGCACCCGCGCCATCCGCCGCCCCGCTGGGCTCATTCCGCCGACACTCGGGCACCCGCCACCACGGTCATCCACCATCACGCCGTGCTCCCCAGCCGAGGCAAAAGAGCCCACACCACGCGCTCACCTGCTGGCGTGAGTTCGGTGCCCCAGCACCCGCGTGTCAGGTCATCCACCACCCACAGCCCCCGCCCCGTCGATTCGTCAGCGCCAGGAACGCGGGGCAGCGGCACAGCCTCCGACGTCCCAGGACCGACGACGGCCAGCCGCCAGTAGCGCCGCTCTCCCTCCACCGTGGGCACGAGACTCATCCGCACCCACGCACCACACCCATGAACCAGCGCGTTCGTCACCAGCTCGGAGGCGATGAGCTGTAGGTCACCGAGGGCCGGATGCTCGCCCATCCACCCTCGAAGCTCACGACGGGCCATCGCGGGAAGCAGAGCGCAGTGGTCCAATTCACTGAACAGCCACACCTTGTCTCGGCGGGGCGAGCAGCGTACATCTAAGATCGCTACTGTAATTTCACGTCCAGCGGCCCGATCGAAATGTCGGATTACCGTCAAGCGCCCATTTCTGGGTCACTCCAAGGGTGCCTGTGAATGGGTCTCTATTGCACGTCAGATTGGGAGACGGTCCGCCGACAGAAGACTTCATTCGGCGTACTCACTTGTGGTTATATTGTGAGCGCGCGTCACCAGCGTCCCCACCTCTGGAGTCCGCAGTGGCGAATGATCTCGATCCCCGCATGTCGCCCGCCGAGCAGTTTCGGCCGTGAGCTGGCACGATGTCGCAAGGAGAGGGGACTATCTCAGCGGCGACTGGCCGACCACCTAAGCTGCTCACCGTCGCTGGTAGGCCACATCGAAACCGGTAGCCGCAATCCGCAACTCGACTTCGCGGAGGCGTGCGACCAATTCTTTAATCTCCCGGAAAAGGACTACTTTGCCCGGATGTGTCGCCGCATCCACCAGTCGCCCTCCGGTCCAGGGTGGTATTTGCGCTGGCTGGAGGAAATCGAGCCCAACGCGGTAACGCTCCGCACCTGGGACCCGCTTCTCGTACCTGGCCTACTCCAGACCGAGCACTACGCCCGGGCCGTCTTCCGTCCGTGGCCACCTGGCGACACCCGCGCCAGAGGTAGAGGAACAGGTCACCGCTCGCATGGAGCGGCAACTGATCCTTACCAGAGACAACCCTCCCGGGCAAAGGCGAAGTATCGGCCGAGCATGATCTCGTCTCGCTGATCTGGGGCCGGTATGAAAGACTGAGAGCAGAGGCGTACCGCCCAGGCGAATCCCTCGTAATGATCAAGGAAGCAGCAGAACAATGGAGCCCAAAGACCTAACGGCTACAGACCTCCCTGGGGCTGTGTGGAAGAAGAGTTCCCGCAGTGGCAATGGCGGCGGCAACTGCGTCGAGGTCGCCACCAATCTCCCCGGGCTCATCGCTGTTCGCGACAGCAAGAACCCGAACGGCGCCGCACTCGTCTTCACACCGAGCGAGTGGCGAGCCTTCCTCGGAGGCGTCAGGCTCGGCGGGTTCGACGGATAATCGCGTCGCCTGCCGGCAGTGCGACCTTGTCATCATCTCAGGGTGCTGCCGTGTCCATGTCCTCCTCACAGGCGTCTGATCGCCGTGACTCGATCAGGCGCTTGTCGCGTTTCTTGGACACCTGCCAGAAGAGCCTTTCAAAGACCTTTTGGGGAACCCCTCGGGTCGGTCGCCGCAATGCGTGCCTGGCGGCCCGCTGGACTCGACATAGGCCCAGAAAGACCGAAGAGCTGGAAAGACCCGCCTCCGGCGGGGGCTCAGCCCGAATCCACCGACAGAGTTTCGGGCGGATCGGCAGCGTTCGGCCGGCGGGATGGGCAAGCTGGTGGAAGGCATTCGTGCGCCGTCCACGCTGGCTCGTTCCTACGCGCCTTCACCTGGGGTAACGTACGCCAACTGGACGTCCTCGCAGCCAGGTGCACCTACACGCATTTATATGATCTTCAGATCGTTTTCACCGGTGAATAGCCGAGTCCGACACCTCCCCAGCGCGGAAGGTCTTGGCTAACATCATTGCTGTGCCGTTACGGATTCTTCCCATTGCGCCCGCGAACGACCTGGCCAGTCGGCGCATCTCGGGAGCCGCACGGCTGCGGGAGGCTCCCGGTCGGGTGCCGATCGTGCAGTTCATCGTGAACAATCGCATCTATCTTGGGGTCGGCGCGATTGCGGTCATGTGGGCGATGCCGCCGTGGTTCGGGGCAGAAGTCGCCTGGACGGCCATGCTGCCGGTCTTGATGGCCGGTCTCGGCGTTTATCAGTTCAACCGGGTTTTCGATTTCGTCGAAGACCAGATCAACGACCCTGGCGCATACGCGCAAGCCTACCGATCCAGGACCGCTCTTCGCGCGATGGCTGTGGCGGCGATGGTCACGAGCCTCCTGCTCTCGATGGCTTTTCAGGGTTATGCGGCGACGGCATTGCTGGCGGTGATGCTGCTTTCCGGCGTCCTCTACTCGGCCCCGTTTCTCACTCGCCGGCGCCTCAAACAGGTGGCGGGGGTGAAGAATGTCATCCCATCGCTCGTCTGGCCGGTCGCCACGCTGGTCCATCCGACGGGTGTGCTCACCCTTGAATCCATGCTCGCAGTCGGGTTGATCGCCTGCAGCGTCTTCACCATCGAGGTGGCCTGGGATGTGCGGGACAGGCGCGGCGACCGGATCGCCGGGATCAACTCTTTCGCCGCCATCCTGGGGCCGACCAAGGCGCTCGTGATTCCTCTCGCGGCGAGTCTGACCTACGCGCTCTTTGTCGCGCTGCTGGTCACTCCGTTGGGCCGGCTGCCCGCGATCTGGCTGTTCCCGGGCATGCTCCCCGCCCTCTCGGTGGGCATCGCCCTGCTCTGGAAAGATTCGCTGGCCGCAAGTCGTGGCCTGTCGCACGTGCTGGTTCTGATCAACATGCTGGCGCTGGTTCCGCTGGGCATAGCTGGACGATGGGGGGTGTAGCGGACGTGGTCTCTAGCGTCAATCCGGACGAAGTCGAGCTGCGCAAGAAGCTGCTCGAAATCAACGTCTGGGCCATGCTCCTGGTGATCGCCCTGGTCCTGGAGCGAGCGTCGGACACCCTGGTATCGGTCGCGGCCGTGGCGGACAAGGTGGACACCAAGGTGTGGGCCGCCGTGTTCATCATGGGCATGGTCTTCGGCGTGCTGCTGGGGACGACGGTCGGGATCCTCGCTCTGCACGTGCGGTTCCAGGCTCCGTACGGCTACGCCCATGTGATCCTGGACAATATCTTCGTCACGGTCCCGCTCTACATCGCGATCCGGTTCAGCGCGGCTGCGATTCTCCGGACCACCGGCACGCCGGTGACCCTCGACGAGGACCTGTTCCGCCTGGGTGCGGCGATGATCGCGCTTGCCCTCGGCTTTCTCTTCGTCCGCGATCTGATCGTGCTACCCAAGATCACTGATCAGCTGTCGGCACCTCCGCTCATCGCCGTCACCGCGCTCCACTTCATGGGCGCGATGCTCTTCGTGCTGCTGGCCGTCGTTCCGGGTTTCGTGTTGTACGTTGCCGCGCTCGGCTCCGTGGGCCTCGGCTTCTTCTTCGCCGGGATGGCCGCGATCCCGACCCTCTCCCGTCGTTTCAAACCCGCTCCTTCGCCGCCGTAAGCAAAAAGGTCCTCAAAACGAGCAGGCCACGCCGACGCCGGGGGTCCGTTTTCTACGGGCGGCCGGCGTACCAGGCGATGGTCTGCCGAAGTCCGGCCTCCAGGCTCGTGGCGGGCCGCCAGCCGAGCACCCGCTCGGCCGGCCCGGGGTCGGAGCGCTGTGTACGGTCGAGCGGGCGGGCCGCCACCGCCCCGAACCTCGGCCGCACCGTGCGGCCGGCCAGTGGGCCGTTCGCCGCCGTGCGGTCAACCTCGGGGCCGTCCGTTCGGTCGTCCCCAGGGCCGCCCGTCATCGTGCGGTCGGCCGCTGTGTCGTTCACCAGGGTGGCGAGGAGTTCGACGGTGTCGCGGATGGACACCGGCTCCGCGGTGCCGATGTCGAGCACCTGACCGGCCGCCGCGCCGTCCGCGCCGGCCAGGACGAACGCGTCCACCACGTCCTCGACGTACACCCAGGTCACCATCCTGGATCCGGAGGTCAGCTCCGGCTCCTGCCCGCGCAGCAGCGACGACGTCACGTACGGGACCAGCTTGGTGGTGTCGGGCTGGCCGGGGCCGTACACCATCGCCACCCGCAGCACCGACACGGGGACCTGCCACAGCGCGTGGAACATCCGCGCGTAGCCGGTGGCGGCGGCCTTCGCGGCTGCGTACGGGGAGCTCGGGGCGAGGCCGTCACGCGGTTCCTCGACCGACCCGGCGAGCACCACGCTGCGCACCGGCGTGCCGGTCACGGCGGTCAGCAGGTTCACGGCTGCGGTGAGGTTGCCCGCGAGCGTCGGCGCGACCGTGGCCGGCTCGCGGACGCCGGTGACCTCACTGGCCAGGTGGAGGACCACCTCGGGGGAGACCCGCGCCACCAGGCCGGCGGTCGCGGCCGCGTCGCTCAGGTCGGCCACGTGCCACTGCACGTCGTGCCGCTGTCCGGCGGGCTGCTGCTCGTCGTGCCGCTGTCCGTTGTGCCGCTGTCCGTCGGGCTGCTGTCCGGAGGGATGCTGGCCGCCGGGCCGCTGCTCGTCGTGCCGTCCTTCTCCAGGGCCGGCGGCGGCGGGTGGGCGGCGGCTGACCGCGTGCACCTGCGCGCCGAGCGAGGACAGTCGTGCGACCAGGTGGCCGCCGATGAACCCGGTGGCCCCCGTGACCAGCACCCGCGTGTCGTGCCAGGCGGACATCTGCCCTCCAGCTAGTCGTGTCGTTCGGGGTCGGGGATCGGGTCCCCGGTGTCGTGCCACACGTTGCCCGCGTCGTCGGCGAGCTTGGCCCGGGTGCTCAGCAGGATCGGGCAGTCGTACGCGGAGGCGCGGCCGAAGTGGTTGCCGGTGACGCGCTGGCCGGTCAGCGGGCGGCCGAGCGGCGTGTGGTCGATGTTGACGACGCAGCCGCCGCCGTCGAGGTAGTTGTCCTCGACGTGCAGCTCGTCCGCCGACGACTGGACGGCCGCGTTCGGGTCCTCGGTGGTGGACAGGTCGATGGTGTTGTGCACCAGCCGCACGCCGCTCTGGTCGGCGAAGGCCTGCACGCCGTCGTTGTGCGTGGGGCCGCCACCCTGGTCGGGGTCGGCGGCGAACCAGCTCAGGTCGTGGATGTAGGAGTCACGCAGCAAAGTGCCGGTGTGCGCCTTGACGCCGTCGACCGTGCCGGTGAACTCCGAGCGGTGGATCGTCGTGGACGCGGCCCAGATGCCGTCGACGGACGGCGACGGGTGCGCCGGACGGAACTCGGAGTCCTCGATCACCGTGTCGCGGCCGTGCTCGGTGTCGAGCAGCGGGCGTACCCGGTCGGCCACCCCGCCGCGGAAGACGCAGTTCCTGAAGGTGACGCCGCGTCCGGTCACCTCGACGAAGCCGCGGAAGTCCTGCCCCTCGACGATCTCACCGTCCGTGGCGAAGGTCCGGTCGCCGGTCACCACCGTGAGCCGGGTGCCGGGGCGAACGCCCGTAGAGTCGGCGTCCGGGAAACCGGGCGGGACCGTGGTGGTGGGACCGGGCTCGGGGATCGGGGCCGGGAGCGCCGTGCGCGCGGGCTCGCCGGTCGCCTGCGCGATCGTCACGGCCAGCACCACGGCGACGATCGCGGCCACGACGTACAGCCACGTCTTCGCCACCCCGGCATCGTCCCCTGAGAACCGGTCGGCGCGCCAGTGGCCCGGCCCGAGGGCGCCGTCACCCCAAGGCGGCGGCGCCCACAGGCATCAGGACAGGCGTCAGCCGATGCGCCAGGTGTCGCCACCCATGAGCAGGTCGCTGAGGTCGCCTCGGCCCTGCTGGGCCACGGCCTCCTCAAGCTGCTCGGCCATCAGCACGTCGTAGGCCGGGCGGTCCACCTGGCGGAAGATGCCGATCGGCACGTGCTGGAAGGCCGGCTCGTCCAGCCGCGACAGCGCGAAGGCCACCGACGGGTCCGGACGGTGAGCGTCGTGCACGAGGATGCGATCCTCGCTCACCTCCGCCCTCGGGACGACCTCGATGCCGCCGTCGGCGGACCTGACGACCGCCTTGGACGCCGACACGATCGGCTGCCCGTGCTCCAGCCGGAGCATGATGTCGTCGCGGACCTCGGGGTCCTTCATCGGCTCGAAGGCGTTGTCGTTGAAGATGTTGCAGTTCTGGTAGATCTCCACCAGCGAGGTGCCGCGGTGGGCGGTGGCCTCGCGCAGCACCGACTGCAGGTGCTTGCGGTCGGAGTCGATGGTCCTGGCGACGAACGACGCCTCGGCGCCCAGAGCCAGCGAGATCGGGTTGAACGGCTTGTCCAGCGAGCCCATCGGGGTCGACTTGGTGATCTTGCCGACCTCGGAGGTGGGAGAGTACTGGCCCTTGGTCAGGCCGTAGATCCTGTTGTTGAACAGCAGGATGTTGAGGTTGACGTTGCGGCGCAGCGCGTGGATCAGGTGGTTGCCGCCGATCGACAGCGCGTCGCCGTCACCCGTGATCACCCACACGCTCAGGTCGGGCCGGGAGGCGGCCAGGCCGGTCGCGATGGCCGGCGCGCGGCCGTGGATGGAGTGGAAGCCGTAGGTGTCGAGGTAGTACGGGAACCGGGAGGAGCAGCCGATGCCGGAGACGAACACGATGTTCTCGCGCCGAAGCCCGAGCTCCGGCAGGAAGCTCTGCACCGCGGCGAGGATCGCGTAGTCGCCGCAGCCGGGGCACCAGCGGACCTCCTGGTCGGACTTGAAGTCCTTCAGGGTCTGCTTGGCGTCCGCCTTGGGGATGAGGGCCAGGCCCTTACCGTTGATGTGCTCACTCACTGTCGATCACGTCCTGAATGACTCCGGCCAGCTCCTCGGCCTTGAACGGGAGCCCGCGCACGCGGTTGTAGCTGATGATGTCGACGAGGAAGCGGGCGCGCAGCAGCATGGAGAGCTGGCCGAGGTTGATCTCGGGCAGCAGCACCTTGTCGTAGCGCTTGAGCACTTCGCCGGTGTTGGCGGGCAGCGGGTTGAGGTGGCGCAGGTGTGCCTGGGCGACCCTGCCGCCGTCCTTCCTGATCCGCCGCACGGCGGCGGCGATCGGGCCGTACGTCGAGCCCCAGCCGAGGACGAGCACCTTCGTGTCGTCGTCGAGGTCGTCGACCTCCAGGTCGGGCACGTCGATGCCGGCGATCTTGGCCGCGCGCGACCGGACCATCAGGTCGTGGTTGTCCGGGTCGTAGGAGATGTTGCCGGTGCCGTCGGCCTTCTCGATGCCGCCGATGCGGTGTTCGAGGCCGGCGGTGCCGGGGATGGCCCAGGGGCGGGCGAGGGTCTCGGGGTCCCGCTTGAACGGCAGGAACTCGCCGTCGTCGCCGTTCGGCGCCGTGGTGAACTCCTGCGAGATGTCCGGCAGGTCGGCGACCTCGGGCAGGCGCCACGGCTCCGAGCCGTTGGCCAGGTAACCGTCCGACAGCAGCATGACCGGGGTGCGGTACTTCACCGCGATCCTGGCCGCCTCGATGGCCGCGTCGAAACAGTCGCTCGGCGACATCGGCGCCACGACCGGCACCGGCGACTCGCCGTTGCGGCCGTACAGGGCCATCAGCAGGTCGGTCTGCTCGGTCTTGGTCGGCATGCCGGTGCTGGGCCCGGCACGCTGCACGTCCACGATGATCAGCGGCAGCTCGGTGGTGACGGCCAGGCCGACGGTCTCGGCCTTCAGCGCGACGCCGGGACCCGAGGTGGTGGTGACGCCGAGCGCCCCGCCGAACGCCGCGCCGAGCGCCGCCCCGACACCCGCGATCTCGTCCTCCGCCTGGAAGGTGCGGATGCCGAACTCCTTGTGCCGGGACAGCTCGTGCAGGATGTCGCTGGCCGGGGTGATCGGGTAGGAGCCCAGGAACAGCGGCAGCTTGGACTGCACGGAGGCGGCGATCAGACCGTAGGCCAGCGCCTGGTTGCCGGAGATGTTGCGATAGACGCCAGGGGCGAGCTTGGCGGGCTTGACCTCGTAGGAGACGGAGAAGGACTCGGTGGTCTCGCCGAAGTTCCAGCCGGCCTGGAAGGCCGCGATGTTGGCCTTGGCGATCTCGGGCTTCTTGGCGAACTTCTGCTCGAGGAACTTGATCGTGTGCTCGGTCGGCCGGTGGTAGAGCCACGAGAGCAGGCCGAGGGAGAACATGTTCTTGGAGCGCTCGGCGTCCTTCTTGGACAGGTCGAAGCCTTCGAGCGCCTTGACCGTCAGCGAGGTCAGCGGCACCGCGTGCAGCCGCCACTCGGCCAGCGAGCCGTCCTCCAGCGGGTTGGTGGTGTAGCCGACCTTCTGCAGGTTGCGCTTGGTGAACTCGTCGGTGTTGGCGATGATGTCGGCGCCGCGCGGCAGGTCGCCGATGTTGGCCTTGAGCGCCGCCGGGTTCATGGCCACGAGCACGTTGGGCGCGTCGCCGGGCGTGAGGATGTCGTGGTCGGCGAAGTGGAGCTGGAAGCTCGACACGCCCGGCAGGGTCCCTGCGGGAGCGCGGATCTCGGCGGGGAAGTTGGGCAGCGTCGAAAGGTCGTTGCCGAACTCGGCGGTGCCGGCCGTGAACCGGTCGCCAGTGAGCTGCATGCCGTCGCCGGAGTCCCCGGCGAATCGGATGATCACGCGATCGAGTTGCTGAACCTGCTTGGTCACGCCTCGGTCCTCCTCGACGCGCCGGGGCGCGGTGCTTCTGGCGCGTTCTCTGTTTCCATGCTAGATCCTCGAAAGGTCACGCGTTTGCAAGCTGGTCAAAGCGGGTAAACGCGGCGGAGAAGTCAGGGTGAAGTGGGAGAACGACGACACAGCCCTGACGCCAGTCTGCAGAGGTCCACATGCAGGCGTGCGAAGAGGACGGTTCGGGTCACGAGCGCCAACTATACGTCCCCCTGTCACATGACCTACGTCAGGGGCTCCTTGCGTATGGGTTTGTTCCCTGACGTGTAGAGCCGTCCGGCCCGCATGTTCGTGCCGTACAACTCCGGAACGGTGACGAAGGTGTAACCCTTCCCGCGCAGCCTTTCGAGCATGTCCGGAATCGCGTCAACGGTCGCGCGGTTCACGTCGTGCATGAGCACGATCGCCCCCGGATGCGCCTGCTCCACCGCCCGGTCGGCGATCGAGCGGGCCCTGGGGTCGCGCTGGTCCTGGGTGTCGACGTCCCAGCCCACCAGGCACACCCCCAGCTCGCGGGCGACGTTCCGCACATCCAGGCTGACCGCTCCGTACGGCGGGCGGACGAGTGTGGGCGTCTGGCCGATCGCGGCGGCCACCACGCCCTCGGTGCTGCCCAGCGAGTCGGCGATCTTGCTGGACGGCAGCGTGGACAGGTCGCGGTGCGCCCAGCCGTGGTTGCCGACCAGGTGGCCCTCCGCGCTCATCCGCCGCAGCAGCTCGGGCCGGGCGGCGGCGCTGGTGCCCACCGGGAAGAACGTCGCCCGCGCGCCGTACCGGCGCAGCATGTCGAGCAGTTCGGCGGTGTGCGGACCCGGGCCGTCGTCGAAGGTCAGCGCGACGCACTTGGCCTCCCCGCAGTTCACGGTGCCCGCGTCGGTGCTGGCGGCCGCGGGGACGGGCTGCGGCACGGGCTGCGTCACGGTCAGGGGCCGTTTGACCGAGACCCGCTGCGCGGCCATGCGGACGGACTGCTGCGCGCGCCGTCCCGTCTCCGACAGCAGCGGCCCGACCTGGTCCGCCGGCACGGCCACGGCCAGCCGCCCGAGCGAGCACGGCCCGAGCTGGCAGTCGTCGAACTCCACCACCAGGTCGCCCGAGCCGTTGAAGGCCATCGAGTCGAACCGGTACGGGTCCGGTTTGACCTGCTCCCTGTCGATCTCCGGCCCGCGTGCCCTGAGCGCCTGCCGGACCAGTCGGGCGACCTCCTGCAGGGCGCCCCGGCCGGACAGCAGCCCGGCGGAGTCGGTGGCGCGGCCGCTGAGCCGGTCGTACCAGAAGGTCCGGTTGCTGTTGCCCCAGTCGGCGCCCCGGAACTCGCCGGTGCGCAGCCGTACGCCGAGCACGTCGCCCACGGCGGTGAGCTGCCACTCCACGTTCAGTTCCGCGCCGTCCGTGTTCCGGGACGACTCGCGGAAGTCGGCGAGCTGCTGCCGGACCTGTTCGCGCAGCTTGTCGTTGAGGCGCGGGGCGCCGGGCAGCTCCGGGTAGCCGATGTACACGTGCCCGCCCGCCGACTCGCCGTCGGTGAGCGCCATGGGGGACAGCCCGGCGACGGTGGCGGGGTCGACGAACTCGATCCTCGTCGGGTCGGCGGGGACCAGGTTGTCGTGCTCCGGGGAGGCGGCCGCGAGCCCGCATCCCGTTGAGGAGCAGACCAGCAGCACGAGCCCTCCGAAGATTCGGAGTTTAGGCATAGCTGTCACCATATGGGGCGTATGAGGCTGTTTGCCCTGATTTGAAGGTATAGGGCGTTAGGCTTTGAGCGAGTTACCATGCGTTGCATGGACGGCTACTACGGGTCCTACCTGCTGGTCGCGGCGCTGCTCGCGATCGGCGTCGCCATCGTGGCCGGGGCCATGATGGCCAACCGGCTGCTCAGACCGGACCGGCCCACCGCCGAGAAGCTGACCACTTACGAGTGCGGCGTCGACCCGGTGGGCGACGGCTGGGCCCAGTCGCAGGTCCGCTACTACGTCTTCACCTATCTTTACGTCATCTTCGCCGTCGACGCGGTCTTCCTCTTCCCCTGGGCCACCGTCTTCGACGCGCCCGGCTACGGAGTGACGACGCTGGTGGAGATGTTCGTCTTCCTCGGCTTCATCGCCCTCGGCATCCTGTACGCCTGGCGCAAGCGCGTGCTGAGCTGGACGTAGCCCTCGCCGGACATCCGCGTAAGAATGGCTGTATGGCAGCGACGGATCTCCCGATGCCCACCGTGGGGCCGCTCTCCCGGCTGGCGCCCAAGCCGATGCGGTTCGTCCTCAACTGGGGGCGGCGATACTCCCTGTGGGTGTTCAACTTCGGCCTGGCCTGCTGCGCGATCGAGTTCATCGCGACCTCGATGAGCAGGCACGACTTCATCCGCTTCGGTGTGATCCCGTTCGCCAACGGCCCCCGCCAGGCCGACCTGATGATCGTCTCCGGCACGGTCACCGACAAGATGGCCCCCGCCGTCAAACGGCTCTACGAGCAGATGCCCGACCCCAAGTACGTCATCTCCTTCGGCGCCTGCTCCAACTCCGGCGGCCCCTACTGGGACTCCTACTGCGTGACCAACGGCGTCGACCAGATCGTCCCCGTCGACATCTACGTGCCCGGCTGCCCGCCCAGGCCCGAGGGCCTGCTCTACGGGATCATGAAGCTGCAGGAGAAGATCGCCGCCGAGAAGCTCGGCGACCGTTACGGGGAGGACGTGTGACCGGCTTCGACCGGCTGGGGGAGCGCGCCGAGGTCACCGACACCTTCGGCGACACCGTCGTGGACGTCGCCCCCGCCGACTGGATCGAGCTGCTCACCATCGCCCGCGACGAGCTGGGCCACACCTTCTTCGACTGGCTGACCGGCGTGGACGAGCCTCCGGACACCTTCACCGTCGTGGCCCACGTCTACAACCCCGAGACCCGCGAGCGCCTGCTGCTGCGCACCCGGGTGCCGCATGACGACCCGCGCCTGCCCTCCGCCGTGGACGTCTACCGGGGGGCCAACTGGCACGAGCGGGAGACGTACGAGATGTTCGGGGTGATCTTCGAGGGTCACCCCAACCTGGTGCCGTTGCTGCTGCCCGACGGGTTCGAAGGGCATCCGCTGCGCAAGGACTTCATCCTGGCCGCCCGCGTGGCCAAGCCGTGGCCCGGCGCGAAGGAGCCCGGCGAGTCCGGTCACGGGGCGCCGAGCCGCCGCAAGACGTCGCCGCCCGGCGTGCCGGCGGACTGGGGAGCGCCTGATGCTTGACGTGGTGCTCGACGTGGTGCTGCGGTTCGCCGTCATCCTGGTCATCTTCCTGGTGCTGCCGCTGATCGTCGGGCAGACCGAGCACAAGGTCATGGCGCACATGCAGTCGCGCCTCGGGCCGATGTACGCCGGCGGCTTCCACGGGTGGGCCCAGCTCATCGCCGACGGGGTGAAGTTCATGCAGAAGGAGGACGTCGTCCCGGCCGCCGCCGACCGGCGCATCTTCATGCTCGCCCCCGGCGTGGCGCTCGTGCCCTACCTGGTCGTGCTGATCGCGCTGCCCGTCGACGACGGTTTCGTCGGCGTCGACCTGGAGCTCGGCCTGTTCTTCGTGCTCGCCGTGATGGGCATCGGCGTGCTCGGCGCGATCATGGCCGGGTGGGCGTCGGCCAACAAGTACTCCGTCCTCGGCGGCATGCGGGCCGCCGCCCAGCTCGTGTCGTACGAGCTGCCGCTGGTCCTGGCGGCCTCCTCGGTCGCGATGGCCGCCGGCACGCTGTCGCTGCCCGGCATCGTCGAGGCGTGGCAGTGGTGGTGGCTGCCCTGGCAGGCGATCGGCGGCGTGGTCTTCTTCATGGCCGGGCTGGCGGAGCTGCGCCGGCCGCCCTTCGACATGCCGATCGCCGAGTCCGAGATCATCATGGGCCCGATGACCGAGTACACCGGCATGCGGTTCGCCCTGTTCATGCTCGCCGAGTACGCCGGGATCGTCGTCCTGTCCTTCCTGACCACCGTGCTGTTCCTCGGCGGCTGGCACGGGCCGCTGCTGCCCGGCTGGCTGTGGACGCTGGTCAAGGTGTTCCTGCTGGCCTTCGTGGTCATCTGGCTGCGGGTCAGCTATCCGCGCCTGCGCGAGGACCAGCTCCAAAAGCTCGCCTGGGCCGGCCTGGTGCCGCTGGCCCTCGTCCAACTCGCGCTCACCGGCGTCGTCAAAGTTCTGACCTGAAACTTCGCGCCCGCCCCGTTCGTCATAGGGGACAGGGGGTCCCATGGGGATGTGATCATGTGGACATTCAGTTGGTTCCGTACGGAGGCGCCGTCGAGGGCGGCCCGTGCCCGAGTACGGTCCTGTCGTGGGACGGCCAGGCGCTGACCGCCGCCGACTCCGCCACCGGCGAGTCGGTGCGGGTGACGCCCGCCTCCCTCTACCACTACGCCTACGACTCGGGCGGCGCGCCGGTGACCGGGCTGGCCGTGCTCGACGCCGACGGCCTGGTCATGCTCGACCTGCCCGGCGGCTGGTATCCCGAGAAGGTGCACGACTTCACCGAGCAGGCGAGGATCCCGGTCGCGGACGGCAGAGGCGATCCGCAAGCCCGTGCGCTGCTCGCCGGCCGCGCGCCCGGCTGGCGCCGCCTGCACGGCCTCACCCCGCCGCGAGCCTCCCGCTGGCGCACGCCGCTGATCTACGGCGTCGGGCTGGCCGGGCTGGCGCTGATGGCGTACCTCATCTCGGTGGGGGCGTGGGCCGCCTGGCGAGGGCTGGCGCTGGCCGGCAGGCTGCTGATCGACGTCGTCGAGGTCAAGTGGCTGGTGGTCGCCTTCAGCCCGCTGCTGCTCGCCATCCGCCCGCTCCAGGCCCGCCTGCGCAGGTACAGGGCCCGTAAGGGCGCGATCGCCGGACCGCCCGGCGGCCCCAACCTGTCGATCACCTCGGCGGGCGGGCTGCGCATCGACCAGGGCATGGAGCGACTGGCCGACATCCAGGCGGCCGGTCTGCTCCTCTACCAGTACGAGGACCTGGCCGGCCTGTTCGTGATGAACGGCGCGAACGAGCCGCTGCACCACATCCCCGGCCCGTGGTCGCCGGACGACCTGCACCGCTTCGCCGAGCGCAACGGGCTCAAGCTGGCCGTGCACCGGATCAGCCGGGAGGAGTACCTCGATCTGGTCAGGGCGTGCCGGCACGCGTCCCCGTGATCAGGTTGGGCCAGGTCAGGAACACCACGCAGGACACCACCGCCCACGTCGCCAGCACCAGGAACGGCAGCGGATGCTGATGGCCGCCGAAGTAGACGGCCGTGTGCTGGGCGTTGACCGACGCGCCCGGCGGCAGCCATCGCCCGATCGCGCCGAACGGCGAGGGCAGCAGCGGCCACGACACCGCCCCGCCGGACGACGGGTTGCCGATCAGCACCATCACCCCCCACGTCGGCACCAGCGCCCAACGCCCGATGACGGTGTTGAACATGGTGAAGACCATCCCTGACGTGAACATGGTCAACACAAGGATCAGCCATGACTCCACGAACGGCAGATCCAGCGCGCCGAGCAGCCAGTCGACGACCGCCGCGATGGCGAACCCGCCAAGCAGCGAGTAGGCGACGGTGAAGCCGATCCGCTGCCAGGGGCGTAGCTCTGCGGCGTGCACGCTGAGCTGGGCCGCGCCGAGAAAGCCGATGATCACCGCCGCGAGCGAGATGTAGAACAGCGCCAGCCCGCGCGGATCGCCGTGCTGCAGCGGCTTGAGATCCCGCACGGTCACCGGCACCCCGATGCGCGCCCCCACCTTCGGCCCGGCCTCCGAGAGCAGCTCGGCCACCGAGGCGCCCGCCGCGCCGGACACGTTCAGCCGCGCCCGATGCCGCTCCACCTGGATGACGCCGAACACCTGCTGCTCCTCGACCGCTTCGACCGCCGCCTCGTAGGTGGGGAAGTTCCGCAGCTCCAGCGCCGTCTTCAGCGCGTCTTCCATGCCCGACACGAACGCCGCCCGCTTCACCGGCCCCTCCGTGCCCACGACCGCCAGGGGGATCTGATGCGGCGTCGGGTTCGCCATCGCGTAGGTGTAGGAGCCCGCGAACGTCCCCGCCCCGGCGGCGAGGATGAACACCAGCACGGTCGCCGGCAGGAACGGCGAGTTCCTGAACGCCGACCACAGCTCACGCGGGTTCCGGGGCGTCAGTGTGGACATCGATCACCGTGGTCCCCGTAGCGCGGTTCCGGATATCTGACGCATACCCGGCAGCATCCGGACGGGACGCGGCCGACCGTCAAGGAAGCGTCAAACGACCGGTTCAGGCTTACGCCCAACCGCGACGGATCGCGCGCCCCACACTCCAGGCCCAGGCGGCGAGCACGATGACGCGCCAGCGGAGCCACAGCAGCGCCCTGTCGGTCAAAGCCCGTCCAGCCCGAGCCGGCATACCGGCCTTCGGGCGGTGATGCGGTCCACGTCGCCGCGCTCAGCCGGCGGCAGCGGCGCGCCCACCGACTCCCGGAGCGCGCCCGCCTCGCCGAGCAGCCGCGCCGCCTCCTCGTGCGCGCCCTCCAGCGCCGCCACCCCCGCCAGCCCTTCCAGCGCCAGCGCCACGGCCCTCGGGTCCCCTATTTCGCGTGCCACGGTTAGTCCTTCCTGATGCAGAGCCCGCGCCGCCCCGGCGTCACCCCGCTCCTCGGCGACGAAGCCGAGCTCTGCCAGCAGCAGCGCAGCGCCGTAGAAGGGCAGCCCGTAGTCGGCCTTCAGCCTGCGGTTCCACGCCAGCGACTCGCTGAAGTACGCCCACGCGGCATCGAGATCGCCCGCCCGCCTCGCGACCAGCCCCAGCCCCACCCGGGCGAACTCCTCGGTGAACCGGTTCGACTGCTCCACCGCCAGCCGCATCCCCCGCTCATGGAACTCCCTGGCCCGGACGAGATCCCCGGTCAGCAGCGCGACCCGCCCCAGACTGGACAGCCGGTAGGACACGTCGGTCCACAACCGGAGGTCCTCCGCGATCCGCAGCCCCTCCCGGTGCAGGCGACCGGCCGTGTCGTAGTCCCCGGCGATCTCCGCCAGATAGCCCAGCATGTCCGACACCTGAAGCTGCCCCCAGCGGTCACCCAGCTCCTCGAAGAGCTCTCGCGCCGCCGTCCCGGCCCGCCGGAGCAGGTCGAAGTCCCCCTGGAAGACGGCCTGCTTGGCCCGCGCGGCCAGGGCCGCCGCCTCCCCCCACCGGTCGCCGTCCGCCCGGAAGTCCGCCAGCGCCTGGTCGATGATCTCCACCGCGGTGGCGACGTCCCCGAAGTTCAGGTGAGCGAGCGCGAGGAACGGCCGCGCCCTCGCGTCAGCGGACCCCAACCCCTTCAGCGCGGTACGGCTACGCGCCAGCGGGTCGGCACCCTCGCCGATCAGCAGGCCGAACCCCGCCTCCCACGCCGCGGCCTTGGCCCGCCCCGCCGCCCCCTCAGCCGTCCCCGTATCGGCCAGTGCTCGGCCGAGCCAGCGATACGCCTCTCTGTGCCTGCCGCGTACGTACCAGTACCAGGTCAGCGCGTTGACCAGCCGCAGGTTCGGCGCTTCGAGCACCGCGCGCAGGTTCGGCATCTCGTCGTCCAGCCGCTGGAGCCACCGGCGCTGCCCGTGCCCGTACAGCTGAGGCGCGGCCCGCTCGGCCAGCTCCACGTAGTACGCGTCCCGCCGCGCCCAGGCCGGATCGTCGGCGTCGAGCCGCTCCAGGCAGTAGGCGGCGACGGACTCCAGCAGCCGATACCGCGTCTCCCCGGACGCCTGCCGCTCAGCCACCACCATCGACCTGTCCACGAGCTGCGCGACCACATCGGCGGCGTCCGGCGTGGACACCGCCTCCGCCGCCTCCAGCAGGCACCCGCCGGGGTGCACGGCCAGCCGGCACAGAGTGCGCCGTTGAGGCTCGTCGAGCTGCTCCCAGCTCCAGTCGATCATCGCCCGCAGCGTCCGCTGCCGCGCCGGCAACCCGCGCCCCGTGGCCGACAGCAGCCGGAACCGGTCGTCCAGCCGCTCGGCCAGCACCTGTACGCCCAACGCCCGCACCCGGGTCGCGGCCAGCTCCAACGCCAGCGGCAGGCCGTCCAGCCGCCGGCAGATCGCCGCCACCGACGCGGCGTTCCCCGCCTCCAGCTCGAACCCCGGCGCCGCCGCGGCCGCCCGCGCCACGAACAACCGCACCGCCGCCGACTCCCGCAGCCGCGCCAGGTCCGCCCCCTCAGGAGGCAGGTCGAGCGGCGTGACCGCCTGCACCACCTCACCGGGCACCGCCAGCGCCTCCCGGCTGGTGGCCAGCACCCGCAGCCCCGGCGCCCCGCGCAACAGCACTGCCACCAGCTCGGCCACGGGCTCCACCAGGTGCTCACAGTTGTCCAGCACCAGCAGCACCCGCTGCCCCCGCAACGCCCCGGCGAGGCGGCTCACCAGGTCATCCCCCCGAGACCCCTGGCCTCCTGTCTCCTGGCCACGGACCCCCTGGGCAGGAGCCTCCTCGTCGCGCAGGCCCAGCTCCGCCGCCACCACCTCGGCCACCGTGGTCAGCCCGCCGCCGGCCCCGGCCAGCTCGACCAGCCACACCCCGTCGGCGGCCGCACGGAGCGGCTGCGCCGCGACCGCGATCGCCAGCCGGGTCTTGCCGACCCCGCCGGGGCCCACGAGGGTGACCAGCCGTTCGGCGCCGAGCAGGTCGTGTACGTGCCGCACCGCCTCCTCCCGGCCCACCAGGTCCGTCAGCGGGACGGGCAGGTTCGTCCGGGGACGTGCCGCCGAGGTCTCGGGCGTGGGGACGGGGGCCAGCGCGGGATCGTGGGTCAGGATCGCCTGGTGCAACGCCGACAGCTCGGTGCCGGGATCCAACCCCAGCTCCTCGGCCAGCAGCCGCCGTAGCTCGGCGTACCCCTCCAGAGCCTCGCTCTGGCGGCCCGCCCGGTACAGGGCGCGCAGGTGCGCGGCCCGCAGCCGCTCGCGCAGCGGATGCTCCGTCACCAGCCCGGCCAGCTCGTCGGCGAGCAGGCTGTGCTCGCCCAGCTCCAGCCGCGCCTCCGCCTGCTCCTCCAGCGCCGTCAGCCGCTGCTCGTCCAGCCGTACGGCCGCGATCCGGGCGAACTCCTCATCCCGGAAGTCGGCGTACGCGGGCCCCCGCCACAGCGCTAGCGCGTCCGCCAGCAGATCCGCCCTGGCCCGAGCCTCGCCCGTCGCCCTGGCCCGGGTCAGCAGGTCGGCGAAGCGCAGCGCGTCCACCGAGCCGGCCGCCAGCGTGTAGCCGGCCGGCTGGTAGGCGACGAGCTCGCGCCCTCCGGGCTCCGCCCGCTCCAGAGCGCGCCGGAGCTGGGACACCTTCGTCTGCAGCGTGTTGCCGGGGTTGCCCGGCAGGCGCTCGCCCCAGAGGTCGTCGGCCAGCCGGTCCGGCGGCACCGGACGTCCTTCGTGGATCAGCAGGTCGGCGAGGAGCGCGCGAACCTTCACCTCCGGTACGCGCACGGGCCGTCCGTCGGCCGTCCACACCGCCAGCGGGCCCAGCACTCCGAATTCCACCAGGTCACGGTAGTCCCCCGCGATCCTGCGGCACTACCCGGGCACCCGTCCTCAGCGAACCCCCAGTAGGTCGTGCGCGGCGTCTCGCACAGTGGAGCCAGGGCGACCAGTTCGTCCGCCGTAATCGCTGACCTTGGAGAATGATCATGCTTGCTGAGCAGCTCACCAGCCGGGAGATCCATCTGGCCGCCCGACCCTCGGGCGAGCCCGCCCCGGCCGACTTCGCACTGGCCCGCACCGTGCTCCCCGACCTGGCCGACGGCCAGATCCTGGTGCGCAACACCTGGATGTCGGTTGACCCGTACATGCGCGGCCGGATGAACGACGCCGAGTCGTACATCCCCCCGTTCCAGCTCGGCGCTCCCCTGGAAGGCTCGGCGGTCGGCGAGGTCGTGGCCTCCCGGGCCGACTCCGTCCCCGTGGGCGCGACGGTCGTGCACTTCCTCGGCTGGCGTGAGTACGCGATCGTGGACGCCGCCTCGGCGACGATCGCCGACACCGCGCTCGCCCCGGCGCAGGCGTACCTCGGCGCGCTGGGCACGACCGGCTTGACCGCCTACGCCGCGCTCACCGAGGTCGCTCCCGTGCGGGAGGGCGACGTGGTGTTCGTGTCGGCCGCGGCGGGCGCGGTCGGGAGCGTCGCCGGCCAGATCGCCCGCAAGCTCGGCGCCGCCCGCGTGATCGGCTCGGCGGGCGGGCCGGAGAAGGCGGGCAAACTGGTGTCCCTGTTCGGCTATGACGCCGCGATCGACTATCGGGCCGGTTCGGTGGCGGGCCAGCTCGCCGAGGCGGCGCCGGACGGCGTGGACGTGTACCTGGACAGCGTGGGCGGCGACCACCTCGTGGCCGCCCTCGGCGCGCTGCGCGCCGGCGGCCGGATCGCGCTGGTGGGCGCGATCAGCGCGGTCAACGCCACCGAGCCCGTCCAGGGCCCGCACAACCTGTTCCAGCTCGCGTACAAGGACGCGACGATGCGCGGCATGCTGATCAACTCCTACTTCCACCTGTTCCCGGAGTGGGTGGGGAAGGCGGCGGGCTGGCTGGCCGACGGCTCGCTCCGGACGGAGTCGACCGTGGTGGAGGGGCTGGAGCACGCGCCGGACGCCTTCCTGCGGATGATGCGGGGCGGCAACATCGGCAAGATGCTCGTCAGGCTCTAATGGTGTTGCGCGGCCTGCCACCGTGGTGTTGAGGTGGGCGGGTGAATCGTGAAGCGGTGCTGGAGACGTTCGACCGTCAGCTTCGGCGGGAGGCCCGGCCTGACGGCGCCGGCGACCGGGTCGAGCGGGTGGCCGGGGTGGTGCGGCACCTCGCTGCGGCCGGCGGCGGCCGGACTGGCGACGGCGGGGTTGGCGGCGGCGGGGTTGCCGACGGCTGGTCCGGCATCGTCTGGTCCGGCCTCGACGACGCCACGGCGGACGCGGCGATCGCCGCGCAGGTGCGCTACTTCACTGATCTCGGCCGCGAGTTCGAATGGAAGCTGTACGCTCACGACCGGCCGGCCGACCTCGCCGACCGGCTGGCGGCGGCCGGTTTCGTGCCCGAGCCGGCGGAGACGCTCATGGTCGCCCAGGTGGCCGACCTGCCGACCGGCGTCGACCTCCCCGAACCCGTCCACCTGCGCCCGGTGTCCACCCCCGCGGACGTGGACCTCATGAGGGACGTCCACGACCAGGCGTTCGGCACCGACTTCAGCGCTCTGCGAGCGAGCATGCTCACCCGGCTCGCCGCCGGCAGGCTCGTCGCCGTCCTCGCCCTGGCCGGCGACCTCCCGGTCAGCGCCGCCCGGATGGAACTCCACGCGGGCACCGAGTTCGCCAGCCTCTGGAGCGGCGGCACCGTGCCGGCCTGGCGCGGCAAGGGCATCTACCGGGCCCTGGTCGCCTACCGCACCCGCATCGCGGCCGAGCGCGGCTACCGCTACCTCCAGGTGGACGCCTCCGACGACAGCCGCCCCATCCTGCAGCGCCTCGGCTTCCACCCACTGACCACGACAATCCCGTACGTGTACCGCCCCTGACCAGGGTCACGGTCACCCGAAGACCCGCTGCGCTAATACTGGCCTCAATGACGCTGCTCACCGCCAAGGCGGACCTGCACGCCGCCGACGACCGCCGACCGCAGCGCCATACCGGGCCGCCGCGCCGACCGACCGTTACGCCGCGCCGTTACGCAGCGCCGCGCCGTTACGCAGCGCCGCGCCGTTACGCCGCGCGGACTCTTACGCCGCGCGAGCCGCAGAACCGCACGAGCCGCAGAACCGCGAGCCGCAGAACCGTAACGCCGCGCCCGCCCCTTTTCCGCACATATATGAGCTTCTCGGCTCAGCCGTGCATCCGCTTGCCCAGGGCGGCCTCGTAGGCGCGCATCGTCCGTACGATCGTGGCGCGTTCCGCCGGCGTTAGGTCGCCCAGGACCTCGTTCCATGCCAGCGCGCTACCCGCCAGCCACTCGCCGATCGGCTCGACGTACTGCGGTGCGATCGCGACGACCCGCCGTCGTCGATCGGCATCGTCCTCCTCGCGCGTCAGGACACCGCGACGAGACAGGTCACCCACCATGAGGCTGACGGTCGTCGGAGCGATCTCCAGCCGCTCCGCCAACTGGCTCACCGTGAGAGAACCGTCGTACTGCAGGTAGGCCAGCAGCGACAGGTGGCGGGGCGCGAGATCGAGCGTCCGCAGCGCCTCCGGGACGGGCAACCGCTTGGCTCGCCCGACGATCCTGGGCATCAGCAGCAGCATGGCCCGTACCGCCATGTCGGTGCTCAAACCGTCCGCGTTGTTGACCACTCGGAACCTCGCACATTACCTTTAATATCAAAGCTAATTTGACAACAAACAAGGAGGTCCACCATGCCACATCTGACGGTCCGAGTTCTGGAGCCGCAGCTCCAGGGCAACGAATCGGCCCTCATCAGCGCGCTGACCGACGCGGTGGTCGAGGTGTACGGCGAGTGGGCCCGCGACGTCGCGGTCATCCACCTCGACGGCGTGCCCACCGGACGCTGGGGCGCGCGAGGCAAACCGGTCGACGAAGCTCCACCCACGATCACGTTCGGCATCCGCGAGGCGGCGTTCACCCGTCCCGACAGCGGCGAGCTCATTGCCAACCTCGTGCGAACCGTCACGGACGCCGTCGCCGACGTCCTCGGAACGCACTGGCGCGACACCATCACGGTCGAGCTCGTCGCCACCCCGGCCGGCCGCACTGCGATCGGAGGTGTGATCGTCGACGGCTAGCCCCGTTTTCGCACGTGAGAGATCTTCAGCGGAGGTCTCGTGGATGGATGTCGAGAAGGTCCAGAAGGAGCCGTCGTAAAGCCGTATCCACTGGTCATGAAGCCGTATCCATCGTCCACGCCACAAGCCGGCGTCGCGCCGATGGGAGGCTGCGCTGAGAAGACATTGTGCGATGGGACGTTGCGCTGGAGAGCGACGGGGCGCTGCGCTGATGGAACGTATCGCTGGTGGGCGCGCTAATGGACGATGGCCAGCATCACGTCGGAGGCGGAAGGCCGGTTGTCGGCTTGTTTGGACAGGCAGGCACCCACGACCCCGCGAAGGTGCTGGGGCAGCGGCGATAAATCCGGATGAAAGGTGAGCACCCGGTTGAAGATCGCAGGCATGGTGTCCTCTCCGAACACAGGACGTCCCGTGGCGGCGAACATCATGGTCACGGCCCAGCTGAACACGTCGGACGGGGGCCCGACCTGCTCCCCGGACAACTGTTCGGGAGACATGTAAGGAGGCGTGCCGACCATCTTGCCCGCCGTCACCGTCACCTGATCGAGCGCCCGAGCGATGCCGAAGTCGATGACCCTCGGCCCGTCGTGGCCGATGAGCACGTTGCTCGGCTTGAAATCGCGGTGCACGATCCCCGCCTTGTGGATGGCCGCCAGTGCCCCGGCTGTGGACAACGCCAGCCGCGTCAGGCTGTCCTCGTCCCGCGGCCCGTGCCGGCGCACCAGTTGTTCAAGCGAGGGGCCTTCCACGTATTCACTGACGATGTATGCGAACTGTCCCGTGATGCTCACATCGAGCACGCGGGCTGTGGAAAACGTCGCCACCCGCCGCGCCGTGTCGACCTCTCTGGCGAACCGATCCCGCGCGACCTCATCGACCAGGTCATGCAGCACCTTCACGGCCACCCGCACTCCGTTGGGCGCCATGGCGAGATAGACCGCTCCCTGGCCACCGCGCCCCAGCGGTTGGAGCACCCGATAGTGCCCGATCCATTCGGGCTCGCCCGCCCGATGGCGGAAGGAAGGGGCGGTGGTCCGGTGATGCACGCTGGGCGGAGGGGGCGGAGGAGGACCGGTGAGGGCGCCGGAACGCGCTTTGGCCATCGCGGGCACGAGGATGCCCGAGTGGATCACGCCGGCGATCCATGCGGCCACGAACATGAGCGAGACAAGCGTGCTGAAGGGCTCGGGAATGTCCTCCACATCGTCGTACGCCATGATCACGATCACGAAGGCGCCCGTGGAGAAGGCATAGGCGCACGCGGCGAGCACCTGCCACCCGCTCCTCAGCCAGAACGCCGCGAACCCGATCGTGAACGGGGTCGCCAAGCCGCACGAGACGAGGGAAAGGGCCGCCCACACGATCGAAGCGGCCCATGCCCCGCCACTGGGACGGCTCGGCTGGCGATACGACATGGCGAGAGACTATCGCTCCGTACTTGCGCATATCGGGCGTCGCCCGTTCTTGTGGATAACTTCCCGTCAACCTGTGGATGACTGTGGAAAACCTGGGGACAACGCGCTAGCTCATTCACCTGCGCGCTCAAGTGCGCCATGATGTTGAGTATGGGACGGATACCCGGCGTAGGGCTCGCGAAGGGGCTTAGCATCACTCTTCGCCACATGCTGCGCAAATCCGACACCCAGCAGTATCCCAAGGTGAAACCCGCCCTCCCGCCGCGCAGTCGCGGGGTGATCGCCCTGGTCGAGGAGAACTGCACCTCTTGCATGCTCTGTGCCCGAGAGTGCCCCGACTGGTGCATCTACATCGACTCGCACAAGGAGACCCTCCCAGCGCCTGAAGGCGGCCGACCACGCCAGCGCAACGTCCTCGACCGGTTCGCCATCGACTTCGCCTTGTGCATGTATTGCGGGATCTGCATTGAGGTGTGCCCGTTCGACGCCCTGTTCTGGTCGCCCGAGTTCGAGTACGCCGAAGGCGACATCCGCAACCTTCTCCACGAGAAGGACAAGCTGGGCACCTGGGTCGAAACAGTCCCACCGCCTCAGCTCCACGACGCCGGCGCCGAGCCGCCCAAGGAGCTGTCTGCCGCCCCCCGGCGCCCCGGCCGCGCCACCGACGCGCCCTCCGCCCGCCCTCCCCGCGCACCGGGCAAAGCAGCCGCTCCTGGTACGAATGCCGCGCCTAGCAAGGCGCCCACCACGGATGCGGACGCCGCATCCGGCAGCCCAGAGCAGGCGCCCCCACCCGGCGAAGCGACTCCCTCTGACACAGGTACGCCCCCTCGACCCGTAACGGCGGAGCCCGACCCCAAGGCGGATGAGCCACCCAGGCCCCGCCCCGGCGACGCGGCGTCATCCACAGGCGCGCCGTCCGGAGAAGAGTTGTCCACAGGCGCGGAGGAACCGCGAGCAGAACCTGGGCCGGAGGGGCAGACTTCTGGCGCGAGACCGCCAAGGCGGAGGATGGCCGATCCTCGATCCATTCGCCCGCCCGGGCGGCTCGGCCCTGATCAGCCAAGGGAGCCAAAGGAGGAGTCGTGACCGAAGCGGTGCCCTCCTATCTGTCACCCACCGGGCAAGAGATCGTCTTCCTCCTGCTGGGAGCGGTGGCAGTCGGATCCGCGCTGCTCGTCGTCACGACCCGGCAACTGGTCCACGCCGCACTCTGGCTCGTCGTCACCTTCGGCGCGCTGGCCGGCTGCTACCTGGTCCTGACCGCCGAGTTCGTGGCATGGGTGCAGGTCCTCATCTATGTGGGCGCCGTGATCGTCCTGCTGCTGTTCGGCATCATGCTTACTCGCGCGCCCATCGGCCGTTCCACCGACCTCGACAGCGGCAACAGAACGGCCGCGGCCGTGGTGGCGTTGGCGACGGCGGCCATCCTGGTCACGGTGGTGATCGACGGCTTTCGCATGGCCTACACACCCCTGACGCCCGGCCAGGGCGGAGCGGGGGTGCTCGGAGGCAGCATCTTCAGCACCTGGGTGCTGCCGTTCGAGGCGCTCTCGGTGCTCCTGCTGGCCGCCCTGATCGGCGCCATCGTGCTCTCCCGCACCGACATAACCGGCGCAAACGGTACGGATTCGCGCGGTGGTTCGCCCGGCGCAGCGACAGACGAGCCCAGTGGTCCGCCTCGTACGGACACACCCGGCGGTTCGCCACCCGATCAGACCGGGAGCCATTAGTGCACA
The DNA here is from genome assembly GCF_044465295.1 of Nonomuraea sp. NPDC049714. Classification (NCBI taxonomy): domain Bacteria; kingdom Bacillati; phylum Actinomycetota; class Actinomycetes; order Streptosporangiales; family Streptosporangiaceae; genus Nonomuraea; species Nonomuraea sp. NPDC049714. The sequence goes on along the minus strand of NZ_JBITLM010000004.1, from coordinate 10,002 downwards.
TCGTCTACCCGGCGGTCGTTTCCGCGCTCCTGTTCTCCATCGGCGTCTACGGCGTGCTCGCCAGACGCAACACGATCCTTGTGCTGATGTCGGTCGAGCTGATGCTCAACGCCGTCAACCTCAACCTGGTCACGTTCGACGTATGGCTCGGCGACCGCCTGCACAGCGGCCAGGTGCTGACCCTGTTCGTCATCGTCATCGCGGCGGCCGAGGTAGGCGTCGGCCTCGCCATCGTGCTGGCCCTCTACCGCAACCGCAGGACGGTCGACATCGACTACCTGCGCGACCTGGCGGAGCCCACGGACGCCTCTTCCATGGAGCCGACCCAGACGCCCCCGCAGCCCGAGACCGACGACCCGCCGGAAGAGCGTGACCACGCAGACGGCCGCCCGGCCGAGCGAGGGGGCAAGCCGTGACGACCTTCCCGTTGCTGGCCGTACTCCTGCCCTTCCTGGCGGCCTTCGCCGGCCTCCTGCTGTCACGCCGGCCACGGAGGCGCGCACGCGAGGCGGACACCCCCCAGCGCAACGGACCGGCCACCACCTCGGCCAACGCGCCCGACGCGGCCAACCGCAGGGCCGCCTCGATCGCGGTCGTGCCGACAGCCGCCGCGGCGGTGCTGGCCGTCTGGCTGGCCTGGGGCCAAGGATTCGCCTTCCTCGACGGCGGCCCCCGCTCGGCCCCCGTGGGCGACACCTACGGCGCGATCGACACCGGCGGCGTCCCGATCTCGCTCACGCTCCAGGCCGACGACCTCTCCGGCCTGCTCGGAGTGCTGGTGACGCTCGTGGCCCTGGCCGTGCAGGTCTATTCGATCGGCTACTTGAAAGACGACGCCCGCTACCCCTCCTACAGCGCCTTCATCAGCCTGTTCACCAGCGCCATGCTCCTCGTGGTCTACGCGGGCGACCTCCTCGTCCTCTACGTGGGCTGGGAGATCATGGGCCTGTGCTCCTACCTCCTCATCGGCCACTGGTGGGAGGATCGCGGCAATTCGCGCGCCGCGGTCAAGGCGTTCCTGGTGACCCGGCTGGGCGACGTCGGCTTTCTGTTCGGCATCTTCGTGCTGGGAGGCGCCGCGGGCAGCTTCCGCATCGCTGACGTGCTGGCGAAGGTGCCCGAGATGTCCTCCGGCACGCTCGTCGCCGCCACGATGCTCCTGCTCGCCGGGGTCGCGGGCAAGAGCGCGCAGGTGCCGCTGCACACCTGGCTCCCCGACGCGATGGCGGGCCCGACGCCGATCAGCGCGCTCATCCACGCCGCGACCATGGTCGCCGCGGGCATCTTCCTCGTGGCCCGGCTCTTCCCCGCCTTCGCGGCGGCCCGGCCGACGCTCGATGTGCTTGCAGTCCTGGCCGCGCTCGGCATGCTGGGCGCCGCGCTGGCCGCGCTGGCGCAGGACGACCTGAAGCGCGTGCTGGCCTACTCAACGGTCAGCCAGCTCGCCTACATGGCCGGAGGTCTCGCCGCCGGGTCCGACACCGCGGCGATCTTCCACCTGATCACCCACGGCGCGTTCAAGGCGCTGCTGTTCCTGTGCGCGGGCGTCGTGATCCACCACGTCGGCTCCAACCTGATGAGCCAGATGGGCGGGCTGCGCAGGGAGTTGCCGATCACGTTCGCGGCGACGACGGTCGGCTTCGCCGCCCTCATGGGCCTGCCTCCGTTCAGCGGCTTCTTCAGCAAGGACGCCGTGCTGGTGGCCATGGAGGGCGCGCTCGCCGGCGGCCTCACGGACGCCGCTGCCCTGCTCCTGTACGGTTGCGCGCTCGCGACGGTGGCCGTCACCGGCGCCTACGCCGCCAGGGCCTGGCTGCGCACCTTCTTCGGCCGGACGCGGGCCGTCGCGCTCCCCGAGCCCGAGCCCGGCACGGCCCACGTCGTCGACATCCGCGAGGCGCCGTCCACGATGCTGGTGCCGGTCACCCTCCTCGCCGTCCCGGCCCTGCTGCTCGGCTTCGCCGGGGGCCTGCACCTCGACGTGCCGGTGGCGGCCGTCAGCGTCGCCCTCGCGCTGCTCGGCGCGGCCGTGGTGTACGCCTCGTGGCGCGGCGACCCCACGGTTGACCCGGCCCGGCTGCTCGGCCCGCTGCGGGTGCCGTGTGAGCAGGCGTTCTACGTCGACAACCTGTACGCCGCCGTCATCGTCCGCCCGGCCGTGGCGCTGGCCGGGTTCGTCGTCAGGGCGGACGACACGGTGGTGGACGGCGCGGTGCGCGGCTCCGGCCGTTCGGCACGCGGGCTGTCCGGGCTGCTGAGATTCGCGCAGAACGGCAACGTTCAGCTCTATGTGAGCGGCCTGCTGGCCGGAGTCCTTCTGATCGCGGTGGGGGCGGTGATGTTCACATGATGAGCTGGCTTCCCGTCGCGCTCCTCGCCGTGCCGTTGCTGGGGGCCTTCCTGCTCCTGGTGGCGCCGTCGATCCTGCGCCCGGTCCTGCCGGCTTACGGGATGGCCGTCTCCGGCGTGACGCTGGCGTTGGCCGTGGCGCTGGTGGCCACGTTCGACTACGGCCAGGCGGGGCGGCCCCAGTCCACCGTCGACCTGCCCTGGGTTCCCGGCCTTGACCTGCGCTTCCACCTGGGCGTCGACGGGATCTCGCTGCCGCTGGTCGCGTTGACCGCGCTGCTGACGTTCCTCTGTTTCGCCTATCTGAGCTGGGGCGACGCCCGGCGCCCCGGCCAGTTGCTGCATCCCAGACCGGGCGGGGCCAGGCCGAGGGCGCTGGTGTTCACGCTGCTGGTGCTCGAAGTGGGCATGATCGGCACGTTCCTCGCGCTCGACCTGCTGCTGTTCTTCGTGTTCTTCGAGATCGTGCTCGTGCCCATGTACTTCCTGATCGCCATCTGGGGCGGTGAGGGGCGCAGGGGCGCGGCGGTCAAGTTCATCCTCTACACGCTGCTCGGCTCGGTGGTGATGCTGCTCGGCCTGCTGCTCATCTGGGCGCAGACCGGCACCCTCGACATCGTCGCCCTCGGCCAGGCACACGGTGCCGGCATGTCGAGGGGGGTGCAGGTGCTCGCGTTCGTGGCGGTGGGGCTCGGGCTGGCGGTCAAGACCCCCATGTGGCCGCTGCACACCTGGCTGCCGGACGCCCACACACAGGCTCCCACGGTCGGCTCTGTCCTGCTGGCCGGTGTGCTGCTGAAGATGGGCACGTACGGCTTCGCCAGGATCGCGATCCCGATCCTGCCGGAGGGTGCCGCGGTGGTGGCGCCGTGGCTGGGCGCCTTCGCCGTGGTCGGCATCATCTACGGCTCGCTGGCCTGTCTGGCGCAGCGCGACCTCAAACGGATGATCGCGTACTCATCCGTCGGCCACATGGGCTTCGTACTGCTGGGCTTCGCCACGCTGACGACGGTCGGCATCAACGGCGCCCTGTTCGCCAACGTCGCCCACGGCCTGATCACCGGCCTGCTGTTCTTCCTCGCCGGCGCGATCAAGGACCGCCACCACACCGCCGACATCCCGTCGCTCGGCGGCGGCATGCTGGCCAGGCTTCCCCACCTCGGCGCGGTCCTGACGTTCGCCTCGATCGCCTCGCTGGGCCTGCCGGGGCTGGCCGGATTCTGGGGGGAGATGCTGGCGTTGCTCGGCGCCTTCCAACCGGCCGAGGTGCTGCCCAGCGCCCTGTTCCGCACCTTCATGGTCATCGGCGGTCTCGGCGCGGTTCTGACAGCGGCGTACTTCCTGGTCATGCTCTCCCGAGTCACCCACGGTGTGCCGTCCGTCCCGCTGCCCGTCCCCGCCACCACGGGCCCGGACGATCACCGTGTCGCGGCGGGACCGGGCAATGGCGCCGCCGCCGCAGCAGGGCCCGGTGAGCGCGCGGACGCGATCGTACGCCCACCGGCCGACCTCGCCGCCTGGGAGACGCCCGATGAGCGGCCGGTCGACCCCATGGGTACGGCCCGTCCGGAGGCGCTCGACATTCAGCGGTACGAACTCGTCGCCTGGGTGCCGTTGATCGTGCTGATCCTGCTCTTCGGGCTCTGGCCCAAACTCCTGCTCTCGCTCACCACACCGGCCGTGCAAACTCTGCTGGGAGCACTGTCATGATCCAGCAGATCGACTACTTCGCGATCGCGGCCCCCTTGACCCTCGCCCTGGTGGCGGGACTCGTCCTCGTGCTCGACGCCTTCCTGCCGGCCCGGCGCGGGGTCAAGTCCGCGCTGGGATTCGTGACGCTCGGGGGCGTGCTGGTCGCGCTGGGGTTCGTCGTGGCGCAGGCCGCCCTCGTCGGCTCCGGGACGCTGTCCACCTTCTGCGTTCCCGGCCACCTGGCCGGCGACGGCCCGCCCGGTGAGTCGTGCTCGTTCGTGGTCGACCGGCTCACGCTGGTCTTCGCCGGGCTGGTGCTGGTGGCGGCCGTCGTCGTGGTGCTGATGTCGATGACCGAGCTGGCGGAGGGCGACATCCCGGTCGGGGAGTGGCACTTCCTTCTGCTCTGCATGCTGACCGGCGCCGTGACGCTGCCCGCCTCGCGAGACCTGATCATGCTGGTGGTGGCGCTCGAGCTCGTCTCCCTGCCGGTCTTCGCGCTCACCGCCCTAAAACGCTACGACGGCCGCTCCTCGGAGGCCGCGGTCAAGCTGTTCCTGGTGTCGGTCGTGTCGACCGCCGTCATGCTCTTCGGGGTGTCGCTGCTGTACGGCGTCGCCGGGACGGTCTTCCTGCCACGGCTGGCGGCCGTCTTCAGCGGGGAGCTTCCGGCGCCGGGGTGGGCGGAGGGGTCCTCGTCCATCCTCGAAGCCGGTCACGGCCTGCCCGGCCTGGTCACGGTCGGCATCGTGCTCCTCGTGGCGGGGTTCGCCTTCAAGATCGCGGCCGTTCCCTTCCACTCCTGGGCGGCGGACGTCTATCAGGGCGCCCCCATCCCGGTCGCCGCCCTGCTCTCGGTGATCTCGAAGGCGGCCGGGTTCGCGGGCCTGATCCTCGTCCTGGTCCTCGCACTGCCCGGCCAGTCGGCCACCTGGATCCCGATCATCGCGATCATCTCGGCCCTCACCATGACGGCGGGCAACCTGCTGGCGATGCGCCAGCGATCCGCCGTACGCCTGCTCGCGTGGTCGTCCGTCGCCCAGTCGGGCTACATCCTCGCCCCGCTCGCGGTGGCGTTCCGGCCCGGCGGGAGCTCCGCGAACACGGCGGTCGGCGCCTCCGTGGCCTATCTGGTGATCTACGCCGCCATGAACCTGGGCGCCTTCGCCGTGGTCATGCTCGTGTCCCGGACCGTGCCGCGCAACGAGCTGGACGACTACCGGGGGCTGGTGTCCCGGAGTCCGGCGGCCGCGCTCGCGCTGGCATTCTGCCTGATCTGCCTGGCCGGGCTCCCGCCGGGGCTGGCCGGGTTGTTCGCCAAGATCGTGGTCTTCCGGGAGATCGTCGATGGCGGCGCCGGATGGCTGGCGGTGGTCATGGCGGTCAACACCGTGATCGGGCTCTACTACTACGTCGTCTGGACGGCCCGGCTCTTCACCCCCGAGCGGGCAGCGGCTCCGCCCGCGCGACGTCCGTTCCCCGCGGTCTGGGTGGCCATCGGCGTCGCGGTGGCGGTGGCGGTCCTGTTCTCGGTCGCGCCACAACCGGTGCTCGACATGACGTTCTTATCCGCTACGTACTGACTTATCCACCCGCACTGAGGTGAGGGCCGGGTGCCGTCGCACCCGCTGAGATACCACCGGGGCAGATGTGGTCAGCGAGTTCGATCGCGTTCAGCCTCCGGGTGAGCACTCCCGGGAACGTTGGAGCAGGGCATCGTCGTTGTACCAGGTGAAGCCGGACCATGAGGGGGGGAATTGTGCACCACAACGGCCTGCGCACGGCGGTCCTGCTCGGGAGCCTGTCTGCGCTGATCATCGCGGCCGGCGCGTGGCTGGGCGGCGGCATGGGCATGCAGATCGCGTTCGTGCTCGCCCTGGTGACCAACGGCGTCGCCTACTTCTTCTCCGACCGGATCGCGCTGTCGGCCATGCGTGCGAGGCAGGTCAGCGAGGTGGAGCAGCCCACCCTCTACCGGATCGTCCGCGAGCTCTCCACCGAGGCCCGGCAGCCGATGCCACGGCTCTACATCTCGCCCACCGTGCAACCGAACGCCTTCGCCACCGGCCGCAGCCCGCGCAAGGCCGCCGTCTGTGTCACCTACGGCCTGACCCAGCTGCTCGACGAGTCCGAGTTGCGGGGCGTGATCGGGCACGAGCTGTCCCATGTGTACAACCGTGACATCCTGATCTCGTCCGTCGCCGGTGCGCTGGCCACGATGATCACCTGGGTGAGCTACGTCGCGGTCTTCTTCGGCGGGTCCGACGACGACGAAGGCCCCGGATTCGTCGGGGCGGTCCTCATGATGCTGCTCGGCCCGGTCGCCGCCGGCATGATCCAGATGGCTGTCTCGCGCAGCCGGGAGTTCCAGGCTGACGAGTCCGGGGCCCGGCTGACGGGTGACCCGCTCGCGCTCGCCTCGGCCCTGCGCAAGATCGAGATGGGTGCTCGCAGGCTGCCGCTTCCCGAGAACAGCCGCCTGGCCTCGGCCTCCCACCTGATGATCGCGAACCCGTTCAGCGGTGCCGGACTCGGCCGCCTGTTCTCCACGCACCCGCCCACCGCCGAGCGCGTGGCCAGGCTGGAGCGCATGGCCGGCTACCGGCGCTGAACTTATGCGAAACAATCGGAGTATGGGGAAATCTCCGCGACTGAGCCCGGCTGAGCGGAAGGTGTGGGATGCCTTCCCCACGGGCCAGACGGTGGAGTTGGCCCCTTTCACTCCGGATGTGACCGGTCCCGCAGGCGGCAACGCCCCATCGGACGGGCACACCTGGGGCCCCGAGCGCACCGTCCGAGCCCAGGTGATCACCTCACTGTTACTCGGCGCCCGTGACGCCGTCGCCGGCTCGGCTCCGGCCGTACGGCTCACCGGCGCCAGGATCACCGGGCCGCTCCAGATTCTCGGCGGCACCGTCGAGCACGAGCTCGCGCTCAACGGCTGCCACCTGGACGAGCCCATCCGGCTCACCGGCACCACCGCCCGGACCCTGCGGCTGACCGACTGCCGCTTACCCGGGTTGACCGGTGGCGGCATGCGGGTGGCGGGTCACCTCAGTCTGTCGGGCTCGTACATCACAGGAGCGGTGCGGGTGCCACGCGCCCAGTTCGAGAGCGGCCTGTGGCTCGGCGGCACCAAGATCATCGCTGGTGAGGACGACGATCACGCGTTCTACGCCGACGCCATGGTGGTCGACTCCGGCATGTACATGCGCAACGGCGACTTCACCGGCGGCGTGCGGATGTACGGTGCCCGCCTCAACGGCGGGTTCTCGTTGGAGGACGCCAAGCTCCGCAATCCCGGCAAACAGGCGCTCATCGCCGACGGCATGGTCGTCGAGGACGCGATGCGCTGCACCGGCGACTTCCTGGCCGAAGGCTGTGTACGGCTGCGCGGGTCGCGCATCAACGGCCTGCTCGCGATCCGGGGCGTCATCCGCAGCCCCGACACGCCGTACGCGCTGCATGCCAGTCACATGGAGGTCCGCGAGTTCTACCTCAAGCCGGCCGAGCCGATCGACGGCGTGGTGACGCTCGCGCACTCCACCGTGAACACCCTGGAGGACAACCCCGCCACCTGGCCGGACAAACTCCGCCTGAACGGCCTGACGTACGAACGCCTGCGCGGCAGCGGAGTCTCCCGCCGGATCGAATGGGTCGGCCGGGACCCGGAGGGCTTCAGGCCACAGCCGTACGAGCAACTGGCCGCTTGGTATCGCCGTGACGGCAATGACGCGCTGGCACGCCGGACGCAGCTCGCCAAACTTCGCGGCAGGCGCCACACCGAAGGGGTCGGCGGCCGGCTCTGGGGCCGCTTGCTGGAGTTCACCGTCGGCTACGGCTATCGCCCGTGGCTGGCGGCGGTCTGGTTCGCGGCGCTGCTCCTGATCGGCACGGTGTCCTTCGGCCTGAACCCGCCCCGGCCGCTGAAACCCGACGAGAGCCCCGTCTTCGACTCGTTCGCCTACAGCTTCGACCTGCTGCTCCCGTGGTCGACCTTCGGGCAACGGGACCTGTTCGACCCGGCGGGCTGGACGCAGGGGCTCGCGTACGGACTGATCATCTCGGGCTGGATCCTGGCCACCGCCCTCATCACCGGGGCTACCCGAGTGCTTCGCCCGTCGTGATCTTCCGGAGAATCGCCGCCAGGTCCTCCGGAAAGATGACCTCCTCGGTGGCGTCGATCTCCTCGGCGCTCCACCACCGATATCCGAGCGTGGTCTCCTTCTCGATCTGCTCCATGTGCTCGAACGAGACGTCCACCTGGCCCACCTGAACCGCGAAGTACGCCTGATCCTGCGTGATGGCGTACTGCGCGAAACTGAATTCGATCGTGCTCGTCCCGTACGGTCCCGTGAACTCCTCCGCCGTCGCCCGAATCCCCACCTCTTCGAACAGCTCGCGCGCGGCGGCCTCCTGAAGCGTCTCCTCGCCCTCCAGAGCGCCGCCGATGGTGAACCAGAACGGCTCGCCGGGGCGTACCGGATCGAAACCGTGGAGCAGGAGGACGCGGCCCTGATCGTCGACGGGCAGAGCACGAGCCGTGAAGCGGCGCAGGGGGATCATCGTCACGATCGACAAGCTTACGGATCCCCTCCGACAGCCTGCCTGGGCCCGTACTCGACCGGGCCCCATGGTGGCGATCGTGATCGGTATGTCCGCCTCCGTACCTTGACTCGCGCCCTGCTAGGGGAGACGTCGAACGTCGCGGCGGCACGGGAGCCTAATTTGATGCCGGGCCGGTCACACTCTCGGGATCAGATGCCGCGGGTCTGGTACGTGCACTTCGGATCGGAGGAGGCGCTCGTGTCGAATCGGACGCGGAACCTCACGAACACCTTGTGCGCCTTCGGCCTGCTCACCGAGATCTTCCGCGAGCCCGTCTTGCCGCCCTTGTAGCCGACGGCTTTGAACACGAAGTCCGGCTGGGCGTCCTGCATGAAATAGAAGCGGACATCGTTGTTGCTGCCGACATTGCCGGCGATCCGCCAGGACAGCTGGTTGAACAAGTGCTTTGTCGTGGACGTCAGATAGCGGGCCCTGATCTCGATGCCGTGGTTGCCGTCCGTGCAGCGTGCGATGAGGTACTGGTCGGCGGACGCCATGGCGGGCGCCGCCGTGATCGATGTGGCCAGGCCCATGGCGGCGACGACAGCCACGTTACGCAGAAACTTCATGGTGTCCTTCTCCTAGATCGTGATCACTGTTCTTGGACGCGGAACGGCCGAACCCGAACCGGGCCTTGAGAAAGGCGGGTTCTCCCGTCGCCCGGGGCCGCGATCGGTCCTAGCTCGCGAGAGTCCTGACCGCTCCGTAGAACGCCGCCGCCGCAATTCGGCACGAGGCCTTCTTCGTCTTGGAGAATTTCACGCACACGTTGCCCATATCGAAGAGGAACGCGTCATCGACGGCCTTCTTGTAGGTGTTCTTCCACTTGCTGGAGCTCGCGAGTCGCTTGACATTGCGGTAGCCGAAGTCGTGGCGAGCGCAGGGCGTCTTGAAGACTCCCTTCCAGTAATCTGAGTTACCGATCTTCCCGGGCACCGAGCAGCCGTCGGTGTTCCAATTGAAGCTCCACCTTTTGACATAGGGCTCGTTCTTGTTGCGACGCATATTGGCCCAGTAGGTCTGGCTGCTCGCGGTGTTCTTGGTGAGCGAGAGAGCCACGTTCAGGTTGGCATCCGATGCCGCCGCCGCAGGTGTGCTGATCAGGGTTAACGCTGTCGTGGCCGCCACCAGCGCACCAGAGATGATCGCCGTCGTTCTCACGGGGGTGCTCCTTGTTGAGGGAGATGATTCACAAGGGTCACGGGTCCGTGATGTGGAACGCAAACAATCATGGGCAATACGGCGCGCGAACATACCCGTGGAGTTGGCCCGATGCTCCTATGGTTGTCAAGCAACGTTCCGAAGTTCGCTAGTTGCGCCGTTCTCGCTGGTGAGGGCTTTGAAGAGCTCGCG
>NZ_JBITLM010000003.1:769446-840633 GCF_044465295.1 Nonomuraea sp. NPDC049714 | reverse complement strand
CCGGCCGACGCGGTCCTGCTCACCCCGGCCCACCAGTACCCGACGGGCGTGGTGCTGTCACCGGCCCGCCGGGCCGCGCTCATGGAATGGGCCCGCCCAAGCACTCTGAGTATTCACCAGGCCCCCGTACAAAGGCTGGGCCCGGAGCTGACAGAGATGACCACGGGCTGGAGGGGCGCGTCGATGATGGGCCGTCAGCTCAGTAACAGCCCTTCACGGCCCGAGGGCAGGGTCAGGAGGCGGTGGGGGTGATGTAGCTGACCGCCTTGTGGCCGTACGCCGCGGACCACGGGAGGGTGATGACCGCGCCGTCGCGCTCGAACACCTTGGCCCTCGACCCCTCGCCGGCGTACTCCAGCGGGAGCTTCGCCACCTCCTGGGCCTTGCCGGTAGCGGCGTCCAGGCGGATCAGGCGTGGCGCGATGGTGTGTCGTTCGCCTGCTTCCAGGGCCAGGAGTCCCTGGTCGTCGGCCCGAATGTAGGTGAGCGTCACTTCCTGGGTGCCTGACGACTCCCAGAGGCGGCGGCCGGTCTTGAGGTCGAAGGCCAGGGCCGTGTTCTTTGTGCCTCCGGTTTTGGCCACTTTCTCGGGGAAGGTGGTCAGGTAGAGGCGGTCGCCGTGGACTGCGTAACGGCGCTGTTCGAGTACGCCTTCGACGAAGACGACACCGTTCTGGGTGAGGAGGTCCACCCGGTCCGTGGTGAACTCGCTCACCTTGCCGGCGGCCGCGAAGTGGGTGAAGACGTTCTTGCCGTCGATCTCGCGTTGGATGACGATCGGCTTGGCCGACAGGATGGCCCGCATCAGCGGGAGTTGGCCGATCAGGTACTTGCCGGCGACGTCGCCGGTCTGCGGGTGGATGACCTGGACGCTGTTCTTCTTGGCGGATCCGCAGTTGACGAGGGCGACGACTCGGCCGGGGCCGGCGTTGGCGTCGTCCAGGTAGCACTTGTTCGGCATGGTCTTGGTCCATTCCTTGCCGCCGTCGGAGAGGCGGTAGGCGGTCAGCGTGTCGTCCGTCTCGACGATGATCATGCCGTCGGTGGACATCAGGGCTGGGACCATGAGGCCGCTCTGTGCGCCGTCCTTCCTGACCGGGATCTTGATCTTCCAAGTGATCTTGCCGGTGGCGGCGTCGATGCCGGCCAGGTGGTCGCACACCTTGCTGGTGCCGTACGCGAACGCGCCCTTGCCCTCGAACAGCTCGGGTGTGGCGCCGCATACGTGGTCACCCGGTGGCGGTGTGCGCCAGGCTTGTTCGCCGGACTTGAGCGCGTAGGCCAGCACGCCTTCCTTCTGCGCCCTGATGACGGTCGTGTCCGTCAGCCAGCTCGCGAACGCCATGCCGGTGCTGAAGTCCGCGCCGCCGGCTCCATGCAGGGGTACGGACCAGTCGGACACCGCAGGCTTTTCCGCCTCGCCCTTCTCGGCGTCGCCGGCCTGGAGGGTGGGGGAGGACGAGGTGCCCGGCTGCGCGATCAGCCACCACGCGGTGCCGCCGCCGGCCAGCAGGACGACCAGGCTGAGCGCGACAATGAGCACGACCTTGGCCTTCCCGCGCGCCTTCCGCGGGGTGCCGGCATTGCCGGCACCTTGAGGCGCCGGCGCATTCCACGCTCCGTACGGGTTCCCCGCCGCCTGTGCTGGCCCGTACGAGGGACCGCTGCCGCCGGAAGGCGATGGGTCGGCTCCCGCCGGGGGCGGCGGGCCGTACCAGCTTCCGGTCCCGACCGGGGGCGGCGGGCCGTACGCGCTTCCCGTCCCGGCTGAGGGTGGGCCGTACGAGCTTCCGGCCTCCACCGGGGGCGGTGGGCCGTTCGAGCTACCGGTGCTCACTGGGTGTGGCGTGCTGTACGGGGGGTTGCTTCCGCCGAAGGGGAGTGGGCTCTGCGGAGGGCCGCTCTGGGATTGGGGTGGTGGAGCGTACGCGTTCCCCGGCGGGGGTGTGGGGCCGGGCATGCCCCACGGTCCCTGGAGAGGGCCGTTCGGGGGTGGATCCTGCGGCTGGCCGTACGGGTTTCCTGGCGCAGCCGGCGGGTTGTCCGCGACTTGAGATGGCGGTCCGTGCGGGGAGGCGGGGATTTGACCGTATGGGGTGGCGGATGGTGTCCACGGCTGTTGGTGGCCCTCGGCCGGGGCATGCGGGGGTGGGCCCCAGGTGGGGGGCGCATGGTCGGGCGCAGGCCTGGGGGCGGGCCCGGGAGGGGGCTCGGGGGTAGGACTGGACGGTGAGCCGAGGGGGTGGTCTGTCATGGTTTCGATGGCGACGCCGGTGGCGGCCCGGCATCGCGCTATGCCCTAATAGTCCGGATAACGATCGAGGGGATGCTATCAGCGGGCCAGCAGCAGGGGCTCGATTCGGTAGGGGATCTGCGTCGACAGGGCGATCGTGGAGTCGGTGCGGCGTACCGCCGGTGAGGTCAGTATGTGGGCGATGATCTCCTGCAGATGGTCGGTGCTGCGCGCGACGACCCGGCAGAGCAGGTCGTGTTGACCGCTGGTGCCGTGCACCTCCAGGATCTGCGGCACGTCGCGCAGCGCCTCGACGGCCTCGGTGAGCCGGCCCTGGGCGATCTGCAGCCAGACGAACGCGTGGATCGGATACCCGATCCGCGCCGGGGAGACGGTCGGCCCGAAGTCCTCGATCACGCCGCCGGCCATGAGCTTGTCGACCCGGGCCTGTACGGTGCCGCGGGCGACGCCGAGCAGCCGGGCGAGCTCGGTGAGTCCGACCCGGGGGTGGGCGCGCATGGTCACCAGCAACCGAGCGTCGAGATCGTCCACGGTAACCCTTCCAAGGATGCGCGATTCGTACAGGTAAACGAGAGTATGCCGTACGGAATTAAGCATATCGCGCAGGGAAACTGCGCGCTCTTGCCAGCGATCGGGGAAGTTGCTGTCATCTGAGACATGTTCGAGGAAGCGCAGTACTTCGCCCCGATCGCTACGCAGGACGACGGGTCGGTGGTGGTCGAGCTGGCCGCGTCCCATCCGGGCTTCGCGGATCCGGTCTACCGGGCTCGGCGGAACGCGATCGCGGGGCTGGCGGTCGGTCACCGGCGCGGGACGCCCATTCCCGTCGCCGAGTACACCGAGCGGGAGCACGAGGTCTGGGCGCTGGTGACCAGGGAGCTGGCGGTCAAGCACGCCGCCTACGCCACGGAGGAGTACCTCGGCGGCGTCGACAGGCTCGGGCTGCCGCGTACGCGCATCCCGCAGCTTCAGGAGGTCGGCGAGCTGCTGGAGCCGCTGACCGGGTTCCGATATCTGCCGGCGGCGGGGCTGGTGCCGTTGCGGGACTTCTACGGTGTGCTGGCCGACGGGTACTTCCACTCGACGCAGTACATCCGCCACCATTCCGTGCCGTTCTACACGCCGGAGCCCGACGTGGTGCATGAGGTGATCGGGCATGCCAACGCATTGGCCAGTGACCGTTATGCCGCGCTCTACCGGCTGGCGGGGGAGGCGGCGCGACGGGTGGAGGGCGAGGCGGCGCTGGAGTTCGTCTCGAAGGTGTTCTGGTTCACGCTGGAGTTCGGGGTGATGTTGGACGGCGGCGAACTCAGGGCGTACGGGGCGGGCATCCTGTCGTCGTACGGCGAGATCGAGGAGTTCCGGGGCATGGACGTCCGGCCGTTGGACCTGGCCATGATGGGGACGACTCACTACGACATCACGAAATATCAGGATGTATTGTTCCGGGCCGACTCGCTGCAGCATCTGGAGGACGTTGTGGGGGACTTCTGGGCCACCTGCGACGACGACTCGATCGCCAAGATCGTGGCCACGAATCCCTAGCGACGTGTCGCGATCATGCTCGGTCCACCCGTCATCACGGGGTTTCGGCTGAGCGCCCCGTCGGAGAGGGTCATCTCCCGGATCATCCCCAAGGAGATCAAAGAAGGCAGTGCGAACGTGGCGGCAGGCATCGCGACCGTCGAGGGCGTCACCGAGCGCGTCATGCGCTCGTTTCGGACCTGTCCCAGGTGAGGCCTCATGATGGAGGACATGACCGCTGTGACGTACCGCGTATGTGTCGTGTGCATGGGAAACATCTGCCGCTCGCCCATGGCCGAGATGGTGCTCCGCAAGGTGCTCGCCGATCATGGGCTGGCCGGGCAGGTGGCGGTGGAGAGCGCCGGCACCGGCGGCTGGCACACGGGCGGGCCGATGGACGAGCGGGCGCTGCGCATCCTGGCCCGGCACGGGTATGACGGCTCCGAGCACAGCGCCAGGCAGTTCACCGCCGACTGGTTCGACCGCTACGACCTGGTGCTGGCCATGGACCGCGACAACCAGGCGTTCATGCGCGGGCTGGCGCCCGCCGGGGTGGAGGTGCGGCTGTTCCGCTCCTTCGACCCGGATGCGCCGGCCGGCGCCGAAGTGCCCGACCCCTACTACGGCGGCGACGAAGGCTTCGAGGAGGTCCTCACCCTGGTCGAGACCGCTGCCGAGGGCGTGGCCAGGCACATCGCCGACGAGATCGGCCGATGAGGTGGACTGACGAACTCGGCACGTCCCACGGCCGGCGGCTGCGGCGGGGCGTGCTGGGCGACGGGCGCGAGGTGTTCGCCAAGATCCAGGAGCCTGGGCAGGCGCTCACCTCCGAGGCGGCGCTCACATCCGAGGCGGCGCTCACATCCGAGGCGGCGCTCACATCCGAGGCGGCGCTCACCTCCCAGCTCGTGTTCGCCTCCGAGGCCGCCGGGCTGCGGTGGCTCGGGGAGGCGATCACCGTGCCGGAGGTGATCGAGGTCGCCGAGGACCGGCTCGTGCTGTCGTGGGTGCGCCAGGAGCCGCCCACCGCCGTCGCCGCCGAACGCTTCGGGCGCGACCTGGCCCGCCTGCACCAGGCCGGGGCGCCCGCCTTCGGCGCGCCCTGGCCCGGCTTCATCGCCGACCTGCCGATGAGCAACGCGCCCGCCGAGGACTGGCCGGCCTTCTACGCCTCCCGCCGCGTTCTGCCCTTCGTACGGCGAGCGCGGCTGCCTACGCGAGACGTTCAGCTGATCGAGCGGGCCGTTGACCGGTTCGGTGAGGTGGCGGGGGAGCCGGAGCCGCCCGCCCGCATCCACGGCGACCTGTGGGGCGGTAACCTGCTCTGGTCCTGCGGCACCGGCGTGCTCGTCGACCCGGCGGCGCACGGCGGCCACCGTGAGACGGATCTGGCCATGCTGGCGCTGTTCGGCGCTCCGTACCTCGACCGGATACTCGGCGCCTATCACGAGGAGGCGCCGCTCGCGGACGGCTGGCGGGAGCGGGTTCCGCTGCACCAGCTGCATCCGCTGCTGGTGCACGTGGTGCTCTTCGGCGAGGGCTATCGGGACGGCCTGATGGCCGCCGTCACCCGGGTGCTGGAGCTGTGAGCCGCCTGAGCACCTCGTCGTGCAGGAGGCCGTTGGTGCAGACCAGGCTGCCGCCCTCCAGGCTGTTGACGCCCGCGACGTCGGTCCAGGTGCCGCCGGCCTCCTCGACGATCACGGTGAGCGCCGCCATGTCCCACGGCGACAGCTCCGGCTCGGCCGACAGGTCCACCGAGCCCTCGGCCACCATCATGTGGGACCAGAAGTCGCCGTAGGCCCGGGTGCGCCAGCAGGCGCGGCTCAGGTCGAGGAAGTTGTCCAGGCGGCCGGTCTTCTCCCAGCCGCCGAAGCTGGAGTAGGAGAAGGAGGCGTCGCTCAGGCTGGAGACCGACGAGACCCGCATCCGGGTCGCCTTGGTCAGGCTCCTGCCGGTCCAGGCGCCGCCGTCGGTGGAGGCCCACCAGCGCCGCCCCAGCGCGGGGGCCGACACGACGCCGACGACGACCTTGCCGTACTCCATCAGCGCGATCAGGGTCGCCCAGACGGGCACGCCGCGCACGTAGTTCTTGGTGCCGTCGATGGGATCGATCACCCACGACCTGGCGCCCCAGCCGGTCTTGCCGAACTCCTCGCCGACGACCGCGTCGCGTGGCCTGGCACGGCGCAGCGTCCCCCGGATCGTCTCCTCGACGGCCCGGTCCGCGTCGCTGACCGGCGTCAGGTCCGGCTTGGTCTCGACCTTGAGGTCGACCGCCTTGAAGCGCCGCATGGTCAGATCATCGGCGGCGTCCGCCATGACGTGAGCGAGGCGTAGATCATCGGTATAACCGTGCACGAACAGTCACGCTACCGTGCCAGGTATGCCGAGCATCAGTCACCCGGCGCGTCTTTTCGGGTAAGTCCGCTTCCGGTTACTCCCCAGTAGCATGTGGGGCATGTCCCTAGACGCCGGAGAGTTCCTGCTCCAGACGGTGCCCTTCGCCCGCACGCTCGGCATCGTCTTCGACTCGGCCGGCGACGGCCGCGCCACCTGCCGCCTGCCCGACCGGGCGGATCTGCACAACCACGTGGCGGGCCCGCACGCGGGCGCCCTGTTCACCCTGGCGGAGTCCGCCTCGGGCGCCGCCATGCTGACCGCCTTCGGCGACCAGCTCAGCCGCGCGGTGCCGCTCGCCACCGCGTCCACCATCCGCTATCACAAGCTCGCCAGGGGCGAGGTGACGGCCGAGGCCCGCCTGCTGGGCGCGCGCGAGGACGTGGTGGCGAAGCTGGACGCGGGGGAGCGGCCGGAGTTCGACGTGGAGGTGGAGGTCAGCAACGCCGACGGCGTCGTGGTCGCCACGCTCACCGTCGGCTGGACGCTGCGGCCCAACCGGCCCTGACCTTCGCCGGCCTCCCCGGGGTCGGTCATCGGGGTCAGTCGTCGGGCGTGCCCTCGCGGCTGGCCAGGAGGCGGCGCAGGGACTCCAGGCGGGTGGGATCGGCGTGGCCCTGCCTCACCCAGTCGTCCAGCGCGCACTCGGCGGCCAGGTGGGTGCAGCCCTTGGGGCAGTGAACCGTGCCTTCGATCAGGTCGGGGAAGCCCGCCAGAACCGTCTCCACCGACACGTGCGCGAGGCCGAAGCTGCGCACGCCCGGCGTGTCGATGATCCAGCCGCCTTCGGGGAGCGCCAGCGCCACGGCCGAGGTGGAGGTGTGGCGGCCCCGGCCGGTGACCGCGTTGACCTGCGAGACCGCCCGGTTCGCGTCCGGGACGAGGGCGTTGACCAGGGTCGACTTGCCCACGCCCGAGTGGCCGACCAGGACGCTGATGCGGCCGGCGAGGTGGTCGCGCAGCTCGTCCAGCGTGCCGCCCTTGTGCACGACGACGTGCTCGACGCCGAGCGGGTCGTAGAGCGCCACCAGGTCGTCCGGCGGGGCCAGGTCGGCCTTGGTGAGGCAGAGCAGGGCGTCGATCTCAGCGTCGAAGGCGGCCACCAGGATCCGGTCGATCATGCGGGGGCGGGGCGGCGGGTCGGCCAGGGCGGTCACGATGACCAACTGGTCGGCGTTGGCCACGACGGGACGCTCGATGCCGTCGGTGTCCTCGGTGTCGTCGGCGGAGCGGCGCAGCATCGAGGTGCGCGGCTCCACCCTGACGACCCTGGCCAGGCGGTCCGGCTCCCCGGAGACGTCGCCGACCAGGGCGACCCGGTCCCCCACCACGATGCCCTTGCGGCCCAGCTCGCGCGCCTTCATGGCGACGACCAGGCGGGGCTCCTGCTGCCTGCGCTTGGCGGCCGAGCCCTTGGCGCGCTCCGGCTCGATCAGCGTGGTGTAGCGGCCGCGGTCGACCGCCACCACGAACCCCTGCACGGCGTCCTCATGCGCAGGCCGGATGCGGGTCCGCGGCCTGGAGCCCTTGCCCGGCCTGACCCGTACGTCGTCCTCGTCGTACTCCCGCTTTCTCAGCGGTCCGCTCCCCTGAACTCGAGGCCCTGACCGGTCATCGGGCGTCCAGCATCGACGCCCACATCGCCGCGAACTCCGGGAGTGTCTTACCCGTCGTCGCGATGTTCTCCACCTCGACGCCGCGCACCGCGAGGCCGAGCACCGCTCCCGCTGTGGCCATGCGGTGGTCGTCGTAGCTGCGGAACGTGCCGCCGTGCAGCGGACGCGGCCGGACGATCAGGCCGTCGTCCGTCTCCTCCGCGTCGCCGCCGAGGCGGTTGATCTCGGTGACGAGCGCGGCCAGCCGGTCGGTCTCGTGGCCGCGCAGGTGGGCGACGCCCCGGATCCGGCTCGGCGACCCGGCCAGCGCCGCCAGCACGGCGATCGTCGGCGTCAGCTCGCCGACCTCGCGCAGGTCGGCGTCGATCCCGGAGATGTCGCTGGTGCCGCCGACCACGAGGTCGGCCGTCTCGCCGGACGCGCCGGCCAGGCCGACCGTGGCGCCCATGTCCGCGAGCAGGCCGCGCAGGGCGTCACCCGGCTGGGTGGTGCGCAGCGGCCAGCCGGGGACGGTGACCGTGCCGCCCGTGACCAGGGCGGCGGCCAGGAAGGGGGCGGCGTTGGACAGGTCGGGCTCGACCACCCAGTCACGGCCGGCGATCGGGCCCGGCTCCACCCGCCAGACGTCCGGCTCGGTGTCGTCGACCACGACCCCGGCCGTGCGGAGCATGTGGATCGTCATCCTGATGTGCGGCTGGGACGGGACGGGCGGGCCCACGTGGCGGATCGTGACGCCCTTGGCGAAGCGGGCGGCCGTCAGCAGCAGCCCCGAGACGAACTGTGAGGAGGCCGAGGCGTCGACCGTGACCTCGCCGCCGGTGAGCGGGCCGTGGACGGTGAACGGCAGGGCGTCGCCGTCGACCCGGGCGCCCAGCGCGCGCAGGGCGTCCAGGATGGGGCCCATCGGGCGCTTACGGGCGTGCGGGTCACCGTCGAAGGAGACCGGGCCGTCGGCCAGCGCGGCCATCGGCGGGACGAACCGCATCACCGTCCCGGCCAGGCCCGCGTCGACGGCCACGCCGCCGCGGATCTCGCCCGGCAGCACCCGCCAGTCGACGCTGGAGCTGGTCTCGGCCAGCGGTGTGAGGGTGGCGCCCAGGGCACGCAGCGCCGCGACCATCAGATCGGCGTCACGGCTGCGCAGCGCCTGCCGTACGACACCGGGGCCGTCGGCGAGGGCGGCGAGCAGCAGCGCGCGGTTGGTCACCGACTTGGAGCCGGGCAGCGAGACGGATGCCACGATCGGTCCGGTGGCGACGGGGGCGGGCCAGTGCTCGTTGGACATGCTCGAAGTTTACTGGCCAGGGTGCGGCCGGGGTCACAGCGCGATCGCGCGTGCGAAAGGCGTACATGGCAGTGTGGTGACATGTGCGGTAGATATGCCTCGGCGCGGGACAAGCACCAGCTCCTGGAGGAGTTCCAGGTGGAGCTCGACGGCGATCCGGACAAGGAGCTCGGCCCCGACTACAACGTGGCGCCGACCAAGAACGTCTACGCCGTGCTCAGCCGGGTGCCCAAGGACGCCGAGCGGGCGGTGCGGCAGCTGCGCGTGGTGAAGTGGGGGCTGGTGCCGGCCTGGGCGAAGGACCCGTCGGTCGGCTCGCGCATGATCAACGCCAGGATCGAGACGGTGGCGGAGAAGCCGTCCTACCGCCAGGCGTTCGCCAAGCGGCGGTGCCTGCTCCCGGCGGACGGCTACTTCGAGTGGATGCCGGTCGAAGGCGACAAGAAGAAGAAACAGCCGTATTTCATCCACCCGGCGGACGGCGGGGTGCTCGCGATGGCCGGGCTGTACGAGTTCTGGAAGGATCCGGGGCGCGACGACGACGATCCGCTGAAGTGGCTGGTGACCTGCACGGTCATCACCACGGACGCGGAGGACGAGCTCGGGCGCATCCATGACCGGATGCCGATGATGATCGAGCCGGAGCGGTGGGCCGAATGGCTCGATCCGAAACTCACCGACGCCGGGCTCGCCTCCGGGCTGCTGGTGCCGGCGCAGCCCGGCAGGCTGACCGCGGACCCGGTCAGCACCGACGTCAACAATGTCCGGAACAATGGCCCGGACCTGATCAGACCATTGTCTCCGGAAGACGACAGCGGCCTTTTCTAAGGTGTAAGAAGCACGCTAAGTGGGCATCCGGTGAGGAAAGCGATGCATCCGTTCACTCGGAGTCACCGCCAGACATGCCCCCTTGCGCCGGGCGGGATCACCGGGGACTTCCGCCGCGGGTTGCCCTCATCCTCCCGGAGGTGCGGATTCGTGGACGTCACGACCGCTCGTGAGCGGCTGACAGACATGCTTTCGGAGCTGGATCGATCGATCGGGGTGCTCCAGGGCGATCCGGCGTCGATCCGCGACCGGTCGGCGGCCGACGCGGGCGCCGACCTGACGGACACCGACCGCGCCCAGGCCATGCTCGCCGTGGCGACCACCCATCGCAGGGCCGTCCTGGACGCGCTCAAGCGCCTCGACGAGGGCGCCTACGGCGAGTGCGTCGACTGCTGCAGGCCGGTGCCCGAGGGACGACTGGAGGCGCGGCCCGAGGCGGCCAGGTGCGTGCAGTGCCAGGGCAAGCGGGAGCGCCGCCGCTAGCTCTCACTGGCCGTCGGCTTTACGGTCACTCAGCTCTTACGGCCCGTCAGCTTTACGGTCACTCAGCTCTTACGGTCACTCAGGCTTTGCGGGCGCTGGCCACCAGGTGGATGCCCACCGTGTCGTCGTCGTCCGGATGGGCCTCAAGCTCGGTGCGGACCAGGTAGGACATCGTCCTGGTGTCGGAGCCGAGCACGTGATCGACCGTGGAAGGGGACAGCACCGTACGCGGCCGCATCCACTCCACCTCCAGTCCGGCGCCCACCAGCAGCTCGCGGAGCTGCCCACTGCTGAAGCAGCGGGTGATGCTGCCGTCGGGCCACGGCACCAGCATGACC
Organism: Nonomuraea sp. NPDC049714; assembly: GCF_044465295.1. Lineage (NCBI taxonomy): Bacteria > Bacillati > Actinomycetota > Actinomycetes > Streptosporangiales > Streptosporangiaceae > Nonomuraea > Nonomuraea sp. NPDC049714. The sequence goes on along the minus strand of NZ_JBITLM010000003.1, from coordinate 829,905 downwards.
TCGCCCGTCTGCCGGAGGTGCTGCCACTGCTCCTGCTCGGCCAGGATCGCCATGCCGAGCACCAGGGAGTCGACGCACACCAGCGCCCGGCCGCCCGGCTTGAGCACGCGGGCCACGTCGCTCATCGCCGACTCGGCCATCAGCTCGATCGACATCGCCCGCTCCTCGGCGACCACCGCGTCGACGCTCTCGTCAGGCAGGAACGACAGGTCGTCGGCGCGCACATGGCGGACCAGGTCGGCGTCGTGCAATCGGCTCGGGCCCTCGGCGGCGCGGCGGAAGTCGAGCACCTCGATCACGCGGTGCCCGGCCCGCGCCGCCTGGCTCGACCAGTGCCCGCGGCCGCCGGACAGGTCGAGGACGACGGACGGCGCGCTGGGCAACCACCTGCTGAGTTGTTCGGCGACGACGGCGCGGTAGAAGGTCCAGTACGGCCCCAGCGTCCCTGAGCCGTTGAGTTCCTCGGCCGGAATGGGCAGCACGCGCGACTCCTGGGTTCCGGAAATGGCTACCAGCCGGTACGTATGGTTTTCCCCGCACCGGGTTGTTCGTCACCTTCTATCTTGCGGGAACAGACGAAGGCGCGGGCGTGTTGCGACGAGCATGCTCACATTGCTCGAACCCCTCCCCAGTGACCGGCCGGTCGCTGACAAGCGGGTATTCTCCCCTGAGAACGGTGTCCCGCCACAGCCGGCCACCGGTGATCTTAGGGGGGTGGGTCCGGTGCCCGCGACAGGCGCGGAGACTCTGGAGCAGCGGAGCGACCGATTCGAGCGCGACGTCATGCCGTATCTCGAACAGCTTTACTCTGCGGCGCTCCGGATGACCCGGAACCCCGCTGACGCGGAGGACCTGCTTCAGGAGACCTTCGCCAAGGCGTTCGCGTCGTTCCACCAGTTCCAGGAAGGCACCAATCTCAAGGCCTGGCTCTACCGGATCCTGACGAACACCTTCATCAACAGTTATCGCAAGAAACAGCGTGAGCCCAAGCAGTCCGGCACCGAGGAGATCGAGGACTGGCAGCTCGCGCGGGCTGAGTCCCACACTTCGAGCGGCCTGAAGTCCGCCGAGGTCGAGGCCCTTGACCACCTGCCCGACGGAGACGTCAAGCAAGCACTCGCGGCGCTGCCTGAGGAGTTCAGGATCGCGGTCTACCTCGCCGACGTCGAGGGCTTCCCCTACAAGGAGATCGCCGAGATCATGGGCACTCCCATCGGCACCGTCATGTCGAGGCTGCACCGTGGGCGCAGGCAGTTGCGGGGCCTTCTCGAGGACTATGCTCGCGAGCGTGGCCTGGTCCCGACGGAGGGATCCAAATGAGCTGTGGCAAGCCGCACGAGACCGACTGTCGCGAAGTCCTGGACAAGGTCTACGCCTATCTCGACGGCGAGTTGACCGAGCACGACGTGTCACACATCCGCGTGCATCTCGACGAGTGCGGCCCCTGCCTGCAGGAGTACGACCTGGACAAGGCGATCAAGGCGCTGGTGGCCAAGAAGTGCGGCTGCGATCCGGTGCCAGATGACCTGCGCGCCAGGGTGCTGGCCCGCATCGCGCAGGTAAGGTCCGAGCTGGCCGACTAGGATTCCCCCATGCGCTTGCTTGTCACCGGGGGTGCCGGGTTCATCGGGTCTCATCTCGTCGATCGCATGCTCGCCGACGGGCACGAGGTCGTGGCGGTCGACGACCTGTCGTCCGGCAGCCGCGGCAACCTGGCCGGAGCCTTCGAGAGCGACCGGTTCACCCTGCACGAGCTGGACATCCGCGATCCCGCGCTGGTCCGGCTGACCGCCGAGCTGCGTCCCGAGGTGGTCTTCCACCTCGCCGCGCAGATCAGTGTGCGCAGGAGTGTGGCCGATCCGGTGCACGACGCCAGGATCAACGTGGAGGGCACCGCCGCGACGCTGGTCGCCGCCCGTGAGGGCAGCGCGCGCAAGGTGGTGTTCGCCTCCTCCGTCGCCGTCTACGGCAGACCGACCACGATCCCGGTCCCGGGTGACGCCGCGACCGATCCGCGCTCGCCGTACGCCGCCTCCAAGCTGAGCGCAGAGACCTACCTCGCCATGTTCCGCGCCCTGCACGGGATCGAGTACACCACCCTCGTCCTGTCCAACGTGTACGGCCCGCGCCAGTCACCTGAAGGCGAGGCGGGCGTCGTCTCGATCTTCACCGACGCGCTGCTCGCCGGCACCCCGACGGTCCTGTACGGCGACGGCACCCAGACCCGCGACTACGTCTACGTCGACGACGTGGTCGACGGCCTCGTACGCGCCGGCGGGGCCGAGGGCAACGGCCGCAGGTTCAACCTCGGCACCGGCATCCAGACCACCGACCGCAGGCTCCACTCGCTGATCGCCGACGCGGCCGGGGCCCCCGACAAGCCGGGTTTCGCCCAGCCGCGCGAGGGCGACCTGCCGGCGATGGCGGTCGATCCGGTGCCCGCCTTCGAGGGGCTCGGCTGGGAGCCACGCGTCGACCTGGCCACCGGCGTGAAGCTCACCGCCGAATGGGCCCGGAGTCGCCCCAGGTAGTTGGTTGATTACGCTTTGCTTGCGATTTTCGACTCCGCCCATGTGATCGCCCCTTCTTCTGTAGCGTGAGCCCAGAAGTAGACGTGGAGGCGAGTGGATGTTGAAGGCTACGATCGTCCGGCTGTTCACGGTCGTCGTGCTCATCACCCCTGTGGTCCTGGTGCTGGCGGGCGGAGCCGCACCTCCCGGGGTTTCCTGGACCTGAGTGCTGGTGGGGGGCCGCAATGCGTGATCTGCCGTGGCCCGCGAGGGTCTACCTGCTCGCCGTCATCGGCGCGGCGGCGGCCCTCATCGGGCGCAGTCTGATCACCTCCGGGAGCCTGGTGGCCCCGGAGAATCTCGACGTGCTGCTCGTGCTCGTCCTGCTGTTCCTGGTGTGCGAGTCGATGCCGACCCTGCTCAACGTGGAGCAGTTCGCGGTGTCGGTCAGCTTCTCGGCGGCACTGGCCGCGGTGGTGCTCATCGGGCCTGAAGGGGCGGCGCTGGTGGGCCTCACGGCCACGCTGAGCGTGCGGCCGGGGCTGCCGCTGATCAAACGGGTGTTCAACGGCGCGCAGTTCGCCATCTGCGGCTACGCGGCCGGCGGCGTCTACGTCTGGCTCGGCGGCGCCGTCGGGGTGCCTAAGGTCAACGCCTTCGACGATCTCATCGGCCCCTACGCCGCGGCCACCGCCGTGTTCGTGCCGCTCAACATCCTGCTCACGCTCACCATGATCAGACTGGCCGCCAACGTCAGCGCCCTGGAGGTGCCGCTGCGCGGGCTGACCCAGTTCCTGCTGTCCTATCTGGGCTACGGGACGTTCGGGCTGCTGGTGGCCGGGCTGTGGGCGACCGTGCAGTCCATCTCGGCCGTGCTCGTGCTGCTGCCGCTGTTCGTGGCCCGGTGGGCGTTCGGTCAGTATCACGCGCAGCAGCGCTCCTACGACGCCACCATCGCGGCGCTGTGCCAGGCGGTGGAGACCAAGGACTACTACACCCGGGGTCACTGCACCCGCGTCTCGCTCGCCTCCTCCATGATCGCGCACGAGGTGGGCATGGGGCTGGAGCGGCTGCGGGCCATCCGCTACGCCGGCATGCTGCACGACGTGGGCAAGCTCGGCGTGCCCACCAAGGTGCTGCAGAAGGACGGGCCGCTGACGGAGGAGGAGTTCGCCGCGATCCAGCTCCATCCCATGCGCGGGCTGGAGATCGTGCAGGGGATCGACTTCCTGGACGAGGCGTTCGCCGGGATCATGCACCATCACGAGCGCCACGACGGCAAGGGCTACCCGATGGGGCTGGCCGCCGACGAGATCCCGGAGTTCGCCCGGATCATCGCCGTGGCCGACGCGTTCGACTCGATGACCTCCGACCGCGCCTACCGCGGCGCCAGGCCCGTCGAGGTGGCCGTGGAGGAGCTGCGCAAGGGCGCGGGCACCCACTTCGACCCGGTCATGGTGGAGGCCTTCATGCGCGCGCTGGAGCGCGACCCGTGGCAGCCGCCGGGCCGCGTCGACCCGCCGCCTCCCGGGGACGCCGACACCCTCACCAAGGACCACGACGACCCGACCATGCCCATCCAAGTGGTGACGGGACTGTGACGCGCACCCACCAGCGGCTCGGGACCGGGCAGCTGCTGCTCATCTGCGCGGCCGCCCTGATCGCCGTGGCCGGGATCGCGCACACCTGCGCGGTGGGTCTCGACCGGCCCGAGATCGCGGTCGGGTTCGGCGCGCTCATCGCGGCCGGCGAGCTCGCCAGGCTGACGATGCCGGGCAACAGGGAGGTGGCCCCCGTCGGCGCCGCCGCCGCGCTCGGCTACACGCTGCTGCTCGACCTCAGCCAGGCCCCGCTGCGCCACTCAGCGCTCCAGGTGGTGGCCGTGATCGCCGTGGGGATGATCGCCGGCGCGCTGCCGCACCTGGCGGTCGGCCGCCCGCCGCGCCTGGACGCGATGGCCCGCCGCCTGCTCACCGGCGCCCTGCTCGCTTTCGCCTTCCGCCCGCTCGCCGACCCCCTCTACCAGGCCACCCAGGGAGAGATGGGCACGTGGTGGCCGGCGCTCGGCGTGATGGTGGTGCTCATCAGCCTCAGCCTGCTGATCGACGTGCTGATCGCCGCCATGCTCCGGGCCGAGCAGTTGCGCACCGCCTTCAGGGTGGCGGTGCGCGACGAGCTCAACGTCGCCTTCCCGCTCGCCGCCGCCGTCGCCTCGTCGGGCGTGCTGCTGGCCCTGGCGACGCACAGCATGGATCTGGTGGCCCTGCTGGTCTTCGCCGCCCCGCTGCTCGTCACCCAGGTGGCCTTCCGCAAGTACGCCGGCATCCGCGCCACCTACCTGCAGACGGTCCGCGCCCTGTCCAGGGTCACCGAGGTCGGCGGCTACGTCGAGCCGGGCCACTCCCGCCGGGTCAGCCGCCTGGCGGTGGCGATCGGCAGGGAGCAGGGCATGGCCGAGCCGGAGCTGCTGGAGCTGGAGTACGCCGCGCTCATGCACGACATCGGCCAGCTCTCGCTGCGCGACCCGATCCCCGGCGGCGCGACCGTGCTGACCGACCCGGAGCAGGCCCGCCGCATCGCCGAGCTGGGGGCCGAGGTGATCAGGCAGACGGGCGTGCTCGACCGGGTCGCCGACCTGGTCAGCCGGCAGTGCGACGAGGTGAGCGAGGACCCGCCGCAGTCGAGCCGCATCATCAAGGTCGCCAACGCCTACGACGACCTGCTCGGCGGCTCGACCGACCGCGACCGTGCGGGTGCCGCCCTGGAGCGGCTCAGGCTGGGCGCGGGCACGGCCTACGATCCCGTCGCCATCGAGGCCCTGGCCCGGGTCGCCGGCCGCCCGTCACACCGGCGCTGAGCCCGGCGCCTCGGGGCGCCCGCCGCGCCGGCGCTGAGCCCGGTGTCGCAGGCCCTGTACGGCGCTGTGGGTTGGTTGTAGGTTTCCAACAGATCCGGTCGGCCGGATCGGTGGTTCAGGGGGAGAGGGACGGCGGTCCCGGCGGTCGTAGGGTTGGGCGCGTGCTCAAGGAGACGCTCGGCGCAGGGCCCCACGCGGCGGGCGACACACGGGCTCGGTCGGGCCGATGCGCGCGCGTTGTCGTGGAGACTGTCGGATCACTACACAAGGGAGTCGCGATGGCTGAGGTCCACGCTGAGATGGTGGCCAACGTGTGGAAGGTCGTCGTCCAGGAGGGCGACAAGGTCTCCGAAGGCGACACGCTGGTCATCCTCGAGTCGATGAAGATGGAGATCCCGGTGCTCGCCGAGGATGACGGCGTGGTGGTCCAGCTCAAGGTGGCCGAGGGCGACGTGATCCAGGAGGGTCACCTGATCGCGGTCATCGAGTAGCGCGGGCGAGGAACCGGTCGCGGTCCACCACGATCCGCTCGATCGTGCCGCGGGCGACCACGGCGTGCTTGTCCCGGGCCTGGAAGGCGAAGGTCAGCCGTCGGCCGTCGACCTTGGTGAGCTCGACGCCGATCTGCACATGGGCGCCGACCGGGCTCGCGGCCAGGTGTTCGAGCTCGATCCGGGTGCCGACGGAGGTCTCGCCGGGCGCGAGGGCCTGGCCGAGCGCCTGGACGGTGGCCTGCTCGGCCAGCGCCAGCAGCCGGGGCGTGGCCAGCACCGGGACGTCGCCGCTGCCGATCTTCTGAGCTGTGTCCTCTCGCTCCACCATGATGAGCAGCTTGGAACGGAGACCGGGCGCGAGCGTCATGGCCGTCAGCCTAGTGCCGGTCCCGGCTTCGGCTGCGGGCAGCGCACCCGGTACGGTGCTGTGATCTCACAGAAAACCGGGACAAGTGTGGTCGGTAGGCCGCAGGATAGGGTTTGTACGGCTTGTGGCAATTGTGTGGCATGTGAGGACAGTGAGCCGTACACTCTCGGAGTTCCGTGACCTCTGTGTTACCTCGCTGCGACACAAGTCCGCTTGGTTGGAGAACCCTGGGGTGGGAGAGGTTCTAGAGGTAGAGGGGTAGCGGGGGAAGTCATGGTGGCCCAAGGGACGACGCTGGCGGGGCGGTATCGCCTGGATACCCGCATCGGCGCCGGTGGCATGGGCGAGGTCTGGCGCGGAGAGGACACGGTCCTCGCACGGACCGTCGCCGTCAAGGTGCTGCTCCCAGGGCGCATGCAGGACCCGGGATTCCTCGCGCGCTTCCAGGCGGAAGCAAGAGCGATGGCGACGATCAACCACTCCGGCGTGGTCGACGTCTACGACTACGGCGTCAGCGGCGACACCGTCTACCTGGTGATGAAGTTCGTCGACGGGGAGCCGCTCGACCGGCTGCTGACCCGTCTCGGCAGGATCTCGCCGCAGCCCGCGATGGAGTTGATCGCGCAGGCGGCCTCGGCGCTGCAGGCGGTGCACGACCAGGGGATCGTGCACCGCGACGTGAAGCCGGGCAACCTGCTGGTGCAGCGCGACGGCACACTCGTCATCACCGACTTCGGCATCGCCAGGTCCGATCTGGCCAACCGGCTCACCGATGCCGGCATGGTGCTCGGCACGGCCGCCTACTGCGCGCCCGAGCAGGCCGAGGGCGCGCCCGTCACGCCCGCCGTGGACATCTACGCGCTCGGCGTGGTCGCCTACGAGTGCCTGGCGGGGCAGCGGCCGTTCGATGGTGACAGCCCTGTCACCATCGCGCTCAAGCACATTCGCGAGGCGCCCCCGGCGCTGCCGGGCGACATCCCGCCGCCGGTGCGGGCGCTGGTGGAGCGCGCGCTGTCCAAGGACCCTGCCAGGCGCTTCCCGAGCGCCAGGGCGATGAGCGACGCGGCTCGGATGATCGCCGCCGGTGATCTCTCGATGGACGTCGCCGTCCCGCCGACGACGGGCGCCACGATGGCGCCGCCGCCCCCGGTGGCCCACCACACGGGAGCGGTTCAGGCGACCCCCGAGGCCACCACGGTGGCCGGGCCACGCCAGGGCGGCCGGCGCGCGAGCAAGGCTCCCCGCAGAGGCGGGCTGATCGTGGGCCTCGCCGCCGCGGTGGTGCTCGGGCTGGGCGCCGGCGCGGTCGCGCTGAACGAGATGAGCTCGGAGAGCCCCCCGTACGTGGATGTGAAGGCGGGCTCGTCGCCGTCCGCGTCGTCGTCGGGCGACCCGGAGCCCACTGCCGAGCCGGACGAGTCGACGCCGACCAAGCCCAGGGAGACCAAGCCCCAGCCCACTCGGGAGCAGCCGGTTACCAACAGGACGTCACCGACTCCCACCGAGGCGGAGGTCGAGCCCACCAAGACCACCAGCCCCAGTCCCAGTCCCAAGCCCTCCAAGACACCGACACCGACACCGACACCGACGCCGAAAGTGAAGAGGCCGGTGCCGCAGGTGGTCGAGATGCCGTACTTCCAGGCCCGGACACTGATTGCCAAGGCGGGCTTCAAGCTCAACGCCGACGACCAGACCCATGGCGAGGTGGAGCCGTCCTGCCTCAAGATCGGCCAGAGCTGGCCGGACGGCGGCGAGCTGCTCGAGGTGGGCAAGACGGTGGACGTCGTCCTCATCCCCATGGTGCCGTGCAGCACGCCCACCCCGAGCGTGACGGTGACCACCACCGTCAAGCCGTAGCGCGCCGCCTCACACGCCGGTCGTGTTGCGCGGGTAGGCGATCGCCGGGTCCGTGGCGATGTTGACCATGTACGGGATCCCGGAGTCGAACGCCCGGCGCAGTGCGGGGCCGATCTCCGAGGGGTCGGTGACCAGCTCCCCGCCGCCGCCCAGCGCCGTGACGACCTGGTCGTAGCGGCACTGCGGCTGCAGCTCAGCGGCGACGTCGTAGCCGTAGAGCATCTGCATCGGGTGCTTCTCCAGGCCCCAGATGCCGTTGTTGCCGCAGATCATCACGACCGGCAGGCGGTGGCGTACCAGCGTGTCGACGTCCATCAGGGAGAACCCCGCGGCGCCGTCGCCCAGCAGAAGCACCACCTGGGAGGACGGGCGGGCCAGCCGGGCGGCGATGGCGTAGCCGAGCCCGGTGCCGAGGCAGCCGTACGGGCCCGGGTCGAGCCAGTTGCCCGGCTGCCTGGGCTCGACGTACTTGCCCGCGTAGGAGACGAAGTCGCCGCCGTCGCCGATCACCACGGCGTCCTCGGCCAGCACCTTGCCCAGCTCGCCGTAGATGCGCATGGGGTGGATCGGGTCGGAGTCGGCGGCCAGCAGGGCCGCGTCGCCGGCGATGGCGGCGGCGGCCTTGTCGGCCAGCTTCGTCACCCAGCCGGCGTAGCGGGTCGGCTTGACGCCCGCCTCGCCGCAGGCGTCGCCGAGGCTCCAGAGCACCACGGACAGGTCGCCCGCGGCCGAGGCGACCGGCCGCATGTGCGTGGTCAGGTGGGACGGCGCGTCGGCGATGTGCACCACCTTGGCCAGCGGCGCGCCGTCCTTGCCGCCGAACCAGCCGTAGCCGAGCCGGAAGTCGAGCGGGGTGCCGATGACGACGACCAGATCGGCCTGGGCGAAGGCGTCGCCGCGGGCGCGGGTGACGAGCAGCTCGTGGCCCGCGGGCAGGATGCCACGGCCCTGGCCGTTGGGGATGACCGGCAGCCGCCAGGTCTCCGCGAAGTCGCGGGCGGCTTCCTCGGCCCGGTCCATCCACACGTCGGACCCGTACACCAGCACCGGCCGCTCGGCCTCGGCCAGCAGCCTGGCGATGGCGCGCAGGTCGTCGCGGTCGGGCTCCAGCGGCGAGGGCGACTGCGTCTGCGTCTCGTGCACGGGGGCGGGCGAGAACAGGTGGTCCATGTAGAAGTCGAGGAAGACCGGGCCACGGTGGGGCGCGACCGCCGTCCGGAAGGCCATCTCGACGTCCTGGCTCACCGAGTCGGCGCCCGAGGCGGTGAACGCCAGCTTGGTGATCGGGGCGAGCAGCGGCGGGTGGTCCATCTCCTGCAGTGCCCCGCTGCCCCAGCGCGACTGTGGCGCGCGACCGCCCATGACGACCACCGGTGAGGCGTTGAAATGCGCGGTCGCCACGCCGCTGACGCCGTTGGTGATGCCGGGCCCGGCCGTCAGCACGGCCAGGCCGGGTGTCCTGGTGAGCCGGGCGGTGGCCTCGGCGGCGAAGACCGCGCTCTGCTCGTGACGCACGTCGAGGATGCGCATGCCCTCGTGCTGTGCGCCGTCGTAGAGGGGGAAGACATGCCCGCCCGACAGGGTGAACATGGTCTCGACACCGTAGGCCTTGGACACGGCGACGGCGGCGTCACCGGCGTGCTTCGCAGACTCCATGCCCGGGAACTTACCAATGAGTCACAAGAGTAAACAGTCCTTGGGCTCCCGCTCAGCAGCAGATGTCCACCGTGCCCTCCGGAGTGGACACGGTGATCTTCCGTGGCGACGTGGCGGTGTGGTCGGTGGAGACGGAGACCTGCGGGGCGTTCGCCGACACGTCATAGGGAGCGTCAGGCAGGTGCAGGTCGATGTCGCCGGATGTCCTGACCACCGCCCGCACCCGGCTGGGCGCCGTCCTGAACTCCAGGTCCACATGCCCGGAGCCCACCTCCACGTCGGCCTGGTCCGCGAAGAGGTCGTTCGCCCTGACAGCGCCCGAGCCGCTTCTGACGCGCAGGGGGCCGGGGATGTCGTAGACGCGGACGTCGCCGGAGACGGAGGTGACGCGCACGTCGCCGTGCACGCGGTCGACGCCGACGGGGCTGGTGGAGCTGACGACCTCGATGTCGGTCTCCTGAGGCACGAACAGTCGATAGTCGACCTCGCAGTGCTCCTCCTGCAGCCATTCCTGCACGCAGGAGGTGTCCAGCCGCAGCGTCCGGCCGTTCCAGTCCTCGGAGACGGACGGTTTGGCCTGTGACCACTGCAGCTCCCGGTCGACGACGATCATGCCGGCCTCGCCCGCGTGGATGTCGAGTCGTACGTGGCCTCCGTTCGCCTCGATCCGGAGCTGGGAGTTGCCCGGGAAGGGGATGGTCCGGGTGGTGTGCTCGCTCGGCGCCTGCGCCATGGCCATCCCTCGGGAAAGCGCCACGGTGGACATGAGCAGGGCCAGCACGGTCATCACAGAGCCGGCGATCAACCAGGCCGCTCTCATGGCAGGCTCCTGATCTTGAGGAACTGCAGGACGGCGAGCACTCGCCGGTGATCGCCTTCGGCGGGGGACAGGTCGAGCTTGGTGAAGATGTTGCCGATGTGCTTGCCCACCGCTCCCTCGCTGAGCACGAGCTGCCTGCCGATGCCCGCGTTGGAGCGGCCCTCGGCCATCAGCTGGAGCACCTCGCTCTCCCGGGGCGTCAGCCGGTCCAGCGGGTCGCTGTGGCCGCGCAGCAGGAGCTGGGCGACCACCTCGGGGTCCAGCGCGGTGCCACCCGCCGCCACCCTGCGCAGCGCGTCGATGAACTCGTCCACGTCCGCCACCCGGTCCTTGAGGAGGTAGCCGACGCCTCCCGTGGCGGCGGAGGCGAGGAGCTGGGCGGCGTAGCGTTCCTCGACGTACTGGGAGAGCACCAGGACCGCGGGCGCGGGCTGCGCCCGGCGCAGCACCAGCGAGGCGCGCAGGCCCTCGTCGGTGTGCGTGGGCGGCATCCGCACGTCCGTGAGCACCAGGTCGGGCCGGTGCTCCTCGGCCGCGCGCAGCAACTGCTCGGCGTCGGCGACGGCGGACACCACCTGCATGCCGGCGGCCTCCAGAAGCCGGATCAGGCCCTCGCGCAGCAGCACGGAGTCCTCGGCCAGCACTACTCGCACGGCAGATCCACCTCGATCGTCGTAGGCCCGCCCAGCGGGCTGCGCAGGCGCAGGGTGCCGTCCACGGAGTCGATCCGCTGGCCGAGGCCGCGCAGTCCGGTGCCGCCGTCGAGCGTGGCGCCGCCGCAGCCGTCGTCGTGGACGAGGACGTGCAGCCGATCGCCCTCGCGGCGTACGGTCACCTCGGCCTTGGTGGCCGCGGCGTGTTTGGCGATGTTGGTGAGTGCTTCGGACACGATGAAGAAGGCCACCGCCTCGATCGTCGGGGTGGTGCGGCGCTCGATGTCGACGCGCAGCCGCACCGGGATGGGGGCCCGCGCGGCCACGCCGGAGAGCGCGGCGTCCAGGCCCTGGTCGTTGAGCACCGCCGGATGCAGGCCGCGGACGAGGTCGCGCAGCTCCTTCAGCGCCTGCTTGGACTCCTCGTGCGCCCGCTCGATCGCCTCGCGGGCCGGGTCGGGCAGGTCGCTGAGGGTCGCGCGGGCCAGCCCGAGGTTCATCGCCAGCGACACCAGCCGCTGCTGGGCCCCGTCATGGAGGTCACGCTCGATGCGGCGGCGCTCGGCGTCGGCGGCGTCGATCACGCCGGCCCGGCTCTCGGTCAGGGTCTCGATCCGCTGTCCCAGCTCCTGGTGGCTGGGGCCGAGCAGGGTGCGGGCGATCGACAGGTCGAGCATGGCCATCGCCCGCGCCAGGATGGGCGCGAGGAACAGCAGCAGGATGCCGAGGACGATGTAGACGGCCAGCACCACGGGGTTGCGCAGGTCGATGGGGAAGACCAGGGGCGGCGGCTGGATCAGCGGTGGCAAGAAGGCGCTCACCCCGACCAGGCCCGCTCCCCATACGACCGCGACCATGACCGCGCCCACCATGCCCACCAGCGGGGAGAGCAGGTGATAGCCGATCTGCCGCCACAGGCTGCTGGTGCGCAGGGACGGCGCGGCCGGCACCGGCGGGATGCGCACGCCGAGGAAGGCCTCGAACCTGGAGCGCTGCACCCGGGTGAGCCAGGGCATGCCGCGGCGCAGCGCGGGCGGGATCACGGCCAGCACGAGGGTGAGCACGGCGAGCGCGAACCCTACGGGCGGCCCGGTCATGACGTGGGCCGTCGCCAGCCAGGCCCTCGCCGACCAGGGGCGGATGGCTTTCATGTCTCCAACGGTATTGATCGCGGCACCATGCGCGACATGGCCCTGCTGTGTCGCTCCAGGGTGGAGCTAACCCCACCCCCACAGCGGATTATCCCGCTAAGTCGGGAAAAGGTTAGGCTTTCGGCTTCGCCCGGACGTGCATCCGTTCGCCCTGGGAGCCGAACAGCGTGAGGATCTCGACCGGCTGGTCGTCGGCGCAGCCGAACCAGTGGGGCAGCCGGGTGTCGAACTCGGCGGCCTCGCCCGCGCGCAGCACCAGATCACGGTCGTCCAGCAGCAGCCGCAGCCGTCCGGACAGCACGTACAGCCACTCGTAGCCCTCGTGTGTCTGCGGCTCCGACCGGGGCCGGTCCGGCGGAATAATGATCTTGTACGCCTGCGGGCTCCCCGGCTGCCTGGTCAGCGGCAGGACGGTCATGCCGTTCAGCCGGCGCGGGGAGGGCTGGATGCGGGGGTCGTCGACCTCAGGCGCGCCCACGAGCTCCTCCAGGGGCACCCGGTAGGCCTGGGCGATGGGCAGCAGCAACTCCAGGCTGGGGCGGCGCTGGCCGGACTCCAGCCGGGACAGGGTGCTGGTGGAGATGCCGGTGGCCTTGGTCAGCGCGGACAGGGTCAGGCCTCGCTGGGCGCGCAGCCGCTTGAGCCGGGGGCCCACCTTGGCCAGCACCCCGTCGATCGCCGCCGTGTTGTCCATGGCATCTCTCATTCCCGGAAACAGCACGAGAAGTTGCCACAACCGGTGCATGAGCGCAAGCTCATGGCCCCAGCGTGAAGGTCTCCCTGAACACCGCCGGGTCGAACGAACCGCCCAGCGTGACGGCGAGGCCGCGCCGTGCCACGGCGGCGAACTCGTCGTCGCCGAGCTTACCCGCGTCCTCGGGGAGCACCCCGGCCAGGGGCCGCGCCGCCAGCATCTCCAGATCCCCCACGTTGCTCCGCTCGGCGGGGCCCGGACGGTCAGGCCAGGCTCCGATCACCACCCCGGCCAGGTCGAGCCCTCGATGGGCCAGCGCCTCCAGGGTCAGCGCGGTGTGGTTGAGCGTGCCGGGTCCGGCCCCGGTCACCACGAGCACCTGCGCCCCGAGCAGCCTGGCCAGGTCGGCGATGGTCGCACCGTCGTCGTCGAAGCGCACCAGCAGCCCGCCCGTGCCCTCCACGATCACCAGCCGGTTGCTCTCGGTCAGCTCACGGACCAGACGCGCCGCCGTGGGCATCGACACCGCCGGCTCACCCGCCGCCCGCGCGGCTGCGGCCGGGGACAGCGGCGCCGCGTACCGGGCCAGCTCGAACGTGGTCGTCACCCCGGACAGCCGGATGACCTCGTCGAGATCGCCTCTCGCGCCGGGCGGCACCCCCGTCTGGGCGGGTTTGACCACGGCCACGCTCGCTCCCCGGCCCCGCGCCAGCGTCGCCAGCGCCGCGCACACGACGGTCTTGCCCACCCCGGAGTCGGTCCCGCAGACGACGATCACACTCATCAGGCCAGCGTAGAGCGCCGGAGGCGGTGACTATGGGCGGCGCAACCGGGTGACGAACTTGTAGCGGTCTCCCCGGTAGAGCGACTGCGCCCACTCGACCGGGTTGCCGTCGGCGTCGAAGGCGTGGCGGGTCAGCAGCAGCATGGGCAGGCCCACGTCCACGCCGAGCAGCTTCGCGTCGTACGGGGTGGCGAGGACGGTCTCGATGATCTCCTCGGCGTCCGTCAGCCGTACGTTGTAGGCGTTGTGCAGCGTCTCGTACAGCGAGGAGTGCACTTCCAGCTCCCGCCGCAGCCGCGGGAAGCGGCGCGCGGACAGGTGGGTGGTGTCGACCGAGACGGGCTCGCCGTTGGCCAGCCGCAGCCGGTGGATGCGCAGCACGCGCCCGCCCGGGTTGATGGCCAGCCGCCTGGCCAGCGCTTCGTCGGCGGTGAGGTAGCCGATCTCCAGGATCTTGGTGTCGGGCTCCAGCCCGGCCGTGCGCAGGTCGCCGATGTACGAGGTCAGCTGCAGGACCTGGGCGACCTTGGGCTGCGCGACGAACGTGCCCTTGCCCTGGATGCGCAGCAGCCGCCCTTCCACGACCAGCTCGGTCAGCGCCTGCCTGACGGTCGTGCGCGAGGTCTCGAACCGTACGGCCAGCGTCCGCTCGGGCGGCAGCGCGGTGCCCGGCGCGAGCGACTTGGTGAGCTCGAGCAGGCTCCGTTTCACGTCGTAGTACTTCGGTACGCGAGGGCCGTCGTCTGTCACGCTCTCACCTTCACTTCTGCCACGGCGGTGAGGGCGTGTCGGATCACCGCGAGATCATCGGAACTCACATTGGCCCGAGCGGTCAACCTCGGGTGAAGGCGGCCCGCCGGCACGGACGGCGGCCGGCAGCCTCCTGCCCGCGGTTGCGGCTCCGCACGGGTGGCGGGATCCGGGAGGGCGTGGCCGGGCGGCTCGCTCGCCCTGTCGCACGCCGATCCGGGCAGCTCAGGCTGATGGTGAAGGATAACCGCAGGGGTGGGCGTGGCCGCAACCGAGGTCGGGGTGAGAGCGGGGCGGGGCGTGCGGATCCTGGTCGACCGGCCCAGGAAGGGCGGGTAATAGGGACGTAAGGGCTTAGACAGTGTGATGGTTCTCACAATGTGAGATTTCGCTATAAGCGCGGGTAGGCAGGGCTTTTGGCGTCTCGTATGCCGAGACGTCGTGTCGTGGCCGGCCCACGGCCCGCCCCTGTGGCCGAGGTGCGCGTACAGCCCCATGTGCGCATTCAACCAGGGGCCCGGTTTGGCTGTTCGGCGGGTCAGCACGCATGATGCACTCGTGCCGACTCTCAGCGACCTCGTCGTCCGCCACACCGCGCTGAACGCGGAGGACCTCGACTGGCTGCACTCCCTGGTCTCCGACTGGCAGTTGCTGGCCGACCTGTCGTTCGCCGATCTCATCCTGTGGGCGCCCCTGCTCGGTGAGGGCGGCTGGATAGCGATCGCCCAGATGCGCCCCACCACCGGGCCCACCGTCTATCACGACGACATCGTCGGCTCCGTGGCCGCCAAGGGCGAGCGCCCGCTGATCGACACCGCCTGGAACGAGCGGCGCATCTGCCGGGAGGGCGACCCCGACTGGTCCACCGGGGTGCCGGTCCGTGAGGAGACCATCCCGGTACGGCGCGCGGTCCCGGAGGGCGAGGCCCGCTTCCTGGCGATCATCCAGCGCTCCACGAACCTGTCGTCGGCCCGCACCCCGTCCCGGCTGGAGCTCACCTACCTGCAGAGCGCGTCCGACCTGGCGCAGATGGTGGCCGAAGGGCGCTTCCCCTTCTCCGGCGAGGAGCCGATCCTGGTCCGCTCGCCACGCGTCGGCGACGGCCTGCTGCGGCTGGACCGGGCGGGCCGCGTCACCTACGCCTCACCCAACGCGCTGTCGGCCTACCGGCGGCTCGGGCTGCACGCCGACCTGGTGGGGGCCGAGCTCGGCAGGGTGACCGCGACGCTGTGCTACTCCGACGAGCCCATCAACGAAGACCTCATGATCGTGGCCAGCGGGCGGGCCGCCAAGGAGACCGAGGTGGAGTCGGGCGGCACGATCGTCCAGCTCCGGGCGATCCCGTTGATCGTCGGCGGCGGCCGCATCGGCGCGCTGGTGCTCATCCGCGACGTGACCGAGCTCCGGCGGCGCGAGCGCGAGCTGATGACCAAGGACGCCACCATCCGCGAGATCCACCACCGGGTCAAGAACAACCTGCAGACCGTGGCCGCGCTGCTCCGGCTCCAGGCCAGGCGGCTGCAGGTGCCGGAGGGCCGCGAGGCGCTGGAGGAGGCCGTGCGGCGGGTCGGCTCGATCGCGATCGTGCACGAGACGCTCTCGCACGCGCCGGAGGAGTTCGTGGACTTCGACGACATCGCCGACCGGGTGATCGCGATGGCGGGAGAGGTCTCGGCGCCGGAGGCGGCGGTCATGCCGCGGCGGGTGGGCGGCTTCGGGGTGCTGCCCTCGCTGATCGCCACCCCGCTCGCGATGGCGCTGACCGAGTTGCTGCAGAACGCGCTCCAGCACGGCCGGCCCAAGCGGCTGCAGGTGGTGGTCGAGCCGGGGGCCGAGCGGCTCAACGTGCTCGTCTGGGACGACGGCCAGGGGTTGCCCGAGGGATTCGACCTCGACAGCTCCACCAGTCTCGGCCTGCAGATCGTCCGCACCCTCGTCGAGGGGGAGCTCTCGGGCAGGCTGGCGGTGAAACCGCGCGAGGGGGGCGGCACGGAGGTCACGCTCTCGATCCCGCTGCCTGCCGGGTGATCCCGCCCGGAAAGCCTGAACGCCGCGTCCCTGTGATCAGGGGCGCGGCGCTGTCCAGGCTCGGCGATTCGCTGCGGTTTTCAGACGGGGCTCCTTTGCCACGCTGTACTTCTCCGAAAGGGGCCCTGTTAGGCGGTGGCGCGGGCGCGGGCCCGTGCGCTGCGGCGCTTGAGCGCCCGGCGCTCGTCCTCGCTGAGGCCGCCCCAGACACCGGCGTCCTGGCCGGACTCCAGCGCCCACTTCAGGCAGGCGTCCATGGCCGAGCAGGAATGACAGACTTGCTTGGCCTCCTCGATCTGCATGAGTGCCGGTCCGGTGTTGCCGATCGGGAAGAACAGCTCGGGGTCCACGTCACGGCAGGCAGCTACGTGGCGCCAGTCCATGCGTCCACTCCTTAGTCGATGGAGCCTTAGGTCGGCTCCGGCTAACTTTGTGAATGATTTCACTAAGGCGTGCGAACAAGGTCCCGGAACGGTGTACCGGGAGATGTTCACCCGACGTCCGGAGGATCTTTGGGGTGTTAAAGGTCCTACGTTCCGACGTCGTGAATTGAGCTTTTCAGCCACGGAGAGTGCACGCAAGAGGGTGTGACCGAAGTTTTGGCCGTTTAGGATGTCGGATGCGTCACACAATCACAGAATGTAACCTGCTAGACCAGAACCTGTAATGCGTTCGGGGTAGCCCGGAATGTGACGTACTCGCGTTCGCCCAGGTAGTCCCCGTCCAGTTGAAAGGCCACCGGGCGGTTCGCGGTGAGCGTGAACTCCGCCTCGTCGTGGAGCTGCACCAGGTGCCTGCCGGACGGCAGGCTGTCACGCTGGGTGAGGATGTGCCGGATGGTCGGCACCATCGCCACGGGCCCGATCCGCCGCAGCGCCAGCATGTCGAGCCCGGTCTCGAAGCCCGCCCACGGCGTGGGCGTGACGGGCTTGCTGCCGATGTACGACCAGGGCGAGGTGTTGCTGATGATCGCCATGAACACGCCGGCGGCGGACGGGATGCCGGGGCCGGTCAGGCGCATGGCGGGATGCCGCTTGTCGGTCGCCAGATAATGCCGCAGGGCGGTGTTGACATACCGGGTCGGGGTGGCCTTCCGCCCGGCTCCCCGCAGTCCCTCGACGGCTCTGATGACCTCCGCGTCGTAGCCCAGGCCCGAGCAGAAGGTGAAGTAGCGGCTCTCGCCCTCCCACAGCGCCTGCCCCAGGCCGACGGTGCGCCGCCGGCCCTCGCGCAGCGCCTCCAGCACGGCGCCGGTGGCCTCGATGGGCTCGTTCGGCAGGCCCAGGGCCCTGGCGAAGACGTTGGCGCTGCCACCGGGGATGACGATCAGGCCCGGCCGCCCCGCGCTCGGGTCGTCTCCGGGCTGCTCGCCGCCGTTGACCGGGTTGAGCAGCCCGTTCACCGTCTCGTTGATGGTCCCGTCGCCGCCCAGCACGGCCACCACGTCGTAGCCCTTGGCGCGGGCCGTGGCGGCCAGGGCGGCCGCGTGTCCGCGGTAGCCCGTCTGCTCGACGGTCAGGTCCACGGCGGCGCCCAGCGCGCGGATCAGCACGTCGCGCGTCCGGGCGTTCGTGGTGGTGGCCTTGGGGTTCACCAAGAGCATCGTGCGCATACGGCCAGCGTATCCGCTGGTCGATGTCTACTTTGTGGATAAAGTCCTATTTTGCGAGGGTTCGCTGTGGGTGCCGCGCGGCGCACCGGGCCTGCGCATAGGTAGGGTTCGGATGTGTCGAAGCGTCCGTGGAGTTTGATCGCCGCCGCCCTCGTCGTCGCCCTCGAAGGGCTGATCGCCTCGGGGCTGGGCATCTACGTCCTGGTGGAGACGGTGCGCGGCGGGGCGGACGACCTGACGGCCGCGCTGGCCGAGGCGGCGTTCGGGCTGCTCATCGGCGCCGGACTGCTCTGGGTGGCCTGGGGCGGGCTGATGGCGGCCGAGCGGTGGGGGAGAGCGCCCAGCGTGCTGACCCAGATCTTCATGATCCCCGTGGCGGTCACGCTCATCCAGTCGGACCAGCCACTCATCGGGATCCCGCTGATCGTGGTCGCCCTGATCGGGCTCGGCACGCTGCTGGCGCCTCCCACCACCCACGCCCTCTATGGGGACGACACCTAGTCGTCGGCTGTCAGGCCCTCGCGGAGCTGGGCGAGGGTGCGGGCGAGCAACCGCGACACGTGCATCTGTGAGATGCCGAGCTCGGTGGCGATCTGCGACTGGGTCATGTTGCCGAAGAACCGCAGCAGCAGGATGCGCTTCTCGCGCGGCGGCAGCCGCTCAAGCAGCGGCTTGAGCGACTCGCGATATTCGACCCCCTCCAGCGACTCGTCGACGATGCCGAGCGAGTCGGAGACGGCCGGAGCGTCGTCGTCGCCGGAGTCAGGGGCGTCGAGGGACACGGTCGAATAGGCGTTGGCCGACTCCAGTCCTTCGAGCACCTCCTCCTCGGTCATCTTGAGGTAGGCGGCCAGCTCGGCCACCGTGGGCGCCCGGCCCTCGCGCTGCGACAGCTCGCTGATCGCCTTGGTGAGCGAGAGCTTGAGCTCCTGCAGCCGGCGCGGCACCCGGACCGCCCAACCCTTGTCACGGAAGTGGCGCTTGATCTCGCCGACGATCGTGGGCGTGGCATAGGTGGAGAACTCGACGCCGCGGTTGAGGTCGAACCGGTCGATGGACTTGATCAGGCCGATGGTGGCGACCTGAGTGAGGTCGTCGAGCCATTCGCCCCGGTTGCGGAAGCGGCGGGCCAGGTATTCGACCAGGGGAAGGTGAAGCTCGACCAGCTCGTCCCTGATGCGCTGGCGGCGCGGCTCCTCGGGACCGAGCTCGGACAGCTCGGCGAAGAGCATGCGAGCACGCACCCGGTCGGGCACGGCGTGTTCGCTGGTGGCCATGGCTCCAGTCCCTTCCGTCACGCCGACCTCGCCACGCCTCGGCGCTTACGCAGGACGATCGCCATGCGGTCGGGGGAGTCGGTCACCGCGTCGACGTCGTCTGCCAGCGCGGTCAGCACCATCCAGGCGAAATCATCGCGTTTCGGTGCGGAACTCCCCACTGTCGCGACCTCGACGCGGACCTGCATCTCCTGGCCCGTGAGCTCGAACTCGGCGGTCAGGTCGGTGCCCGGCACCGCCTCGCTCAGCAGCATGGCGCACGCTTCGTCGACCGCGATCCGCAGATCCTCGATCTCGTCCAGCGTGAAGTCCAGCCGGGCTGCCAGCCCGGCCGTGGCCGTACGCAACACTGACAGGTAGGCGCTGGCGGCGGGGAGCCTGATGCTCACCACGTCGCGGATGGCGGCCTCGCCTGTCGTGCGCGTCTCGGTTTCCTCGGTCACGTTCCTCCTCGCGTATAAGACGCCTACTGCAACTTACCGCCCTCGGGACGTGCTTGGCGGATTCAGACTCGCCATCGACGGAAAAGGCTCTGTGCGGTCTGGAGCCGCACAGAGCCTTTTGTGCCGGTTTAAGCGGCCTTGGTCTCCCAGAAGATCTTGGAGATCTCGTCGATCTTGCCCAGGAGGTCCTCGGCCTTCGCGACGTCGACCGTCCCCTTGCCACCCGCAGCGCCGGCCAGCTTCGTGGCGTCCCAGAAGAGCTGGTGAAGCTGAGGGTACTGCTCCAGGTGCGGCGGCTTGAAGTAGTCGGTCCAGAGCACCCAGAGGTGGTGCTTGACCAGCTCGGCCCGCTCCTCCTTGATGGTGATCGCGCGAGCGCGGAAGACCGGGTCCTCGTTGCCCGCGTACTTCTCCATGATCGCCTTGACCGACTCCGCCTCGATCCGGGCCTGAGCGGGGTCGTAGACACCGCAGGGCAGGTCGCAGTGGGCGGAAGCGACATGCTTGGGTCGTAGCAGTCGTGCGAGCATCAGAAAATCCTTCCTTGATGCCGAATCAGCTTGGTCCAAGTACCGACCTTACTCGCGTTGAAACGCCTTCGGAGGAGGGGGTCACAGCCATGAGAGTGCGTGTCGAGGGCGACTCGATGCGTCCGGCGCTGCTGCCCGGGGACTGGCTCCTGGTCCGGCGTGGCGCCCGGGTGCGTCCCGGCGACCTCGTGGTGGCCAGGCTGCCCGGCGAGCCGGACCGGCTGATCGTCAAGCGGGCCGCCTGGCAGGGCGAGGACGGCTGGTGGCTGGAGAGCGACAACCAGCGCGCCTCGGGCCGCCGCGACAGCTGGGACTTCGGCGCGGTCCCCGAGCTGGTCGGGCGGGTCGTGCTGCGTTACTGGCCGCTGCGTCACCGGCCACTGCGTTACCGGCCACCGCGTCACCGGCGGCTGCGTCACTGGCGGCGGCGCGCCCGGTAGGCGGCCACGTTGGCCCGGCTGGCGCAGCGCGTCGAGCAGTAGCGGCGCGAGCGGTTGGAGGAGGTGTCGAGGAAGGCGCGTGCGCACCGGGGGTCCAGGCAGCGGCCCAGCCGCTCGGCGCCCAGCTCGGCGACGACCGCGGCCAGGCCCATCACGGCCGCGGCGCCGGTCTGATCCGCCAGGTGCAGATGCCAGTGCCCGTCGTGGTCCGTCAGCTGAGGGCGTACCGGATAGCGGGAGAGCAGCGCGTTGAGCAGGCCGGCCACCGTCGCGCCGTCGCCGGCGTCGAACACCGCGGCCAGCTCCGCCCGGAGCGGCTGGAGCTCGGGCGGTGCGGCGGGATCGTTGACCAGGCGGACCGCCCACTCGGCGTAAGAGGTCAGGTCCATGCCGGAGTATTACACGAGAACCAGGGCGCCCCGAAACGGGACGCCCCGGTCGTCATCCCTCGGGGTGCAGGACGCGGTGGAGGAAGGAGCGGGTGCGTTCGTGCTGGGGGTCGCCGATCACCTGGCTGGGCGGCCCGTCCTCGACGATGACGCCGCCGTCCATGAAGACCACCCGGTCGGCCACCTCGCGGGCGAAGCCCATCTCGTGTGTGACGACGAGCATGGTCATGCCCTCCTCCGCCAGCTTGCGCATGACGGCGAGCACGTCGCCGACCAGCTCCGGGTCGAGCGCCGAGGTGGGTTCGTCGAACAGCATCAGGTCCGGGTTCATCGCCAGCGCCCTGGCGATGGCCACCCGCTGCTGCTGGCCGCCGGAGAGCTGGGCGGGGAAGGAGTCGCACTTGTCGCCTACGCCGACCTTCTCCAGGTTGTCCCTGGCGACGACCTCGGCCTCCCGCTTGGACCGCCTGAGCACCCGCTGCTGGGCGATCATCACGTTCTGCAGGGCCGTCATGTGCGGGAACAGGTTGAACTGCTGGAACACCATGCCGATGCGGCGCCTGACGGCGTCGATGTCCACATCCAGGTCGGTGACCTCGATGCCCTCGACGTAGACGTGGCCCCTGGTCGGCACCTCCAGCAGGTTCACACAGCGCAGCAGCGTCGACTTGCCGGAGCCGGAGGGCCCGATCACGCACACCACCTGGCCGGGCTCGACCAGCATGTCGATGCCCAAGAGCACCTTGTTGGCGCCGAAGTGCTTGTGCAGGTTCTTGATCTCGATGGCGTGGGTCATCGGCCCGTCCCCTTGAGCTTCTCCAGCCGTCCCGCGAGGTAGCCCAGCGGGATGGTGACGATCAGGTACGTGATGCCGGCGACCATGATGGGCGTGGCGTTGGCGTACTGGGAGGCCAGGTCGTTGCCGAACTTCGCCAGCTCGACGTACTCACCGGAGACGCCCAGGAACAGGACCAGGGAGGAGTCCTTCAGCAGGGCCACGAACTGGTTGGTGGTCGGCGGGATGACGATCCGGATGGCCTGCGGGATCACCACGGTGACCTGCGACCTGGCCGCCGACATGCCCAGTGACCTGGCGGCCTCGACCTGTCCCCGGGGGACGGCCTGCAGGCCCGCCCTGAAGATCTCCGCCTGGTAGGCCGCGCCGACCAGGCCGAGCCCGAGGATGCCCTGTCCGTAGGTGCCGAACGGCACCACGAAGCCGGGCAGCGCCAGCGGCAGGAAGGTGATCAGCAGGAAGATCAGCAGGGCCGGCAGGCCGCGGAAGATCTCGATGTAGATGGACGAGATCCACCGGTACGGACGCACCGTCGACAGCCGCATCAGCGCGAGCAGCAGTCCGAACACGGCCGACAGGACGAAGCCGCCGACCGTGTAGATGATCGTGTTGCGCAGGGCGACCGTGAACAGCTCGGGCAGGGCCTCGGCCGCCACGTCGACCTTGGCGAAGTTCTGGGCCAGGCTCGGCCAGTCGGCGTAGAGCACGACCCCGACGAGGGCGGCGATCAGGAGGGCGTACTGGATGCCGCGGCTGATGCGCTGCTTCTTACGGGGGCTGAGCCGGGCTCGTACCGGCTCAGCCGTACCGGGCAGTTCCGCCATGGATCAGCCCAGCTCGCCGGGCTTCTTGCCGAACCACTTGACGAAGATCTCGTCATAGGTGCCGTCGGACTTGGCCTTGGTGATCTCGTCGTTGATCGTCTTGAGCAGGACCGGGTCGGCGCCCTTCTTGAGGCCGATGCCGTACTGCTCGCCGGTGTCGAGGCTGGCGATCACCTCGAACTTCTCCGCGACGTCCGACTTCTTCAGCCAGGTGAGCACCACGGGGAGGTCCTGGACGATCACGTCGGCCTGGCCGGACTGCAGGGCCAGGAGTTCCTTGGCCGAGTCGGCGTACTCCACCGGGTCGAAGCCCTGCTTCTTGACGTAGTCGAGGCCGGTGGTGCTGGCCTGCGCGCCGAGCTTGAGGTTCTTGGCCTTGACGTCCTCCAGGGAGGTGGCGCCGGTGCCCTTCTTGGCCAGCAGGGCCTGCGTGGCGTCGAAGTACGGGACCGAGAAGTCGATGTTCTGCTGGCGCTCGGGGGTGATCGTCATGCCGGCGGCGGCCACGTCGCACTTCTTGGCGGCCATGGCGGCACCGCTCTTGATGACGGCGAAGTCGATGTCCACGATCTCCTGCTGGACGCCGAGCTTCTTGGCGGCCAGATCAACGATGTCCACGTCGAACCCGACGATCTTGCCGCTGGCGTCCTTGAACTGGAACGGCTCGTACGGGATGTTCGTGCAGACGGTGAGCTTGCCGGGCTTGACCAGTTGTGCGCCACCGGCGGCCGAGGCGGTGGCACTGGAGGTCGTACTCGAGCCTCCGGTGTCGCCGCCGCAGGCGGTCAGTGCCAGAGCGGCGGTCAGGGCGAGCGCGCCGGCGGCGGAGCCGCGGCGTGTCAAGGGCCAGAGGGCCATGAGAGGCCTCCTCAAGTGATATGCCACGAAAGTTGAGTTTTGTGCAGTTTAGATGGGTTTTAGCAGCGGTCCGTCATCTGCCATTTAACAATGCGTCAACGGATCAGCGTCGGCCTCGATACCGGAGGCCGTCTCAGCATGTGGCAGTATGGGGGAACGGGTGACCCCCGTAACCCCCTCAACGAGACGATCGACGAGGGGAACCTGGCGGCTACCGAAGCCAGGCCTCTCGAGTGTCTTCCGAAGGTCTCTTCCGTCCGCTGAACTACTGGGGTTCTGTGTCCATGACACCCGCTCTCGATCACGATCCTGCCTTCGCCCTGCACCGCGGGGGAAAGCTCGAAGTCCGTTCCACCGTGTCGGTCCGCGACGCCGGTGACCTGTCGCTCGCCTACACCCCCGGGGTGGCCCGCGTCTGCACCGCCATCGCCGAGACGCCGGCGCTGGCCGACGACTACACCTGGGTCTCCAACGTGGTGGCCGTCATCACCGACGGCACCGCCGTCCTCGGCCTCGGCGACATCGGGCCCGCCGCCGCCATGCCGGTCATGGAGGGCAAGGCCCTGCTGTTCAAGGAGTTCGGCGGTGTCAACGCCGTCCCTCTCTGCCTCGCCTGCACCGACGTCGACGAGCTGGTGGAGACCGTGACCCGGCTCGCGCCCTCGTTCGGCGGCATCAACCTGGAGGACATCAGCGCGCCGCGCTGCTTCGAGGTCGAGTCCAGGCTCCGCGAGCTGCTCGACATCCCGGTCTTCCACGACGACCAGCACGGCACCGCCATCGTCGTGCTCGCCGCCCTGCGGAACGCCGCGCGCCTCACCGGCCGCACCCTGGGCGACCTGCGCGCCGTGGTGGCCGGCGCGGGCGCCGCGGGCGTCGCGGTCGCCCGCATCCTGCTGGAGGCCGGCATCGGCGACATCGCGGTGGCCGACTCCAAGGGCCTGATCTACGACGGCAGGGAAGGCCTCAACCCCGTCAAGCAGGCCCTGGCGCGTGACACCAACAAGGCGGGCCACACCGGCTCCACCGAAGAGGCCCTGGTGGGCGCCGACGTGTTCGTGGGCCTGTCGGGTTCGACCGTCACCGAGCAGACCATCGCCGCGATGGCCGACGACGCCATCGTCTTCGCCCTGTCCAACCCCACGCCCGAAGTCCTCCCGGAGGTCGCCGCCCGGCACGCCGCGGTGGTCGCCACCGGCCGCTCCGACTATCCCAATCAGATCAACAACGTCCTGGCCTTCCCCGGCGTCTTCAGGGGCGCGCTGGACGTCAGGGCCACCACGATCACCGAGAACATGAAGGTGGCCGCCGCCAACGCGCTGGCCGCCGTCGTGGGTGACGACCTCACCGCCGAGTACGTCATCCCGAGCCCCTTCGACGAGCGCGTCGCCCCCGCGGTCACGGCGGCCGTCGCCGCTCAGGCCAGGGCCGACGGCGTGGCCCGTACGAAGGACTGAAAGGCCTCTCTCCGGGCAGGAGGACGCGGTCCCGCATCCCCAACGACAATTCAAGCCGGCACCGGGAATCTCTCAATTCCGCTAACTCCCCGTGCTATAAAAAGAGCTCTCTGTAAGGATGCGGGCGCCCCCGACTCCTGTCATGAGGAGAGCGATGGAACGCGAGCCCAACCGACAGCTGCAGCAGCTCATCGCGGAGGCGGGCTTCTCCCACAAGGGACTGGCCAGGCGCCTCAACGACCTGGGCGCCGCGCGCGGCACCCCCGGCCTGAAGTACGACCACAGCTCCGTGCTGCGCTGGATAGGCGGCCAGCGGCCGAGAGACCCGGTGCCCTGCCTCCTCACAGAGATATTCGCCCTACGACTCGGCAGGCCCGTGACGGCGGAGGATCTCGGCATGTCCGCCATCACGACACCCCTCGATCTCGGGCAGGAGTTCACGCACACGTGGCAGGAGGGGGTCAGGACAGTGACAGCGCTGTGGCGGGCCGACGTGGAGCGGCGAAGGTTCCTGATCGACTCGACGTTCGCGATAGGCGCGGGCTCGGTGGGGGCCGTGCGATGGCTCACGTCCCCGCCTGAAGGACGGCCCAGCAGTACGGGCGCGCGCCGGGTGGGCAGAGCGGACATCGCCGCCGTGCACGAGGTCACCCGCTCCTTTGGCGAGCTCGACAACCGGTTCGGCAGCGGGCGGGTCCGCTCCTCGGTCGTCAAATACCTCGACACCGCGGTGACCCCGCTGCTCAGAGACGGCTCCTACGGCGACAGCACCGGCCGCCGGCTCGCCGCCGCCGCTGCCGAGCTCACCAGGCTCGCGGGCTGGATGGCGTACGACCTGGAGCAGCACGGCCTCGCCCAGCGTTACCTCATCCAGGCCCTACGCCTGGCCAGAGGCGCCGACGACCACGCGCTCGGCGGGGAGATCCTGGCCGGCATGGCCCACCAGGCCATCTACATGGGCCAGCTGTCCCACGCGCTCGACCTGGCGCGCGCCGCCCAGCTCGCCGCCCGCCGGGCCGGTGTCCCCACCCTGCTCGCCTCCAGCCACGTCCTGGAGGCGCACGCCCACGCCGGGCTCGGCGACGCCCGCTCCTGCGGCCACTCGCTGCACGAGGCCGAACGCGCCTTCGACGCCCGCAGCCCCGCCGACGAGCCCCGCTGGCTGAGCTACTTCGACGAGGCCTACCTGGCGGCGAAGTTCGCCCACTGCTTCCGCGACCTCGGCGAGGGCGAGCGCACGGTGCGGCAGGCCCGGCGCTCCCTCGACATGGACGGACGGTACGTACGGGGCCGGATGTTCAACCTGTCGCTGCTGACGGCGGGGCTGCTGCAGTGCGGTGAGCTGGAGGAGGCCTGCACGGTCGCGGTGGGGGCGTTGACGCTCGCCGGCGAGCTGCAGTCGGCGCGGTCCCGGTCCTACGTGGCCGACCTGCGCAGGCGGCTGGAGCCGTACCGGAACGAGCCCGCAGTGGTGGCGCTGCACGAGCGGACCCGGGAGCTGGTGGCCGTCTGAGACATGAGCTGGTCGCCGTCTGAGCATGCGTGGAGCCCGTCACCTTGCGCGGTGACGGGCTCCCGTGCGGTCGTTACTTGCCGTGCGGTCGTTACTTGAGCAGTTCGCCGTTCGGGCCGACGACCGGCTTCGTCTCGGCGTAGTTGGCCTTGTTGTACACGTCGGCCACCTCACCGTCGAAGTAGGGGGAGCTGATGGTGTCCACCCGGTCGTTGCCGTCCTGGTCGTGGAACATGCTCGTCACGCCGTTGAGGTAACCGGTGCGCTTGCTGTTGCTGTAGCGCAGCAGCCACGGGCCGCCGTCCGCGCCGCCGGTCATCGAGCACTTGAGCACCTGGTGCGTCTCGACGCGGAACGTGTTCGCCTGGTACGTCTTGGTGCCGGTCTTGCCGTAGCACCACTTGGGCGTCACACCGGTGAAGGCCTTGTGGCCGTCGGGGTGCGGCTCACCCGGGTAGCCGAAGACGGTGACCTGCTGGCCCAGGGGCTGGTTCCAGGCGACGCCCTGGCCGCCGACCGCGTCGCCCAGGCGACCGGTGTCCTTGGCCAGGCCGACGTAGAAGACCGTCCTGAGGTAGTCCGTCTTCGCGGTCTCCTTCACCCAGTACTTCAGGAAGTAGTGGGTGATGGTGAAGTTGCCCTGCGCGTCGATCTTCTGGTAGCCGGGGCCCTTGTACGCCTTGTACTCACTTTGGGTGACGTGGTCGACGACCATCTTGTCCGCGGCCTGGGTGCCGTTGCCGTCACCCTTGGGAGCCTTGTCGAACTGCTCCTTCTCGACTTCCTTGTAGGCCCTCTTCTTGTCGCCCTTGTAATCGGGGCCGACGATGTCGGCGGTCGTCGAAAGCTTTGCCCAGCAGTCGGCGGTCTCGCCGCCGTTGAGGTCGACGCACTTCTGGTACGTGGCCGCGTCGATGGCGACGTCCTTGACCCACTTGTCGCCGGTCCACTTGTCGTACTCGGCCTTGCCGACCTGCTTCTGGCCGTTGAACCGGAAGCCGTTGTGCACCGCGACGAAGGCGAAGTCGCCGTCGTAGTCGTCGTAGGTGTCCAGGTCGTAGGCCGTGAAGGCGTAGGCGCCCGCGTAGACGCCCCAGGGGGCCTTGCCCTGGTAGTAGCCGGGGACGAACACCCACTTGTCGTAGACGTCGTCCTTGCCGTTCTCGAAGACGCAGTGACCCGCGGTGGCGACCAGGTTGCGGTGCCTCGACTGGATGGAGGTGGCGGAGCACCAGTGGTATTCGCCCTTGTTGTCGAGGAAGAACACCTTGCCGATGGTGCGCGGCAGGTTCACGTTCTTGACCTTGGCGCCGGCCGGCGCGTTGGTCGCGGGGGCGGTCGAGCCGGGCTTGCCGTCATCCGGCTGGTCGCTGGCCTTGGCGACGACGACCTTGTTCACGGCCTTGGCGTCCCAGTGGTACTGGGTGGCCTTGCGGAGGGCGGCGCCGTTGGCATCGAGCCAGAAGTTGGCGTTGCTGTAGCCGTCAGCGGGCTTGGGGGCGAGAGGGTCGGACGCCCAGGTGGGGACCGCCGCGCTGGCGGGCACGGCGAGAGCGGCAGCGCTCAGGGCGGTGGCGGTGAGGGGGATGAGCAGGCGCTTCACGGGAAGACTCCACAACATTAACAAAAGGGGTGTTAGAACCCTATCGTCACTTTGGTCCCACAGTTAAGAGCTTTCGGGATGTCCGGTAAAAGGCCGAAGGGCCCGGCAGAAGCCGGGCCCTTCGGGTGGAACTGAGTGAGTACGAGGTTTGGACCCTCGCGCTCGCGGCTGCTTAAGAACTACTTCTTGAGCGAGCCCGACCAGGTGTTGGCAGCCTGGTTGTAGACCGTAGCGGTCTCACCGTCGAAGTACGGCGAGGAGCTGTAGTCGTAACGGTCGTTGCCGTCCTGGTCGTGGAAGATGCTGGTGACGCCGTTGACGTAGCCCAGACGCTTGGTGTTGCTGTACTTGATGAGCCACGGGGAGCCGTCGGCACCCGGGGTCATCGCGCACTTCAGAGCGATGTGCTCCTCAGCCTTGTACGCAGCGGAGGCGTAGGTCTTGCCAGAGGTGGCGCCGTAGCACCACTTCGGCGTGACACCGGTGTAGGCCTTGTGGCCGTCCTTGTGGGCGTCGGCCGGGTAACCGAAGACGAAGACCTTGCCACCGGTCTTCTGGTTCCAGGAGACACCCTGGCCACCGACGTTGTTGCCCAGGGCGCCCAGGTCCTTGTTGACGTCCTTGACGATGTAGAAGTCAGAGGCGAAGTAGCTAACCTTGACTTCCTTCTTCACCCAGTACTTAACGAAGTAGTGGGTGATCGTGAAGTTGCCCTTTTCGTCAATCTTCTGGTAGCCCGGGCCGTCGTAGGCCTTGTACTGCGACGCGGTGACGTGCTCGACGAGCGTCGCGCCAGCGGCCTTGCTGCCGTTGACCTTGCCGGTCGGAGCAGCGTCGAACTGGCCCTTGGAAACTTCCTTGAGGACCTTGATGGCACCCGGGTAGTCGGGGCCGACCACGTCACTCAGGTCAGAAGCCTTGGCCCAGCAGTCAGCCGTCTCGCCACCGTTGTAGTCGACGCACTTCTTGTAGTCCGCCTCAGAGATGGCGCGCGCCTTGTCGAACTTGACGCCCTCGTACTTGTCGAACTCGGCCTTGGTCACCTTGGTGGGGGTGCCGCCGCCAGGCTGGACGCCGTTGTACACGGTCACGAACGCGTAGTCGCGGTCGCGGTCGTTGTACACCGAGAAGTCGTAGTGCGTGAAGGCCGTCTTGCCGACGTAGATGCCGTAAGGGGTCTTGCCCTGGTAGTAACCCGGGACGAACACCCACTTGTCCATGACGCTGGCGTTCTTGTCGTCGTCGTAGACGCAGTGACCGGCGGTCGCGACCAGGTTCTTGTACTTGCCCTGGATCGAGGTGCCGGAGCACCACTTCAGGTCGCCCTTGTCGTTGACGAAGAACACCTTGCCGATGGTCTTCGGCAGGTTGATGTTCTTGGTCTTCGAGGCGACCTTCGTCTCCTCGCCGATCGGCTTGATCTCGTTAGCCTTGGTGTCGGGCGTATAACCGCCGCTGACCTTGAGCTTCGAGGTGGCCTTGGTCTCCCAGGTGTAGGGAGTCGCCTTGGCGAGGTTGTTGGTGTGCCCGTTGGCCGCGAACCAGAAGTCGACCACTGCCTGAGCGGCAGGGGCGTCCTTGGCCATGGTGTCCGACGCCCAGTCGGGAACCGAGTTGGCGTTGGCGGTACCGGCCAGGCCGGCGGCCAGCAGACCGGTGGCCAGAATGGCGCCACCGGCGGGGAGGAGGATGCGCTTCAAGGTAACTCCTTGGTCTGTCGTGGAACGCTTTCTGCGCCCCATGCGTCAGTAAAGGGATAGCCAGGAACATACAGTGTGGATCTTGAAGTCGGGTAGCCGCTTTGCCAGGAAAAGATGGGACAAGGCGGGCGTGACCGTTCCGTGATGTTTAGCCGGCCGATGCGGATGAGGCGGGCAAAGGGGGCGGAGGGCGCATCTCCGCAGATCAACATAAGGGTGTTGTTAGTGTGACGACAGGGTCGGCAGTGTCCCGCCGGCTCCACCTACGTTGCTGATGTGACGCAGATCACAGTGACTTGGTGGCACCGTATCGGGCTCCCATGCGTCCAAAGCCTTCACATCTCCGGCCCGGAAACAGCCGAAGGGCCCGGCGGTGCCGGGCCCTTCGGGTCTAACAGGTGACGATGCGGTGAAACCGATCGCTCAGCGTGACTAGACGATCTTGCCGGACCACACGTTGGCGGCGGCCTTGTAGACCGTGTTGGTCTCGCCGTCGAAGTACGGCGAGGAGATGTAGTCAACGCGGTTGTTGTTGTCCTGGTCGTTGAAGGTGCTGGTGACACCGTTCACGTAGCCGAGACGCTTGGAGTTGCTGTAGTTGAGGAGCCAGGGACCACCGTCGGCGCCCTCGGTCATCGCACACTTGAGCGCGACGTGCTCCTCGATCTTCTTGGAGGCCGACCCGACCAGCTTCTTCGTGGTCTTGCCGTAGCACCACTTCGGCGTGGTGCCGGTGTAGTTCTTGTGACCGTCGGGGTGCGGTCCGGCGGGGTAGCCGAATACGCGGACGATCTTCTGGGTCGGCTGGTTCCACGAGAAGCCCTGGCCGCCGACGTTGTCGCCGAGACGGCCCGCGTCCTTGATGAAACCGTCGATGACGTAGAAGGTCGTCTTGTAGTACTTGATCGACGAGGTCTCCTTCACCCAGTACTTGGT
The DNA here is from genome assembly GCF_044465295.1 of Nonomuraea sp. NPDC049714. Taxonomy (NCBI): domain Bacteria; kingdom Bacillati; phylum Actinomycetota; class Actinomycetes; order Streptosporangiales; family Streptosporangiaceae; genus Nonomuraea; species Nonomuraea sp. NPDC049714. The sequence goes on along the minus strand of NZ_JBITLM010000003.1, from coordinate 798,906 downwards.
GAAGTAGTGGGTGATCGTGTAGTTGCCCTTGTCATCGATCTTCTGGTAGCCCGGGCCCTTGTAGGCCTTGTACTGGGACTGAGTGACGTGCTCGACGACCGTCGCGTTGACGGCCTTGGCGCCGTTGCGCTTGCCGGTCGGGGCGGCGGTGTACTCGTCCTTGGAGACTTCCTTCAGGACCTTGATCGCGCCCTTGTAGTCCGGGCCGACGACGTCCTGATTCTTGGAGGCCTTCGCCCAGCAGTCCGGAGTCTCACCGCCGTGGTAGTCCTTGCACTTCTGGTACTCGGCTTCGGAGATCTCAACGTCCTTGGCTTCCTTGACGCCATCGAACTTGTCCCACTCGGACTTGGAGACCTTCTTCGGAGTACCGCCGCCGATCTTGACGCCGTTGTAGACGGCCACGAACGCGTAGTCGCGGTCGTAGTCCTCGTACACCTCGAAGTCGTAGTGCGTGTACGCCGTCTTGCCGACGTAGATGCCCCACGGAGCCTTGCCCTGGTAGTAGCCCGGGACGAAGACCCACTTGTCCATGACGTCCGTGTTACCGGAGGTGTCGTACACACAGTGGCCGGCGGTGGCCACCAGGTTGCGGTACTTGGACTGGATCGAAGTGGCGGAGCACCACTTGCGCTCGCCCTTCTTGTTGACGAAGAACACCTTGCCGATGGTCTTCGGCATGTTGACGTTCTGCGACTTGGACGAGCTCTTCGTCTCCTCGCCGATGGGCTTGGTGCTGCCCGGCTTGGTGTCGGAGCTGTAACCGCCCTTGCTCTGGAGCTTGGCGACGTCGTTGTGGCTCCAGACGTTCGACTCCTTCGCGGCCTTCAGGGCAGCACCGTTGGAAGCCGCCCAGTAGTCGGCGATGGCCTTCGCGTTGGCCGCGCTCGTCGCCATCGGGTCCTTGGCGACGTCGGAGGTGACCGTGGCAGTGGCCGTGCCGGCGAGGCCGGCGGCCAGCATGCCGGTGGCCAGGATGGCGCCACCGGCGGGAATGAGGATGCGCTTCAAGGGAACTGCTCCTTGGTCTGTCGTGGGCCGCAACATGCGGCCCATGCGTCAGTAAAGGGATAGCAAGGAACATAGCGCGGTGATCTCCGCAGGTGAAAGCCGTTGTGGAGGCTTCGGCATGAACCCCAATCGCCGTGACCATTTCGTTACATGTCAGAGGTGAAAGCGGCAAGTGATCGTTCGGGCGCGTCTGTGCAGGGTATGCCGGGGCTGTGAAGGATGGGACGAAAGTGCCGTTAGTCCTTGTGCGCGAAGCATCGGCGCCGCAAATGTGACTTAGATCACAGGAACCGGATTTGCCTCTACTCCGTCTAAGATTGCTCGATCTTCACAGGGAACGTTCAGGTTCGGGCCTCCGGACCCAGAAAAGGGGGTCCGGCCGAAGCCGGACCCCCTCAAGAAGGTGTGCGCTACTTGTAGAGCTCGCCCTTCGGGCCGACGATCTTGCCGGACCACACGTTCCTGGCGGCCTCGTAGACCGCCGCGGTCTCACCGTCGAAGTACGGCGAGGTGATGTAGTCGATGCGGTCGTTGCCGTCCTGGTCGGCGAAGGTGCTGGCGACGCCGTTGACGTAGCCGAGGCGCTTGCCGTTGCTGTACTGCGTCAGCCAGGGAGCGCCGTCGAAGCCGGGGGTCACGGCGCACTTGAGGCCGATGTGCTCCTGGATCTTGAGCCAAGGGGCGCCGACCGTCTTCGCGGTGGTCCGGCCGTAGCAGTGCTTCGGCGTGACGCCGCTGTAGGGCTTGTCGCCGTCGGGCTGCGCCGCCGAGGGGTAGCCGAAGGTGCGGACCGTCCGGTTGGAGGCCTGGTTCCAGGAGAAGCCCTGGCCGCCGACGTTGTCGCCGAGCCGGCCCACGTCCTTGGACAGCAGGATGTAGTGCTTGCCGCCCCAGGAGCGCTTGGGACCGCTGAAGCGCTTGTAGTCGCGGCTGCTCACCCGCTTGGCGCCGTTGAACTGGATGCCGTTGTAGACGGTGACGAACGCGAAGTCGCGGTCGTAGTCCTCGTAGACGTCGAAGTCGTGGTGGGTGAACGCCGTCTTGCCGACGTAGATGCCCCACGGGGTCTTGCCCTCGTAGTAGCCGGGCACGAAGACCCAGTTGTCCAGCAGTGCGGTGTTGGTGTCGGTGTCGTACACGCAGTGCCCGGCCGTGGCGACCAGGTTGCGGTAGTTCGACTGGATCGACGTGGCCGAGCACCAGCGGAACTTGCCGGAGCCGTCGACGAAGAACACCTTGCCGACCGTCTTGGGCAGGTTCACGTTCTGGGAGTTGGACGAGGACCGCTCGGAGCCGCCGGGGGCGGTGCTGCCGGGACGGCCGTCGGGGTTGTAGCCGCCCTTGGAGACGACCTTCCTCACCTGGTTGGAATCCCAGGTGTAGGCCGTGGCCCGGCGGAGCGCCGCGCCGTTGGAGGCGAGCCAGAACGATGCGACGGAGGCGGCCTGGCTGGTGTTCCTGGCCATCGGGTCGGTCGCCACATCGCCGGCGGCCTGTACGGCGCCCGTCAGACCGGTCGTGAGCAGGCCGGTCGCCAGGGCGGCGCCACCAACGGGAAGGAGGATTCGCTTCACAAACATCTCCAGGCTTTTCCTTTAGCTGACGCGGCGCCTTCGTGCGCCCCGAAGGTCAGCGAACGGACAGCGGGAACCGTACAGCGCTGACTGTGACCGCGTGGCGGCTCACTGGATCATGTCAACGGCTAGAGGGCCGTCGTGATCGTCCCGAGATGCGGATCGAAGCTGATCACCGCGCGTGACCGGCGAGTGACGTATGAGCTACGTCACATTTGTCGGAGTGGTCTGTGCGGCGGCGTGCCGGTAGGCCTCTCCGGTGACGACGCTGAAGTACGGTGAGGACACCGCGTCGAACTCGCCCTTGGCGTCAGTGTTCCAGGTCAGGCTGTTGACGCCGATCAGATTGCCGAGCCGCTTGTCCGCCTGCCAGTTGTAGACCCACGGCCCGCCGCTGGCGCCCTTGCTGAAGTTGCAGGGGGCGAGCTGGACGCCGAAGTTGAGGTCGAGGGCGGGGGCCACGGCCTTTCGGGTGCCGCCCACGCAGGGCTGCAGCGCCACGCCGTTGAACGGCTGACTGCCGTCGGGCTGTGGGCCGGCCGCGTAGCCGAACGCGTAGATCTTGCTGAGCGGAGACCTTCTGCTGAGCTCCAGGCCCAGGCCGCCGACGTTGTCCTGCAGCTGGCCGACGTCCTTGGCGACGTACTTGGCGCCCTGCTTCTGCCAGGTGAAGCCGCGGTGCACGGTCACGAACGCGTAGTCGTAGTCGTAGTCGTTCTTGCCCGGCCAGTCCTCGTGCATGCTGATGGAGGAGCCGACGTAGATGCCGTCGGGTGTCTCACCGTTGGCGCCCGGATTGGGAACGAAGATCCAGTATGCGGCGGCGTTGCCCTGCCGCGCGTCGTAGGCGCAGTGGGCGGCCGTGGCGACCACGCTGTGGTTCTTGGCCGCGACGGAGCTGGCCGAGCACCAATACTCCTTGCTGCCGAAGCGGAAGAAGACCTTCCCCATGGTCCTGGCCGTGCCCTTGTTGGGCGCGGCGGGCGGTGCCGCCTGGGAGGTCCGCAGTGCCGAGGCGGCGGCCGTGCTCGGCGCGTTGACGGCGCCCCCCGAGGCCGCCTTCGCCGCCGGCGCGGGCTTCGAGCTCGGCGTGGCGGGACTGTAGCTGTCGGCCTTCTTGAGCTGCTCCGGCTTCCAGTAGTTGGCGACCTGCTGCACGTCCGCCCTGGTCTTGGTGAGCATCACCTTGTAGACCTTGGAGGCGGCCGAGGTGTCCGCGATCTTGGTGGCCACCGAGGCGGCCGAGACCCCCGCGAAGGCAGGCAGCATCAGCAGCGCGCCGCTGAGCGCGGCTGCTGCCAGGTGCCTGGCCCGGGGGATCATGAATTGCCTTTCTGAGGTCGTAACGGTGGATTTTTCCAGATCGACTGGTCTATTGCAGCTGGGATAGGCATTTGTTATCTGGTCAGCGTGGACCGCGGTCTATAAGGACCGCGTCAAGCGTCTCGCCGCGCCCGCCGGTCAATGATCCTATAGGACAGACGTCGCCGCAGGTCACGGACCCCCTGGGGGATGTGAATGGACGGTTGTTTCTGGTGCGGCTTTCGTGGTGGTACGTCTGTCGAACGGATCTTGTCGATCTTGCTTGCCATTAACGATCATGAATGCCCGAAGGCCCCGGTCCGGCGAGATTCGGGGCCTTCGGCTGTCATCCGTGGTTACGACATGTTGCCGGTCCAGCGATTGGCGGCGGCCTTGTAGACCTTGTAGGTGTCGGTGTTGAAGTACGGCGACGAAATGTGGTCGTAGCGGTCGTTGCCGTCGGTGTCCCACGCGACGCTGTTGACACCGATCAGGTAACCGGTGCGGGTCGAGCTCCGGTAGCCGTAGAGGAACGGTCCGCCACCGGCGCCGGCGGTGAAGGCGCACCTGACGCCGACGTGCTCCTGTAGGTCGTACTTCGGCGCGGCCGGCATCGGGGTCGTCCTGCCGTGGCACCACTTCATCGTGCGGCCACTGAACGGCCGGTCGCCGTCGGGGTGCTCACCCGCCGGATAGCCGAAGGAGAAGACCTTCGCCTTGGGGTCGCGGTTCCAGGTGAAGCCCTGGCCGCCCACGTTGTCACCCAGCCGGCCGACGTTCCTGACCTGCCGGCGCCACTGGCCGTAGGTCTTCGCGCTGGTGACCTTGATGCCGTTGTGGACGTTGACGAAGGCATAGTCGAAGTCGAAGTCCTCACGCACCACGAAGTCGTCGTGCGCGTTGAACGTCCTGGCCGCGTAGATGCCGTACGGCGCCCTTCCGTCCCCGTCCCGGTAGGACGGAATGAAGATCCAGTTGGTGTAGAAGGCGTTCTGCCCGATGTCGTAGACGCAGTGCGCCGACGTGGCCACCAGGTTGCGGTACTTACCCTGCACCGAGGTCGCCGAGCAGTACCTCCAGTTCTTCGGGTTACGCGGGTCCGTTCTCGGCAGGGTGAAGAACACCCGGCCGACGGTGTTCGGCAGGTCGACCTTCCTGGCCTTCTCGGTCTTTGCCTGCTCGCCGTTCGGAGGGACGGTTCCGGCCGGGCCGTCGGGGACGGAATCGCCGCCCCTGACGCCTCGGGAACGCATGTCGATGCCGTCGTCGTGGTCCGTGGCCCGCCTGATCCGCTCAGGTGTCCAGAACTGGACCGCCTGCTCGGCGGGGGTGGCCGCGTGCTGCGACACGACATCCGGGGGTGCGGTGGCGCTCGCCGCGACGTCGCTCACGAGTCCGATGGCCAGGGTGGCGGCCATCAGTCCCGCGAGGGGGGTCGCGACGCGCCTTGCTCGGGAAGACATGGTGCTCCTCTCAGTTCTCGGCGGCCCAGAGCGGGGTGCTGTGCCCCGGTGGGCCAGGAAAACGATCGGAACGTTATTGAATGGCGCGACCGATCGGCCAGGAAGCGACAGGAAAAAGCATGGAACGGTTTCGTCCCGTGCGCTAAACCGTCGAATCTCAGCTATTACTAAAAAGCATTCGCCCAGGTGGGAAGGGCTATCGTCATCGCCGGTAACAGTGGTAACACTGATTATCAAAAGCCACTCACCATCGACAGAATATTATTCTGATTAGATGGGTGGCATGGATCCACGCACCCCCTGCCTCATCGGCGTCGCCCAGCGCACGGTCCGTCGGCAGCCCGGCCCCGAGCCACTCGACCTGTGGGAGGAGACGGCGCGCGCCGCCGCCCGCGAAGCCCTGCTCCCCGTGGACCGCCTCGACTCGATCCAGATCGTGTACACCGACTCCTGGCAGTACGACTCCCCGACCGGCCGGCTCGCCGACCGGCTCGGCGCCACCCCGCGCCACCGCGCCTACTCCAAGGTCAGCGGTACGGCGCCGCAGGTGCTCATCGGTGCCGCCGCGTCCCGGATCGCGGCGGGGGAGCTCGACTCGGCCCTGATCGCCGGAGCCGAGGCGCTCGCCACCCGCCGCGCCTACAGGCAGGCCGGCGAGCGGGTGCCGTGGAGCCATGCCGCCCACCCCAAACCGCCCTACGGCTGGGAACGGCCGCCGCACCCGGCCGAGCTCGCGCACGAGCTGTTCCTGCCGGTGCACACCTACGCGATCATGGAAACGGCCCGGCGGGCGGCGCACGGCCTCTCGATCGAGCAGGAGATGCGCGACCGGGGCCGCATGATGGCGCCGATGACCGAGGTGGCCGCCGCCAACCCGCACGCCTGGCGGCGTACCCCTCGCACGCCCGAGGAACTGGTGACGGGCAACCGGTTCGTCGGCTGGCCGTACACCAGGAACACCGTGGCCGTGATGGAGGTCGACCAGGCGGCCGCCGTCATCCTGGCCAGCACCGAGCTCGCTGACCGGCTCGGCGTTCCGCACGACCGGCGCCTCTACTTGCGCGGCTGGGCCTACGCCGAGGACACCTGGGAAGTCGCGGCCCGGCCCGCGCTCGGCTCGTCGCGGGCCATCGCCAGCGCGGCGGCCTCGGCGTTCGCGCGCGCCGGTCTGGGCCTGGACGACATGGGCGCGCTCGACCTCTACAGCTGCTTCGCCATCGCGCTGCGCCAGGCCTGTGACGCCATCGGGCTCGACCCGACGGACCGGCGCGGGCTCACCGTCACCGGCGGTCTGCCGTACGCGGGCGGTCCCGCCAGCGACTACGTGCTCCACTCCACCGCCACGATGGCCGCCCGGCTGCTCGCGCGGCGGGGCCCTGGGGATCACGGCCTGGTCACCGGGGTGGGCATGCACCTGACCAAGCACACCTACGCCGTCTGGTCCACCGAGCCCGGCGGCGCGCTGGGAGACGGCGAGCCGGTGTTCGCCGCCGAGCCGGTGCCGATCGTCGCCGCCTGCGAGGGGCCCGCCGTGGTGGCCGGCTACACGGTCGCGCACGACAGGGACGGGGCGCCGCAGAAGGGCATCCTCGTCGTCGACCTGCCTTCGGGCGGGCGAGCGTACGCCCAGGTGACCCGGCAGGAGCTGATGGCCGACGCCGAGTCCCGCGAGCTGGTCGGGCAGCCGGTCGAGCTGTCGACCGACGGCAAGGTCAATGTGGCGAGTTGGTGAGGCTGTAAAAAGGCTGCAAAGATTGTGACGACGTGGTTACTATCCGCTGTTGACATTTTTATGTCGGCGGCGGACGCTGGAGTCATGCGGAGGACCACGGTGCGCATCGACGAAACGCTCCTCAACGAGGCGAAGGCGTACGCGGCACGAAACGGACGCAGTCTCAACTCAGTGATGGAGGATGCCTTGAGGCAGCTCATGAACCGCTCCACCGAAGTGGCGGAGCGTCCCCCGATCGACCTACCCCTGTCCGGCGACGCCACAGGACCGAAGCTCACGTGGGCAGAGATCACGGAAATGATGGAGCTCGAGGACATCGAGCGCGTCATCGGGGAGGTGCGGCATGCGGATGCTTGACGTCAACATGCTGGTCAACGCCCAGAGGGCGGATGTTGAGCACCACGAACCCTGTCTCGCCACCGTCAAGGAGATCCTCGGCGGCGATGAGGCTTATGCGGTGAGCGACTTCGTCATCAATGGCTTCATACGCATCGTCACCAACCGCCGGATACCAGGCTCCACGACCTTCGACGTCGCCAGGCGGTTCGCTGACAGTGTCCGAAGCCAGCCGCATGCGGTGATGATTCACGCAGGTGAGCGACACTGGGAGATCTTCACCAAGCTCTGCCGCCAAGCCGGGGCGACGGGCAATCTGATCCCCGATGCCTATCTGGCGGCGCTCGCCATCGAGCATGGTTGTGAATTCGTAACCTGCGACAAGGACTTCGCCAGGTTCGAGGGGTTGCGCTGGCGGTCCCCGCTCAACTGAACTGGGATCACGGCATAAGCCCCATAACTGGCGAGGTTGGTCGTGACCGAGCAGTTCGATGTCATCGAGGCGGGCGGCCGGCGTCCTCGCCGGTGGATCGGGCTGGCGGTCGTCCTGGTGCTGGTGGGAGTGCCGGTCGTCGGGCTGCTCAGCAGCCGCGAACCGGTGGCAGAGCCCGCGCCGAAGCCGCTCCCCAGCTCGTCCCGCACCAGCACGGACAGCGGGCCGAGCCCCAGCAGACTGGAGAGGGTGACGAACGCGCCGAACGTGGTCCACGCACGTGCGGTGGTCGACGGCGACATGGAGGTCCTGGACGTCGTCTTCCCCGACGGGCAGCGGGCCGAGGTGCGCTATCCCGCCGAGCTGAACCTCGACCGGCTGGGGTCACGGCCGTTCCACGGCGTGTGGGTGGACGGCCGCTACCGGCAGCTCGTCGCCCCCTACAACGGCGAGATCGAGGTGACCAAGGGCGGGGAGCCGATCAGGGAGTTCGCCCCCAATGTCACGCTGTGGCCGCGTCAATCCGGCAGCGCCTCGTACGGGCAGGTGCTGTTGTTCGCGTTCGGGCCGTGGCGGGTGGCGATGTACGACCGCTGGCAGGGGCTGGACTTCGACGACCGGGTGGCCCTGGCCGAGAGGTTACGGGGGAAGGTGACCGACGACGGCTACCTGATCCTGTCAGCGAAGGACGCTCCCGCGGGCACCGGATCCGGCGCGGGTGGCACGGTGAAGATGCGGATGGCGCGGGCGGGTGAGATCGCGATGGGGGATCCGGTCGGGCCGCAGCTCTGGTTCGGCGGCGGTGCCAGCGACATGGTCATGCTGATCCCGACCCCTGGCTGTGCGGAGGTCAGGACCCCGCCGCGCCGGGGCAGATGGCAAGGGCGCGCGGTCAGGGACGTGTGCAGGGGCGGCGTGCGCATCGGAGCCACGGGCGACGACGGCTTCGTCACCGCCGCACTCGACGAGATCCGCGTCAAGCTGAAGTGAGGCCGCTGAAGTAAGGTGCGGCCATGTTCGCCGTTACCGCCACACAGACCGATCCCGACAACCCTCTCGCCGGGCTGACGCTCGGCGAGCGCCCTGAGCCTGAGGTTCCCGACGGATGGACGACCGTCTCGGTGCGGGCGGCCGCGCTCAACCATCACGACCTGTGGACGCTCAAGGGCGTGGGCATCAGGCAGGACCGGCTGCCGATCGTGCTCGGCTGCGACGCGGCCGGCGTGGACGAGGACGGCAACGAGGTCATCGTGCACGCCGTGATCGGCACGGGCGCCGACGAGACGCTGGATCCGAAGCGGTCGCTGCTGTCGGAGCTGCACGACGGCACGTTCGCCGAACGGGTGGCCGTGCCGCGCCGCAACCTCGTGCCGAAGCCGGCCGCGCTGAGCTTCGAGCAGGCTGCCTGCCTGCCCACGGCCTGGCTGACGGCGTACCGGATGCTGTTCGACAAGTCCGGGCTGGAGCCGGGTGCGACGGTGCTCGTCCAGGGGGCGGGCGGCGGGGTCGCGACCGCGCTGATCGCGCTCGGCCGGGCGGCCGGCTACCGGGTCTGGGCGACCAGCCGGTCCGAGGCCAAGCGGGAGCGGGCCAAGGAACTGGGCGCCGACCAGGTCTTCGAGCCGGGCGCGCGACTGCCGGAGCGGGTGGACGCGGTGATGGAGACCGTCGGCCAGGCGACCTGGGATCATTCCCTCAAGTCGCTCAAGCCGGGCGGTCGGATCGTGGTCTGCGGCGCCACCAGCGGCGCGGCCCCGGCCGCCGACCTGAACCGGGTCTTCTTCCTGCAGCTGTCCGTGGCCGGTTCCACCATGGGCACCCGCGACCAGCTTCAGCGCCTGGCCGTCTTCCTGGAGCAAACCGGCCTGCGCCCGGTCATCGACCGGACGCTGCCCCTGACCGAGGCCCGCGACGGTTTCGCGGCCCTGCACGAGGGCGACATCTTTGGCAAAATCGTCTTCACGAACTGAACGTCTTCACGAGCACGCAGGTCAGCCGGCGCCCGCGGGTGTGGGGGCGGTGCGGGGTGATCGCCGGTCGTGCTCACCGGGAGCCTCGGGTGCGGTGGCCGGCTCGGCCGTGGGCGCCTGGTTCCGCCGCTGGGGGACCAGGCGCTGCACCGGAGGGCGCAGGCCGTAGCGGATCATGACCGGAGGGTGTCGCTGAGCCGGGCGGCGGCCTCGTCGAGCGTGGCGCGCAGCTCGTCGAGCTTCTCCCGGGTGATGTGGGAGTCCGACGCCTCGGCGCGCACCCGGGCGACGAAGTCGGCCAGGGCCTCGCCGAGCTCGTTGTCGAGGTCGACCCGGTTCGCCGGCGCCCCGCCCACCGTGCTCCAGACCTCGGCCCAGATCCTGCGCCACTCCTCGCTGAGCCGCTCGCCCTGGCCCTGCCACTGCTGGGCGTGCTCGCTCCACTGGCGCTTCTGCTCGTCCTTGAGCCGCTTGAAGTCCTGTCTCTGGTCGCGGCCGCCGGTGCGGACGTCCTTGGCCATCCGGGTCAGCTCCTCGCGGAGCGACTTGACGGTGTCCCGTACGTCCTCCTTGACCTCGCGGGCGATGTCGCGGACGGAGGCGGAGATCTCCTCCTCCAGGTCGTCGAGCTCGTCGAGGCGGGCGTTGAGCTCGGCGCGGCCCTTGTCGGTGATGGAGAACACCTTCTTGCCGTCGATCACCTCATGGGTGACCAGGCCCTCCTCCTCCAGCCGGGCCAGGCGGGGGTAGATGGTGCCGGGGGAGGGCGAGTAGACGCCGAGGAAGCGGTCCTGCAGCAGCCGGATCACTTCGTAGCCGTGGCGGGGGCTCTCCTCCAGCAGCTTGAGCAGATACAGCCGGAGCCGGCCGTGAGCGAAGACAGGGCTCATTGCTTCTCCCCCTTGAGCAGGGTGACGTCGCCGGAGACGGTCGTGGCCGTGAGGGACGCCATGCCGCCGCCCAGCCGGCCCGTCATCGACTTCGTGGCGGGACCGCTTGATTTGGACACTTCGTCGAACGAGCTGACCAGCCGGCCTGAGGTGGATTTGACCGCCACGTCCGCCTGGGAGTTCTCCGGCAGCCGGACCAGGATGGCGCCGGACATGCTGTGGAGGGTCACATGGCCGGTGGGTCTGAGTCTCAGGTCCGCGGTGATGCGCCCGGAGACGGTGTTGGCGCGCAGCCTGCGCGGGGTGCCGCCGGCGACCGTGAGCTCGCCGGAGACGCTCTTGAACGACAGGTCGCCCTCCATCGCCCGGGTCTCGACGTCGCCGGAGGCGGTTGTGGCGCTCACCTCGCCGCTCACGCCGTCGAGCACGATCTCCCCGGACACGCTCCTGACCTGTGTCATCCGCTCGAACCCGGCCACCACGGCGGAGGCGGTGACGACGCCGGCGTTGACCGTGCAGTGCCGGGGGACGGTGAGGGTGGCCACGGTCCTGCGGCGGTCACGTCGCAGCCAGCCGAGCAGGCCGTCCCAGGTGAGATCCTTGTAGGTGACGCTGAGCTCTCTGGACTCCTCGTCGTAGGTCACCAGGAGCGGGGTGCCCGAGTCGAACTCGGTGACTTCGAGTGTCGGCGGGCCGTCGCTGGCCAGCACGGCCAGTCTCCCGGCGACGATCCGCACGTCAAGGGCATCCACCGGCCCGAACGTGAGCTGCTCAGGCCCCTCGATCGTCCACTGCTGCATGTTTCCGCCCTTCTGGCGATACGTCCCGATAGAAGACACGATATGTCGCGTCTGTCGAAAACTCAAGATGTATCGCGTCTGCGGGCAGAGATCAGTCCTCGTCCTCGTCGTCGAGCCGGGCGAGCCAGGTGGCCAGCCGCTCGACCGGAGTCTCGAACTCAGGGTTCAGGTCGACGAACTCGCGCAGCCGCTCGCCCAGCCACAGGAGGCTGACCTCCTCCTGCCCCCGCCGCTCGACCAGCTCCTCGATCCCCCGGTCGGTGAAGTACATCGTGCTCCATTCATGAATGACCTGTGCCACCTCAAACTTTAGCCAGCACCTGGCACGGGTCCGCCGCGCGGTGAACGCGGTGAGCCCCCGCCAGAAGGCGAGGGCTCACCGGGGTCGTGCTCGGATCAGCCGAAGATCTGCTTCAGGATCTCCTCGAGCTCGGCGTCGTGGGCGGCGTGCGAGCCGGCCGCGGGCGAGCTGTTGGCGGGCCTGGAGACGCGCCGCAGCGGGCGGCCGTCCAGCAGTTGCGGGTCCTCCGCCAGCTTGAGCGCGAGATAGGGCCACGGCCCCATGTTGATCGGCTCGTCCTGTGCCCAGACCAGCTCGGCCTGCGAGCCGTAGCGGGCGAGCTCGGCGTTGAGCTCCTCCGCCGGGTAGGGGTAGAGCCGCTCGATACGGACGATGGCGACATCGTCGCGGCCCGAGGCCTCGCGACCGGCGAGCAGGTCGTAGTAGACCTTGCCGGAGCACAGCACCACCCGGGTGACCTTGGCGGGGTCGACCGTGCTGTCGCTGATCACCGGCTGGAAGGTGCCGGTGGTGAAGTCGGCCGCCTTCGAGGTCGCCTTCTTGTGCCGCAGCAGCGACTTGGGCGTGAAGACCACCAGTGGCTTGTGCCTGCCGGACTCCACCTGCCAGCGCAGCAGGTGGAAGTGGTTGGCGGGCGTGGTGGGCTGCGCGACGGTCATGTTGTCCAGCGCGCAGACCTGCAGGAACCGCTCGATGCGGGCCGAGGAGTGGTCGGGACCCTGGCCTTCGTAGCCGTGCGGCAGCAGCAGCACGACCCCCGAACGCTGGCCCCACTTCTGCTCACCGGACGAGATGAACTCGTCGATGATCGTCTGAGCGCCGTTGACGAAGTCGCCGAACTGCGCCTCCCACGCCACCAGGGCGTCGGGACGCTCCACGCTGTAGCCGTACTCGAAGCCGAGCGCCGCGAACTCGCTGAGCAGCGAGTCGTAGACGTAGAACTTCGTGGTGCCCTGGTTGAAGGTCTTGAGCGGAGTGTGCTCAGCCCCCGTGACCCGGTCCACCAGCACGGCGTGCCGCTGGGTGAACGTGCCGCGCCGGGAGTCCTGGCCGACCAGGCGGACCGGATGCCCGTCGATCAGCAGTGACCCGAACGCGAGCGTCTCGCCCATGCTCCAGTCGATCGTGTCCTGCTCGACCATCTGCCCCCGGCGCTGCAGCACCGGCGCCAGGCGCGGGTGCGGCGTGAAGCCCTCGGGCAGGTTGAGCTGGGTGTCGACGATGCGCTTGAGCGTCTCGTCGGTGATCGCGGTGGGCGTGTCGTCGTGGGACCACTTGACCACCTCGGTCGGCGGCACCCGCATCGCGCCCGCCTCAAGCGGCTTCTTGGCCGCCTCGCGGGTCTCGGTGAAGGCCTGCTCCAGCTTGGCCTGATAGTCGCGCAGCGCCGACTCGGCCTCCTCGACCGTGATGTCGCCCCGGCCGATCAGCGCCTCGGTGTAGAGCTTGCGGGTCGAGCGCTTGGCGTCGATCAGGTCGTACATCAGCGGCTGGGTGAAGGCGGGGTTGTCGCCCTCGTTGTGGCCGCGGCGGCGGTAGCAGATCAGGTCGATGACCACGTCCTTGCGGAACGTCCTGCGGTATTCGTAGGCGAGCTCGCCCACGCGCACCACGGCCTCGGGGTCGTCGCCGTTGACGTGGAAGATCGGCGCCTGGATCATCCGGGCCACGTCGGTCGCGTAGACCGAGGACCTGGAGGAGGCCGGCGAGGTGGTGAAGCCCACCTGGTTGTTGACCACCACGTGCACGGTGCCGCCGGTGCGGTAGCCGCGCAGCTGCGACAGGTTGAGCGTCTCGGCCACGACTCCCTGGCCCGCGAAGGCCGCGTCGCCGTGGATGAGGACGGGCAGGACCGTGAAGCCCTCCTCGCCGCGCTCCAGCAGGTCCTGCTTGGCGCGGACGACGCCCTCCAGCACCGGGTTGACCGCCTCGAGGTGCGAGGGGTTGGCCACCACGGAGGCGCTGATGGTCTTGCCGCTGGGCGCGGTGAAGGTGCCGGTGGCGCCGAGGTGGTACTTGACGTCGCCGGAGCCGTGCGCGGTGCGCGGGTCGAGGTTGCCCTCGAACTCGCCGAAGATCTGGGCGTAGGACTTGCCCACGATGTTGGCGAGCACGTTGAGCCGGCCGCGGTGGGCCATGCCGATGACGACCTCGTCGAGGTCCTCGTCGGCCGCGTCGCTGATCACCGAGTCGAGCAGCGGGATCAGTGACTCGCCGCCCTCCAGCGAGAAGCGCTTCTGGCCGACGAACTTCGTCTGCAGGAACGTCTCGAACGCCTCGGCGGTGTTGAGCCTGCTCAGGATGTTGAGCTGCTCGTCACGGGCGGGGGGAGAGTAGGGCTTCTCGACCCGGGCCTGGATCCAGGCCCGCTCCTCGGGGTTCTGGATGTGCATGTACTCGATGCCGACGGTGCGGCAGTAGGAGTCACGGAGCACGCCCAGGATCTCGCGGAGCTTCATCAGCGCCCGGCCGCCGAAGCCGCCGGTGGCGAACTCGCGCTCCAGGTCCCACAGCGTCAGGCCGTGGGACTGGATGTCGAGGTCGGGGTGCTTGCGCTGCTTGTACTCCAGCGGGTCGGTCTCGGCCATGAGGTGGCCGCGCACCCGGTAGGCGTGGATCAGCTCGATCACGCGTGCGGACTTGGCGACGTCCTCGTCGTGCGAGGCCGAGATGTCCCGGACCCAGCGGACCGGCTCGTACGGGATCCGCAGTGCCTCGAAGATCTCGTCGTAGAAGCCGTCCTCGCCGAGCAGCAGCCGGTGGATCGTGCGCAGGAAGTCGCCCGACTGGGCGCCCTGGATGATCCGGTGGTCGTAGGTGCTGGTCAGCGTCATGACCTTGGAGACGGCCAGGCGCGAGAGGGTGTCGGGGGAGGCGCCCTGGTATTCGGCCGGGTATTCCATCGCGCCCACGCCGATGATCGTGCCCTGACCGGGCATCAGGCGCGGCACGCTGTGGACGGTGCCGATGGTGCCGGGGTTGGTCAGCGAGATCGTGGTGGACGTGAAGTCGTCGACGCCGAGCTTGCCGGCGCGAGCCTTGCGGACGACCTCCTCATAGGCCATCCAGAACTGCCGGAAGTCCATCTCCTCCGCGCCCTTGATGCTGGGCACGAGCAGCTGGCGCTCGCCGTTGCTCTTCTGCACGTCGATGGCCAGGCCCAGACCGACGTGCGCGGGCTTGACCAGGGTCGGCTTGCCGTCGACCTCGGTGAAGGAGAAGTTCATCTCCGGCATGGCCTGCAGCGCCTTGACGATCGCGTAACCGATCAGGTGCGTGAAGGAGACCTTGCCGCCGCGACCCCGCTTGAGGTGATTGTTGATCACGATGCGGTTGTCGATGAGCAGCTTGGCCGGGATGGCCCGGACGCTGGTCGCGGTCGGAACCGACAGCGAGGAGTCCATGTTGGCGGCTGTGCGAGCCGCCGCCCCGCGCAGCTTGATCTCTTCGGCGCCCTTGGGCACCGGAGTGGAGGGCTGCTTGGGCTTGTCGACAGGCACTTGGTCGGTCGCAGGCTTAGGGGGAGCAGGCGCCGCCTTCGGCGGTGCCTTGGCGGGTGCGGGCGCGGTTGCCGTGCCGTTCGCCGCCTCCCTGGCCGGGGTGCGGCCCGGTCCGTAGTCAGGGTTGTAGTCAGCGAAGAAGTTCCACCAGGCCTTGTCAACAGACTCGGGGTCCTGGAGATACTTCTGGTACAGCTCGTCGACAAGCCATTCGTTCTGACCAAAGCTTGCCAGCGGGTTTGTCCGCGACGACTCAGACGACACGGCGGAAATCGCCCTCTTCCGCAGATCGGCGTTGATGTTAGAGAACCTGTCCAAGGCTACTCGCATGGACCAGCGGCGCGCGCCCGGGAGGCTATGGCGCCACGCCCGATCCTCTCAGGACTGTTCAAAGAGGTCACGCCCCCCTAGTCAATACAGGTGTACGTCGTTACGTCACCGTTTGGTATCAACAGTAAGGCGCGAGGTTTAGTTCCCTCCAGCTATGAGCCGCGTGGCGACGCGCACCTCCGGTGAGAGCCGTGTCAGCAGGTCGGCCAGCTCCTCGCCGGCCTCCTTCAGCTCCTCCAGCGACATCGGCTCCAGTCGCTCCAGCAGGAACAGGGCGTTGGTCGTCTCCTCGACGAGCCGGGTGCGGGCCACCTGGCGCCAGTTCCATCTGCGGCAGGTGACGCCCGTGTCGTCGCGCCAGATCACCTCGCCCGGCTCCGGCTGCCCGAGCGCCTCCTCCGAGGCCTCGTCGCCGACGGCCCTGATCAGCCGCGCGGGGCCGGTGTAGCGGTCGAGGTCCTCGCCGCCGATGGGCAGCGCGTGCTTCACGCTGACCGCGTTGTAGGCGTCGACCACCTGGTTGATCTCCGGCAGGGGCAGCCTGCGGGTCAGCGCGTCGACGGACGGCCGGGTCCGCTGCGGCTTGGCGCCGAAGGCGCGGTAGGCGTCCTTCCAGGCGTCGATCTTCTCGGGCTGCGGGGCCCGCTCGGCGGCCTCGGCCAGCAGGGCGCGCGACCAGTCGTCGGTGGGGCCGTTACGCAGGCCGCGCGCGGTCATCACGAGCACGGCGAAGTCGGGACGGAGCGCGTAGACGGCTTCGTCCACCCAGATGTCGTCAAGCATCCCTCCAGTTTACGAGCCTAGGTTTCGCAGAATTCTCTTTGCAAAATTGTCTTTGCGGTCTATCGTGAGGTGTGTGGAGGAAGCGTTCAAGATCAGCGATCCCCGGGTGCTCAAGGTGGTGGCGCACCCGCTGCGGGTGCGCCTGCTGGCCCTGCTGCGCGCCGACGGCCCCGCGACGGCCAGCGAGCTCGGCCGCAGGGTGGGCGAGAGCTCCGGCTCGACCAGCTACCACCTGCGTCAGCTGGCCAAGTTCGGCTTCATCGAGGAGGACCCCGAGCAGCGCGACGGCCGAGAGCGCCGGTGGCGCTCCCGGCACCGCTACACCTCCTGGGACACCGACCAGATGTCGGAGACGCCCGAGGGGCGGGAGGCCGTCAAGATCATGCAGCTGCGCCAGGTGGCGGTGCTGGAGCAGGCGGTCCAGGACTACGACGTCGCGCAGTGGCCGGCCGAGTGGCTGCGGGCCGCGGGCATCAGCGACCACCTGGTCAAGCTGCCGGCCGCGGCGCTGCTGGAGCTGCAGGACCGGATCGATGAGCTGATCCAGGACGTCATCGCCCGCCACGCCGGCGCGCCGGACGCCGAGCAGGTCCACCTCTGGGTGGGCGGCTACCCACGCGCCCACGCGGCCGAGAAGGCCGGGGAGGCAGGGGAGGCAGGGGAAGGGAAGGAGGCCGAGCAGGCCGAGGAACGGGGGGAGGGCCGATGACCGCCCGCTCGGCGTTACACCGCTACATGCTCGTCAGCTTCCTCACGTGGCTGCCCGTGGGGCTGACGATGGCCGCCATGGTGCTGCTGATGACCGGAAGAGGGCTCAGCCTGGCCCAGGTCGGCCTGGTGGTGACGGTCTACTCCCTCGTCACCGTGGGGCTGGAGCTGCCCACCGGCGGGCTCGCCGACGTCGTGGGGCGCCGGGTGGTGCTGGCCGCCTCGGCCGCGTTCACCGTGGCGGGGCTCGCGCTGATGAGCGTCTCCACGACCTTCTGGATGTTCCTGGTGAGCGGCGTGCTGAAGGGGGTGGCCAGGGCCCTGTCCAGCGGCCCGGCGGCCTCCTGGTACGTCGACACGCTGCACGGCCTGCGAGGCCGTGCAGCGGATCTGAAGCCGGGGCTGGCCAGGGGCGGCGCCATGGAGTCCGTGGCGCTCTGCCTCGGCGTCCTGGTCGGTGGCGGCCTGCCGCTCCTGGTGCCGCCCGGCCTGATGTTCCCGCTGGCGGCGCCGCCGTCGGTGGGCGCGCTGGCGGCGGTGCTGCTCCTCGTCGTGGTGCTGCTCGCGCTGCCCGAGCCGCCGCATCCGCGCAGGTCGCCCGCGAGCGTGCTGCGGGAGGTGCCCGCCACGGTCGCCGCGAGCGTGCGCCTCGCGGCGGGCGGCGGGGTGCTGCGCCGCCTGATGCTCGCCGCCGCGAGCTCCGGCGTGGTGCTGACGGCGATCGAGCTGCTCACGCCCGGCCGGCTCGCCGAGCTGGCCGGTACGGCGGAGCGCGGCAGCCTGGCGTACGCCGTCGTCGCGGCGCTCGGATTCGCGGGCAGCGCGGTGGGAAGCGCGCTCGCGCCCCGGGCGGCGCGGCTGGCCGGCGGCTCGGCCAGGGGCGCGATCGCGGGGGCGGTGCTGAGCGCGCTCTCGGTCGGCTCGCTGGCCGCGACGGCCGGGCTCGACGGCGCTGCCGGGCTGCTGAGCGCGGCTCTGGCCTATGTCGTCCTGTTCCTGGGCATCTCGGTGACGGGCCTGCTGTGCCTGGAGATGACCCACAACGCGGTCTCCGCCGCCGAGCGCACCACCGTCACCTCGACGAGCTCGCTCTCCTTGCAGGCCGGCGGGACGCTGGCCAACCTCGCTCTCGGCGCCCTGGCCGTCCAGGCCGGGATCGCCGCCGCGTGGGGGGTCGCCGCCGTGGTGGCGCTCTCCTCGGCCCTGCTGTTCGTCCGGATGCCGCTCGCGGGCCGCGCGGTGGTCCCGGAGGAGTCCGGCCGCCCCGTCTGACGCTGTGATCTCGGATACGTTCCGCGACCCCCGTAGAACATCGTTCCAGAACTACGGGCAGAATCTCCCGCATGGCTAAGTTCGTGGTGACCCCGTCCAATGAAGACCAGCGTGCGGCGTGGACCGGCGGGAAGATCCCGGAAGTGGAGCGGGTACGGCCCGGCCTGTGGTCGATCCCGGTGCCGATCCCGGTGAACCCGCTACGGTACGTCCTGGTCTACGCGCTGGAGGTGGCCGACGGCGTGGCGATCGTGGACGCCGGATGGAACACCGACGAGGCCTACGAGGCGCTGGTCGCCGGGCTCGGCGTGGCCGGTTACGCGATCACCGACGTGAAGGCCGTGCTGGTCACCCACATCCACCCCGACCACTACGGCCTGGCCGGGCGGGTGCGTGAGATGTCGGGCGCGTGGATCGGGCTGCACGAGGCCGACGCGAGCCTCCTGCGCGAGCGTTACGACGACAGCGCCATCGAGTCGCTGGTGAGCAGGGAGCGGGCGCTGCTCGACCGGTGCGGCGTGCCCCCGCAGACCCTGGACGAGCTGGCGGGCGCGTCCATGATGATCAGGCACATGGTGTCGATGGCCAAGCCAGACCGGCTGATCGAGGACGGTGAGCGGCTCGACCTGTCCGGCTGGGACCTGCGGGCCGTCTGGACGCCCGGCCACTCGCCGGGTCACCTGTGCTTCGTCTCGCCGTCCAGGAAGCTGCTGTTCTCGGGGGACCACGTACTGGCGAAGATCACGCCGATGGTGGCGGTGCACCCGCAGTCCCCGCCGAACCCGCTGGCCGACTACCTGGACGCGCTCGCCACCGTGCGCGAGCTGGACGTGGAGGAGGTGCTGCCCGCGCACGAGTACCGGTTCCTGGAGCTGCGGGAGCGGGTCGACTACGTGATCGAGCACCACGGCGACCGGCTGGCCGAGATCGAGCGGGTGATCGCCGGGGCGGCCGGGGCGACCTGCTGGGAGGTGGCCACCAGGCTGACGTGGTCGCGACCCTGGGAGACGATCCCGCCCTTCATGCGGCGTGCGGCCAACAACGAGACGCTGGCGCACCTGGTGTGGCTGGAGTCACGCGGCCGGGTCCACCGCGTGCCCGGCGACCAGGAGGTCTGGCATTCTATGTAAATCCTGTAGGAAATGTTGACTTGATGGATCCGGCTGCGTACCGTCGAGCGCATGAGCCCTGACAGGCGCCACCTCCCCGCAGCGGCGGTGGCCTCATGAGCATCGTGACGGTGGTGGGCAACCCGCGTGCGGGGTCGCGGACCCTGGACGCGGCCGTGGCCGCCACCGACGCCGTCGCGGCCCGGCTGGGGCACTCCGGCGTCCGGGAGGTCGTCGATCTGTCCGCCCTGGCGCCGGTGCTCCTGCGTCCCGGCGCGCACACGGCCTTGGAGCTCGCGCTCGAACAGCTCGCGGATGCCCGGGTCGCGGTCCTGGCCAGCCCGACCTACAAGGCGACGTACACGGGGCTGCTCAAGGCGTTCCTCGACCGGCTTCCGCCGGGAGCGCTCTCGGGCACGGCCGCCCTGCCGATCCTGATCATGGGCGACGCCCGGCACGCCTTGGCGGTGGAGGTGCACTTCCGGCCGCTGCTGGTCGAGCTCGGCGCCTTCGTGCCCACCCCCGGCCTGGCCCTGCTGGAGTCCGAGCTGCCCGGCGGTGAGCGCCTCGCCCACTGGGCGGACCAGGTCAGCCCCCAGCTCGCCGCCTGGGCAGGAGCCCTGACCTGAGGGCCGGAGTCGCGTCCACGGCCGCTTTCAGGCCAGCCGGATCTGGCCGCGGCCGGTCGGGAGCGGGAGGTCCAGCAGGGTCCGGATGCCCGGCGGGGCCGCGCAGACCGCGGGGATGGTGTTGACCGCGTGCGCCGCCGCCGCGGCGAGCCCGTGGCTGACCTCCTCGACCGCCACCGACATCTGCGGCACGCCCTCGATGTGCAGCGCGAAACCGGGCTCCGGCCAGCGGCCGGTCTGGGCGGCGTCGGCCTTGTAGACGACCTCGACGGTCATGAAGGGCCGGCCGCGCACCAGGCCGGAGAAGACCCAGCGGGAGGCGCAGACCGCGCCCTCGCGCACCGGCCCGGCGGCGATCTCGAACGCGCGGGCGGCCACCTCGAACTCGTCGGTCTCCGCCACCTCGTCCAGCCGTACGTCCAGCGCGTCGGCGACCAGGTGCACGCTCTCGGCGAAGAGCATGCGCTGGAACGCCCTGAAGGGCCGGATCATCGTGGCGTAGTCCCTGGCCGAGCGGGTGAACCCGATCAGGTCCACGACCACCTGGCGTGAGGGGTGCCCGCGGAGATCGGACGACTCGCGTACATAGATGTGGTCCACCCGATCGGACAGCCCGGTGAGCGCCAGCGGCAGGAAGTCGCTCACGAAACCGGGGTTGATCCCGGTGCCGTGCAGGGTGGTGCCGCCCTGGTCGCAGGCGGCCTCGATGCTGGCGACGACGGAGGGGCCGTAGGACTTGGGATAGACGAAGCCGGTGGTGGTGATGACGTTCTTGCCCGAGGCCAGCAGGGCGCAGATGGTCTTCAGGTCGGCGGCCCGGTCGGGGCCGAAGTAGGAGGCGGGCAGCGGCATGTGCAGCACGCAGTCGGCGTCCATGGCCATGATCCGGCCGGAGTCGCCGGTGCAGACGACGCCGGTGGGGGTTGAGCCGGCCACCTCGCCCGCGTCCTTGCCGATCTTGTCCGGGTCGTGGACGAGGACCCCGGCCAGCTCCAGCGACGGCCTTTCGATCACGCTGCGCAGCGCATAGCGCCCGACGGCGCCGGTGGCCCACTGGACCACGCGAATAGGCATGTCCGGCCTCCCGGCCCGGGGGGTGGAGGGCGGATGGTGGTGACGGAACGCCGCCCGTGCGAGCCCAGAACTCTAGCAGAGAAAGACCCGGTCGATCACTATCCGCGACGATCAGTCACGTTGCCTCCCGCTCGGGTTATGGTGCTCGTACTAGAATGTTGTTCGCCTGGTGGGAGGTTCGATGCTTCGCTTCGATGACAGGGTCGCGATCGTCACGGGGGCCGGGCACGGTCTCGGCCGCTCGCACGCGCTACTGCTGGCCGACAGGGGCGCGAAGGTCGTCGTGAACGACCTCGGCGGCGCGCTCGACGGCACCGGCGCCTCGGCGGGACCGGCCGCCGACGTGGTGGAGCTCATCACCAAGAACGGCGGCCAGGCCGTCGCCAGCACCGACAACGTCGCCACCCCGGAGGGCGCCAGGGCGATCGTGGCCGCCGCCGTCGACGCGTTCGGCAAGATCGACATCGTCGTCAACAACGCCGGCATCCTGCGTGACAAATCGTTCGGCAAGATGACGGTCGAGGACTTCGACAACGTGCTGGCCGTGCACGTCCGCGGCTCCTACCTGGTCAGCCAGGCCGCCTACCCGTACATGAAGGAGGCCGGTTACGGCCGCGTCGTCAACACCTCCAGCCCGGCGGGCCTGTTCGGCAACTTCGGCCAGGCCAACTACTCCACCGCCAAGATGGGGCTGGTGGGGCTGACCAAGACCATCGGCATCGAGGGCGCGCGCAACGGCATCAAGGCCAACGCCATCGCGCCCATCGCCTGGACGCGGATGACCGAGGCGATCCTGCCCGCCGAGTTCGAGGCCAAGTTCTCGCCCGAGCGGGTCAGCGCCCTGGTCGCCTACCTCGTGCACGACTCCTGCGAGGTCACCGGCGAGGTGTTCAGCGTCGGCGGCGGCCGGGTGGCGCGGGTGTTCGTGGCGGAGGGGCCCGGCTGGAAGGGCGACGACCTCACGCCGGAGGCGGTGGCGGACAACTGGGAGTCGGTCATGGCCGAGCAGCCCTACGTGCTCACGGCGGCCGACTCGATGAAGGCGATGCTCTAGCGGCGAGGGCCCGAAAGCCCTGCTCAAGCGGCAGGTCAGGTGCGAGGGCGGCGGTTCCACCCCACGGTGGACCACCGCCCTTTGCTGTCCGCTAAGTCCTGACAAAACGGAGTTTGTTCGATTATCGACATAAGTCAGCGGAGTTTGGTCGCTCTGGACTCTTGTATTGCCAGGTGTGCGATCTTATTGTCTCGGCATGACCTCCGCTCCGGGTTCGCCCGGCGACGTGCTGACGCTCATCAGCGCAGGCTTCGCAACGACCCGTTCCGACCTCGCCAGGCTCACCGGCCTCGCCAGGTCCACGATCGCCCAGCGAGTCGACGCACTGATCGAGCGCGGCCTCGTCGAGGAGACCGAGAGCGGCGAGTCCACCGGAGGCCGCCCGCCCCGCCAGCTCCGCCTGCACACCGAGCAGCACGCCTTCGCCGGGGTCGACCTCGGCGCCACGCACTGCCGGATCGCGCTGATGGACATGTCCGGCGACGTGCTGGCCTCCTGTGAGGACCCGCTGCTCATCGGCGACGGCCCTGAGCCGGTCCTGGCGCACGTGGACGAGCGGCTCGACCGGCTGCTCGCCGAGGCCGGACGCCCCCGCTCGGCGCTGCGGGCCATCGGCATGGGCGTGCCGGGCCCGGTCGAGTACGCCACCGGCAGGCCCAACAACCCGCCGATCATGCCCGGCTGGAACGACTACCCCATCCCCGAGTACTTCGCCGGCGCCGCCGTCCTGGTCGACAACGACGTCAACGTGATGGCACTGGGCGAGCAGCGCAACGCCTTCGCCGACACCCAGCACCTCCTCTTCGTCAAGGTCGGCACCGGCATCGGCTGCGGCATCGTGGCCGAGGGCAGGCTGCACCGGGGAGCGCAGGGCTCGGCCGGCGACATCGGCCACATCCGGGTCAACGGCCACGACGCCGCCGGCTGCCGCTGTGGCAACAGCGCCTGCCTGGAGGCCGTGGCCGGCGGGGCGGCCGTGGCGCGCAGGCTGACCGAGCTCGGCATCGCCGCCGAGACGGGAGCCGACGTCGTCGCGCTCGTCCAGGCCGGGAACACCCAGGCGTTACGGCTGGTCAGGGAGGCGGGCCGGCTCATCGGCGAGGTGCTCGCGAGCCTGGTCAACTTCTTCAACCCCGAGGTCATCGTGATCGGCGGCGCCCTGTCCCGGGTCCACGAGCATCTGCTCGCGGGCATCAGGGAGACGGTCTACCGCAGGTCGCTGCCGCTGGCCACGCACCATCTGTCGATCGTGCCGAGCCGGATGGGGATCAACGCCGCGGCGCTGGGCGCCGGGATGCTCGCCATCGAGCACTATCTGTCGCCCGACAACGTCAACCGCATCGTCAACGCCTGAGAGGGGATCCGATGCTCGTCATGAGAGGGATCGTCAAGCAGTTCCCGGGTGTGCGCGCACTGGACGGGGTGGATCTGGACGTGCGGGCGGGAGAGGTGCACTGCCTGCTCGGCCAGAACGGCGCCGGCAAGTCCACGCTCATCAAGGTGCTCGCCGGCGTCCACCAGCCGGACGAGGGCACCATCGAGTTCAACGGCGCGCAGGTGCGCCCGTCGAGCCCCAACGACGCCATCAGGCTCGGCTTCGCCACCATCTACCAGGAACTCGACCTGGTGGACGGGCTCAGCGTGGCGGAGAACATCTTCCTCGGCCACGAGCACGCCAAGCTCGGCTTCGTCAACCGGTCGGCCGCCAACCGCGCCGCCCGCCAGGTGCTGGAACGGCTCGGCCACGGCGAGATCCGCCCCTCCACCGAGGTGGGACGACTGCCGGCCGCGGCCAAGCAGGTCGTGTCGATGGCGCGGGCGCTCTCCCACGACGCCCGCCTGATCATCATGGACGAGCCGTCCGCCGCGCTGGCCCACGACGAGGTGGACAACCTCTTCCGGATCATCCGCGAGCTCACCGCGCAGGGCGTGGCCGTCGTCTACATCTCGCACCGGCTGGAGGAGATCCGCGCGATCGGCGACCGGGTCACCGTGCTGAAGGACGGCCGTACCGTCGCCGTCGGCCTGCCCGCCCGCGAGACCGCCACCTCGCACGTCGTCTCGCTGATGACCGGCAGGAACGTCGAGTACGTCTTCCCGCCCAGGGCGGCGCGCCCGCCCGGCGAGGAGGTGCTGAAGGTCGAGCGCCTCAGCTCGCCGGGCGCGTTCGCCGACGTGTCCTTCTCCGTACGCGCGGGCGAGATCGTCGGGCTGGCCGGCCTCGTCGGCTCCGGCCGCTCGGAGATCCTCGAAGCGGTGTACGGCGCCCGCCCCGCCTCCGGCGTGGTCCAGCTGTCCGGCGAGGAGGTACGGCACAGCGTCGTCGGCAACGTCAAGCGCGGCATGGGCCTGGCCCCCGAAGAGCGCAAGGCCCAGGCCCTGCTCCTGGACCAGAGCATCACCGCCAACATCACGCTGGGCAGCCTGCCGAGCTTCGCCAGGCTCGGCTGGATGAACCGCGCCCGCGAGCGGGCCGAGGCGCACCGGCTGGTGAAGGCGCTGGACATCCGGCCACCCGACCCCGAACGGCCGATCAAGAACCTGTCGGGCGGCAACCAGCAGAAGGCCGTGCTGGCCCGCTGGCTGCTCGGCAGCCGCAAGCTGCTCCTGCTCGACGAGCCGACCCGGGGCGTGGACGTGGGCGCCAGGGCCGAGCTCTACGCGGTCATCCGCGACCTGGCAGACCGGGGCATCGGGGTGCTGCTGGTCTCCAGCGAGGTGCCGGAGGTGCTCGGCCTCGCCGACCGCGTGCTGGTGCTGCGTGAAGGAACGGTCATCCACCAGGCGGACGCCGGCGAACTCGACGAGCACCGCGTACTCGACATGATCATGGATGGGAGAGCGGCCTGATGAGCGACCCCAAAAGACCGCCGGCGGCGGTCCCGGAGACAGGCGGGTCCGCGCCGCCGGGCGCGGCGACACGCAACCCGCTGAACATGCTCGGCGAGGCCCGCCACCTCGGCCTGCTGGTGGCGATCGGCCTGCTGATCGTCGTCGGCCTGGTCACCCGGCCGGATACCTTCGCCACCGGCACCAACCTGGTCAACATCCTCACGCTGGCCGCGACCATCGGCGTCATCACCGTCGGCGCGACGTTCGTGATCATCGGTGGCGGCATCGACCTGTCGGTCGGCGCCATCATGGCGCTGGCCTCGGTCTGGGCGACGACGGTGGCCACACAGGAGTTCGGGCCGTTCGTCATGGTGCTCTGCGCGGTCCTCGTCGGCACCGGCGCGGGGCTGGTCAATGGGCTGCTCATCGCCTACGGGCGATTGGTGCCGTTCATCGCCACCCTCGCCATGCTGGTGGCCGCGCGCGGCCTGGCCCAGCGCATGTCCGATCGCAAGACCCAGCTCATCCAGAGCGGCAACTCGGCCATCGTCGACCTGTCGACCACCCGGGTGCTCGGCATCCCGCTGCTGGTCTACGTCTTCGCGCTGGTCGTGGTGCTCGGCTGGATCCTGCTCAACCGCACCACCTTCGGCCGCCGCACCTACGCGGTCGGCGGCAACCCGGAAGCCGCCCGGCTGGCCGGCATCGACGTCCGCAAGCACACCGCCCTGCTCTACGCGCTGTCCGGGCTGACCTGCGGCATCGCGGCGGTCCTCATCATGGCCCGGACGACCACGGGCTCGTCCACCCACGGCGACCTGTACGAACTCGACGCCATCGCGGCCGTCATCATCGGCGGCACGCTGCTGACCGGCGGCCGGGGCACGATCATCGGCTCGATCCTGGGTCTGCTGATCTTCACGCTCATCACCAACCTGTTCATCCTCAACGGGCTCAACACCAGTGACCAGCTGATCGCCAAGGGCCTGATCATCGTCGTCGCCGTCCTTCTCCAGCGGCGGAATCTGAAGGAGAGAGCACCATGAGCAACAAAGTCGCGCGCAGAGGATTCCTCGTCGGCGGCGCCGTTCTGCTGGCGGCAGGCTGCACCAGCAACGAGCCGGCCGAGACCGCCTCCAGCGCGGCCCCCGCGCCCGCTCCGGCGGCCAGCGGCAACGACCAGCCGGGCACCAAGGTGGTCATCGGCTTCTCCGCGCCGGCGGCCGACCACGGCTGGATCGCCGCCATCGCCAAGAACGCCGAGGCCACCGCCAAGCAGTATTCCGACGTCGAGTTCAAGCCGGTCGAGCCCACCAACGACATCAACCAGCAGATCTCCGCCGTCGAGTCGCTCATCGCGGCCAAGGTGAACGCGCTGGTGATCCTGCCCAACGACGGCCAGCAGCTCAACCAGGTCGCCCTGCAGGCCACCGCCGCCGGCATCCCGGTGATCAACCTCGACCGCGTCTTCCCCGACAAGCTCGCCTACCGCACCTGGGTCGGCGGCGACAACTACGGCATGGGCGTCGCGGCCGGCCACTACATCGGCAAGGCGCTCAAGGACAAGGGCGTCGCCAACCCGATCATCGTGGAGATCCAGGGCATCGCCACGCTGCCGCTCACCCAGGACCGCAGCAAGGGCTTCGAGGACGCGCTGAAGTCGTACGGGTTCAAGGTCACGGACAAGCAGGACGCCCAGTTCACCGTGGAGACCGGCAACGAGGTGGCCGCCTCGCTGCTCCAGGCGCACAAGAAGATCGACGCCCTCTGGAACCACGACGACGACCAGGGCATCGGCGTGCTCGCCGCGATCAACGCGGCCAACCGCGACGAGTTCATCATGGTGGGCGGCGCCGGCTCGGCCAACGCCATGAAGGAGATCCAGGGCGGCACGTCGGTGCTCAAGGCCACGGTCACCTACAGCCCCACGATGGCCTCGTCGGCGATCAAACTCGCACGTCTGATCGCCCAGGGCAAGGGAATGAGTGACCTGGTGGAGAACCAGGTGCCGCAGTCGATCACACTGGCATCCGAGACCATTACCAAGGAGAACGTAGAGAAGTATCTGCCACTTGGCTTCGAATCCTGATCGGGGGCTGCATGTCAGACAGAACCGTCGGCGTCGGCATGATCGGCTATGCCTTCATGGGACGCGTCCACTCCCAGGCCTGGCGTAGCGTCGCTGCCTTCTTCGACGTACCGGTCGTCCCGCGCATGCGGGTGATCGCCGGACGCTCGAAGGAGTCCACGGAGGCCGCGGCCGAACAGATGGGCTGGGAGGAGGCGGTGACTGACTGGCGGGAAGTGATCGGGCGGCCAGATGTCGACATCGTCGACATCTGCACGCCCGGTGACACCCACGCCGAGATCGCCATCGCCGCCCTGCGGGCCGGCAAGCACGTCATCTGTGAGAAACCGCTGGCCAACACCGTCGCCGAAGCTCAGGCCATGGTCCAGGCCGCGGCTTCGGCCACCGGCAAGAGCATGGTCGCCTTCAACTACCGGCGGGTGCCCGCCGTGGCGCTCGCCCGCGACCTGGTGGCGCAGGGCAGGCTCGGCGAGATCCGGCACGTACGCGCCCAGTACCTGCAGGACTGGATCGTCGATCCGGAGTTCCCGCTGGTCTGGCGGCTGCAGAAGGACAAGGCGGGCTCCGGCGCGCTCGGCGACATCGGCGCGCACATCATCGACGCCGCCGAGTTCGTCAGCGGCCAGCGGATCACCGGCGTCTCGGCGCTCACCGAGACGTTCATCAAGGAACGCCCGCTCGCGGAGGGGTCGTCCGGCCTGGCCGCGGCGGGCGGCACGGGAACAAGCACGGGGACGGGCACCGTGACCGTCGACGACGCCGCGCTGTTCACCGCCCGGCTCTCCGGCGGGGCGGTCGGCTCGTTCGAGGCCACCAGGTTCGCCACCGGCCGCAAGAACGCGATGCGCATCGAGCTGAACGGCTCGCTGGGCAGCCTCGCCTTCGACTTCGAGTCGATGAACGAGCTGTGGTTCAGCGAGGGCGGCAGAGGTTTCGAGCGCATCCTCGTCACCGAACCGGACCACCCGTACGTCGGCGCGTGGTGGCCACCAGGACACGGCCTCGGCTACGAGCACACCTTCACCCACGAGATCCGGGACTTCCTGGAGGCGATCGGGCACGGCACCGATCCGACGCCGTCGTTCGCCGACGGGTTGCGGGTGCAGCGCGTGCTGGCCGCGGTCGAGCAGAGCGCGGCTGACGGCAGCCGCTTCACCACTGTGGAGGACACATGAGACCCATCACGCTGTTCACCGGCCAGTGGGCCGACCTGCCGTTCGAAGAGGTCTGCAGGCTGGCGGCCGAATGGGGCTACGACGGCCTGGAGATCGCCTGCTCAGGCGACCACTTCGACGTCGCGCAGGCCGTGGCGGACCCGTCGTACGTCGAGCAGAAGCGTGCCCAGCTCGACAAGCACGGCCTGAAGGTGTGGACCATCTCCAACCACCTGGTCGGCCAGGCCGTCTGTGACCACCCGATCGACGCCCGGCACAAGGCCATCCTGCCGGCTCGCATCTGGGGCTCCGGCGACCCCGAGTCCGTCCGTCAGGCCGCCGCCGAGGACATGAAGGACACCGCCAGGGCGGCGGCCCTGCTGGGCGTGGACACGGTGGTGGGCTTCACCGGCTCGTCGATCTGGCACACGGTGGCGATGTTCCCGCCGGTGCCGGCCTCGATGGTGGACGCGGGCTATCAGGACTTCGCCGACCGCTGGAACCCCATCCTGGACGTCTTCGACGAGGTCGGTGTCCGCTTCGCGCACGAGGTCCACCCGAGCGAGATCGCCTACGACTACCACACCACCGTCAGGACCCTGGAGGCGATCGGCCACCGGCCCGCCTTCGGCCTCAACTGGGACCCCTCGCACATGGTGTGGCAGGACCTGGACCCGGTGGGGTTCATCCTCGACTTCGCCGACCGCATCTACCACGTGGACTGCAAGGACACCCGGATGCGGGTGGGCGACGGCCGGCGCGGCCGCCTGTCCTCGCACCTGCCGTGGGCCGACATGCGGCGCGGCTGGGACTTCGTCTCGACGGGCCGGGGCGACGTGCCGTGGGAGGACTGCTTCCGCGCGCTGAACTCGATCGGCTACACCGGGCCGATCTCCATCGAGTGGGAGGACGCGGGCATGGACCGCCTGGACGGCGGCCGTGAGGCCCTGTCCTACATCCGCGACCTCAACGCCATCACCCCGCCCACCACCTCCTTCGACGCCGCCTTCTCCACCGAGTGACGTTCTGAAGGTCGTGGGGGGGGGGGGGGCCCCCCGGCCCGGCCTGGGGAGCTAGGGGGGGGGTTCAGGAACGACGACTTGGGCGGGCCCCC